>NZ_LMIR01000001.1 GCF_001429165.1 Agromyces sp. Root81
TTTGGATGGCCGGATGAGAACGAAAWTGCTCCGGCTGCTCGATCCGTTGAGGGTTGTGTGTCGGGTGCGTCCGTTCCTTGAGAACTCAACAGCGTGCACTATGTTCAATGCCAAATTATTGAACCCCGACCTCACCGTTTGGTGGGGGGAGGATTCCTTTGGATTGATGGACAGTCAGTTTGATTGTTCTTTCAGTCAGAGATTGAAACTCTCAATGCTCTTCGGAGTGTTGGAACCATTTTTTTTGGAGAGTTTGATCCTGGCTCAGGACGAACGCTGGCGGCGTGCTTAACACATGCAAGTCGAACGATGAACTTGGAGCTTGCTCTGGGGGATTAGTGGCGAACGGGTGAGTAACACGTGAGTAACCTGCCCTGGACTCTGGGATAACCCCGAGAAATCGGAGCTAATACCGGATAGGACCTGGAACCGCATGGTTTTGGGTGGAAAGTTTTTTCGGTCTGGGATGGACTCGCGGCCTATCAGCTTGTTGGTGAGGTAATGGCTCACCAAGGCGTCGACGGGTAGCCGGCCTGAGAGGGTGACCGGCCACACTGGGACTGAGACACGGCCCAGACTCCTACGGGAGGCAGCAGTGGGGAATATTGCACAATGGGCGAAAGCCTGATGCAGCAACGCCGCGTGAGGGATGACGGCCTTCGGGTTGTAAACCTCTTTTAGTAGGGAAGAAGGGCTTCGGCTTGACGGTACCTGCAGAAAAAGCACCGGCTAACTACGTGCCAGCAGCCGCGGTAATACGTAGGGTGCGAGCGTTGTCCGGAATTATTGGGCGTAAAGAGCTCGTAGGCGGTTTGTCACGTCTGCTGTGAAATCCCGAGGCTCAACCTCGGGCCTGCAGTGGGTACGGGCAGACTGGAGTGCGGTAGGGGAGAATGGAATTCCTGGTGTAGCGGTGGAATGCGCAGATATCAGGAGGAACACCGATGGCGAAGGCAGTTCTCTGGGCCGTAACTGACGCTGAGGAGCGAAAGCGTGGGGAGCGAACAGGATTAGATACCCTGGTAGTCCACGCCGTAAACGTTGGGCGCTAGATGTGGGGACCTTTCCACGGTTTCCGTGTCGTAGCTAACGCATTAAGCGCCCCGCCTGGGGAGTACGGCCGCAAGGCTAAAACTCAAAGGAATTGACGGGGGCCCGCACAAGCGGCGGAGCATGCGGATTAATTCGATGCAACGCGAAGAACCTTACCAAGGCTTGACATAACCGAGAACGCCGCAGAAATGTGGAACTCTTTGGACACTCGGTTACAGGTGGTGCATGGTTGTCGTCAGCTCGTGTCGTGAGATGTTGGGTTAAGTCCCGCAACGAGCGCAACCCTCGTCGTATGTTGCCAGCACGTAATGGTGGGAACTCATATGAGACTGCCGGGGTCAACTCGGAGGAAGGTGGGGATGACGTCAAATCATCATGCCCCTTATGTCTTGGGCTTCACGCATGCTACAATGGCCGGTACAAAGGGCTGCGATGTCGTAAGGCGGAGCGAATCCCAAAAAGCCGGTCTCAGTTCGGATTGAGGTCTGCAACTCGACCTCATGAAGTCGGAGTCGCTAGTAATCGCAGATCAGCAACGCTGCGGTGAATACGTTCCCGGGCCTTGTACACACCGCCCGTCAAGTCATGAAAGTCGGTAACACCCGAAGCCGGTGGCCTAACCCTTGTGGAGGGAGCCGTCGAAGGTGGGATCGGTGATTAGGACTAAGTCGTAACAAGGTAGCCGTACCGGAAGGTGCGGCTGGATCACCTCCTTTCTAAGGAGCACTGGCCACTTCGGTGGTCCAGGCATGCCAGATCAGACCGAACGTGTCTGCTGGCAGCTCATGGGTGGAACATTGACATAGGTGCTCGTCTGAATGGTTCAGACCTAGTACGCCGCTTCTTCGGGAGTGGTTGGAACGGTGGGGGCCGGCCGGTCGGGCACGTGCACGCTGTTGGGTCCTGAGGGACCGGACAACTTCCTGCGCTCCTTCGGGGGTGGCGGGGGTGATGGTTTCTTACAGGCCTTCACGAAGCCGATGATGTTGTGATTCGGTGGGTGTGGGGGTTCTGGCCGTCTGTTGAGAACTACATAGTGGACGCGAGCATCTTAGAAACGGGACTTCGGTCCTGTTTCACAATAGGTGAGTCGCCAGGGGCATCCTTTCGGGGGTGTTGTTTGGCGTATTCACTGGTCAATTTCGTGGCATTGCTCTTCGGGGTGGTGTCACACGATTCGATCTCATGTGATTTCAAGTTTTTAAGAGCAAACGGTGGATGCCTTGGCATCTGGAGCCGAAGAAGGACGTCGTAATCTGCGATAAGCCTCGGGGAGCTGATAAACGAGCTGTGATCCGAGGATTTCCGAATGGGGAAACCCCGCCAGGCCCTTTGGGTGACCTGGTGACTCCCGCCTGAATATATAGGGCGGGTAGAGGGAACGTGGGGAAGTGAAACATCTCAGTACCCACAGGAAGAGAAAACAACCGTGATTCCGTTAGTAGTGGCGAGCGAACGCGGAAGAGGCTAAACCGAGCCATGTGTGATACCCGGCAGGGGTTGCATGGTCGGGGTTGTGGGACCTTTCGGACTGTACTGCCGTGCAGTCACGGTGACGCGTCAGGTATAGACGAACCGGATTGAAAGCCGGACCGGAGTGGGTGTGAGTCCCGTAGTCGAAATGCCTGGCGGCCCGGAGAGGTATCCCAAGTAGCGCGGGGCCCGAGAAATCCCGCGTGAATCTGTCAGGACCACCTGATAAGCCTAAATACTCCCAGATGACCGATAGCGGACAAGTACCGTGAGGGAAAGGTGAAAAGTACCCCGGGAGGGGAGTGAAATAGTACCTGAAACCGTTTGCTTACAAACCGTTGGAGCCTCCTTGTAGGGGTGACAGCGTGCCTTTTGAAGAATGAGCCTGCGAGTTAGTGATCTGTGGCGAGGTTAACCCGTGAGGGGCAGCCGTAGCGAAAGCGAGTCTGAATAGGGCGATTCAGTCGCAGGTCCTAGACCCGAAGCGAAGTGATCTATCCATGGCCAGGTTGAAGCGACGGTAAGACGTCGTGGAGGACCGAACCCACTTCAGTTGAAAATGGAGGGGATGAGCTGTGGATAGGGGTGAAAGGCCAATCAAACTTCGTGATAGCTGGTTCTCTCCGAAATGCATTTAGGTGCAGCGTTGCGTGTTTCTTGCCGGAGGTAGAGCTACTGGATGGCCGATGGGCCCCAAAAGGTTACTGACGTCAGCCAAACTCCGAATGCCGGTAAGTGAGAGCGCAGCAGTGAGACGGTGGGGGATAAGCTTCATCGTCGAGAGGGAAACAACCCAGACCACCAACTAAGGTCCCTAAGCGCGTGCTAAGTGGGAAAGGATGTGGAGTTGCACAGACAACCAGGAGGTTGGCTTAGAAGCAGCCACCCTTGAAAGAGTGCGTAATAGCTCACTGGTCAAGTGATTCCGCGCCGACAATGTAACGGGGCTCAAGCACGCCACCGAAGTTGTGGCATTGACATTAATGGTAGGCCTTCGTGGTCCAGCCGTGTTGATGGGTAGGAGAGCGTCGTGTGGGCAGTGAAGCGGCGGTGTGAACCAGCCGTGGAGGCCACACGAGTGAGAATGCAGGCATGAGTAGCGAAAGACGGGTGAGAAACCCGTCCTCCGGAAGACCAAGGGTTCCAGGGTCAAGCTAATCTGCCCTGGGTAAGTCGGGACCTAAGGCGAGGCCGACAGGCGTAGTCGATGGACAACGGGTTGATATTCCCGTACCGGCGAAGAACCGCCCACATGAAATCAGGAGTGCTAAGCATCCCAAGACGCGTGGATCCCTTCGGGGACGATCGTGAGGCGGCATGCGACCCCATCTGGTGGAGTGAGCGTATTAACAGGTGTGACGCAGGAAGGTAGCCCAACCCGGGCGATGGTTGACCCGGGGCAAGCGTGTAGGCCGAGCGATAGGCAAATCCGTCGCTCATTCGGCTGAGACGCGATGCGGATAAAAAGTGGGTGATCCTATGCTGCCAAGAAAAGCATCGACGCGAGGTTCCAGCCGCCCGTACCCCAAACCGACTCAGGTGGTCAGGTAGAGAATACCAAGGAGATCGAGAGAATCGTGGTTAAGGAACTCGGCAAAATGCCCCCGTAACTTCGGGAGAAGGGGGGCCTAAGGCGTGAACGGACTTGCTCCGGGAAGCGCTGCAGGGCCGCAGAGACCAGTGGGAAGCGACTGTTTACTAAAAACACAGGTCCGTGCTAAGTCGCAAGACGATGTATACGGACTGACGCCTGCCCGGTGCTGGAAGGTTAAGAGGACCGGTTAGCCGCAAGGCGAAGCTGAGAATTTAAGCCCCAGTAAACGGCGGTGGTAACTATAACCATCCTAAGGTAGCGAAATTCCTTGTCGGGTAAGTTCCGACCTGCACGAATGGCGTAACGACTTCCCAGCTGTCTCAACCGCGAACTCGGCGAAATTGCATTACGAGTAAAGATGCTCGTTACGCGCAGCAGGACGGAAAGACCCCGTGACCTTTACTACAGCTTGGTATTGGTGTTCGGTGTGGCTTGTGTAGGATAGGTGGGAGACTGTGAAGCTGGCACGCTAGTGTCGGTGGAGTCATTGTTGAAATACCACTCTGGTCACTCTGGATATCTAACTTCGAACCGTGATCCGGTTCAGGGACAGTGCCTGGTGGGTAGTTTAACTGGGGCGGTTGCCTCCCAAAAAGTAACGGAGGCGCCCAAAGGTTCCCTCAACCTGGTTGGCAATCAGGTGGCGAGTGTAAGTGCACAAGGGAGCTTGACTGTGAGACTGACAGGTCGAGCAGGGACGAAAGTCGGGACTAGTGATCCGGCAGTGGCTTGTGGAAGCGCTGTCGCTCAACGGATAAAAGGTACCTCGGGGATAACAGGCTGATCTTGCCCAAGAGTCCATATCGACGGCATGGTTTGGCACCTCGATGTCGGCTCGTCGCATCCTGGGGCTGGAGTAGGTCCCAAGGGTTGGGCTGTTCGCCCATTAAAGCGGTACGCGAGCTGGGTTTAGAACGTCGTGAGACAGTTCGGTCCCTATCCGCTGCGCGCGTAGGAAATTTGAGAGGATCTGACCCTAGTACGAGAGGACCGGGTTGGACGAACCTCTGGTGTGCCAGTTGTTCCGCCAGGAGCACCGCTGGTTAGCTACGTTCGGAATGGATAACCGCTGAAAGCATCTAAGCGGGAAGCCGGCCTCGAGATGAGATTTCCATCCCTTCGGGGGAGAGGCTCCCAGCCAGACGACTGGGTTGATAGGCCGGATGTGGAAGACAGGACTAACGACTGTCGGAGCTGACCGGTACTAATAAGCCGATAACTTGATAATCACTACACTCACACACGTTTGAAMATGTTCATGAAAAGGCCGTGTGAGTGGCCAAAGATACGCTCGCGTCCACTCTGTGGTTCCCTTCAGACGGAAACCCAACACAATTCAACACAGTTGAACCCGCACCACACACCCCGTTTCGGGTGTTCGTGGTGCGGTCACCGAGACCACACACCCACCCCAACCCRCGTGTTGGCGGGCGAGGTGTGGCAAGAGTTTCGGCGGCCATAGCGCGAGGGAAACGCCCGGACACATTCCGAACCCGGAAGCTAAGACTCGCAGCGCCGATGGTACTGCAGGGGAGACCCTGTGGGAGAGTAGGACACCGCCGGACATAATTTCGAAGAGAGCCGCCCAAGGCGTGTTGGCGGGCGAGGTGTGGCAAGAGTTTCGGCGGCCATAGCGCGAGGGAAACGCCCGGACACATTCCGAACCCGGAAGCTAAGACTCGCAGCGCCGATGGTACTGCAGGGGAGACCCTGTGGGAGAGTAGGACACCGCCGGACAATCATTGAGGAGAGTGGCCACCCGAAGACGGGTGGCCATTCTTCGTTAACGGGGTACTTCACACGTGCCCCTATTACGGTTGAGTTCCATGAGGACTCCACATACGACGGGACTATCGTGAGTGACTCCAGGCAGGACTCGGCAGACCAGGGACGACCTGATCGGCGTGATCAGCGCAACCCGGGCGGCAACGACGCCGCTCGCGGTGGCGGTCGTCCGGCCGGCGCTCGCTCAGGCTCCGGTGCTCGAGATGGATCAGCTTCGAAGCGTCCGTACGGTGACCGTGACGCGAAGAAGCCGTATGGCGATCGCGACGCCCGGAAGCCGTACGGGGACCGTGACGCGAAGCGTCCCTATGGCGACCGTGACGCGAAGAAGCCGTACGGTGACCGTGACGCGAAGAAGCCGTACGGTGACCGTGACGCGAAGAAGCCGTATGGTGACCGTGACGCGAAGAAGCCGTATGGTGACCGTGACGCACGSAAGCCCTATGGCGACCGTGACGCGAAGAAGCCGTATGGTGACCGTGACGCCCGGAAGCCCTATGGCGACCGTGACGCGAAGAAGCCGTATGGTGACCGTGACGCCCGGAAGCCCTACGGTGACCGCGACGCACGGAAGCCGTATGGTGACCGTGACGCGAAGCGTCCCTATGGCGATCGTGACGCGAAGAAGCCGTATGGTGACCGTGATGCACGCAAGCCCTATGGTGACCGTGACGCGAAGCGTCCCTATGGTGACCGTGACGCGAAGAAGCCGTACGGTGACCGTGACGCGAAGCGTCCCTATGGCGATCGCGACGCGAAGAAGCCCTACGGCGATCGCGACGCCCGGAAGCCGTACGGTGACCGTGACGCGCGCAAGCCCTCTGGCGATGGACCGCGCGGCGGACGCCCCGGTGGGCGCGACGACCAGCGCGACGCCGCTCCCCGCGAGAACTTCGGCGCGGCAGAGCTGCAGGTGCGCCCGCGCCACGACGACCCGTACATCGACGAGTCGATCGAAGCGCGCGACCTCGACAAGGGCGCTCGCGCCGAGCTGAAGACGCTGAGCAAGGAGAACGCCGACTGGGTCGCGCGGCACCTCGTCGCGGCATCCGAACTGCTCGACGACGACCCCGAGCTCGCCCACCAGCACGCGATGTCCGCCGCCCGACGCGCCGGCCGCATCGCGGTCGTGCGCGAGACACTGGCCATCACGGCGTACGCGACCGGCGACTTCGCCCTGGCGCTCCGCGAGCTGCGCACCTACCGTCGCATCTCGGGCAGCAACGACCAGCTGCCGCTCCTGGTTGACAGCGAGCGCGGCGTCGGCCGGCCCGACCGTGCCCTCGAGGTCGGCCGCGCGGTCGACCGCACGACGCTTCCGGCCGCGGTGCAGGTCGGCCTGGCGATCGCGATGTCGGGCGCCCGTCTCGACCTCGGCCAGCCCGAGATCGCCCTCGCCGAGCTCGAGATCCCGCAGCTCGACCCTGACCGTGCGTTCTCGTACAGCCCGGCACTCTTCTCGGCGTACGCCGAGGTGCTCGAGGAACTCGGTCGCGCGGCCGAGGCCGCGAAATGGCGCGCCCGCGCCGACCGCGCCGAGGCAGCACTGGCCGGCCCGGCGGAAGCCGAGTCGATCGAGATCTTCGAGGTCGAGCTCGAGGAGATCGACGTCGAGGTCGTCGAGGCCGAAGCCCCCGACGCGGTCGTCGAGACCGTCGCGGCCGAAGCATCCGTCGAGCCTGAAGCAGCGGATGCCGCGGCTCAGGACCGCTCCGACGACGCCACCGAGACCGAGTCGGACGACGCCTTCGACGTCGACCCGGGCGACGTGCTCGAGGACGATGTGAAGGCGGTGCTCGCCGAAGGCGCAGCACTCGAGGCCGAAGAGAACGAGGGCACGCCCGGTGGGCCTGTTCCGCACGAAGACTGAGTCGTCGACGCCGCTCGAGGGCGTCGACGCGGTGCTCGCCGACCTCGATGGCGTCGTCTACGCCGGCGCCCATGCGATTCCGCGGGCGGTCGAGAGCCTGAACCTCGCGAAGCAGGATCGGGCCATCGGCTACATCACGAACAACGCGTCGCGCAGCGATGCATCCGTCGCCGGTCACCTGGCCGAGCTCGGACTCGACGTCGTGCCGAACGACGTCGTGACGTCGCCGCAGGCGGCCATGGCCATGCTCGCCGAGCACGTCGAACCGGGCGCACTGGTCTTCGTCGTCGGCGGTGAGGGCATCACGGCCGAGCTCGAGAAGCGCGGCTACCGCATCACCCGGTCGGCCGATGACGCACCTGATGCCGTCGTGCAGGGATTCACGCCCGACATCGGCTGGCGGGAGCTCGCAGAGGCCTCGTTCGCACTGAACGCCAACGGCGGACCGGATGCCGCGACCCCCGGCATCCCGTGGATCGCCACGAACATGGACTGGACGATCCCGGTCGCCCGTGGCATCGCGCCCGGCAACGGCACGCTCGTCTCCGCGGTGCACACCGCCGTCGGGCGGTTCCCGCTCGTGGCCGGCAAGCCCGAGACGCCGATCTTCGACGAGGCGAGGCGCCGCTTCGCGGCCGAGCGCCCGCTCATGGTCGGCGACCGGCTCGACACCGACATCCTCGGCGCCCGGCGCGCCGGCATGCTGAGCGCCCTCGTGCTGACCGGCATCGACCGCGCGAAGCAGGTGCTCGCCGCCCCGGCGACCAGCCGTCCCGACTTCATCCTCGCCGACCTCGATGGGCTCCACGCGCCATACCCCGTGACGGAGCAGATCCGCGGCGTCACGCGAGTGGGCGCGGCTCGCGTGCGGATCTCGGGCAATCGGGTCGAGATCGTCGCCGACGGCGGCGACGAGCTGGACCTGCTCCGTGCGGCGTGCGCGGCGATCTGGGACTCGGGCATGGGCATCCACGTGCTCGACGTTCCGGCGCGACTCTACAGCTGAGGCGCGACTCTCCAGCCGACCGGTCCGTCGTCGGCCGCGTGTCAGCGGCTCGGGGTAGCGTTGACCCGTGAGCACTGAACCCGATCGATCAGAAGCGGCCGAGACGAACCCGCCCGCGTCCGATGCGGCGTCCTTGTCGGTGTCGGCCGTGCTCGCCGAGGTCGAGGCGCGACCGCTCGCCGAACGTGCAGAGGGCTACCAGGCCCTCGCCGATGAGCTCCGCACGCAGCTCGAGCAGTCCGACCCGTCGCTGCGTACCTGACGCATGGCCGAACAACGCCTCGACGCGGCCCTCGCGGCCCGCGGACTCGCCCGCTCCCGCACGCACGCCGCCACGCTGATCGCCGCAGGCGTGGTGACGGTCGACGGTCGACCCGTGGTCAAGGCCGCAGCGAAGGTCGGTGACGATGCGGTGCTCGAGGTCGCGGCATCCGATCACTATGTGAGCCGCGCCGCCCACAAACTCATCGCCGGCCTCGACGGCTTCGGCGTCGAGGTCGCCGGCCGCATCGCGCTCGACGCGGGCGCTTCGACCGGCGGGTTCAGCCAGGTGCTGCTCGAGCGCGGCGCCCGGCAGGTGCTCGCGGTCGACGTCGGCCACGATCAGCTCGCCGCCGAACTCGCCGACGAGCCCCGCCTCGTACTCGTCGAGGGCTGCAACGTGCGTCATCTCGACGCCGCGCGCCTCGCCGAACTCACCGGCGTCGACGAGCGGCCCTCACTCGTGGTGGCCGACCTCTCGTTCATCTCGCTCACCGTGGTGCTGCCGGCGCTTCGCGCGTCGGCGACGGATGACGCGGACTTCGTGCTCCTCATCAAGCCGCAGTTCGAGGTGGGCCGTGGGGGAGTTCGCGAGGGAGTGGTGCGCGACGCCGGCCTGCGTTCCGAGGCCGTCTCGAACGTGCTCTGGGCGGCGTTCGATGCGGGGCTCGGCACCGCCGGCCTCCTGTCCTCCCCAATCGCGGGCGGGCACGGAAACCTCGAATACCTCGTGCATCTGAGCGCGGTGCGCGGGGTGAATCCGACAGAATGGACTGGTCGGGTCGACGAACTGACGGGGAGGGCGAACGCGTGAGTGACGCACGGCGCTTCCTGGTGGTCTCCCACACCGGCCGCACAGCCGCCCTCGAAGCCACGAGCGAGGTCTGCGCGCAATTGCTCGCCGCCGGGGCCGTGCCGGTCATCGCGGCGGAGCACTGGGACGACGTGCACGATTTCGTGCCCGAGATCAACGGCGCGGTCGAACGCTACGAAGAGACCGACCCGGCGGCCATCGAGCTCGTCATCGTGCTCGGCGGCGACGGCACGATCCTCCGGGCCGCCGAGATCATGCGCGACCATCCGGTGCCGCTGCTCGGCGTGAACCTCGGCCATGTCGGCTTCCTCGCGGAGAGCGAGCGCGACGACCTGGGCTACACCGTGGGCCGTGCGCTCGCTCGCGACTACACCGTCGAAGAGCGCATGACGTTGTCGGTGCGCGCGAAGGTCGGCACCGAGGTCGTCTACGAGAGCTGGGCGCTCAACGAGGTGACGGTCGAGAAGGCCGAGCGCGAACGCATGCTCGAGGTCGTCATCGAGGTCGACCGCCGCCCGCTCTCCTCCTTCGGCTGCGACGGTGTCGTGATGTCGACGCCCACGGGCTCGACGGCGTACTCGTTCTCGGCCGGCGGCCCGGTCGTGTGGCCGAGCCTCGAAGCGCTCCTGCTCGTGCCGATCAGCGCCCACGCGCTCTTCGCGCGGCCGCTCGTGGTCGGCCCCGAGTCGTCGCTCGCCGTCGAGATCCTGCAGCGCACCGAGGCATCCGCGGTCATCTGGTGCGACGGTCGGCGCACCTTCGACCTGCCGCCCGGCGCCCGCGTGATCGTGCGCCGGTCGCCGGTTCCGGTGCGGCTCGCCCGCCTGCACGAGGCGCCGTTCACCGATCGACTCGTGAACAAGTTCCAGCTCCCCGTCACCGGGTGGAGGGGACCGGTCGGGCGTGAATGAGGGCAGAGAGTGAACGAGGGCTGCAGTGATTGAGGAACTCGGCATCCGCGATCTCGGCGTCATCGCCGAGGCGACGCTGCCGCTCGGGGCCGGCTTCACGGCCGTGACCGGTGAGACGGGAGCGGGCAAGACCATGGTCGTGACCGCACTCGGCCTGCTGCTCGGCGCGCGCGCCGACGCGGGCGCGGTGCGCGCCGGCGCCAAGCAGGCGTGGGTCGAGGGGCGCTGGCTCGTGCCCGACGACGGTGCGATCGCCGAACGCGTCGCCGAGACGGGCGGCGAGGTCGAATCCGGCGAGCTGCTGCTCGGCCGATCGGTCTCGGCCGAGGGGCGCAGCCGGGCCGTCGTCGGCGGTCGCAGCGCGCCCGTCGGCGTGCTCTCCGAACTCGGCGACGAGCTCGTCGTCGTGCACGGACAGGCCGACCAGCAGCGCCTCCGCTCGGCGGTGGCGCAGCGCGAAGCACTCGACCGCTTCGCCGGACCGAAACTGCAAGCGCTGCTCGACGAATACCGCACGGCGTTCAACGCCTGGCGCACGGATGCCGCCGAGCTCGAGCGGCTCCGAGGTGACCACGAGGTGCGGATGCGCGAGGCCGAAGAGCTCCGCGCCGCACTCGACGAGGTCGAGGCCGCCGATCCGCAGCCCGGCGAAGACGTCGAGCTGCAGGAGCGCGCCGACCGGCTCTCGAACCTCGAAGAGCTGCGCGTCGCCGCCGCGCAGGCGCGTGCGCTGATCTCCGCCGAAGACGTCGTCGACGACGTGCCCGACGCGGTCGCGCTCGTCGATGGGGCCCGCCGTCACCTCGAGCGGGTCGCCGAACACGATGCCGAGCTGCAGCCGATCGGCGAGGTGCTGACGAACGCGGGCTTCCTGCTCGCCGACGCCGCCGCCGAGCTGTCGGGCTACCTCGCCGGCCTCGACGCCGACGGCGCCCGTGAACTCGAGATCGTGCAGGAGCGACGAGCCCTCCTCGGCGGGCTCGTGCGCCGCCATGGCGGCGGTCTCGAGGAGGTGCTCGAGTTCCGTCGCACGGGTGGACTCCGGCTCGTCGAGCTCGACGGCGACGACGAGCGCATCGAGGGTCTCGAGGCATCCGTCGCCGCGCTCGAAGCCGAGGTCGACCGTCTCGCCGGCTCGCTCACCGAACTGCGCACCGATGCGGCTGGCCGGCTCGCGGCGGCGGTGACCGCCGAGCTCTCGGCGCTCGCGATGCCCGATGCCCAGCTCGCCGTCGTGATCGAACCGACCGCCGACGCGACGGCGCACGGCCGCGACAACGTCTCGATCCTGCTGCGACCGCACCCCGGCGCGGAACCCCGCCCGGTGTCGCGCGGAGCCTCGGGCGGTGAGCTGTCCCGCGTCATGCTCGCGATCGAGGTCGTCATCGCCGGCAGCGACCCCGTGCCCACGTTCGTCTTCGACGAGGTCGACGCGGGCGTCGGCGGCGCCGCCGCGATCGAGATCGGGCGACGGCTGGCGCGACTCGCCGAACGCTCGCAGGTCATCGTCGTGACCCATCTCGCTCAGGTCGCCGCGTTCGCGACGAACCACCTGAGCGTGGTCAAGGGCACCGACGGGCAGGTCACCTCGTCGAGCGTGCGCCAGCTCGCCGGCGCCGAACGCGAGGCCGAGATGGCGCGACTGCTGTCGGGTCTGACCGATTCGCAGAGCGGACTCGCGCACGCGAGGGAGCTGTTGGAGATCGCCGCGGACCGCGCGGCGTGACGCGCGGTCGACGACCGCGAACGAACGGGATCGAGCCGATCCCGAGAAAAGATGGGGGAGCGCGTGGGGCATGTCGGGTCGAATGATCAGGAACGTGAGTTAGGCTATAAGCCCGTGGTGGATGAACGCGGAACAGACAATCAGAACCCTGATCTTACAAACGGCGAGACCAAGCACATCTTCGTGACCGGTGGTGTCGTTTCTTCGTTGGGCAAGGGACTCACGGCGGCGAGTCTCGGCAATCTCCTGACTGCGAGGGGCCTCAGAGTCGTCATGCAGAAGCTCGATCCATATCTGAACGTGGATCCGGGCACGATGAACCCCTTCCAGCACGGTGAGGTCTTCGTCACCGACGACGGCGCCGAGACCGACCTCGACATCGGTCACTACGAGCGGTTCCTCGACATCAACCTGAGCCAGGCGGCGAACGTCACGACCGGTCAGATCTACTCGACGGTCATCGCCAAGGAACGTCGCGGCGAGTACCTCGGCGACACCGTGCAGGTCATCCCGCACATCACCGATGAGATCAAGCGCCGCATGCGGCTGCAGGCGTCGGAGACCCCGAAGCCCGACGTGATCATCACCGAGATCGGCGGCACCGTCGGCGACATCGAGTCGCAGCCGTTCATCGAGTCCGCCCGCCAGGTGCGTCACGAACTCGGCCGCAAGAACGTCTTCTTCGTGCATGTCTCGCTCGTGCCCTTCATGGGCGCCTCGGGCGAGCAGAAGACGAAGCCCACGCAGCACTCGGTCGCGGCGCTGCGCTCCATCGGCATCCAGCCCGACGCGCTCGTGCTCCGCAGCGACCGCCCGGTCACCGAGTCGAACAAGCGCAAGATCGCGCTCATGTGCGACGTCGACGAGCAGGCCGTCGTGAACGCGGTCGACGTGCCGTCGATCTACGACATCCCGACGATGCTGCACGACCAGGGCCTCGACGCGTACATCATCGACTCCCTCGGACTCGACGCGAAGGCGGCCGATGTCGACTGGTCGGGCTGGAGCGGCCTGCTCGACGTCGTGCACGACCCGAAGCACGAGGTCACGATCGGCCTCGTCGGCAAGTACATCGATCTTCCCGACGCGTACCTCTCGGTCACCGAGGCGCTGCGCGCCGGCGGGTTCGCGAACGACAGCAAGGTCAACATCGAGTGGATCCCGTCCGACGAGTGCCAGACGCCGGAGGGGGCGCAGAAGCACCTTGCGCACCTCGACGGCATCTGCGTGCCCGGCGGCTTCGGCGTGCGCGGCATCGAGGGCAAGCTCGGTGCACTGCTCTTCGCGCGTGAGAACGGCATCCCGGTGCTCGGACTCTGCCTCGGCCTGCAGTGCATGGTCATCGAGTACTCGCGCAACGTCGCCGGCCTCCCCGGTGCCTCATCGAGCGAGTTCGACCCCGACACGCAGTTCCCCGTCATCGCGACGATGGAGGAGCAGGTCGAGATCATCGCCGGCGGCGACCTCGGCGGCACCATGCGACTCGGCCTCTACCCGGCCAAGCTCGCGGAAGGCTCGATCGCGGCGGAGCTCTACGGCGCGACCGAGGTCTCCGAGCGCCACCGTCACCGCTACGAGGTGAACAACTCCTACCGCGACCGCATCGCCGAAGCCGGGCTGTCGTTCTCGGGCATGTCGCCCGACCGGCACCTCGTCGAGTTCGTCGAGCTGCCGCGCGACGTGCACCCGTTCTACGTCGGCACGCAGGCTCACCCCGAGCTGCGCAGCCGCCCGAACAACCCGCACCCGCTGTTCCGCGGACTCGTCGCCGCGGCACTCGAACGTCAGCAGGCGAGCCTGCTCTTCGACGACGTCAGCAATGGCTGATTCCCACGACACCGGCATCGGCGGGCGGCGCGAGCCGCTCGCCGATGAACGGGTCGAGGTGCCCGTCGTCTCGAGCGAGCGGGTCTTCGACGGTCGGGTGTGGGACATCCGCCGCGACGCCTTCGAGTTCGGCGGCGAGACCATCGTGCGCGAGTACATGGACCACACCGGTGCCGTCGGCGTGCTCGCCCTCGACGACGACGATCGCGTACTGCTCATCAAGCAGTACCGGCACCCCGTGCGCATGCGCGACTGGGAGATCCCGGCCGGACTCCTCGACATCGACGGCGAACCGCCGCTCGCCGCTGCGAAGCGCGAGCTCGCCGAGGAGGCCGACCTCGAGGCATCCGACTGGGCGGTGCTCACCGACTTCGCGACCTCGCCCGGCGGCAGCGACGAGCTGATCCGGGTCTACCTGGCGCGAGGCCTGTCGGCGACCGCCGAGGCGTTCGACCGCGAGGGCGAAGAGGCCGACATGGAGACCCGATGGGTGCCGCTCGACGAGTGCGTCGACGCGGTGCTCGAGCGGCGCATCCACAACGCACCGCTCGCGATCGCGGTGCTCGGAGCGGCAACGGCGCGGGCACGAGGCTGGTCGAGCCTCGGCCCGGCGGATGCCCCGTGGCCCGGGCACGTCATCGGCCGCACGGAGCCCACGCGCCGATGACCCGAACCCCGGTCGACGACTACCTGCGGCATCTCGCCGTGGAGCGGGGGCTCGCGCAGAACACCATCTCGTCGTATCGACGCGACCTCGCGATCTACGCCGACTGGCTCGACGCTCGCGAGATCGCCGGGCCGTCGGCGGCGACCGAGCAGGACCTCGGCGACTTCGTGCGCTTCCTCGGCGCCGATCGCGTGCCGCCGCTCGCGACGTCGTCCATCGCACGGGTGCTGTCGGCCGTTCGCGGCCTGCACCGCTTCCTCGCCGAGGAGGGACTCGTGACGGCCGACGTCTCACGAGACCTGCGGCCGCCGAAACTCCCGATGCGGCTGCCGAAGGCGATCCCGGTCGACGACGTCGAGGCGCTCATCGCGGCCGCAGTCGGCGATGAGCCCACCGACCTGCGCGACACGGCGCTGCTCGAGCTGCTGTACGCGACCGGTGCCCGAGTCTCGGAGGCCGTTTCGCTGAACGTCGACGACCTCGTCGACCAGGAGGTCGTGCGACTCTTCGGCAAGGGCGGCAAGCAGCGCATCGTGCCGCTCGGCAGCTACGCCCGGCGGGCCGTCGACGCCTACCTCGTGCGTGCCAGGCCGCTGCTCTCCGCACGCGGCTCGGCGACGCCGGCGCTCTTCCTCGGCGTACGCGGCAAGCGGATGTCACGGCAGGCCGCCTGGGAGGCGATCCGCGATGCCGCCGAGACCGCCGGGCTCGCGACATCCGTCTCGCCGCACACCCTTCGGCACTCGTTCGCGACCCACCTGCTCGAGGGCGGTGCCGACGTGCGCGTCGTGCAGGAGCTGCTCGGCCACTCCTCCGTCGCCACCACGCAGATCTACACGCTCGTCACGGCTGACACACTCCGGGAGATGTACACAGCGGCCCACCCCCGTGCTCGCTAGAATCGACCAAGCACCCGCCCGGCCCAGGAGAGAAGACGACACGTGACGCACCAGACGAACCACTCAGCGGACGGAATCGCTACTCCGCCAGAGCTCGGTCCCACTGGTCGCCCGTCGCGCGAGTTCCCCGAGCCCGTCACGCTCACGTCGCACGGCCCCGCACGCATCATCGCCCTCTGCAACCAGAAGGGCGGCGTCGGCAAGACGACCACCACGATCAACCTCGGCGCCACGCTCGCCGAGTACGGCCGCCGCGTGCTCGCGATCGACTTCGACCCGCAGGGCGCGCTCTCGGCCGGGCTCGGCGTGCCGACGCACGACGTGCCGACCATCTACGACCTGCTGCTCTCGCGCAACCTCGACCCGGCCGATGTCATCCAGAAGACGAGCGTCGAGGGCCTCGACGTGATCCCCGCGAACATCGACCTCTCCGCCGCCGAGGTGCACCTCGTCACGGAGGTCGCCCGCGAGCAGATCCTCGCGAGCGTGCTGCGCCGCGTGTCGGCCGACTACGACGTCATCCTCATCGACTGCCAGCCCTCGCTCGGCCTGCTCACCGTCAATGCCCTCACCGCCAGCCACGGCGTCGTGATCCCGCTCGAGTGCGAGTACTTCGCCCTGCGCGGCGTTGCGCTGCTCATCGAGACGATCGACAAGGTGCGCGACCGCCTGAACCCGGCGATCAGGCTCGACGGCATCCTGGCGACGATGTACGACGCCCGCACCCTGCACTCCCGTGAGGTGCTCGAGCGCGTCGTCGACGCGTTCGGCGACGAGGTGCTCGAGACGGTCATCTCCCGTACCGTGAAGTTCCCCGACGCGAGCGTCGCCGGCACCCCGATCACCGAGTTCGCACCCGAGCACCAGGCGTCGAAGGCGTACCGCCAGCTCGCCAGGGAGCTGGTCTTCCGTGGCGCGGTCGCCTGAGGCGGCTTCGGCCCCCGAACAGCACGCGCCCGACGCGACGGTGTCGGCCGAAGGAGATCACGCGCACGCGCGGTCGGATGACTCGGCGACCGTCGATCCGCAGCCGGCCGATGCGACTCCCGACGAGGGCGGCTTCCGGGTCGCCCTGACGAACTTCGAGGGCCCGTTCGATCTGCTGCTCTCGCTCATCACGAAGCACGAGCTCGACATCACCGAGGTCTCGCTCTCGGCGGTCACCGACGAGTTCATCTCGTACCTGCGCGGCCTCGACTCCGAGGAAGAGCTCGATCGTGCCTCCGAGTTCCTCGTCGTCGCAGCGACCCTGCTCGATCTGAAGGTCGCGGGGCTCCTTCCGCAGGGCGAACTCGTCGACGCCGAAGACGTCGCCCTGCTCGAGGCCCGCGACCTGCTCTTCGCACGCCTGCTGCAGTACCGGGCCTTCAAGGAAGCGGCGAGATGGTTCTCCGGGCACCTCGAGCGGGAGTCGCTGCGGCACGCCCGCAACGTGCGGCTCGAGGACAAGTTCCGCCAGCGCGCGCCCGAGCTGCTCTGGACCCTGTCGGCCGACGACTTCGCCGCGCTCGCGACGCTGGCGCTGACGCCGCGCGAGATCCCGGTCGTCGGCCTCGACCACCTGCACGCGCCGCTCGTCTCGATCCGCGAGCAGGCGGCGCACGTCGTCGCCGTGCTCCGGCGCGGCGACCCGGTCACGTTCCGCCAGCTCATCGCCGGTGTCGGCCAGTCCGGAGTCGTCGTTGCACGATTCCTGGCGGTGCTCGAGCTCTACCGCCACGCGGCGATCGGATTCGAGCAGCTCGAACCGCTCGGCGAGCTGACACTGCGCTGGTCGGCCGAGAACTGGTCTGACGAGAACCTCGAGAGCCTGGGGGCTGACTATGACGAATGAGACGGATGTCGCGGCGATGGACCAGGCCGACGACGAAGTCGTGACGGCCGAAGGCGCCGACGGCCCGGAGCAAGCGTCGGCGGCACCCGCGCAGAACGACGACGACGGTCCCGAGCTGTCGATCGCCACGCCGCTCGATGTGCCGGGCCAGCCTCGGCTCGACCTCGATCGTGCGCTCGAGGCGATCCTCTTCATCGCCGACGAGCCGCAGAGCGTCGTCTCGCTGGCTGCGGCCGTGGCACGCCCGGTCGCCGAGGTGCGCGCCGCGATCGTGCGCCTCCGTGCCGACTACGACGGCGCCGGCACATCGGGCGAACCGCGAACGGATGTCGCGGGGGAGCCCGAGCCGCGAAGCATCCGTCGCGGGTTCGAACTCCGCGAGGTCGGCGGCGGCTGGCGATTCTACGTGCGCTCCGAGTACGACACCCTCGTCGCGGACTTCGTGCTCACCCAGTCGTCGACCCGGCTGTCGCAGGCCGCGCTCGAGACGCTCTCGGTGATCGCCTACAAGCAGCCGATCTCGCGCTCGCAGGTCGCGTCGATCCGGGCGGTGAACGTCGACTCGGTCGTCCGCACGCTGCTCGGCCGCGGTCTCGTGACCGAGGTCGACACCGACCCCGAGACGGGCGCGATCCTCTACGGCACGACTGAGCTGCTGCTCACCAACCTCGGCATCAACTCGCTCGACGAGCTGCCCCACATCTCGCCGTTGCTCGATGACGGCCAGGAAGGATTCGATTTTGACTGACGCAACCGGCTGGGGCGGCGAACCCGCCCCCGAAGGCGTACGCCTGCAGAAGGTGCTCGCTGCGGCGGGCGTCGCGAGCCGACGGGTCTCCGAGCAGTACATCGTCGAGGGACGCGTCGAGGTGAACGGCGAGATCGTCACCGAGCTCGGCCGTCGCATCGACCCCGAGACCGACCTCGTCTCGGTCGACGGCGTCGCCGTGCAGCTCGACCCCGCGAAGCGCTACTACATGCTCAACAAGCCGCGCGGCGTCGTCTCCTCGATGCGCGACGAGCAGGGCCGACCCGACCTCACCCGCTTCACCGACGACCTCGAGGAGCGCGTGTTCAACGTGGGTCGGCTCGACGCCGAGACGAGCGGGCTGCTGCTGCTCACGAACGACGGCGACCTCGCCCACGTGCTCGCGCATCCGTCGTTCGGCGTCTCGAAGACCTACATCGCGAAGGTCACGGGGCGGGTCACCCCGCAGGTCATCCAGCAGCTGAAGAACGGCATCGAGCTCGAAGACGGCCCCATCAAGGCCGACAAGGCGCGGATCCTGCAGCAGCAGGGCGACGACCGGCACTCGATGGTGGAGCTGACCCTCCACTCGGGCCGCAACCGCATCGTGCGCCGAATGCTCGACGCAGTGGGGCATCCGGTCGTCGATCTCGTGCGCCGCAGCTTCGGCCCGCTCAACCTCGGCACCCTCAGGTCGGGTCAGATGCGCGAGTTGACTAAAGTGGAGCGGGGCCAGCTGCTCACCATCTCCCGCGCCGCGGACGCTGGCCGGGAGGGAAACGAGTCGTGACGGAATCCCGCCTGACCGGCCCGGTTCGCGTGGTCGGTGTCGGGCTGCTCGGTGCGAGCATCGGCCTCGGCCTGCGTGCCAAGGGCATCGAGGTGATCCTCGCCGATGCGTCGCCCACGCACCTCGCGATCGCGGTCGACTACGGTGCCGGTCGGCCCGCCGTGGACGGTGACCGGCCGCAGCTCATCGTCGTGTGCGTGCCGCCCGACGTGACCGCCGACGTCGTCGCGGCCGAACTCGCGGCGTACCCCGACGCGATCGTCACGGATGTCGCGAGCGTCAAGCTCGCCGTGTACGAGGACCTGAAGGCCCGCGGTGCAGACCTCTCGCGGTACATCGGCACCCATCCCATGGCCGGGCGCGAGCGCGGCGGCCCCATGGCGGGCCGCGCCGACCTCTTCGTCGGCCGTCCATGGGTCGTCGCCGCGCACGGCGGCATCTCCTACCAGGACGGTTCGGCGATCGACGACCTCATCCTCGATCTCGGTGCCACCCTCGTGGAACTCACGCCCGAGCAGCACGACGCCGCCGTCGCCCTCGTCTCCCACGTGCCGCAGGTCGTCTCGAGCCTCATGGCCCGACGCCTCATCGACGCCCCGCACGCCTCGGTCAACCTCGCCGGTCAGGGCCTCCGCGACGTCACGCGCGTCGCGGCGAGCGACCCCGAACTCTGGGTGCAGATCCTCGGCCAGAACGCCGCGCCCGTCGCCGAGATCCTCCGCGGGTACCGCGGCGACCTCGACCGCTTCATCGACGCGCTCGACAACATGGATGCCCCTGGCGCACGCCGACGCGTCGCCGAAGAGCTCTTCGGCGGCAACACGGGCGTCGAACGGCTGCCCGGCAAACACGGTGTCGACCGGCGCTACTCGAGCCTCATCGTCATGGTCGACGACAGGCCCGGTCAACTCGCCCGTCTCTTCAACGACGTCGGCGATGCCGGCGCCAACATCGAAGACCTGCGACTCGAGCACTCGCCGGGTGCGCAGGTCGGTCTCGCCGAGATATCGGTGCTCCCCGAGGTGCTGCAGCACCTCACCGATGAGCTGGCCGCACGCGGCTGGCGGATTGCAGGTTGAAAGTGTCTCCCATCATCCCGTTCGTCGTGGCCGTCGACGGCCCGGCCGGCAGCGGCAAGTCGAGCGTGTCCAAGGCGGTCGCGCGCCGACTCGACTTCGGCTTCCTCGACACGGGCGCCGCGTACCGTGCGCTGGCATGGCACGCTGAGGCATCCGGTGTGGACACCGACGACTCGGCATCCGTCGTCTCGTGCCTCGACTCGTTCGACTACCGCATCGGTACCGACCCGACCGGCTACGCCGTGCACGTCGGCGAGGTCGACGTGACCGAGGCGATCCGCGATCCGCAGATCTCCGCCGTCGTGAGCGCCGTCGCGCGAGTACCCGAGGTTCGCCGTCACCTCATCGAGCTGTTCCGCTCGATCATGGCGGCCGTCGAAGCGCCCGGGATCATCGTCGAAGGGCGCGACATCACGACCGTCGTCGCGCCCGATGCGCCCGTTCGCATCCTCCTCACAGCATCCGAAGCGGTTAGAATGGGCAGGCGCTCCGCCGAACTGACCGGATCCTCGGTCGAGGCAGTGGGGGAGCAGCTGCGGAAGCGCGACGCGGCGGACTCCAAGGTCGTGGACTTCATGACCGCGGCAGACGGCGTCACCACCGTCGATTCGACCGAACTCGACTTCGACCAGACGGTCGAAGCGGTGATCGGCGTGATCCGCGCAGCGCAACCGGCGCTCGTCCCGGAGTACGACGCCCGGGGCGCACAGATTTCAGAGGAGACACCATGACCGACAAGAGCGAAGAGTTCGACGCTCCCGACGACGACCTCGCCGAGCGTCTCGCCGGCGTCGACGACGAGCTCGCCGAGCAGCGCGCAGCCACGCTGCGGTCGGGGCTCGCCGACTACGCGCTCGACGACGACGACCTCGACGTGCTCGAGCTGTCGGAGGAGGGCGAGGAGGGCATCCGCTACCTCCCCGCGCTGCCCGTCATCGCGATCGTCGGTCGCCCGAACGTCGGCAAGTCCGCCCTTGTGAACCGCATCCTCGGCCGCCGTGAGGCCGTCGTGGAGGACACCCCCGGTGTCACCCGTGACCGCGTCTCGTACAAGGGCGAGTACCTCGACCGTCGCTTCACCCTCGTCGACACCGGCGGATGGGAGCCCGACGCGAAGGGCATCGACGCCTCTGTCGCCGCGCAGGCCGAAGTCGCCATCGACCTCTGCGATGTCGTGCTCTTCGTCGTCGACGCGACGGTCGGCGCGACCTCCACCGACGAGCACGTCGTGCGGCTGCTCCGCAAGACGAACAAGCCCGTGTTCCTGCTGGCGAACAAGGTCGACGACGCCCGCCAGGAGCCTGAGGCCGCAGCCCTCTGGAACCTCGGTCTCGGCGAGCCCTACCCGGTCTCTGCGCTGCACGGTCGCGGCGTCGCCGACATGCTCGAATCGGTCTTCAAGGTGCTGCCGCAGGTCTCGGCCGTCGCGAAGGACGAGTTCGGCGGCCCCCGCCGCGTCGCGATCCTCGGTCGCCCGAACGTCGGCAAGTCGAGCCTGCTCAACAAGTCGGCGGGTGAAGAGCGCGTCGTCGTGAACGAGCTCGCCGGCACCACGCGCGACCCCGTCGACGAGCAGATCGAGCTCGGCGGCAAGATCTGGCGCTTCGTCGACACCGCCGGCATCCGTCGTCGGGTGCACCTGCAGCAGGGTGCCGACTTCTACGCCTCGCTCCGCACCCAGGCCGCGCTCGAGAAGGCCGAGGTCGCCGTCGTGCTCCTCGACGTCTCGGTGCCGATCTCTGAACAAGACGTGCGCATCATCGACCTCGTGCTCGAGTCGGGCCGCGCGCTCGTGCTCGCCTACAACAAGTGGGACCTGCTCGACGATGAACGCCGCCGGTACCTCGAACGCGAGATCGAGCAGGACCTGCACCACGTGGCGTGGGCGCCGCGCGTCAACATCTCGGCCAAGACCGGCCGCCACCTCGAGAAGCTCGTGCCGGCCCTCGAGACGGCCCTCGAGTCGTGGGACACGCGCATTCCGACCGGCAAGTTCAACGCGTTCCTCACCGAGCTGACGCAGGAGCACCCGCACCCGGTTCGCGGCGGCAAGCAGCCCCGTGTGCTGTTCGGCACCCAGGCGGCCAGCCGCCCGCCGACATTCGTGCTGTTCACGACCGGATTCCTCGACCCGGGCTACCGCCGGTTCATCCAGCGGCGCCTGCGCGAGATCTACGGCTTCGTGGGCTCGCCCATCGTCATCAACATGCGCGTGCGCGAGAAGCGCGATCGCTCGAAGTAGGTCCACGGATGTCGCGGCGCCCGAGTCGTTCCCGCACTGGGAGCGGCTCGGGCGTTCGCGCTCTCTACGTCGAGATCATCGTGCGCGCCGACCTCGACGAGCTCTGGCGGCTCACGCAGAACCCCGAACTGCACCCGCGGTGGGATCTGCGCTTCTCATCGATCACGCCTGCGGTGATGGTGCCCGACGGCCGCACGCGCTTCATCTACGAACGCGCGCTCGGCGTGCACACCATTCGCGGCACCGGCGTCTCGCTCGGCGAGCGAACGCACACCGACGGTGGTGCGACCTCCGCGTTGCGGTTCGACACGGATGACCCGTGGTCGCCGCTGCGCGACGGCCGCGGCTACTGGCGCTACATCCCGACGCCCGACGGCGTGCGCTTCATCACGGGGTACGATTACGAGCCCGGATTCGGCAGGCTCGCCGATCTCGTCATCCGCCCGTTCGTGCGCTGGATGACGGCGTGGAGTTTCGACCGCCTCAGAATCTGGGCCGAGACCGGCGTGGAGCCCGAGCGCTGGCCGGTGGCATCCGTCATCATGTTCTGGCGGGGCGATCGGCCCCGTGCCCGACGATGCCGAACCACGCCGCCGGCGCGCGGTGCGTTCGCGTTCGTGCCCGACAGCCTCGCCGCACTGGAGCAGCCATGACCGAGATTACCGGTGATGCCCGGGCGTCTGCGGCATCGACGCACGGCGCGGTGTTCCCGCGGGCGCTCGGCGACGACTTCGGACGCCTGCATCCGATGATGCAGCGACGGTTCGGCGTCTCGCTCGACCGCGGGTACGCGTGCATCGGCCGCGGCGTGATGACGAGCGTTCGGCGCGGACCGTGGTGGACGGTGCCGTTCCTGCAGATCGGGCGGCTCCGCAACATCCTGATCCCCGATGTCGGGCGCGACGTGCCGTTCACGATCGAGAACCACGCCTACGTCGACCCGTTCGGACGGGAGACGGTGACGTTCGTGCGCGAGTACCGCGCGCCGGGCCGACGACGCTCGAGTCGCTTCGACGCGACGATGGTGTTCGACCCGAAGCGCGGCGCAGTGGTCGACTACCTCGGGACGCACCAGCATCTCGCCGTCGACCTGACGCTCGAGGTCGAGCCCGACGGGTCGCTGCTGCTGCGCTCGGGTGCGCAGCGCTTTCGCGAGGGGTGGATCGACTTCCGGTTCCCGATGCTCTTCTCGGGGTATGCGGAGCTGCGTGAGCGGTTCGACGAGGCCGAAGGAGTCTTCCGCGTTCGCCTCGAGGTGCGCAATCGCGTCTTCGGATTCCTCTTCGGCTACGAGGGTTGGTTCGTGAGCGAGTTCCCCGACGCGACCGAGGCGCCCGCGCGTGTGCTGCCGAAACGGCACGAGGCGCGGTACTGACGGCGATGGATGTCTCGATCCGGGTGAAGCCCGGCAGCCGCAGAGGGCCGCTCGTGGAGGCGCTGGAGGGCGACCCCGCCGCCGCACTCACCGTGTTCGTGCGCGAGCGAGCGGTGGACGGTGCCGCGAACGCCGGCGTCGTCGCGGCACTCGCCGCGCACTTCGGTGTGCCGCGGAGTCGCGTGCACATCCTGCGTGGCGAGTCGTCGCGCGTGAAGCGCGTCCGCATCGACGTGGACTGAGCCGGAGGAGACCGAGAGGCGCCTACGATGGCGCCATGGATCTCGTCGAAGCGGACGACGCCGCCCGCACCGCAGTGATGGTCGCGCTGGGTGAGATCCGGGGGCGCCTCGACGAGATCGAGCCCGCGGCCCTGGCCGACGAACCCGATGCCGTGCACCGACTACGAACGACGGTACGTCGGCTTCGCAGTGTGCTGGCCGCGTACGGGCCGCTGTTCGACGCGCCTGCCGTGGAGGAGGTGCGTCGCAGATATCGAAAGCTCGGCCGGCGGCTCGGCAGGGTGCGCGATCTCGAGGTGCGGCTCCAGGTGGCCGAATCGGGGCTGCATGACGCGGTGGAGTCGGGCACCTTCGACCCTGTAGCGCTGGCTCGGATCAGGGCGGGAATCGCCGCCGAAGCGGGGGCGTCGCACCGGCTCGCACACGAGAGGTTCGTCGAGCACGAGCAACACCCGGGTGCGGCCCGGCGCCGCGCTGTGCTCGACGATCTCCTCGCCGGAGCGCCCGCGACCTTGCTTGCCGGTGGGGCGGTCCGGCCGGTGCTCGCCGCGCTCCTCGCGCGCGAAGCGCGCCGGACCGTCGGGCACGCGTCAGGGGTCGATGCGTCCAGGACCCCTGCTCAGCTGCATGCCGTGCGGAGGGCCGGGCGGCGACTCCGATACGCCGCCGAGGCGCTGAGCGAAGACCCGGTCGAAATCCTCGGTGAGCCGGCGCGGCGACTCGCTGCAGCTGGGGAGACGATCCAGGACGTGCTCGGCGATCACCGCGATCATGTGCTGTTCGCGAGGTATCTGCGACGTTCGGCTTCGGACGTGGCCGAACTCCGGCACGACCGCGACGTGCTCGAGCAGCTCGCGGTCGACGCGGATCTGCGTGCCGCAGCGCGGGTCGCCGAACTCGAACCTGCGGTGCAGGAGCTTCGCCGTGCCGAGCGCGAATGGCGGTCGCGCTGACGCACGCGCTGCATCAGCACGCCATGCTCAGCTGCTCAGTTCAACCTGCATGATCGCGCGGTCGGGCCTCGGGCGGGCGACCTCGGTGAAGCCCGCGTGCGCGAACATCGAGACGGTGCCGTGGAAGAGCGCGTCGGCGGTCACCTTCGCGCGGACCTTCGGGTCGACGGCGTAGGCCTCGACGACGAGGGCGCCGCCTGCACGGGCGAAGTCGACGGCCGCTTCTGCGAGGGCGCGAGCGACGCCTCGGCCTCGATGGTTGCGCGGTACGACGAAGCACGAGACCGCCCACACTGCGTCGTCATCGAGGTCGGGGTAGGCGGTGCCGCCCTTGACGATGGTGCTCTGGCTGAGCCGGGGGAGATCGCTGCGCGGCTCGACGGCGCACCAGCCGACCGGTGTCTCGCCGTCGTAGGCGACGAGCCCGCGGCCGATGCCGGTCGTGCGGAGCTGCTCTTGCAGCCGGTCGTGCAGGCCCTCGTCGCCGAATCTGCGCCAATCGCTGCCGGGGATCTTGTACCACTGGCACCAGCAGTGCGCGGCGTCGCCACGAGTGCCGAATACGGCCTCGACATCGGCGAACGGCACGTCGCTCGCTGGAGCGACCCGGAGTTGGATCGGTTCGAGATCTTCGGTCACGTCGGTGATCACCTTTCGAATGTAGCGCCGACCACCGACATCCGCAGCGGGTTCGCTGTGCTCGAAGGTGGGAATCGTGAAGCTAGGTAACAATGCAGTATCATCATGATATGACGCCCGAGATCACCGTGCTCGACCGTCTGCTCGAGGTCAGCGAACTCTTCCAGAAGGACATGGCCCGCGCGTTCGCGGGCACCCCACTGACGCCCTCGCGCACCCGGCTGCTCTGGGAGCTCGCCGCCAGCGGCCCGTCGACGCAGCACGCCCTCGCCACGCGGCTGGAGGTGAGCCCGCGCAACATCACCGGTCTCGTGGACGCGCTCGAGGCGGGCGGCTACGTCACCCGCTCGCCGCACCCGAGCGATCGGCGGGCGATCATCGTGTCGCTCGCGGCATCCGCTCAAGCCTTCATGCGCGACATGCAGCGCGACCATGCCGAGCTCTCGGCCGAATTGCTCGGCGCCGTCGCGCCGGCCGACCGCGCCGCGCTGCTGCGGGGTGTCGAGGCGATCGCCGGGCGCCTCCGGGAGCTCGTCGAGGCCGAAGAGCAGCGCGGTGAAGCGGCCGAGGCTCGGGCGGTGGGGGAGTGAGCACCGAGACCTCGGCGCGCGCCGAGGCATTTGTCTGGCTGCACATCGGGTCGTTTCTGAAGCGCGCCCTTTTGCTGGAGCTCAGCATCTACGCGAGCATCGGCCGGTTCATCGTGCGGCGCCCGGCGATCTCGCCCGGCGCGCGCGGATTCGGCTTCCACAAGCCGGTGCTGACGATCCTCATGATCTTCATCGTGCTCTCGGCTGTGGAGATCCCGATCTTCGACCTCATCGTGCATCGCTGGCTCGCCGTGCGCATCACTCTGCTCGTGCTCGGCATCTGGGGGCTCACCTGGATGTTCGGCCTGCTGTGCTCATACCTCATGCGGCCGCACACGGTCGGCCCCGACGGCATCCGCGTGCGCGCCGGCCTCGAGACCGACATCGCGCTGAGCTGGGACGACATCGCCTCGGTCGCCCGGAACTTGCGGGTCGACGAGCCGAAGCAGCCGAAGATCGTCGAGACCCTTCGACAGGCTCAGGACGGCGCGGATGCCTCGCGCACCCTCATGCTGCGCATCAACAACGAGACCTGTGTCGAGATCGAACTCGAGGGTCCGACCGTTGTGCGGCTGCCCGGGCACGGCGCCGCGGGCGGCGAGCAGGCGATCACCGCGGTGCGCATCTGGGTCGACGATCCGGTGGCGTTCATGGATGAGGTGCGGAAGTACATCTGAGGCTGGTGCGCTCGATGCGCTGAATCGGTCAGTTCTCACCGAGCGGATGCCCCCGGACGCCCCATGTGTCACGAGCACCCCTTCGGATGCCGCTATGATGGTCAAGTTGTCTTCGGAGAAATCCGGTGGCATCGGGCTGTGGCGCAGCTTGGTAGCGCACTTGACTGGGGGTCAAGGGGTCGCAGGTTCAAATCCTGTCAGCCCGACCAGAAAGTCCCGGAAACTCAAGGGTTTCCGGGACTTTTGAGGTTAAGAGATTTGATCCTCCCATCGAAAACCCATCACTTTCACTTCTGCACGAGCCCTGATCTGGCTTTGCCGTCCGAGACGGGCGAGTCGTCACCGGTCGGTTGCGATCGCTCAGGGGCGCCATGCGCACCTCACCGGTATGAACACGCACGGAGATCTGCCGATCGTTTCTGCGCCGGTACCCGCCGACGCGTTCGGGCTCGAGCCGCTCTTGGACATCACCGAACTCGCCGCCTATCTGGGTGTGCCTGTCTCGACGCTCTACGACTGGCGCACCCGCGGCAAAGGGCCAGCGGCATACCGCTTCGGCAAGCACCTGAAGTTCGCCGTCTCGGACGTGCGCGCCTGGGTGGCCGAGCAGCGGGAAGTCTCTGGGGCGCCCCGCTCAACCGAACGGCGGTGAGCTGAGATGTCCCGGCCGCACCTGGCAATCGGCAGCTTCGGCGATATCGCCAGCCGAATCCAGCCATCCGGGCGATTCGAGGCCCGCACCCGGTATCGCGACTGGGACGGTCGCTCACGCATCGTGCAGGCCACCGGCGCCACCGCGAAGGCTGCAGAAGCCGCGCTGAAAGCGAAGCTGGTCGGGCGGTCGCCGGTACAGCCCGAGTCTGGCCGCGGCCACCTGACGCCCGACAGTCCATTCGGTGACCTCGTGGCGTACTGGCTGGACGACATCGACCTCGAGGGGCGGATCTCCAAGACGACCCGGATGCTCTATGAGCGCAACATGCGCACGCTCGTGCTGCCGGTCTTCGAGCACTTGACCCTGCGTGAGATCGGGGTAGCCCGCTGTGACCGCTTCATCAAAGAGCAGGCGAGGATCTCGTACAACCGCGCCAAGCAGTCGCGCGTCGTGCTGCGGCTCGCACTCGAACTCGCGGTGCGGCACGAGGTGCTGCCGGCCAACCCGATGCATCACGTCGCCCGCATTCACCGTGAGGCAAGGATGCCCGACGCCCTGACCGGTCTCGAGGTGAACGCGGTCCGCGCCGTGATCGCCCGCTGGGAGTCCGGCATCGACCATGTCTCGGGTCCTCGACCCGATGGGCAGCTCGGCGCCATCGTCGAGGTCATGCTCGGCACGTCCGCCCGCATCGGCGAGGTGCTCGCGATCCGCCGATGCGACGTCGACGTCACGGGCCCGACGCCGACGATCCGCATCGCCGGCACGATCATCAGTCGAAACGGCGAGCCGACGTTCCGGCAGGACCATCCGAAGACGGCCAAGTCGCGACGGATCGTCGCGCTTCCGTCGTTCACGGCCGCAGCCGTACGTCGTCGGCTTGCGGGAGCGCGCGACCTTGTTCCTGACTCGCTGGTGTTCCACTCGCGCGAGGGCACGCCGCTGACCACGGCCAATGTGCGTCGCCAGCTGCGGCAGGTGCTCGAGCGGGCCGGCATCGGGGGAGTGACGCCGCACCTGTTCCGCCGCACCGTGGCTACCGCCGTCAATGACAATGCGAGCGTCGAACTCGCCGCCGAGCTGCTCGGACATACCGACACGAAGGTCACGGTTCAGCACTACATCCAGCGGCGGGAACTTGTGAACCCGGCGACAGCGGCGTTGCTGGAGCGGGCGTTCAAGCGCGATGAAGTCTGATCGGGAGTACAGTGCGGTGCCGCACCCGGTGCGGCACCGCACTGCCCCAGTCGACCTTCGGCGCCCAGGCCGGTGCGGTTGAAGTAGGCGCCGGTGCCCGCCCCTGCGAGTGCACCGTCGGTGCTGCTTCACGCTGCCCAACCACGGCCATTGCTCTCTTCCCGCTGATCGCCCGAAGCACGATCCACCTAAGTCAGGTGCGCACCTGCTCCCTCGCGCACTGACCTGCACATCTGTCACGGTCTCCTTCACTATGGCCGTTAGCGGCGGATGCCGCCCGTGGCTCAGTCGTCCAGGTCGCAAGCCTCGACGGGGATGGTGCCGATGAAGATGCCAGACCGTGCCCACGCCCACTCACCGACTTCAAGGTCGGCCCGGTTGAACAAACCATAGACGTCCGACGCAATGGCCTCGCCTGAGCGTATGGTGTAGTTGCCCTCGATGATGACTGTCATCTGATCCCAGTCGTCGGCGACCGGTGCTGGAAGGTGGATGACATCGCCGGAAGCCAGATCTTCGGGCAGCTCATCGGCTAAGAGATTCGCGTTGCCTGAGTCATCGTCGCTCCCACGGAGGTAGGACGTGGCAGTCCCGCTGGTGATGTCGCTCAGCGATTCGCAGATGCCAAAGTCGAACGACCCGTCCTCGTTCAACCGGAGGGCGGTGCGGTGTACGGCCTGGCATCCGGTGAGGACTACGACTGACGCGCACGCGATCACGGCAACTGTGGCGCGCAGCGTTGGGCGTGTAGGCATGGCGCGATGCTAGTTCCAGGGACGAACTCAAACGCAGGTGATCGGGGTCACGTTACGTGATCGTGCTGTCAGGCTGTCTCGATCGCGGATCCATACCTGGGCAACGGTAAAACGATCGTCGATCCTCTAGGTTGTCGGAATCGCCCGGCCTGGCCCTTCGACGCACCAGCTCGACCCGCGGCTTTCGGCGATGAGTGCGCTGAACGCGACCACCGAGTGCGCAAGATCGGTCGTCGCATCTTCATCAACTTCATTACCCGGAACGAAGACAACCGCCCAGATGTCTCCCGTCGCCGGCACCGCGAGGCGGTAGACGCCTTCGGGAATCCGGGTGCTCAGCACGTGCTCGTTGAGGCTCAGGCCGCCGCGCAGCACATCGACCATCCGACTCGTCGGGATGCCCGGAAGCTTGAGCAGTCCGACCTCCGTCGCAGCACCCTGGACTCGGTTCGTGCTAGCGAGCGGCGCTCTCAAGTTCGCCATCAAGTCAGGCGTAGTTGCCATGTCAGGAAGCCAATCTATGCCGAAGGTGGGCGGCAGACCGTTGCGCCGCCAGACCACGGCTGAGATGAGGTCGGCTATGGCATCGGCCTCCATCCGTCGTTCTTCCCCGGCCCGGCGGAGACTGCGGTACGCGGCCAACTCCGCCAGATTCTCCGCATACTCGGCCAATTCCGCCTTCTCACCCAGCTGGTCGCGAACAAGGTCATCCACCAGCTGGACTCGCGCGTGACCGACTAGTGAGGCATATGTATGAACGGTATGCAACCGCATCATCCGTGCTTTCATGACTGACCACCAGACGCTCTCGGCGGACTCTGTGCTTGTGTTCTCAACGGCGTACCTTGCCTGTTGCGTCGCGTCCTCGATGGCATCGAGCGCATTCACAACCTTCGTATCCACATCCCCGAGCGCTTCCTCAATGTCTCGAAGGGATGCCCTGAGCACCGCAGAGGCGTCGTCAGAATTGTTCACGTGTGTTTCGAATCCACCAGCGAAGCTCTGCAACCTCAAGTCGTCAATCGAGCCGCGTATTGCCGCCAGCGCTCGTTTCAGCGGATCGCTCCCCTCGAACTCATCAATCCACGCGGCCAGTCGTTGGTTTTTGAATATCTGGAGTGCCTCGCCCTGGGTAAGGGCCCGCACCCCTCCAACGCCCCTGATGTGCCACCGGTCACCGATCACGTGGGGCGCTGACGCTGGGCGAACCTCCACCACAAGGATTGGCGCCCTGTCCACGTTCTCTTGGTAGATCGTGAGGTTCGGCTGCGGTTGAACGTTTCCGTGGACCTTCTGCTCGATCTGCAACTGGAGACCGTCTAGATCCGCGGGCCGACCGTCCTCACCGAACAAGCCGACAATTGCGCCTGTCGTAGCTCCGGTGCCTTGTGAATCGTCCTCCGTCACGCCATACACGATCGTGTGTACTTCGACTGCGGGCTGAAACGCTACGAAGTTGGCACCCGCGGCGACTTGCTTCGCAACCGCCCCAATCTCGACCGCGCTCTTGAACTCAATGTGGGACTGTTCGCCCGCCAGCAGTAGCGCAGCAGTGGTCGGACGGAGCGAGTCGGACCGACGATTTTCAGGGGCCATACTCTCAGCATGGCCTGCCCCCAAGTGAAGGCGAAATAGCCTTGGTACGGCAAAGCGTTCCCACCGAGTGCTAGCGGGGGGACCCGTCGGCGCTGGCTCGAGTCTCGGGCCTGCAGGCCGGTCCCCGCATGCGGTTCCGGACGTTGCGCAAGCGGGTAGCTGTCATCTCCGTGCACCAGGTGACGAATTCATCCGCGGTTGCCCGCGCCCCGCAGGAACGCCCGACCGGCAGCGAGCTGCGAGTGGAGCATCGCCGCATCAAGATGCACAGTGTCCTCACCGCGACGTTGAACAACCGTGAACGCTGCAGACTCAATCTTGCTTTCGTCCACGGAGACACCTCCCCGCACGAGAAAAGGCATGAGTTCCTCGGGCTGTCGCGGTATGTCGACCATCACGATCGGAGATCCGCCCGGTAGCAGGATCTCAGTGACACGCAGGCCGAATGGAAGAGGGACGACCTTGTCGCTCAATATCTGCATGTAGGTCCTCGGAGGAGTACGCACCTCGTGGAGCCCAGACACCTCAGTGATGATCTCTCCACCGCCCCGGACAGGAGTTGCGGTCCGCGCGCCGAACACAATGATGCCACCCTCTTCAGCATTGCAGAATGCCGCTACCTCAATCGCTAGTCGATGCTTGCCATGGCCCGACGACAAGTCCCACTCTTGGCTCTTGACATCCAGCCAGTTCCCCTCAGGCTGGCCGACCAACAGATGAGCATTCCCGCCGCGAATCAGATCAGCCATGGTGTCGCGAGTCGGCGTCTCTGCGACCAAAGCGTCCACGAGGTTTGCGACATCACATCCCAGAGCGAATGCGTGCTTCAGACGCACTACCTGCGCCGGAACGGCGACGATCATGGTCAATATCGCAAGACCTGGTACGCCCGAATCTCGGAAGGCCTGATCCTCGTCGCCCAATGAAACAACCGCAGCACCCCGAGATGACGCGAATGCCTCGACGGTCGACCAGAGCCTAGTGCGAAGAGGCTCAAAGTCATCGCCGTCTGGCCATTCCGGCAAGAGGTCCATGCGCAATGCGACCTGGTCTTCATGCAAGACGAACTCAACTTGATGATATGGAGCGTCCACGTCGAAGAACCCCTCATCGCCGCCGTCATAGACAACAGCCGCTGTGTCCACTTCGTGGTCGTAGAGCGAGGCGTGTATTGCAAACGCGTCCCGGAGGGTACTCACTTCGAGCTCTTCAACCTCCGATGGCTTGAGCATGAGGTGTCCCATGTCGGTCCAGCGCCGCTGTCCGTTGACCGCCCAAGGCTCTTCTTCGGATTCGACCAATATCGAGATCACATCTTCACCCTACGGGTCCGCCCGGCGTCTCTCGTCTGGAAGCCGGTCGGTCACCGCGCGCCCGCAGGCGGATCCCTCAGCGCCACTCGCCGATGAGGTCGCGGATGGTGCGCTCGTACGCGTCCCGCTCGAACCGGAGGGTCGGAGGGGGGCCGTCCGTGCTGATCTCGCCCGTGATTCGGTCTTGGAATGCGATGTCCCTCCACGCGACAGAGTCGTCAGCGACTTCCACGCGCGTACTGATCGCGCCGCACCAGATATCGCCGCATGCGCCGCAGAACAGGATGGCGGTTCTTCCGTCGGGAAATCGCACCAATTCCTCCTCCGGTCCGACGTCCCGTGAAATGAGCGCCTCGAGGCTGGCAACGACGCCGGCACCGTACTGGTTCGTCTCCCACATGAGCGGACGCGTTTCATCACGCGGGTCACCGTAGGCGATCCAATCTCGGAGCGGCCGACCATCAACGAGCCAATCGCGGAACCGGAGCACAGTGCGGATCGTGGTGCGTTTCGGCCACCGGCCGACGCTCTTCTCCTCAACAGAGTCAGACCAAGCCGAAGAGAGCACGGAACGCTCGTGCTTAGGCTCGGGTGACTGCATGTCGGAAAGCGTACCCGCGGCCACAACCAATTCGGACGCCCGCAAGCCGGTCCCGGACCGAACGGCTCGGTTGTTCTCAAACCGAGCCGTGAGGGGCGCGGCGTCCGTCGACCGCAGATTCCCGCATGACCCGCCCGCAATAGTGCCCGGTCAAGCTGCCTCGAACGCAACAGCCGACTCAAGGTGATTTGCCACCCGGGCGTATCAATGAACGACCAAGATCGCGTCCCAGCGGGTCGTCCTCCGACCTGATGGCGTCGAGCGATGACCCTCCGCCCCAGATCACCAGAGATCCCACGCCTCTTGCAGATCGAGGCGTTCGCTGTTTCGTCGGTGACGAAACGGGGTGGCTTTGCGCACCTTCGGAGCATGAGCATCCGGCAGAAAACCACGATCCGGCGGATCCTGCCGACCCGGTGCATCCGGTGCGGAGCGTCGCTGCCGCAGCCTGCGGCCACCGGGCGTCCACGCGTCTACTGCGGGCCTGGATGCCGCAAGGCGGCCTACGACGACAGGCGGGCCCGGAAGCCGGAGGCGTTTCAAATCCGAGTTGTTGAGCGCATTGCCGTGGAAATGGTTGAGACCATCTCCACCGTCGACGAGGGCCACGACATCATCGAGTGCTTGCGGCGGGTCTGTGCATCGCCCCGTGCGGTCACGAATGTCCTGTCCGCTCTGAATGGCTTGGTCCGATCGGGCACACTACGGCTGGACGGCAAGTGGGCGCCCGTCGTGCGCGCGATCACCGAGTTGAACCGCGCCATCCTGGATGTTTCCGAACGCGACCGGTGGCATCGAAGACGCTGAGGACGATCGCGGTTTGGGGCACCATCCCCGGACATCCTTGCGGGCGGGTCATAGGGGAATCTCGGGCGGCCGGTTGTCGCTTAGGCGCGGATGTAGAACGCGAGTGCCAGTGGGGGACCGGCCTGCGGTGCGCACCCGGCGAAACTCGTCGCCGGCCGCCCGTCTTCGGCTGTTGATTTTGTCAGCTCTCTTCGCAAGTATTCGCGCATGAGTGACAAGTCCGATTCCGAGCAGATCGACGACATCATCGCGCAGCAGAGCGGCTGGAAACAGGATGCGCTCGTCGCGCTTCGAGCTGCGATCATGGCCGCCGATCCGGCTGCTGTCGAGGTGGTCAAGTACAAGAAGCCTTCCAAACCGGAGGGAGTTCCGTTTTGGAAGCATGACGGAGACGTCTGCTTCGTCGACGTGCTCAAGAGCGCCGTAAGGCTGACGTTCGCGAAGGGTGCCCGCATGGAAAGCAGCGATCTCTTCAACACCCGGCTGGACAGCAAAGTCGTCCGAGCCATCGACTACTTCGATGGAGACCGCGTGGACGAAGCGGCGGTCAAGGCGCTCGTGGCCGAGGCCGTGGAACTCAACGTCGCAGCCAGGTGACAGTGGTGACGGAAGATCCGAACCGGTCACCCACGTCAGACAATCGATCGCGACCTTCGCATTGCCTGACCCATGCGAGGACTGCGCGTGAATCCGAGTCCGGCGGCTACTCATGGGCCATCATGCCGGGTCTCCGGAATTCCCATCATTTACCCATCAGATTGACCCGTGAGCGACCCCAATCGACCGGGTAGAATCGGAGTCACCGAACCGCTCGGTTCCCTGTAAACACAAGGGAATCCGTGGGTTTCCGGAGATTTCCGGAGGTGGCCGGCAGACGCCTGAATCCTCCAAGGGGTCGCAGGTTCAAATCCTGTCAGCCCGACTGAGAAAGTCGCAGATCAGGGGTCGTTTCCGGAAAAGCCGGATGCGGCCCCTGAGTCGTACGTGGGGCGCGTACGCCAACGCCTTGCGAGATGCCGCGTCGAGTCAGTACGAGCGGGCTCCGAACACGAGCAGGTCGAGCAAGCCTGTGGCAAGCAAGGGCGCGCTGGCGACGAGCACACAGCACCCATGGCGAAGGAGCCCTGAGGCAGCCGAACTCTGCCGTACGCCGTGTCGGCCCACGGCATGAACAAGATGAGCAGGTCACTCAGCTGGCGACGGAAGACGATGAAACACCCCCTGCGACCGCCAGCACGGCTGCGAGGATCAGGAGTCCGACGGTGTCCATGCGATCAGCGTAAGGTCCGCGCTTGAGCGCTGCTGTGTCACCAATGGAACGCACGAAAGCCCCGCACCTAGTGGGGAACTAGGCCGGGGCTGAGGGCGCTCAAGCGGTCGCACGGGGCTGGGCAATGAGCGCCGCTGTGCCCACAGAGCCCCCAGACTCGCGCGCACAGAGAGGCGCTATGCCCTCCCGGGACGGACAGAGGGGGGAGGGGAGGCCCCCACCCTCGGCGCATCTCGAGAGTGCAGGTACTTGCGGCCTGAACGAGCGAGCAGATACAAGGCAGGCAGTACTCTCGTGGCATGAGTGAGCAGCGACGTCGACCAGTTCTGGCAGTTGTCCTGCTGGCTGGCGTCCCATTGGCGCTAGTGGGCGCGATTCTCTACTACGTGTTCGACATCCAGCAGCCATGGGTGATGGCTGTGTTGGCCGTCGGAACTGTGCTGTGGGTGGCGCTGAGCGTCACCATCGATGTGAGCATCCATCGTCAAGTGGCGAGAGAAGCCCGTACTCGCACTGGCCTCCGTACTGACTTCCCTGATCTTGAGTAGCGCTGCAACCGGCACGATCTGCTGCTAGACGGCAGATGGAGGAGAGCCATCCGTCCGCGTTATTCAATATAGGTCGGTACAGCTGGTAGCGTAGCTGAACGCTTGGGAGGGCCCCTGGCAAGAAGGGCACGAACGCATGGATCACCGACGCCCCGACTGCACCGGCAGATGAGGCGCTGAAACGAGACCGCACCCGCGACGAACCGCGCAGGGGTGGGGTCCTCCGGTTCCTCCGCGACATTCTCATCATCTTCCTCGTGGCGGTGCTGTTCTCCTTCCTCATCAAGACGTTCGTCATCCGGTCGTTCTACATCCCGTCAGGGTCGATGTCCCACACCCTCGAGATCGACGACCGCATCATCGTGAACCAGCTCAAGTCCGAGATCAGCCCCATCGAACGCGGCGACGTCGTCGTGTTCAAGGACCCGGGGGAGTGGCTCCCGTATCGCGGGGAGGCCCCGGCGCAGCCGCCACTGGCTGCCGCATTCGACTGGCTCGCCGCCGCCGTGGGCCTGTCCGCACCGGACTCCGACGAGCACCTCGTCAAGCGCGTCATCGGTCTGCCCGGCGACCGCGTGGTCTGCTGCAACGGGCTCGGTCAGATGAGCGTCAACGGGGTGCCACTTCGGGAGCCGTATGCTTTTCACTCGGGTGGGGAGGCCGAAGCCTCGAACGTTGACTTCGATGTCGTCGTGCCTAACGGCTCGCTGTGGGTTATGGGCGACAACCGCGAGAACTCCCAAGACTCGCGATTCCACGCCGACACCCCCACGCGTGGCTTCGTCCCCATCGACGACGTCGTCGGCACGGCATTCCTCGTGAGCCGGCCGCTGGACCGGTGGGCATGGCTCGGCAACTACCCCGACACGTTCAAGGGCGTCGATCCGGTGCGGTAGGCGCGCCTTACCGGTCCTTCGACAGCGAGCTCGGGTCTCCGCGTGACAAGAGGAGGTTCCCGGTCGCCACGAACAGCCACGCGAACGCGCCCGCGACAACCCACGGAACCTGTGCCGCCGGTGCGGCGAAGTAGCCCGAGACCAAAAGCAGTGCGAGGGACCCTGCCGCCGCGAAGCAGCCGGCGAGGAGAGCCTGCTCGAAGAAGAGGAGCAGGAACATCGAGCGGACAGTCGTTCCCGAGAATCGGTAGCTGGCGATGTCGCTGGAGCGGAACCGGTTCATCCCGAGCCCGACGAGCCCGCAGATCATTCCCAGTCCGACCGGGAGATAGCGGTCCGGACGGTTCACGAACGCCTCGACCGGGTCGACGTTCTCGGCGAACTCGGTCGTACCGGCGAGGGTCCCGCCAGTCGCACTGAGGGAACTCGACAGCCGTGCGGTCGCCGCCTCGGTGTCGGCGAACCGGTCCAGTGTGACGACGCACGACTGAACGCGCGTCTCGTTCGGCGTGAGCGGTACCGCCACGGCCGACCCGAGGTTCATGCCCGCTGGTGTCTTCTGCCCGAGGAGGGCGGTCTGAGCCGAACCGTCGGGCATCAGCAGGAGGCGTTGGCCGCCGGTGAAGCCGAGTTCCGACCCGACGTTCACATCAGCCTCGGATAGCGCGGGCAGGAGCGTCGCGCTCACCGCGTACACCTGCACCGCCGGGCCGAGTTGGACGAACGTCGACGGGCCGACAAGGCTCATCCCGCCCGCGGTGACTACATCCGGTTGCGAGGCGAGTGCTTCACAGCTGGCCCGGTCCACTCGAGTGGGGATACTCGCGTCCGCGGACTGGAACACAACGGTGTTCCTGCCTTGCAGTTCACTGGCCGCGAGACCTTGGGTGAATGTCGTCCACTGGAACGCGGCGAACACGGCTGCCCCAGCCGCGGCGAGGACAGCGAAGCAGAGCAACAGAATCAAGCGCGAGTCGCGCGAGAACACGTTCCGGTTCGCTTCCCGCCAGAGGTAGGCGCCCCGCCACCCGTCACGCGGCGCCGGGGACATGCTGTCTCCTCACATGAACAACGGCGTGGGCCGTCTCGACGAGGCGCGGGTCATGGGTGGCGACGACGATGGTCGCGGTCTCCCTGAGCGTGTGCAGAAGCTCAGCGACCTGGTCAGTATTCGCCGCGTCCAAACTCGACGTGGGCTCATCCGCGAAGATCAGCGGTTTCGCCGCGGCGAGGGCGCGCGCGAACCCGACGCGCTGCAGTTCGCCACCCGACAGGTGCTTCGCGAGCGTGTGCATCCGGTCGCTGAGACCCACCTTTTCGAGCTGAGTCTCCGCGCTCCGGGAAGCAGCAAAGAGTCCCGCGCCAGCGGCCAGCGCGCTCAGCATGACGTTGTCGAGGGCGGTGCGCGCGCCGAGTGCGTTCGCTCCCTGCGAGACCCAGGCGATTCGTTGCGGGGTCGGCGGTTCGACGCTGCCGTCGGCGTGCCGATACGTGATCTGACCGGAGTCCAGTTGCTGGAACCCGGCCATCGCTGCGAGGAGGGTGGACTTCCCGCTGCCCGACGGGCCGACCAGAGCGGTGACCATGCCCGGTTCGATGGTGCAGCTGAAGTTGTCGAGGACGACGACGTCCCCGAACGACTTCCTGGCGCCGCGGACGTCTACGAACATCCGGCCTGGGCTTTGGACGGGGCGGTGGTCGGGTCGCGGAGGATGACACTGCCCGCGAGGTTGGCGTCGGTGAAGACCTGCCCGAGCTGTCCGACTGCCGGAGCGACGTTCTCGAGCTTCACGGCCGTGTGCCGGCCCGGGCCCGACGAGGAGCCGGAGCCGGCGTCTGAGACTGTAATGACGCAGCTGCCGCCATCGGCGTTCGTGAGGACACTAGTGCCCGGCACCACGGCGACGACGCTGGGTGCCTCCTTCCGGAGCATGAGACCCGTGTAGCTCGCGCTGGATGCCGCTTCTGCATCCTCACCTTTCGGTGCTTCGGGAGCCGCGATCTCACCGGCTGCGACCGCCGCCTGCACGAAAACGTACAGCGCGTCGACGGATGCCGCGTCGAGACCTGAGGCCCACGGTAGGGGAACCTCGCCCCCGTCGCTCGTCGAGACGATGACCGGCTCGTCTCCATACGCGGTGAGGTCGCCGTTCTCCGCGGCGGGAGTGAGTTCGGCTGCCGATGGTGTCGCGGTACCCGAGAGGATCGGATCATCGGCGGTCAGGGTGTCGCCGACCTTGGCTGCGACCGACCCGACTGAAGCGACGGTTTGCGGCACGTAGGCGACCCGAGCTGTTGCGAACACCTCGGTGCATTCGAGTCCGGCCGCTTCCTGGAACTCACATACCGCGTCCGCGGTGGCGCCGCCGAAGTCGCCGTCCACGTTGTCGGTCGAGTCAGCGAGGAACCCGCCGGCCACGAGGAATTGTTGCATCGAAGCGACATCGGCCCCCTCCATGCCGCGCGCGAGGTCCCGGTACAGGGGCGGGGTCTGCGGCATTGCGAACACCGGTGCACCGTCGACATCGATGAGCTTCGTGCCGCTGCTGATCTGACCGCCTACATCCACGTGCACAGCGGTGACCCGGCCGGACGCGTTCGTCTTCACCACACCGGCGGGGTTCAGGGTGAACTCGACACCGATGGACTGCCGGAAGTCGGCCTCCCGGGACCCGACCTCAACCGTGGCCGGCAACGGGGAGGAAGCCGCGGCTTCCTCCCCGTGCTGAGCCAGAGGGACGAGCGCCACCAGCGCGACGATGGGGACGGCGAAGCACAGCACGACCGGCGCGATGAAACGCAGGTCACGCCAGCCGAACCTCGCCTTTCCCGACATCTACCCGCCCTGCTTTGCACACTGCTCGAAGGTGAGCCCGTTCTCCTCGAGCTGGGTTTGCAGCTCTGCCATGCTGGACTTCGGTGTGACCCCGGCCGCGGTCAGGCAGTCGGCGATGATCTTCGCGGTCTTGGACGTGTCCTCGTGAGCGATCTGCCACTTGATGTCGACCTGCTCGTACTCGGCCCCGTAGCACCGCGCGTCGTCCCCCGATGCGACGGCAGCTTCGGGGATCCCGAACTGGTGGATGTCGTTTTCGATCCCGTTGTCGAGGATTTCGAACCCTGCCGCTGAGAGGCAGTCCACGAAACGGCGATACCCAGCCTCGTACTCGTCCTGCGTCACCTCGCCGTCGTCCAGGGCCGCCTTCTGCTCGGCGGAGATGGTGACTTCTTCCGTTGCGCCCTGCTGCTCAGGCGACGCCCCTGACGGGCTGCCCGGTGAAACCGAGCAACCCGTCAGAAGAGCGAGCAGCGCGAGTATGCCTACAAGCTTGAGTCGCATATCAGGTCGAGAACGGGAAGTTGCCGTCGTACCCGGAGTACGGGGCCGACGTCTTGTGGTTGCCACCGAGGATGGTGTTGCCCCGCTGGCTGGCCGAATCGACCGTGCCGTACGACCACGCCGCGTAGTAGATCGGCGAGCCGCTGTACAGCTGGTAGAACGCTCGCACGCCGACGTCGCCGCATTCGGTTGCGTGGGGCTTGGTCGTGTACGCCCCCGAGCTGTAGCTGGCCCCAGCGACATACATGTCGCTCTTGCAGAGCTTCTTGTCCTGACCGGCCATCGCCGGGCCCGCTGTCGCCACCGAGGCGGCCAGCAGGCCAGCTGCCAGCACCGCGGTGGCAGCCGCGATACGCTTGAATCTCGTCATATGTTCCCCACTTTCATCTTTGAAAGCGCTCGGCGATGCCAGGCGTGGGCTCACCGTAACAGTGCTTCGCGCGTTAATCCATATAGCTCGTCTAGCGAGTCTCGAGTCGTTCGGTGGCCGCCGCCGCGAGCTTGCCGGCCTGCTCGGCGTCCCGCTGGTGGTACGACTGCATCAGGTTGACGCCCTCGGCGACACGCTCAGCGGCATCTGCTGCTTCCCGCTCCGCCGCCGCGGCCATGTTCGTCAGCGTCTCCACGGACGTCGCCGGGTGGGCGATGACTGCGGACCTGACGGCGAAGCTAGAGTGCTTCGACGCCGCGTCGAGCGCGGACGCCGAGGCGTTCGGATGCTGGGTGACGGCGAGCAGGACGTCATCCTCGTTCTCCCCGCCCTTGTTCGCGACGCGGTCGAGGGTGTCGGCGGTCTGCGCCGGGTGGTAGAGGCTGCTGACCCGGCGCCAGTAATCGCGGTCCGTCGGGTCGTACCTGGGTGGGAGCTCATCGCGGACCACCGCGATCTTGTCGGACGGGTCGCCGACGAGGCCGCCGCCGTCGGCGAATGAGACCCGGAGCTTGCCCTCCTTCGACGGGTGGGGTGCCACTCCGGCAGCTCGGCCGACGAACTTGTAGTCCTCGCCGTCGCCGGCAGCGTAGACCGCGTCACCGGTGCGGACGCCTTCGACGTCGACATCGAAGGTGCCGAACCCACGCTCGTCAGGACCGCCGCCGGCGACGTTCTCAGCAGCGAGAGTGTCCGGGGGAGTGGGGGCGTAGGCCGCGAGCGCAGTCTCGGGCTCCGTGTGCCGGTGCTCGGACCAGCGGCCCGGGTTGGACGCGTGGCCGCGCTTCTGGTTGTGGTCGAAAGATGAGGAGCTCATGCCGACCATGTACGCGGGTCGCCAATCTGACGACTCGAGTGCGTCTATTCTGACGACTCGACCGCGGCAGCCTTCGCAAGGGAGGTCTCGTCCTGGGCGACGCCGCCGGTGTTGATGAGCCGGAAGATCTCCGCCTCGCGGGCAAGGCCCCGGACGGAAGCTTCGACAGCCGGGGTAGTCGTGTTCTCGAAGCCGCGCTGGGCCGAGATGGTCAGCCCGGAGAAGAGCACCTCGCCGGCCCGGTCGCCGGACTCGAGGAATTCCGCCGGGAACCACTCAGCAGGGACGGCGAATCCATCGTCCACGAATGCGCGGAGCGTCTCGAGGTTCTGCCGGCGACCGAGGTCCCAGACCGCCCCGCGCTGGTACGGCGCACACAGCGAGACGCCACCCCGCCCGCGCCGTCAGCGCGACTTGAAATAGCGAAACAAGCGACTCTCGGAGATCGAAAGCGTTGCCCCTGCGGTCGCGACAAGCGCCGCTGCGATCCCTGCTGCGATAACACCAGACCCTGAGAAATACGCGGGCCATGGTGAGCCTGGATTGTCCAGCATTGCCACAAGCAGCCCCAACCCAAGGCTCAATGCGGCGGCCGGCAGGGCGAAAATCGCTGTCTCGGTGGTCATCTGCACTGAGAGCGAGATTTTGTGAACGCCGGCATGGAGAGTGCTGGCGAGTTGAAGTCTTCGCGTCCAGATCAGGGCGAATCCGATGAGTGCACCAGATACGACGCTCGCGACCAGGAAGAACCAGCTGGGGATCCGCTCCAGCCGTTGCGACCCGTCGAAAGCGGTCCCTTCGCTCGCGTTGAGCTGCTGGATCTTCGGGGTCTCGTCCGGTGAAATCGTGCCGTTGCTTCGGATCGGAAAGGTGAGGAGCTCGTCGAGTGCCGGATTCTCCGGCCAGATCTCGATCCAACATGCGTCGAAGAATCCCGTCGCTGGAACTTCGCTCACCGCGTTGTAGGCGAGAACCGGTAGCCGCCCATCTTCTGGATACTCGTACTGACCGGCCACGCTGACTGAGCCACCTGAGGCTGTATCAAGTTTCACCTTCGGACGAACATCGATACCGAGGTCGGCCGCGAGATCGGATGAGAGCCAGATACCTGACTCGGAGGTCGCCGGCTGCTTCTTCATTCCAAGGATCGCGGCGAGTCCGGGAGTGCCTTCGAATGTGGCGAATGTCGTTGACGGAAGTGCGGCGAACTGGAGTGGGGAACCAGCGCGAACCGCACACCGGCATCGATCTCGTAGCGGCGCTGCCAGAGCCGCCGCGTTTCCGGGCTCATCCCGAGCAGCCCGGCCACGTGGCGGACCGCGCTCATCATGTTCGGGTGCTCCGGCCGCGCCTCCGCGAGCATCCGCAACGCCCGCTCACGCATCTCCGGCGAGTACTTCCTGTTCATCGTGTTCCATCCTTGCTTGAAGAACGGAACGAAAGTCAGGCCGATTCAGTTGGCGGTGCGGCTGGTCGGATGCCGGCGGATCCACAGGTGCCGAGGACGGTGTCGCGGTAGAACACCCGTGTTGGGTTCTGTTCGATCCTCTTGCGGCATCCGGGCTGGTGGGGAAGCGTTTACCCGATCCGGCTGGAAGAAAGACGACCAGCCCTGAGCTCAGAGTAGAGGTCATCATGCACGCTTCTCGCAGGTACCTGCGTCTTCCCACCGCGGTGATCATCGCCGCTAGCCTCGCCGCCGGCAGCCTGATCGCCGCCGGACCCATGGGGCCGGCGAACGCGGTCGGCACCGCGGCGACGACTGGCGAGGCATCCGCCGAAACCGCCCAGATCTTCGCCGAGATGCGGGAACGGTGGCGAACCTTCGTCACCGGTGGTGAGGTCGACGTCGCCGATCCCGACATCGCCGCCCGGATCACGTCGATCACGAAGGCTGCAACCACGCGGATGAACTCGCTGAACCGCGACCCCGCTCGCACCTACCTCTGGAGCGACCAGCAGAACTGGTCGAAGAGCGCGACCACGAGGACCAACTTCCTGCGCGTGTTCGACATGGCGCTCGCCTACGGCACCCAGGGCTCGACCCTCTACGGCAACGCCGCACTCGCCGCCGACATCACGGGTGCCCTCGAGTGGTTGTACGCGAACAAGTACAACGAGAGCATGACGCCGTACGACAACTGGTGGGAATGGGAGATCGGAAACCCGAGAACCCTGGCTGACGTGCTGGCGATCATGTACGACGTCGTTCCGCAGGACCTGGTGCAGGGGTACGTCCGCACGATCAACCGCTTCAACCCCGATCCCACCTACCAGACGTGGAACCCGTCGGCCCCGCCCGGCGCCGCCCACACCGACGTGGTGATGACCGGCGCGAACCTGCTCGACAAGGTGTTCAGCACCGCGGCATCCGGCATGCTCGGAAACGACCCGGCCCGAATCGAGCTGGCCCGCCAGGCGATGCAGCCCGTCTACGCCACCGTCACCAAGGGTGACGGGTTCTACGCCGACGGGTCGTTCGTTCAGCACGGCTTCGTCGCCTACATCGGCGGCTACGGTTCCGAGCTGATGAACGCGGTGACCAAGCTGGCGTTCATGGTGCAGGGAACGCCGTGGGAGTTCCCGATCGAAGAACTTCGCAAGACCTACACCTGGTTCGACGACAGCATCGCGCCGCTCATCTCGCGAGGCGCGATGACGGACGCGGTCGGCGGACGCAAGATCTCCCGTGCGCAGGAATCCGACCACAAGACCGGTCGCAACATGATCCTCGCCGCTCGACGGCTCGCCGACATCGCCGACCCCGAGGCGGCGGCGCGCATCAATTCCGTGCTCCGGGGCTGGATGCTGCAGGACACGTCGTTCCCGGGCGGGTACACCGCGGGTCTCGGCCTGTACGACCTGCCTCGGGCCAAGGCGTTGCTGGCTGACGACTCCATCACGCCGAGCCGGCTCGAGACCACCCGCGTCTACGGCAGTATGGGCCGTGCGGTGCAGCAGACCCCGGAGTACGGCTTCGGCCTGTCGATGTTCTCGGATCGGATCTCGTCGTTCGAGTACGGCAACGGCGAGAACGCGAAGGGCTGGCTGACCGGTGCCGGCATGACGTATCTCTACACCGACGACCTCACCCAGTTCAGCAACAACTACTGGGCCACCGTGGACTACCGTCGACTGCCCGGCATCACGACCGACCAGTCCGATTTCGGCAAACCGATCGACTGGTCGTTCTACGGCAACGCGGCGGGCGTGAACTGGACCGGCGGTTCGCAGGTGCTGGATCGGTACGCGGCCGCCGGTATGGAGTTCGACATGTCGGGCTTCTTCTCACGGGAGAAAGTGCAGACCGCGTCCGAAACGACTGGTCGCGTGAGCCCGAGTACGCTCACCGGACGCAAGTCGTGGTTCCTGCTGGGCGACCGCATCGTCGCGGTGGGGTCGGGCATCACCGACACGGTCGGGAAGCCCGTCGAGACCATGGTCGAGAACCGCAAGCTGTCCCCGGCCGGCGACAACGTTCTCACCGTCGACGGTGCCGTGGTTCCCGCCGAGATCAGCGCGACCCCGGTCGACCTGACCCAGGTGCGATGGGCGCACCTGGCCGGAAAGGACGCCTCGTCGCAAGGCATCGGGTACTACTTCCCGACGACGACCGATCTCAGCCTGCTCCGAGAGCAGCGCCAGGGGGCATGGAGCGATGTCAACGCGGGCGGACCCACCGCGCCGGTGACCGACAACTACCTCAGCCTCGCGGTCGAGCACGGTGTCGACCCCACCGACGCGAGCTACGCCTATGTGCTGATGCCCGGCGCCACCGCCGAGGAAGTCGAGGCCGAGGCCGCCGACCCTGCCGTGCGCATCCTCCGCACGACCTCCGGCGTCGACGCCGCCTCGTACACGCCGCCGGTGTCGGACTCGGAGCGACCCGTGAGCAAGGTCATCGCCGCGAACTTCTGGGAGGCCACGGGGGGATCGGTGCTCGACGGCGAGGTGCCGCTCCTGACGAGCTCGGCCGCGGCGTCGGTCACCGTCGTCCGGGAAGGCCAGGCCACCACCATCGGCGTCGCCGACCCCACCGAGGCCAACGAGGGCAAGATCGTCATCGAACTTCGTCACCCGGCGCGCACGGTGACGACCAGCGACCCCGCGATCACCGTTCTGAAGCTCGGGAACACCATCAAGCTCGAGGTCGACGTGGAGAACGCGAACGGCCGCACCCTCAGTGTGACCCTGGGAATGTAGTTCGTACGAACTCGCGCCCCGGATCGGCTTCGCTTCCACCGATCCGGGGCGCGTGATCGCGCGCACGACCAGACCTGCAACGCGCCCGGCGCCTTCGCCCCATCGCAGAGAGAGAATTCCCGCGGACCCGCCGATGGTCAGCCGTGGAGCGCGAGCACTCGCCGAGTACCGTCGCCGAACACGATCTCGACGCGGACGAGGTCGTCGTCGTGACGGACCTCCGCCCGGATCGGGCGCTCATCGGGGGAGTGGGGAGCGCCGGTCAGCACCGTCGCGACGACATGGATGCTGCGTGGGCCGGAGTGGGTGCCGGTGAGCACCGGCACCGCAGTGTGCGGCCCGAGCGGACTGCTCGCCGTCGCACGGTGGACGCCCGCCGACAGACCGGGGCTCAGCGCCTCGATCGTCGAGACCACGCCGTCGCCGACGACCGACGCCCGCGGGTCCGCGGTGATCGCGGCGGGTGCGGTGGTTGCGGCGATCGCGAATCCGCCGAACCGGAGCGGGAGGCGCGTGGCGGAATCGCTCGCCACGACGTGGGCGTGCACGACCGTCGCGCCGTGGGTGGTGGAGGCGGTCGCGATCCGCACGCCGGGCACTGGTTCAGGGGTGTCGGCACCGGGGTCGGCCCAGAACGGGAGGTGCGCGCTCGCCAGCACGTGCTCGCCTCCGGGCAGGCGCTCGATGGCACCCCGCCGGGACGCGCGGCCGCGCTCGTCGAGCACGGCGACATGGTTGTCGACCGGGTGGTCGTCGAAGCTCGGCGCAGTGGCCGAGGAGTACGCGAGTCGACCGTAGTGCGGATCGTCGGTGCCGACGAGCGGCGGGTGGTGGTCGCTGCCGTGGTTGACGAGCCGCGCGATGCCGTCGGCCCGCGTCGACTGCAGCAGGAACCCCGGCGCGGCGAGCGTCAGCGTCGCGTCCTCGCGCTCGACGGGTGCGGCGGACTCCGGGGCGCCCCACACCGGCGAGTCGGCCGGCAGCAGCAACCCGAGGAAGCCCTTGCTCGCCCAGTACGGCGACGCCGGCCCCGAGTACGCCTGCACCATGGGCGGGAACGCGCCGAGCCATCCGTTCGTCAGCAGGCCCTGGTCGTCGAGCGCGCCGCCGTCGGTGAACCGCCGGAGCGCTCGCGATGCCAGCCGACGCGTGGCGCCCGGCTCGAGCGGGGAGACGCCGCCGAGCTCGCCGAGCCAGACCGGTGCGAGTGCCGCGAAGCGGTACGCCAGCGACCGGCCCTGGAAGACGGGGGTGCCGTCGGCGCCGAAGCTCCGCACGTGCTGCGGGAGGAACGCGGCGAGGCGCTCGAGGTAGCGCGCACGTGCGTCGGCGGCCCGGACGGGGTCTCGCCGTTCGTGCATGCCCGCCCACACGTGCGGATACAGGTGCATCGCCCAGGCGTTGTAGTAGTCGAAGTTCTGTCCGTCGCCGTCGCGGTACCAGCCCTCGCCCTCGTACCAGTCGTCGAGACGATCGAGCCCGGTGTCGATCACGGCCGGATCGAACGGGAACCCCGACCCGGCGAGGAACTCCTGCACGACGACGCGGAAGAGCACCCAGTTGTTGTCGCCGGTGGCGACGTGCGCCGACGGCGCGAGCCAGGCGGCGACCCGCTCCTGTTCAGCCGGCTCGAGCCGGTCCCAGAGCCACGGCCGGGTGAAGTGCAGCCCGATCACGATCGAGGCGGCTTCGACGAGGGCCTGGCTTCGATCGACGATCGTCGGCCAGGCATCGGCGTGCGCCGGATCGGTGCCGGCGAGGAGGCCGTCGCGATACCGGGGGAGCAGGCCCAGCGGATCCTCGCCCGCGGAGCCGGCGACGCGGAAGGCGACGAGGAGGAACGACCGCGCATAGCCCTCGTGGGCGTCGGAACGCCGGCCCGACCAACTCGGCCGCCCCGGCAGGTCGATGAGGGCCCCCGAGTCCGAGCGGAACGGGGTGAGCGCGTCGAGGAGTCGATCAGCGGTGCAGAACCAGTCCGCCCTCGTGAACACCGACCCGGGCTCGTCGTGCATCGTGTCGCCCCTTCGCTCGCGTTCGCGTTCCGGAGCAAGTGTATGGTGGGACCCGTTCGCAGTGCAGACTCGAACAGAATCGCACATCGGAGGTGCCCATGATCGCGGCCGGCCGGCACGACGCCATCCTCAGGGAACTGGAACTGCGCGGATCGCTCGAGGTCACGCCACTCGCGGGCAAGCTGAAGGTGTCGACCATGACGCTCAGGCGCGACCTGGCCGAGCTCGAGGCGCGCGGGCTCCTCGCCCGCGTGCACGGCGGCGCCGTCTCGCCCGCCGTCGCCGCGCAGCGCGAGCGCCACGAGGTCGGTGCGAACCAGCCGCGACGGCCGATCGCCACGATCGGAATGGTCACGCCCTCGGCGAGCTACTACTACCCCGAGGTGATCCGCGGCGCGCGCGACGCTGCGCGCGAGTTCAACTGCCGGCTCGTGCTCGGCACCACGAACTACTCTGAACGGGAAGAGCTGCGCCAGGCCGAACGGCTGATCAGGGGCGGCGTCGACGCGCTCATGATCACGCCGAGCGGCACGACGCTCGAGGGGACGCCGTTGCACGAGCTTCTCGTCGAGGCACCAATCCCGGTCGTCGTCGTCGAACGCAGCGTCGACGAGCGCAGTGGCGGCCGACTCGAGTCGGTCCGCAGCGACCACGCCTACGGGGCGGAGCTCGCGGTCCGGCACCTCGCCGAGCTCGGACACGAGCGCATCGCGCTCGCAGCGCGCGAGTCCCCGACGACGCCGTGGCTCCTCGACGGCTACGAACGGGCGATGACGCGACTCGGGCTCGCCGGGGGCTCGATGCACCAGCAGCTCCCGAGTCCGAGCGCCGGTGACGATGGCACGGTCGACGTGCTCGGACGATTCCTTGACGAGTGCCTCGCCGGAGGGATCTCGGCCGCGGTCATGCTGAGCGACGTCGACGCTGTGGCGTTCACCGATCTGGCCAGCGAGCGGGGTATCCGCGTTCCCGAGGACTTCGCGGTCGTCGCGTACGACGATGAGATCGCCGCCCTCGCCCGCGTGCCCCTCACGGCGATCGCGCCGCCGAAGCACGACCTCGGCTATGCCGCGCTGCGCCTCTGCGTGGACCGGATCCGGCAGCCGGATGCCGCGGGGCGTGCCGTCACCCGCACAGCGATGCTGCCCGTCCTGATCGAACGGGAATCGACTCGCCTCGGAGCCTGATGTTCGAACTTGTTCGATTGTGGCCCATTGGCTTGCGGTGTGATCGAAACCGGGCTTCAGTGTCCCTGCACGCTCTCACATTCAAAGGAGAATTCGTATGAACATGCGACGCAGGCTGCTCACGGGCGCCGCGCTCATCACGGCAGGAGCGCTCCTCGCGGGCTGCTCGGCCAACTCGGCCACCACGCCTTCGGAGCCCGCGGCGAACCCGACCGGCGAGCTGACGTTCTGGTCGGCGATCCCCGGCATGGACCTCGTCACCGAGGCGTTCAACGAGAGCCAGGACGACATCACCGTGACGTTCGAGGAGATCCCGAACGGACCGAACGGCGGGTACGCGAAGCTCGCGACGGCGATCGAGTCGGGCACCGGCCCGGATGTCGCCGGCTTCGAGTACGGGCAGCTGCCCCAGTTCGTCGGCTCCGGCTCGGTCATCGCACTCGACGACCTCGTGCCGGCCGAGACCCTCGACGAGTACTCCGACCAGGTGCGCGGGCTCGTGACCTTCGAGGACGCGACCTACGGCATGCCCTACGACGCCCCGCCCCTCGTCACCTACTACCGGCAGGACGTGCTCGACGCCGCCGGCGTCGACGTGCCCGAGACCTGGGACGAGTTCGAGGCGGCCGCACGCGCGGTCCGTGCCGCGAACCCGTCGGCCTACCTCGCGAGCTACAACCAGAACGAACCCGCCGTGCTCGCCGCGCTCGCCTGGCAGGCCGGCGGCCAGTGGTACGGCATCGACGGCGACAGCTGGAAGATCGGCATCGACGACAAGGCCAGCACGAAGGTGGCCGAGTACTGGCAGCGACTCATCGACGAGGACCTCGTGAAGGTGCAGCCCTCGTTCAGCGACGAGTGGACGGCCGACCTCGGCTCCGGCGTGACCAACGGCGTGATCGGCGCGAGCTGGAGCGCCGCGGGGCTTAAGGCCCGCACCGAGGCATCCGGTCAGGCCGGCAAGTGGGTCGCCGCGGCACCGCCGACGTGGGGCGACGACGCCAGTGCGTTCTACGGCGGCACGAGCTTCGCGATCACCAAGAACTCCGAGAACCCGGCCGCGGCCGCGAAGTTCCTCGAGTTCGTGACGACCGACCCGGTCGCGATCGAGGCTCGCGGTGAGGTCGGCAGCGCCTACCTCGCCTACCCCGGACTCAACGAGATCGCCGCCGGTGTCTTCCCGACCGACTACTTCGCGAACGACATCTACGCCGCCTTCGACGAGTCCTACGACCGCGTCGTCGACGGATGGGCGTGGGGACCGAACTGGGACATCACGAACACGTCGCTGAAGGACTCGATGAGCACCGTGGGCGCCGGCGGGACCGTGCCCGATGGCCTCACCAGCGCGCAACAGGCCACTGTCGAGGGCCTCGAGCAGCTCGGCCTCACCGTCACCGAGTAGCCGAGCGTCCCCGGGGCGGGTGCAACCGCCCCGGGGACGCAGCACCAAGGAGCAGCAGATGACCATCCGCCACAGCGACCGGCCGCCCACCGCCGCCGCCGCCGCCCGACGTCGCATCCCCGGAACCGGCGGCCGCACGGCCGCGATCTTCCTCGTTCCGTTCTTCTCCCTGTTCGTCGTGGCGATGATCGCGCCGGTCGTCTACGCGATCGGGCTCAGCCTGTTCGCACAGAAACGCTCCGGCCTCGGGTTCGGCGGCGCCGAGACTGTGTTCGTCGGCCTCGAGAACTACCTCAACGTGCTCTCGAGCGAGACCTTCGTCGGCGGATTCGGCCGGCTGTTCCTCTACTGCCTGATGTACATCCCGATCATGCTGGGCCTTGCGCTCGTCTTCGCCCTCCTCCTCGACGCGATCGTCACCAAGGCGAAGCGGGCCTTCCAGCTCTTCCTCTTCCTGCCGCACGCCGTCCCCGGCGTCATCGCGGCACTCATCTGGGCCTACCTCTACACCCCCGGCATCAGCCCGATCGTCTCGACGCTCGCGGCCGGCGGCATCCAGATCGACTTCCTCTCGGTGCACATGGTGCTCCCCTCGATCGTGAACATCGCGGTCTGGGAGTGGACCGGGTACAACGTGATCATCCTCTTCACGGCCCTGCAGGCGGTGCCGCGGGACATCCTCGAGGCCGCCCGGGTCGACGGTGCCAGCGAACTGCGCTCGGCGTTGTCGATCAAGACGCCGCTCATTCTTCCCGCCCTCAGCGTGACCTTGCTGTTCACCGTCATCGGCACGCTCCAGATGTTCACCGAACCGCAGATCCTCTCGAAGGCCACGACCGCGGTGACGAGCACATGGGTGCCGAACATGTGGGCCTATGACGCCGCGTTCAACCGCAACAACCTGCCGCAGGCCGCGGCCGCCTCGATCATCCTCGCGCTCCTCGCGGGCCTGCTCTCGTGGGCGGTCACCCGCCTCAGCTCGAAGGGACGCACGCGATGACCGCGACGCTCAACGCACGACCGGCTCGCGCCGAAGCCGGTTCCGGCGCCCCGGCCGCGGCGACCGGGCCGGCCCGGCGCGGCCGTCGACCGCAGCGCGCGCTCGGCTCCACGATCGGCGTGAACGGCATCCTCGTGCTCGGCGCCGCGTACATGGTGCTGCCGATCCTCTGGCTCGTCTTCGCGGCGACCAAGGACACGAAGGACCTCTACGGCACCGGCGCATTCAGCTTCGGCGACTTCTCGCTCTGGTCGAACATCGTCGACGTCGTCACCGAGGGCGACGGCATCTTCCTCCGCTGGATGGCGAACAGCGTGATGTACGCCGGCGTCGGCGCCATCATCGGCGGGCTCATCTCGGTCATGGCCGGCTACGCCTTCGACAAATTCGAGTTCCGCGGCAAGGGTGCGCTCTTCGGCGCGGTGCTCGTCGGGGTCCTGATCCCGAACACCGCGACCGTGCTGCCGCTGTACCTGCTCGGTGCCGCGGTCGGCCTGACGAACACGGTCTGGGCGGTCATCATCCCGGTGCTCTGCAACCCGTTCAGCGTGTACCTGGCCCGGGTCTTCAGCGCGGGCTACGTGCCCGACGAGACGCTCGAGGCGGCTCGCGTCGACGGAGCGAGCCCGCTCCGCACGTTCTTCAGCGTCGGACTGCCGATGCTGGCGCCCGGCTTCGTGACCATCGCCCTCTTCCAGTTCGTCGGGATCTGGAACAACTTCATGCTGCCGCTCGTGATGCTGCAGAACCGCGACCTCTTCCCGGTGAGCGTCGGCATGTCGCTCTGGCAGGGCTACGCCGTGCCTCAGCCCGAGTTCACGCCGATGGTGATCACCGGATCGTTCCTCTCGATCATCCCGCTCGTGGTGGCGTTCATCCTGCTCCAGCGCTTCTGGCGCGCCGGGCTCTCGGCCGGGAGCATCAAGTGACCGCCCCCCGCCTGAGCCTCACGTTCGCGATGGCGCCCGACGTGCAGGAGCGGATCTTCACCCCGGAGCGCATGGCCGCCTTCGCGGAGGTCGTCGACCTCGCAGGCGTCCTCACCGAGTTCGAGTCGGATGCCGCGCGGCAGGTGCTCGCCGAAACGGAGATCCTCGTGACGGGCTGGGGCAGCCCGCCTGTCGACGAGGTCACGCTCGCTGCCGCGCCACGGCTCCGCGCGATCCTGCACGCCGCAGGATCGGTGAAGCACCACGTCACGAGCGAGGTGTGGGATCGGGGCATCCAGGTGAGCTCCGCGGCCGCCGCGAACGCCGTGCCGGTCGCCGAGTACACGGCCGCGATGATCGTGCTCGCGAACAAGCGGGTGCTGCCGATCGCGGGGCGCTATCGAGCCGAGCGGCGCGCCTTCGACGTCGAGCAACGGTTTCCCGGGCTCGGCAACTTCGGCAAGCGCATCGGCATCGTGGGCGCCTCGAAGATCGGGCGGAACGTCATCGAACTGCTCCGTCCGTACGCGGTCGAGGTCGTCGTCTACGACCCGTTCCTCTCTGTCGACGACGCTTCCGACCTCGGAGTCGAGATCGTCGGGCTCGACGAACTCCTCGCCACCTCCGACGTCGTGTCGGTGCACGCCCCCTCGCTGCCCGAGACGCACGGCATGATCGACGCGCGCGGGATCGGTCTCATGCGGCCCGGTACGACGCTCGTGAACACCGCGCGGGGCGAGCTCATCGACCAGGAGGCGCTCACGGCGCGGGTGCTCGGCGGCGACCTCTTCGCGATCCTCGATGTGACGACGCCGTGGGTGCTCGACGCCGACCACCCGCTGTTCGACCACGAGCACGTGCTGCTCACGCCGCACATCGCGGGGTCGCTCGGCGTCGAACTCGGCCGTCTGGCCGACGTCGCGCTCGATGAGACGATCCGCCTGGCCCGCGGCCTTCCGCTCGAGTACGCCGTGCAGGCCGACGAGCTGTCGTTCACGGCCTGATCGGCCCGATGCCCGACGCCCGACGCCTGACCATGCGTCGCCGGCGAGTACCCGGCCGCAGACGACGATGCCGCGCCCCGAGCGGGGCGCGGCATCGTGCGAGCACGACCTGCGTCAGGCGGTGGCGGCTGCCGCGAGGTGCGGTGCCACCGCGGCGTCGAAGGCCCGGGCGGTGCTGGCGACGACCTCGGGCCACGGGGCATCCCAGATCGCCGCGTTGAAGATCTCGACCTCGATGTCGCCCGCGTAGCCGGCGGCCTCGACGGCACGCGTGAACGCGGCGAAGTCGATGACGCCGTCGCCCGGCTGGTGCCGGGCGAGCAGCACGTCGGCGGGCAGCGGGGTCTGCCAGTCGCACACCTGGTAGCTCGCGATGCGGCCGGATGCCCCCGCACGGGCGATCTGGGCGAACGCCTCGGGGTCCCACCACACGTGGAACGTGTCGACGACGACGCCGACGGCGGCGGGGTCGAACGGCTCGGCGAGGTCGAGCGCCTGCTTCAACGTCGATACGACGGCCCGGTCGGACGCGTACATCGGGTGCAGCGGCTCGATCGCGAGCGTGACACCGGCGGATGCCGCGTGCGGGGCGAGCTCGGCGAGCGCGTCCGCGACGCGTTCGCGCGCCCCGGCGAGGTCGGTCGACCCGGCGGGGATGCCTCCAGCGACGAGCACGAGCACGGCGGCGGAGCCGGGCGCGCCGGCCCCCGCGAGCGTCGCGGTCTCCTCGATCGCGCGCCGGTTGTCGTCGAGTGCGGCGCGGCGTTCGGCTCCCTCGGGGAAGGTGAAGAAGCCGGCGCGGCAGAGGCTCGACACCCGCAGCTCGGAGTCGGCGAGCCGACGCGCGGCCTCGTCGAGACCGACGACGGCGACGGGCTCCCGCCACAGGCCGATGGAGGTGCAGCCGCCCGCGCTGGTGAGGCGCAGCGCCTCGTCGAGCGGGGCGTGCTTGATCGTGGCCTGGTTGAGCGAGAGGCGCGGGTGGGCGCTCATGCGAGCACCTCGATGCCCTCGTCCGAGGCGGAAATCGCGGCATCCGTCGCCTCGGTCTCGCCGGCGTCGGCTGGGGCGCCCCACGCCGTCGCGACCTCGACGCCGTTGAGCGTGAGCAGCGAGTGCCAGCGCGCCGTCGCGAGCTCGGGTCGCTCGAGGGCGCCCGAGGCGTTCGCGAGCTCGACGATGCGCGAGAGGTGGGGGAGGCTGCGCGCGGCGTGCAGGCCGCCGACCATCTGGAATGCGGCCTGGTGGCCGTTCAGCCACGACAGGAACGCGACGCCGGTCTTGTAGTAGTACGTGGGCGCGGCGAAGACCTGCTGCGAGAGCGCCTCGGTGGGGCCGAGGAGGTCGCGGTACGCCGTCGCATCCCCGCGGTCGAGCGCCTGGATCGCCGCCGACGCGTTGGGCGCGAGCGCGGCGAACGCGCCGAGCAGTGCGTCGGAGTGACCGCGCTCGTCGCCTTCGATGAGGCCGACGTAGTGGAAGTCGTCGCCCGTGAACATGCGGGCCGTCTCGGGGAGCCGCTCGCGCACGGCGATCTCGGCGTCGGCGTCGAGCAGGCTCATCTTCACGCCCGAGACCTTGTCGGGGTCGGACTCGATCACCTCCACGAGCGTCGCGGCAGCGGCATCCGTGTCCTCGGAGCCGAAGTAGCCGGCGAGCGCCGGGTCGAACGCGGTGCCGAGCCAGTGCAGCACGACCGGGCCGCCGGCGGCGCCGAGCACCTCGTGGTACACGCGGCGGTAGTCGTCGGCGTTGCGTGCCGCACGGGAGAGGTGGCGGCTCGCCATGAGCACGACCCCCGCGCCCGCGTCCTCGGCGTGGTGAAGCTGCTCCTTGTAGGCGTCGATCACCTGCTCGATCGAGATGGTCTCGTCGCCGACGTGATCGGTGTTGACGCCGACGACGAGGTTCGCACCCACGGATGCCGCTTCGGCGGCCCCGCGGGAGATCAGCTCGCGCGTGGCGAGGGCGTCGAGGCCCATGTTGCGCTGCGCGGTGTCCATGGCGTCGGCGACGCCGAGCCCCCAGGACCAGATGTGGTGACGGAAGGCGAGCGTGGCGTCCCAGTCGATCTCGGCCGGCTCGCCGGGGGTGTTGTCGGCGAACGGCTTCGGCACGACGTGCGCGGCCGCGTAGGCCATCCGGCTCGTGAGCGGATGTCGCGGCTTCTGGAACGCCGGCGCCTCCGCGAGCGGCACGGTGCGGAGCGATCCGGTGCCGTCGATGAGCGTGATCGCGGTCATGGTCAGCGTGCCCCCGCAAGCTCGGCGGCCTGCTCGGACGCGGGCGTCGCGGCATCCGTCGCTGCGCCGTCGAGCGCGACGACCGGCAGCGCGATACGGCGACCCTCGACGGACGAGCGGAGTCCCTCCTCGGCGAGCAGCACGCCACGTGCGCCGGCGAGGAAGTCGTAGTGGTTCGGGGCGTCCTCGACGACGTGGCGGATGAACTCCTCCCACTGGGTCTTGAAGCCGTTCTCGAACTCCTGGTTGCCGGGCGACTCGATCCAGTCGGCGTCATAGTCGTGCGCGTCGGCGAGGTCGGGGTTCCACACGGGCTTGGGAGTGGCGTTGCGCGGCTGGATCTTGCAGCCGAACAGGCCGACGACCGCCGAGCCGTGCGTGCCGTCGACCTGGAACTCCACGAGTTCGTCGCGGTTCACCCGGGTGGTCCAGCTCGAGTTGAGCTGCGCGACCACGCCGCCCTCGAGCTCGAAGATCGCGTAGGCGGCGTCGTCGGCCGTGGCCGGATACCGATTGCCCTGCTCGTCGATGCGTTCTGCGATCTCGGTGACGGCCTTCGCATAGACCGACTCGACGCGGCCGAACAGGTTCTCGAGCACGTAGTTCCAGTGCGGGAACATGTCGACGATGATGCCGCCGCCGTCCTCGGCGCGGTAGTTCCAGCTCGGGCGCTGGGCGGGCTGCCAGTCGCCCTCGAACACCCAGTAGCCGAACTCGCCGCGCACGCTCAGGATGCGACCGAAGAAGCCCGAGTCGATGAGGCGCTTGAGCTTCTGCAGGCCCGGGAGGTACAGCTTGTCGTGCACGACGCCGTTCTTGATGCCGGCCTCTTCGGCGAGGCGGGCGAGCTCGAGCGCCTCCTCGAAGCTCTCGGCGGTGGGCTTCTCGGTGTAGATCGCTTTGCCGGCCGCGATGGCCTTCCTGATCGCGTGCGCGCGCGCCTTCGTCACGAGGAAGTCGGCGTAGATCTGCCAGCGGTCGTCGGCCAGCGCCTCGTCGAGGTTCGTCGTGTAGTGCTCGATGCCGTGTCTGGCCGCGAGCTCGGCGAGCTTCGCCTCGGACCGGCCGACGAGGATGGGCTCGACCTGCACGCGGGTCACGCCGTCGGCGAGGAGCACACCGCCCTGCTCGCGGATCGCGAGGATCGAGCGCACGAGGTGCTGGCGATAGCCCATGCGTCCCGAGACGCCGTTCATGATGATGCCGATGGTGGGTGCGGACACAGGATGCTCCTTCGTGGAGTGCCGGCGGCGTCGTGGACGAACCGGCGACCGATTGCGGGAAAGCGTTTACCCGACACTGTAGATGGCTCGGCGAACCGTCGCAAGCGACCCGGTGTTCCAACGGGATGCGCAGCTGCGCCCGGCGCTCGGTGTCGCCTGGTCGGCCTGCGCCTCAGTGCCCGATGATCGGGGGAGTGCTCGCCCGCAGCACGACCTCGGTCGGCACGGCGCCGGCGGCGTCGGGCGCGTCGCCGTCGAGCGCGCGGCGGAGTGCGCGCCGACCCACTTCGTCGAGCGGAATGCGAACGGTCGTCAGTGTCGGGGTGACGTCGCGAACAGTCGGGATGTCGTCGAATCCGGCGACCGCGACATCCCGGCCGGGCTCGAAACCGGCCTCGCGCAGTGCCGAGAGCGCTCCGACCGCCATCACGTCGTTCACTGCGAAGACGAGGTCGATGTCGTCGAGCCCGGCCGAGATGAGCTGACGCATGCCGTCGTACCCGCCGTCGCGGGTGAAGTCCGAGCGGACGATGCGGCCGGGATCGAGTGCGAGACCGGATGCCGCGAGGCCGGCGCCGAATCCCGCGAGGCGGTCGTCGGAGGTGGTGAGGCCCGTGTCGCCGGCGATGGCTGCGAACCGCCGGTACCCGATGCCCGCCAGCGTGCGGGCGAGGGCGTCGGCCCCGTCGGCGTTCTCGACGAGCACGGTGCGGAACGGCAGATCGTGGCCGCCCACGAACGCGACCCTGCCGCCGTTCGCTTCGAATGCCGCGAGCTCGTCGGCGAGTGCCGGTTCGCGGTCGGCGGTGTGCCGGGAGCCCGCCAGGATCATCACGCGAGGGCGCTGACCCCGCAGCGTGCGCACGAGTTCGAGCTCACGCGCGGCGTCGCGACCGGTCGCGGCCATCGTCACGATGAGGCCCTCGTGGTCGGCCTCGCGCACGACGCCTGCGGCGATCCCCGAGAAGTACGGGTCGGCGATGTCGGCCACGAGGAGTGCGACGGTCATGGTCGCGCCGCGGGCGACCGCCTGGGCCGAGAGGTTGGGCGAGTAGTCGAGTCGGGCGGCGGCGTCGAGCACGCGACGGCGATACTCGTCGTTGACCTTCCGGGTGCTCCCGTTGATGGCCCGCGATGCGGTCGCGAGCGACACGCCGGCCTCGCGGGCGACGTCGTGCAGGGTCGCACCCGATCGCGGGGTCTCGCGGTCCACTCGCTTCGTTCCGGGCACGCTGCCATCATTCCACGTCGATCGCGGGACTGGCTGGTGGGCGGGAGGTATCTTGGATAACGTTTTCCATCCCACCCGATCGCGGCGCTGTCGCGCTGGGAGCATCGAAACGAGGAGGCGTGCGTGGTCGAGGCCATCATCATCAGCGGCACCGGGCGATACGGCGACCCGTGGCATCCGTTCGCCGAGACGAGCGCGGCGCTCGCGGCGCTCGTGCGCGAGGCGGGGTTCACCGTGCACGTCGCCGACGACCCCGATGCCGCACTCGCCGCACTCGACGACGACGTGCGCCTCATCGTCGTGAACGCCGGTGACCCCGATGGCCCGCACGCGGCCGATGCCGGCGGCGCCGACGTGGCGACCGCCGACACGGGCGGCGAGGCGCAGGCATCCGTGATCGCGGCTGCCGCGGCCGGGCTCGACGCGGCGATCGAACGCGGCGTCGGCATCCTCGCCGTGCACGCGGCCGCGTCGAGCCTCCGCGCGTACCCGGCATTCGAGCGCGCGCTCGGCGCCCGGTGGGTGCGCGAGGTCTCGTGGCACCCGCCGATCGGCGACGCGCACGTGCTCGTCGTCGGTGATCACCTCGTCGCCGAGGGGCTCGCCGACTTCACCGTGTTCGACGAGCGCTACACGGGATTCCGATTCCTCGACGTCATCGAGCCGATCGCCGAGCACGAGGAGGGCGGCGCGCGCCACCCCCTCGTCTGGGCGCGTGAGTTCGGCTGCTCGCGGCTCGTGTACGACGCACTCGGCCACGACGCCCGCTCCTACGAGTCGGCCGGGCACCGTGTGCTCCTCGCCCGTGCGCTTGCATGGCTCTCGCGGGTGCCCGCCCCGACCGCTCCCGACGCATGAGCCGCATCGTCATCGCCCCCGACTCGTTCAAGGGCACGGCGAGCGCGACGGATGCCGCGAAGGCCCTCGCCAGCGGCTGGCTCGCCGTGCGCCCGGGCGACGACGTGGTGCTGCGCCCCATGGCCGATGGCGGCGAGGGAACCCTCGACGCGTTCGCCGCCGCGGTGCCGGGCGCGGTCCGCATGCCGATCACGGTGCGGGGGCCGGTCTCGGACCCGGTGGCGGCCGAGTGGCTGCTGCTGCCGGGCACGCGGCCGGCGGCGGTCGTGGAGCTCGCCACGACGTCGGGCATCACACTGCTCGACCCGCTCGCGCCGCTCGACGCGCACACCGCCGGGTTCGGCGAGGCCATCGCCGCGGCCCTCGACCACGGCGTCGACCGGCTGCTCCTCGCGCTCGGCGGCAGCGCCTCGACCGACGGCGGGGTCGGCGCGCTCACCCTGCTCGGCGGCCGGTTCACGGATGCCTCGGGGCGGCTCGTGTCGCCCGGCAATCGCGGGCTCGGCGCACTCGTTCAGGTCGACCTGTCGGGGCTGCGGTCGCTGCCGCGCGGTGGTGCGGTGATCCTCGGCGACGTCACGAACCCGCTCCTCGGCGGGCTCGGCGCGGCCGCCGTGTTCGGCCCGCAGAAGGGGGCGGATGCCGCGACCGTCGAGGCGCTCGAGCACGGCCTCGCCCGCCTCGTCGGGCTCGTCCCCGCATCGGTGCGGGCATTCGCCGAAGCGCCCGGGGCGGGCGCGGCAGGCGGTACCGGATTCGCCCTCCTCGCGTGGGGCGCCGAGATGGGCGGCGGCGCAGCGATCGTCGCGCAGGCCGTCGGCCTCGGCGACGCGATGGGCGGCGCCGACCTCGTGATCACGGGTGAAGGGCGGTTCGACGGGCAGTCCGAGCGGGGCAAGGCGCCGACGGTCGTCGCGGCGCTCGCGCGCGACGCGGGGGTGCCGACGGCGCTGGTCGCAGGGGCGATCACGGCCGAGCCGCGCGGGTTCGCGGCATCCGTCGCCCTCACCGACCTCGCGGGCAGCGGCGCGGCGGCGTCGGCCGAGCCGTTGCGCTGGCTCGAGGCCGCGGGAACCGAGCTGGCGCGCACGGCGGGTTGAGGCCGCTGGCGCCGCGTTCCCCAGCCGGACAGCATCTCACCCGGTGGAGGGTCAGTGATCCCGATGGTTGAGTTGGCGAGCCAGATGTGGTCGGCTGGGTTCAGCGGAAGGGGGCGACATGAACGACGACCCGTCGTGGACCAAAGTCGTGCAGGCCGTCGAGCCTGAACAACCCGAACTCAAGCGAGTGCTCGGACCGGGGCTGCTGCTCCTGTTCATCGTCGGCGACATTCTCGGCACTGGCATCTATGCGCTGACGGGCCAGGTCGCCGCAGAAGTCGGCGGTGCCGCATGGCTGCCCTTCCTCCTCGCATTCGCGGTGGCGACCGTGACCGCGTTCTCGTATCTCGAGCTGGTGACGAAGTACCCGCAGGCGGCCGGCGCGGCGCTGTACACGCACAAGGCGTTCGGCGTCCACTTCTTCACGTTCATCGTGTGCTTCATCGTCATGACCTCCGGCATCACGTCGGCGTCGACGGCCTCGCGTGCGTTCGCGGCGAACCTCCTCGTCGCCTTCGGAATCCCGGATGCCGCGGTGACGACCATGCTCATCGCGCTCGCGTTCATCGTGCTCGTCATGCTGGTGAACCTGCGAGGGGTGAGTGAGAGCGTCTGGCTCAACGTGTTCCTGACCCTCGTGGAGCTGTCGGGCCTGCTCCTCGTGATCCTCATCGGCATGTGGGCGATCGCCGGGGGCAACGCGGACTGGTCGCGGGTCGTGGCGTTCGACACGCCTGAGGACAAGAGCGTGCTGCTCGCGGTCAGCACCGCGACATCCCTCGCATTCTTCGCGATGGTCGGCTTCGAGGACTCGGTCAACATGGCCGAGGAGACGAAGGACCCGAGCCGCATCTTCCCGAAGATGATGCTGAGCGGGCTCGGCATCGCGGCGGTGATCTACGTGCTGGTGTCGATCACCGTGGTCGCCCTCGTGCCGATCGGGCAACTCGTCGGCAGCGAGACGCCACTCGTGACCGCAGTCGAGGTGGCGGCGCCCGGCTTCCCGATCAACGACCTGCTGCCGTTCATCTCGATGTTCGCGGTCGCCAACACCGCGCTGATCAACATGATGATGGCGAGCCGTCTGCTCTACGGGATGAGCCGGCAGCAGGTGCTGCCGCCGTTCCTCGGCAAGGTCGCCCCGAGACGGCAGACTCCTTGGGCCGCGATCCTGTTCACGAGCGCGCTGGCCGCCGGCCTCATCGTCTACGTCTCCCTCGACGCCGAGGGCTCGGTCGTCGCCCTGCTCGGAGGCACGACATCGCTGCTGCTGCTGACGGTCTTCGCGGTGGTGAACGTGACCGTACTGGTGCTGCGGCGGCAGCCCGTCGAGCACAAGCACTTCCGCACGCCCACGGTGATGCCGGTGATCGGTGCGATCACGTGCCTCTACCTGGTGTTCCCGTGGACCTCCGGCCGGCCGGCCGGACAGTACGGGATCGCGCTCTCACTCCTGGCGATCGGCGTCGTGCTGTGGATCGCCGAGCGCGTGTACACCGCCGCGCGACGCCGACGCGCCTGAATCTACCGACCCGATCCCTCACCGGCCGCGGCCCGTCCTGTTCCCGGAAGCCTCTCGCCCCATATGATTCGACGGTGATCGTGGGGAATCCGAAGCTGATTGGGTCGCGACCCGATCTGCAGCAGCTCCTGCTCGAGGGCAAGGTCAGTGTTCCGGCACACGCCGGTGGCGGCGCGAGCCGGCGCGGACTCATCGAGGACGCGCGCGCGAGCGGCTCGCGCGTGGTGGGCATCACCGCGCCCGCTGGGTACGGCAAGTCCACCATGCTCGCTGAATGGGCGGCGAGCGAAGATCGGCCGGTGGCCTGGGCCTCGATCGACCGGCTCGATGACGACCCTGCTGTGCTTCTCTCGCTCCTGGCGACCGCCTGTTCGACGATCTCTCCGCACGCAGCGGAGGTCGTGCTCGAGATGCGCGGCGTCGGCGCGTCGACGCTCGGGCGCTCGGCACCACTCCTGGCAGAGGCGCTCAGGCGCACATCGACACCGTTCGTGCTGTTCGTCGACGACCTTCACCTGGCGGATTCGCTGAGCTGTCAGGATGCGCTCGAGATCGTGCTGACTGGCGTGCCGGAAGGTTCTCAAGTCGTGCTGGCCAGTCGGCACGAGCAGCCGCATCTTGCCCGCTTGCGTGCGAACGGAGATGCGTACGACATCGGCACCGCCCAGCTCCGAGTGGGGGTCGAGGGGGCACGCCGCATCTTCGAGCGAGCGCACATCGAAGTCGGTGAGGAGCAGCTCGCCGCTGTGGTTGATCGGTGCGAGGGCTGGCCGACCGGAGTCTTCCTCTGCGCGCTGGTCGCGCGCTCGGGCGGCGAGGTTCTCGAGGTGACCGGCGACGACCGGTTCGTCGCCGACTACCTCTATCGCGAGTGCCTCGCACAGCTCTCCGACGAGATGCGGCGATTCCTCCGCCAGACGGCGGTGCTCGAGCAGCTCTCCGGCGCGGTCTGCGACGCCGTGCTCGAATCGACGGATTCCGCCGCGCGCCTGCGAGAGCTCGAGTCGCTGAGTCTCTTCCTCATTCCCCTCGACCGGCGACGCGGCTGGTACAGGTATCACGCGCTGTTCCGCGACTTTCTCCTCGCCGAGTTGCAGGTGGCCGAGGCGGCGGAGATCGTCGAACTGCACCTGCGAGCAGCGACCTGGTTCGAATCCAACGGGCTCCCCGCGCAGGCGATCGAGCACCTGCTTGCAGCGGGCGATCGCGATCGCTCCGTTCACCTCGTCGCGCGACTCGCGCTGCCGACCTACCAGTCCGGTCGGGTCTCCGTCGTCGAACGATGGATTGGCGAGCTCGGCGATGACGCTGTCGAAACCTACCCTCCGCTGGTCGTGATGGCCGCGTGGAAGGGGGTTCTGCTGGGCGAGACCGCGGAGGCCGACCGATGGATGCGGACGCTCGAGCGGATCGAATGGGATGATGCGTCGGCTGAGGATCGACTGGCGTTGGACTCATCGCGCGCGATGCTCCGCGCGGTGATGTGCGCGGCCGGCCCCGAGCTGGCACTGGAGGATGCCGCGTTCGCGGTGGCGAACGAGCCGTCGTGGGGGCCGTGGCGCGCTCTGGCACTGCAACTGTACGGGTCGATATGCCGGCTCGTGGGGGATGACGATTCCGCCCGCCGCGCCTTCGTCGAAGCATGCGCGACGGCACCGAAGATGGGCAACACCGGTGCTCTTCTCGTGAGCGAGGCGGAGTTGGCGATCCTCGCGATCGAGGCCGGCCATTGGCGTGCCGCAGAGGAGCACGCCGACCTGGCGCTGGAAGCCATCGACGCCAGTCACATGGAGGGCTACTCCACTGCTGCGATGGCCCTCGCGGTCGCCGCACGGATCGCGATCCACCTCGGCGAGAGCGCCCGGGCGGAACGATACCTGGCGCGCGCGATGCGGGCGCGAGTCCAATGCACCTTCGTGCTTCCGTTCGTCTCGCTCAAGGTTCGTCTGCAACTCGCCAGGGCATTCGTCGAGATCGGCGACCACGTGACCGCGATGCACCTGATGCGCGAGATGCAGGAACTGCTCCACCGGCGTCCGAACCTCGGGCTCCTCCGTGAGGAGACCGAGGCATTGCAGCGGCGGATCGAGCGCATGTCGGGCTGGAGCGGCGCGATACCGCTCACCCCGGCCGAACTCCGGTTGCTGCCCTATCTGCAGACGCACCTCACGATCGGTGAGATCGGGGCCCGGCTGTTCATCTCGAGGAACACGGTCAGCTCCGAGGTCGGGTCGATCTATCGGAAGCTCAACGTCACCGCGCGCAGCGCGGCCGTGGAGCGAGCGATCGCCGTCGGGCTCCTCGGGGAATGATCCCCGCGTGAGCCGCGGGGAGAACGGCTAGCGGGAGTCATCCGACAGCAGGTCGATGTCGTACCCGAGTGCCACGGCGACCTTCGGAGCAGCCGACACGGCTCGCGGCATCCCGATGATCGGAACGATGACGGCGAGGACGTCGATGATCTCGGTTTCGGACACACCCGCCGTGACCGCTGCGTCGACCTCGGCCCGGATCGACGGTGTCGGCGCTCCCACCGCGCAGAGCGCGCTGATCCGGACGAGAGCGACGAGACGGCGGTCGAGTGCGTCGCTGGACACGGCAGCCGGATCTCGGCACAGGCCGTCGGCGTTGACGATGAACCGACGCAAGCGCTCAGTGTCGTCCACGATGCCCTCCTCCGTGCGCGGTGCCGACTATTGCTGGTCCATAGAAGCGCTGAACCCCGCCGGCGCGCCATGCGGATCGCATGAACGCTCTTCCGCCCTGTTGCGAACGGCGCCGCTCGGGCGTTGAAGTTCACACAGAACGCATTACGCCGGCGCGAGCGGAAACCGGCACTGTGGGTGGAGACCTGCCGGCGTCGTGTCAGCTCTCAGCGGGATCGAGAGACATCGACCCGACTCGGTCGGTTCCGGGGCCTGCGCCGGAAGCGCAACTCAACGACAGAAGGGTTTGCAATGACTGAATCGTCACTCGATGAACTGGGACCGGTGGACTTCGTGATCATCGAGTTCCCTGCCGGCCAGTCGAGTTTCTCGGGGGAGATCGCCGAGGAGTTGGTCAGGCTCGTGGACGCCGGCACCATCCGGCTGATCGACATCCTGATTCTTCGAAAGACCGACGATGGCGCCGTCGAGGCGCTGGAGCTCGAGGACGCCGAAGACCTCGGACCCCTGGCGCGTCTCGAGGCGGAGCTCGCCGAGCTGCTCGCCGAAGAGGACATCGAGAACCTCGCTGCCGCCATGGATCCAGGCAGCGTTGCCGGCGTCGTCGTCTACGAGAACGTGTGGGCGGCTCCGTTCGCGTCAGCGGCACGCCGAGCAGGTGGCCGGCTCATCGCAGACGGCCGCATCCCCATGCAGGACATCATCGCCTCGCTCGAGGCGGATGTCGAACCCGAGAAGGTTGGAGAGTGACATGCTGAGACCAGCACGCATCGGACGAGTCGGAGTCGTGAGAGCGCCCGTGGCGAAGGCGGCTGTCGTCGGCGCCGCGGTCACACCGGGGCGAGCGCCGGTCGCCCGTACCGCAGTCGTCGCCGCAGCGGTGACGCCCGGTCGTCGTCGCCGGATCTGATGCCATCGACGAGGTCAGGACGCCGTCACGCCTGACGCGGCTCATGACGGAAAGCGGGTGCCCGACATGTCGGGCACCCGCTTCTCGTGGTCGCGGCATCCGTCAACGGGGCCGCGGGTTCGTCGTCACCCCTGCTGGCGGATGATCTCCGGCAGCTGCCACGTCATCTCGAACCACGGCTCGAGCGGACCGTAGAGGCGCAGCACCGGCCACCAGGACTTGCCCGGGAGCGTCGGGATCCAGTTGGACTCCTTGCCCTCGGGAGCGGTCGGGGCGAACCACAGCACATACGAGCCGTCGGCTTCGGCCTGGAGGCTCTCGGAGAGGCTCGACAACGCGGGGTAGAGTGCCGACTGCAGCAGCGAACGGGTCTGCGTGTCGTAGACGTCGATCGACCAGAAGTTCTTCGCCGGAGGGTTCGCGGGAATCCGCAGCGAGTAAGTTTCGGCCCCGTCGAGGAGGGCGCCATCGGCGTCCTCGGCCGTGTAAATGTAGGCGGACCCGGCCCCGACCTGCGCGTGCGCCATCGCCGGGGTGATCACCGTCGCCGCGTAGTGGAACAGCGTGCGCGCATCGAGGTTGCGTGCGCCGTCGCTCAGGAACTCGTAGCTGCCCCCGACGAACGGGTTCTTCCACGACGACCCCTCCCAGCGGAAGGTCTCGGGGTCGCGAGGCGTGTAGAGGATGGCGCGTGACATCCCCGCGGCGATGCGAGCCGCTTCGTCGAGGATGCCGCGCAGACGCTCGTCGGGTGCGAACGGCGTGCCGTGCCGGATGCCGAGCGTCGCGAGGGTGCCCGCGCGCTCGGGGTCGAGTGCGGTGGTCGGCTCCTCGGCGACGAGCTGGGCGATCTCCTCGAAGAACGAGAAGTCGTTGGAGTGGACGGTGTTGAACTCCTGCTCGCCGACGTTCACGAACGTGTTCTCTGGTACGGCATCGACATCACTGAGCTTGTAGATGCGGGACTGCTTGATCGCCGGCACGCCGCCCAGGGCGCGAATCACGACGAAGTTCGTGAACGTCGGGCTCTCGTAGGTGTAGTAGCCGTCGGGCCGTTCGCCGTCGTAGCCCGGCGGGAGGAAGAGGTACTTGCCGCCGGCGCCCTTGTCGGGGCCCGCGATGCCCATATCGGTGACGTAGCGGAACCAGAAGTCGTCGACGACGCAGAGCGACTGGGGCGGCACCTCGATGACGGTGGGCCCCCACGCCTTCAGGTCGAGGAACGTGATGCCATACGTCGTCTCGGTGTTCGGTGTGAGGAAGATGGGGGTGGAGGTGCATCGCGGATCGGTGTACCCGATCTTGTCGGGCGAATCGACACCAGCGGCGCGCAGGCCGCGCCGCATGGCGACGAGTGACGCACCGGGCACCGTGTTCAGGAACGCAGTGATGCCGCGAACGAGGTCGAGACCGTCGAAGATCGACTGGACCGAATCGGGCTTGGGCACCCCGTCGAAGAACTCGAGGTCTCCGAACGGCGTCGACATCCGGTCGGGAGTCGAGACATGTGTCACCTCCTCCGCGAGTTGCTCCTTCGTCAGTCCCACCACGGTCGTGCCTTCGATCGCCATGTTCATCCCCTCATCGGTCGATACCCTCGCGATTGTGGCAGAGGAGGGCGGCGACACCATCACGCAGATCGCGCGAGTCTCGGGCGCGATACGCGTCTCGACGCGCCGCACTGCTCGAGGCGGCACACCGGCACGTCACTCGTCGGCTTGCCCGCCGACCCGGTCGAGCGCGTTCGCGTACACGGTTCGGAGCGTGTCGCCCTGCCACTCGGTGCCACGATGCACGGCCGCTTCGCCGATGATCGCCGTCAGCCCGCCTGCCGTGAGGTTCGAGCGAACCCGATCGCTCGTCACGATGACCTCGAGCCGCGAACCGGCCTGATCGAGTTCGGTCGCGTATCGCCGGAGCACCTCGACGTGCGACAGCCCGATCTGGTCGATGCCTCGGAGGCGGAGGATCACGACCGAACCGCGGGTCGCGGCATCGACACGGGGGAGTTGCGCCTCCAGGTTCGGTGCGTTCGCGAAGAACAAGCTGCCGTACGGCTGCACGACCACGACCTCATGCGCCCCGACCGTCGCCGCAGGTGAGGACTCGCGCCGACGACCGTCGTCTTCGAAGTGGATCTGACGAAGACGCAGCTGATTCGACTGCTCGGCGACGAAGAGGATGATTCCGAGCCCGACGCCGACGAGCACCGCGAACTGCAGCGGCACGATGAGCGTCAGGAGGAACGTCACCCCCATCACGGTGATCTGGAGCACGCCCGTGTTGGCGACCGACTGGATCTGCGCGGGCTTGATGGTGCCGATGCCGATGACGATCAGCAGCGCGGCGAGCGACGGCATGGCCACCTGCGAGACGATGCCCGAGGCGAAGAGCACCGTGATCGCCATGACGGAGGACGCCATGATCAGGCCGAGCCTCGTACGGGCTCCCGCGGCGACGTACAGGGCCGAGGCGGACATCGATCCGCCCACCGGCATGCCCTGGAAGAGTCCGGAGACCAGGTTTCCGACGCCCTGGCCCACGAAGTCGCGGTTGGTGTCTGCCGGGCGCCCGTCGGTGTTCGGCACGCCGGCGGAGACCGCCGCGCCCTGCACGATGCCGACGAACGCGAGCGACATCGCAGGAATGATGAGGAACCAGACGTCCTCGAGTACGGGAAGCGTCGGCATGGGGAGGGCGGCGGGGATCTCCGCAATGTCCGCGACCACGGCGACATCGAAGCCGCTGCCGTTCATCAGCCAGGCGACGACGGAGCCCACCGCGACAGCCACCACGAGCCCCAGGGAGCGCAGTGGGGTGCGAGTCAGGAGCGGGATGAGCACCATGGTGAGCACCCCGACGATGAGCGTCGGGATGTCGAAACGGGAAACATGCAGCACCAGGTCGATCGCGCGGGTCAGCCGATTCGCGCCGTATCCCTCCGCCCCGGTGAGGTCTCCGAGCTGGCCGAGCACGATGTTGACGCCGACCGCGGTCACGAATCCGGTCATGACCGCCGTCGGCACGAAGCGCAGCAGGCGGCCACCGCCCAGCAGTCCCGCGAGGAGCATGACGACGCCGGTCAGCATCGCGAGCGTGAAGAGCGCACGTTCAGGATCGGGGCGCGACGCCAGATCGGTGTCGTTGACGATCAGCGCCATCGCGCCGGTCGCCTGCACAGCCATGAACGAACTGCTGGTGAAGAACGCGGCGCCGGCCATGCCGAAGAGGTACGCATAGAGCCCTGCGACCGGGTTCACGCCCGCGAGCAACCCGCTGGCGAGCCCGTCGGGCACGCTTTCGACGCCGAGCACGAGCCCGGCGAGTGCATCCTTCCGGAGTGAACCTCGGCGCAGCAGCCGGCGGATGCCGCGTGGACGCGGGCCGGGCGATTCAGCGTTGTTCATGGCAGATGGCAGGACTGCATCGAGGCTGTCTCTCGGGCGTACGACTCCGCACGTTGCTCCTCCCTCGGAACCGACGATCAGGAGAGGCTATCGGCAGAGTCGCCGACACGGGTCATGCGATCAGCACGATCATCGCGAGCGGCACGACGACCGTGAGCTACGGGGTTCGATCAGAAGCGACCGAGGGCGCTCAGGAGGGCGCGTGCGCGGGGGCCTCGAGCTGGGCGAGGAAGGCGTTGTGAACCGCCTGCGTCCCGTAGCCCGCAGAGTCCTTGACGCATTCCGGGCACCAGTGTCCGCCCGTCAGGATGAGTCGGGGGCTCGCCTCGAACTCGTGACCGAGGCCGCACCTCCAACCGAGTACCGTCGCGATGTCTCCCTTCGTGAACGCCTCCGAGAGGAGCCGGCCGCCGCGGAAGGCCGCTGCGCCCTGGAGATCCTCGATGGCCCACTCCGCAGGATCCCGCGACTCGTCATAGCCGTGATCCAGCAGGATCGGGACTCGACTCGGGTTGGGGGTTTCGAACGTCGACCAGCCTCCGATCGCCTTCCATTGCGCGAGGGAGCCGAAGAACGCATCGATCTCCGCTCGATTTCCCGATCGGATCGCCGCCATGGTGCCGCGAGGCTTGCGGGTGATCGGCTTCATCACGAAGTGCTTGACGAACCACCCCGGCGCCGTGCCCGCCTTGAGCGCGGATTCCGGCAGTTCCGTGATCGCGCGGGCGAGCGCGTCGTCGAAGGTGTCGCGGCGGAACGGGACGAGCGCTTCGAGACGGTCGCTGTCGGTGTACCACTGGCCGTGGAAGTTCTTGAGGGCGAACCAGTTGCGGTCGTACCAACGGCGCGGGTCGGCGACACCCATCGCCGCGAAGAGCTTCAACTGCAGCTCCCAGTTGGTGATGCGCCATCCGTCGCCGCCGCCGATGTTGTAGATGCCGCCCCACAGCTCGTCGGGGGCCTCGGGCTCGCAGATTCCCGCGAGCAGTCGCGCCGCGTCTTCCGCCGACACCCATTCCAGGACCCCGGCGAGCGGGGTGTGCGTCATGATCGGGTCCTGCACCTGCATGAGCCCCGCGTGGAAGATGCCGGTCTGACGCAGCCAGACCCACTTCGGGAGGCCGGAATCCACGAGCAGACGCTCGGCGATCACCTTGCTCTGCCCGTACTCGTCGAACCGCGAGACGCGCACGGGGTCGCCGATCCGTCCCCAGTGGTGCGGTGCGGGGCGATCGCCCGTCTCGGCGACCGAGCCGATTCCGACCACGCCGATGCCGCCCGGGTCAGGTTGCGCCGCGACGGCGCGGACGATGTTGCGCATGCTGCCCACGTTGACCCGCTGGGCGAGCTCCGGTTGCTCATCGGCGAGGGGCGAGACGACGGCACCGACGTGCAGCACGTAGTCGGCACGGCTCACGCAGGACTCGACCACGTCGTAGTCCGTCAGGTCGCCGAACACGACCTCGAGATTCTCCATGCCCTCGAACTCCTCGAGGGCCTGCCGGTCGCGTGGGGTGGGCAGGGCGAGGGCGATGACGGAGACGCGATCGGCCCGTCCGCGGAACTCGCGGAGGATCGCCCGGCCCCAGTTTCCGGTGGCTCCGGTCAGGAAGACACGGGTACGGCTGGGGGGAGTGACGGCCATCGGGATCCTCGATCATTCTGCCCGGTGCGGTCCAGGCGGACTCAGCCTAGCTTCGGCCTCGATCGCCTTCCCGGACTCCGCCCGGCGTCGTATCCTCGAACTCGTACAGAGGAGAGAGGGGCTTCCGATGCACAAGGTGACGTACTCGATGGGCGTATCCCTCGATGGGTACATCGTCGGGCCCGACGGCGGGCTCGACTGGACGCCGCCCGATGCCGAGCTGTTCCGCTTCGTCATCGAGGAGACGCGAGAGGTCGGCGTCTACCTGATGGGACGTCGGCTGTACGAGACGATGCTGTACTGGGAGACCGCCGCCCAGGATCCATCGCTCGGCGATGCCGAGCTCGAGTGGGCCGCGCTCTGGAATCCTCTGCCGAAGGTGGTGTTCTCCTCGAAGCTGTCCGAAGTGCAGGGCAGTGCCCACCTGGCCTCGGGCACCGTTGCGGAGGAGATCGAGCGGCTGCGAGACGAGCCGGGGGAGCACAGCATCGCGATCGGCGGAGCCACGCTCGCCTCGGCAGCTGCCGACCTGATCGACGAGTACCGGCTCAGGGTGTATCCGGTGCTGGTCGGCGGAGGCGTCCCGTTCTTTCCCCGGCGGGAGCGCCGGGCGGATCTCGAACTCGTCGAGAACCGCGTCTTCGACTCGGGAGTCGTCTTCCTCCGCTACCGAGTCGTGCGGTCGCAGCGCGACCCGCTCGCATCCTGATCCGTTCGCTCTCGCTCGCCCGCGACCTCGCGGTGCGCGATGCTCACCGGTCGGCGTGCAACGGTGCGGCGGGCAGTTGCACCGTCACGCGCATCCCGCCTTCGGGAGGACCGACGATCACGAGCGTTCCCTCGTGCGCCTGGGTGATGCTCTTGACGATCGCAAGGCCGAGACCAACGCCCCCATGGTCGCCGCGGATGCGTTCCGTGCCGCGCTGGAACGGTTCGGTGAGCGTGGAGACGAGGCGGGGCGGAAGCGGCTCGCCGGTGTTCTCGACCACGATGCTGACGAACCTCTCGTCGACCGACGTCGTGACCTTCGCGGTGCCGTGTGCGGGGAGATTGTGCACGATGGCGTTGTGCAGCAGGTTCGTGGTCAGCTGCAGCAGGAGCGTGCGAGAGCCGAGCGTGAAGGCGACGTCTCCGGATGTCTCGATGGTGACGCCGCGCCGCTCCGCGATCGGCAGCAGCGTCTCGGCGGCCTCCTCCGCGAGGAGCGACAGGTCGACGACCGCTCGGGTGAACGACCGCTGATCGGCGCGGCTGAGCAGGAGCAGTGCCTCGGTGAGGTCGATCGCGCGGGTGTTGACCGCGCTGAGACGTTCGACGAGCGCTTCGCTGTCGTGGCCTGGATCGTTGCGCGCGACCTCGAGCATGGTCTGCGTGATCGCCAACGGGGTGCGCAGTTCGTGGGAGGCGTTGGCCGCGAACCTCTGCTGTTCGGCGACGTGCGCCTCGAGCCGTGCGAGCATGGCGTCGAAGCTGTCGGCGAGTTCACGGAACTCGTCGTTCCGGCCCTCCAACTCGATGCGGTGCGAGAGCGAGTCGTCGGCAGCCCTGCGCGTGGCTTCCGTGATGCGCCCCAGGGGCACGAGCATGCGGCCGGCGAGGAACCATCCACCCAGCAGGCCGACCACCAGCAGGAACAGCAGGACCCAGGTCGCCACCGGACCGAACGCTCGGATGAGGTCGTTGCGCCCTGGGACGAATCCACCGGTGGTCTCGACCGCATGAGTGGGCACGTACCGCAGGAGGTAGAGCCACACCGCCGCGAGCAGCAGCAAGCTCGCCACCATCAGGAAGCCCGCGTAGCTGAGGGTGAGCTTGAGCCGGACGCTCATTCCCCGAGCCCTAGCCACGCTCGTCTCCCGTAGCCAGGGCGGCCCCGGTGTCGATGCGATATCCGACGCCCGGCACGGTGGCGATGACCCAAGGCTCGCCGAGCCGTTTGCGCAACGCCGAGACCGTGATCCGCACGGCGTTCGTGAACGGATCGGCGTTCTCGTCCCACGCCCGCTCCAGCAGCTCTTCCGCGCTGATGACGCCGCCCCCGGCGGCCACGAGCACTTCGAGCACGGCGAACTGCTTCCGCGTCAGCGCGACGTAGCGGCCGTCGCGGTAGACCTCGCGACGGAAGGGGTCCAGACGCAGCCCGGCGATCTCCGTCACGGGTGGCCGATTGTGCGCCCGCCGGCGGTCGAGCGCTCGCAGTCTGAGCACGAGTTCCTGCAGCTCGAACGGCTTGGTCAGGTAGTCGTCGGCTCCGAGTCCGAACCCGGAGGCCTTGTCATCCAGTCGGTCTGCGGCGGTGAGCATCAGGATGGGCATGCCGCTGCCGGAGGCGACGATGCTCGCGGCGATCTCGTCACCGGAGCGGCCGGGGACGTCGCGGTCCAGCACTGCGATGTCGTACGAGTTGATGCTCAACAGCTCCAGAGCGGTTTCCCCGTCACCGGTGATGTCGGCCGCGATCGCTTCCAGGCGCAGCCCATCGCGAATGGCCTCCGCCATGAACGGTTCGTCTTCCACCACAAGCACACGCATACTCGCAATGCTAGAAGGCGCCGCATATCGTCGTCGTATCCGAAACCGGATACGGCCCGGCTCCGCCTGAGGATTCAGGGGCGAGCGCGCGTCAGTCGGCCCACACCTCGTCGATCGGGATCTCTCGCCCGAGGACGTTCGACGCCGCCCGGTGACCCGAGTAGAGGGCTGCAGGCACCGTCGCGGGGTCATCCGTCCAGGTCGCTTCGCCGGCGAGGTGGAGGACCCCGCCGACGGGGGTCGCGAGATCGTCGTGGTCGGCCGTCGTCGAGCCGACCGTCATGTACGCGTACGAGCCGCGGGCGAACGGGTCATCCTGCCACTCGGTGATGTGCACGCTGCTCGGCTGTTGCACGCGCTCGCCGTAGAGTCGGCGCAACTGTGCGAGCACGGACTCGACGATTCGCTCCGCATCCCAGCCGCGCGCCGCCCGGGCCGTCGGCCCCGCCGCGAAGGTGAGGAGCGTCGGCGTGCCGTGCAGGTCCGTGAGGTCGTACCAGGAGTGCCACCAGCGGCTCTCGGGTCCCTGCTGTCGGATGGCGTAGACCCCGTCGTCCCAGAACTTCACCGGGAACCGCAGGAAGACCTTCTCGAACGCGTTCATCTCGAGTCGGCCGAGCGCACCCGCGACGGGGTCGGGGAGCGGCGGATCGATGACGAACTCGTGCGACTGCAGCACGCCGACCGGCACCGTCACCACGGCGTCGTCGGCCGCGAACGTGCCACGATCCGTCGTGATGGCGACCCCGTCGGGCGACCATCGGACGCGCGTGACGACGTGTTCGAGACGGATGTCGAGCCCAGAAGCGAGGCTTTCGGGAAGTCGGTCGTAGCCGTCGGGGAACACGACCTCGTCACCGTCGATGGAGTCGTCGTCGAGGCCGTGTGCTGCGAGATCCTCGATCCACGCCCCGTACTGCTCCTCGGCCCGATGCTCGAGGTACTCGCGCACGCGCTGGGTGCGCTCGGCGTCCCAGGCCAGGCGGGCGAGGGCTGCCTCGGTCACGTCGCGGTACGAGGCATCCGTTTCGGACGCCGCGACCACGTCGACGAGCTCGGCGTCGACGGCACGGATGTCGTCGGCGAATCGTCTCGCAGCGGCATCCGGGAGCCGCTCGCCGTCGGGATCGAAGTAGGCGATCGGACGGCTGTCGGGCTGGTACCCGCCGACCGTGAATTCCACGGTCGGCATGCCGAACGCGTCGGCCGCCGCGGCGACGGGACTGCCGGAGACGCCGTGGATCCAGGACGCGCCGAGGTCGGTGACGAGCCCGTCGCTGCGATCGGTCCAGACCCTGCCGCCCACCCGGTCGCGCGCCTCGAGCACGACGACTCGACGGCCGGCCTTCGCGAGCAGCCGGGCGGCGGTCAGGCCCGCCACCCCCGCACCGATCACGATCGTGTCGACGTGGACCATCGGCGAATCTCCTTCAGTCAGAGCGGATGCCTCGTGCCCTCCGACGCTATCGGTCGGCGACGCCCCCGCGTGACACGACGATCGACCTCTGCCGCATCCCGGGTGAGGATGGGAGCCATGGACTTCATGGAGATCCGCTTCGACGGCCGGATCCCGGTCGACCGGGACGATGTCGAGGACGAGTTGAACGACGCACTCGCCGGCATCGGCGAGGTGAGCGGCGCCGGCTCCGGAGCGTTCGGGGCGCACCTCGACGTCGACATCGATCCGGTGGCAGAGCGCGACGAGGCGGTGCGCCGCGTACTGGGTGTGCTCCACGGACTCGGACTGTCCGGGCTGGCTCGGATCCGTCCGGGCGATGGCACGGAGTGGATCGACGCCTGATGACCGGAGCGATGGAGTGGGTCGGCACGGGAGGCGGGCCGCTGATCGCCGTGCCCGAGTCGGTGCTCGGCGCCTGGTCCGGGGCGGACGACGACCTGGACGACCTGGACGGGCTCGACGAGCTCGACGACGAGGAAGCCGGTGACTACGGGCGTGCCTGTGCAGCGGACGGGTACGCCGGGGTGATCGACGTCGGTGGTGCCTCCGCGCTGGTGCTCGGCGACGACCCCGCCCCGACGACCTTCCTCGCGGAGCACTCGCTCTTCGTCCGCAGGTTGGCCGCCGACAGGGAGGAGGCCGCGGTGGGTGCGGTCGGGCGGGCGATGGAGGTTGCCAGGTGGGAGGAGGCGACGCACTGGGACGTGCCCGGGCCCGTCGTGCTCTTCGACGCCGCCTTCTCAGCGGAGGATCTCGGCAGCACCTCGTCGCTGCACATCGATCTCGCGGCAGGTCGATACCGGGTCGAGTCCGCGCATGTCAAGCCCGACGAGGACACCTGGCTTCTGCTGGTCAGGCTTTCTCCCGCGTCACCGCTGTGACAGGGTGAAATGCATGATCATCGAGATTGTTCCCCCCGAGACCGTGGGCCCGGTCCGAATCGGCATGACCATGGATGAGGCGAAGCGCGCGCTCGCCACCATCGACGGCCACGATCCGCAGTCCGGGTTGCCGGCCATCTACGACAGCGGCATGTCCATCGAACTCGAACCCGCCCCCGGCGGAACGGTGGGCGCGATCGAGGTGTGCCGTCCCTACGGCCCGATGCGCATCGAGTACCGCGGCATCGACCTGCTGGGCACGCCGGCAGCGCGAGTCGTGGAGCAGCTTTCCGAGTTCACGGCGCTCGAGGAGGACGAGGGCGGTCGCAGCTACGTGGCTCCCGCGCTCCTGCTGTCGCTGTGGCGACCGTTCGTCGAGGACGAGAACCCCGACGAAGAGCAGGGCCACTACTTCCAGTCGGTTCTGGTCGCGCCGCCGGGCTACTACGACGGACCGTTCGGCTGAGCGTCCAGTGATGCGGTCGACGGCTGTTCGAACCTGACCTTGACCCGTTCCTGGAGGAACTCCTGCTCAGGAAGGCCGTGGGGCGTCGAGGCCGACCAACTCGGAGCTCACCAGCCACAGGTGCTCGGCAACGGCTTGATCCTCGCCGCGTCTGGACGGCCGCACGCGCGCACTGCTCGAGAAGAACCCACCGGTGATCTGTTCCAGGTCGGGAGCGGTTGACAGATGGATCGAGGTCGCTGCACCCTGAGCCGGTGTCTTCATGAACGGCCGGAGCAATGGCACGATGGTGCGCTGCACCGCGGCTGGATCCTCTGCGCCGAAGGAGGTGCGCACCACGCCGGGATGCAGGGCGTTGGACGTGACCCGGGTGCCGTGCAGGCGTCTGGCCAGTTCGAACGCGAACAGCACGTTCGCCAGTTTCGACTGGTCGTAGGCTCGCGATCCCGAGTAGCTCCGTTCGCCTTGGAGATCGTCGAAGTCGATCCGTCCGGTGCGATGCGCGTTCGAGGAGACCGTGACGACCCGTGACGGAGCATTTCGCCGAAGCAGATCGAGGAGGAGGTTCGTCAGCAGGAACGGCGCGAGGTGATTGACGGCGAAGGTGCGTTCGAGCCCATCGACCGTGACGTGACGGGTCTGCCAGAACCCTCCGACGTTGTTGACGAGCACGTCGATGCGCGGCATGCGTTGCTGCACCTCGTCGGCCACCCGCCGTACCTCGGCCTGCGAGGAGAGGTCGGCGATGAAGGCGTCCACCGTGCCGGCGCCCGCCTCACGGATCTCCAGTGCCGCAGCTTCGGTGCGTTGCCGATCTCGCCCGACGATCGCGAGGTGCATACCCGCCCGGGCGAGTCCGAGCGCGGTCGCCTTGCCGATGCCGCCGCTCGCGCCGGTGATCAGCACGACACGAGGCTGGGATTCGAGCGGGGTCGATCGTGCTGCGGCATCCGATCTTCGCGACATGGCGGACTCCCTCCATGCGAACATCCCCAGTATGGTCCCGAAGCCGCGCACCTTGAAGCCATCGCGGACCTCTTGCAGGAGGTTGCAGCGATCAGTCGCGATCGACGCCGGGCGGCGCCGCGGTCGAGCTGCGGATGATGAGCTCGGGTTCGAAGAACAACTCGCCCCGGTGCACCGCTCGGTGCTTCACCAGCCGGGTCATCACCGGCACGACCGCCTCGGCCAGGCGCTCGATGGGCTGGCGCACCGACGTCAGCGGAGGGTCGGCGAAGTCGAGCGGGTAGACATCGTCGTAGCCGACGATCGAGATGTCCTCCGGAACGCGCAGCCCGCGCCGTCGTGCGGCCTTGACGGCGCCGAGCGCGATCTCATCGCTCGCCGCGACGATCGCGGTCAGGTCCGAATCGCCGAGCAGCGTGTTCGTCGCGGAGATGCCGCCCTCGACGCTGTACTCGTGTCGGACGACGTGGAGCAGGCCGTCATCGCCACGCGCGCGCAACGCTGCCGTGAACCCCTCGACGCGCAGGTCACTCGGCCGGTTGCCGATCGGGCCCGCGGCGATCCCGATCCGCCGATGTCCGAGGCGCCAGAGGTGGTCGACGGCGAGCTCCGAGGCCATCCGGTCGTCCGTCGACAGGCCGGGCGCCGAGACACCGGCGAAGTTGCCGTTGATGCAGACGAACGGGATGCCTCGAGTCGTGAGCAGGCGGTGGACCGCGGGCTCGGCCTGCTCGAGCGTGTTGCTCGCGGACACGAAGACGACGCCGACGGCGCCGGCGTCCACCATCGCTCCCACGAAGTCGAGCTCTTGCGTGCCGCCGACCGGGGCGGAGCAGATCACCGCGCGCAGCCCCTGCAGGCCCAGGGCCGCGGCGATGCGGTCCGCGAGGTGCGCGAAGAACGGGTCGCGCAGTCCCGGCGTCACCAGCAGCACGAGGCTGCCGTGCGTCGCCCGCGTGTACCCGACGCGGCGCATCGCGTCCTCCACGGTCCGACGGGTCTCCGCCGCGACGACCGAGGGGTTGTTGACCACTCTGCTCACCGTCGCCTCGCTGACTCCAGCCGCCTCTGCGACGGCGCTGAGTCCGACTCTGGCCACCCGGCTCCCCTTCACCTCGATCACACGCGCTCGAGATGCACGAGGACGGCCGTCTCCGGCCGCATCGCAGGAATCTCCACCCCCGACGTCATCAGGATGCTACCGGGCAGTGTGACCGGCGTGGGGGAGAAGAGCCCGTACGCGCCGACGGCGTCGATCGCCGACATCTCCTCTTCCGTCATGCCCGGCATCTCGGCCTGCACTCGGTAGCGGGCGGCCGCCTCGAGTCCAGGGAGCCGGAGCCGCATCGTCGCGTCGGGCGAGTGCTCCGCAGCGATGACGGTGAAGAGCGCCCGAGCGCCATCCGCGCTCACGACGCCTCGCACCGCGGCATCCTGGCCCGAACGATCCCCGTTGACGACCTCGCCCGTGTGCAGCAGGTCTCGCGCGTGCCGGTACCGCTGGATCCAGGCGGCGAGTTCGGCCAGTTCCTCAGGCGAGGCGGTCGTGAGGTCCCATTCGATTCCGAAGTGACCGATGAAGGCCACGGCGGCGCGGAACGGGAGCGAATGCGTCCTGCCCGTCGTGTGCGAGACCGGTGACGCGACGTGCGACCCCACGAGTTCGGGGGGCAGCAGCATGCCCGTGCCCGTCATGATGCGCATCCGATCGAGCGGGTCCATGTTGTCCGACGCCCAGACCCGATCGGTGTGCTCGATGACGCCCCGATCGACGCGGCCGCCACCGGAGCTGCAGCTCTCGATCTCGAGGCCGGGATGCGCCGCGCGCAGTTCCGCCATCAGGCGATAGGTGGCCAGCGTCTGGCGGTGCACCGCCGGGGTGAGGTCGCGCCCGCTTCCCGCCTCCACGAGGTCTCGGTTGTGGTCCCACTTGAGATACCGGATGCGCGAATCGGAGAGCAGGGTCGTCAACCGATCGTGGAGGTACTCGTATGCAGCGGGGTTGGTCAGGTCCAGCACCTGCTGGTGACGCCCCTCGATCGGGAGCGTGTCGCGAGCACGCATGATCCAGTCGGGGTGGGCGCGCGCGACGTCGGAGTCGGCGTTGACCATCTCGGGCTCGACCCAGATGCCGAACTGCATGCCGAGTCCGGTGACGAGCGACACGAGCGGGTCGAGACCGTTCGGCCAGACCGCGGGGTCGGGCGTCCAGTCGCCGAGCCCGGCGCGATCGTTCCGCCTGCCGAGGAACCACCCGTCGTCGAGCACGAATCGCTCGACGCCGAGTTCGGAGGCGGCGGAGGCGAGTTGCGAGAGCTTGTCGAAGTCGTGGTCGAAGTAGACGGCCTCCCAGACGTTGAGCGTGACGGGTCGCGGCGATCGGGGATGACCCGGCCGGGCGCGGAGCGAGGTGTGATGGCGTGACGCGACGCCGTCGAGGCCGGTGCCGTAGGCGGCGTAGACGAGCGGCGACCGGTACTCATCGCCCGACCCGAGCGTGATCTCCCCGGGCAGGAGGAGCTCGCCGCCGCCGAGGACCGAGCCGCTCGACGTTCGTTCGAGGTAGTGCTCATGGTTGCCGCTGAAGCCGACGTGCAGCGACCAGACCTCACCGTGACGGAAGCCGAAACCTGGGGTGCCGACGCACAGCATCAGTGCGGCGTCGAGTCCGGTGCGCCCTCGGCGCGACTCCCGCGCGTGCAGCCCGTACCTCACGTCGAATCGCTGCGGCCAGCGCTCGTTGCCCCACCGACCCGCGAAGTCCATGCCTTCGCTCGCGTACGTGGGAACGGGCAGCACGAGTCGCAGCGCCTCGAGGCGGTACGGCGCGGCCGAGGTGTTGCGGAGCGCGGCCTGCATCGTCACGATGCCGGAGTCCTCGAGTGCGATGTCGAGCTCGAGCTCGAGCTCCGCCCACTCGTCGCGAGCGAGGATGCGAAGCCCGCCCGGCCCGTGGGACACCGTCTCGCCGGAATCGAGCACGCGACCGCCGATCGCGGTCTCGACGACGGCGAACCGAGGCGACCATGCGGTGCCCTCACGGCTGCCCACCACTCCGGGCCGCCCGAACCATCCGTCGCCGTGCTCCGGGACGATCGTCAGCGGGATTCGGGCATCGGCGCCGCTCGCGGTCGGAGCCTGCTCGGCGACGCTGCACGCGAGCTGGAGCTCGTCTGCCGTCAGGTCGCCGAGTGCTCGGCCCCAGTGCGTCACCTCCGGCAGCCCGGTGGGGTGGATGCGCAGGACGAGCGAGACGCCGGCAGAGGTCAGATGCACAACGGAGGGTGACATGCTGCAAGTATTGAGCAAGATCATGCATTGATCCAGCAGAAATTTCAGTGCACGGATCAGACCCGTGGGGTCATGTCCGCACGAACGACCGCTCCAGGCGGCGGAGTCCCTCCCGGATCCTGGCCGGATCGTAGGTGGTGAACGAGAGTCGCATCGTGGAGGCATCCGGCCGTTCCGCGTAGAACGGGGCGCCTGGCACGTAGGCGACCGACTGCTCGATCGCCGCAGCCAGATGGCGGGTGCTGTCGTGGCCGGGCGGCATCGTGGCCCACACGAACATGCCGCCGTGCGGGGTGGTCCACGTGCTCCCCGCCGGGAGCGTCTGCGGCAGGGCGGCGAGCATCGCGTCCCGGCGCTCGCCGTAGGCGGAACGGATCCGGTCGAGTGCTGACTCGAGGCCGCCACCGGTCAGGTAGTGCGCCGCAGCGGCCTGATCGACGGTCGAGGTGTGCAGATCGGCGGCCTGCTTCGTCACGACCACTGCGGAGTGGAGGTCGGCTCTGGTCCGGATCCAGCCGAGCCGGAGCCCGGGGGCGAGCACCTTGGAGAAGCTGCCGACCGTGATGACGTGCTCGTTCGAGCGGGCGGCGAGATACGGCATCGGATCGCCCGAATAGCGCAGTTCGCGGTACGGCTCGTCCTCGATGATGCGGAATCCGTGCTCGGCGGCGAGACGTGCGAGGCCGCTGCGCGTCGCGAGGCCGAGCGAACCGCCGGTCGGATTCTGGAATGTCGGAACCGTATACAGGAGCTTCGGGCGGTGTTGCTCGGCCAGCACGCCCAGCGCGTCGAGGTCGATGCCCTCGGCGGTCATCGGCACGCTGACGATTCGCGCCCCGGCGAGGGTGAACGCCTGGAGTGCCGCGAGATAGCTCGGACGCTCGACCAGCACTGTGTCGCCCGGGTCGATGAGTGCGAGTGCGAGGAGGCTCAGCGCCTGCTGCGACCCGGTCGTGACGAGGATCTCGTCACGCGAGGTGGGCAGGCCCTGGGCGGTGTAGCGCTCGGCGATGAACTCGCGCAGGGCCGGGTTGCCTTCGCTCGTCGAGTACTGCAGGCCGACCGGGGCGGCCAGCGCCGCGTCGAACGAGCGTCGGAGCCCTTCGAGGTCGAAGAGCTCGGGAGCCGGCAGGCCGCCGGCGAAGGAGATGATGTCGGGGTTCTCGGTGAGCGCGAGGAGATCGCGCACCGGTGATCGCGTCGTGCCTCCTGCGCGCTGCGAGAGGCGGGGGAGCTGGGTTGAGACGGGCATGGATACCTCACCGGCAGAGAGTTGGGGAACGTCGGGATCTGGTGGCCGTCTCGATCGTGTCCCCGGCCGGGCGAGCTCGTCATCGTGGTCGGATGGCGGGTTCGGTACTTTACGGTACAGAATGTATCGTATGGCCGCAACGACGTTGGGACGACCTCGGCACGAGAGCATCGACCGGGCGATCCTCGACGCGGCGGCGCGGATCATCGAGGTCGAGAACTATCGCGCACTCACGATCGGCCGGGTCGCTCAGGACGCCGCGACGACGCGCGCTGCCGTGTATCGGCGATTCCGCACGACTGCGGAACTCGCAATCGCGGTGCTGCGCGCCCGGTTCGGCACCGATCCGGGCGTGGACACGGGCGATCTCGAGACCGACCTCCGGACGATCCAGCAGCACCGTCTCGATCTGTTCAACCACCCGCTCGTCGTGCGCGGACTCCCGGGCCTGATCGACGACCTCTCGCTCCAGCCCGAAGCCGCGCGGCACTTCTCCGAAGAGTTCCTCGGACCGCGGCGCACCGCGACGACGCGGGCGTCGTCGAGGCATCCGTCGACGTGGAGTGGATCAGCGACCTGCTCACCGGCCCGCTTCTCATGCGTGTGCTGCTGCCGGGTCTGCAACGGATCGACACGGCGTTGATCGAGCACACGATCGGCGTCGCCATGGTCGAACTGGGCTCGCCCGGCCGGCAGCTCAGGTGACGGCGCATCCTCGGCGGGCTGGTTGGGGTGTGCAGACTCGTGGTAGACCGGTCCGCCAGGAGTGTTCCTGACTGAGTGCTTGGTCAGCCTTGGTACGCGCTCCTCATTGACAATCAGTCTTTTTAAGGACGGCTCCTCGGGCATCAGGGTGCCCCGTGACAGTGTTACCCACCGAGACCAACGATTCGGCGGTAAACGTCTCGACCAGATCTGCGCCCTCCCAGAATGTGTCCGGAGCCCCTGCGTAGATATCCGCGTCGTGAAGCGCTGACAAAGCGAGCCCTTGCTCGCCATATGGGTACGCCACCACGTCTCGCGGCGAGTCCGACGGCCACGCTTCTTGCGGCATGTCCGTGTGGATCCCTAGGTCGGGAACTTCGCTCAGCTCGATCTTCAGGAGCGTGCCACTCGCGCCGGCGAGAAACCATGAACCGGACGGTGCTTGCAGAGCGAGGTGGAGCTCCTCCGCCGCGGAGGGTGGCCGTTGGAACTCACCGCGTTCCCCGCCGATCGACCTCGTGTTCGGTTCAGCCGCGTAAAGGTGCGCCCACGGCACCAACACAGAGGTACACGCGGGTACTCCTGCGATCTCACCCTCCACCTCTCGGAGTACGCCCTTTTCTCCGTCGAACGCGACATACCAGAACGCCGTCGACACAATCGGGATCGGGGTCGAATTGGTGAACACGAGTCCAGTGTCCAGAACGGATGACGAGATTCCCGAGATGAACGTGAAGTCGGATGTCCTGGTCTGCGCATCGAGGGCGGCCACCGCGGCGCGAGCCTCTGTCGAGGAAGCGTTTGACTGAATTACCACAAAGACAAGTGATGCCGCTGTCGCGAGAGCGGTGAAAGCGAAGAGGAGAGGTTCTCCCAACCGCCGCCAGCGGGTTTCCCTAATCTCAACGAGGAGATCTCCCGCCGTGACGATGGCTGCCGCCCTGTGAAATTCGTTCGCGGCATCCGTGATTGCCGCCAGCGGTCCGGTGACCTTCGGGCGCGAACCAGGCGATCGCTTCTTGCGTTGCATGGGCCTATTCTGCCGTCAGCGGATGCATAGGCAACGTCGTGTGGCTTTCATCGGGTCGGCACCGGACCGCGGCGCACCGTCGTCGAGGCATCCGTCGACGTGGAGTGGATCAGCGACCTGCTCACCGGCCCGCTTCTCATGCGTGTGCTGCTGCCGGGTCTGCAACGGATCGACACAGCGTTGATCGAGCACACGATCGGTGTCGCCATGGTCGAGCTGGGCTCGCCCGGCCGGCAGCTCAGGTGACGGCGTCCACGATCATCGAGTACACGCCGAACAGGAAGATCAGCAGGCCGGCCGCGATCCAGAACCACTCGACGCGACGCGTGAGACGCCTGCCCTGCTTCGCGACGCCCGGCGGTGGACGGTGGATCACCGGTGCACCGTCGGCGGGCGACCACGTCACGTGCGTCGAGCCCAGCCGCTCATCGCGCCATCGCTCCCACCGCGCCACCTGTCCGGTCAGGGCGTCGACGACGGAGAACAGCCAGCGCCAGGTCGCCGGGTCGAGGGTCGACAGGTCCCGGCGCGAGTACAGGAACAGGTGGTCGTCGACGATCTCGACGTCGAGTTCCGCCGTGGTGTCGATGAACCCGGCCATCACGTCGGGTGTGAACAGGTAGAGCGCGTCGGTCTCGTACCCGTCTGGGCAGTACAACTCGAAGAACCGGTCGAAGTCGCCTTCGAGATGCAGCCGTTGGCTTCGCTCGAACGCGATCGGCAGCCTCCGACGGCCGAGCCCGTTGTTCCCCTTCGCATCGAGCACGATGTGCGGCAGCGTCACCGGCAGCCGAACCGCGACGTAGCCCCATTCGTGATGCTCCTTGCCCTTGCCCTCGCCGGTCGTGGAGCGGTGGTTGGCGATCGAGACGGGGTGGCGTCCGCCCCGCGACACGACGTCGTACGCCAGTTCCGGAGAGCCGGCGCCGAAGATCATGCCGGGCAGCGCGGGGCCGGGCTGCACCGGTGCGTAGGCCATGCCGTTCGCTGCGGCGAACCGGTGCAGGCGGAACTGGCGGCGACCCGTGCGCTTCAGGAGATCTCGAACGACGAGCACGAGCGCCACCACGACGAATCCGACGTACGGCAGGAGCAGAACCCAGGCCGCGAACCAGTCATCGAGGTCGGGCGTCGGCACGAGGTCGTCCCCGAGCAGCGATGTCCAGAAGACCAGCAGCACGAGGGCGGCTGCGAGCAGCAGCCCGAACGGCCAGAACGTTCCGGCGAGGCTCGGCCGCATCGAGGTCGGCAGTTGCGATCGGAACGCTGCCAGCTCTGCTCGGTCGATGGGCTCCTCGAGCGCAGTCGTGTCCAGGCGTGTCGCGGTCGACGCCGTGCCGCGCTCAACCACGGAACGCGGTGATGGTCGGCGTCATCGGCGCGCCCGATCGGCGAGCTTTGCTGCGAGGGCCTCGGCATCGGGCACGAACCAGGCGGCGTCGCCGCGGTTCGTCTCCCAGACGAACGCGTCGAAGGCATCGTTCGCAGCTATGTGCTCGGAGACGTCGCCGATGATCGCGATGCGCAGGCGGTACTTGCCGAGCTTGCCGAGCACCTCGCCGGCGAATCCGCTCGAGAGGTCGAAGAAGCGCTCGTCGAGCCGTTCGACCGGGATCGCGATGAGGGCGGCCCGGCTCGACCAGGCGCCGCCGATCAGGTCGGAGGTGTCGTCGTCGGTCGCGATCGTGGGGCCGTCGACGTCGAGGAGATCGACGCGCACTCCGTGGAGTTCTTCGATGGGCATGCCCCAACGCTAACCCCGACGTACGTCGAACGAGCGGATGCCGCGGGCGACATGCGGCCCGCGGCATCCGCTCGCTCGTGGTCGATCAGCCGAACGGCACCGCTTCGAGTACGGTGACCTGCACTGCGCGGTTCGGCGCCTGGTAGGTGACGGTGTCGCCGACGTAGTGGCCGGTGATCGCCGCGCCGAGCGGCGAGGTCGGCGAGTACACGTCGAGGTCGACGCTCGTGTCGAGGTCGGCGAGCTCGCGACTGCCGAGCAGGAAGCTGGTCGGCTCGGCGTCGTCGTCGAACCGCACCGTGATGCGCATGCCGGGTTCGACGAGTCCGTCGTCGGGCTTCAAGCCCACCTCGGCGTTGCGCACGATCGCGCGAAGCTCGGTGGCCCGCGCCTGCTCGGTGTCGGTCAGCGTTCGGCCCGGCCGCGAGAGCTCGGCGAGTTCCGCTTCGAGCCGCTCGAGCGCGGCCGGGGTCATCCACACGGATTCCGTGGTCATCGCGGAATTCCTCCCTTTCGGCGACCCCGCAGGATCGTCTGGCACAGAACTTCCCAGCCTAGTGGAGCGGGCGGCTGTTCGGCGTGTTCCGGCACGCGGGGCGGCGACTCGTCACTGGTTCAGCCAGGCGATCAGCGTGCCGATCGCGGTCAGCAGGATGAGTGCGAGCAGGCCGTAGCGCCGGAGCTGCACCGCGAGGAGCGCGACCGACGGGCGCCGGCGCGGTCGGCGCCGGCGCCGTGACGCGCGAGGAGGTTCGGGCGGAGTGCTCAGCTGGCCCTCGGAACGATGAGGCCGCTTGTGGCGGTGCTGGCGGCGGCGAAACGCGCCTGCACGTCGGCCCAGTTCACGATCTCCCAGAACGCCTTCACGTAGTCGGCGCGGACGTTCCGGTAGTCGAGGTAGTACGCGTGCTCCCACACGTCGAGCTGCAGCAGCGGGGTCACACCCAGCGGCGCGTTGCCCTGCTGGTCGAAGAGCTGGAAGATCACGGGACGGGCGCCGACGCTGTCCCAGGCGAGCACCGCCCAGCCCGAGCCCTGCACGCCGAGCGCCGTCGCGGTGAAGTGCGCGCGGAACGCGTCGAACGAACCGAAGCCGTCGTCGATCGCCGCGGCCAGCTCGCCCTCGGGGGAGCCGCCGCCGTCGGGCGACATGTTCTGCCAGAAGACGCTGTGGTTGATGTGGCCGCCGAGGTTGAACGCGAGGTCCTTCTCGAGCTTGTTGACGTTCGCGAGGTTGCCGCTCTCGCGGGCCTCTGCGAGCTGCTCGAGCGCCGAGTTCGCGCCCGTGACGTAGGCCTGGTGATGCTTGGAGTGGTGCAGCTCCATGATCGTCGCCGAGATGTGCGGCTCGAGTGCGGAGTAGTCGTAGGGCAGTTCGGGCAGTGAATAGGCGGGCATCCGGATGCTTCCTTTCGATCTGCCGCCCGCGGGTGCGGTGCGGCGGGTGACTGGGGTCAGAGTTCGGGGGCGGCCTGGTCGAGGCGGTGGAAGCGGCGGTCGCGGTAGACGAGCGACGGCGCCTGGTCGCCGAGGAAGACGTCGAGCACCTCGGCGACGACGAGCGAGGACCCGCCGACCGGCACCACGTGCAGCGTACGACAGCGGAGCGCCGCGGGGGAGTCGGCGAGCCACGGCTCACCGGTCTCGAGCCACGACCAGCCCTGCTCGGCCGTGAAGCGCGGCTGACCCGAGCGGGCGAACGCGCGCGCGACGTCGACGTGGTGCGCACCGAGGAAGTGGACGACCACGCTGTCGGCGGCGAGCAGCGCGCCGGCCGACCCCGTGGCACGGGTCACCGAGAATGAGAGGGCGGCCGGCTCGGCCGACACGGAGGCGACGCTCGACGCGGTGAGCCCCACCGGCCCGTCGGGCGTCATGCCGGTGATGAGCGCCACGCCGGCCGGGTGATCGCGGAACGCGGCCTTGAACGCCTCGGCGGTGGCGATGGCGCGGCGCGCGGTGGCGACATCCGTCATGCGTGCGCCTCCTGCGGGGGAAGCACGGAGATGACCGGGTGGTCGAAGGCGAGCATGCCGGTCTTGGCGGCGCCGCCGGGCGAGCCGAGCGGAGCGGCCCCGCCGACCGAGACCTCGAAGAACTCGACGTTCGCCTTGTAGTAGTCGGCCCACATGTCGGGCAGGTCGTCCTCGTAGTAGATGGCCTCGACGGGGCACACGGGCTCGCAGGCACCGCAGTCGACGCATTCGTCGGGGTGGATGTAGAGCGAGCGTTCGCCCTCGTAGATGCAGTCGACGGGACATTCGTCGATGCAGGCCTTGTCTTTGACGTCGACGCATGGCAGCGCGATCACATAGGTCACCGGCCGATCACCGACTTCACGTTTCGCATGCCTCTACCGTAAAACCTCAAGTACCCTTGAAGTCAAAACGAGGGGTACGGATGTCGCAGCATGACGCACTCGAGGTCGATCCGGCCCCGACCGGAAAGCACGCACCCGACGAGCTGCTCACCGTCGGCGAGATGAGTCGGCGCACCGGGGTCGCGCCGTCGGCGCTGCGGTTCTACGAGGACCTCGGGCTCATCGCCTCGCACCGCACCGACGGCAACCAGCGGCGCTACCCGCGCCACATGCTGCGCCGGGTCTCGCTCATCTCGGTCGCCAAGCGCCTCGGCATCCCGCTCTCCGACGTGCAGACCGCGTTCGAGAACGTGCCGCTCGACACGACGCCGAGCCACGCGGACTGGCAGCAGGCGTCCCGGCGGTGGAAGCGGCAGCTCGAGCTGCGCCGTCTCGGCATCGAACAGCTCGAACGAGAGCTCACCGGCTGCATCGGCTGCGGCTGCCTCTCGATGAAGGCGTGCCGCCTGCTGAACCCCGACGACGAGCTCGGCGAGCACGGGGCGGGGCCGCAGCGGCTCTGAGTACGTCGTCGGAGGGTCAGCGAGGCGTCAGGCCGCGACGATGAGCCGCGTGACGTCGGCGAGCACGTCGTGGTTGCTCGGAGCGTCGGTGCGATCGGTGCGCGTGAGGATCGCGAGCGTCAACGCCTCCTCGCCCGGGCGCCAGATCACGCCGGCGTCGTTGACGACGCCGTAGCCGCCGAGACCGGTCTTGTCGGCGAGTTCGAACGGCGGTGTCAGGCCCGCGAGGATCCGCTTGCCCGAGGTGGTGTTCCGCAGCATCCATTCCTGCAGCCGCGCCGTGGTGAGCGCACCGGCGCCCTGGTCGATCAGCAGGAGCTGGAGGAGGAACGCGATGTCGTCGGGCGTCGACGTGTCGCGCTCATCGCCGGGCGTCGCCTCGTTGACCTGCGGTTCCGGCCGGTCGAGACGGGTTCGGGTCGCGCCGAGGGATCGGGCGAACGTCGTCACGGCCTGCGGGCCGCCGAGTTCGCGCAGCAGCAGGTTGCCGGCGGTGTTGTCGCTGTAGCGGATGGCGGCGTCGGCCAACTCCTCGGGGGTGGCCTGCCAGGTGTCCCGATTCAGCTTCGTCTCCTTGCCCACGACGTCGGCGTCGGTGAACGGGATGGGGGTCGTCCAGTACTCCTCGTCGTAGCCTCGCGCCTGCACGAGGGCGCCCGCAGCGAAGCTCTTGAACAGGGAGCACATCGGGAAGCGCTCGTCGCCGCGATACCGGAACGCTCTGCGTGAGTCGTGCCACAGCGCGGTGACGCCGATGGTGACGGATGTCGCCCGCTCGAGTTCCGCGATGGCCTCCGTCAGGCGTCGGTGGCCGCCGACGGCGGGTGCCGACGGCGCCGCGAACGCGGGCGGCGCCGAGAACGCCGCGGCCGCCGCGCCGGCCGTGGTGAGGCCGCCGATGGTGAGCAGGGATCGTCGGGACAGATGGCTGGGAGTCGGTCGATTCGTCATGTCCGGAGTCTGTCTGCGACCCGTCGATGCAGGCAAAGCCCGAAACGCCGTGATCGATGCGAGAATCGCATGCATGGCGCGACACCTCGACCTGCGAGCCGCGTGCGAGGCCTTCGTGTCCGTTGCCGAACGCGAGAGTTTCACGGCCGGCGCCATCGGTGCCGGCGTCACCCAATCGGTCGCCAGCCGGCGAATCGCGGCGCTCGAGCAGCATCTCGGAGCACGCCTCTTCGAGCGGACGTCCCGCCGGGTCGTGCTGACGGAATTCGGTCGCGGCGTGCTGCCGAGTGCGATCAAACTCGTCGACGCCGCGCTCGAACTCTCTGAGGACGCCGAGCGCTCGCATCGTCTCCCAGTGACGATCGGCGTGCCGCACGCCTTCGACCCGGCCGCGGCAGCGCGAATCGCTGCTGCCGCGTCGAGCCGGTCGATGACCGTCGAGTTCGTGCCAGGACTCCCGACGGAACGGGCGGCGGCGTTCGCGGCAGGGCGCACCTCCATCGACCTCGAACCCGTCGCGCCCGATCGCGCGCGATGGGCGGTGCCACTCGGGGTCGCGAGCATCGGGGCGACCCGATCGGAAGGCGACTTCTTCTTCACCGAGCTCCGGCCGCGCCGCGGCATCCGTTCGCTCGTCAGGCTCTGGCTCGCGCCGGAGGACGATGTGCCCCACGTTCGCGATCGCCTCGAGCGGGTGCGGAACGGCGCTGGGCTCGCGCCGACCCAGCTCCGAACGGCGCCGTCGCTCATCACCGCGATGTCGGCGGCCCTGTGCGGCGACGACCTGGTGCTCTGCACGCGGTCAGAGGCCGCCGACTTCGGGCTCAGTTGGCGAGCGCTCGGTGATCTGCGACTCGTCCGCGGGTACGCTCTCGCCGCTCACGAGCGGGAGCTCGCGGCGCGCTTCCTCGAGTTCGCCGACCCGAGTCTCGCCGAGCTGCTGCGATCCGACTCGGTCGCCGGCGGTTCGGCCGAGAACCGACCGAGACGGGAAGGGCCGCATGCAGACTGATCGCGCCGTGCTCCGCGACGCCGCCGAGGTCCTGAGTTCGGCGGGCCTGCGCGCATCGATCGTCGTCCGAGACCTCGGGAGCGGCCGTCAGCTGTCGATCGCGGCCGACGACGCCTACCCCCTCGCCTCCGTCGTCAAGCTCCCGCTCGCGCTCGCCGTGCTCCAGCTCATCGACGAGGGCCGGCTCGACCCGGCTCGGCCGGTGACCCTCGAACCGGCCGATCGAACGCCCGGGCAGACCGGCTACAGCAGGTTCCGGCACCCGACGACCGTCTCGATCGAGGATCTCCTGTACATGGCCGTCTGCCTCAGCGACGACACGGCGGCCGATGCCCTGTTCGAGCTCTGCCCGCCCGCCGAGGTCACGGCATCGCTACGGGAGACGGGCATCGCCGGCATCACCGTGCGGCACTCGATCCGCGAGCTGCACCGTACCCTCGCGAGCGTGCTGCCGCCCGAGCAGATGCCGCAGGCGCTCGCGCTCGCCATCCGGGCGTCCACCCGCGGCGGCGGCCACCTGATTCCACAGCTCGACGTGTCGAGTGCGAACGCGGGCACCGCGAACGCCTGCGTCGAGCTCCTCGACCGCATCTGGCGGTCGCCGGCTTTCGATGGTCAGAAGGATCGGCTGCGCGGCCTGCTTGCGATGAACGTCATGCGTCAGCGGCTCGCTCCGGACCTGGAGTCCGACGACGCGGCGTGGCATTCGAAGACGGGCACGTTCCTGCACCTGCGCCACGAGATCGGCGTGCTCGAGCACGCCGACGGCCGAGCTCTCGCGATCGCGGTGCTCAGCGAGTCATCCGTGCCGGCGCAGCGGCAGCCCGCCGCGGAGCAGGCGCTGGGCCTCGCCGCGAAGCTGCTGCACGACCGGGTCCGCTCGGCGGCCGCCTGACCGCCGAGCGGACCCGCGCCCGATCAGCCGCCGAGCTCCTGCAGCTCGTCGAGTCGAGGTGCCGGCGTGACCGGGTCGTCGGCGCCGTCGAAGATGCGCACGGTGCGTTCGACGCCCCACTGCGGCCAGCCGGGGTCGCCGGCGGTCGCGAAGGCCACCCACGCGTCGTGCATGGCCGAGGCGAGCGACTGCGGAGCGGATGCCCCGGCGAGCGCGACCGAGTCGGGTGCGGCCAGCCCGTCGAAGACGAAGCCGAGCTCGACGGCGTGCGCCGCACCGAGCCCGCGCACCAGGCTGCGCCACGCGAACTCGTACACCCAGGTCGGCGCGCCGGCGGCGGCACGTGCATCGGCCACCCGGTACTCGGAGCGTCGCAGCAGCACGTCGGTGAGGATCGCGCCGAAGACCTCGCCGTGCTTGGCCCCCGGGCGGTTCGCCCGGTACCGTCGCACGGCGGCCGCCGAGATCTTCGCGGCGCGACGGCCGATGACCAGGTGCAGGCGCGTGATCTTGTTCACGGCGCCGCTCGGCACGAGCCAGAGACGGTACTCCTCGGTGGTCGTGCCGATGAGGAGCGGCACGTCGGGTGAAGCGCCGGCCGCGAAGCCATCGGATGGGGAGGCCGGTACGAGGTCGTCGTCGATCGCGATGGTGAACGCCGGTCCGCCGCCGAGGGGCGAGCCGCTCGCGGCGACCTTGGCCTGGGCAGCCACGAGGCGCTCGGGCTCGATCGCCGCGAAGGCGTCGCGAGTGGCCGGGATGCCGAGCTCGCGGGCGATGAGCGCGGTGATCCTACCCGCATCGGCGGGAGCCTTCACCTCGAGCGGCCCGCTCATCACGATCGCCGCCCGCATGACCTCGTCCGCGACGGGTGACGCGGCGAGGGCCGCGACGGTGGCTCCGCCGGCCGACTGGCCGAAGACGGTGACCCGGTCCGGGTCGCCGCCGAACGCCGCGATCTCGCGCTGCACCCAGCGGAGTGCGGCGAGCTGGTCGTGCAGGCCGAGGTTCAGGGGAGCCCCGTCGAGCACCGAGAAGCCCTCGCTGCCGAGCCGGTAGTTGACCGAGACGAACACCATTCCGTCGCGGGCGAAGGACGCACCGTCGTACCCGGGCAGGGCGTTCGACCCGTGCTTCAACGAGCCGCCGTGGATCCAGACCATGACGGGGTACTGCGCGCCCGTGGCATCCGCCGGCGCCCAGACGTTGACATGCAGGATCTCGTCACCCGGGATCGCGACCGTCGGCAGCAGTTCGCCGAGCGCGCCCGCATAGGCCGACTGCGGAGCGGTCGGCCCGAACGACGTCGCGTCGCGCACTCCCGGCCACGGCTCGACCGGTGCCGGCAGTCGGAACCGGCGCTCGCCGAAGGGCGGTGCCGCGTACGGCAGCCCCAGGAAGCGAGTGATGCCGTCGATGGTCTCGCCGCGGAGGGCGCCGGTGGAGGTCTCGATGACACCCTCGAGGGGTGCCCGCTCGTCGCTGAGTGGTTGCACCAGCTCATCTTGCCCGTCGAAGCCCGGTTCGCACCACGCAGCGCCGGATCCGCTCGAGATTCCCTGGTGCGTAGGCTGGGCGCATGCCCGTCATCACGGCCACGGTGGTCGTCCCGATCGACCCTGCCCTCGCGTTCGCCGTCTCGCAGACCACGGGCGAGGTGCGGTTGCGCTGGGACACGTTCATCCGCGAGCAGCACTTCCTCGACGGCGCTGCTCGGGCCGCGAAGGGTGTGCGAACCGTGACGGTATCGCGCCGCGGCGCACGCATGGTGAGCGAGTACGTGTCGTATCGCCCGCCCACGAGCGTCGGCATGCGCGTCGTCGACGCCCCGTGGTTCTTCGAACGCCTCGGCGGCGGATGGCATTTCTCTGCGCACGAGAGCGGCGGCACGCTCGCGAGCTGGAAGTACAACTTCGTGTGCCGCCCCGCGCTCATCCGCCCGATCGCGGAATGGATCGGCTCGCGCATCATCCAACGCGACATCGACCGGCGCATCGCCGGGTTCGCCGCCGGATGCCTCGATCCGATCGTCGTGGCCGAGGCGCGGCGGATGCTCGACGCGGTCTGACCGGCGCGGCGGGGCGACGGCGCGGCGGTGGCGTAGCGGCTGACGACGCAGTCGAACCCCGACGATCCATCGATCGCCGGGGCTCGAGTGGCGGTGGAGCTAGGCCGCGGGCTCGCTGTCGCGCTTCGGCAGCTTCCAGCCCGGCCGCACGAAGTGGCAGGTGTAGCCGTTCGGGTACTTCTCCAGGTAGTCCTGGTGCTCGGGCTCCGCCTCCCAGAACGGGCCGGCCGACGTGACCTCGGTCGTGGCCGGGCCCGGCCAGAGGCCGGAGGCGTCGACGTCGGCGATGGTGTCGCGGGCGATGGCGGCCTGCTCGTCGCTCGTCGGGAAGATCGCCGAGCGGTAGCTCGTGCCGACGTCGTTGCCCTGACGGTTCAGCGTCGAGGGGTCGTGGATCTGGAAGAAGAACTCCAGGAGGTCGCGGAACGACTCCACCTCGGGGTCGAACACGATCTCGATCGCCTCGGCGTGGGTGCCGTGGTTGCGGTAGGTCGCGTTCGGCACGTCGCCGCCCGTGTAGCCGACCCGGGTGCGGAGCACACCGGGGCGCTTGCGGATCAGGTCCTCCATGCCCCAGAAACAGCCGCCGGCGAGGATCGCGGTCTCGGTTCGTGCAGTCATCGTGCGTTCTCCTGGTTCTCGAACAGTGCGCGGTATCGACCGTAGCCCGCCTCGTCCAGCTCGGCGAGCGGAACGAAACGCAGGGCCGCGGAGTTCATGCAGTAGCGGAGCCCGCCGGCCTCGGCGGGGCCGTCGTCGAAGACGTGGCCGAGGTGGCTGTCTGCTCCGGTCGAGCGCACCTCGACCCGCTTCATGAAGAGCGAGCGGTCGGTCTTCTCGGTCACCGCGTCGGGTTCGATCGGCTTCGTGAAGCTCGGCCAGCCCGATCGGCTGTCGTACTTGTCGGTCGAGGCGAACAGCGGCTGCCCCGAGACGACATCGACGTAGAGGCCGGCCTCGTGGTTGTCCCAGTACTCGTTGCGGAACGCCGGCTCGGTGCCGTCCTCCTGCGTGACCGAGTACTGCTTCGGGGTGAGGCGGGCGATGGCCTCGGGAGTCTTCCGGTAGTCCTGTGACACGTGGTCCTCCAAGTTCGGCGCCGCCGGCTGCGACGCCCACTGAGGAGAACAGCGGGGGGATCGATGCTGTTCCGTTTCGCGGGTCCGCCCGCTGTGGGTTCGCTGTGAACGATGCCGCGCTGTCGCACATGACGCCCCCGCCGTCACACGAGCGGCCGCGATGCCCGCGATCGTTACGATTGCCGGGTGACTCAGGCCTCAGCGCAGACGGACCCAGCCTCGACCGACATCGAGGGTGCGGTGCGAACCGAGCGCTCCGCCCATCTGCTGGAGGCGCTCGCCGCGCGCGTCGTCATCGCCGACGGCGCCATGGGCACGATGCTCCAGGAGCACGACCCGACCCTCGACGACTACCAGCAGCTCGAGGGCTGCAACGAGATCCTGAACGTCAGCCGCCCCGACATCATCGGGCAGATCCACGACGCCTACTTCGAGACCGGCATCGACGCCGTCGAGACGAACACCTTCGGCGCGAACTGGTCGAACCTCTCGGACTACGGCATCGACGACCGCATCGAGGAGCTCGCGGCGGCCGGCGCGGCCATTGCCCGGGAACGGGCGGAGGCGTGGCAGGCGCGCGACGGCCGGGAGCGCTGGGTGCTCGGCTCCATGGGGCCGGGCACGAAGCTGCCGAGCCTCGGCCACACGAGCTACGCGCACCTCAAGTCGACGTTCGCCCTCCAGGCAGAGGGGCTCATCCGCGGCGGCGCCGACGCCTTCCTGGTCGAGACCTCGCAGGACCTGCTGCAGACCAAGAGCGCCGTCAACGGCTGCAAGCAGGCGATCGCGGCGACCGGCGTGCGTCTGCCGATCTTCGTCGAGGTCACGGTCGAGACCACCGGCACCATGCTCATGGGCTCCGAGATCGGCGCGGCGCTCACGGCGCTCGAGCCGCTCGGCGTCGACGCGATCGGCCTGAACTGCGCGACCGGGCCCGACGAGATGAGCGAGCACCTGCGCCACCTCTCGAAGTTCTCGAACGTGCCCGTCATGTGCATGCCGAACGCGGGCCTGCCCGTGCTCGGCGCGAACGGGGCGAGCTACCCGCTCACTCCCGAGGAGCTCGCGACCGCGCACGAGCAGTTCGTGCGCGAGTTCGGCCTGGGCCTCGTCGGCGGATGCTGCGGCACCACGCCGGCGCACATGAGCGCCGTCGTCGCGAGACTGCGGGGCGCCGAGGCATCCGCTCGCCGTATCGAAGCCGACCCCGGTGTCGCGAGCCTCTACCAGCACGTCAGCTTCGAGCAGGAGAGCTCGTACCTCGCGATCGGGGAGCGCACCAACGCCAACGGGTCGAAGGCCTTCCGCGAGGCGATGCTCGACGAACGGTGGGACGACTGCGTCGACATCGCTCGCAACCAGGTGCGCGACGGCGCCAACCTGCTCGACGTCTGCGTGGACTACGTGGGGCGCGACGGCGTCGCGGACATCCGCGAGGTGGTCTCGCGGCTCGCGAGCGCCTCGACGCTGCCGCTCGTCGTCGACTCGACCGAGCCGGCCGTGCTGCGGGCGGGGCTCGAGCTCATCGGCGGGCGCCCGGTCGTGAACTCGGTGAACTTCGAGGACGGCGAGGGGCCCGGCAGTCGCTTCGCCCGCATCATGCCGCTCGTCAAGGAGCACGGTGCCGCCGTCATCGCGCTCACGATCGACGAGGAGGGCCAGGCCCGCACCGCCGAGAACAAGGTGCGCATCGCCTCGCGGCTCGTCGACACCCTCGTCGGCGAGTGGGGCGTGCGCGTCGACGACATCATCGTCGACGCCCTGACCTTCCCGATCGCGACCGGGCAGGAGGAGACCCGGCGCGACGCGATCGAGACGATCGAGGCGATCCGGCAGATCACCGCGAAGTACCCGGGCATCAACACGACGCTCGGCGTCTCGAACGTCTCGTTCGGGCTGAACCCCGCGGCGCGGTCGGTGCTGAACTCGGTGTTCCTGCACGAGGCCGTCGAGGCCGGGCTCACGAGCGCGATCGTCGACGCGGCGAAGATCGTGCCGCTCGCCTCGGTGCCCGAGGACCGGCGCAAGGTCGCCCTCGACCTCGTGTGGGACCGGCGGGAGTACGACGCCGAGGGCACCCTCACCTACGACCCGCTCGTCGCGATGCTCGACCTCTTCGCCGGCGTCGACATGGCTGCGATCCGCGATGCCCGCGCCGCCGAGCTCGCCGCGCTGCCCGTGGGCGAGCGACTCGAGCGCCGCATCATCGACGGGGAGGCGAAGGGGCTCGAGGCCGACCTCGACCTCGCCCGTGCCGGCGGGCTCAGTGCGATCGACATCATCAACGTGCACCTGCTCGAGGGCATGAAGGTCGTCGGCGAGCGCTTCGGCTCAGGTGAGATGCAGCTGCCGTTCGTGTTGCAGTCGGCCGAGGTGATGAAGAGCGCCGTGGCCCTGCTCGAGCCGCACATGGAGAAGTCGTCCGCCGGCGGCAAGGGGAAGATGGTCATCGCCACCGTGCGCGGCGACGTGCACGACATCGGCAAGAACCTCGTCGACATCATCCTCTCGAACAACGGCTACGAGGTGATCAACCTCGGCATCAAGCAGCCCATCGCCGAAATCATCAAGGCGGCCGAGGAGCACGACGCCGACGTGATCGGCATGTCGGGCCTGCTCGTGAAGTCGACCGTGGTGATGAAGGAGAACCTCGAGGAGCTGAACGCCAGGGGGCTCGCGAAGCGCTGGCCCGTCATCCTCGGCGGCGCCGCCCTGACCCGCACCTATGTCGAAGACGACCTCGCGGGCATCTTCGACGGGCAGGTGCGCTACGCCCGCGACGCCTTCGAAGGGCTCGCCCTCATGGAGCCGCTCGTGGCGATCGCCCGCGGAGCCGACCCCGGGACTGTCGGCCTGCCTCCGCTGAAGAAGCGCATCCACCGACCGGGGCTCCTGACCGTCACCGAGCCCGAGCAGATGCCGGCGCGATCGGATGTCGCGGCCGACAACCCCGTGCCGACACCGCCGTTCTGGGGTACCCGCATCGTCAAGGGCATCGCGCTCGCCGAATACTCCGCGTTCCTCGACGAACGCGCCACGTTCATGGGCCAGTGGGGGTTGAAGCCGAGCCGCGCCGATGACGGGCCGAGCTATGACGAACTCGTCGAGACCGAGGGCCGCCCGCGACTGCGCTACTGGCTCGACCACATCCTCGCCGAGGGGCTGCTCGACGCCTCGGTGGCGTACGGCTACTTCCCGGTCGTCGCCGACGGCGACGACATGGTCGTGCTCCACCACGGAGACGACCTCGACGGCCGACTCGGCGCCGCGGGGTTGCTCGCACCCGACGGCGGCTCGGGCGGTGCGATCGGCGGCGACCGGCTGCGATTCCACTTCCCGCGCCAGCGACGCGATCGTCACCTCTGCCTCGCCGACTTCGTGCGCTCGCGCGACTCGGGTCAGGTCGACGTCGTCGCCGTGCAGCTCGTGACCGCGGGGCAGCGAGTCAGCGAGGCGACCGCGAAGATCTTCGCCGAGAACCGCTACCGCGACTACCTCGAGCTCAACGGCCTCGCCATGCAGCTCACCGAAGCCCTCGCCGAGTACTGGCACTCCCGGGTGCGCGACGAACTCGGACTCGGCGGCGAGGACCCCGACGACGTCGCGGGGCTCTTCAAGCTCCACTACCGCGGCGCTCGGTTCTCACTCGGCTACCCCGCGTGTCCCGACATGGAGGATCGCCGCAAGGTCGTCGAGCTGCTGAGGCCCGAGCGCATGGGCGTCGTGCTCTCGGAGGAGTTGCAGCTGCACCCCGAGCAGTCGACCGACGCGTTCGTCTTCCACCACCCCGAGGCGAAGTACTTCTCCGTCTAACGGCGCGGCGTCGTCGTCGGGGCCGGTGCCGGCGCCTTGGCGCGCCGCAATGCCGAGAGCACGGCCGGGCCGATCGCGACGATGCCGATCACGGTCGTCACCGCGCGCACGGTATCCCACGTGAGGGTCGACGTGACGAGCGAGTACACGGCGAACGAGGCGAGGTTCTCGCCGATCGGGGCAGTGCCGTCGTAGGAGATGCCGGTGCTCGTGCCGACGGCGAACGGCCAGAACCAGAGGTTCATGAGGAGCCCGAAGGCGTACGACGCGGCGACCCCGTAGGCGGCGAGCATCGCGATCTCGAGCACGCGCGCACGGCGCACCGCCGCGGCCGTGGCCGCGCGCGGGCTGATCACCGGCAGGAGACCGGCTCCCGCGGCGATCCAGGCGCACGCGAACATCTGGAACGGCGTCCACGGCCCGAAGCCGCCCCAGAGCACCGACGAGACGGCGATCGTGAGCATGCCGAGGAGGAAGCCGAAGCGTGCTCCGAACGCCCGCCCGGCGAGGATCAGCAGGATGAACACCGCCTCGATGCCGCCGACGCCGGCGCCGGCGATGCGGATGCCCGCGCCGATCGCCGCGAGCACGCCCAGGAGGGCGACCGCCTTCGCCGAGTGCATCTGACGGTCGAGCACGGCGAGCACGACGGCGATGACCGCCGGCAGCACTGCGAACGCGACGAACGGGGCGGCGCGCTGCGCATCGGCCGGCACCGCCGCGGCGACGAGCGGCCAGCAGAACGCGGCGAGGGCGAGTGCGCTTCCGGCGGCGAGGGCGACGGTGGTGCCCAGCCCGCGCCGGTCGGGGAGGAGGCCCGTGACGGTCATGCGCGTGCCTCCGCCGCGGAGGCCGTGACGACGCCACGGTCGATGCGGAGTTCCCGGCTCGCGAATCGCCCGGCGAACGCACGGTCGTGCGTCGCGAAGAGCACCGCCCGCCCGGAGCCCGCGACGGCGACGAGCGCCTCGCCCACGAGACGCCGTGCGTCGGCGTCGAGCCCGCGCGCCGGTTCGTCGACGAGGAGCACCGCGGGCGACGGTGCCAGCTGGATCGCGATCGCGAGGCAGAGGCGCTCGCCCGCCGACAGGTCGCGCGGATGGCGGAGCAGCAGTTCGTCGATGGCCGCCGCCGGGCGCGGCCGGCCGAGCAGGCGCAGGAACGTGTCTGCGGTGGACACGGGCGGCCGATTCGTGCGATCGGCACGATGGCATTCACCGGCGACCGTCGTGCTGAAGAAGAGATCGTCGAATCGTTCCGGCACAAGGGTGATCGCACCGCGGCGCTCCTTCGCGCTCAGCGTCGCGACGTCGACGCCGTCGATCGACACGCGGCCTGCGGCATCCGGCACCGCCAGGGCGCCCAGCAGGCTGCTCTTGCCGGCCCCGTTCGCCCCTTCGATCGCGACCACTTCGCCTCGGAGGAGGGCGAGACTCGCCTCGCGCACCGCGATCGTGTCGCCGTGGCGCACCTCGAGACCGCGAACCGAGGCGAGCGGATGCCCCGGCGTCGACCCCGCCCGACTGGCGAGCGCCGCCGTGATCCCGGTCGGTGCGAGCTCGTCGGGCGCGGGTTCGGGCGGACCGGATGCCGCGATCAGCCGGGCCCCGCGGATCTCGAGCCAGGCATCGGCGATGCCCTGCCACTCGTCGGTGCGGTGTTCGGCGATCACCACGCAGGTGTCCGACTCGTGCGCGACCCGGTCGAGCACTGCGCACACGCGGAGTCGTGCGGAGTCGTCGAGCTCCGCGAGCGGTTCGTCGACGAGCAGCAGCGCCGGGCGGCAGGTGAGCGCTGCGGCGATCGCGACGAGTGTCGCCTCGCCGGCCGAGAGGGCGGTGACCGGCCGCTCGAGCAGCCGGGCGATGTCCAGCTCGCCGGCCGTCTGCCGCACGCGCTCGTCGATGAGCGCGGCGTCGAGGCCCTGTGTCGTGAGGCAGAAGCCGATCTCGTCGCGCACCGTCTCGGCCACGAATGAGAGTCGGACCTGCTGGGCGACGACCCCGACGAATCCGGCCGTCTCGCGCGGCGGGAACTCGCGCCGTTCGAGTCCGCCGATCTCGATGCGCCCGCGTTGCCGTCCGCCCTCGAAGTGCTGGAAGAGCCCGCTCATCGCGTCGAGCAGGCTCGACTTGCCCGAACCGGTCGCGCCGACGACCACGGTGAGGCTGCCGGGCGCCAGTGCGAGGTCGCCGGTGTCGAGTCGCCATCCTTCGCCCTGGTCGAGCGTGGCATCGGCCAGTGCGACCGGCCGTGCGGGGTCGGCGTCCGGCCGAGCGGATGCCGCGAACCCGCGCGCCTCCATCGACGCCGCGAGGGCGAGCGCGCGCTCGATCGTGTGCTCGAAGACGGGCACGAGCAGCGCGGCGGGCCCGCGTTCGCCGCGGAGGGCGGCCGCCCGGCGCATCCGACTCACCGACTGGGCCAGTGCGGGAGCCGTCGCCCATGCGATGACGAGCGCTCGGGAGACGGCGCGCACCGGTCCGCGAGTCGACCCGCGGACGAACAGCCGCTGCACGTCGATCAGCGCGTTCAGCACGCCGAACGCGAGGATGAGCGCCGCGAACGGGAGGGCGCTGAGTGCGGCGTTCCCGATGCCGCCGCTCGTGATCGGGCCGAAGAGCACGATGTGCGCGAAGGGACCGTCGAGGGCGACTCGCGGCAGGTCGAGGAGCAGCGCTCCGCCGCCGGAGCCGCCCCCGAACACGATGCGGTAGACCACGCGCGACACCACGAAGACGGCCGCGACGATCGCCGCCGCCCGCAGTGGTGCCGCGCGGAACCGCATCATCCCGCCGGGGTCGGAGTCTCCGTGCCGGTCGTGTAGACGAGGCCGACGCTCTGGCCGGGCTCGAGCTGCAGGGTGCCGAGGCCCTCCTGGGCGTACTCCCACTCGGCATCGGCGGCGGGTTTCACCCAGAGCGCCCAGTACGCGTACGCCGGTGGCATCGATTGGCAGGACTCGACGAAGGAGGCCTCGCCCTCGACCTCAACGGTCTCGTCGACGGCGGGGCGTTCGTTCACGCGGCAGACGATCTGATCGCCCCACTCCACCGACCCTTCGGTGCTGACGCCGGCCTCGTCGAGCGCCGACGATGCGGCGATATCGGAGGTCGCGTCGACGCAGGCCGACACCCCCTCGCCGTCGAGCGTGCCGAAGTCGACGACGACGCCGACGCCGTCGCAGTCGGAGGCGGCCGCCGCCGTCGCCGGCGCAGGCGTCGATTCGGCGGTCGGAGCCGGCGTCGACGCGGCGCAGCCGCTGAGGGCGAGCACGCCGACGAAGAGGACGGAGAGGAGGGGGGATCGCACGTCGACCACCCTACCCACGGGGCGATCCGCGGCGTCGTCGCGTGAAGTCGCGTGACATCGGCGCTGATGACACCTGTCACGAAGGGCTTGCGAATCCGAGGAACCCTTCGGTTAGTCTGTCGGGACTGGCAACTTCCCGCGGGCGGAAGACGCTCGCGGATCGTCGCACGATGGGGGATCGGCCGGTGCGTCGCGTCCCCCGCTGGGGAGAAGCATGAGCGCAGCGTCCGGAGTCTCGACCACCGCACGGCCCACGACAGGCGGATCGACCGGACCAGGTTCTGCCCGCAGACGCCCACCGACACGCCGTTGGCGGTCGGTCGCCTCGGCGTCCGCGGTGCTCGGCCTCGCGGCGGTGGCGGGCACCGGCGTCATCGCGGACGCGCCGGATGCGGATCGCGCATCGGCCATCGCGGAGACCGCGCAGCTCTCGGCGTCGACCGATCTCGACGCGAGCCAGTTGGGCGCGCACGAGGGCATCCTCACGGCACGTGCCACGCAGGACGCGTCGGACGCGCTCACCACCGCGGAGGCGGCGATCGCCGCGGCGAACGGCAAGTCCGATGCTGCCGACCTCGAGGCATCCGTCGCCGCACTGCAGTCGTTCGAGCTCCTCGCCCCCGAACGCGTCTTCGTCCTCGCCGACGCCGCGCGCGCCCATGCCGCGACCGTGCAGGCCGCTGTCGCCGAGTTCGATCGCGTCGCCGCCGAGCAGGCGGCGGCCGAGCGTGCTGCCGCCGAACGGGCCGCGGCGGAGCGCGATGCAGCGACCCCGCCCGCGAGCGGTGGGCCTGCGCCGGCGGCGCCGGCGAATCCGAGCGAAGCGCAGCTCATCGCCCGCGACATGATGGCGGCGAGCTATGGCTGGGGGGACGACGAGTTCGGCTGTCTCGTCGCCCTCTGGAACAAGGAATCAGGCTGGAACGTCACCGCCGGAAGCCCGGGAGGGGCCTACGGGATTCCTCAGGCCCTGCCCGGCAGCAAGATGGCGTCGGCCGGCGCGGACTGGTTGACGAGCGCGGCCACGCAGATCAGGTGGGGACTCGGGTACGTGGCCGGAAGGTACGGCACGCCCTGCGGGGCGTGGGCCCATTTCCAGGCGAACAACTGGTACTGAGTCCGCCGCCGCGGCGACGACATCAGCGGGGCGCAGGGGGCACCGATATGGATGACTTTCACAGGAGAAGCTGAGGTTCTGTCCAGAAGGCCTCGGCAGACTGGCCACTTCGCCCGGGCGCCCCCGCCCGTGGAACGTCGAACAAGGGTCGTCCAGCGCCATGCGCCACGGCGATCCGCCTCGTGAAAGTCATGCAGAACCAGTCTTCTCCTTCTGAAACCAGTACGTCCGAAGTCCGCGAGACCGAAGCACTCCGCCCACGGTCGCGCCGCAACCGCCCCCTCTGGAGGAGCGGTCCGATCCTCGCGGCCGGGGCCGTCGTCGCCATCGGGGCGATGGTCGGCACCGGCTTCGCGGTGCAGTCCGCGGTCGCCGCCACGAACGACAGCATCGCCGAGACCGACGCCCTGCGCGACGCCGCGAACCTCGATGTCGAACAACTCGGCTCGCACGCCGGCATCCTCGAGGCCCGCGCGGTCAAGACCGCGAACGACACCCTCGCCGCGGCGAACGACACGCTCGTCTCAGCGCAGGGCAAGGCGGATGCCACGGAGCTCTCCTCCTCGGTCGCCGCACTCGGCAACTACCGGCTCCTCACGCCCGAGCGCGTTTTCGAACTCGCCGACCGCACCGAGGCGCACGCCCAGCCGGTTCGGGCCGCTATCGCCGAGGCCGACCGCGTCGCCGCCGAGCAGGCTGCTGCTGCAGCTGCTGCGGCCGCCGCAGCTGCTGCGGCTGAGGCCGCGAAGCCGACGGCGCCCTCGACCGGGTCGCGTCCGACCGGACCGTCGAACCCCAGCGGCGCCCAGGCGATCGCCCGTGACCTGATGGCCTCCATGTACGGATGGGGCGACGACCAGTTCGGCTGCCTCGTCTCCCTCTGGCAGCGCGAGTCCGGCTGGAACGTCTACGCATCGAACTCCTCGAGCGGCGCCTACGGCATTCCGCAGGCCCTGCCCGGCAGCAAGATGGGCACGGCCGGCAGCGACTGGCAGACCAACCCGGCGACCCAGATCACCTGGGGCCTGGGGTACATCGCGGGCCGCTACGGCACGCCGTGCGGCGCCTGGGACCACTCGGAGTCGGCCGGCTGGTACTGACCCCGACCGATTGATCCAACGGCGGCGACGTCGGGCTCGCGCCCGGTGTCGCCGCCGTTCGTCGTTCCACCGGCGCGCTCGCCCGCCCGCGGCATCCGCGTCTCGGTAGCCTGACGACATGAGCGAGCACGGAGGCGACGCCGGGAAGTCCTCGAAGCAGGGGCCGTTCGCCGGGCTCGTCGCGTTCGGCACCCGGGTCACGGCCTGGGCGCTCGAGCTGAAGCCCGCGCGGGCGTTCCTGCTCTATCTCGAACGCCATGGGGCGATGCTCGCCGACAGCGTCACCTACCGCGTGCTCTTCTCGATCTTCGCCGGGGTGTTCCTCGGCTTCGCGATCGCGGGCATGTGGCTGGCCGGGAATCCCGATGCGCTCAAGGCGCTCGTCGCAACGGTCGACACCGCGATCCCGGGGCTCTTCGGCGAAGACGGATTGATCGCGCCCGAGGACGTCGTGCAGCCGCTGACGCTCAGCATCGCGGGCATCCTCGCCCTAGTGGGTCTCGTGGGAGCCGCGATCGGTGCGATCGGTTCGCTCCGCACGGCGTTCCGCCGGCTCGGCGACCAGGCCGACGACCAGACCTTCTTCGTGTGGGTGCTCCTGCGCGATCTGCTCCTCGCCATCGGATTCGGTGCGGCGTTCGCCGCCGCCGCCCTGGTGACGGTCTTCAGCACGACCGCCCTCGGCACACTGCTCGGCTGGTTCGGCATCTCGAGCCGAGACATGGTCTTCGATGCAGCCGCCCGGTTCGTCTCGATCGCCGTGATCTTCGCGATCGACACGCTCCTGATCGCGGTCATGTTCCGCGTGCTGTCCGGCATGCGCCCGAGCGCCCGCTCGCTCTGGACGGGTGCGCTGCTCGGCGGGGTCGGGCTCTCGGTGCTGCAGGTGCTCTCGAGCCTCTTCGTCGGCGGCGCGACGAGCAATCCGCTGCTCGCCTCGTTCGGCTCGCTCATCGCCCTGCTCATCTGGCTGAACCTCTCGAGCCAGGTCATCCTCATGGCCGCGGCCTACATCGTGACCGGTGTCGACGACGAGCACGATCGTGTGCGAGCGCGCTACGGCGCCCCGACGATGGCGATCAGGCGCATGCAGCGGGCCGAACGGCGGGCGGGCGATGCCGCGGCCGAACTCGTCGCCGCCCGCGAGGCCGTCGAGAAGGAGCGCGCGAGCGGTTCGTGAGGCGGTCCTGGCACCGACCCGTGACGCGGCACGCCTCGCACGACAGAATGGGTGGATGTCGATCGTGCTGCAGCTCGTCCGCTCCGTGGTGTCGCCGCTGACCCGCACCCGCCTCTTCCGCTGGTGCGCCCCGCGCGTGCTCCCGCCGGTCGAGCGGCTGATCGGCGCGGCATCCGGTGGCCGGGTGCAGCTGAGCGCCCTGCTGGTGCCCTCGCTCGTGCTGCACACCACGGGCGCGAAGACGGGGGAGCCGCGTGACACCGCGCTCATGTACACGCCCGACGGGCGCGGGCGGGCGATCATCGCGGGGACGAGCTTCGCCCGGGACCGGCACCCCGGCTGGACGTACAACCTGCTCGTTCACCCCGACGCCGCGATCACCGTGCGTGGGCGGCGGATGCCGGTGGTGGCGAGCACGATCGGCGACGACGAGCGCGACGCGGCATGGGCGCGCATCGAGGCGCAGTGGCCGGGCTACCGCGCCTACGAGCGGGAGTCGGGCCGGGTGGTTCGGCTGTTCCGGCTGCAGCCGGTCGCCGACCCGCATCACGCGTCGATGTGACGCCCAGCCCTGAGGCCTACGCTTGAGCCATGACGCGACGCCCGAGTGACCCGATCTACAGCACGGCGATCGTCGCCGGGCGCGCGCTCTTCGGTTTCTGGGGGCTGAAGCGCAACGTGGCCGGCGCCGAGCACGTGCCGACGACCGGCGGTGCGGTGCTCGCGATGACGCACTTCGGCTACTTCGAGTTCGCGCTCGTCGAGTGGGCGACGTGGCTCGCCAACCGACGTCGCATCCGCTTCATGGGCAAGCAGAGCGTGTTCGACAAGCCGGTCCTCGGATCGATGCTGCGCAGCATGAAGCACATCCCGGTCGACATGAAGGCGGGCGCCGCCGCCTATGCGAAGGCCGTGGCCGCCCTCCGCGACGGCGAGCTCCTGGGCGTCTTTCCCGAGGCGGGTGTCAGCGCGTCGTTCACGGTGCGCGAGCTCAAGACCGGCGCGGCCCGTCTCGCGGCCGAGGCCGGCGTGCCGATCATCCCGATCGCCGTCTGGGGCGGCCACCGGCTGATGACCAAGGGCCGCAAGGTGAAGTTCTTCGAGCGGTTCGGCGTGCCGGTGAGCTTCGCGTTCGGCGAGCCGATCGCGGTCACCGCCGACGAGGACCCGCACACCGTGACCGAACGCCTGCGTGCGACACTGCAGCGCATGGTCGATCGGCTGCAGGCCGAGTACCCCGTCGACGGTACGGGCAAGTGGTGGCAGCCGAGGTCGCTCGGCGGCACGGCACCGACTCCCGAAGAGGCTGCAGCCGCCGATGCGGCTCGGGATGCCGCCCGCGAAGCGGCTCGCGCCGCCCGCAGTGAGCAGAGCTGAGCCGAGACATCCTCGACGCCGCGGGTTAGGCTCGTGGCATGTGCAGGAACATCCACACCCTCCACAATTTCGAACCGGCGACCACCGATGACGAGGTGCACGCGGCCGCGCTGCAGTTCGTGCGCAAGGTGAGCGGATCGACGAAGCCGTCGAAGGCCAACTCCGAGGCGTTCGACCGCGCCGTGGCCGAGATCGCGCACGTGACCCGTCACCTGCTCGACGACCTCGTGACCGCCGCGCCGCCGAAGAATCGCGAGGAGGAGGCCGCGAAGGCCCGTGAACGGTCGGCGCGTCGGTACGCGACCCAGGCGACGGCGCAGATCGCGTGACGCCGCGGGGCGCCGGGGTGCCGCGCCCGCGAGGGGAGTAGCGTCGCCTCGGTGACGTCGCAGCCCGCGTGACGTCGCACGCGTGACGTCGCACGTGCAGGGGGAGTAGCGTCGCCTCGGTGACGTCGCAGCCCGCGTGACGTCGCACGCGTGACGTCGCACGTGCAGGGGGAGTAGCGTCGCCTCCATGGCCGATGCCGTCACTCTCACCGTCCCCGGTCCGCACGGCGATCGCGATGTGCGGATCTCGAGCCCATCGCGCGTGATCTGGCCCGAAGCCGGCATCACGAAACTCGAGCTCGCCGAGTACCTCGTCGCCGTCGGCGCGCCGTTCGTCGAGGCGAACGGCGATCGCCCGGTGTCGCTGCAGCGCTTCCCCGGCGGGGTCGACGGCGAGCAGTTCTTCTCGAAGAACCCGCCGAAGGGCGCACCCGAGTGGGTGCGATCCGTGCCGGTCACCTACCCGAGCGGGCGCACCCATCCGCAGCTCGTGATCGATGAGCCGGCCGGCGCGGTCTGGGCGGCCCAGATGAACACGATCGTGTTCCACCCGTGGGCGTCGCGGGCCGAGAGGGCCGACTTCCCCGACCAGTTGCGCATCGACCTCGACCCGCAGCCGGGCACGGGGTTCGCCGAGGCGGTGCCCGTCGCGGTGGAACTGAGGAAGCTGCTCGGCGAGGTCGGCCTCACCGCGTTCGTGAAGAGCTCGGGCAGTCGCGGCATCCACGTCTTCGCGCCCATCGAGGCCGAGCACGAGTTCCTCGACGTTCGGCACGCCGTCATCGCACTCGGCCGCGAACTCGAACGGCGCATGCCCGACGAGGTCACCACCAACTGGTGGAAGGAGGAGCGCGGCGACCGCATCTTCATCGACTACAACCAGGCCAATCGCGACCGCACCATGGCGGGGGCGTACTGCCCGCGCCCGCTACCGCAGGCCTCGGTGTCGTGCCCGCTCGAGTGGGACGAGCTCGCCTCGACGGATCCCGGCGATCACACCGTGCGCACCGTGCCGGAGCGACTGCAGCGGGTCGGCGACCCGTGGCACGACATGCACGTGTCGCCCGGCCGCATCGACACGCTGCTCGAGTGGTGGCAGCGCGATCTCGACGACGGCCTCGGCGAACTGCCGTTCCCGCCCGACTTCCCGAAGATGCCCGGCGAGCCGATGCGCGTGCAGCCCAGCCGAGCCCGCCAGCAGCCCTGATTCAGGGCTCCACGAGCGGCAGCCCCGCGACGGCGGCGTACGACGGTGCCGTGGGCAGCACGTCCGAAGGGCGGCCGCCGCCGATGAGCGCCTCGGTCAGGGCCGAGACGGATCCGAGCGCGCTGCGGAACAGCAGTGAGCCGGTGCTGACCCGGGCGACGCCGAGCTCCGCCAGTTCGGCCAGTCGCAGCTCGGGCTGCACGAGCACGTTGAGCGGCGCCTCGATCGCGCCGCTGAGGGCGGCGATCGTCTGCGGATCGAGCACGCCGGGCACGAAGATGCCGGATGCCCCGGCCGCAAGATACCGCTCCGCCCGGGTGACCGCGTCGTCGAAGCGGTCGCCGGCATCGCCTCCGCCCGTCACCCAGAAGGAGTCGGTGCGGGCGTTCAGGTAGAGCCCGGGTGCCGCGGCCGAGATCGCGGCCACCTTCGCCGTCGCGAGGTCGGGGTCGTGCAGTTCGCCGTCCTCGGTCGAGTCCTCGACGTTCACGCCGAGGCATCCGATCGCGGCGAGTTCGGCGGCGAACCGGCCCACCTCGTCCGGGTCGTCGGAGAAACCGGCCTCGAGGTCGACGGTGAGGGAGATGTCGTGGGTTGCGGCCGCACGCGCGAGCGCGAGGGACTCGGCTGCGATGGCGCCGGCGCCGTCTCGCTTGCCGGCGACGACCGCGATGCCGAGGCTCGTCGTGCCGATCGCACGATGCCCGGCCGCGTGGAGCCAGCGCGCGGAGGCGAGATCCCACGCGTTCGGCAACAGGAACGGGGCTCCCGGCCGGTGGAGGGCTCGGAACTCACGGGGCGTCAGCATGGCGGGTGGTCTCCTCGTGCCGGTTCGCGTCGGCGCGAATGGTGTCGACGATCGCAGCGGCGATCACCAGGGCATGATGCGGTGCCGGGCAGGCTCTCGGCCCTGCGCCGAACGCCAGGATGCGCGCAGGGCGATCGGCGGCGGCCTCCTGGTCGGGCCCGTCGAGGCGGAGCACGGCGAGGTCGTGGCCGCCGTGCGGTGCGGCGATGAGCCGGCGCGTGACGGGCACGGGGGAGTCGTCGCGGAGCACGGCATCGAGCAGGGTGCGGGTGGGCGTCGCTTCGGCGCGTGTCTCGGCGAGTTCGAGGGCCCGTTCGACGAGCGTCGCGGTGGCGGCGTGCGCCTGCACGAGCAACTGCACGCGAAGCGTTCGGTCCGCTCCATCCGCGGCGCCGGCTGCCTCGAGCAGCTGGGTCACCGCAGCATCCGTTGCATGCGGGTGTGCCGTCTCGCCCGTGGGGTAGGCGGCGGCGACTGTCGCGACGAGCGGAGGCAGCGCATCGGGTCGAGCGAATCCGAGCGCCGCTGCGAGCACGGCGACCGGAACGTGCCGGGCGCACTGCGCCGCGAGGGCGCGGCGCTCGGCATCCCGCTCGTCGGTCGCGCTGAGCCCGGCGGCCATCGCGGCCGCGGTGCGTTCGCGAGCGCCCGAGGCGAGCGCGTGAGCGTCGAGGTGTTCGAGCAGTTCCTCCAGCCGTGCACGCCGTGCGTCGTACGTGGCACCGTTGGCGAACCTCGAGACGCCCGCACGGAACCGCGCGAACGACGACTGCGGCGAGCCGGCACGGTCCGCTTCGGGGACTCGCGACGCGGGGTCGGCGAGGAGGCGCTCCACCTCGGCCCGTTCGGTGATCTCGATCATGCCTCGACGCTACGCCCGGGACGTTTCGCCGACGGGCGAAGTGTCGCCGACGTATCGTGGACAGCATGCACGGAGATGCCGACCTCGCCGAACCAGCCCGGCTCATGGGCGAGCCCGCCCGGGCCGCGATGCTCGTCGCGCTGCTCGATGGTCGCTCACTGCCGGCGAGCGAACTCGCGGCCGTCGCAGGTGTGACGCCGCCGACCGCGAGCGCGCACCTCGCCCAGCTGCTCGCCGGCGGCCTGGTGACGGATCGCAAGCTCGGCCGGCACCGCTACTTCTCGCTCGCCGGCGAGCACGTCGCCGACGCCGTCGAGGCGTTGCAGCGCATCGCGCCGCGACGGGCGGTCACGTCGTACTCGCAGTCGGCGACCGCCGAACGCCTCGCCCTGGCGCGCTCGTGCTACGACCACTTCGCCGGGCGGCTCGCGCTCGATCTCGCCGACGCGCTCGTGCGCGAGGGCGCGATCTCGCCGCTCGTCGCCGGCGAACCGGGCAGCGTGCTCGACCCGGGCACGCCGGTCGCGATGCGACTCGGCATCGCGGAGGCGGCCGGAGCCGGCGCGGGCGCAACGAGTCGGCGACCCGTCGTGCGCGGATGCCTCGACTGGACCGAGCGCCGCCCGCACCTCGCCGGTCGGCTCGGAGCGATCGTGCTCGAACGCCTGCTGGCCGAGGAATGGGTGGCACGGCGTGCAGGTGATCGCTCGCTCCGGGTGACCGAGGAGGGCGCCCGGGAGTTCGCCGCGCTCGCCCGACGCTGAGCGGGCGGCCTCAGACCGGCTGGCCCGGCCGACCGTGCGCCGGGTGCACCGCCGCGCCGATCGGCGAGGGCGGGGCCCCGTGCACCTCGCGGTGCAGCCGTTCCATGCGCGCGTCGAGCTCGGCGGCGGTGTGCGCGGCATCCGTCAGGCCGTCGAGCAGTTCCTGCGGCACCAGGCGGTCGTACTTGTAGTAGATCTTGTGCTCGAGGCTCGCCCAGAAGTCCATGGCGATCGTGCGGATCTGCACCTCGACGGCCACGGGGTGCGGCCCGGTCGAGAGGAACACCGGCACCTCGACGATGACGTGCAGGCTCTGGTAGCCGTTGGTCTTCGGCTCCTTGATGTAGTCCTTCACCCGCAGCACCTTGATGTCGCGCTGCGCCGTGAGCAGTTCGAAGATGCGGTACGCGTCCGACACGAAGCTGCACGTCACGCGCACACCGGCGATGTCGGTGATCGTGTCGCGGATCGTCTCGAACGTCGGGTCGACGCCCTTGCGCTGCATCTTGTCGATGACGCTGTCGAGGCTCTTCAGCCGGCTCGAGATGTGCTCGATCGGGTTGTAGTCGTGCGTCTGGCTGAACTCCTCGCGCAGGATCGAGAGCTTGGTGATCACCTCGTCCATGCCGAACTTGTAGCGCAGCATGAAGCGCTCGGTCTCGTCGCGCAGGGCGCGCATCTCGTCGAGCGTCTGGCCGTCGATGGTCTCGAGCGTGCGCTGTGCGCGCGCCGTGAGCATGGGCGGCGTGCCGTGCTTGGTGGGCGGGGTACCGTCGAGCGGGGTCACGGATGCCACGCTACGACGCGAATCTCTGCATTTGCTTTGATCTGCGCCGTCGTTCGCCGCCGGCGCATCGGCGCGCCTTCGGCGCGTCGCTACGCTTGAGGCATGACAGCCTGGCTCACCGTGGCACCCGGCATCCACCAACGCCGGTACGACCCGTTCGACATCTCGATCGTCGTGATCGAGGGCGCCGACGGGCTGCTGCTCGTCGACACCCGCGTGCAGCCGAGCGAGGCCGAGGAGCTCGCCGCCGACCTCGCTGACCGCTTCGACCGCCCGGTGCGCTGGGTCGTGAACACGCATGCGCACTTCGACCACACCTTCGGAAACCAGGTCTTCGGGCCGGGTACGGCGACGGATGCCGCGATCTACGGCCATGCGAACACCTTCGCCCACTTCGCCGAGTTCGAGGCGCCGCGCCTCGCGGCGTGGCGTGCGGATCCGAGCCGGGAGCCCGAGCGGCAGTGGGCCGACGTGGTGCTGACGCCCCCGACGCATCCGCTCGTCGAACCCTTCATGCTCAACCTGGGGGATCGTCTCGTCGAGCTGCGGCCGCAACCGCCCGCGCACACCGACACGGATCTCGTGCTCTTCGTGCCCGGTGAACGGGTCTGGATCCTCGGCGACCTGATCGAGGAGTCGGGGCCGCTCATGTACGGCTCGGGGAGCTACCCGCTCGACTGGCCTGGCGTGCTCGACGACCTCGTGTCGGCCATGCGGCCGGGCGATCGTGTGGTGCCGGGCCACGGCCGTGTCGTCGACCGTGCGTTCGTGGAGCGTCAGGCGGCGGAGCTCGCGCTCATTGCCGATCGATTCCGCGTCGCCTACGACGTGGGGCTCACTCCGGTGGAGGCGCTCGCCGCGCACGACGACTGGTCGATCCCCGTCGACGCGCTCGGCGGCGCCGTCGAACGCGCGTTCCGCATGCTCGACGCGCGGGGTGCGGCGGGCGACTGAGGCCGGATGCCCGGTGGCGTCCGGCTGCCTGTCGACGGTCACACGCGCAGCTCGGCGCCGATTGCGGCGATGGCCCGGTCGAGCGCGAGCTCGAACCGATGCGGCGGCGGAGCGCCGTACCCGACGACCATGGCCGGGGCACGACGCGGCGACGCGGCTCCGAGCCGGTAGGAACCGAGGCCGTCGATCCGCACGCCGAGTCGTTCACCGGCCGTCGTGACCCGCCGCTCGTCGAGTCCCTCCGGCAGTTCGACGAGGCAGTGCAGCCCGGCCCGCATGCCGCTCACCCGGCAGCCGGGGAGCTCGGCGGCGACTCGCGACTCGAGTCGCTCGCGGCGTGCCCGGTACTCGGCGCGACGCCCGCGAACGGTCCGGTCGTACTCGTGCGCCTGCACGAAGGCGTCGAGCGTCGACTGGTTCAACAGGTCGGCGATGCCGTTCGCCGCGACGAGCTGCTCGTCGAACGCCTCGGTCAGGTGTTCGGGCACGACCGCCCACCCCAGCCCGACCGCCGGCGCGAGGCTCTTCGACGCAGTGCCGAGGTAGACGACCAGCTCGGGAGCGAGTGCCTGCAGTGAGCCGATCGCGCGCCGGTCGTAGCGGAACTCGCCGTCGTAGTCGTCTTCGATGACGAGGGCGCCGGTGCGCTCCGCCCAGGCGACGACGTCGAGTCGTCTGGACGGCGAGAGCGCGACACCGGTCGGGAACTGGTGCGCCGGGGTCAGGAGCACGGCATCGACGTCCAGCCCGCCCAGCCCGTCGACGACGGCGCCGTCGGCGTCGACGGGAACGGCCACGACCTCGAGTCCGGCCGCGCGGAGGATGCCGCGGTGCGCGTCGTGACCGTACTGCTCGACGGCGATGCGCCGGGCCCCCTCGGCGACGAGCGCGCGCCCGACCGCCGCCAGGGCCGCGCCGAAGCCGCGGGTGACGGCGAGTCGACCGCGCGCTGCCCAGACGCCGCGGGTGCGCGAGAGGTACTCGGCGAGCGTGTCGCGCAGCGCCGGGGAACCTCGCGGCGGGCCGTAGCCGAACGCGGATGCCGGCAGGTCGAGCGCGGCTCGCCGGGCGGCGGTCGCCCATTCGCGCCGGGGGAACGACGAGGCATCCGGAATGCCGCCGCGCAGGTCGAGGCCCAGCTGCGGAAGCGGAGGCGACGACTCGATGCTCGAGGCCCGGCCCCCGACGCCGAGGCGTTCGGCGACCCAGGTGCCGGCGCCGACGCGGGCCTCGAGCCAGCCCTCTGCGACGAGTCGGCCGTAGACCTCGGCGACGACGTTGCGGGCGACGCCGAGATCGGCGGCGAGCGTGCGGCTCGCGGGCAGCCGGGCTCCGGCCTCGAGGCGCCCGTCGCGCACGGCGGCGCGGAGCGTGTCCTCGAGCGACGCCGCCTTCCTGCGCCGATCGAGATCGAGGTGCAGATCGAGGCCGCGAATGGCCCATGATTCACCCATGGAATTGGACTGTAGCAGTGGGCCGATCGCTTCGTACTGTAGAGCCATGACCATCACCGATGCACTCGTCGACATCCCCGTCCGCCTCGACTTCGACGCGATCGTTCCGCGCTTCTCCCGCGCGGTCGCCTCACTCGACCACGCCGCCACCGCCGAACTCGACCGGGTCGGATTCGACCGGCAGCTGCGCGAGATGGTGCGGCTCCGCGCCTCGCAGATCAACGGATGCGTCTACTGCGTCGACCTGCACTCGAAGGACGCGCGCACCGCCGGTGCGAGCGAGCAGAAGCTGCACGCCGTCGCGGTCTGGCGCGACTCGGGACTGTTCACCGCCGCGGAGCGGGCGGCCCTCAACCTCACCGAGTCGATCACGCGACTCTCGGAGACGCACGTGCCCGAGGAGGACGTCACCACGGCGACCGCGATCTTCGGCGAGGAGCGCACGGCCGCGCTCATCTCGCTCGTCATCGTGATCAACGTGTGGGACGCCATCGGCGTGACGACCCGGTGCTGGCCCGTCGCAAGGGACGCGGCCTGACCTCGCCCGAGCCGATCTGGGAGGATGCAGGCATGACGGATGCCGCGCAGCCACCGGTCCTGCAACTCCGAGTCGTCATCGAGGCGGAGGACTACGAACGGGCCGTCGCCTTCTACCGCGACGCGCTCGGCATGCCCGAACTCATGGCCTACGCCGAGGGCGGCGACGACCGGGTGACGATCCTCGAAGCCGGACGCGCGACGATCGAGATCGCGAACCCGACGCACAAGCGCGTGATCGATGGGCTCGAAGCCGGCGGGCTCCCCAGCCAGCGCATCCGGCTCGCCTTCGAGGTGACCGACGGTGCCGGCACGACCAGACGGCTCGCCGAGGCGGGGGCGACCGTCGTCGCCGAACCCGTCGAGACGCCATGGCGCTCGCTCAACTCACGGCTCGATGCGCCGGCCGGGCTGCAGATCACGGTGTTCGAAGAGCTCGAAGGCTCCGAGGAGCGGGCGCTGCGCGACGGATTCGGCACGGAGGCCGAGCGCGAGTGAAGGTCCTGCCCCGAGTCAGAGCTCGCCGTCGACGTAGAACCAGCGACCGCCCGCGCGGGTGAAGCGGCTCAGCTCGTGGAGGACGCCGCGCTCGTCACCGGAACGGTAGGAGGCGCGGAACTCGACGGTGCCGTCGCGGTCGAACGGCCCGCCGCGCGCGGTGCCCAGGATGTCGAGGCGATACCACCGCGTCTCCGGATCGAGCTCGAGGGAATCGGGCCGCGTGTCCGGGTGCCAGCTTGCTCGGAGGTACGCGGCATCGCCGACCGCGAAGGCCGTGTAGCGCGAGCGCATGAGCGCCGCGGCGGTGGGCGCATCGGAGTCGCCTGCGAGCAGTGGGCCGCAGCACTGCCCGAAGACGTCGCCGCTGAGGCACGGGCACCGCTCGTCGGCGGCCGGACGGGGTGGGGGAGCGGCGGTCGGCATCCTCCCAGTATCGCGGCCCTGGGTGGCCGTCCCCATGGTCTGCACAGGAAGAAATGAGGAACTCTTCAGAATCTCGGGGCAGAGTGGCTGACTTGTGCCCTCGCTCGGGGGCGTCCCCCAACCTGATCCGAGCACCCCAGAACCTATGCGAAACGAACTCACTCCTCCCGAAACCGCAACCGCCCCCGAAACCCAGCACCAGCACCCGCGCCGCAGCATCCGCAAGCGCCGCATCGGCCGGAAACGACTCATCGCCGCCGGTGCGATCGTCGCCGCCGGCCTGATCGTCGGCACCGGCTTCACGGTGCAGTCGGCCATCTCGACCCAGGCGAGCATCGACGAGACGACCGCGCTCGCCGAATCGACGGGCATCCGTCACGAGCAGCTCGGCGCCTACAGTGCGATCGCCGAGGCGCGCACGCGCAACAGCGCGCAGGACACCCTCACGGTGGCCAGCGCCACGCTCGCCGCAGTCGACGGCAAGGTCGACTCCAGTGGGCTCGCGGCATCCGTCGCCTCGCTCGGCGAGTACGAGCGCCTCCCGCTCGACTCGATCGTCGACCTCACGAAGCAGACCCGCGCCGAGACCGAGAAGGCCACCGCCGCTGCCGCCGAGTACGACCGTGTGAAGGCCGAACAGGCCGCCGCAGCCGCCGCGGCGCTCGCGCAGGCGAACACGCCCGACGGGGCACGTGCCACGGCGCGATCGCTCGCCGCTTCGAAGTACGGCTGGAACGAGTCGCAGTTCCAGTGCCTGAACCAGCTCTGGCAGAAGGAGTCCAGCTGGTCGTACACGGCCTACAACGCCTCGAGCGGTGCCACCGGCATTCCGCAGTCACTGCCCGGCAGCAAGATGGCGTCGGCCGGTTCCGATTGGCAGACGAACGCCGCGACCCAGATCAGCTGGGGCCTCGACTACATCGCGCGCGGGTACGGCACGCCGTGCAACGCATGGTCGCACTCGCAGTCGATGAACTGGTACTGACCCCGGGGTATCTCGCGTAGGGTTGCCCGCACGAGGCCGCCCAGGCCTCCGACCAAAGGGCAAATCCATGTCAGACAAGTCGCCGAAGAAGTCGTCGTCCAAGACGGCGGCGAGCAAGACCCTCAAAGAGAAGCGCGCCGACAAGAAGGCGAAGGTCGAGCAGCGCGCAGGCAGCGACGCCGTGACCGAGGCGACGCACCGCAAGCGCTGAGCCGAAGCGACGCCCGAGCGGAGCGATGGGTTCCATCGCCCGCCGGGCGTCGCGAACGTTCGGAACGGCGGTCAGATCGTCCGCGGATCGAGCAGGCCGGCCCGATCGGGGTGCCGGTCGAACCACTCGCCCACGTACCAGCAGCTCGGCACGATACGCCGGGCCGAGTTCGCCTCGACGTCGTCGGCCGCGAACTCGACGAGCTCGCCCGCCAGGCCGCTGCCGCGATAGGGCGGATTCGTGAACGTGCGGGTGAATGCGACGGCATCGCCGAGCTCCCGGTAGTCGAGCACGCTCGCGATGTCGCCGTCGACCCGCAACACGTATCGGCGGGCGTCGGGTTCGTGACTGAGTTCCTTGTGCACGAGGATCAGGCTACGCCGCGACGACTCAGTGTCCGCGGAGGCGCTCGAGGTCGCGCCGTTCGCGCTTGGTCGGCCGGCCGGCACCGCGGTCGCGCACCGCGACGACCGCGACGGTCTCGCGCGGCGGCGGGGGAGGCGTGCGGTCCTCGACCGCGGTCGCGGCGACCGCCGCTGAGACGCGCTTGACGAGCGTCTGCCGCACGACGAGCATGCGGTCGAACCCGTCGATGCGCACGCGCACCTCGTCTCCGGGGCGCACGGACTGCGCAGCCTTCGCCCGCTCGCCGTTCACTCGCACATGTCCGGCGCGGCATGCCGCGGTGGCCGCGGATCGCGTCTTGAACTGCCGCACCGCCCAGAGCCAGGCGTCGACGCGCACGGGGGACTCGCCGTTCATGCCATCAGCCTACGGCTGCGGCGCCGCGCGCCGACCGATCGTGCGTCATGCTGGACTCATGAGCGGTGCGAGCGGCGACGAATGGGTCGTGGGCCCCGACGGATCCAAGTACTGGGGACGGTACGGGGCCGCGGGCCTGCTCGTCGTGAGCCCCGATGCCGAGGTGCTCCTGCAGCATCGGGCGCTGTGGAGCCACTTCGGCGGCACCTGGGGCATGCCGGGTGGTGCACGGCACGAACACGAGAGCGCGGTCGAGGCCGCCGTCAGGGAGGCCGGCGAAGAGGCCGGCGTGCCGCCGAGGCTCCTGGAGGTGCGGTTCAGCTCCGTCCTCGACCTCGGCTACTGGTCGTACACGACGGTCGTCGCGGATGCCTCCGAACGTTTCGAGCCCGTCGTCAACGACCCCGAGAGCATCGAGCTGCGCTGGATCGCGGTCGACCGGGTCGGGGAGCTGCCGCTGCATCCGCGATTCGCCGAAGCATGGTCCGCCCTCGCCGCCCGGCTCTGACCGACGCCTCCCGCTTCAGTCGCGGCCCCGTGTCGCGGGTGCGATCACGGCGCGGAAGACGAGACACACGATGAGCGGACACCTGGCCGCGATCCACGGATCGATAGGATCGAGACGTGGCTGGGGAGCGCTCGGGGGAGGCTGGTTCGGAGATCTGGACGATCCCGAACATCCTCAGCATGCTCCGACTCGCACTCGTGCCGGTGTTCCTCGTCTTCATCGTCCGCGGCGACTACGTGGTCTCGCTCGTCGTGCTCATCGTCGCGAGCCTGACCGACCTGCTCGACGGCTACCTCGCGCGTCGACTCGGGCAGGTCACGCGTCTGGGGCAACTGCTCGATCCCGCCGCCGACCGGCTGTACATCTTCGCCGCGCTCGTCGGCCTCGCCGCGCAGGGCCTCGTTCCATGGTGGATCGTCGTCGTCATCGTCGCCCGCGACGTCTTCCTGCTCGTGCTCGGGGTCGTGCTCGCCAACCACGGATTCGGGCCGTTGCCCGTGCATCAACTCGGCAAGGTCGCCACGTTCGCGTTGTTCTTCGGCCTGCCGGTGATCATGCTCGGGCTCGCGTTCCCTGCCGTCGCCGCCATCAGTCAGCCGGTCGGCTGGGCGATCACCCTCTGGGGTGCGTTCCTGTACTGGTGGGCGGGCATCATCTACGCGATCGAGACCGCTCGCGTCATCCGCATTCCGCGGGTGGCGGACGAGCCTCGATCGGATACGCTGGAACAGGGAGGTTAGTGTGGCGGATTCCGACAACACTCAGGCCGGCGGTACTGACAAGGCCGGGGGTGAACCGTCGACGACCACGTCGACGCAAGCCTCCGTCGACGGTGCCACCGACACGACCATCGGCTTCAGCCGTGAGACGGCGGCGCAGCTGAGCGCGCTCGACGCCGACGTCACGGCCGAAGAGCACGAGGCGATCGCCGCGCTGCCCTCGGGGTCGGCGCTGCTCATCGTGCGCCGCGGTCCGAACAGCGGCGCACGGTTCCTGCTCGACACCGATGTCACGGTCGTCGGCCGGCACCCCGATGCCGACATCTTCCTCGACGACGTCACCGTCTCCCGCAAGCACGCGGAATTCGTGCGGCATCGCTCCGCGTTCGAAGTGCGCGACCTCAGCTCGCTGAACGGCACGTACTACGACGGAGTGCGCATCGAGACGGCGCTCCTGAGCGATGGGGCGGAGGTGCAGATCGGCAAGTTCCGTCTCACCTTCTACGCCTCGCGACGCGACCTGGCTCCGGTGGCGAGCGAATAGTGTCGGCTCCCGCTGCGTCCACGCGCGCGAGCGGCCAGGCGCCACTTCTGGGCATCGGTCAGGTGCTCGCACGGCTTCAGCCCGAGTTCCCCGAGCTGACGCCGTCGAAGCTGCGCTTCCTCGAAGAACAACGTCTCGTCTCCCCGGCCCGCACCGCGGCCGGGTATCGCAAGTTCTCGACGGCCGACGTCGAGCGCATCACGGTCGTGCTCTCCATGCAGCGCGACCACTATCTTCCGCTGAAGGTGATCCGCACGCACCTCGAGGCGATCGACGCCGGCGAGACCCCTGCGCTGCCCGGGGCGACGAGCGCAGCGGCGTTCCTCGCCGGTGCGCGCAGATTCCGACGCGACGAACTCATCGCCCAGGCCGGGGCCACAGCCGCCCTGCTCGGTGACGCGGTCTCGGCCTCGCTCCTGCCCGCCGCGGAGTACTACGGCGACGAGGCGCTCGGCGTGCTCCGCTCGCTCGTCGCGCTCCGCGAGGTCGGCATCGAGCCGCGACACCTTCGCGGCGTGCGTGCGGCTGCCGAGCGCGAAGCCGCCCTCGTCGAACGTGCGATCGCGCCATCGCGGCGAGCCGATGCCGCCGACAAGGCGCGCGCCGCCGAACGCGGCCTCGAACTCGCGCAGCATCTCGAGGCTGTGCATTCGAGCGTCGTACGGGCCTCGCTCGGCCGACTCGCACGTTGATCTCGCGACACGCCGTGACGTTCGGCCGGATGTGTTCGACAGAGCCTGCTGCCGTCGGTAGCGTGGAACTCGCGTCGACGGGGTGCCGGCGGAGAGTGAGGGGCGAATCGGATGAGTGAGCTCGACCGGACTCCACGCTCGCGCTACGACCTCGGGCTGCTCTTCACCGACGGCATGCCCGAGCACGACGATGCCACCGGGTATCGCGGTGCGATCGCGGCTCGAGCGGCGGGAATCAGCTATCGACAGCTCGACTACTGGGCGCGTACGCAGCTCGTCGAGCCCACGGTGCGCAGCGCCGCCGGATCCGGTTCGCAGCGCCTGTACGGGTTCCGCGACATCCTCGTGCTGAAGCTCGTGAAGCGACTTCTCGACACCGGCATCTCGCTGCAGCAGATCAGAACCGCCGTGACCCAGCTCCGCGAGGCGGGCATCGACGATCTCGCGCAGACGACGCTCATGAGCGACGGCGCGAGCGTCTACCTCTGCACCTCAGACGACGAGGTCATCGATCTCGTGAACCGCGGCCAGGGCGTGTTCGGCATCGCCGTCGGCAAGGTGCTGCGCGAGGTCGAGTCGACGCTCGTCGAGATCGACACGCAGCCGGCCGACCCGATGGACGAGCTCGCCGCGCGTCGCGGTGAACGTTCGCGCAAGATCTCCTGAGCCGCGACCAGCGCGGCTGAAGGCGCCGTCACGGGCCCTCGTCGACGGCGCCCCCGGGGTCGATCGTCCACGTGCTCATGCTGCGCGGCAGCATGCCCGAACGGCGGCTCAGACCGCGGTCGTCGGTGCTTCGAGCGGCGCGCCCGCGAACTCGCCGATGCGAGCGGTGCGGAGCACCCGCTCGAGCAGCTGGTCGAAGTTCGACGACATCTCCTCAGCGCTCTCGCCGGGCCACATGTGCAGCGGCTTCGCGGCGCCCTGCGCCTGCTGGAGCGACGTGCGCTCTGGGAGCTGCGGCGAGAGCACGAGCGGGCCGAACATGTCGCGCAGTTCCTTGATGCGGAACTGGTGCTCGAGGGACTGCACGCGTGCACGGTTCACGATGATGCCGAGCGGCTGGAGTCGCGGCGAGAGGCCACGCCGGATCTCCTCGATCGCGCGGAGCGCGCGGTCGGCGGCCGCCACAGAGAAGAGCCCCGGCTCGGTCACCACGGCGACGCGGTCGCTCGCGGCCCACGCGGTGCGGGTCAGTGCGTTCAGCGACGGTGCGCAGTCGATCAGCACGAGCTCGTAGTCGGCCTCGACGTTGGCGAGCGCCTCCTCGAGCTTCCAGATGTCGCGGATCGACGGGTGCGGCCCGTCGAAGTTGATCGCCGACGGGCTGCCGATCATGACGTCGATCGTCGACTGCGGATTCGAACGCGCCCATCCGCTCGGTGCGATCGCGGAACGCACGATCTTCTCCTTGGGGGAGGCGAGCACATCGGCGACGTTGAGATGACCGGCGACCTGGATGTCCATGCCGGTCGAGACGTCGGATTGGGGATCGAGATCGACCACGAGGGTGCGGACGCCGCGCGCGAACGCCGCAGACGCCAGCCCGAGGGTGACGGTGGTCTTCCCGACACCGCCCTTCAGAGAACTGACGCTGAGTACGTGCACGAACAGATACGTTACCTTTACTACTCGGGCGATACCTAAACGTTCGCTGTGCGCCACGCTCACCTGCTGTCCGTCTGAAAGGTCTGCATGTTCACGAAGATCCTGGTTGCCAATCGCGGCGAGATCGCCATTCGCGCGTTCCGAGCTGCAGTCGAACTCGGTGCGAAGACGGTCGCGGTGTATCCGTTCGAAGACCGCAACTCGCTGCACCGGCTGAAGGCCGACGAGGCGTACCAGATCGGCGAGCCGGGACATCCGGTCCGCGCCTACCTCGACGTCACCGAGATCATCCGAGTGGCGAAGCTGTCAGGTGCCGACGCGATCTATCCGGGCTACGGATTCCTCTCCGAGAACCCCGAACTCGCCCAGGCGGCTGAGGCGGCCGGCATCACCTTCATCGGCCCGCCCAAGCGCGTGCTCGAGATGGCCGGCAACAAGGTCACGGCGAAGGAGCACGCGATCGCGGCCGGTGTTCCGGTGCTGAAGTCCACCCCGCCGTCGCGTGACATCGACGTACTCGTGTCGCAGGCCGACGAGGTCGGCTTCCCGATCTTCGCCAAGGCGGTCGCCGGCGGCGGCGGTCGCGGCATGCGACGTGTCGCGTCGAAGGACGACCTGCGCGCTGCCCTCGAAGAGGCCATGCGCGAGGCCGACAGCGCCTTCGGCGACCCGACCATGTTCCTCGAGCAGGCCGTGCTCCGGCCCCGCCACATCGAGGTCCAGGTGCTCGCGGATGCCTCGGGCGAGACCGTGCACCTCTTCGAGCGCGACTGCTCGGTGCAGCGCCGCCACCAGAAGGTCATCGAGATCGCCCCGGCCCCGAACCTCTCCGACGAGGTGCGCCAGTCGCTCTACCGCGACGCGATCGCCTTCGCCAAGTCCATCGGCTACGTCAACGCCGGCACCGTCGAGTTCCTCCTCGACACCGCGGGCGAGCGAGCGGGCGAACACGTGTTCATCGAGATGAACCCGCGCATCCAGGTCGAGCACACGGTCACCGAAGAGGTCACCGACGTCGACCTCGTCGTCTCCCAGATCCGCATCGCGGCGGGGGAGTCGCTCGCAGAGCTCGGCCTGCAGCAGGATTCGATCCGTCTGCGGGGCGCTGCGCTGCAGTGCCGCATCACGACTGAAGACCCGACCGCCGGGTTCCGCCCGGACACGGGCAAGATCACGACGTACCGCTCGCCCGGCGGCGCCGGCATCCGCCTCGACGGCGGCACCATCAACCCCGGTGCGCAGATCAGCCCGCATTTCGACTCGATGCTCGCCAAGCTCACCTGCCGTGGGCGCGACTACCCGGCCGCGGTCGCCCGCGCCAAGCGCGCCCTCGCCGAGTTCCGCATCCGCGGCGTCTCGACGAACATCCCCTTCCTGCAGGCCGTGCTCGAAGACCCGGCGTTCGTCGCCGGCGACCTCAGCACCTCGTTCATCGACGAGCGTCCGCAGCTGCTGCGCGGCCGCGTGTCGAAGGACCGCGGCACCAAGATCCTCAACTGGCTCGCGGACGTCACGGTGAACCAGCCGAACGGCCCCGCCCCGACGACCGTCAGTCCCGTCGAGAAGCTGCCCGCCATCGACCTCTCGGCTCCCGCCCCGGCCGGCTCGCGTCAGCGCCTGCTCGAGCTCGGCCCGACCGGGTTCGCGACGGCCCTTCGCGCGCAGACGCCGCTCGCGGTCACCGAGACCACGTTCCGCGACGCCCACCAGTCGCTCCTCGCGACCCGGGTGCGCACTCGCGACCTCGTCGCCGTCGCGCCATATGTGGCACGCATGACCCCCGAGCTCCTCTCGGTCGAGGCATGGGGCGGCGCGACCTACGACGTCGCGCTCCGCTTCCTCGGCGAAGACCCGTGGGAGCGTCTCGCGGCGCTCCGCGAGGCCCTGCCGAACATCAACATCCAGATGCTCCTGCGCGGGCGCAACACGGTCGGCTACACGCCGTACCCGACCGAGGTGACCGACGCGTTCGTACGCGAGGCCGCGTCGACCGGTGTCGACATCTTCCGCATCTTCGACGCGCTCAACGACGTCTCGCAGATGCGTCCGGCGATCGACTCGGTGCTCTCGACCGGCCATACGGTGGCCGAGGTCGCGCTCTGCTACACGGGTGATCTGCTCGACCCGGCCGAAGACCTCTACACCCTCGACTACTACCTCGGGCTCGCCGAGCAGATCGTCGACGCCGGTGCGCACGTGCTCGCGATCAAGGACATGGCGGGTCTCCTGCGCCCGACGGCCGCTGAGAAGCTCGTGGGGGCGCTGCGCGAGCGGTTCGACGTTCCCGTGCACCTGCACACCCACGACACCGCAGGCGGCCAGCTGGCGACCCTCCTGGCGGCGAGCCGCGCCGGGGTCGACGCCGTCGATGTCGCGAGCGCGCCCATGGCCGGCACCACGAGCCAGCCGTCCGCCTCGTCGCTCGTCGCCGCACTCGCGCACACCGAGCGCGACACGGGCATCTCGCTCGACGCGGTCTCCGACCTCGAACCGTACTGGGAGGCCGTGCGCCGCCTGTACCGTCCGTTCGAGTCGGGCCTGCCCGGCCCCACCGGCCGCGTGTACCACCACGAGATCCCGGGCGGTCAGCTGTCGAACCTCCGCCAGCAGGCGATCGCACTCGGCCTCGCCGACGACTTCGAGCTCATCGAGGACATGTACGCCGCGGCCGACCGCATCCTCGGCCGGGTGCCGAAGGTCACGCCGTCGTCGAAGGTCGTCGGCGACCTCGCCCTCCACCTCGCGGCGGTCAAGGCCGATCCCGACGACTTCGCGGCGAACCCCGAGAAGTACGACGTGCCCGACTCGGTGATCGGCTTCATGGCCGGCGAGCTGGGCGACCTTCCCGGCGGATGGCCCGAGCCGTTCCGCACGAAGGTGCTGGCGGGCAAGGACATCCGCATCGGCGTGACCGAGCTCACGTCCGAGCAGCGGGCGGCTCTCGAGGCCGACAGCACCACCCGGCGGGCGATGCTGAACGCGCTCCTCTTCCCGGCGCCGACGCGCCAGTTCGAGCAGATCCGCGAGCTGTTCGGCGACCTGTCGGTCGTCGACACCGCCGACTACCTGTACGGACTCCGCCAGGGTGCCGAGCACGTCGTGGAGATCGCGACGGGTGTGCGGCTGTACGCCGGCCTCGAGGCGATCGGCGAGGCCGACGACAAGGGCATGCGCACGGTCATGACGATCCTGAACGGGCAGCTCCGCCCGGTCTTCGTGCGCGACCGCTCGATCGTCGTCGAGACCCGCGCTGCCGAGAAGGCGGATGCCTCGCAGCCCGGGCAGATCGCGGCGCCGTTCTCCGGCGTCGTGACCCTCCAGGTCGAAGCCGGTGCTGAGATCGCAGCGGGCCAGAGCGTCGCCTCCATCGAGGCGATGAAGATGGAGGCCGCGATCACCTCGCCCATCGCGGGCGTGGTCGAGCGCGTCGCGATCCCCAAGACGCAGCAGGTCGAGGCGGGTGACCTGCTCGTCGTGGTGCGGCCGCGCTAGGCTGAGTACCTGTTGGCACTGATGAGGAGGGGTATCGGTGACTGAAGACGAGATCGACGAGGGCACTGCGTTGCGTCGAGGTACCGGAGCACGTGCTTCGGCACTCGACCACGGCCGCAGGTCGCCGGCGTCCGGCGCGCATTCGGCCGGAGACGTCGCGGAGAACCCGAACGTGCGGGTCGACCTGCCACCGGCACCGGTGCACGAGATGCCCGACGATGAGGTCGCCGTGGCGATCGACGACGTCGCGGTGAACCCGGGCAGCCTCGTCGGCGGTGGCAGCAGCACGACGTCGGTCGAGGTCATCACGCCGGCGCTCGCAGGCGCCGGCTACCGCGGCGGCGCTCGGCGCGAACCCTCGCCGTACAGCGCCCTGCTCGCCTCCGATGCCTCGAAGCTCCGTCGCGAGCGGGTGAGCACCGACACCGGCAGCCATGTCGCCATCGTCGACGTTCCCGGCGACCCCGCGGTGCCCGCCGAGGTGCCCGAGACCGCGGACTCGCTCACCGCCGACCGGCTCATCGACCTGAACCGCACCACGCGGCCGGCACCGCAGGGCGGGTTCAACCGGCTCGTCTACGAGGCATCTCTGCACCTGGTGAACCTCGGCGACTCGCCGAAGGTGCAGGCCTACAAGGCCATGAGCCAGCGCATCCAACGGCGCTTCGAGGGCGGTGCACGCTTCGTGCCCGTGCTCACCCGAAAGGGCGGCGTCGGCAAGACGACGATCACGGCGCTCCTCGGCATGGCACTCGCCGACGCGCGTGACGACCGCATCATCGCGATCGACGCGAACCCCGACCGGGGCACGCTCGCCGAACGCGTCGACCGCCAGACCCGCGAGACGGTGCGCGACGTCGTCGCCAAGGCCTCGTCGATCGGCGGCTACACCGACTTCTCGCGTTTCGTCTCGCGCGACGAGACGCGCCTCGACATCCTGGCCTCCGACACCGATCCGACCCTCTCCGAGGCGTTCGACGACAACGACTACAACGTCGTCGCCGGTCTCGCGGCGCGGTACTACTCGATCGTGCTCACCGACTGCGGCACGGGCATCGTGCACTCCGTCATGCGGGCGACGCTGCAGCGTGCCGACTCCGTCGTGATCGTGTCGGGCGGCAGCGTCGACGAGGCACGCCTGGCATCGGAGACGCTCACCTGGCTCGAGGCCAACGGCTACGGCGAACTCGTGCGCAACGCGGTCGTCGCGATCAACCTCGCCACACAGGGAACGCACCTCGTGAAGGTCGACGAGATCGAGGCGCACTTCCAATCGAGGGTGCGCGAGATCGTGCGCATCCCATACGACCCCCAGCTCGCCGCAGGTTCCGTCGTGAACTGGCACGAGCTGCGACCCGTCACCCAGCACGCGGCTCGTGAGCTCGCGGCGCTCGTGGTGGAAGGCATGCCCGCCGAGCGCGAGCACTGAAACGGAGAACCCTTGCCGGAACGCCCCATTCGCCTGTTCGGCGACCCTGTCTTGAAGACCATCTCCACCCCCGTCGAACAGGTCGACGATCGCGTGCGCGGGCTCGTCGCCGATCTGCTCGACAGTGTCAGGCTGCCCGGCCGGGCCGGTGTCGCGGCGTCCCAGATCGGCGTGAACCTGCGCGCGTTCAGCTACAACGTCGACGGCGAGGTCGGGTACATCCTGAACCCCGAGCTCGAGGTCTCGGGCGAGAAGGAACTGATCGACGAAGGATGCCTCTCGGTGCCGGGTCTCTGGCACAAGACGCCGCGGCATCCGTTCGCGCGGGTGCGGGGCATCGACCTCGACGGCAACGAGATCGAGCTCTCGGGCACCGGACTCATGGCTCAGGCGCTGCAGCACGAGACCGACCACCTCGACGGATTGCTCTACCTCGATCGCCTCGAGAAGGACGAACGGCGTCTCGCGATGAAAGAGGTGCGCGAGTCCGACTGGTTCTGATTCCCAGTCGTCTCGGACGTATGACGAAGGCCCCCGCGGAGATCCGCGGGGGCCTTCGTCATGCAGACCTGGGCTCAGTGCACGATCGAGTGGCCCTCGGTTGCCGGGGCGCCCGAGTACATCGCCTCGATGTGACCGGCGAAGTCCTCGAGGATGATGTTGCGCTTGATGCTGAGCTTGGGCGTCAGGTGGCCGCTGGCCTCGGTGAGCTCGGTCGGCAGCAGCGTGAACTTGCGGATCGACTCCGCACGCGAAACGGTCTCGTTCGCGGCGTCGATGGCGCGCTGCACCTCGGCGAGCACCGCAGGGTTGACCGTCGCCTCTTCGACCGACATGCCGGCGTCTTCACCATTGTTGTTCAGCCACACCGGAAGCATCTCGGGGTCGAGCGTGATGAGGGCCGAGATGAACGGCTTCTTGTCGCCGACGACGACGACCTGGCCGACGAGCGGGTTCGCGCGGATCGGGTCTTCGAGCGCCGCGGGGGAGACGTTCTTGCCTCCGGCGGTGACGATGATCTCCTTCTTGCGACCGGTGATCGTGAGGAAGCCGTCGGCGTCGAAGGCACCGATGTCGCCGGTCTTGAACCACTCGCCGTCGAACGCCTCGGCGGTCGCCTCGGGGTTCTTCCAGTACTCCTTGAAGACGTCGATCCCCTTGATCTGGACCTCGCCGTCGTCGGCGAGCCGCACCGAGACGCCAGGCAGGGTCGGGCCGACGGTGCCGATCTTCGACTTGCTGGGCAGGTTCACGGTGGCCGGCGCGGTCGACTCGGTGAGGCCGTAGCCCTCGAGGATCGTGATGCCGAGCGCGTGGTAGAAGTGGCCGAGGCGCGGGCCGAGTGGCGCGGAGCCGGACACGGCGTACTTGACGTTGCCGCCCATGGCCGCACGGAGCTTGGACAGCACGAGCGAGTCGAGCACCTTGAACTTCAGCTTCAGGCCGAGCGGAACGGAGCCGGCCTCCTTCGCCATCGAGTAGGCGACGGCGGTATCGGCGGCCGCGCGGAAGATCTTGCCCTTGCCGCCGGCCTCGGCCTTCTGCTCCGAGGCGTTGTAGACCTTCTCGAACACTCGTGGCACGGCCAGGAGGAACGTCGGCTTGAAGCTCGCGAGCGACGGCAGCAGCTGCTTCGTGTCGGCCTGGTGGCCGACGCGCACGCCGGCGTGCACCGAGAGCACCGCGATGAAGCGGGCGAACACGTGCGCCGTGGTGATGAAGAGGAGCGTCGAGGCGCCGTTGGGGTCGAGCACGACCTCGTCGAGCGCCACCGCGGCGTTGCGGGAGAGTTCGACGAAGTTCGAGTGCGTGAGCACGCAGCCCTTGGGCTTGCCGGTCGAGCCGGAGGTGTAGATGAGCGTGGCGATGTCGGAGCCGACGGCGAGGTTGCGGCGACGCTCGATCTCCTCGTCGGCCACCCCGGTGCCGCCCGCGACGAGCTTGTCGAGGTCGCCGAGGTCGATCTGCCAGACGCTGCGGATGGCGGGGAGGTCGGGGTGCACCTCATCGAAGCGCGCGAAGTGGTCGGGAGTCTCGACGATGACGCCGATGGCGCCCGAGTCGCTCAGGTTCCACCGCACCTGCGAGGGGGAGCTCGTCTCGTAGATCGGCACGAGCACGGCGCCGGCGAACCAGGTGGCGAAGTCGATCAGCGTCCACTCGTACCGGGTCTTGCACATCAGCCCGATCTTGTCGCCGGGCTGGATGCCGGCGGCGACGAGGCCCTTCGCGAGGGCGATCACCTGGTCGTAGAACTCCTTCGTGGTGACCGGCGACCAGCCGCCGTCGGCGGTCGGGAGCGAGAACAGCACGGAGTCGGGCGTCGCGGCGACGCGGTCGACGAGCAGGTCTGTGGTGTTCGCTTCGGGGTCTGCTGCGACCACGGGTGGGGTAGCGAATTCGATCACGGTAGCTCCTTCGGCACCGGGCGGGCTGCGCAAGGGCTCGGGCACCAGCGCGAACCTCGGCATTGGGGTCGATTACACTCTAGTCGTTGCTCACGGCCGCCTCAGGTCTCAGCTCCATCACGCTTCGTCCCCCTCTGAAAGGCAGCCTTCCGGTGCATGCGATCGGTATCGACATCGGCGGTACGAAGATCGCGGGCGCGATCGTCGACCAGCTCGGCAACATCGTCGTGAGCGAGCGCGTGCCGACGCCCGCCGGAGATTCGACGCTTCTCGAGGACGCGGTCGTGCAGATGATCGAGTCGCTGCGTGCGCGCGCCGACGAGGAGATCGTCGCGATCGGCGTCGCCGCCGCGGGCTTCGTCGACGCCGCTCAGTCGACCGTCTACTACGCGCCCAACATCGACTGGCGCAACGAGCCGTTCCGCGAGAAGCTCGAGGCGCGCGTGGGCACGGCCGTCGTCGTCGACAACGACGCCAACGCGGCCGGCTGGGCCGAGTTCAGGTTCGGCGCCGGACGCCTCGTCAGCGACATGGTGATGCTGACGATCGGCACCGGTGTCGGCGGAGCGATCGTCGCGGGCGATCGTCTGTTCCGAGGCGGCTTCGGCGCCGGCGCCGAACTCGGCCACCTCCGAGTCGTGCCCGACGGGCTGGCCTGCGGGTGCGGCCAGCGCGGATGCATCGAGCAGTACGGTTCGGGTCGGGCGCTGCTGCGCATGGCCGACGAGATCGCCGACGCCGGCGGCATCGGCCAGGGCCTCGCACGGGTCCGTGCGGAGCACGGCGAGCTCGACGGCGGCCTCGTCGGCGACCTCATCCAGGCCGGCGACGCCGGTGCGACCGCTGCACTGCGTCAGCTCGGCCATTGGCTCGGCCAGGCTGCTGCGAGCCTCTCTGCTGTGCTCGACCCGCAGCGCTTCGTCTTCGGCGGCGGGGTCGCCGTGGCCGGCGAACTCCTGCTCGAGCCGATCCGTGCGGCGTATCTCGACCACCTGCCGGCCCGTGGCTACCACCCCGAGCCCGACTTCGTGATCGCCGAACTCGTCAACGACGCCGGAGTCGTCGGCGCGGCCGACCTCGCCCGCGTGTGGGTCGCCGAGCACGCCTGAGCCGCGCGACGCTAGGCTGAGTCGGTGCTGAAGAGGGAAGGGGGACCACGGTGTTCTACTGGATCATGAAGAACCTCGTGATCGGTCCGATCCTCCTCTCGATCTTCCGTCCGTGGGTCGTCGGCCTCGAGAACGTGCCGAAAGAGGGCGCGGTCGTGCTCGCCTCGAACCACCTGTCGTTCATCGACTCGATCTTCCTGCCGCTCATCGTCGACCGCCCGGTCGTCTTCCTCGCCAAGAGCGAGTACTTCACGGGCAAGGGCCTGAAGGGCTGGGCGACCAAGGTCTTCTTCCAGGCGGCTGGACAGCTGCCGATCGATCGTTCGGGCGGCAAGGCCTCCGAGGCCTCGCTCGAGACCGGTCTCCGCGTGCTGGGCGAAGGCAAGATCCTCGGCATCTACCCCGAGGGCACCCGCAGTCCCGACGGCAAGCTCTACCGCGGGCGCACCGGCGTCGCGCGCATGGTGCTCGAGGCCGGGGTGCCGGTCATTCCCGTCGCCATGATCGGCACCGAGCACGTGATGCCGATCGGTTCGCGCCTGCCCAAGGTCCGTCGCATCGGCATCATCCTCGGCGAGCCCGTCGACTTCAGCCGCTTCGAGGGACTCGAGGGAGATCGGTTCGTGTTGCGTTCCGTGACGGACGAACTCGTCTACGATCTTCGCGGGCTGAGCGGCCAGGAATACGTTGACGTCTATGCCAGTTCGGTGAAGGAGAGGCGCGCCTCGCAATCGCGATAGGCTCGTTCCGCGGCGACGCGACGTGCGTCGCCGCTTTCATTTCCGGCGCCAAGTGCGCCCCGAACCCTCAGGACGTCCCCGTGGTACAGCTCGTCGAGCCGGTCGTGAATGCAGATCCCTCCGTGATTGCCGGCCTCGACTATTGGCGCACGCTCCCCATCAAGCAGCAGCCGTCGTGGCCCGACCCCGAAGCGGCGCACGCGGCATCCGCTGAACTGGCGACCCTGCCGCCGCTCGTCTTCGCCGGCGAGGTCGACACGCTTCGCGACCGCCTGGCCGCAGCGTCGCGCGGCGAGGCCTTCCTCCTGCAAGGCGGCGACTGCGCCGAGACCTTCGCGGGTGCGACGGCTGATCAGATCCGCAACCGCGTCAAGACGGTGCTGCAGATGGCGGTCGTGCTCACGTACGGCGCGTCGATGCCGGTCGTGAAGATGGGCCGCATGGCCGGGCAGTTCGCGAAGCCCCGCTCCAGCGACACCGAGACGCGCGGCGACGTCACCCTGCCCGCGTACCGCGGCGACATCGTGAACGGCTACGACTTCACCCCCGAGTCGCGCGCGGCCGACCCCAACCGGCTGATCAAGGGCTACCACACGGCGGCCTCGACGCTGAACCTCATCCGCGCCTTCACGCAGGGCGGGTTCGCCGACCTGCGCCAGGTGCACTCGTGGAACCAGGGCTTCGCGGCGAACCCCGCGAACGCCCGCTACGAGAACATGGCTCGCGAGATCGACCGCGCGATCAAGTTCATGGAGGCGTGCGGCGCCGACTTCGAGGCGATCAAGCACACCGAGTTCTACACCGGCCACGAGGGCCTGCTCATGGACTACGAGCGCCCCATGACCCGCATCGACTCGCGCACGGGGACGCCCTACGACACCTCGAGCCACTTCATCTGGATCGGCGAGCGCACGCGTGAGCTCGACGGTGCGCACGTCGACTTCCTCTCGCGGGTGCGCAACCCGATCGGCGTCAAGCTCGGCCCGTCGACGACGCCCGAGACCATGCTCGAACTCGTCGAGAAGCTCGACCCCGAGCGGGAGCCCGGTCGACTCACCTTCATCACGCGCATGGGTGCAGGCAGGATCCGCGAGGCGCTGCCGCCGCTGCTCGAGGCGATCAAGGCGAGCGACGCCAGCCCGCTGTGGGTCACCGACCCCATGCACGGCAATGGCATCACGACGCCCAACGGCTACAAGACGCGTCGCTTCGACGACGTCGTCGACGAGGTGAAGGGCTTCTTCGAGGCGCACCGCGATGCGGGCACCCACCCGGGCGGCATCCACGTCGAACTGACCGGTGACGATGTCACGGAGTGCCTCGGCGGCTCCGAGCACATCGATGAGGAGACGCTGGCCACGCGCTACGAGTCGCTCTGCGACCCGCGGCTGAACCACATGCAGTCCCTCGAGCTGGCGTTCCTCGTGGCCGAGGAACTCGCAGCCCGCTGACGCGCGGATCAGGCGCGGGGCATCCGGTGACGGACGCCCCGCGCCTTCGTCGTCCCCGGCGGTGGAGAGTCGCCGTCACCGCGGCGTCGATGCGTTGCCGACGCGATCGTCGACCGTTCGCGACGATTCCGGCCCGAACTCAGAGCGTGAGCGAGCCGACGAGGCGCACGGTGCTGTCGCGCACCGCCTGCGTGTCGCCGGCGGGATCCTGCGACTTCACGGTCGCGATCGGCAGGAAGAGGTCGGGCAGCTCGTAGCTCGCCTTGAGGCCGGCGGCCTCGAGCAGCGCGATCGCCTCGGCCATCGTCTTGCCCACGACGTTCGGCACCGCGACGAGGTCCTGCCCCTTCGAGAGGGTCAGGTTGATGGTGTCGCCCTGCCGGACGACCTCGGTCGTCGGCTCTGCCGCGAAGACGTGTCCGTCGGGGACGCCGCCCGAGTTGTCGAAGACGGAGTCGAGGTAGGCGACCTGCAATCCGGCCTCCGTCAGCGCCGCCTCGGCTTCGGCGCCCGGCAGTCCGACGACGTCGGGAACCGGGCCGGCCGACACCACGAGGGTCAGCTCGCCGAGTTCGGCGTACTCCGCACCCACCGGGTTGCCGTCGGCATCGAGCACGTCGATGACGAGACCGGCCTCGACCTCGCTCGTGAACTCGCGGAGATCGGGTTCGACGACCGTGAAGTCCTTCAAGGTTGCGCGGGCATCCGCGGACGGCGAGCCGCGGACCTCGGGCACCGGCAGGATGCTCGGCCCCTTCGAGACGAAGAGCGTCACGGTCGAGCCGCGCTGCGCCTGCTCGCCGCCCTCGGGGTCGGTGCCGGAGACCTGGCCGGCCGGCACGATCGGGTCGTTGCGTTCGGCGGGTTCGACCGTGAATCCGGCCTCCTCGAGCAGGTCGGTCGCGGCGGCGGGGGTGAGCGTCGCCGTCTCGGGCACCGGTGCGAGCGCCCCTGGACCGGCGCCGAAGTACCAGCCGGTGCCCGCAGCGAGTCCGGTGAGCAGCAGCACGAGGGCGATGATCCAGTAGCCGCGCCGTTTGCGACGGTCGGCGCTCTTCGCGAGTGCTTCGGTGTCGTCGCCGTCGGATGCCTCGGCGATCGCCGTCGCCGTGACGGCGACGGGCGCGGCGGCGGCACCGAGCACGCGCGTCTCCGCCGTCACCGCGGCGGGCAGCGCGGCATCCGACAGGATCATCGTCGCCTGCGTCTGCAGCGGCTGATGGGACGACCGGATCGACGGTTCGACCTCGCGCAGGCGCTCGAGCATCTCGCGTGCGTCGTTCGGCCGCTCTTCGGGATCGCGGGCCGTGGCCCACACCACGAGCTCGTCGAGCTCGACGGGGACGGCGGGGTTCTTCGAGCTCGGCGTCGGCACCTGGTCGTTCGCGTGCTGGTACGCGATCGTCATCGGCGCCTCGCCGACGTAGGGCTGCTCGCCGGTGAGCATCTCGTACATCATGATGCCGACCGCGTAGATGTCGCTGCGGGCATCTGCCACCCCGCGCGTCACGAGCTCGGGGGAGAGGTAGGCGATCGTGCCGAGCAGTGCCTGGCCGGTGGCCGTGTTGGCACTCGCGGCACGGGCCAGGCCGAAGTCGCCGAGCTTGATGCGGCCGTCGTCGGCCAGCAGCACGTTCTCGGGCTTCAGGTCGCGGTGCACGATGCCCGCCTTGTGCGCGGCGGCGAGGCCGGCGAGCACGGCGTCCATGATGTCGACGGTCTGCTCGGGCGTGAGCTTCTTGTAGTCCTTCAGTAGCTCGCGCAGCGTGATGCCGGGCAGGTACTCCATGACGAGGTAGGCCATATCGGCGTCCTGGCCCTGGTCGAAGACGTTCACGACGTTCGGGTGCGCGAGGCGGGCAGCGGAGCGGGCCTCCTGCACGAAGCGGGTCTTGAACGTGTTGTCGTCGGCGAGGTGGCCGTGCATGATCTTGATCGCGACGCGGCGCTCGAGGCGCAGGTCGGTCGCGAGGTACACCGTGGCCATGCCGCCGCGGGCGATCCGGGAGCGCACCTGATAGCGGCCGTCGATGAGACGGCCGATCATGGGGTCGACAGGCGCAGTGGTCACTCTGAGAGTCTACGAAGAGCTATATGCCCCAACCCGCGTAAACGCCGATGGCGCGCCGATCGCAATCCCATCGTGATGCTCGAGGACGCCGATCAGCCGAGTTCGGAGAGCCAGGCGCGCGCTGAGGTCTCCCACTTCGCGTAGTGCTCGGGGTGGGCGCTCAGCTGCACGGCCTGCGCGGCCTGGGTCACGGTGAGCGACTCCCAACCGGGGATGTCGAGCAGGCCGCGGGTGCGTCCGGCGTTGGGATCAGCGGCGCCGCCGTAGAAGGCCGTCGCGGCCCGCACCGGGTCGAGCACCTCTTCGACCGTGCCCCATCCCTGACTCGGCCGCTGCTGGAACAGGCCGAGCGAGTCGAGGTCGCCGTACTCGGGGTTCTTGAGGCCCGACTCCTGCGCGGCGGCCGCGAGCGCGACGACGATGCCCTGCTCGGGCACGCCGAGCGTGCGGCCCACGTCGACGATGATGCGTGCGTTCGCGCGCATCTCATCCGTGAGCGCGACGTTGACCGAGGCGACGGCGACGACCGCCACCGGGCGTGCGACCCGGAGCACCTGGCCCGCCCTGATCACGGCTGAGGCGTCGAGCCCGTTGATCGAGGTGAGCTCCGAGACGTCGAGGCCGTGTCGCGCGGCGATGTCCCACAGCGTGTCGCCGTCGACGACGGTGTAGACGTCGCCGCTCGCGGCGATGGGTTCGGCCGGCGGCGGGGGAGCTGCGGGCGGTGAGGCAGGGGCCGCGGTCGCGGCGGTGCCACCTCCGCCGGGCGGCAGCACGATCGACTGGCCGGGGAAGATCAGGCTCTGCCGACTCAGTCCGTTCGCGCTCAGCATCTGGTCGAGGGCGACGCCGTACGCGGCGGCGATGCCGCTCATCGTGTCGCCGGCGACGACGGCGTGGCGGGGGAGCTCCGCGGCGACGGGGGCGGGAGCAGGGGTCGCAGTGCCGCCGGGCAGGGCGAGTCGCTGCCCGGGGAAGATCAGGCTCGACCAGCTGAGGCCGTTGAGCGCGAGGATGTCGGCGGTGGGCACGCCGTACCGTTCGGCGATGCTGCTCACGGTGTCGCCGTCGCCGACGGTCACCTCGGCGGGCACCGTGTTCGACGACGCCGCGACGGAGCGTGGCGCCTGCCGCTGCGCGGCATCGCTCGTGGCCTTCGCCTTCGGCATCCGCTTGGCGGGCTGGTGCGCCGCTTCCGCGGGCTGCGCGATGCCGATCGTGACGGCGACCGTCCCGATGACGGCCAGTGGGAGTGCGATCAGGCGACGGATGCCGCGGCGTCGGTCGGTCTCGGACCTCGCCCGGCGTGTTCCCCCGGCCGAGTCGTCAGCGGGCGCGGCGTCGTACGTCATCGTTTCCCCCTATGCCGGCGTCGAGCTCCCGGCCCCGCGGCAACCGTCGCATAGGGGGAAAGGCGAGTCAAACACCTCGACGCGAGTCCGTCGAAGCCGATCTGCGAGCCCGTCGGCGCGTGTCGCGCGCGATGGGTTCCGGAAGGCGGCCGGCTCATGGCAGGCTTGAACCGTGACCGATGCTGCCGAAACCGCCTGGCTGACCGTTCCCGACCTCGTCGAGATGCTCGGGCAGAGCCCGAGCCGCATTCGGCGACTCATCGACGACCGGCACCTGCTCGCCGCGCGCATCGACGGCGTGCTGAAGGTGCCCGCGGTGTTCCTGCGCGACGACGCCCCGCTGCCCGAACTGCACGGCACGGCCAACGTGCTCGCCGACGCCGGATTCACCGACGCCGAGGCGCTCGAGTGGATGCTCGCCGAAGAGGATAGCCTCGGCACCTCGCCGATCGCCGCACTCCTCGCCGGCCGCAAGGCCGAGGTGCGCCGCATCGCCCAGGCGCTCGCCTGAGCTGAGGCCGCACCGGCTCAGCTCGTGCGGCGGGTGACCGCCTTCGCGAGCGAGCCGAGTTCTGAGCGAGCGCTCCGGCTGAGCGGGGCGTCCTCGAGCGCCGACATCGCGGTCGCGACGTTCGACGTGATGAGCGCCTCGACCTCGTCGACGGCGCCGCACTCGCGGATGGTCTGCTGCAGCATCCGCACCTGTTCGGGTGCGAGCTCGGGGTCGCCGAGGAGTTCGTCGAGGAGTCGTCGCTGACCTGGCGCGAGTCGCTCGCGCGCGATCGCGATGAGCATGGTGCGCTTGCCCTCGCGCAGGTCGTCGCCGCTCGGCTTGCCGGTGACCTCCGGGTCGCCGAAGACCCCGAGCAGGTCGTCGCGCAGCTGGTACGCGATGCCGAGGGGCAGTCCGAAGGCGCGGAGGGCGGCGAACTGCGCGGCCGTGGCCCCGGCGATCGCACCGCCGATCACGAGCGGCGCCTCGATGCTGTACTTGGCCGACTTGAAGACGATGACGCGTTCGGCGCGCAGGCGCTGCTCGGACTCGGCCTGGCTGCGCCACGCGCGCTCCTCGAGGATGTCGAGGTACTGCCCGGCGGTCACCTCGGTGCGCATGCGCATGAACTCGATGCGTGCCCGACGGGCCGCGTCCTTGTCGGGGAGGGCGGCGAGGCCTTCGTCGAGCAGTTCGTCGCTCCACCCGAGGAGGAGGTCGCCGAGCAGGATCGCGGCGGCGCGGCCGAAGTCCGGCGCCGAGCCGTCCCAGCCGGACTCGGCGTGCAGCTGTTCGAAGAGACGATGGCCCGACGGGGCTCCGCGGCGGGTGTCGGAGTTGTCGATGATGTCGTCGTGCAGCAGCGCTGCGGCGTGGAACAGCTCGAGAGCGGATGCCGCGGAGACGACGGGGAACCGATCGCGTCCGCCTTCCGCGGCGAACGGGTCGAAGGTGCGCCCGCCGACGGCCTCCCAGCCCCAGTAGCAGAACAGCGCCCTGAACCGCTTGCCTCCGCTGAGAAACCGCCTTGAGAACGCATCGAGCGGTTCGAGGTCGGGGCTGATCTCCCGGAGAATGGAAGTGCGTTCGGCGAGGAAACCCTCGATGCGTTCGTGCACCATATCGACCAGTCGAGAACCGTGAGCCACCTGCCTAGCCTAGCGAGGCGGAGCAGGGCTAGAATGGACTCGGATGCGTCGATCCCGAGCCTGAGGGGAATGAGATGCCGCTTTCAGAGCAGGAGCAACGTCTTCTCGAGGAGATGGAGCGGAACCTCTATCGCAATGACGCCGACTTCGTGCAAGCGGTCGGCGGCGTTCGTGGTCGACGACCGAACTACCGGGCCATCGTGCTCGGAGTGCTGCTGGCCGTCGCCGGTGCCGGCGCACTCATCGCGGGCGTGGCCTCGCAGCTCCTCATCATCGGAGTCGTCGGCTTCGCGTTGATGTTCACCGGGGTGCTCGTGGCGATCACCCCGTCCAAGCGCGGCGCCGCCGCAGCTGCTCCCGCCGAACCTGCGGCCTCAACGCAGCGCGGGCGAGCACGCGGCACGACGGGCGGCAGCTTCATGGACCGCATGAACGAGCGTTGGGACCGCCGTCAAGACGGCCACGACTGATCCCTCCACTTCGCACCACCTGAACGGGTCGATCTTCGGATCGGCCCGTTTTTCGTGCGCCCGGTGAGTCATCCGGCCCGTCGAGCGGCGCTGCCGGTGCGGCATCCGCTGCCCTCGATCGCTCGATGCCGCCTCGATTCATCGACCTCCGCCCAACTCCCTCCACTCCACTCCACCACGTGAATCCCAGTGTTCACAGGCAACTCGGAGGCGACAACACGCCAAAACGAGCGAATGTCGTTGATCAGTGGATGAGAGTGGAGTAAAGTGGGGTTACCTGGATTCTGGCCGGAGGAAAGGGGGTGGTGTGGTGTTCCTCGGTAGCTACGAACCAAAGCTCGATGAGAAGGGCCGCGTCATTCTTCCGGCGAAATTCCGGGAGGAGCTCTCGAGCGGCCTCGTGCTCACACGCGGGCAGGAACACTGCATCTACGTGTTCAGTGCACGGGAGTTCGAGAGCATGAGCGACAAGATCCGCCAAGCCCCGGTAACGAGCAAGCAGGCGCGCGATTACATGCGCGTCTTCCTCTCGGGGGCTTCCGCGGAGACCCCCGACAAGCAGCATCGCGTCACCATCCCCGCCACGCTCCGCGCCTATGCGGGTCTCGACCGGGACCTCACGGTCATCGGAACGGGCAGCCGGGTGGAGATCTGGGACGCGACCGCATGGGCGAGCTACCTCGCCGAGCAAGAGGCGGCCTTCGCGGACACGGCGGAGGAGGTGATCCCCGGACTCTTCTAGTCCTCGGGCTCCGACTCCCAGTCGGCCGCGCCTGGTGCACTTCCCCGCATCAGGACGAACGGATGGGGATCGGAACCCGAGGCCACGAAGACAAGGCGGAATCATGGACATCGAACGCATTCACACCCCGGTCATGCTCGAGCGCACGCTCGAACTCCTGGCCCCCGCCCTCGAGGCCGACGGCGCCGTCATGGTCGACGCGACGCTCGGCATGGGCGGCCACACCGCCGCGTTCCTCGAGCGGTTCCCGAAGCTCACCGTCATCGGCCTCGACCGCGACACCGACGCGCTCGGCATCGCCCGCGAGCGCCTCGCGAAGTTCGGCGACCGCGCCCGGTTCGTGCACACCGTCTACGACGGCATCGTCGAGGCCGTCCGCGGCGAAGGATTCCGCGAGGTGCAGGGCGTGCTCTTCGACCTCGGCGTCTCCTCCCTGCAGCTGGACCGCGCCGAGCGCGGCTTCGCCTACTCGAAGGATGCGCCGCTCGACATGCGCATGGACTTCACGAGCGGGCGCACCGCGGCCGACGTGATCGCCGAGGAGAGCGAAGAAGAGCTGCGCCGCATCTTCCTCGACTACGGCGAGGAGAAGCTCGCCGCCCGGTACGCCCGGGCGATCGTGCGGGCCAGGGCGGAAGCGCCGATCACCCGCTCCGCGGAGCTCGTCGCGGTCATCCAGGCGGCGACGCCGGTTGCAGTGCAGCGCCAGGGTCACCCCGCGAAGCGGGTCTTCCAGGCGTTGCGCATCGAGGTCAACGAAGAGCTCTCCGTGCTCGAGCGGGCGATGCCCGCCGCGCTCGACACGATCGCCGTCGGCGGTCGCATCGTCGTGCTGGCCTACCAGTCGCTCGAAGACCGGATCGTCAAGCGATCGCTCGCCGCAGCCTCCAGCTCGACGGCCCCGGCCGGGCTGCCGATGGAGCTGCCCGAGCACCGCCCAGAGTTCAAGCTCCTCGTTCGGGGCGCCGAACTCGCGAGCGAGGACGAGCAGGCCGAGAACCCGCGGGCGAAGCCCGTGCGGCTCCGTGCCGCCGAACGAGTGAGGAGGCCGTCATGAGTGCTGTGCCGGCCCAGTCCCTTCCCGCGCCGCGCCGGGTCGGACCCGAACGCGCGCCGCGTCGCCTGCGTCCGGCGCCCGAACGCGCCCCGCGCGCGAAGCCGCGCCTCGGCTATGCGGTCATCGCCCTCGGGGGAGTGGCGGTCATCATCGTCGCGCAGCTGCTGCTCTCGATCGCGGTCACACAGGGGGCCTACGAGATCGACGCCCTGCAGATGCAGCAGGCCACGCTGACCCGTGAAGAGCAGAAGCTCGCCGAAGAGGTCGACCGCGTCGAGTCTCCCCAGTACCTCGCAACGCGGGCCGAAGGGCTCGGCATGGTGCCGAATTCGAACCCGGTCTACCTCCGGCTCTCCGACGGCGCCGTGCTCGGCGAGCCGACGGCGGCCGAAGGCGGATCGGGATCATCCGCGCCGCTCGTCCCGAATGCACTGATCGACGGCGTGCCGCCCGGTGCAGGATCGCCGAAGGGGGAGACTCCGATCGGAGGAACACCCGGTCAGGCGGGAGGTGCGGCACCCGAGGTTCCGGCAGGAGCGCCGGCAGCGCCGCTCGACGGCGGACTGCCGACACCCGCCACGCACTGACCGCCCGACGTTTGCGAGGACAGACCCGATGAACCGCACCAGCCGCCATCCGATGCGGCGGATCCTGCTCTCCGCCGCCCTCCTGGTGGCGCTGGTCGGCGTCTTCGTCGTGCGCCTCGTCGACATCCAGGTCGTGCGGGCGGCCGAACTGAACGAGCAGGCGCAGGAGGCGCGCTCCCAGCCGGTCACGGTCTACGGCGCACGCGGCGACATCGTCGACGTGAACGGCAAGGTGCTCGCCGACAGCGTGATGCGTTACGACATCACACTGTCGCCGAAGCAAGCGTCCAAGGCGGTCGTCGAACGCGAGGTGCCCGATCCGGAGAATCCCGACAAGACGAAGGACGTCATCGTGCCGTTGCCGGAGCTCGCCGCCGAGCTCGGCGCGGTCGTCGGGCTGACCGGTGACCAGGTGCAGGGGATCATCGCCTCGGAGCTCGCAGACGATCCGAACTCGGACTACGCCTACGTCGCGAAACTCGTCGACACCGAGACCTATGAAGCGGTGAAGGCCCTCGACATCCCGTGGGTCTACGTCGACGAGCATCCGAGTCGGCGCTACCCGAACGGTGCGGTGGCAGGCAACCTCATCGGGTTCATGGAATCCGACGGCGATCCTGGCGCCGGCCTCGAGCTGGGCGAGGACGAGTGCCTCGCGAGCGAGAACGGCGAGGTCAGTTACCTGCACAGCCTGCAGGACTGGGTGAAGATCCCGGGCACCGAGATCGTGCACAAGCCGGTGCACGACGGCGGCACGCTGAAGCTCACGATCGACACCGACCTGCAGTGGGCGGTGCAGCGCATCGCCGAGGCCCGGGTGCAGGAGACCGGTGCCGAGTGGGCGACCGTGACCGTGATGGAGGCGAAGACCGGCCGGCTGCTGGCGGTGGCCGACGTGCCGACCGTCGATCCGAACGACCCATCCGCGATCGACGCGGAGGATCGGGGATCCCGCTCCTTCACGGCGCCGTTCGAGCCCGGTTCGACGTTCAAGGCGCTCACCGCGGCATCCGTCATCAACGCCGGCAAGGCCGACCCGCTCAGCGAGGTCGTCGCGCCGTACCGCATCAACTTCCCCAACGGGGCCGACGTCAACGACAGCTCCCGCCACGCCGATCAGCAGCTCACGCTCACCGGCGTGCTCATCGAGTCGTCGAACACCGGAATGTCGCAGTTCGGCGAGCTGATGACCGACCGTGAGCGCTACGACGACATGCTGAAGTTCGGTCTCGGCACCGAGACCGAGGTTGGCTTCCCAGCTGAGGAGCCCGGCGATCTGCACGGCGATCCTGACGACTGGGACAACCAGACCAAGTACGCCACGATGTTCGGCCAGGGCCTCACCACGACGGCGGTGCAGATCGCGAGCGTCTACCAGACCATCGCGAACGGCGGCGTGCGCATGCCCGTCACCCTCGTCGACGGCTGCGTGAGCGAGGACGGCAACGCGACGACGGCGCCGTCGCAGGGTGAACAGGTGATCTCGGCGGAGGCCGCGTCCGAGACGAGCCAGATGCTCGAGCGCGTCTACCAGGACGCCTGGCTCTCCGACGAGTGGAACATCCCGGGCTACCGAGTCGCCGCGAAGACCGGCACCGCCCAGTTCCCCGACGGCGAAGGCGGCTACCGCAAGGAGTACCTCGTATCGGTCTCGGGCTTCGCCCCGGCCGACGATCCGCAGTTCGTCGTTTCGGTGAGCATCATGAATCCCGTTAAGATGAATTCGTCCGCCGCATCCGCTCCCGTCTTCCAAGAGGTGATGAGCCAGGTGCTGAAGAAGTATCGGACCGTTCCATCCGGCGCCCCGGCGCCCGAGCTGCCAGCTACCTGGTGAGAAAGTTGGGTTCGTGACCGGATCGCCTCTCACGGCTCTCCGGCCGAAGCACCCGAGTCCTCGATCGCTTCCCGGTCTCGTCGAAGTGTTCGGGTTCACCGTGCTCGGCAAGATCAGCGGCATCGAGGTCACCGGTGTCGGCCTCTCCTCCAAGACCGTGCAACCCGGCGACCTCTACGTCGGCGTGCCGGGGCGCAACGCCCACGGCGCTGACTTCGCCGCATCCGCTCGCGAGGCGGGCGCCGTCGCGCTGCTCACCGACGCCGCCGGTGCCGCGCGGGCGGCCGATGCGGGCCTGCCGATCCTCGTGACCGACGACGTGCGCGCAGCGCTCGGCGACGTCGCGGCCTGGATCCACCGCACGGCCGACAACCCCGCGACCTTCTTCGCGGTCACCGGCACCAACGGTAAGACGAGCGTCGTCTACCTGCTGTACGGCATCCTCCGCCAGCTCGGCGTCATCGCCGGCCTCACCTCGACGGCCGAGCGCCGCATCGGAGACGAGGCCGTGACGAGTTCGCTCACGACCCCCGAGGCGAGCGAGCTGCATGCGCTCCTCGCACGCATGCGCGAGGTCGACGTGCGCGCCGTCGGCATCGAGGTCTCGGCGCAGGCGCTGTCGCGTCACCGCGTCGACGGACTCGTCTTCGACGTCGTCGGGTTCACGAACCTCACCCACGACCACCTCGACGACTACGCGTCGATGGACGAGTACTTCGAGGCGAAGCGCGAGCTGTTCCAGCCCGAGCGCTCGCGTCGCGGCGTGGTCACCGTCGATTCGGAGTGGGGACGTCGTCTCGTCGCCGAATCGCGCATCCCGGTGACGACCCTCACCTCGGTCGAGGGCGTCGAGGCGGACTGGCGCATCACCGTGCTCGAAGAGGGCGCCGATCACACCTCGTTCCTGCTCGAAGGCCCGGGCGATCGCCGGCTCGAGACCCAGGTGCCGCTGCTCGGCTGGTACATGGCCGCCAACGCCGCCCTCGCGATCGTCATGCTCACCGAGGCCGGATACGACCTCGACCTCATCGCGGCAGCGCTCGAGCGCGACGGCGGCGTCGACGCGTACATCCCGGGTCGCGCCGAGCGCATCTCGGGCGACCGCGGGCCGGTCGTCTACATCGACTACGGCCACAGCCCCGACGCGTTCCTGCAGACGCTCGGCGCGATCCGTCGCGCGACCGACGGGCGCGTCGTCATGGTCTTCGGCGCCGACGGCGACCGTGACACCACCAAGCGCGCCGAGATGGGCGCGATCGCCGCACGCGGTGCCGACGTCGTCGTCGTCACCGACTTCCACCCGCGGTTCGAGGACCCGGCGTCGATCCGCGCCGCCCTCATCGCGGGCGCACGCGACGCCGTGCCCGACCGCGAGATCCACGAGATCGCCGACCCGCGCGAGGCGTTCCGCGCCGCGCTCGCCCTGGCGGGCGACGGAGACGCGATCCTCTACGCCGGCCCCGGCCATGAGGACTACCACGAGGTGAAGGGCATCAAGATCCCGTACTCCGCCAGAGACGATTCCCGGCAGGCGCTGCGCGACGCGGGGTGGCTCGCATGATCGCCCTGACCCTGGCCGAGATCGCCTCGGCCGTCGGCGGCGCGCTCCGACTCGACGGGACGCAGGCTGCTCCCGACACGATCGTCGACGGTGTCGTGACGACCGACTCCCGAGAGGTCGTCGCCGGCAGCGTGTTCGTCGCCAAGCGCGGCGAGTTCGACGACGGCCACCGCTTCGCGCCCGCCGCCGCCGAACAGGGCGCCGCACTGCTCATCGTCGAACACGCGCTCGACCTCCCGGTGCCGCAGATCGTCGTCGCCGACTCGGTCGACGCGCTCGGCGCGCTCGCGACCGAGGTCGTGGCCCGCGTCCGCGCGCTCGGACGACTCCGCATCGTCGGCGTCACCGGCTCCAACGGCAAGACGACCACGAAGAACCTGCTGCGCACCGTGCTCGAGCGCGTCGGCCCGACCGTCGCCGCCCGCGCCTCGTTCAACAACGAGGTCGGTGCGCCGATCACGATGCTCGAGCTGACGAACGAGACCGAGTTCCTCGTCGCCGAGATGGGCGCCTCCGGCGTCGGCGAGATCGCGAGACTCGTGCGCATGGCCCGGCCCGACGTCGGCATCGTGCTGAAGGTGGGCCTCGCCCACGCCGGCGAGTTCGGCGGCATCGAGCAGACCGTGCTGGCCAAGTCCGAGATGGTCGCCGACCTCGTCGACACGGATGTCGCGGTGCTGAACTCCGACGACCCGCGCGTGGTGCCCATGGCGGGCCTCACCCCTGCGCGCGTCGTCTGGTTCGGGTTCGGCGAGTCCGCCGATGTGCGGGCGACCGACATCCGCGCGCATGCCCGAGGCACCGAGTTCACGGTGACGATCCCCGGCGGCGAGACGGCCCGCGTGCACTTCTCGGTGCTCGGCGAGCACCACGTCATGAACGCACTCGCGGCGATCGCGGCATCCGTCGAGCTCGGCGTGCCGCTCGCCTCGGTGGTCGCCGCCCTCGAACAGGTGACGCTCGCCGAGCGCTGGCGCATGCAGGTCATGGGCGGCAGGGACGGCGTCACGGTCATCAACGATGCGTACAACGCGAGCCCCGACTCGATGTCGGCGGCTCTGAAGACGCTCGCGCAGGTGAAGAACCCCGAGGCCCGCACGATCGCGGTGCTCGGCGAGATGAGCGAGCTGGGCGAGTTCTCGGGCGAGGAGCACGATCGCATCGGCCTCCTCGCGGTGCGACTCGGCATCTCGCAGCTCGTCGTGGTGGGAGCCGGCGCGCGTCGCCTGCACATCACGGCGATCAACGAGGGCTCTTGGGACGGCGAATCCGCATTCGTCGAGTCCGCAGACGAGGCGTTCGACCTCGTCACGTCGTCCGTGCGCCCCGGCGACACGGTTTTGGTGAAATCGTCCAACTCGGCGGGTCTCCGCCTGCTGGGCGACCGACTGGGAGAATGGTTCGCGTGAGCGCTGTGCTGGAACTCGGCGGGGCTGGCCAGATGGCCGGCCTGCCTCACGACCGACTGGGAGAATGGTTCGCGTGAGAGCACTGCTGACCGCTGGGGCGTTGTCGCTCGCCTTCACGCTGTTTCTGACCCCGCTGTTCATCCGGCTGTTCACTCGGCTCGGGTGGGGGCAGTTCATCCGCGACGACGGGCCGCAGAGCCATCACGTCAAGCGCGGCACGCCCACGATGGGCGGCATCATCTTCATCCTGGGCACCCTGTTCGGATACTTCATCGCGACCCTCCTCGTCAGCAACGAGCAACCGACGGCGTCGGGACTGCTCGTGCTCTTCATGATGGTCGGGCTCGGCGCCGTCGGATTCCTCGATGACTTCCTGAAGACCCGCAAGAAGCAGAGCCTCGGTCTCGGCGGCTGGGCGAAGGTCTCGGGCCAGGTGATCGTGGCCGGCGTGTTCGCGCTGCTCGCGCTCCAGTTCCCGAACGAGTACGGCGTCACGCCGGCGAACACGAAGATCTCGTTCATCAGGGACCTCCCGCTCGACTTCATGGTCTTCGGCACCATCGTCGGCGTCATCCTCTACGTGCTGTGGATCTGCCTGATCACGACGGGCACGTCGAACGCCGTGAACGTCACCGACGGCCTCGACGGCCTCGCCACCGGTGCGTCGATCCTCGCGATCGGCTCCTTCGTCGTCATCGGCTTCTGGCAGTTCAACCAGTCGCGGTTCAGCGAGAACCTGAACCAGGCCGACCTCTACCGTGCGTACGACGTGCGCGACCCGCTCGACATCGCGATCGTGGCGACGGCGATCGTCGGCGGACTCATCGGCTTCCTGTGGTGGAACACCAACCCCGCGAAGATCTACATGGGCGACACGGGCTCCCTCGCCCTCGGCGGGGCGCTCGCGGCGCTCGCGATCGTCAGCCACACCGAGCTCCTCCTCCTGCTCATCGGCGGACTCTTCGTGATCGAGACCGGTTCGGTCATCGTGCAGCGCGCGTACTTCAAGCTCACCCACGGCAAACGCATCTTCCTGATGAGTCCGATCCACCATCACTTCGAACTGAAGGGATGGGCCGAGGTCACGATCGTCGTGCGCTTCTGGATCATCGGCGGCCTGCTCGTCGCAGCGGGCGTCGGCGCCTTCTACTTCGAGTGGCTGCAGAGCTGATGACGGATGCCGCTTCGCCCACCTCCGATCGCCTGGATGCGCTGACCAGCTGGAACGCCGACTGGCGCGGCCTCCGCGTCGTCGTTATGGGTCTCGGTGTCACGGGGTTCGCCGTGGCCGACACCCTGACCGAGCTCGGAGCGTCGGTGCTCGTCGTCGCGCCCGAGGTCGACGACGACCGCGCGCGCATCCTCGAGGTCATCGGGGCCGGTCTGCTGCGGCATCCGCTCGACGTCGTGCCCGCAGAGGTCGTCGACTTCGCGCCCGAGCTCATCGTGGCCTCGCCGGGCTTCCATCCCGATCACCCGATGCTCACCTGGGCGGCGGATTCGTCGATCGCGGTCTGGGGCGACATCGAGCTCGCCTGGCGGGTGCGCGACAAGGTGAACACCGCCGAGTGGATCCTCGTCACCGGCACGAACGGCAAGACGACGACCGTGCAGATGGCGGCGACCTTCCTCGCCGCGAACGGGCTGCGGGCGGCACCGTGCGGCAACATCGGCGTGCCGGTGCTCGATGCCGTGCGCGACCCCGGCGGCTTCGACGTGCTCGTCGTGGAGCTTTCCAGCTACCAGCTGCACCACCTGCCGACTTCGGGGCCGGGAGCCCTGCACCCGTGGGCGAGCACGGTCCTGAACATCGCCGACGACCACCTCGACTGGCACGGCTCGTTCGAGGCGTACCGGGCCGCCAAGGCGACCGTCTACGAGAACACGAAGATCGCGTGCGTGTACAACCGCGCCGACGAGGTCACGCGCCGCATGGTCGAGGACGCCCAGGTCGAGGAGGGCGCCCGCGCCATCGGCTTCGGGCTCGATGTGCCGGGGCCGAGCGACTTCGGCGTCGTCGACGGGATCCTCTGCGACCGGGCGTTCCTCGACGATCGCCATTCGGCGGCGCTCGAGCTCATCACGCTCGACGAACTCGAACCGAACGGTCTCGCCGCGCCGCACGTCGTCGCCAACATCCTCGCCGCCTCCGCCCTCGCCCGCTCGTTCGGCGTGCCGGTGGGCGTGATCCACGACGCGCTCGGCGAGTTCCGTCTCGACGCGCACCGCATCGAGACGGTGGCGGTGTCCGGCGGCATCCGCTGGGTCGACGACTCCAAGGCGACGAATCCGCACGCGGCCGAAGCGTCGCTCCGCGCCTTCGGCACGGTTGTCTGGATCGTCGGGGGCCTCCTGAAGGGCGTCGACGCCGATGCGCTCGTCGCGGCCCACGTCGCACGCCTCCGCGCAGCGATCGTGATCGGCGTCGATCGGGCGGCACTCGTCGCCGCGTTCCGCCGACACGCGCCGGAGCTGCCGCTCTTCGAAGTGATCACGGATGACACTGAAACGGTGATGCCCGACGCGGTCGCCCTGGCCGCGGCGGTCGCTGAAGAGGGCGACACTGTGCTCCTCGCGCCCGCTGCGGCATCGATGGACCAGTTCGCCGACTACGGCGACCGCGGACGGCGGTTCCACGAAGCGGTCGGATCGATGCTGGGAGGTGAGGCGGATGGCGACTCCGCCCCGCGCGAACCGCTCCCAGGAGCCTGAGCGGTCGGGCGTCTCCGCCTCCAGGATCCGTCTCGGGCGCGTGTTCCGCGTCGAGTCGGCCGATTACTTCCTGCTGCTCGGCACGACGCTCTTCCTGGTCGTCTTCGGCCTCGTGATGGTGCTCTCCGCCTCCGTCGTGCAGTCGCACCTCGAGGACGAGAGCTTCTTCGCGCAGGCGCTGCGCCAGGGGCTCTTCGCCGTCTTCGGCATTCCGATCATGCTCATCGCGAGCCGTATGCCCGAGAAGTTCTGGATGCGGATCGCCTGGCCGACGCTCATCGTCTCGTGCGTCCTGCAGCTCCTCGTCGTGGCGACGCCGCTCGGTATCGAGGTCGGCGGCAACACCAACTGGATCCAGCTCGGGCCCATGCAATTCCAGCCGTCGGAGCTCATCAAGGTGGCGCTCGTCATGTGGCTGGGACTCATCGTCACGAAGAAGGAGGCGCAGCTCGGCGACTTCACGCACGGCGTGCTGCCGATCGTCCTCGTCGGCGGCAGCGCGATCGGCCTGGTGCTCCTCGGCGGCGACCTCGGCACGGTCATGATCATGGGCGCGATGCTCCTCGGCGCGCTCTTCCTCATCGGCGTCCGGCTGCGGTTGCTGCTTCCGCCGATCCTCGCCGCGCTCCTGGTCTTCGGGCTCGTCGCGATCTCGAGCGAGAACCGCATGCGGCGCATCACGTCGTTCCTCGACGCGAACTGCGAGAACGGCGGCACGGGCGATGCCATCAGCGACTGCTGGCAGATCCAGCACGGCTCGTTCGCCCTCGCGAACGGCGGGATCTTCGGCGTCGGGCTCGGCAACTCGGCCGCGAAGTGGTCCTGGCTTCCCGCTGCCGACAACGACTTCATCTTCGCGATCATCGGCGAGGAGCTCGGCCTGATCGGCGCGATCGTGGTCATCGCGATGTTCGTGGTGCTCGCCGTGGCGCTCGGACGCGTGCTCCGAGGTGCGCGCACGCCCTTCGCTCGCACGGTCTCGGCGGCGGTGCTCGTGTGGATCATCGGTCAGGCGTGTGTCAATATCGGTGTCGTGCTCGGCGTCTTCCCTGTCCTCGGTGTGCCGTTGCCGCTCGTCTCCGCGGGTGGCACGGCCCTGCTCACCACGCTCTTCGCGATCGGCATCGTGCTGTCGGTCGCGCGCGACCCGGAGGCCCCGGCGCGCGCCGCGGCGCGCGCGGCAGCCCGCAAGAGCGGTCGCTCCTCGGCCACGCGAGCCGCGCGATGAGCGCCACGTACCTCCTCGCGGGCGGCGGCACGGCCGGTCACGTCAATCCGCTGCTGGCGGTCGCCGACCGGTTGCGCGAACGCGATCCCGAAGCGACCGTGCTCGTGCTGGGAACGGCCGAGGGCCTCGAGGCGCGCCTCGTGCCGGCTCGCGGCTACGAGCTGCTGACGATCGCGAAGGTCCCGTTCCCACGGCGGCCGAATCGTGCGGCCGTCGCGTTCCCCGCCCGGTTCCGCGAGTCGATCGCCGAGGTTCGCCGCATCATCGAGGAGCGCGGCGTCGACGTCGTCGTGGGCTTCGGCGGCTACGTCTCGACGCCCGCCTACCTCGCAGCGCGTCGCAGCGGCATCCCGGTCGCGATCCACGAGGCGAACGCGCGCCCGGGCCTCGCGAACCGCCTCGGCGCCCGATTCGCAGCGACCGTCGGGGTCGCGTTCGAGGGCACGCCGCTGCCCGGCGCGCGGCTCGTGGGCATGCCGCTCCGCCGCGAGATCGAGACGCTCGATCCAGCGGCACTCCGAGACGCGGCGGCCGTCCACTTCGGTCTCGACCCGTCTCGCCCCGTGCTCCTCGCCACCGGCGGTTCCCTCGGCGCCCGGCGCATCAACCGCACGATGGTCGACTCGGCCGCCGCCATCACGGCAGCCGGGTGGCAGGTGCTGCACGTCACCGGTGCGAAGTCCGAGGTCGCCGACCCGGGCCTGGCCGACTACCGCATGGTCGAGTACGCCGACCGCATGGACCTCGCCCTCGCCGTCGCCGACGCCGCGGTCTCGCGCGCCGGAGCCGCCACGGTCTGCGAGCTCTCGGCGCTCGGCATCCCCGCGGTCTTCGTGCCGTACCCGGTCGGCAACGGCGAGCAGCGGTTCAACGCCGCCGGCGTCGTCTCGGCCGGGGGAGCAGTGCTCGTCGACGACGCCGCGTTCGTCCCCGAGTGGGTCGACGCGACCCTGCTGCCGATGCTCGCCGACGCCGAACGACTCGGCGCGATGGCCGACGCCGCGGCGTCCGTCGGGTTCCGCGACGGCACCGACCGCATGGTCGCGCTCGTCGACGAAGCCCTCGGCGGGGCAGCCGACGACCACCCGCAAGGCGCGTAACGTGGAGTGAGCGGATGTCGCGGCATCCGCTCGTTCAGAACCTCGCGCTTCGGCGTACCGCACCCGTCCGCATCCCGACCGCACCGCACCCAGGAAGCCGCAGCACCGTGACGATCAAGCCCGACCTCTCCGCCCAGATCCCCGCCGAACTCGGCGCCGTGCACTTCGTCGGCATCGGCGGCTCGGGCATGAGCGGCATCGCCCGCCTCATGCTCGGCGACGGGCACCGGGTCACCGGCTCCGACGTGCGCGACTCCGCCAACATCGCGGCGCTCCGCGAACTCGGTGCCGAGATCGCGATCGGACACGATGCCGCGAACCTCGCCGACGACATCGACACCGTGGTCGTCACCGGCGCGCTCTGGGAGGACAACCCCGAATACCGCCTCGCGCTCGAGCGCGGCCTGCCGGTGCTGCACCGCTCGCTCGCCCTCGCCGCACTGATCGCCGGCCGCCGACTCGTGTCGGTCGCGGGCGCGCACGGCAAGACCACGTCGACGGGCATGATCGTCACGGGCCTGCTCGCCCTCGGCGAGGATCCGAACTTCGTCAACGGCGGCGTCATCGAGGGGCTCGGCGTCTCGTCGGCCGCCGGCGACGGCGAGCTGTTCGTCGTCGAGGCAGACGAGTCCGACGGCTCGTTCCTGCTCTACGACACGTCGGTCGCCCTCATCACGAACGTCGACCCCGACCACCTCGACCACTACGGTTCGCGCGATGCCTTCGAGCAGGCGTTCGTGTCGTTCGGCGACGCGGCGCGGGAGCTCGTGGTCGTCTCCTCCGACGATGCCGGCGCGAAGCGGGTCACCGAGAAGCTCTCGAACCCGAACGTGGTGACGTTCGGCCAGGCTGAGGATGCCACGGTGCGCGTGCACTCGGTCGAGACCGACGGTCCCGTCTCCTTCGCCGTGGACTACGCCGGTGCGACGTACACGGCGACCCTGCGCATCCCCGGACTGCACAATGCGATCAACGCGGCGGGCGCGTTCGCGGTGCTCGTCGGCCTCGGGTTCGACCCCGAGGCATCCCTCGCGGGCATCGCCCGGTTCGCCGGCACCGGCCGTCGGTTCGAACTGCACGGCACCGTCGGCGGCGTGAGCGTCTACGACGACTACGCGCACCACCCCACCGAGGTCGCCGCGGCCCTTGCGGCCGCCCGCACCGTGGTCGGCGAGGGCCGGATCATCGCGGTGCACCAGCCGCACACGTACAGCCGCACGCAGACCTTCGCGAGGGAGTTCGCCGAGGTGCTCGAGCAGTACGCCGACGAGACGGTCGTGCTCGACGTCTACGGCGCGCGCGAAGACCCGGTGCCCGGCGTGACCGGTGCGCTCGTCAGCGAGCGGTTCGCCGACCCCGCCCACGTCTCCTTCGTGCCCGACTGGCAGCAGGCCGCCGACTACACCGCGAGCATCGCGCGTGACGGCGACTTCGTGATCACCCTCGGCTGCGGCGACGTCTATCGCATCGTGCCGCAGCTGCTCGGCTCGCTCGAGCGGGAGCGCGGATGACGTCGGAGCCCGCGTGAAACGGCCCCAGGGGTTCGACGAACCGGTCGCGCGGGCGCCGCGCGACCGACGCCCTGCGCCTGAGACGGCACCCGAACCGCAGCGGCCCCAACGGCCGAGCGCCTCGGCGGGTGCGCGATCGCAGGCCGGCCCGGCATCGAACGCCGGTCGCGCATCGAGTACCGCCGCCGGGTACCGCGCCGACGACGTCTCGACGGAGCCGATCACGGTCGTCACCGGTGCGCCCGCGGTGTCCGTCCCGACCGGATCGGCCGGACAGGCCACGTCGGTTCTCGCGGCACCTGCGGGTTCGGTCGCCGCGGGCGATGCTCCGGATGCCCCGATGGCAGCGCGTGCTGCAGCCGCGCCGCCGAAGACCGCGAGGGCGACGAAGCGGGAGCTGGCGGCCGCGAGCCGCGAACGTCGCAAGTACGAGCGGCAGGAGGTGCGTCGCTTCACGAAGCGCTCGCGCCGTCGACGCATCGCGTGGTCGGTCGTGCTCGGCTCGATCGTGGCGCTCGTGGTCGTCGTCGCGGTCGGCGCGTACTCGCCGCTCATGGCACTTCGGGAGGTTCGGGTCGAGGGGGCCGCTCGCATCCCGGTCGCCGAGGTGCAGGCGGCGTTCGACGACCAGCTCGGCACTCCGCTGCCGCTCATCGCGAGCGCCGACGTGCTCGCGGCGCTCTCGGACTTCCCGCTCATCGAGACCTACTCGACGGAGACCATCCCGCCGGGCACCCTCGTCGTGCGCATCGTCGAGCGGGTGCCGGTGGGCGTCGTCGACACGGGCGAGGGTCTGGAACTCGTCGACGCAGCGGGCGTCGTCATCGAGCGACCGGCGGAGCGCCCGGAGGGCCAGCCGATGATCGTCGCAGAGGGCGGCGTGGCCGGCGAGGGGTTCCGCGCGGCGGCCGCGGTGATCAGGAGCCTTCCGGCCGAGGTGCGCGGTCAGCTCGTCGGCGCCACGGCGGCGACCGCGGACGACGTGCGCCTCGAGCTCGCGAGCGGGGCGACCGTCGTCTGGGGGAGCGCCGAGGAGTCGGGGCAGAAGGCCGCGGTGCTCGCCAAACTGATGGCCTATGCGCCGCCCGACACGGTCGGCGAGTACGACGTGTCGTCGCCGACGAGCGCCGTCACGCGCTGATCGAGCGCCCGATCGCGTCGATTCCGGGCCGATCCGCCGGGTGGTTCGCGACACGCGGGCGCGCCGTTCGCCGCCGAAGGCGCGGTACGCCTACCGTGATCACAGGAATTGCATACTCAGCAAAACTTTAACCTTCGACTAGAGGTTCAGGGTTCAGAGTTCGCACGGAAGGCCGGTCATGTCGACAAACCAGAACTACCTCGCCGTCATCAAGGTCGTCGGTATCGGCGGCGGCGGTGTCAACGCCGTCAATCGAATGATCGAGCTCGGCCTCCGCGGGGTCGAGTTCATCGCGATCAACACCGACGCGCAGGCGCTGCTCATGTCGGACGCCGACGTGAAGCTCGACGTGGGGCGCGACCTCACTCGCGGCCTCGGCGCGGGCGCCGACCCCGAGGTGGGGCGTCGTGCCGCCGAAGACCACGCGGAAGAGATCGAGGAGGCGCTCGCGGGCGCCGACATGGTCTTCGTCACGGCGGGCGAGGGCGGTGGCACCGGAACCGGCGGTGCGCCGGTCGTTGCACGCATCGCGAAGTCGATCGGCGCGCTCACCATCGGTGTCGTCACGAAGCCGTTCGGGTTCGAGGGCAAGCGTCGCCAGACCCAGGCCGAACAGGGCGTCGCGCGCCTGAAGGAAGAGGTCGACACCCTCATCGTGGTGCCGAACGACCGCCTGCTCGAGATCAGCGACCGCGGCATCTCCATGCTCGAGGCCTTCGCCACGGCCGACCAGGTGCTGCTCGCCGGTGTCCAGGGCATCACGGACCTCATCACGACCCCTGGCCTCATCAACCTCGACTTCGCCGATGTGAAGTCGGTCATGCAGGGTGCGGGCTCCGCGCTCATGGGCATCGGCTCGTCGCGGGGGGCCGATCGTGCGATCAAGGCCGCCGAACTCGCCGTCGCGAGCCCGCTGCTCGAGGCGTCGATCGACGGCGCCCACGGCGTGCTGCTCTCGATCCAGGGCGGCTCGAACCTCGGCATCTTCGAGATCAACGACGCCGCCCGGCTCGTGCAGGAGGCGGTGCACCCCGAGGCGAACATCATCTTCGGTGCGGTCATCGACGACACGCTCGGCGACGAGGTGCGCGTCACGGTCATCGCTGCGGGCTTCGATGGCGGCGAGCCCAATGCGAAGCCGGTCGAGGCGCGGCGCACGAACTTCGTGCCTGCTGCAGTGGGCGCGGCCGTCGGCGGCGGTGCCATCTCGAGCGAGGCGGCCGACGTCATCTCCGAGATCGACATCGACGAGCTCGTCGAGACGGCGAACTGGGGCGAGGTCGAGTCGGCGACGGCCGATCAGATCGTCTCGGACCCCGCGTTCGACACCGACGACGACGACCTCGACATCCCCGATTTCCTGAAGTGAGCGTCGATCCCGGCTCCGACGCGGCGCCGGCCTCCGGTTCCCTGGCCGCGCGCCTCGCCGAGGTGACCGGTCGGGTCGCGGATGCCGCGACGGACGCGGGTCGCGACCCTGCCGAGATCACCACGATCGTCGTCACGAAGTTCCACCCCGCGTCGCTCGTGGAGCAGCTCGCGGCTCTCGGCGTGCGCGATGTCGGCGAGAACCGTCATCAGGAGGCGCAGGCGAAGGCCGCAGAGCTCGCGGGACTCGACCTGCGCTGGCACTTCGTGGGGCAGCTGCAAAGCAAGAAGGCCAGGCAGGTGCGCGCGTACGCCTCTGCGATCCACTCAGTGGACCGGCCGGCGCTCGTCGACGCGCTGCGTTCCGAAGAGGCATCCGTCGACTGCTTCGTGCAGGTGAACCTCACCGACGATCCCGGCCGCGGAGGAGTCGCTCCCGAGGCGCTGGAGGCGCTCGTGGCGCACGTGCTCGAGACGCCCGGCCTGCGCCTGCGCGGGCTCATGGCGGTCGCGCCGCTCGACGAACCCGCGCGGCCGGCGTTCGCCCGTGTTCGCGCGATGTCCGAGCAGGTGCAGAAACTCGAGCCCACCGCGCGTGATCTGTCCATGGGGATGTCGCACGATTTTCGCGACGCGATCATGGAGGGTGCGACACACCTGAGAATCGGAACGGCAATCACCGGGAATCGGCCGGTCGCCGGTTAACCTCGAAGAGACGGAACACAGACGGAGGCAGCGATGTCGAACCCGCTCAAGAAGACGATGGTCTATCTCGGACTCGCCGATGAAGAGCTCGAAGAGGAGACCACGCAGACACACGCGCCAGCACCGGTGACCCCGGTCGCGAACGCGGCGCCTGCACCGAGGACCGGTGCATCGGTGACGCCGCTGCGCAAGAACCATGTCCAACCGAGCACACCGCAGGCGGAGATGAACGAGATCCTGACCGTCCACCCGCGTCAGTACCGTGACGCGCAGGTGATCGCCGAGTCCTTCCGTGAGGGAGTCCCCGTGATCATCAACCTCTCGCAGATGTCGGATGCCGATGCGCGGCGTCTCATCGACTTCGCGAGCGGCCTCTCGCAGGGCCTCTACGGAAAGATCGAGCGCGTGACGAGCAAGGTGTTCCTGCTCTCGCCCGCCCATGTGGTCGTCTCGGGGGAGACCGGCGAGAGTGAAGGCGACGTGGACGCGTCGTTCTTCACGCACGCGTAGCCCGTAATGGGCGCGCTGCTCGTCGTCTGGAACATCCTCTACCTCCTGCTGCTCATCTACTTCTTCGTGATGTGGGGGCGGTTCGTGCTGGATCTGGTGCGCACCTTCAACAGGTCGTGGCGCCCGAGCGGCGCCTGGCTCGTGCTCGTGGAGGCTGTCTACAGCCTCACCGATCCGCCGGTGCGCTTCTTCAGGCGGCTCGTGCCGCCGATCCGCATCGGCCAGGTCGCACTGGATCTGGGGTGGAGTCTCGCCATGCTCGTCGTGATCGTGGCGATGACCGTGGTGAACCTGCTGGCACAGGCGGCGTCCGTGTCCGGCTGATGATCTCCTGCGAGGGTCGAGGTCGAGACGATCGGCACTCACGACTCTGAGGATGTCTTTGCTACCGTTAGCTGAACGTGATCGAACAAGTTCGACAGATTTGAGGGTGGAAAGCCATGGCGCTAACTCCGGAAGATGTGGTCAACAAGCGCTTCCAAGCGACGAAGTTCCGGGAAGGGTATGACCAAGACGAGGTCGACGACTTCCTCGACGAGGTCGTCGTCGAGCTTCGTCGACTGAACGGGGAGAACGAGGAGCTGCGTCAGCGGCTGTCCGCGGCCGAGGCCCGTGCTGCGGAGGCCGCCAAGGCTCCCGCCGCCGCTGCGCCGGCAGCTGCCGCGGTCTACACCGAGCCGGCGGCTCCGCCGCCCACGGTCGCGGTGCCGATGCAGCAGCCCGTCTCGCAGCAGTCGGACTTCGACGAGCAGGCGAGCACGACGAACCTCCTGCAGCTCGCCCGTCGCCTGCACGAGGAGCACGTCCGCGAGGGCGTCGAGAAGCGCGATGCGCTCATCGCCGAGGGGCACGCCACCGCAGCGCGGGTCGTCGCCGAGGCCGAGGCCAAGCAGCGCGCCCAGATCGGCGTGCTCGACCAGGAGCGCGTCGCGCTCGAGAAGCGCGTCGACGAGCTCCGCGTGTTCGAGCGCGACTACCGTGCGAAGCTCAAGAACTACATCGAGGGCCAGCTGCGCGAACTCGACACCGCGGCCCCCGTGCAGGTGACCGGCAACCAGGGCTTCTCGTCGCCGGTCGGCGCCTCGGGCATGCCCGCGGAGCAGCCCGCACCGACGTTCCAGGGCTTTGGAGGCTGAGCGGGCCGCGAAGGTCGGCTCCACCACCGCCCTCCTGGTCGTGGCCGGCGCCGCTCTCGCGGCGTACGGCCTCGACCAGTCGAGCAAGTTCCTCGTCGTCTCGAACCTCACCGAGGGCGAGATCGTCCCGGTGCTCGGCTCGGTGCTGCAATGGCAGTTCGTGCGCAACCCCGGCGCGGCCTTCTCGCTCGCGAGCGGGATGACCTGGATCTTCACGATCCTCGCCGCCGGCGTGATCACCTTCATCGTGTGGTTCGCCCGGCGCATCCGCTCGATCGCCTGGGCCGTCGTCTTCGGACTCCTGCTCGGCGGCGTGCTCGGCAACCTGACCGACCGGCTCTTCCGAGAGCCGTCGTTCGGCCTCGGGCACGTGATCGACTTCATCTCGACTCCGTGGCTGATCCCGGCGATCTACAACATCGCCGACATCGCGATCGTGTCGAGCATGGTGCTCTTCATGATCCTCACCATCCGCGGCATCGGCCTCGACGGATCGCGCGAGGCGCGTCCGGTCAAGGACGGATCCGAACCCGCAGCTGCGAGCGAGGCGCCGACGGTCACGTCGGCGGAGGGTGACGCCCCGCTTCGCGAAGCCGTCTCCGGCGCCTGATGGAGCACCGTTCCTTCCCCGTTCCCGACGGGCTCGAGGGCTCGCGCGTCGACGCGGGCCTGGCGAAGCTCCTCGGCTTCTCGCGCACGCTCGCTGCCGACATCGCCTCGGCGGGCGGCGTCTCGCTCGACGGGGCATCCGTCGACAAATCCGACCGGCTCCGCGCCGGCGCCTGGCTCGAAGTGAGCTGGGAGGAGCCGCGCGGTCTCACGATCGATCCGATCGCCGTGCCCGACCTCGGCATCATCCACGACGACGACGACCTCGTGGTCGTCGACAAGCCGGCCGGCGTCGCGGCGCACCCTTCAGTGGGCTGGAACGGTCCGACCGTCGTCGGGGCGCTCGCGGCCGCGGGCTTCCGCATCTCGACCTCGGGCGCGTCTGAGCGACAGGGCGTCGTGCACCGCCTCGACGCGGGCACCAGCGGCCTCATGGTCGTCGCGAAGTCGGAGCGCGCCTACACCGAGCTGAAGCGCCAGTTCCACGACCGCGAGGTCGAGAAGATCTACCACACGATCGTGCAGGGCCATCCCGATCCGCTCGCCGGGACCATCGACGCGCCGGTCGGCCGCCACCCCAGATCCGAGTGGAAGTTCGCGGTCACCGCCGACGGCAAGCACGCCGTGACCCACTACGAGACGATCGAGGCGTTCCCGTACGCGTCGCTGCTCGAGGTGCATCTCGAGACCGGCCGCACGCACCAGATCCGGGTGCACATGGCCGCCCAGCGCCATCCGTGCGCCGGTGACTCGATGTACGGTGCCGACCCGACGCTGTCTGCGAGGCTCGGCCTCGAACGGCAGTGGCTGCACGCCAAGCAGCTCGCCTTCACCCATCCCGGCGACGGCGAGTGGACGACGTTCGTGTCGGAGTACCCTGCCGACCTCGCACACGCGCTCGGCGTGCTCCGCGGCGACTGAATCCCGCCCGCTCGCGGGCCGGGCGGCCTGGCGTCGCACGGTCGCCGTAGACTTCGAAGACCCCCGAAACACACTCGCCGTACCCGATGAGGAGCCCAGTGGCCACCGATTCCTTCGTCCATCTGCACGTGCACAGCGAGTACTCGATGCTCGACGGCGCAGCGAGGGTGGGGGAGCTCATCCAGGCGGCGAAGGGCGAGGGAATGCCCGCGGTCGCGATCACCGACCACGGCAACGTGTTCGGCGCGTACGACTTCTGGAAGCAGGCGACCGACGCCGGAATCAAGCCGATCATCGGCACCGAGGCCTACATCACCCCGGGTACGGCGCGCGGCGACAAGACCAGGATCCGCTGGGGCAACGGCGGCGGCGACGACGTCTCGGGCTCGGGCGCGTACACGCACATGACGCTGCTCTCCGAGACGACCGAGGGCATGCACAACCTCTTCCGGCTCTCGAGCCGTGCGTCGATCGAGGGCTACTACTTCAAGCCGCGCATGGACCGCGAACTGCTGTCGATGTACTCGAAGGGGCTCATCGCCACGACCGGCTGCCCGTCGGGCGAGGTGCAGACGCGCCTCCGGCTCGGGCAGTACGACGAAGCGGTGAAGGCGGCATCCGACTTCCGCGACATCTTCGGCAAAGAGAACTACTTCGCCGAGATCATGGACCACGGGCTCGGCATCGAGCGCCGCATCATGGAGGATCTGCACCGGCTCGCGAAGGACCTCGCGCTCCCGCTCGTCGCCACGAACGACCTGCACTACACGCACGCCGCCGATGCCAAGAGCCACGCCGCCCTGCTCTGCGTGCAATCGGGCTCGACACTCGACGACCCCAACCGCTTCAAGTTCGACGCCGACGAGTTCTACCTGAAGACCGCCGCCGAGATGCGGCACGTCTTCCGCGACTACCCCGAGGCGTGCGACAACACACTGCTCATCGCCGAGCGCGCCGACGTGCGGTTCAACACCAACGCCAACTACATGCCGCGGTTCCCGGTGCCCGAGGGTGAGAGCGAAGACACCTGGTTCGTGAAGGAGGTCGACCGCGGCCTCGAGGTGCGGTACCCGAACGGCATCCCAGCCGAGGTGCGCAAGCAGGCCGACTACGAGGTCGGCGTGATCCTGCAGATGGGCTTCCCCGGATACTTCCTCGTCGTCGCGGACTTCATCAACTGGTCGAAGAACAACGGCATCCGCGTCGGTCCCGGTCGTGGTTCCGGTGCCGGCTCGATGGCGGCGTACGCCATGCGCATCACCGACCTCGACCCGCTGCAGCACGGCCTGATCTTCGAACGGTTCCTGAACCCCGATCGTGTCTCGATGCCCGACTTCGATGTCGACTTCGACGAGCGTCGTCGCGGCGAGGTCATCAGGTACGTGACCGAGAAGTACGGCGACGAGCGCGTCGCGCAGATCGTGACCTACGGCACGATCAAGGCGAAGCAGGCGCTCAAGGACTCGGGCCGCGTGCTCGGCTTCCCGTTCTCGATGGGCGAGAAGCTCACGAAGGCGATGCCGCCCGCGGTCATGGGCAAGGACATCCCGCTCACCGGCATCTTCGACACGAAGCATCCGCGGTACAAAGAGGCGTCCGACATCCGGGCCATCGTCGAGACCGACCCCGAGGCGAAGACGGTCTTCGAGACGGCGCTCGGCCTCGAGAACCTGAAGCGCCAGTGGGGTGTGCACGCTGCCGGCGTGATCATGTCGAGCGACCCGCTCGTCGACATCATCCCGATCATGAAGCGCGAACAAGACGGTCAGATCGTCACGCAATTCGACTACCCGGCGTGCGAGTCGCTCGGCCTCATCAAGATGGACTTCCTGGGGCTGCGCAACCTCACGATCATCGACGATGCGCTCGACAACATCGAGGCCAACCGTGGCCACCGTCCGGTGCTCGAAGACCTCGCGCTCGACGACCAGGGCGCCTACGACCTGCTCGCGAGGGGCGACACGCTCGGCGTCTTCCAGCTCGACGGCGGGCCCATGCGGTCGCTGCTGCGCCAGATGAAGCCCGACAACTTCGAAGACATCTCGGCCGTCATCGCGCTCTACCGTCCGGGCCCCATGGGTGCGAACTCGCACATCAACTACGCGCTGCGCAAGAACCGCCTGCAGGAGATCACCCCGATCCACCCCGAGTTCGAGGAGTCGCTTCGGGAGATCCTGGACACGAGCTACGGCCTGATCATCTATCAGGAGCAGGTCATGGCGATCGCGCAGAAGGTCGCCGGGTTCTCGCTCGGCCAGGCCGACATCCTGCGCCGCGCGATGGGCAAGAAGAAGAAGTCCGAGCTCGACAAGCAGTACGAGGGCTTCTCCGGAGGCATGAAGGCCAACGGCTATTCGGATGCCGCGATCCAGAAGCTCTGGGAGATTCTGCTCCCGTTCTCGGATTACGCGTTCAACAAGGCGCACTCGGCCGCCTACGGCGTGCTGAGCTACTGGACCGCATATCTGAAAGCCCACTACCCGGCCGAGTACATGGCGGCGCTGCTCACGAGCGTCGGCGATGCGCGTGACAAGCTCGCGCTCTACCTCAACGAATGCCGGCGCATGGGCATCAAGGTGCTGCCGCCCGACGTGAACGAATCGATCGGCTACTTCGCCGCCGTCGGCGAGGACATCCGATTCGGACTCGGCGCGGTCCGCAACGTCGGGTTCAACGTGGTCGACGCGATCCGCGGGGCACGCGAGACGAAGGGCCGGTTCGAGTCCTTCCACGACTTCCTGAAGAAGTCGCCGCTCCCGGTGGCGAACAAGCGCACGGTCGAGTCGCTCGTGAAGGCGGGCGCATTCGACTCGCTGGGGCACACGCGTCGCTCGCTCGTCGAGATCCACGAGGGGGCGGTCGAGTCGGTCGTCAAGGAGAAGCGGGCCGAGGAGGTCGGCGACTTCGGCTTCGACTTCGACAGCCTCTTCGACGACGACGAGCGGGATGCCGCGCCGTCGCTCGTGCCCGCGCGTCCGGAATGGCCGAAGAAGCAGAAGCTGGCCTTCGAGCGCGACATGCTGGGGCTCTACGTGTCCGATCACCCGCTCGCGGGGCTCGAGGCGCCACTCGCGAAACACGCGTCGACGACCATCACCGAACTGATGACCTCGGATGCGACGCAGGATGCCGACACCGTCACGGTCGCGGGTCTCGTCACGAGTGTCCAGCACCGCATTGCGAAGGCCTCGGGCAACCAGTACGGCATGATCACGGTCGAGGACTTCTCGGGTGAGATCACGGTGATGTTCATGGGCAAGGCCTACCAGGAGTTCGCGCCCGGCCTGCAGGCCGATTCGATCGTGGTCGTGCGTGGGCGGGTCAGCATGCGCGACGACGGCATGAACCTGCATGCCTACAGCGTGTTCACGCCGGAACTCGGTCAGGACGAAGAATCGGGCATCGTGAAGATCACCCTGCCCGACCAACGGGCGACGCAGGAGACGACCGAGGCGCTCCGAGACGTGCTCGTGCGTCATCACGGGGAGACCGAGGTCCGGATCACGCTGACGAAGGGCCGCGTCGGTCGCGTCTTCGAGGTCGGGCAGTACCCGGTCAAGGTGACCGCCGACCTCTACGGCGAGCTGAAGAGCCTGCTGGGCCCGAACTGCCTCGTGTGACGCGAACCCGGTTCGTTCGGTGACACGTCGATAGGCTGGGAGCCATCATGCTGCGCACCATCGATCTCCGTGGAACCCGACCGACGACCGCAGGGCTCCTCGCCCTCGTGCCCCGGGCCGCGACCGACGTCTCGGCGGCCCTCGACGCCGCCCGCTCGATCATCGACGAGGTGCGCGAGCACGGCGAGACCGCCCTGCTCGATCAGGCCGAACGCTTCGACGGCGTTCGTCCGACGGCGGTGCGCGTGCCGGCCGATGAACTGGCCGCAGCCCTCGAGGCGCTCGCTCCCGAGATCCGTTCGGCAGCGCTCCAGACGATCGATCGGGTGCGCGCGGCGAGCGAGGCCCAGGTGCCTGCGCCGCAGACGACCGTGCTCTCGGCCGGTGCCGTCGTCGAGCAGCGCTGGCAGCCCGTCGCCCGCGTCGGCCTCTACGTGCCCGGCGGCAAGGCGGTCTACCCGTCGAGCGTGATCATGAACGTCGTGCCGGCCCAGGTGGCCGGAGTGCAGTCGATCGCGCTCGCCTCCCCGCCGCAGTCCGAGTTCGGCGGGCGCGTCCACCCGACCATCGCCGGCATCGCGGCGCTCCTCGGCATCACCGAGGTCTACGCCATGGGCGGCGCCGGCGCGATCGGCGCGTTCGCGTACGGGGTCGAGGGCATCGGGCTCGAGCCGGTGCAGCGGGTCACCGGGCCCGGCAACGTCTTCGTGGCCGCGGCGAAGCGGGTCGTGCAGGCGGTCACGGGCATCGATGCCGAGGCCGGTCCGACCGACATCCTCGTCATCGCCGACGACAGTGCCGACCCCGACTTCGTCGCGGCCGACCTCGTGAGCCAGGCCGAGCACGACGAGCTCGCCGCGGCGGTGCTCGTCACCGACTCCGGAGATCTCGCGGCTCGCGTCGTCGAGCGGCTCGAGGCCCGGGTCGAGGCCACCAGGCACAGTGCACGCGTGCGAGAGGCGATCGACGGCGTGCAGTCGGCGCTCGTGCTCGTCGACGACCTCGAGCAGGCCGCCGACTTCGCGAACGCCTTCGGGCCCGAGCACCTCGAGATCCAGGTGCGCGACGCCGACGCGACGCTCGCCCGCATCGAGAACGCGGGTGCGATCTTCGTCGGCTCCTTCTCTCCAGTCAGCCTCGGCGACTACGCGGCCGGTTCGAATCACGTGCTGCCGACCGGAGGCCAGGCGCGCCACGCCTCGGGGCTCTCCGCGTCGACGTTCCTGCGCCCGCAGCAGGTCGTGCGCTACGACGAGGCGGCGCTGCGCGAGGTCGCCCCGGTGATCGCGGCGCTCTCCGCCGAGGAGGACCTGCCGGCGCACGGCGAGGCGATCACCGCCCGCTTCGCGGACTGACCGCGTCGCGGACTGACCACGCTGCGCTTCGCCCGTACGTCGGTCGGCATGGTCACCGGCTGCATCGACCGCCGCCGCTAGGCTGGGAGCACCATGTACTGTCCCTTCTGCCGTCACCCCGATTCCCGCGTCATCGACTCCCGCACGAGCGACGACGGGCTCTCGATCCGGCGCCGTCGCCAGTGCCCCGAGTGCGGGCGCCGGTTCTCGACGACCGAGACGGCGAGCCTCGTCGTCATCAAGCGGTCCGGCGTGGTCGAGCCGTTCAGTCGCGAGAAGGTCGTGCTGGGCGTCAGGAAGGCGTGCCAGGGGCGCCCGGTGACCGACTCCGACCTCGCGGTGCTCGCGCAGAAGGTCGAGGAGACGATCCGTTCGACGGGCGCGTCGCAGATCGAGGCGAACGACATCGGCCTCGCGATCCTGCCGCCGCTGCGCGAACTCGACGAGGTGGCGTACCTGCGCTTCGCGAGCGTCTACCAGGCGTTCGATTCGCTCGACGATTTCGAGTCCGCGATCGACCAGCTCCGCGAGGAGCACGGCCGTCTGCCGGCGCGACCGGTCGAGTGACGTCGGGGCGGCCGCTCCCACTCCGGTAGCCTGAGGCGCGATGTATCGACTTCTCTTCACCGCCTTCCTCTCCCACATGGACCCTGAAGACGCGCACCACCTCGCGTTCCGGGTCATCCGCGGCCTGCCGACTCTGGGCTTCGGCAAGCTCGTCGAGCGATTCACCGCGCCCGACCCGTCGCTCGCGGTCGAGGCACTGGGACTGCGCTTCCCGTCGCCGTTCGGCGTCGCGGCCGGATTCGACAAGGACGGTCTCGCGGTGCGCGGTCTCGGCCAGCTCGGATTCGGGCACGTCGAGGTCGGCACCATCACGGCGATCGCCCAGCCGGGCAACCCGCGGCCGCGGCTCTTCCGGCTCGTGAGCGACCGGGCACTCGTCAATCGAATGGGCTTCAACAACGGCGGTGCGGATGCCGCGGCGGGCCGTCTCTCACGGCTGTCGCGCCGTCGCGACCGGCCGGTGCTCGGCGTGAACATCGGCAAGAGCCGGGTCACGGCGGTCGAAGACGCGGTCGCCGACTACGAGCGGAGCGCGCGGGTGCTCGCGCCCTTCGCCGACTACCTCGTCGTCAACGTCAGCTCACCGAATACGCCGGGGCTCCGCGGCCTGCAGGAGATCGATTCGCTGGCGCCGCTGCTCGAGACGGTGCGTGCGGCCGCCGGCGACACGCCGTTGCTCGTGAAGATCGCGCCCGACCTCGACGACGCCGAGATCGTGCGCATCTGCGAACTCGTCGGCCGCCTCGGACTCGACGGCATCATCGCCACGAACACCACCATCTCCCGCGAGGGACTCCGCGCCGAGGCATCCGTCGTCGAGGCGATCGGCGCAGGCGGGCTCTCTGGGGCGCCGCTCGCCGCCCGCTCGCTCGAGGTGCTGCGACTCATCCGCGCCCAGGTGCCGGCCGAGCTCTGCGTCGTCTCGGTCGGCGGCGTCGAGACGGCTGCCGACGTGCAGGACCGGCTCGACGCGGGCGCCACGCTCGTGCAGGGCTACTCGGCGTTCATCTACCGGGGTCCGTTCTGGGCCAGGCAGGTCAACCGCGGGCTGGCGAGGTTCGCGCGGAGCCGACGCGCAGCAGTCGCCGCGTAACGGCGCTCAGAGCACGCCGAGGTCGGCGAGCCGGTCGGCGATCGTCGATCCGTCGTTCGCCGAGACCCAGGGCACGCCGGAGCCGTGCTGCTCGGTCTTGGTGCGGCCTCCGGCGAGCACGGCCTCGCCCTTCGAGAGGCGGCGGATCGCGACGGCGGCGACCCGGTCGGGATGCTCGAGCGCGAAGCGCTCGTAGTGCTCCTCGTCGTGCTGGCCGTCGTCGCCGATGAGGAGCCAGCGCATGTCGGGGAACTCCTCGGCGAGACGCCGGAGGTTCTCCTGCTTGTGCTCATGACCGCTCCGGAACCAGCGATCGTGCGTGGGTCCCCAGTCGGTGAGCAGCAGCGGCCCGGCCGGGTAGAGGTTGCGCGACAGGAATCTCGTGAGCGTCGGCGCCACGTTCCAGGCGCCGGTCGACAGGTAGATGACCGGCGAGCCGGGGTGCGAGCGAACGAGGCGTTCGAACAGCACCGCCATGCCGGGGGTGGGGATGCGCGCGTGCTCGTCGAGCACGAAGGTGTTCCAGAACGCGACCAACGGGCGGGGGAGCGCGGTGACCATCACCGTGTCGTCGACGTCGGAGATGATGCCGAAGCGCACATCGGGCCCGACGATCCAGATCGGCGCCTCGACCGGCTCGGATCCCTCGGTGCGGAGCGTCGCCTGATGCCATCCCGGCTCGAGCGAGACCGGCACCTTCGTGTCGACCACGCCGCCGCGGTCGGCGAGCACCTCGATGCGCTTGCCGCCGACTTCGATCACCACGGGCACGTCGCCGACGGGCACGCTCGTGAAGCTGCGCCATCCGCGGATGCCCTGCTCGCCGCGGCGGCGACGACGCTTCGACGTCTCGTCGGGGTCGACCGGTTTGCTGAGCAGTACACGGCAGAGCACGCGCACCCACTCGGTCGATCCGTAACCGGTGTACGGCACGACCGTCGGCACGTGACCTCGGCGTCGCGCCCAGCGCTCGCGGATCTCGTGCACGCGGTCTTCGAGGCGCGCGGCACGATGCCGGACCTGGCGCTCTCGTTGTCCGGCCGGAAGGGGGGAGCTCGCCGGCATCCACTCAGTCTGTCATGCGTCGACGCCGCGTCGCGAAACGAGCCGGGAATGGTCGGATGACCCGCGGAGCTCCGGGTAGAGTGGACGGGCAACTGAGGAGGTTCCGTGCCGAATGTCGACCTGATCCTGGGGGCCGATCCGAGCCGGAGACGCTCGATCCGAACCGAGCCGACGCAGCGACGCAGTACGCAGCGGCTCGATGCGCTGCTGGATGCAGCGGCGGAGATCGTCGACGAGTCCGGATTCGAGCGCCTGACCACGCAGATGGTCGCCGAACGTGCCGGCGCCTCGATCGGCACGGTCTACCGGTACTTCCCCGACCGCGTCGCCGTGCTCTACGCGCTGCGCGAGCGCTCGGTCCGGCGTTTCCGCGAACGCGTCGCCGACGACATGGACGGCATCGAACTCGTCAGCTGGTGGCACGTCATGGACCTGGCGATCGACGCCTGCGCCGCGATGTACCGCGACGAGCCGGGGTTCAGCGTCGTGCACGCCGCGCGCCGCGAGACTCCAGAGGGCGACGTCGAGCCCGAGCTCGCCCACCGCCTCGCCCGCCTCATCGAGGCCGAGTTCGGCGGCGACCTCGACCTGCCGGAGCTCAGGTTCCGCCTCGGCGTCTCGATCGAGCTCGGCGACGCGCTCATCAGCCGGGCCTTCGAGCGCGATGCCGACGGCGACGAACGGTACCTCGCCGAAGCGAAGCGCCTCGTGCGCGACTACCTCACCGAGCACCTCGGCGAGGCGCGCGCCGCCAGCAACGCCGCCTGACGGCCCGCCGCGACGCGACGCGCCGCGCAACGCTCGTTGCCTCGACACCCGATTGGTGTTTGGCTGGGAGTCGGTCCGGCGAACGCCGGGCGTGGAGTGAGGCGGCATGATCGAGTTCCGAGGCGTCACGAAGCAGTTCCCCGACGGCACCGTCGCCGTGTCGGGTGTCGACATCGTCATCCCGCCCCGGAAGACGACCGTCTTCGTCGGGTCCTCGGGCTCCGGCAAGACGACGCTGCTGCGCATGATCAACCGCATGGTCGATCCGACCTCGGGCCAGGTCCTCATCGACGGCACGGATGTCGCGACGCTCGAACCCGTCGGGCTCCGGCGCAGCATCGGCTACGTGATGCAGAACTCCGGGTTGCTGCCGCACCGCAAGGTGGTCGACAACGTCGCGACGGTGCCGCTGCTCCGCGGTGAGAAGAAGGCCGCGGCGCACGCGCACGCACTCGAGCTGCTCGATACGGTCGGGCTGGATCGTTCGCTCGCCGACAAGTACCCGAGCCAGCTCTCCGGCGGGCAGCAGCAGCGCGTCGGCGTCGCCCGAGGTCTCGCCGTCGACCCGAACATCCTGCTCATGGACGAACCGTTCGGCGCGGTCGACCCGATCGTGCGCGCCGAGCTGCAGCAGGAGCTGCTGCGCCTGCAGGGCGAGCTCGGCAAGACGGTGGTCTTCGTCACGCACGACATCGACGAGGCGTTCCTGCTCGGCGACCAGGTCGTGATCATGCAGCACGGCGGGCAGATCTCGCAGGCCGCGTCGCCGGCAGAGATCCTCGCGAACCCGGCCGACGACTTCGTCGCCGACTTCGTCGGCGCGAATCGGGGCAAGCGCGCCCTCCACCTGACCGAGGTCGACGGGCGCCGGATCGTCGTCGACGACGACGGCCGACCCGCGGGAGTGCTCGCCTCGTGAACTGGCTCTGGTCGAATCTCGACCTGGTCGGCGAGCTCATGCTCGTGCACCTGGCATTGTCGGTGCCCGCGATCATACTGAGCTTCGTGATCTCGATTCCGATCGGTTGGATCGCGCACCGTCAGCGGTGGTCGCGGGGCGTGCTGCTCGCGCTCTGCGGCCTGCTCTACGCGATTCCATCGCTGCCGCTGCTCATCGCCCTCCCGGTCTTCACCGGGCAGCGAACGACCTCCCCGATCAACCTGATGTTCGCACTGACCCTGTACGGCATCGCCGTGATCGTGCGCACCGCCGCCGACGCCTTCGATGCGGTCGAGCCCGACGTGCGGCAGTCGGCGACCGCCGTCGGCTACTCGGCAACGGGCCGATTCTGGGGCGTCGAGCTGCCGCTCGCCGGTCCGGTGCTGCTCTCCGGCCTGCGCGTCGTGATCGTCAGCACCGTGAGCCTTGCGACGATCGGCGCCGTCATCGGAGTGCAGAGCCTCGGCAGCCTCTTCACCGACGGCCTGCAGCGCGGAATCCAGGCCGAGATCATCACTGGCATCGTCGCCACCATGGTGCTCGCGATCGGGCTCGACTGGGCGAGCGTGGCGATCGGCCGGTTGCTCATGCCGTGGTCGCGACCGAACGCGAACACGAGCAAGGCAGCGTCGACGACGCTCGTGAAGGCGGCGGACACCCTGTGAACCTCCTCCTCGAAGGCATCGCCTGGATCCTTGACCCGGCCAACTGGACCGGGGCCGGGAGCATCCCCGAGCGCATCGCACAGCATCTCGCGATCTCTGCGACCGTGCTCCTGATCGCCGCATTCATCGCGCTGCCGGTCGGAATGTTCGTCGGTCATACGGGGCGAGGCAAGGAACTCGCCGTGATGGTGTCGGGCGGGCTGCGCGCCCTGCCCACGCTGGGCCTGCTGACACTCCTCGCGCTCTGGCTCGGCATCGGCCTGCAGGCGCCGATCATCGCTCTGGTCGTGCTCGCACTGCCACCGCTGCTCGCCGGCGCCTACTCCGGCCTCGAATCCGTCGACCGGCGCACGATCGACGCCGCGAGGGCGATGGGCATGCGCGAGGGGCAGATCGTGGGCAAGGTCGAGGTGCCGCTCGGCATGCCGATCATCGTCGGCGGCATCCGCTCGGCGACCCTGCAGATCGTCGCGACCGCGACGCTCGCCGCGTACATCGCGGACGAAGGCCTGGGCCGGTACATCTTCGCCGGACTGAAGACCCGCGACTACGCCGAGATGCTCGGCGGCTCGATCCTCGTGATCCTGCTCGCGCTCGCGATCGACGGCGTCTTCGCGATCACTCAGCGCCTCGTCGTGCCCGCCGGGGTCCAGGCGACCAGAACCAGAGAGCTCCGCTCGCGGCCGACCCGGCCTCGGGCGGTCGTGGGGCAACCCATCACCGAAGGGAATCGAGAATGAACACCGCAGGAAAAGGCCGGCTCGTTGCACTCGCAGCGGTCGCGGTCGGGGCGACAGTGGCCCTGGCAGGGTGTGCGTCGGGCGATCCGCTGGACAGCGGATCGAACTCCGACGGCGCGTCGTCGGAGACGATCGTCGTCGGTTCGCAGGACTACTACTCCAATGAGATCATCGCCGAGATCTACGCGCAGGCGCTCGAGGCGAACGGCTTCACGGTCGAGCTGCAGCCTCGCATCGGCCAGCGCGAGGTCTACATCCCCGAGATCGAGGCCGGCGAGATCGACGTCTTCCCCGAGTACACGGGCAACCTGCTGCAGTACTACGTGCCCGACACGGCGGCGACGACGAGTGACGACGTCTATGCCGAACTCGAGACCTCGCTGCCGGAGGGCCTGCGCGTGCTCGACCAGTCGCCGGCGACCGATCAGGACTCGTACAACGTCACCAAGGAGTTCTCAGACGCGAACGGGGTGACGAGCCTCGCCGACCTCGCGAAGGTCACGACCCCCTTGACCCTCGGCGGCAACTCCGAGCTCGAGACGCGCCCCTATGGCCCGGAGGGCCTGAAGGAGGTCTACGGCGTCGAGGTGGGGTTCACGCCGATCGAGGACAGCGGCGGTCCGCTGACGTTGAAGGCGCTCGTCGACGACCAGGTGCAGCTCGTCAACATCTACAGCGCCGACCCGAACATCAAGGCCAACGACCTGGTGACGCTCGAAGATCCCGAAGGGCTCTTCCTGGCGTCGCACGTCGTTCCGGTCGTGAGCGAGAAGGTCACCGATGAGATGGCCGACGTGATCAACACCGTCAGCACCGCACTCACGGCAGAGGACCTCGTCGCACTCAACGCGTTGAGCGTCGACGAGCAGCAGTCGGCCGACCAGATCGCGAAGGACTGGCTCGCCGAGAAGGCGCTGTTCTAGCGGTTCGCGTCGAGATTCGAGGGGTCGGATGCCGCGGCATCCGGCCCTTCGCCGTCTTCGCGTGCGTCGGCGTCTGTTTCAGGTACCTGCGCCGGGGCGTCCGTCGCCTCCATGTGCTTGGCCTCGGAGCGCACGAGGAGCTTCTTCACGCCCCAGGCCGCTGCCAGGAAGAGGGCGATCACGCCGACGAACAGGTAGCCGGCCCAGTGCAGCTCCCTGCTGAGTTCGCGGTAGCTGCCGGCCGCGAGCCAGCCGACGGTCACGTAGGAGAACGCCCAGATGACGCACGCGGGCACGGTCCACGCCATGAACTTGCGGTACCGCATCGAACTCATGCCGACCGTGAGCGGGATGAGCGAGTGCAGCACGGGCAGGAATCGCGAGATGAAGACGGCCGGACCGCCGCGGCGGTCGAGGTAGCGCTCGGCGCGAGACCAGTTCTCATCGCCGATCTTGCGGCCGAGCCACGAGCGGTGGATGTGCGGGCCGAACCAGCGGCCGAGGGCGAACCCGATGCTCTCGCCGATGAGCGCACCGATGATGACCGTGAAGGTGAGCGCGAAGTACTCGCCGATACCGTCGACGGCCGTCGAGGCGACGATCACGATCGTGTCGCCGGGCACGACGAGGCCGATGAGCACTGAGGTCTCGAGCAGCATTCCGAGCCCCGCGAGCAGGGTGCGGGCGATCGGGTCGACGGCCTGGACGGTGTCGAGGAGCCAATCGATGATCTCGTTCATCGTTCGAGCGTAGCGACGAGCTCTGAACGGCGGCATCAGCCCACGGGCTGATTCGCCGCCCGGGTCACTCGTACCGTGGTCGGGTCAGGCCACCACGTCGAGCGTGGCGAGCAGCGAGACGATCGGCACCGCGACGATGATCGCAGCGCCCCACACCACGGCCGAGCCGGTCATCGGCACGGTGAGCTGTCGCGGAGCGTCGAGGCGGGCGAGCCGAGCCTCGAGCATCGAAGCGTCGGGAACGACGCCGCCGGAATCGGCGTACGCTCCGGGCTCGCCGCTGCTGCCGACCTGCAGCATCGCACGGCGGAGCGCGTCGTCATCACCCTCGCGCCGGGCGTGGTCGTCGGCGAGCATCTCGGCGAGGAGGGCGACCGAGCGCTCCGCGCGATTGGCGATCGGGAACCAGGGCAGCGCGCTGTGCCACGCGCGGAACGCGAGGAGCACGAGATGGTGCAACTGGTCGAGGTGCGCGCGCTCGTGCGCGATGACGGCACGCAGTTCGGCGTCGTCGAGGGCGTCGATGAGGCCGTCGGTGAGCACGGTGGCGGTGCGGATGCCCGGCACGCAGTAGGCGAGGGGAACCGGGTGGGCGAGCACGCGGGTTCTCGGCTGGCCGGGCATCGGATCGCTGAGCAGGTCGATGAGCTGGTGCTGGCGGCGGCGTTCGCGTTCCGCGCGCACCGCGGTCAGTGCGAGGTTCAGTGCCAGGTGGAGCGCGAGTCCGGCTGCGAGGGTGAGGGCGACGAGGTGCACGACCCCGAACTCGGGCGGGATCGGGCCGGTGAAGAGTCGGGGGAGCAACTCTCGGGCGGCGCCGATCAACGACCCGGCGGGGGAGGCGCCGAAGACGAGCAGGCAGCCGATCATCGACAGGCCGCCGCCGAGGGCGATCGCCTGCCAGAGTGCGAGGGCGATCGCGGGGGACCGGGTCGGCCAGGTCGCGCGCGAGAGCACGACGGGGATCGGCCAGGCGAGCAGGAGCGCGAACCCGCCGAGGAGGGCGGCGACGGCGAGCATCGTCAGGATCGTGAGAGGTCGTCGAGGAGTCGCCGCAGCGTCGCGGCTTCGCCGGCGCTGACCGTGCCGACGAAGCGGGCGAGCGCGGCGTCGCGGTCGCTCGCGCGGTCGAGCACCTCGTGCATGAGCTCGGCGGTGTGCTCCTCACGAGTCAGGAGGGCGCGATAGCGGTGCGGCCGGGTGTCGCGCGCACGCGTCACGAAGCCCTTGCGCTCGAGTCGCGACAGCACGGTGAGCACCGTCGTCGTCGCGACGGCGCGGCCGGGCTCGGCTTCGTTCAGGGCGAGTGCGTCTCGCAATTCGTTCGCCGTGAGCGCGGCGTCGCGCGACCACAGCACCTCCATCACGGAGCGCTCCAGTTCGCCGAGACTCGCCATGCCTCCAGACTACCGTTGGAGGGCTGAATGTTCTACGCTTCGTAGAAGAAGGTTCTACCGCGTGTAGAACGATTGAACATCACGACGCTTTCGCGTGTGAAAGGGGCATCCGTGAACGAGCTGCTGGATCCACTGCTGCTCGCCCGATGGCAATTCGGGCTCACCACCGTCTACCACTTCCTGTTCGTCCCGATCACCATCGGACTGGCGACGTCCACGGCCGTGTTCCAGACCGCGTGGTACCGCACCGGCAAGCTCGAGTACCTGAAGATCACGAAGTTCTTCGGCACGATCTTCCTCATCAACTTCGCGATGGGCGTCGTCACCGGCATCGTGCAGGAGTTCCAGTTCGGCATGAACTGGTCTGAGTACTCGCGCTTCGTCGGCGACGTCTTCGGCGCCCCGCTCGCGCTCGAGGGCCTGCTCGCCTTCTTCTTCGAAGCGACCTTCATCGGCCTCTGGATCTTCGGCTGGGACAAACTGCCCCGCGGTATCCACCTCGCGACGATCTGGTGCACCGCCATCGGTTCCATCGTGTCGGCCTACTTCATCATCGCAGCGAACGCGTTCATGCAGAATCCGGTCGGCTACGAGATGAACGTCGAACGAGGGCGCGCCGAACTGGTCGACATCGGCGCGCTGCTGGCGAACCCCGTGGCGCTCGCGGCCTTCCCGCATACGATCGCGGCGAGCTTCATGGTGGCGTCCGGCCTCATCATCAGCGCAGCGGCCTGGCACCTCGCCCGCAACCAGCACCTCGACTCGATGCGCCCCGCCCTGAAGTTCGGCCTCTGGGTCATGGTCGGTTCCGGCATCCTCACGACCCTCTTCGGCGACCAGCTCAGCCTCGCCATGGTGGCGACCCAACCGATGAAGATGGCCGCAGCCGAGGCGATGTACGACACCGCATGCGGGGCGGATGCCTCGTTCTCGCTCTTCACCCTCGGCACGCCCGACGGATCGAGCGAGCTCTTCTCCATCCGCGTGCCGTACCTGCTGTCCTTCCTGTCGACGCACACCTTCGACGGCTGCGTGGAAGGCATCAACGACCTGCAGGCGCAGTACCAGGAGCTCTACGGACCCGGTGACTACACGCCCATCATCTGGGTGACCTACTGGTCGTTCCGCTGGATGATCGGTCTCGGCCTCGCTCACGTGCTCGTCGCCGTGGTCGGCCTCTGGCTCACCCGCAAGGGCCGCATGCCGAAGCAGGCATGGATCTGGAAGGTCGCGATCTGGAGCTTCCCGCTCTCGCTCTCAGCGATGATCGTCGGCTGGATCTTCACCGAGATGGGCCGGCAGCCCTGGATCGTGTTCAGCCTCCTGCCCACCGAGTCGGCGGTCTCGCCGAACGTGAGCGGACTCGACGTGCTGATCTCACTCGTGGCGTTCACCCTCATCTACGGCATCCTCGCCGTCGTCGAGGTGCGCCTCATCATCCGGGCCATCAAGAAGGGCCCACCGGAGCTCGGCGAACCCGATCCCGAAACCGGTCGCGTCGAACCCGCCTCGACGGTCTACTAAGGAGGACACACCATGGATCTCACAGTGCTCTGGTTCTGGATCGTCGCCTTCCTGTTCGTCGGCTACTTCGTGCTCGACGGCTTCGACTTCGGCATCGGCATGTCCCTCCCGTTCCTCGGGAAGGACGACACCGACCGCCGCGTGCTCATCAACACGATCGGCCCCGTCTGGGACCTGAACGAGACGTGGGTGATCGTCGCAGGAGCCTCCCTCTTCGCGGCGTTCCCCGAGTGGTACGCCACGCTCTTCTCGGGGTTCTACCTCGCGTTGCTCCTCATCCTCCTCGCGCTCATCGCTCGCGGCGTCTCATTCGAGTACCGCCACCAGCGCCCCGAATCGCGGTGGAAGAAATGGTTCGACGGCATGATCGTCGTCGGCTCGGCGGTGCCGGCACTGCTCTGGGGCGTCGCGTTCGCCAACATCGTGCAGGGCGTGCCGCTCGATGCCGACCACAACTACACGGGCACGCTCTTCGACCTGCTGAACCCGTACGCGCTGCTCGGCGGCCTCACGACGCTCCTCCTCTTCTTCACCCACGGCGTGGTCTTCGCGTCGCTGAAGACCGAGGGCGAGCTGCGCGAGCGGGCCCGACGACTCGCGACGAAGTCGGGCATCATCACGATCGTCGTCGCCGCCTCATTCCTCCTCTGGACCGGACTCGCGTTCGGCACCCTCTGGTTCTGGATCCTCGCCGGCCTGGCGGCGGTCGCCCTGATCGGCGGATGGCTCGCGAACCTGCGTGGAGCGGAGGGCGTCGCCTTCACCCTGCTCGCCATCACGGTCGCCGCGGCGGTGCTCGCGCTGTTCGCCGCGTTGTTCCCCGACGTCATGCCGGCGTCGAACGATCCGGCGAACAGCCTCACGATCGTCAACGCCTCGAGCACGACCTACACGCTCACCGTCATGAGCTGGGTGGCCGTGGTCTTCCTCCCGCTCGTGCTGCTGTACCAGGGGTGGACGTACTGGGTGTTCCGCAAGCGCGTCTCCCGCGCGTCGATCGAGGCGGCAGCGCACTAGGTGAAACCGCTCGATCCGCGGCTCCTCCGCCGCTCGCGTGCCGCCCGCGGCTTCCTCGCCGCGGGCGGCGCCCTCGCCCTCGTGCAGAGCGCCGCCATCGTGGCGTTCGCGTGGGCGCTCGCCTCGCTCGTGACGGGGTTCATCGACGGCATGCAGATGGCCGACGGCATGCCGTTCCTCGTGCTGCTCGTCGCCGCGGCATCCGTTCGCGCCGTTGCCGCCTGGCTCTGGGACGTGGTGGGCTCCGCCGGCGCCACCCGGGTGAAGGCCGAGCTCCGCAGCGAGCTGCTCGCAGCGCTCGAGGCCCAGCCCGAGGGGCTTCCCGACTTCCCGACGGCGCGCATCGCGACGCTGCTCGGCCCGGGGCTCGACGCCCTCGACGCGTACTTCGGGCAGTACCTGCCGCAGCTCGTGTCGACGATCGTCGTCACGCCGATCCTCATCGCGATGGCGTGGATCGCCGACCCGCTGTCGGGGCTCGTGCTCGTGATCGTGCTGCCGCTCATCCCCGTCTTCATGGCGCTCATCGGCATGGCCACCCAGGTCGTGCAGCGGCGCCAGTGGGAGAGCCTCGCAACGCTCTCGCGCGGGTTCCTCGAGGTGGTCGGCGGCCTGTCGACGCTGCTCCTCTTCCGCCGTGCGGACCGGCAGACCGCCCGCATCAGGGCGGTCACCGACGACTACCGCTCGCACACCATGAAGGTGCTGCGGATCACCTTCCTCTCGGGTTTCACCCTCGAGTTCGCCGCGAGCCTCTCGGTGGCGCTCGTCGCCGTCTCGATCGGACTGCGGCTCGTCGCGGGCGACATGACGCTCATCGCCGGACTCTTCGTGCTGGTGGTCGCGCCCGAGGTCTTCCTGCCGCTCCGGAACGTCGGCGCCGCCTTCCACGCGTCGACCGAGGGGGTCGCCGCGTCGGTGGACGCCTTCGACCTGCTCGACGCGGCCGAGGACGCGAACAGGGCGTCGGTGCGTGCGGGCGCTCACGCCGGCGCAGCTGCGGATGCCGGTGCGGGGCTGCACCTCCGCGGCATCCGGGTCCTCCGCGGCGACCGGGTCGTGCTCGACGGCTTCGACCTCGAAGCCGAGCGAGGCGATCTCGTCGCGGTGACGGGGGAGAGCGGCTCCGGCAAGTCGAGCCTGTTCGCCGCGCTGCTCGGCTTCACGTCGATCGAGGGCGATGCGCGGCTCGACGGCTCGGTGCTGGGTGCCGGCGCCGACGTCGGCACCAGGTCGAAGATGGCATGGTCTGGTCAGGCGCCGACGCTCCTCGCCGGCACGATCGCCTCGAACGTGCGGCTCGGCGATGAAGACGCCGATCCCGCGCTCTGCACCCGTGCGTGCCGGCTCGCCGGCGTCGAGCTCGACGTCGGGCTTCGGCTCGGGCCGGGCGGCTCCGGCCTCTCGGGCGGCCAGGCCCAGCGAGTGGCGACGGCTCGGGCGATGCATCGTCTCCTCGCGCGCGACGCTCGGCTGCTGCTCCTCGACGAACCGACCTCGGCACAGGACGCCGCGCGCGAGTCGGCACTCGGCGATGCGCTCGTGGAGCTCGCCTCAGAGGGCCGCATCGTCATCGTCTCGACCCACCGTGCCGCGCTCGCCACCCGTGCCGACCGCATCATCGAACTGGACCCCGCGCATGTCTGATCCCGCGCGCGCCATGCTGCGCCGCTCCATCCCGAGCCCGCGCCGACTCGCCCCCGCCGTGCTGTTCGGCATCGGTTCAGCCGGATCGACCATCGTGCTGCTCGCGTGCTCGGCCTGGCTGATCGCCCGTGCAGCCGAACAGCCGCCCGTGCTCTACCTCTCGGTTGCGATCGTCGGAGTGCGGGCGTTCGCGCTCGGTCGCTCGGTGTTCCGGTACCTCGAGCGGCTGACGGGGCACGACGCCTCATTCCGGCAGCTCGCGACGATTCGTGCGAACGTGTACGAGCGCATGCTCCCGATCGCGCCCGACGGCATCGCCGCGACCCGCCGCGGCGAGTTGCTCGATCGGTTCGTGAGCGATGTCGACGAGCTGCAGAACGTCCCGCTGCGGGCGGTTCAACCGCTCGTGAGCGCCGTGATCGTGCTCGTGGCCGCCGTCGTCGGCATCTGGCTCATCGCACCGCAGTCGGCCGTCGCCGTGCTCGTCTGCCTCGTCGTCGGCATCGGCGCGGCGCTTCTCGTGCAGCAGCGCGCTGTCGCACGGGCGGAGCGCACGACGGCACCGCTCCGCGGCGAGTTGCAGGCTGCGATCGTCGAGCACGTGCAGGCGCTCGACGTGCTCGTCGCGTTCGACGCCTCGGGCACCGGGCGTCGCCGCATCGACGAAGTCGGGACCAGGTACGCCCGCGCGACACGGGCGCGGGCTGCGGCGACGGGCGTCGCCGCGGCGGCCATGAGCGCCATCGGCGGGTTCGCTGTGGCCGCGAGCCTCGCCGCGGCCGCACCGCTCCTGCAGGGCGGCCGCATCGACGGCCCGACCTTCGCCGTGCTCTGCCTCGTGCCGCTCGCGATCGCCGAGGTCGCGACGGCCGTGCCACTCGCGGCATCGGCGCTCCGACTCGCCCGCGCGAGCGCCGCGCGGGTCGCCGGGGCGGTGCCCGACACCGTGCCGGACGGCATCCCCGTCATGCCGACTTCCCCGGCGACCCCGCCGAGGGGCGATGCGCCGCCGATGATCGAGCTGCGCGGCGTGCGGGCGAGCTGGCCGGTCGTCGCGACCGCCGCCGTCGACGAGTCCGGAGCAGCGCCGACCGCGGGTGCCGACGACGGCAGGGGAGCGGCGCTCACCCGCGTGGATCTCGCGATCGCACCCGGCGAGCGGCTCCTTGTGCGCGGTGGATCGGGCGCAGGCAAGACCACCCTCGCCCACGTGCTCGTGCGCTTCCTCGACTACGCGGGCTCGTATCGTCTCGACGGCATCGAGGCTTCGACCCTCGACCCCGCCGACGTGCGCGGCATCGTCGGCCTCGTCGAGCAGCGACCGTGGCTCTTCGACGAGGACGTGCGACAGAACCTCATCTTCGCCCGTGACACGGCGAGCGACGACGAACTGCTCGAGGTGCTTGACCGAGTGGGCCTGCGGGACTGGGTCGAGGAGCGCGGCGGGCTTGGCGCCAAGGTCGGCGAGCGCGGCGCACTCGTCTCGGGCGGGCAGGCGCAACGTCTTTCGCTGGCCCGCGCGATGCTCGCTCGGTTCCCGGTGCTCGTGCTCGACGAGCCGACGGCGAGCGTCGACCCCGCGCGCGCCGACGCGCTGCTGCGTGACCTGACCGACGCCGCAAGCCGTTCGGGCAGCAGCGTCGTGCTCATCTCGCACGCCCCGGTCGATCCCGCGCTCGTCGATCGCGTGGTGACGATCGTAGACGGCCGCGTCGGCGAGGAACACCCCTATCCCTCGACGACATCATGAGGTAGCAGCTACTACGTGTCGCAGCTCACGCCGCGTGAGATCAAGGACACCGCGCTGAACCTCAACTTCGACATGGTGGGTTCGCCGAACTCGGTGAACTTCGTCTACGACGGTGACGGCGACGCCCTCGGCACTGCGGGGCCGAACGGGTCCGCAGAGATCGAAGACGTCTTCACCGATTTCTTCGGCAGTCAGGGCGAGCCGTCCGCGCCGACCGACTTCGACGGTCGCAGCGACTACTTCGGCTTCATCGAGGCGGGCATCCCGGCGGACGGCCTGTTCACCGGCGCCGAGGGGATCAAGTCCGCTGAGGAGGCGGCGCACTTCGGCGGTACCGCCGGCGAGCCGTACGACCCCTGCTACCACGCCGCGTGCGATGACATCGCGAACATCGACGAGGACACGCTCGGCCTGATGGCGGATGCGATCGCCCACTCGACGCTCACCTTCGCCGAGACGACCTCCGCGGTCAACGGCACGGGCAAGGGCAAGGCGGTCGGCCAGGTCGACTGGGAGTTCAAGGGCAACCGCGCTCTCCGCTGACCATCGGCACCGACGGGGCGGCGCGAGCGATCGCGTCGCCCTGTCGGCCGTCGTCGGCGTCCTAGGCTGGGAGGGTGTCGCGTCGCATCCGATCCCGCTTGCTCACCGCGTGGCGCGACCCCGAACTCGTCTTCCGGGACCTGATCGCCGATTCCGAGTACGCGGTGTGGCTCGACGGCGGAGCGGAGGCAGTGTCGGGCATCAGCGTGCTCGCCGTCGCCCACGCCGCGAGCGAGTTCGTGACCGCCGATGCAATGCGCGGCACCGTCACGCGGAGCAGGCCCGCCAGTGCGGATCCGGGCGAGGCGACGCGCGAGGCATCCGTCTTCGAGGTGTTGGCCGACGGGTTCCGGGACGCGGCGGTCGAGCGCGTCGGCGTGGCGGCCCCTGGCGTGCTGGGGTGGATCGGATGGTTCGGGTACGAACTCGGCGCCCTCCTGAACGAGGTGTCGGCGGAGCCGGCCGAGACACCGGATGCGGCATTCCTCTTCGTCGACCGGGCGATCGTCTTCGACCACGGTGCCGGAGCCGTGCGCCTCGTCTGGCTCGATTCCGTGTCGACGGCTGTGGGGGAGGCGTGGGCCGATGCGGTCGAAGCCGCCGTCGGTGCACTCGACGACGACCGGGTCCCAGCGGATGCCGCTGCGGTGACGTCACCCGCACCCGAACCTGCTGTGCGTTGGCGGCACGACGCCCAGCACTACACGCGGCTCATCGCCGAGTGCCAGGCCGCGATCGTCCGCGGCGACGCGTACCAGCTCTGCCTCACGAACCGGGTGGAGGTCGACGTGCATCCCGACCCGGCCGCCGCCTACCTGGCGCTTCGCGCTTCGAGCCCGAGCCACCACGGCGGCTACCTGCGATTCGGCGACACCGCGCTGCTGAGCGCCTCGCCCGAGCAGTTCCTCCTCGTCGAGCCCGGCGGGCTCGTCTCGACGAAGCCGATGAAGGGCACCCGGCCGCGGAGCGCGGATCCCGTCGCCGACGCGGCGCTTCGCCGTGAGCTCGTCGAGAGCGAGAAGGAGCGCGCCGAGAACCTCATGATCGTCGACCTCATGCGCAACGACCTCGGCCGCATCGCCGAGCTCGGCAGCGTCGAGGTGCCGAGCCTCCTCGACGTCGAGGAGTACGCGCACGTGCACCAGTTGGTCTCGACGGTGACCGCGCGGCTGCGGCATCCGCTCACCGCGCTCGACGTCGTGCAGTCGGCGTTCCCCGCCGGCTCCATGACCGGGGCGCCGAAACGCAGCGCCATGTCGATCCTGCACGAGCTCGAGCAGGGGCCGAGGGGCGTCTACTCGGGTGCATTCGGCTACCTCGGCGTCGACGGCAGCGCCGACCTCGCGATGGTGATCCGCTCGATCGTGCTCACGCCGTCGGGTGCATCCATCGGCACCGGCGGCGGAATCACCGCGCTCTCGGTCGCAGCCGAAGAGGTCGAGGAGACGCGCATCAAGGCGCGCGCGCTGCTCGCGGTGCTCGGCGCGGAGATGCCCGCCTCGGAGTGAGTAGGCTGGATGTCCGAGTGCGCCGTGATCCGGCGCGCCCGGAAGCCCTCCCCGAGCGATACACGATTGAGAGTCACGTGGCACACGACCAGGACCCAGCGCACGCCGAAGCCGGCGCGTACGACTTCGCCGCCATCCAGGCGAAGTGGCTTCCCGTGTGGGACGAGTCCGAGCCGTTCCGCGCCGGACTCCCCGGCGACACGAGGCCGCGCAAGTACATCCTCGACATGTTCCCGTACCCCTCCGGCGACCTGCACATGGGTCACGCCGAAGCGTTCGGCTACGGCGACACTGTGGCCCGCTACTGGCGCCACCAGGGCTTCGACGTGCTGCACCCGGTCGGCTGGGACTCCTTCGGCCTGCCCGCCGAGAACGCCGCCATCAAGCGGGGCATCGACCCGAGCGGCTGGACCTACGCGAACATCGAGCAGCAGAAGCGCTCGTTCCGCCAGTACGCGCCGTCGTTCGACTGGTCGCGTGAGCTGCACACGAGCGACCCCGAGTACTACAAGTGGAACCAGTGGCTGTTCCTGAAGCTCTACGAGCAGGGCATCGCCTATCGCAAGGCGGGCCAGGTCAACTGGTGCCCCAACGACCAGACGGTGCTCGCCAACGAGCAGGTCATCGACGGGCACTGCGAGCGCTGCGGCGCGGTCGTCACGAAGAAGGCCCTCACGCAGTGGTACTTCCGCGTCACCGACTACGCCGACCGCCTGCTCGACGACCTGAACCAGCTCGAGGGCGCGTGGCCGTCGAAGGTGCTCTCGATGCAGCGCAACTGGATCGGCCGCTCCTCGGGCGCCGACGTCGAGTTCGAGATCGAAGGTCGCGAAGAGCGCATCCCGGTGTTCACGACGCGCCCCGACACCCTCTACGGCGCCACCTTCATGGTCGTCGCGCCCGACTCCGACCTCGCGGCCGAGCTCGCGCGCGGCGCCTCCGCCGAGGTGCGCATGCGCTTCCAGGACTACGTCGACTCGGTTCGCGCCGAGAGCGACATCGATCGACTCGCGACCGACCGGCCGAAGACGGGTGTCTTCCTCGAGCGCTACGCGATCAACCCGGTCAACGGCGAGCGCCTGCCGATCTGGGCCGCCGACTACGTGCTCGCCGACTACGGCCACGGCGCGATCATGGCGGTGCCCGCGCACGACCAGCGCGACCTCGACTTCGCACGCGCCTTCGAGCTTCCCGTGCGCGTCGTCGTCGACACGAACGCCCCTGTCACGGGCGTGATCCCGGTGATCCCGCTCGACGAGAACGGCGACCCGTACCTGCCCGACGACCTCCAGCTCGAGGACCCGGCGTCGACCGGCGTCGCGCTCGCGGGCGAGGGCCGCCTCATCAACTCCGGTCCGCTCGACGGTCTCTCGAAGTCCAACGCGATCCGCCGCGTGATCGAGATCCTCGCCGAGCGCGGCCTCGGCCGCTCGTCGAAGAACTACCGCCTGCGCGACTGGCTGATCTCGCGCCAGCGCTACTGGGGCACGCCGATCCCGATCATCCACTGCCCGTCGTGCGGCGAGGTGCCGGTCCCCGAGGCCGACCTGCCGGTTCGACTGCCGGATGCCGCGGGCCTCGATCTGAAGCCGAAGGGCGCGAGCCCGCTCGGCGCCGCGGAGGACTGGGTCAACGTCGCGTGCCCGAACTGCGGGGGAGCGGCTCGCCGCGACTCCGACACCATGGACACTTTCGTCGACTCGTCGTGGTACTACCTGCGCTACCTCGACCCCAACAGCGACGAGCGCGCCTTCGACCCGGCCGAGGCCGAGAAGTGGGCGCCCGTCGACCAGTACGTCGGCGGTGTCGAGCACGCCATCCTGCACCTGCTGTACTCGCGCTTCATCACGAAGGTGCTCTTCGACCTCGGCTACCTGAGCTTCACCGAGCCGTTCACGTCGCTGCTCAACCAGGGCATGGTCATCATGGACGGCACCAAGATGTCGAAGTCCAAGGGCAACCTGGTGGAGTTCGCGAGCGAGCTGCAGGCGCACGGCGCCGACGCCCTGCGCGTCACGCTCGCGTTCGCGGGTCCGCCCGAAGACGACATCGACTGGGCCGACGTCTCACCGGTCGGCGCCTCGAAGTTCCTGGCCCGCGCCTGGCGCATCTCGGGCGAGGTCACCTCGAGCCCCGACATCGAGTGGAAGACGGGCGATCCGGCGCTCCGCCGGGTCACCCACCGTCTGCTCGCCGACGCTCCTGGCCTCGTCGAGGCGTTCAAGTTCAACGTCGTCGTGGCACGGCTCATGGAGCTCGTGAACGCCACACGCAAGGCGATCGACTCCGGCGCCGGCGCGGGTGACGCGGCGGTCCGCGAGGCGGCGGAGGTCACGGCGATGATCCTCGACCTCTTCGCCCCGTTCACCGCAGAAGACATGTGGCAGCGCCTCGGCTACGAGCCGACCGTCGCGCTCGTGCCGTGGCGCAAGGCCGACCCGGCGCTCCTCGTCGAGGAGTCGGTCACGGCCATCGTGCAGGTCGACGGCAAGGTGCGCGACCGACTCGAGGTGTCGCCGAAGATCTCGGGCGACGAGCTCGAGGCGATGGCGCGTGCGTCGGCGGCGGTCGCCCGCTCCATCGGCGAGCGTGAGATCGTCAACGTGATCGTCCGCGCGCCGCGCCTCGTGAACATCGCGACGAAGGGCTGATTCCTCGACGCGACTCCTCCTCGACAGTGTGAGGATGTCGCGACGGGTGCACTGAACGGTGCTCTGGGGCGGTTGGACCGACGGCGCTCGGCCTAGCGTGCCAGCATGCCCGCACGCGACGCCGTCGACCCGCTCGCCGTGCTCGAAGCTCAGGACGCTGCCGAGCAGCTCGGCATCGACTGGAGTCCCAGCCTCTCGGTCGGCGTCAATGTTCCCGACTATGTAATCGAGCGCCTCGCCGCGGAAGACTGAGCTCTGGGGGATCAGCAGCCAGGTTGGGCAAGGTAGTGCAGCAGCGCCGACTCTGCTGAAGTGCTTGCGGCGTCCCGAGCAGACAGCCGGTGCTGACAGGCGCGGATGCAGCAGTAAGACCTTCGGCTTATCGGTGTCCTGCGTGGCCTGATTCAGCTCGGCCTGGTCGAAGTCGATAGACGTGACGGCCACGCGTTGTGACGGGGCTCGACTCGAGGCCTCACGGTGTGCGCGTCTCCATTGTGGCGCCCGCGTAATGGAATTCGGATACGGGCTGACAACTTGGTCGGGCGTTCAGTTGAACGTATGAACGCACGCAAAGAATCAAATGTGGGCGCATCTGGACACCCAGTGCGCGAATTGGCGAGGGCCCCGTCCGAGGTCCCGGTGGGGGTGACCGCCTACGGGTGCAGCTCCGACGAGACCGCGTTGCTCCGCGATCTAGCACCCCGTCACGGGATCTTGGCGGTGGTCACTCACGAGGCCGTGTCGGAAGCCACGACACACCTCGCCGCGGGCAATCGGCACGTGAGCATCGACCACAAGACACACGTCTCGAACACCACACTCTCCGCGCTCCGCAACGTGGGTGTCGAGTACATCTCCACGAGAAGCATCGGGAGCAATCACCTCGACGTGGACTATGCGGCGAGCGTCGGCATCACCGTCGGCACTGTCGCCTACTCACCCGACAGCGTGGCCGACTACACCCTGATGCTGATGCTGATGGTGCTGCGCCGGGCGGCAGCCGGCGTGCGACGTGTGGATGCCCACGACTACCGATTGAGTGAGACTCGGGGCAGAGAGCTCCGCGATCTGACCGTCGGGGTGATCGGGACTGGACGCATCGGAACCGCGGTCATCGATCGTCTCTCGGGTTTCGGCTGCCGAATCCTCACACACGATGTGAGCGCCACCGCATCCGTCGATCATGTCGCCCTGGACGCACTGCTCGGTAGCAGCGACATCGTCACGCTGCACACTCCGCTGACCCCGGAGACCCATCATCTGCTCAACCGACATCGCATCGCTCGGATGAAGCATGGCGCGATCGTGGTCAACACCGCGCGCGGTGCGTTGCTCGATACGGACGCGCTCATCCGGGCTCTGGAGTGGGGGCATCTCGGGGGCGCGGCGCTGGATGTCCTCGAAGGCGAGGAAGGGGTCTTCTACACCGATCGTCGCGGCCAGCGGGTCGAGCACCGCTCGCTCGAGAAGCTGCAGGGCATGCCGAATGTGCTGATCACCCCGCACACGGCGTTCCACACCGATCACGCTCTGCGCGACGTGATTGAGAACACGCTTCGCAACTGCGTGAACTACGAGAAAGCGAGAACATCATGAAGAAGACGAAGATCGGGATCCTCTTCGGTGGCGCATCCGAGGAGCACCCCGTATCTATCAAGTCCGCGCGAGAGGTCGCCCAGAGCCTCGATCCCAACAGGTATGAACCGTACTGGATCGGCATCACGACCGAAGGCGAGTGGCGTCTCTGCGACGGCCCGGATCTGAGCGAAGGGGAGTTCCGAAGCGCCACGCTGTCCCCGGATCGGAGTGTCCTTGGACTGCTCGTGCTCGTCGGCGACCGGCACGAGCGGATCCGCCTCGACGTTGTGTTTCCTGTACTGCACGGGAAGTTCGGTGAGGATGGTGCGATCCAAGGCCTGCTCGAGCTCTCCGGCATCCCATATGTCGGCTGCGACGTGTCGAGTTCCGCACTCTGCATGGACAAGGCGCTCACCTACGCTGTCGTGCGCGGCGCGAGAATCCCGACGCCAGAGTTCCGGAACGTCGAGGCCCACGAGCAGGTGGACCCGAGCCAGTTCCACTATCCGGTCTTTGTGAAGCCGGCCCGCTCTGGATCCTCGTTCGGCGTCACGAAGGTGACCGGGGCCGAAGATCTGGCGGCTGCGCTCAAGGCCGCTCGGAAATACGACACCAGGATCCTGATCGAGCAAGCTGTCGTCGGTCGGGAAGTGGGTTGCGCAATCTTGGGTGACGGATCTGATCTCCTCATTGGCGAGGTCGATCGGGTGGCGCTGTCGCACGGCTTCTTCCGGATCCACCAGGAGGAGTCGCCAGAGTCCGGTTCGGAGAACTCGGCGTTCATCGTCCCCGCGGATATCTCCGAGGACGAGCGGTTGAGAGTAGTTGAGACCGCGAAGGCGGTCTATCGCGCTCTGGGCTGTCGTGGGCTCGCCAGGGTCGATCTGTTCCTCGCTGACGACGGGCGGCTGCTCCTCAACGAAGTCAATACTTTGCCCGGCCTGACTTCCTACAGCCGGTACCCACGGATGATGGCTGCCGCCGGGCTGTCGTTGTCCGAAGTGATCGATCGGCTCGTGTCGGACGCGATGGAGCGGGGCGACCGATGAATGGCGGCGACTTCGTGTTCGTGGACGAGCTCGTGCCCGGCATCCGGTGGGACGCCAAGTACGCTACCTGGGATAACTTCACAGGTAGGCCAGTCGACGGCTACCTCGTGAATCGGATCGTCGGCACCCGCGCGCTGTGCGCGGCGCTCGCTCGGGCACAGGAACAGGCGGTCGCGCTCGGCTTCGGCGTGCTGCTCTGGGACGGCTATCGCCCACAGCACGCAGTGGACCGCTTCATCCGTTGGTCACGGGAACCCGAGGATGGCAGGAAGAAGCCGCGTTATTACCCGAACATCAGCCGATCAGAAATGTTCGAGCAGGGCTACGTTGCGGAGCGCTCAGGCCACAGCCGGGGCAGCACGGTGGATTTGACCTTGTTCCGATTGGATACTGGTGAGCTGGCGAGCATGGGTGGCGACCATGACCTCATGGATCCGATCTCGCATCATGGCGCGATCGGGATCTCCTCCCCGGAGGCGGTGAATCGTCGCCGTCTCTGCGAGGTCATGGAGCACAGCGGCTTCGCGCGCTACGACTCGGAATGGTGGCACTACACACTGGTGGACGAGCCGCACCCCGATACCTACTTCGACTTCCCGATCACGATGGCCGCCGACCGCCTGGCCGCATGAGCCGTCCGATCTCAGGTCATGTCGGCAGTTACGGTGCCGGCAGCTTAACCGTGACGCGCAGCCCCCCGGCATCACGCGCACTTAGATTGAGCGTGCCGTCATGAGCTCGGACAATGCGCTGCACGATCGCGAGGCCGAGCCCCAGACCTGCCTGGTCGCTGTGGATGCGTTCAGTACCGCGCTGGAAGGGTTCGGTGAGTGTCGAAACCCCTTCGGCACTGAGCAGTTCGCCCGTGTTCTCGATGGACAACACGACAGCCTCGGTTCCTGCGGTGGTCATGATCTGCACCGTGCCATTCTCCGCAAGGTTGTGCACGATGGCGTTCTGCACGAGGTTCGTGACCATCTGCGGCAGCAAGGTCCGTGATCCACGGGTGACGGCCGGGCCGCCCGCAAGCTCGAGGGAAACGTGCAGCTTCTCTGCCAGCGGAAGCAGGATCTCCGCGGCCTCCTCGGCGGCAAAGGACAGGTCGACCTCTTCGGGCGTGAAAGATCGCTGGTCGGCGCGACTGAGAAGCAGCAGCGCTTCAGTGAGGGCGATCGCCCGGGCGTTCACCGCACGCAGGCGTTCTTCTCGTCCGTCTGAGCTCGGGTCTTGTAGGGCGACGTCGAGCATGGTCTGCATGACAGCGAGAGGCGTGCGCAATTCGTGGGAGGCGTTTGCGGCGAAGCGTTGCTGCTCGGCGACTTGGGATTCGAGTTGCGCGAGCATGGTGTCGAACGTGTCGGCGAGCTCGCGGAACTCATCCTGATGCCCCTCCATCTCGACTCGGTGTGCGAGAGACCCGCGGGAAGCCCTCCGCGCCGCAGTCGTGATCCGCGTCAACGGTGCAAGCATTCGCCCCGCCAGAATCCAACCCCCGACCAGACCAATCACCAGCAACAGCAGCAGCAACGCGATCGCCGCGGGGCTGAAGACCCGTGGCCCGAAGTTGCGTGGGCTCAAGATGAGCAAGAAGTCTTCGAGCGGCGGGAGGTAGAGGCTCGACCGTTCACGGAGGAGAAAAAGCCAGACCACACTGATGATCAGGATGCCGGCGACAAGGAGGAAGCCGGCGTAACTGAGAGTGAACTTGGCTCGGACGCTCAACCCGCGCCGCCTACTCACGGTCACCGCTTCCTGTTACACCTCTGGCATCGACGTCAGTGGCGGTGTCGATGCGGTATCCGACCCCAGGAACGGTAACGATGACCCAAGGTTCGCCGAGTCGCTTGCGCAGTGTCGAGACGGTGAACCGCGCCGCGTTGGTGAAGGGGTCGGCATTCTCGTCCCATGCCTGCGCCAACAGTTCCTCGGCGCTGATCACACCGCCGTCGGCCGCGACCAGCACTTCGAGCACCGCGAACTGCTTTCGCGTCAACCGGACGTAGCGTCCGTCCCGGTACACCTCGCGACGGAACGCGTCCAGCCGCAGCCCTGCGACCTCCCGCACCGGCGGCCGGATGAAGGCGCGACGACGATCGAGGGCGCGGATCCGGAGCACCAGTTCCTGCAGGTCGAACGGTTTGGTCAAGTAGTCGTCGGCACCGAGCTGAAACCCGGACGCCTTGTCGTCGATCCGATCCGCCGCGGTCAACATCAGGATCGGTGTGCCGCTCCCGGACGCCACGATATGCTCGGCGACTTCGTCACCCGATGGCCCGGGGATGTCCCGGTCGAGCACGGCGATGTCGTACGTGTTGAGGCTCAGCAGTTCCAATGCGGTGTCACCGTCACCGGCGATGTCCGCGGCCATCGCTTCTGAGCGCAGGCCGGCTCGGAGAGCCTCGGCCATCCGGGGGTCGTCCTCCACGATCAACACTCGCATACGACGAATGCTACGGAGGAGCACCTATCGTCAGTGTATGGATGCCCCTTCATCTCCGGCCGCCGTCAGAGATGAGTCTCTCCCCATGCGAGTTGGATCGTCGGAAAAGTCGGACGGCCACCGCTGACAGCCATGTGAACGTCACAACCCCCACCGCACGATAGAAGATCCCTGTCGCTGCTACGAAGACGGCCGTGCCCGCGATGATTAGTACGGTTGCCAACAGTCCCGTGACCATGGTGTACTCGGCCCATGCCCGCGCGTTTCCGAAGAAGCGGCGGGCGAACACGAAGCGTGCGGCGATGAGGGCGATGAAGGCACCACACCGACTGCGAACAAGATCGCCAAGGCGCCGGTAACAACGAAGTTCAACGTCTGTACCCAGCCGAGATCGCCGTTGGTGAGCGAGCTCACTGCATGTCGGGTGATGTCGAAGCCTGGACGTAGCGCCATCTGCGCCAGAGCTATGGCGAGGAAGATGGGCGCAATCGCGACACCGGCGGCGAGGAGAATCCGAGTTGAGGGCATAGACTTGAAGCTGTCTGAGCGACGGTCCGAGTTGGGGAAGTCATAGCGGCCCTCTCTGAAGCGGGCGTGAATCGGCTCGCCGTGGTGGCCGGCTTGAGCGCGGGGCGTAGGTGCGGGCGCGGGTCACCAAGGCCTGGTGGCCTTGCCGTCGAGCCAGAGTCGGCCGATGCTGACCGGCGGTTCGGGCGTCGTGTCGGCGTCGCGATCGCGAGTCTTGCGGGGGTTGCGGTCCTCCTCGTGCTGTTCCCTGAATCGGCCGGACCATGGATCGCAGCGGCGCTCTGGGGCACGATCGGCGTCGGCATGGTGATCAGGATCTTCACGAAGCGAGCCGGACCGCCGGCGCAGGAGCCCGGCCGCGGCGCGCTCGAGGCGTACGAGCAGAACTACCTCGGCCGTCGGCCTCACCGCGCCGAGTGGCCGGTCGACGAGGATTCCACGACGTGGATCATCGAGGACACGGGTCAGGGCGACATCCACGGCAATCGCATCGTCGTGAAACCGGGCGAACAGTCTGGACCGACTTCATGACGCAGTACGCGACGAAGGCTCCGCTCTCGGCCGACTGGCAGGCGCTGCTCGCTGCGCCCGCTGTCGATGTCGCAGCGCTCGTCAGGGATGAGGTGCCGGTCGAGCCCGGTGTCTACCTCTGGCGACGCGACGGCGAGGTGACGTACGTCGGCACGGCGTCGTCACTTCGGAAGCGGGTCTGGGGCAAGCACCTCGGTGGCGGAGTCAGCCTGGGCGGCTCCTCGCTGCGGCGGAACGTCTGCGAGCTGCTCTTCGAGATCCCGACGACCGTCACGGGCGGGAGGAACCGCGAGAAGGTGACGCCGGAGCAGGCTGCGTCCGTCCGTGCCTGGCTGGGCGAGTGCACGATCGCGTGGACCGTCTGCGACTCGGCCATCGACGCCGAGGAGCTCGAGGACAGGCTGCTCGCCGAGCACCGGCCGGTGCTGAACCGGAAGTAGTCGGCGCTCGTTCTGCGTACCGGAGGCGGCGCTGCCTTCCAGCTGTGCAGCTCCGGTGCCGTCGTGCAGTGGGAACCTTCGGTGCGACGAACACGGCGCGCCGCGCGAAACCTCATCGCGGCGGAGGGCTGGTCTCTCGGCGCGACTCCTCCTCGACAGGGTGCGGATGTCGCGTCGGGTGCACTGAGCGGTCCTCAGCGCCGGTTCGACCGGCGGCGGTCGATCTAGCGTGCCAGCATGCCCGCACGCGATGCCGACGACCCGCTCGCCGTGCTCGATCCGTCGGCGCGACGAGCCGGCCCGCGCGTGCGGGTGGCCGTCGGGGCGGCGGTCGTGCTGTTCGTGCTCGCCGTGGCCCTCTCAGCGCTCATGTCGTTCGGGGCAGGTGGCGGCGGCGAACAGGAGCGCATCGAGGCATCCGGCGAACTGCGAGCGGATGCCTCGGCCGAGCCTTCCTCGACGGTGGGCGCGCCGTCCGTGCTCGTGCACGTGCTCGGCGCGGTCGTCAGCCCTGGGCTCGTCGAGCTCGCGGCGGGTTCGCGGGTCGTCGATGCCGTGGCCGCGGCGGGAGGGTTCGCGGCCGACGCGGATCCGGCCGGTGTGAACCTCGCGCGGTTGCTCGTCGACGGCGAGCAGCTCGCCGTGCCGGTGGTCGGCCAGGTGCCGCCACCCGCGGCGACCGGTGGCGGGGCACCGGCTCCGGGCGCCGCCGACGGCCTCGTGCACCTGAACAGCGCAGGCATCGCCGAGCTCGACACCCTTCCGCGCATCGGCCCTGCGCTCGCGCAGCGCATCATCGACTGGCGCGACGTCAACGGGCCGTTCACCTCGGTCGACCAGCTGCTCGACGTGGCCGGCATCGGCGACACGGTCTTCGCGGGCCTCGAACAGCTCGTGGCGCTCTGAGGTGCGCGACCTCCGGATGCTCCTCCCCGCGGCGAGCGCCTGGGTGGTCGGTTGGTGTGCGATCGGGCTGCCCGGCGGAGACGCCACGGCCGTGCTCGCGGCGTGGGGGCTGTGGGGGACGGCGAGCGGCGCGGCGGCCTTCGCCGTCCTCGGCGCCACGCAGAGCCGTCGAGAGGGTGCCCGGGCCAGGGCTGGTCAGGCTGCCCCGCTCGTGCGCGCAGCGGCGACGGTGCTCGTGGTGCTCTCAGCCGGGGCGCTGGTGGCGAGCGCCGCAGCGCTCGGGCTGGGGGCGCGAGAGACGTCGCCGCTCGCGGTCGCTGCCGCAGAGCACCGCTCGGTCGAGGTCGTGGTCGAACTGACGGCCGCTCCGCGAGCGATGCGCTCGAGCTGGTTCGCCGAGGGCGAGGCTCCGCCGCTCCGGGTCGACGGTCGGGCCGTCGCAATCGACGGTGCCGTGGCGCGTGCGGTGCCGGTGACGACGGCGCTGTCGATGCCGGCCGGGGAGTTGCAACTCGGCGCTCGCGTCACCTTCTCGGCTCGGGTGACGGCGATGCCGGCCGGGGAGCGGGCGGCGTTCCGATTGGCGCCGGCGGGAGACATCCGCTCGGTCGCTCCGCCGCCGCCCTGGCTCGGCTGGACCGTCGGCCTGCGCACCGGCTTCGCCGAGGCGGCAGGCGCGCTCAGCGGCGACGGAGGGGCGCTCGTGCCCGGGCTCGCGATCGGCGACACGAGCGCCGTCGACGAGAGCCTCGATCAGGCGATGAAGGCCTCGTCGCTCAGCCACCTGACGGCGGTCTCGGGCGCGAACTGCGCGATCGTCACGGCCGCGGCATTCGCTCTCGCCGCGCTGCTCGGCCTGCCCCGCCTGCTGCGCGTCGTCGTCGCCCTCGCAGCCCTCGCGGGGTTCGTCGTGCTCGTGACACCCGAGGCGAGCGTCGTTCGCGCGGCGACGATGGCCGTGGTGGTGCTCGCGGCCGTCGCGGCCGGTCGCCCGGGCGGCGGGATCGCCGCACTCTCGTTCGCCGTGGTCGTGCTGCTGGCGATCGACCCGTGGTACGCCCGCGACTACGGCTTCGCGCTGTCGGTCTTCGCAACGGCCGGGCTCTTGCTGCTCGCCCGGCCGCTGACCTCCGCGCTCGCGCGCTGGATGCCGGTCCCGATCGCGGCCGTGATCGGCGTGCCGCTCGCTGCCCAGTTGGCTTGTCAGCCGGTGCTCGTGCTGCTCGACCCGGCACTCGCGCTCTACGGCGTGCCGGCGAACCTGCTCGCGGCACCTGCCGCGCCAATCGGCACGGTGATCGGCCTCATCGGGTGCCTGATCCTGCCCCTGCTGCCGTCGGTCGGGTTCGCCTGCCTGCAGTTCGCGTGGCTGCCGGCATCCTGGATCGCGCTCCTCGCACGTGCCTCGTCTGCACTCCCGGCCGCCCGGCTCGAATGGCTGCCGGATGCTCCGGGCGCCCTGCTCCTCGCCGCGTGCACGGCGATCGCGCTCTGGCTCGCGCTCGGGTCGCGGCGGCGAACGAGACTCCGCCGCATCGCCGTCGTGGTACTGCTCGTCGCGGTCGCCGTGCCGGTCGGGCTCTTCGCTGGACGACCGCTCGTCGGCGCCGCGACCCGGCCGTCCGACTGGGACGTCGCCGCGTGCGACGTCGGGCAGGGCGATGCCGTCCTCCTGCGGTCGGGCGACGCGACGGCGCTCATCGACACCGGGCCCGATCCTGCAGCGCTCTCGCGCTGTCTTGCCCTACTCGGGATCACCCGCATCGACCTGCTCGTGCTGACGCACTGGGACGCCGACCACGCCGGGGGAGTGTCGGCGGTCGCCGGCCTCGTCGACACCGTGCTGCACGGCCCGCTCGACGGAGAGCGCTCGACTCGAGCGCTCGATCCACTCGTGGCGGCGGACGCGGAGCCGGTCGAGGTGGTCGCCGGGTTCGGCGGTACCCTCGGAGACGCCCGCTGGCGTGTGGTCTGGCCGAAGCCGAACGCACAGCCGGGCAATGACGCCAGTGTCGTGCTCGACGTCTCGGCTCCCGGGTATCGCGGCCTCTTCCTCGGCGATCTCGGCGAGGAGGCCCAGTCACGGATGCTTCGCGCCACCGCCCTCGGCCCGGTCGACCTCGTGAAAGTCGCCCACCACGGCTCGGCCGACCAGAGCGAGCGCCTCTACGAGGAGCTCGGCGCGACGGTCGGGGTGATCGGCGTCGGAGCCGACAACGGCTACGGCCACCCGACATCGCGACTCCTCGACCTGCTGCGTGCCGACGGCACCGCGGTCGTGCGCACCGACATGTCGGGCACCGCGCTGCTGACGGCCGACGACGATGGCTTCCGCCTCTGGAGCGAGCGCGACCTCGGTTCTTCGGGATCGAGCGCGCTCGACCGCCGGCGCGCAGGCCTGAGCCCGGGCTGGAGCGCTGGACGAGCGCCCCGTCGTCTGCGCTCCAGCTCTGCGCAAACTCGGGCGACGCTCCCCAGGCCGTGTTGCGAAACGTGAGCCTGTTACCGTGGTGCCCATTGAGTGATGGTCATCGAAGGCATGGGCGCATGGGCGCATGGGGGACGGATCCATCGACCTCGGACGGAGCCGCTGACTGGTTCACGGGGTTCTTCGAGGGGGTCGACGCGGACGCGAAGATCACAGCTGCGTTCGAGTACGCCGACAATTACGACGCGATCCGGGCGGCCTGCTGGATTCTGCAGAAGTTGGGGCACCCCATGATTTGGCCCGGCGACCTCACCGCACTCGATGGTCACGTCACGGAAGGCATCGAGCTCCTCAACAACCTGATCGATCGTGATGAGGAAGGCGAGGACTTCTTGGAGCTCTGGGATGACGAACAGGAGATCATCCAGTCAGTTCGTGAGCAGATCCGCGAACTCGAGGCGCTTCGCCCCACGAACGTGAGCGGCTGAGGAGCTCCGCGCAATCGATCACAACCCGCGGGATGCCTGATCGCGAGAATGGCGATTCCCGAGTCATCCGTCTGTTGGTTGCTTCTGACGTCGGGTGCCCCGAGCGGTGGGTCCTCAGGATCGATGTCGGTCAGGACCAATGTCTCGAGGTCCGGCCCATGGCATGGCGGCCAGCACGAGTGTCGCAAACAGGCCGAGGACTCCGTTGGAAACGAGCACGACGCCAATCAGCCCGGCACCAATGCTGCCTTCAGGACCGGCTTGCCCGTCCGGCTGTCCGAGGGGGAGTCCGATGCCCGCAACAAGGCACAGCGCGCTCACTGCCGCAGCGACGCAGAGGAAGCCATGAGCCACGTACCTGTCGCTCATCCCAGACCTGATGCAAAGCCAAACGAGAACGAGCGCGACTGGCAGCAGCACGGGGAAGATGAGAATGTACGCGATCACGTCAGCTCCCTGTCGATCCGAGGGCTGTCCGCGCCATCAGTGCTCCCTGAGCTCCGGATAGAACTCGTTCGTGCTGAGGATGAGCGTCATGATGAGCGTCGGAAGCACGGCGACTCCGATGATGATGATCGCCATCCACACGGCCAACGCCGACCAGCTCCCGTGCCCTGCCACCGCCCCGACCACGATCAACGCCACGATGGTCGCGACCACCCACAACGTGCTCACCCAGCGACACATGGAGCGTGCGGCCCGGAAGCGTCTCCGCTGCTTCAGCGACCTCCAGATGACTGCGAGAAGAGCCGGAACACCGGCCACCACGAGGAACCAGAAGATGATCCACTCGGCAGAGGTGATGCTCATTCGTTCACGCGTTTCCCGGAGAGCATGTCCGCCCAGGCGTCCACCATCGAGTTCCTTTCGATCGAGGGTTCCAGCCTCACCGCGCACGCCGGCGATTGGTATCCGACCAAGGTCACATTGAGGTGAAAGCCTCAGCCACGGCAGGGTGACTGCAGTCCCCGTTGCCCGCGAACCACCTCTTCGACACCGCTCCGCCGGCGCGCGACGAGCACTCTGCAGAGCCTCGCTCTCAGCGCAGCAGCTCGGGCGGGAGCTCGATGCGGATGCGGCCGCTGTTGAGCGCCTTGTCGCCAGGCAGGGGCAATGGTGCGGGAAGCTCCTTCTGCGCCTCCCAGATCACGTTGGCCGCGTGAGCCTCGGGGTGGAAGATCTCATCGAACGTGCCGATCACTCCGGATTGGACGCTTCGTGCTTGACGACGCTTCTCGGCCTGCACGATCCACGGGAGCGAGAGGAACCAGATGGAAAGCGGCGCGACGAAGATCCCCGCGAGTGCGATCGCGAACCAGGTGTCTCTGTCCAGCCCCACGCTGGCAGGCTATGTCGATCTCTCCGCGTGGGCAATGGCGACGCCGCCGGCTGTGCCTGCTGGGGGGCCCGTTCGCCTCATGCCTCGTGCTGGTTCTGCTGCCCGGGATGGACAAGGAGCGAGGAGACCATACAAACCCGCGACCACACGTGCAGCTACGGGTGCGCCCTTCTGACCGTCGCTGCGCTCACTGCGTGCATGAGCGTCGAGAGCGACCATGATCAATCCAGGAGCCGCGGTCACCCACGCCTTCGTGGTGAACTGCGAGGCAACCGGTACACGGTCACGGTCAACTCGACGAATGCAGGCTCGTCGAGCTTCGACTTCCGACTCCTGGCTTCCGCGGCGGGGTTCGGACGTGTCGAGATCGCGACGGGAGCGCGAGTTCGAAGGCCTCGCGTTCGGGACGCCTGGCAGGCCACGTTTGATGCGACACCCGAACCATTGGCGCCTACATGCGGCGGCGTATGTTGGTCCGCATGAACATTGAGGGGCAACATGATCGTGCTCCCGCGAATCCAACGCGAGCTGATGCATTGGAGGTTGCGCGGCGTTTCCTCTCTGCGGAGCATCCCACCGCGTCAGCCGCAGTCCTCGCGGGAAGCGTTGCGGCCGGCACTGCGACATCGACATCCGATCTCGACATCGCAATCTACTACTCGGATCGGACCGCCAACTCTGCGATCACGCTTGAGCGCGAAGGATGGTTGATCGAAACGTTCCTCTACGATCCGACGTCGCTGACCGATTGGTTTGATCGTGAAACCGTGCAGCGTAGGCCGGTGGCTATCGACATGTGGGCCCGTGGCATTCCGATCGTGGGATCCGATACTGTGACCGGGCTTCAACAGCGTGCCCGTGCGCGACTCGACGCGGGCCCCGAACCGCTGAGCACCGCCGAGTCTGCCGAGCGGCGATACCAGCTGACCGCGGCTGTTGACGACCTGACGGCTGGGAGCGATGCCGCCGAGGAGTTCGCGATTGCATCGCGCGTCTTCGAGAACACCGCCTGCCTTCTGTTGATGACGAACGGTCAGTGGGTGGGTTTCGGAAAGTGGCTGATACGGCGGCTGCAGCAATTCGACGATGTGCACGCGTATGCGCTAGTCGAATGGGCCCGGGATCCGCACCGCACCCGAGGAACGCTGGTGCAACTCGCCGACCGTGTGCTGGCTCGCGCGGGCGGACGATTGCAGGTCGGTCACACTCGTAGCGCTCGCTGACAGGCGACTCACGGGCACCCGGACGGCCGGTTTCCTAGACCCGCCTATGAGGCGGCGCGATTTGCCGCTCACGAGCCACTGCCGATGCTGGAGCCCATCGAGGCGGCGACCGCAAACAGAGCTCCGCGGTCCGCCTGATCTTCACTGTGCGCAACCTCGACTGCAACATCCTGCTGGTCACCGACCGGTAGCTCTTGTCGCGAGGCAGAGCAATCGAGGACTGCTGATCGACCGTGGTTGAATATGCCGATGACTGGTCCTTCCGACAGCCCGGCGCTGCCGCAGATCCCAGATATCGTCGATCCCGAGCTCGGCGCCTTCACTCGTGCGATCACTCATCTGGAGGCGGGCCCGCCGCTCGTGTTCGACTGGTACGTCGGCAGCGCGGACGTGGTCGGTTCCGAGGTCGAGTGCATGGTCCGCGCCACTGAACCCGAGGAAGTCCGCCAACTGCTCAGCCGATTGAAGGTCACGGTCGCGGCGTTCCCGGAACTCGGCCGCACGGCGACCGACGCCGTTGTGGAGCGACTCGGCGACGGCGAGCCGAGCGCCGACGAACTCGAGGATGCCGCGGCTGACCTGAAGCTGGAGACCATCGAGGCGACCGCAGACGGAGTAGTGCTCCACTTCACCGACACCTGCGGCGAGCACTTCCTCGGTGGCTACTGGCCCGCCGTGCGCCTCGGCGCCGACCATCGGATCATCGATATCACAGTTGAGGCGTAGCGCGCGTGGCTGCGGGAGTGCGGGAGTGCGCAAGGACGCAAAGGTCTCGCGCGCCGTTTCGCTCGACCGCGACCGCCTCGTGGATCGCGCGGAGCGCGTCTTCCAGGCTGTCGTATGGGCGGACGACCGGCCGGGCCGCCCTCGTGTCACGAGCTCGTGTCCGCGGCTCGAGGTGAAACCTTCTTCACCGTGAGCAATGCATGTGGCACGCTTCCGACATGAGTGTTCGTGAAGCAGAGCCAGAGCAGCAGCGCACGTCCCGGCCGAAGGTGGTCGCGCTGGCAGCGGTCAGCGTGGTTGCCGCCATCGGCATAGCGGGCTGGCTCGTCATGTCGGGAACGAACGTGTTCACTCTCGGGCAGCCGAAGATGTGGACGGCCGAGGGGCTCGAAGCATTCGTCGACGATGTCGATGAGGAGTTCGGCACCACCGAGGTCGTCGAGGCGTATCTCTCCGAGAGCTACGCGACCGTCGAGGTGCCGGTCGATGGCGATGCCTCACGCACCATCACCTACAAGTACGACGGCGGCTTCACCGAGTCCCGCAAGGGCACGAGGTCTGCCGAGGAGTCCACGGGGCTGATCGACCTCCGCGAATTCGATGCAGTGCAGACGATGGCGCTGCTCCCCGACGCGCCGGAGATGGTCGGCCTGGCCGACGGTGCGGTCAGCGCGATCATGATCAGGCTCGCGTACGGCCCCGACTCTGTTGTCGCCGACGTGCCCGAGGTCTCCGTTCACGTCGAAACCGAGTTCGGCGAGACCGGGTCGGTGCGTGCTGACCTCGCGGGCAACGTGGTGTCGATTGACACCGACTAGGAGCGAGGGACGACAGCCAGATTCGGCTCAGCCGGCTGACGTGTAGGGAAAGCGTCTCGGATCCAGCGTGATGGTCGGCGGCCAGGTGCTGCGGGGCAGGCACGGTATCGCCGGCGAGATCGGCATGATGCGGATGTTGGAATGGCCGGACGCCATGTCGGATCTGGCCGCCGCCCGCCGAGTACAAGACGGGTGTTCGTTCCGACGGCGCTCCTGAGTTGTTCGCCGCGGCAGAGCATGACGCACGCGCCCGCGCTGTCGTTCACAAGGTGGCTCGGGCGCTCGCACTTGGAGCGTCGGCGCTATCCCATGCCGTCGATCCCCAACTGGTCGTTTTGGGCGGCGGGCTTTCGCAAGCAGTATCGGTTTTCGGCGAGCACTCCGTTGCCCACGGCGCCGCGAGACTCGCTCTCGAACCCCGTTTCGGACACCGCTCGCGCGGATACGTTTGCGGTGGTGCTCGTGACGCGGGCCAGCGCACAACCATGATCTGGCGCCTCGTCTAGCGGCCATCGGTCCAGGCGTAGGTGCCGCCGCTCTGGGTTGCGATGATGAAGTCGCCGCAATCGAGCCCGGTGTACTCCTCGGGACCGAGATGGACGAGTCGAGGGGCGAAGGCCGGTGTTTCCGGGTTGGTCACGGTCTCGCACCCCTCGGGCTGCGGCGCATCAGCTGGGGTGTTCCACGCCGCGGCAGCGGCGCCGGTCTCCGGCTGCCAGATGATCCTGACGTCGCGAGCCGTCTCCGGAATGAGCTTCACGATCGGGAGGTCCTGAGCATCGGGATCCAGCTCGGACACCCGGTTCACGTAGGTGGATCGGTCGACTTCCGGCTGTGATGAGAACGCCGCATTCGCTGCGAACAGGAGTCCGCCGACCGTGCCGGCCACGAGGACCAGCCAGACGATCGCGGACTGCAGCCGGCTCATCCACGGGGCCGGGTCTGTGGGGCCGGTGCGGAATGGCGTGTCCATGGTGCCCTTCTCACGTTCGAGTCGGTAAAGGATGTGTCAGGGCTGGCACGGGGTGAGAGAGTCCCGGTGCCAGCCCTGTCTCCTACGACCGCAGCGTGTCGGCTGCGGTCGCCTTCAGGAATCGGCCGCGGACATGGCGGCTCACAGGAGAGATGTCCGGCATCGCCCCGGGTGTTGCAAATGCGTAGCTTCGACCATCGATCGATCACCGGACCCTCGGTGTTGCCGGTCTTCACGTTGATGGACGCACTTCTGCGAACGGCGAACGAGTCGGGCGCGCCAGTCGAACTCATTGGAATCCCGACGTTCTCGTCTCACGTGAGTGATCCGCGTCAATGCATGCGACCGGAGGAAGGGCAGAACTGTCGCCGTGTGTTTGCGGGAGGTACCCGGCTCAGTTGCCGTAGATATGCGCGGGGCTGATGAGTTCCGTGATCGGGGCCATCAGCGCGTCGACGAGATCGGTTTCGCCGTCGATGTCCGTGTTGATGAGCACGACGAGAGTTGTCTCCTGCTCCGGCAGATAGACCGTCACGGTCTTGTATCCGGGAAGGCTCCCGTTGTGGCCGATCCAGCCGTTGATGTTGAACAGTCCGAGGCCGTATCCGACGCTGTCGTCTCCTTCTTCGATCGGCTCGGTCCGCAGCCTCTCGCGTTGGGTCTCCGCGGAGAGGAGATCGCCGTTCACGAGAGCTGGAACCCACCGACCGAGGTCTTGGAGGTTGGAGCTCATCGCGCCCGCTGCCCAGCCCCATGACGGGTTGTAATCCGTGGCATCCGCCACCGAGCCGTCGGCGGTCTGGTTCGTGTAGCCACGCGCGTGAGGATCAGGCATCTCGCTACCGATCGGGAAGAGCGTGTGCTCGAGCTTGAGCGGCTTGAGAATTCGATCGGTGATTGCCTCAGCCAGCGACCCTCCGGTGACGCGCTCCACCAGCAGTCCGAGCAGAATCGTGTTGGTGTTGGAGTACTCGAACTGTGTTCCTGGAGCGAACCCGACTGGCTGGTCCGCCACATAACCGAGCAGGCGTTGCGGGGTGAAGCTGGTCCCCGTATCCGCCAGGTAGTCCGCAACGAATGCCTCTGTGGCGCTGTACTCAGGGAGCCCGCTGCGCATCCCGGCGAGCTGGCGCACCGTGATCTCGTCCCCATCGGTGACGCCTTCGACGTACTTGGAGATCGGGTCGTCGAGCTCGACCTTGCCCTCATCGACGAGCTGCAGCACGACGGTCACAGTGAATGGTTTCGTCGCGCTGCCGATGCGGGTGGCGAGCTCCGTGGTCATCGGCGCTCCGGTCGTCGTATCGGCCACTCCCGCTGCGCTCGTGTAATCGCCGGAGGGGCTCCAAATGCCGACGATCGCCCCCGGGATGCCGGTTGTGGTGAGCGCATTGTCGATGATGGCATCGAGCTTGGCTGTGGTGGCTGCGTCCATCGGTCCGTTCGATGTCGTCGTGGTCGGACTCGGAGCAGGGCTTCCGCCCGCACCACTGTTGCCGGCACATGCGACGACGCTCGATGCCAGGAGAGCGGCAAGAGCTGCGGACATGACGACGCGTCGGAGCGTCTTCTGGTGGGTCATTGCGAGGAGCCTTTCCGTGAGCTGCAGTTCGCAGCGGCGTCCTCACAGTTGAGCAGGTCCGCCTCCGATGCTCTCGCTGAGCCTCATGCGTGCGCTCAGTGGCTCACCCACGCGTCGCGTGAATTCAACGATCGAGCGGGGGAGGGTTGGCAAAGATCATCCGAGCGGCCTCATCCTTCGGGATGACGTCGGAGTGTTCCGGACCAGGCCTGTCGATGCGAGTCACCTTCGGCTCTCGGCGGGCGCATGCTCGTTCAGCATCAGCGCGATCTGCACTCGATTGCTGACGCCAAGCTTGCCGAGGATGCTCGAGACGTGTGTCTTGACCGTGGTCACTGAAACAGAAAGCTCCGCTGCGATCTCTGCGTTTGATCGCCCGCGCGTTACCGCGAGGGCGATACGCTGCTCCGCAGGCGTCAGGAGGGCGAGGTGCTTGTCGCGGGCGGGTGCCGGGCCGGGCTCAGTGAATCGGAGGATCAGCTTTCGCAGCACAGCCGGCGAAAGGACCTGATCGCCGGCCGTGATCCTTCGGATCGCTGCGACCAGCTCAGGCGGCGGCATGTCTTTCAGGAGGAAGCCGCTCGCGCCAGCTCGGAGTGCGCGGAGGACCAGACTGTCGTGGTCGAAGGTCGTCAGTATGACGACGTGCGGCGGGTCGGCGAGCGCCCTGATCTCCTTGGTCGCCTCCACGCCGTTCATTCTCGGCATGCGGATATCCATCAGCACGAGGTTGGCTCCGCTCGCCTGAGCGAGCTCGGCGACACCGGTTCCATCGCCGGCTTCACCCACGATCGTGATCCCCGGTTGACCGCCGAGCATTGTTCGCAGACCTGCACGAACGAGCCACTCGTCATCGACGAGTAGCAACCGGATGTCATGGTCCATGCGGCGCACCTATCTCCAGAGGGAAGTGGGCCGACAGTACGAAGTCGTCGCCGCGGCGGCCGTACTCGATCGATCCGCCGACGAGAACTGCACGCTCGCTCAGCCCGAGGAGGCCGCTCTCCGAGCCGGGAAGAGCCGATTCCCCCGGAATCAAGGGCTGGCTGATCTGTACGGCCAAGCCCTCGCGCACCGAACCTCGGATCACGACGGATACCGGCGCAGTACCGGCATGCTTCCGCGCATTGGTCAGGCCCTCCTGGACCACGCGGTATGCAGTCCTGTCGACTTGACGAGGAACTGCGTCGCGCACCTCGTCGATGTGGATGAGTGCGTCAACCGGGGTCCCAGCGCTCTCGCTCTCCTCGAAGAGGACATGCACTTCAGCCAATGTCGGTGGCGGGCCCAGGGTATCGAGGTCCGTGGAGTCGTCGCGAAGCACGCCGATGATGTCACGGAGATCGACGAGCGTCTGATGGACGCCGGCGCGGATGACCCCGGCAGCACGGCATACATCGTCGGGAGGGAGATCGACGGCGTATTCGAGGGCACCGGCATGGATCGCAACAAGACTCATGCGATGGGCGAGGACATCGTGCATCTCGCCGGCAAGCAGAGCGCGCTCCGTTGCCCGCACCTGATCGGTACGCGCCCGCTCGACGGCCTCAGCGCTTCTGGCCAGCTCGAAGAGCGAGAGGATGAGGCGACGTCGATGGCGAACCATCGAGCCCCCGACAATCGCCAACGCGCTGAGCACGACAGAGAAGATGATCTGGCCCGCGCTGTCTGCGCTCCATCCAGCGCGAGGAATGCTGCTCACGACGGACGCCAGGACGAAAGCGACGCCGAACGGAAGTGTCCAGCGCGGCGAACGGTGCACCGCGAGCGAGAACACCGCCAGGAATGCGGCGCCGCCCGCGGTCGGGGCGAACGCCGAGCCGAGAATTGCTGCCACAGCAACGCTCACAGGAGCTCGCCGCCGCAAGACGAGCAGAGCACTGACGAAAAGACCCGTCAGCAACTCGAGTGCGGGCAATGGTTCGCCGAGCTCGGACGCGTCCAGCGCGACGACGATCACCCAAACCACGCCCGCGACGACGAACATGGCGTTCACAAGCGCATCGCGGATGCCTCGAGGCTCGTGGAGCCGCTGCAATTCACTTACACTCATCGCCCACGCACCCCGCCGTTCAGTCCCGCCAGGCCATCTCCGCGCTCAGCTCCGGCCATGGAGTCTCCTTTCGATCGCGCCAGGTTGGGCGCGGCGCCCAGCTCGCTCCCAACCCGGTCATTGCGGGGTCAACGGTGGCGTGACGCTTTCCCAACTTTCGACGGGGTTCACTGGGCCCAGCTCCCACGTGTTTCGCCAGGGACGGCCGAGATCGCAGGTCATCTACACGTGTGGTAGCGCGCACGCGCCCGACGAGCGTGCGGGCCTCGTTGCTGAGCATATCGCGCTGAACATCGGCGATACCGAGTCGGGCGGCGGGACCGGCCGGCGCACTCAAGGATGCTCGCCGCGGGCATGCACGTGGTGGACCATCTCACCACGCTCGATATGCTGCCGGTGCACCGTGCACCGTGCACGGCGCACGTTTCAGGGTGTGCCGTCGCGGCGCCGGGTTCGACACCCTTCTCGGTGCGCGCCTTCGCGGAGGTACCGACGGCGGTCTAATCGCTCGCCGGCTCGTCATCGCCGGCGCTGGAGCGCAGTCTTGGCTCATCGGCGTCGTTCCGGGCGGCCGAGAGGTCTCGAGGATTCGGCAGCTCGTATGTTCGGTAGAGCCAGCGACGGGCGGCCTGAATCGGATAGGTGTCTCCGTAGATGGCGTACTTGACGATCACCCCCTCGAGCACGCTGCGGAGCATCACCTCTTCGACCGCGGGATCGTCGGCGCCGCGGTCGCGGAAGATGGCGCGCACGGCCTCCTCGAAGGCTCGAATCGGATCGAGGTTGCGGCGTTCCGCTTCTGCGAAGATGCGGTGCGTCGACGGTTGGATCGACAGCGACAGGATGATGCGCTGTTGCGGGAGCGCGGTGACCACAGCGATGAGCACCGAATCGATGACTCCCGCCAGGCGCTCGTCCGCCGTCCCGGGCATCTGCGCGATCGCGAGGAATTCGGCGAACCAGCGGTCGAGCACCGCTGCGACGAGCTGTTCCTTTCCCCCGAAGTGGTAGTTGGCGAGTCCCTGCGAGACGCCAGCTCGGCTGGTGATCTGCGCGATGGTCGACTCGTGGTAGCCGCGGGTGCCGAAGAGCTCGAACGCGGCCGTGATGATCGCCTCACGCGAGCGTTCTCGTGATTCCCGGTCGCGATCTGCCGAACGAGACATGCGCTATCTCACCCTTCTCGCAAGTCGCGGCGCCCGGACGGTTCCAGGAACGGTCGCTGCACCCCTATATTTGTTGACTGAACGTGTATTCAGTCAACGCTGCCCACTCGAAACATCGTTTCCCATCAAGTCTAGGAGCACCCATGCGCCCTGCCGCACGTGTCGACCTCAACAATTTCGGCGACATCATCGGATGGCTCCTCGGGCAGTGGTGGGTCTACCTCATCATCGGCGTGATCGTGTTGCTCGTCCTGCTGGGCTGGCTCCTGCCCGATGCGAAGGTTCGAGCGCTCGACGGGTATCCCACGACGGGCACCGAGGCCGACGAGCTGGCGCTCGGTTTTCTGCAGATCCGCTCGGACCCGGTGGGGCACTGGAACGACCCGACCGCATCGCATCTCACCGAGAAGTGGACGGCGCGTCTCGTGGATCAGTGGGGCGTCGACGATCGAGAGAGCTGGCTCGAAACTATCGATCGTCTGATGAAGGAACGGCGGCGTCGCGAGGTCTGGACGCTGTACCTCGCCGTCCGCGCTGATCTCATCGAGCAGCTCGGGCGTGCGCCGAAGACCAAGGAGTGGCTCTCGGCCATCACCGAAGCCGGGGGCACCGACAAGCGCAGCGCGAAGGCCTTCGTGAACGCTGTCGAGCAACTCGAGCAGGAGACCCGCAAGGCGGCGGGCAAAGGCGTCGTCACGCCCGCCACGGTCGTGACGACCTTCGATGGCTACGCGTTCGGGCAAGCCGTGGCGCTCGCGACTTGGGGCGTCGCCCTCGGTCATGCGACCGAGGCCGAGGGGCGAGCGATCATCCACGAGGTGAACGCCGTGGCCCGCCCCGCCTTCTCGTCGTGGCCCGAGTTCGGGCTCAGCTACGTCGTGGGGCGCGTGATGCACTGGTCGGACGGCAACATCGACGACAAGACCTTCTCCAGGCTCGGCGACCCCGCCTCCGAGATCGCCGCGGCCTGCTCGGAGAAGCGCCTTGGGCCGTGGGCATCGCTGCCTTGGACCCTGTAACCGTCGATCTGAGTGCGCTCCATGGCGGGGCGGGGATCCGCGACATCCTGCGGTACGAGCGAACATGCCGGATACCGGTCTACCGGAGGTTCCTCGTCGTGCTTCTACTGGTCGTCGCCTTCGCCGCGGCGATGGGGGCCGTGACGTGGTGGCTGAACGCCATCGGCATCCTCTCCGCCGCCCCGGTGGTCGGAATCTTCGCGGTTGTCTACGCCGTCTTGGCTGCGGTGTCGTTCGTCTGGTTCGCGGTCGATCTTTCGCGCCGGGCGAAGCTCGCAGCGTTCGCATGGGGAAACAGGTGGACGTTCGCCGATACCCTCGATGGCGCGCGGCGAACCGGTTCGGCCTTCACGCGTGCGGTTCGCAGCCGAGAACGTGGAGTCGTGGCATGCGACGATCCGAGGATGCCGTTCGAGCTGGGACGTCACTTCTCGATCGCCAGTGGACGGGAGGCGGCGACGATCCAACGACCGTTCGCTTTCATGGAGTTGCCGCTCCCCGCCTCGGTGCCGCATATCGTGCTGAAGAATCGTCGGCGCAGCATCGTTCCCACGCTCGGCCTCGGGCGGGGTGCGGCGCGCCTCGCACTCGAGGGCGACTTCGCCCGCACCTTCACGCTGATCGTTCCAGAGGGATACGAGCGTGATGCGCTCTACATCTTCACGCCGGACCTGATGGCTCGGGTCGTCGACCTCGGTTCGGGGACGGAGATCGAGCTCGTGGGTCGGCAGCTCTACATCTATCTGCCGTATGGCACCCGGTTCGACCGACCGCAGACGATGTCTGCGGCGCTCGTGGTCGCCGAGGAGTTCCATCGCAGGTTCGCTCGCCGTACTCACCGATATCGCGACGACGCGGCCGGCGCGTTGGCTGCGAAGTCCGGCGTGAGCGTTGGCCTCCGCGGTCAGCGGCTCGCGGGCCGGGGTCTCTCCCTGCTCGCAGTGGCCGTCACGGCGAGCATGGTGCTGCTCTCATGCGGCGTGATCGTGGCCACCCTGTTCGGCGGCGACCTCCTCCGTTCTCTGGGCGTCGCGCGGTGAACCCCTCCGGACATGCAAACTCAGCATCTCGGTTCGGGACCAACCTCGACGTCGCCCGCGAACGCGGGCGGGGCGGGTGCCCTTCGAGAAGTCCCGCTTAGAACGCTGCATGGGCCACGCTCGGCGAGGATGTATCGTCGGTCGGGGAGCTGCGCCGCTATCATCACGTTGTCCGTATTCGAGTGAAGTAACGAGAGATCGAAGTCAGGAGCACGGATGGGGCGACGCTCGCTGACCACAGGCTGGACGCGGAGGCGAGTCGCACTCGTCGCTGGGGGAGCCGTGCTCCTTCTCGGCGCGGTGTCGATCTCTGCAGGAGTGCTCGGCAGCGGTTTCGGCGGGGGCGCATCGACGGCCGACTCTGCCGTGTCCGGCGCGCAAGCCGGTTCCGTGGGTGATGGCACGGCGCGTCCTCGGCCCGGGACGAACTCGGATCCCAGCCTGTTGTCCGCTCCGAGTCCGACGGATGCGGCCACACCCGTACCTGCACCCGTTCCGCCGGCGGAGGTCGCTCCCGCGCCGGTCTCGGGGGATGTCGGCGCCGCGGACGCCGTGCTCGCAATCGTCAACGAACAGCGCGCCTCGGCGGGGTGCGCGGCGGTCGCGGCCGATCCGGGACTTGCCGGCGTCGCCAGCGCCCACTCCGCTGACATGGCCGCTCGCGACTTCTTCGATCACACCAACCCGGACGGGCAGAGCCCGTGGGACCGCGCCGGCGCAGCGGGGATCTCCTACGCGGGCGGCGAGAACATCGCGCTCGGACAGGCGGATGCCGCTGCGGCCATGGACGCGTGGATGAACAGCCCCGGTCACCGGGCGAACATCGTGAACTGCGAGTTCACCAAGCTCGGCACAGGGGTTCACGACGGGCCGGGCGGACCGTGGTGGACGCAGCTCTTCGGCTACTGACCGGGGCGGGCGACCGAGCCTGGCCGTGCTGTGATCGCGAGGGCTGGAAGTTTGTCGTCGCCGCCATCGTCCGAGTCAGCGTCACCGTGATTTCGTCAGTGGGGCCGGACAGTCGCAGTGGTTACCGTGCTACACGGCGCCATGACCATGAGGCGATGAGATCGATGGCGGTCGTGAAGGCATCGAGGCGCGGACGGTTCAGGAATGCGTGACGGGTTTCTGGGAGGACGTGATGCTCGACATCGACTCCCGCGGCGATGAGCTCCGTCGCGAACTGGTCGCCGGACGCGCGCATGGCGTCACGGTCTGCGTTGATCATGAGCGTCGGCGGGAACCCGTCGAGGTCGTGACCCCCGGGGAAGGCGATCCGGTCAGTCAGTGCGAGCTGCGAGCCCGCGTAGTTGCGGTTCATGAGGTCGAGCGGCCACCGGGAATGCGTGAGCCTGCGGTGGCCGCGCACCCGCCGCTGGATCTCCCGTGACCGGGGGTGCGAAGAGTGGAAGAACCCGTACGCGAGAACCACACCCCTCGGGTCGTGACCCGCGTCGACGGCTCGGAGTGCCGCTGCGGAGGCGAGGCACGCTCCTGCGCTCGCTCCACCGAGGATCACGTCACCCGGGCACTGACTGCTCACGCTTCGAAACGCTGTGAGTACGTCGTCCACCGGAATGGGGAACCGGGCCCTGGACTGCCCGCTCGTGCCGTTTGCCCAGCTCAGACCAGGAAGCGGTGCGAGTCGATAGTCCACCGTCACAACGGTGAGCCCCCGTCGTGCGAGCGCCCGGGCGACGTCATGAGCTTCAGGCTGGTCGAGGCCGCCGGCGAAGAACCCTCCGCCATGGGCCCAGACCATCGTCGGGGCAGGCCCCGTCACTTCACTCTCGACTGGTCGGTACCAACGAATCGGGACTGGACGGTACGGCCCGGACGCGGACGCGTCAAGAATCCTCGGCTCGCTCACACCAGGAGAAGACGCGGCCATGCAGTCGACCATAGCGGCAGCAGGGATCACGCTCGGCATCATCTGGGTTGCCTCGACCGGCACCTTGGTTGGGATTGTCGCCATCGTCAAGCTGCCCGTTGAGACGTTCCTGGACGGAGCTACGCATCCGGCCATTGTTCGCCAGACCGATGCCGCGCCCTCACAGCTCGCTCGGATTCAACGACCATCGACCGTTTCCGTCGCGACAGACGATGCGTTCGTCGGGCTCCGCCTCGCGGTCGAGACTCAGCATCCCGCCGCTCGTGGGCGCGCATATACTTTCCAGATGGAAAGTGAATCACTCGGTCGAGATGCCGCGCTCGAAACGGTCGAGCGGGTGCAGGCGAGGGCTGACGGCCTGCCGCGCCCTTTCGCGTGGCTCTTGCTCTGGGGTGCGGTCATGATGAGCGCCTACGTCGGGGTCTGTGTGTTCTTCCTGTCCAGTGGGGTATCCGCGGGAACGGGCACGATCACGATTGGGCTCCTGCTTCCCACCGCCTTGATCTACTCCCTTCTCGTCGCAGGGACGCGTGAGCGCTTCAGCGCGCGGCTGCGCTTTCGCGGCACGTTCGGAGCAGCGGTCGCGCTCCTGCTCGCGGGGAGTGTGGTGCTGGTGGGCGTGGCGATCTTCGGGCCTGGTTACCCGTGGTGGGTGGCGATCGTCGTGGCGGGCGCCGCGCTCCTGATGCTGGGAACGCGCCCGGCACTCCTCCTGCTCCGCACTCACGGAGTCCAATCGGCTGCCGATCCGTGGCGAGCGGAGCCACTGAGCCGGTCGGCACGGATCGTCACGGTGGCGGTTGGTCTGTTCCTGGGGCTCTCGACCGCTCTGGCATCGGTTCCGCTTGCCCTCACGTTCGTCTCGATGCCGGGTTTTGTGGTGCTCGTGGTTGCGTCTGCTGCTCCCGGTGCGCGGTGGGGTGTCGGTCGGGCGGGGTATGAATGGGGCCGGACCCAGTGGTGCGCCTACGGCGCCGCCGTCGCGGTCATGTACGTTCTCGCGGTCGTGCTCGCGCTGGTCGGAACTGTCCCGGTGGTCGCCTCGGTCGTGTGCGGCGTCGTGGTCGCCGGCATCATCGCCGTCGCGGCGTTCATCCCTCGGAGGCGGTGATGTCGCATCCCCGCCATGACCTTGACGAGGCACTCCTCACCCCGGTCAGACTGTCCCTGATGGCCGCGCTCACCGGAGACGCCGAGCTCGACTTCGCGACCCTGCGGAGCCTGCTCGAAGTCGATGATTCGGTACTGAGCAAGGCCATCAGCTACCTCGAGCGGGTCGGCTACGTTCACGTCGCGAAGGGGACGGTCAGCAACAGGCCCCGCACCTGGGTCGCCTCCACGGTTCGGGGCCGTCGCGCTCTCGCGGCTCATGTTCGCGCCCTCCGAGCAATCACCGGCGGCACACGAGATCCCTGACTGCGAGCACATGCGTCATCGATTCGCCGGGGTCTGTTCGCGAAGCCAGGCTCGGATCCGTGCGCGGGCGTTGGTGTACGGCGACGAGGTGTTGAGCTGGATCATCCGGCCGGCCGTGTACTTGCCGTACCAGGGGTCGCCGTAGAGGTCCTGCTCGCTCATCGATTCGACGAGTTCGACGACGTCTGTCTTCGCTCGGGAGAGGTGCTGCAGCAGGGCGGCCCATGACGCGGCGGCCTGGTCGAGATAGAACTGCTGGGCAAGCGCGCCGAGCTGGTTCCAGCCGAACCCTGTGGCTGGAAGGTCGGGCTCAGCGCCGCGCGAACGCGATTCATGCCAGGAGAGCACGAGTCTGTTCCAGCCGATGAGGTAGGCCACGAGGTCAGCAGGACTCATCATGGTTCCTGCCGTGTGACCAGGCATCGACGTTTCACGTGCGCGCGCAGGTGGTACCCGGGCGAGGTCCGTGGAGAGCCTGTCATAGCTCGTGCTGATCGCGTCGAGAAGGTCCTGCTTGCTCTGCGGAACGGGCATTGCCTCTTCTTTCCTCGGTCATACGACGGAGTCGGTAACGATATTCAGAATGAGTGATCGTTGCAACCAAGCACCGCGGCTTGCTTCGACATTCCGCCGGCGGCTCACGATGCTCGACCTCGGCGGCGCAGTGCTGCACGAGAGGCCGGGTCGCAGCTGCGACCCGGCCCCTTCGTCATCCGCCGATCAGCTGAGCGGCTTGCAGAGCAGCGCGTCGGGCACGCCGCCGTGGTTCCAGCGGTAGGTGTACGCGACGCCCGCCGATCAGCTGAGCGGCTTGCAGAGCAGCGCGTCGGGCACGCCGCCGTGGTTCCAGCGGTAGGTGTACGCGACGCCGGCGATGTACTCGCCGTCGGCGCACTGACCCTTGTAGTTGCCGGGCGCCCAGTCGCTCGCGGTCGAGCCGCCACCGGCCGGGCGGTTGTCACCCTGGTCGAACCAGATCAGCCGGCCCTGGCTCGCCGGCAGCGCCGTGGTGCTCGTCGCGCAGACGAGGTTCCACATCGCGGCCTTCGTGCCGACTCCGGTGCCGAGGCTGTAGCCGACCGCGACCTCGCCGGCGTTGCACTGCAGCTTGCTGTAGCCCGAGGCCCAGTCGTTCGTGATGTTGCCCTCGCCGCTCTGCACGCGCGGGTTCGAGGTGGTGATGCCGCCGACGTCGGTGCAGAGCGCCCGGTTGGTGCTCCGCGCGATGCCCTGAAGGCGCTGGCTGTCGNCCGCTCTGCACGCGCGGGTTCGAGGTGGTGATGCCGCCGACGTCGGTGCAGAGCGCCCGGTTGGTGCTCCGCGCGATGCCCTGAAGGCGCTGGCTGTCGGGGCAGGTGCCCTTCCACTGGCCCGGCGACCAGTCGCCCGCCTGCAGCATGCGCAGCGACGACTGGCTGTCGACGAAGCTGCCGCTGCCAAGCATGTTCCAGCGCGGCACGGATGCCACGGGGCCGGTCTTGCCCGTCGAGTTGATGAGCTTCGTCCACTGCGGGTAGCGCCAGTCGTCGGCGATGCTCAGCTTCGTGCCGTCCGCCTTGTACGCCAGGAGCGAGAACGTGTCGACGAAGGAGCCGTCATCCCTCGCGTGGGCGACGAGCGGCCAGGCCGCGAAGTCGCTGTCGTTCTCGATCAGGATGTCGGTGAAGTTCACCCACCACGCCTTCTCCTTGTCGTTCGTCTGGCCGGCGCCCGTGGTGCCGAACTCGCTGAACCACACCGGTGCGGTGTAGTGCTGGTTCGCCGTGTTGACGAAGAGCGCCCCTTCGGTCACCGAGGCCTTCAGCTCTGCCGCGGTCATGTCCCGGTAGCGCGGGTCCGTGGTCTCGCCCCATCCGGTCGCGCCGGTGTGGTTCGGGCCGGTGAAGCCGTAGATGTGCGCGGCGTAGACGAGCTTGTCCGGATACGGCAGCGCGTTGGAGAGGTTCGCGACCGGCTTCAAATGCGGCCGCTCATGGAAGGTCAGGTCCGTCGGGATGCCCACCCAATTGATGCCCTCCATGATGACGAGCACCTCGGGGTTCGCCTGCTGGATGGCGACCCCGGCCCGCTGGTACGCCTGGTACAGGTCGTGGTCGTTGCCCCAACCCCAGTTGGGGTTGTTCCAGATGTCGCGCCGCACCTCGTTGCGCAGGTCCATGCCGACCACGCGCGCGTTGTCCTTGTAGCGCGTCGTGAGCATGACCCAGTCGCTGATCCACTTCTCGGTGGTCTGGCTGCTGTTCCACCGCTCGTTGCCGTCGTCGACGCCGCAGCACCAATGCGAGGTCGTCGTGTGGTTGTTCAGGATCACCGCGAAGCCGTCGGCGGTGAGCGCTTCGACGACCGCGTCGAAGACCTGCAGGGGCGTCTTGCCCTTCAGCTCGGGGTTCGCCGCCACCGCGACATCCGGCACCGGAGCCGTCATGCCGAGCATCTCGTTCGAGTACGACAGGCGGATGCTGTTGATGCCGACCCCGTGGAAGTCGCTCATCAGGGTCGCCATCGGCACCCGGTCGAGCCCCATCGGGATGTCGTAGCTGTTGCCGCTGTTGTGGTTGGCGGAGTCGTTCTTGTCGCCGCTGCCGCTCCAGTGGCCCTGCGCGCCGTCCCAGTTCGCCGACTGGAGCTTGAACCGGTCGCCGTCGGCGTCGACGATGTAGCGGTCGACGGTGCTGAGCGGCCCCGTCCATGATGCCGCGAGTTCCGGGCCCGTGAGTACGGGGATCGGATCCTCTTCTGGTGTTGCTGCGTACACGGGACTCGCGACCGATATCGCGAGGGCTGCTGCCGTGAGTCCGACCGCGACCCGTAGGGTACGACGATGCATTCTGCGAACNTGGTGTTGCTGCGTACACGGGACTCGCGACCGATATCGCGAGGGCTGCTGCCGTGAGTCCGACCGCGACCCGTAGGGTACGACGATGCATTCTGCGAACCTCTCTGTTCTGCCGATCGCAGCGCCCCTGCCGCGTTCCGCGGCCGCCGGTCCGGCTCCTGACTTGGTCAGATTATGGGAGAGATCCTCAGGATGTCAACGTAAACATCGAGCGTTCAGGCAACGTAAACACTCCGGATACCATCATGCCCCGAGGCTCAATCTCGCTGGTGACGAGCCGAGTCTGATAACGGTATTGAGTCCGGCGCCTCGTCTAGCGGCCATCGGGCCAGGCGTGGGTGCCGCCGCTCTGTGTTGCGATGATGAAGTCGCCGCAGTCGAGCCCGGTGTACTCGTCGGGACCGAAATGAACGAGCCGAGGGGCGAAGGCCGGCGTTTCCGGGTTGGTCACGGTCTCGCACCCCTCAGGCTGCGGCGCATCCACTGGGGTGTTTCGGGTCTGTGGGCCCGGTGCGGAATGGCGTGTCCATGGTGCCCCATCTCACGTTCGAGTCGGTAAGGATGTGTCAGGGCTTGGCCGCGGACATGGCGGCTCGCAGGAGAGATGTCTGGCATCGCCCCGGGGGTTGCAAATGCGCCGCCGTGGCCAGGGGTTGACTTGCGGCGCGCGGGGAAGGCAGGCCCGCCGTCGGAGGGAGGGTCGACGGGCCTGCCGGTCTTTGGGTCGCTCAGCGTGGCTGGATACTCCCCGCGCGGGGTGCCACCGGAGGTGCCTGGCGAATCGCTTGCTCGAGCGCGGCGGTGATGTCGATCTGCACGGTGGGCGGGAGTTCAATTGCAGCAGGATCGAGTGGTTTGAGATCCATGGTCGGCTCTGCTCCGTTCGTGGGTCAGGACGTCGCGGATGGCGCTCCGGTCGGCGCGGAGCCGGCTTGGAGGCCCAGCAGTTCCCCGGGTTCGCATTCGAGGGCCGCGCAGATGGCGCTGAGCGTGGTGAAGCGAACCGCCTTCGCATGGTTGTTCTTGAGCTGGGAGAGGTTGACGACGGCGATCCCCGTGCGCCGGGACAGCTCGGCGAGGGTCATGCCGCGCCGCTCGAGTACCGACGCGAGCCGGATGTCGATGTTGTGGGCGGGCATCAGACCACGCCGTCCGCGGCGGTGGCGAAGCGACTGATCTTCAGGATCCCGAGCGCGAGGGCCACGATGAGCAGGCCCGTCACCAGCGGCACGAAGTCGATTCCGGAGAGGAAGCCGGGTTCCGCCCAGTACTCCGCGTCCGCGTAGGCTTCCAGGCTCGCGCTCTGGTTCGCATTCTGTGCCATCGGCTGTCCGACGAGCGCGCCGATGACGATGAGCGCGCCGAGTGCCATGCTCACCCAGCCGAGCATCGACCATCGCAGCCGGCCGATCAGCAGTGTGATGGCTGCCCCGGCAACGAGGATGGACGCGACGATCGCGACCACGAAGTCGAGCCATGCGACAGCTTGGAACTGGCTGATCGTCGCGTCGGAGAGACCGCGGAGCATCACGTCCGCATAGCTCGTGCCGCTGGGGATGGCTTCAAGGCTGTCGCTCCACGACGAGGTCGCCTCGGCGACGGAATCAGGGTTCAGCGGGACGGAGGCCCACGCCACTCCCTTCGCCAGGTCGCTGAGCCGCGGGATCAGGTCGGCAACGGCGGCCAGGAGCCCGACCACGGCGACCAGGAGAGCCACGATGCCGACGGTGATCGCGCCTGCGGACCGTCGAATGCGAGGGGAAACCGATTCATCATCACGAATATCGTTATGCATGCCCGTAACGATAATCGTGATAGGTGATCTTCGCAACTCGGCGACGCGCACTCGGGTCGCAGGCGCCAATGGACACAGGCGTGCGCGAGCGACTGCTTGCTGATTCGGACTAAAAAATCCTGATCAATAGCGATTTTAGTTCATGCTATCTTCGAGTCAGGCCAAGCAGGAGGACAGCAACAATGCCCAGTTTCGAAGTCGCACCGTCGTACCGGACCGCATATCTCAGACGCCAAGGTGCATACGGGCCGGACAATGCCGCGCAGATCGCGGAGGTCAAGCGGTGGGCCGAACAGGCAGGGCTCCTCACCGAGGACGCGATCCTGTTCGGTGTCGCTCACGATGACCCGACGACCACGCCGCCATCGCAGTGCCGATACGACGCCGGCGTCGTGGTGTCGGCGGACGTCGTGCTCTCAGGATCCGGACTGCGTGAAGGGAGCTTGCCCGGCGGCGACTGCGCCGTGATCGAAGTCGCGCACACATCCGAAGGGCTCCAGCACGCGTGGAGCTGCGCCCTCCCTGCTCTCACGGAGTCGGGTCAGAGCATCGACCACGCCCGGCCGATCTACGAGCGATACGTGCCGCGCCTTCTCGCGATGCGCCGGTGCGAACTCGTGGTCCCGATCAGCTCGGCGGGTCTCGTTCACGCCGGTCGCGGGGTCTCGACCAGCGCGAGTGTTCTCGTCAACGATGAGGAGGGTCAATCGTGCGAGTAGCCGGTCTGCCGGTCCTGGAGTGGACGAACGGCGCCTCGGGCGCAGCTTTCGACGACGATGCGAGCGAGCTCTCCTTGCGGGCGGCGGCCGGCGTTGACTGGAGCAACGACTCCCTCGGCGGCCCCGGACAGCATCGCGCGAGCATGCTCGGGTTCCCGCCCGTGGGTGACTTCGCGCTTGACGCGCGCGTTCGAGTCGTCGGAGACCGTTCCACGTTCGACGCTGCGGTACTCGGGTTGTGGTGCGACGAGAACCACTGGGCGAAGCTCTGTTTCGAGTACTCGCCGGGCGGTCAGGCAATGGTGGTCAGCGTGGTCACCAACGGATTCTCGGATGACTGCAACTCGACCATCGTCGAGGAACCGTTCGTACACCTCAGGGTGGCGCGCCTCGGGTCGGCCTACGCATTCCACGCTTCGACGGACGGCGATCATTGGGACTTCGTCCGCCTCTTCCGTCTTCACTCGGACATCGCCCCAACCGTCGGCTTCATGGCGCAAGCGCCCATGGGAACAGCGTGCGACGCCCGTTTCGACCGCATTCGATTCGCTGACGCGGCTCCCGCAGACCTCCGTGACGGCTCGTAGTCAGCGATCCATGACCCAAGGCCAGTCGCTCGGTCCTGCGAGCCGCGCGGTGCGACCCGTCAGCTCATCTCGCGTCGGCGGCATGGACGGCGGCTCGTCGTGACGTGACGTGGAGCTTCCGATAGATGGATCGGATGTGAGTCTTCACCGTTGGGTAGGCGATGCCCAGATGAGCGGAGATCTCCTCGGCGGTCATCGTCGTGCGCAACGAGGCGAGGACTTCGCTCTCGCGTCGGGTGAGCACTCCTGCCAGGCGACGGGCGAGCTGCCCGCGTCGTTCGAGGATGACGTGGAGGAACGCATCGTGTCGCGAACCTCGATGGGAATGAGCGCTGAGGAGGTCACCGATGAGCGGGTCGTCCGAGAGGAAGGGCGCGAGGATCCGCTCAGGGGTAGCAGCCTCGAGCGCCCGCTCGAGCAGCTCATGCGCGTCGGCTCCGTATCCGGCGTCGGAACGCAGAGCGGCGGAGGTGACGAGCGTGCTCACCCGCGCGTAGCGAGGCAACGTCGATGCCGCCGCGAGCTGGAGCGCCTGAGCCGAGAGAGCGGTGTCGCCGAGGTCCCGGTAGAGCTCGGCGAGCAGCGCGTGCGCGACGGCGGCACCGGTGCGGGTCAGCGCGGGCGCCGCGACATGCAGCGCTCTCTCGTCATGCCCCTCGGCATGGGCGAGCCAGGCTGATGCCACACGGCGAAGCGTGTCCCACGGAATGCCGTGCTTGTCCGTCTTGCTCACGCCATGGAGCAGCCCGGCCGCCGCGAAGTACTGGTCTTCTCGTTTCAGGGAGATGAGGCTCATCACTCGGTACAGTCGCGCGAGGGCTTCGAAATTGTTCGCGAGGCCCTCGTCCATGACGATCAGGTCAAGCTGGGTGATTGCTTCGTCGAAGTCCCCTCGCCAGTAGGCGATGCATGCTCGATTCGCTTCGGGGAGCCCTCCTTCGAAGACATCCCAGTCGGAGCGAGACGTGGAAACAGGGAGCGCGTCGAGGATCTGTTCGGCCTCCGTGAAACGACCGGCGTGCATCAACGCGAACGCCAGGTTCGACTGCGCGAGCCGGAACACGTCCGTGCGTCCGTGCAGGCGCGCCTCGTCCGCGGCGGATCGGAGGAGACCGATCGCGTTGGCGAAGTCGCGGCGGAGCCGGACCTCGGTCCAGCCGAGCAGGAAGAGCGCGGCGGGGTAGTCGTCGTCTGGCCCGCAGCGGGTCAGCGCCTCGCGCGCGCGGTCGGCGGCCGCGGCTTTCGTGGATGCGTCGGCGGCGAGCAGCAGCTCGGTGAAGCACACGACGAAATCGTCGACCGGGATGCCCTGCAGCCCCTGACCGCGGAGGAATGCCGCGCCGTGGGAATCGCCAAGCAGATCACGACAGCAGGCCCGGACGAGCAGGAGGTGCGGGTCGCGCTGGTCGATGCCGTAGTCGAGGCAGAGCTGCTCGAGCTCGCTGGTGTGGGACTCCAGGATGAGACGAAGCCAGCTCCGGCGCAGGACGGTGCGTGCCTGCCCCGGATCACTGGAGGCGAGTTCCTCGCGGACGGCTTCGATCATCCATCCACGATATCGACGCGCGGATGGGGACTACCCCTCTCTCAGCCGAAGAGGATGAGACGCGCTCCCAGGACGACGACGACCGACCAGACTTGCAAGCTCGAATGTCTGAAGGTGAAGAGTAGGGAAGTCCATGTCCGCCACGAAAGTGAATGTCCGCAACTTCGCTCGCGCAGAATCCGACCTCATGTTCTCGCGGCTGGCCGCCGGGGTCGGCCTCGGCGGGTGGAATCACACCCGCGGGCTCAAGCCTCTCGACGATCAGCCCATCGTCCGCCAGAACCGCGACACCCTCTACAGCAGCGCCATCATCGACGTGCGCAAGGACATCACCCTCACGCTGCCGGACACCGGAGAGCGCTACATCTCCGCCTTCATCGTGAACCAGGATCACTACGGACAGCTCCTGCTGGGCGAGCCCGGCGAGCATGTGATCACCCGCGACCTGGTCGGCACCGACTACGCCGTGGTCCTGATCCGCATCCTCGTCGACCCGAACGATGCCAGCGACATCGCAGAGGTGAACCGTCTCCAAGACGGCCTCCTCATCGACGGCGGCGGCATGGGGGACTTCCCGCTGCCGACATACGACGAGCCCTCGCAGGCTGAGACGCGCGAAGCCCTCCTCACGCTCGGCCGCGGCATCTCGACCTACGATCATGCGTTCGGCACCTCGGCGGAAGTCGATCCCGTCATGCACCTGCTCGGTGCCGCAGGCGGGTGGGGCGGCTTGCCTGAGCACGAAGCCACGTACGTCAGCTTCGACGAGGGTCTGCCCGTCGCCGACTACCGGCTGCGGCTGCAGGACATCCCGGTCGACGCGTTCTGGTCGGTGTCGCTGTACAACGCCGCCGGCTACTTCGAACCGAACGAGCTCGGCGTGAACAGCATCAACAGCCTCACTGCGGTCCCCGACGCGGACGGCGGCGTCACTGTGAGTTTCGGCGAGCACCCGCTCGATGCCCCGAACGCACTGCCCATCATGCCGGGCTGGAACTACACGCTCCGGCTCTACCGTCCGCGGCCCTCTGTGCTCGACGGCACTTGGGTCGCCCCGCGCCCCGAGCTGGTCTAGGACGAATACCCCAGCATGGAGGCCGACTCCTCGACCTACTTCCCAACGTCCAAGGCTGGCCTGATCGCGTGGCTCGAGATCATCGCGCTGGCGCTGATCGTGACTGCGGCGCAGACGGCGTACCCCTGGTTTGCCGGGGGCACCGCGGCGACACTCGTGCTGGTCGCCCTGGTTGCGACCGTGCCGCACGGCATCAAGGCGAAGGGAACCGGGCTCCGTGCCCCGATCACCCAGCGCTGGTCAGGCTGGATCTACCTCGGTGCACTGGTCCTTGGCCTCGTGTTCATCACAGCCTCGATGATGACGCGGCAGGTTTGGTGGTCGCTCGTAGCCGGGGTCGTCTGCGTTGCGGGCGGCGCCGTGGCGCTGGTTGTCATCGCGATCAGACAGCGCACGGCCTGACGGCGTCTACGCCGGCGCACACGTCGACGCTGCCGAAAAAGCAAGACCCCGAAGCGCAAGGTGCGCTTCGGGGTCTTGCGCGGTGAGGCAGTCGCGAGCGACCTCTCGGTCTACCTGTTTTTCAGGAAGCGGTCAGGCTCCTGATGGCGATTCGACCTTCCGACGACGAGCGACCCACGACCCGAAACTCACGACGCTGACGACACCGAGCGTCGGAATCGCGATGACCGCGCCGATGAAGAGGGCCTTTTCAACCGGGGTCGTGTAACCCGAGGTGCCTGCGGCATCCACGTAGAGGCCGCGTTCGTACCAAGTGGACCCGAGCATCTCAAGGACGATGATCGCGACCAGCACGCACACCGCGCTGATCATGGAGATCCAGCCTGCCGAGGTTCGCGTCGTCATCGATCAGACTCCCGCTGTTTCGCGCGCAGCTACGCCGCCCAGGCGTGTCGCAGCTTCGGCTTGCTGGCGATGAGGAACGGGATGAGTCCGTAGGCTGCCGCTCCGATCGTCGTGAAACCGGCAACCGCGCTCGCGCTGCCCGGGTTCATCGGAGGATTGATCGCGAACAAGATCTGGAAGATCCAGATCGCGCAGACGAATCCAGCGACGGCGCCGGCCCAGAAGAGCGGCACCCGAGGACTCTGCGTGTCGCCCACACCTCCAGCTGCGGCGAAGATCGCTCCGATTCCCGCCCCCGCGAGGACGATGGCAACCCCGACGATGACCACCCAGGTCGGGAACATCGGCGAGCTGTCGCTGATGTCGTTGCGCAACGAAACAGCGGGAGGAAGCCTGTCAGCCCAGGCGATCCAGGTCGCGATGAACACGAGGAATGGGATGCAGACCGTCGCAGCGGCGATCGCGTCTCGAGTGCGAATCTCACGTTCCATGGCGGGCATCGCTTCAAACTAGGCCACCCGCAGCGACCGGTCAACACGGCTTCGCGAGGATGTCGATCGTCGCACTCGGCTCGAACTTCTTGTCGAGCCTCACGACGAACCGGCCCGGGCGAGGCTCGAGGATGGAGTCGATCCGCATCTCGCCCACGTCGGGGAGCGAGACGACATCGCCGAGCTTCAGGGGCTCGCTTGAGAGGATTGCGTTGTGATCGAGACCCCCGTGAACCGTCCGCAGCTTGAGGCATCAATGTCCTCGCGTGAGTTCGCGCGATGGTACTGGCTGAAGGAGGAACTCGGGCCGTTCGCGTGCTCGCTCGGGATTCGCGCGACTGGGTCGAAGGAAGCGATCGCAGCCAGGATCTCGGCCGCGTTGGACGGGAAGCCGGCGCCGCGTGAGGTTTCGACTCGTCGTTCGTCGAGTCCGCAGCTGAGCGGGCCGTTGTCGGAGTCGACCGTCGTTCCGACGGGACAGCGGTGCAGTCAGGTGTTACGGGCGTGGTTCAGCGCTCGGCTCGGTGACCAGTTTCGGTTCGACGGGCCGATGCGAGACTTCTTCGCTGCCGCGGATGGCACCACCACTCTGGGCGACGCCGAACGCGTTTGGCACGAGACCCGCGACCGGGGGCCCGACGAGATCGGCGGGCAGTTCGAACTCAACAGGTTCACCAGGCACTGGCACGAACAGAACCCGGGAGGGTCACGCGAGCAACTGATGCGTGCATGGGCGGCCTACCGCGATACCCCGATGGACGTTCGGGGCAAGATCTCAGCCACGGTCACGAGCTCAGTACGCGGTGACCACGCAGACCGATGAGGCGTAGACCCTGATGCCGTCCGCGGATGCCCGGATGGCGATCGTCGCCGCTCCTGGCGACAGCGGATCGGCGGGTGAGTACTGCTCCAACCCAGGCTTCGGCGAGCTCACGGGGATGTAGCCGCTCGCGACCCAGGCTGCCGTGATCACCGCATAGGCGGCATCGGCGCTGCGTGTGCTGTCAGAACCATCTGCGACCTCGAAGATCGGGATGATCACCTCGCCCTCGGCGTGCTCGCCGAGCCCCTGTGCGCACTCCGCGAAGCCGACATCGGGCGTGCCGCGGATGCCGGCTGCGTCGCCGGCTGCATCGAGGAGGTTCGTGACGAGCTCGCGGTCGGCATACACCCGGCCGTCTACATCGACCGAGTCGAGCACCAGCGGCCCTGCCCCAGTGGTCGAGGCAGGCTGGTCAGCAGGCGCAGAGGATCCGAGCGGCAGCCCGACGAATCCTGCGCGTTCGCCGGCGAGCCCCGCGATGTCGGAGAACACATCGAACGAAGCGCGGCCGACGCCCGGAACCGCAGTCACAGCGTCGTCGACGCCAGTCAGCACATCCGTGACGCGCTCGAGCGCGACCTCTCCTTCCACCTCGACGAAGAGCGAAGGTCGATGGAGTGGTGTCGGGCTGAGCGAGGACTCGGTGCTCGCCGGCGATACAGGTGCCGCGCCCGTGTAGGAGAGCCTCACGACGTCGTCGTCGCGCGCCAGCTCGGCGAGGATGGGAATGAACGCCGCGTTCGGTGAGGTCGCATCGATCCTCAGCTGGTTGAGCTGTCCCGTGGCGGTGCCTGTGCCCATCGACACTGTGTTGGCAGTGCTCGCATCGATCGACACCGCCGTGAGCGCACCGAATCCGAGGTCCGATAGCTCGCGCAGCTGAGCCGCGACATCGGGCCAGAGCGAGGGGTCATCGACACCGACGGCTGCGACCGGGTCACCCTGCGACGCGAACGCCGACATCGCTCCGTCGATGTCTCGGAGAAGTTGCAGCGACGACGCCAGTTCACCCGGCGGCATGATCTCGTTCGAGCGGTCGGTGCGGATGAACGAGAGGGTGGCTCGCGGGCCGCGATCGTCAGCAGGCACGTGCAGCGTGCCGCCGGTCGACACGGTCTCGCTGGCGTCCGAGAGCACTTCTTCGACCTCGGTCGCCAGCCGGCCCAGGTCGGACACGTTCGGCTTCAGGTCGACGGAGATGGTCGCGTGCCAGGAGGTGACTCCGCGCGGCGCCTGGCCGGGAAGCGGCGACAGGCCGTCGGGCCGTTCACCCTGGACGAGCCTCGACGACACCGACACGACACCCTTGATGATCCGGATCCCCTCGGCTGCATCGTCGACCGCCGTCTGCATCTCTTCGACGCCAGTGTCGCGCGGGAACCGGTCGCCCCCGACGTCGCCCTCGCTCAGACTCTCCGGAGCCAGGCCGAACACGCTGCATCCGCCGAGGGTGCCGAGGAGTCCGAGCACCACGGCGACTGCTCCCGTTCGTGCGCTCAGCCGTCTCATGGTCGCCCAGCGTAATGCGGGCGATCGGGGACAGACCCTCGAAAGACCGGGTCAGCGGGGGAAGTACGACCAAAGGCGCATCGTCGCGTTCGGGTTCGTTCGGCGGGCATGCCTCGTGTTGTACTCGAGGTGCCGTTGGCTCGGGGAACACTGCTGCGGGTCAATTTGAAACAAATCCGGCTCGAGCGGACATTACTCGTTAACGGAACGTTGAACTGGGGGAGTGTGACGAACATGGCGACTGCCAAGAAGCTCATGCGCGCCGGCGGCGCGGTGACGATGGTCGGCCTGGTCGGCCTGGTGATCGGGGCGGCGATGCTCGCGTACTCGTCAGCGCTCGGTTCTGATCACCAGGGCAGCGGCGCGCTGCTGGTCGCAGCCATCGGTGCCGCGGCCGCGATCGCCGGTGTGAGTCTCGTCTGCATGGGGCTGGTCTTGCGGCCGAAGCGAGGGACTTCGCGGCGATCAGCACGACGAGCCAGCCGCTACGTGCCGGCCGTGCACCGGGAGACGTACACGCGTCCGGCCAGGCGACTGAGCGCAGCCGTCACCGGCGAGCAGCAGGTGATCCCGGGCTGAGGCTGACAGACTCAGCGCATGACCGCCGACGCCGACCAGCTCCCGGACCAGCCCTATCGCACGATGCAGGAGCTCTTCAGCCCCGCGCCGTTCCAGTGGGGGCTGCGCGGCGACCCCCACGTGTGGCTGGCCATGAAGGAGCGTCTCGGCGCGACGCCCAGCCCGGCGGACGCCCTGCTCGCCGAAGTGCTGCTCATCGACACCTTCAACGACGTCGTCGGGGTCGACGTGCGGGACCAGCACGGCGACACCAGCGTCTACCGCGAGGAGTTCGCGCACGGAGGCATGTCGAGCGGCCAGGTCCATGTCGAAGGGTGGCGCGAGCGGCTCATCCCGCTGCTGGTGTCGAGAGCTGCAGAACTCACGACCTGACTCCGGCGAGACGGCGGCTGCCCCGGCTCGCCGAGAGAATCTCGCCCGACGTGTAACGAAAGCCCCTCCTTCGACAACTACCCGAGTAGAGACAGGAATGGGGTGGCGTGTTGTCGGCTGGCAAGAAGCTCATGCAGGCGGGCGGGGCAGCGACGGGGGTCGGCATGGTCGGCATGGTGACGGGGGCAGCGATGCTCGCGTTCTCATCGGCGTTCGGCGCTGAATCGCAGAGCAGCATCGCGCTCATGGTCGCCACAGGCGGCGCAGCGCTCTCGATCGCCGGCGTCGCCATCGTCTGCATCGGACTCGTGGTGCGACCGAGCCGCGCTGTCCAGAATGGCCGGCTCTACGTGCCGGTGCACCACCGGGACCCGTACATGCGGCCGATGCGTCAGCGCAGGCAGGTCAGCGCTCCCGCGCAGAGCACCCCTGCCGCCGAGCAGCCGGTGGTCGCCGGCTCTGCTTGACGTGCACGGCCGCAAGTAGGGTCATCGGACGCACCGGAGAGAGCGAAGCAGAGCAGCACGTGGAAACAGGAACAGACGACCCCAAGGTGGTCCTCACGCACGAGCGCGCCTTCGATGAGCTGTTCCGCGCGCACCATCGGACGATCCTCCAGGCCGCGTACCACCGGCTGAACAACGTGCGCGACGCCGAGGACGCCGCGGCCGAGGTGTTCAGCGTGGCATGGCGGAACCGCGCCAACGCGCCGGCGATCTACACGCTGCCCTGGCTCTACGGTGTGCTGCGCAACGTCGTCGGCGTCGAGTACCGGCGCCGCGGACGCGCAGGTCTCCGCGACGACCAGGATGAGCGCCCCAGCGACGATGTCCTTGCCCCAGACGCAGCCGATGATGCGCGGGATCTCCGCCGGGTGGTCGCATCGCTTCATCCGGCTGACCGCGAGTTGATCTGGATGGCCTACTGGGAGGACCTGGCCCGCAGCGAGATGGCGGAGATCCTTGGCTGCTCGCAGGCAGCGGTTCGCGTGCGACTCCTCCGTGCGCGACATCGATTGAAGACCGCACTCGACGCACAGAACGTTGATCCGGGACCGAGGCAGAAGCCATGAACGACGAAGAGATCACGAACCGACTGCGCGCGGCACGCCCGGTGCTGCCCGGATATCAAGGGCGTGACGACGCCCTCGACGAGCGCGCGGAAGCGACCCTCCTCGCGATCATGCGCGAGGACGCGGCTCCAGCCAGCGAGGATGCGCCAGATCTCGCGCCCGTCACCCCGATCACAAGCGCGAGAGGTGTATCTCGCAAGCTGAGGCCCGTCTACCTCAGCGTCGCAGCCGGCGTCCTCGTGCTTCTCGTCGCGGCGATCGCCATGGTCGCGGTGCCCCGCGGCGGCGCGAGCGTCTCGTGGGCGGCGACGCCGTCGCAGCTTGCACCACAGCCCATTACCGGAACTTCGAAGGAGCTGCTCATGGAGATGAGCGAAGCCGTCCGCCTGAGCGCTCTGCCTGAAGCGCAGGGGGGGCGCACAGTGCGCTTCCAGTCCTGGGCGCTGGCGCTCGCACCAGACAGCGAGGAACTCCCGGTCTCGATCGTTCCCGAGGATCGCGAGTTCACGCGCCGGGCCGATGGGTCGGTGTTGACGGAGGTGCACGCCGGCGTCCCGTACGACGCCGAGGGCAAGGAGATCGTCTCCTTCCTCCAGGTCCAGCCAGGCGAGCTCGTCTGGCGCGAAGAGGTGCCGCCGGACGAATACCTGTTCATGTACCCGGACGCGCCGCCGGTGGACGCTGCAGCGTACGCACAGTACTTCCGGGAGCACAATCCGGTCAGCTCTGATCCAGACTCCGAGGCGCCGACGACAGGCGACTACTTCAGATGGACCGCCCAGCTGCTGAACGAGTGGAACATGAACCCCGCCCAGCGCGCAGCGCTGCTCGAGTTCCTGGCGGGGCTTCCAGACCTCACGGTCGACGGCACGGTGAACGACCGCCTGGGTCGCCCTGGCGTCTCGTTCTCGACGCACACGCGCGACATCAGCGGTGATTACCGCGACATGCTCGTGGTCTCGCCCGAGATGGGCGTGCTCTCGTACGAGCGGGTCTACATCGGCACCGATCGCACCGACATCGAAGCACCCGCGGTCGTCCACTACGTCGCATGGGAGTGAGCCACACAGCGCTCCGCCCGCGGTCCATGAACCACCTCGGCCGGGACACCCTCACGACGATCCGACACCGCGCCTTTGTCTGGACATGGATCGGCGTCTGCATTCTTGGTGGTGCAGCACTCGTTGCGTTCTGGCTGGGCTCGACGGCTCAGCCGTCGAGGAGCGTCGTGAGCACTTCGCGCGAGTGCGTCCACAGCAGCGCGCCACCCGCGTCGCCGAGGACTTCGCGACGAGCGCCCGGGATCCGGCGAGCCAGGGTTGCGGCGTGGTCGGGCGAATGTCCGAGGTCGTGGGCGCCGAACAGGATGCTGACGGGGCATTCGATGTCATCGAGCTGCAGATCCCAGGCGCGCATCGCGATGAGCGTGTCGAGTACATATCCGGCCCCGGCGCTTGCGAATCCCTCGGCGAGCGATCTGCGGTAGGTCGGGAGAAAGCCGGGTGAAGTGTAGAAGGCACGGTCGCCTGCATCGGAGCCCGCGAGCACCATCGCCTCCATTGCCTCAGCAGTGAACGAGCCCAGGATCGCTTCGGCTTCCTCCGACTTCGCTCGCGCGAGGTCGGAGAGCCGCGTCGCCTCGGCCGGCAGCATCGCGTGGATCTCGGGATGTGCGAGTTCGTCGGCCGGCGAGACGAGGGTGAGCCGGGAGGCCCACCCTGCGGCGGCGATACCGAGTCCGAAGACGCTTCCCTGCGAATTGGCCACGACCGGGATCGAGATGTCCGAGGTTTCGAGAACACCTGCAACGAATGATCGATAGTCGTCCACCGTCGATGCGAGGGTCCGGCCGCCGTCCGCGGTCGAGGCGCCCATTCCCGGGCGATCCATCGTGAGCAGGCGGACGTTCATCTGATCGAGGAGCGCGCCGCCGAAGCTCATGCTCTTGCCGGTCGCTGCGCCCGCGATGAAGAGTGCCGGGTTTCCGCTGGGAGGGCCGAAGCCCAGTCCCGACAGGGTTCGACCATCGCGTGTGATGACGTTGAGGGATCGACCGGAGATCATTCCAACCAGCCTAGGGCTCGGGATCGTGTGGCGAGAGCGGCTGATCCCGTTGCTGGTGTCGAGGGCGTCGAAGCTCACTCCATAGGCCGACTTCCGGGCGCGAGAATGCCCGCCGGGAGAGACTCCTTCGGAGTGTTCTTCCCGGCGGGCATTGCGCTAGCTACTCAGCGCGTCGACGGCGGTACCGGCTGATCGCCAGGAGCGCTCCGGCGCCGAGAACTGCAGCGGCCAGGCCGAGCATGGTACCCACGTGCTCGGTTCCGGTGCTCGCGAGCGACGCTCCGCCAGCCGCGGGCGTGCCCGGCTCCGATGTCGGAGGCGTGACGACGACGGGGACCTCGCCGGTGAGCGTGGTGGTCGTGTCCTCACGGGGACCGGGGTCGGCCACACCGGTCGGCGGAGTCGCCGTCGCAGTCGCGACGTTCACCACGGACCCGGCCTTGACGTCTTCCGCCGTGACGACGTAGTCGTCGTTCGTGGCGCAGCTCGTCGACGCGGCCGGCGCGAGCACGGTCGCTTCGCAGGTCACGGATCCACCCAGCGGATCCGCGATCGCGAGGTCGGTCAGCTCGACATTGCCGGTGTTCGTCACTTCGAACGTGTAGGCGATCCTTTCGCCGGCATCGGCGAGCTCGTTGTCGTTCTCGTCGACGAGCGTGGCGGTCTTCTCGAACGTGAAGTCCGCGGCGGCTCCTGCCTGGACGAGGGTCTCCGCGGACGCCGTGTTGTTGGACTGCACATCGTCCGGCTCGTTCGCGAGCACGGATGCCGTGTTGACGAGGCGCGTGCTGTCGGTCGACGGCGCGGTGCCGGTGAGCACGATGTCGGCGCTCTCGCCGACCCGTAGGGTCGAGCCGACACACGTGAGCGACCCGCCGGCGACCGAGCAGCCTTCAGTCGAGCTCGCGACGTTCGTGACGTTCGCAGGCACGAGATCCTGCACCGTGTAGCCGGAGCTGATGGCGGGGCCGTTGTTCGTGACCCGGAGCTTCCAGGTGAGCGTGCCGCTCGGCGCGACGATCTGGTCGGCGGTCTTCTCGATCGAGAGGTCCGTGTTCGGCACCGCGGGCATGCACGAGGTGCCGTCGTTGCGCTGGGACTTCGGTCCGGATGCCTGGTTGACGACGGTGAACGTCGGTGCCGCAGAGCCGGGGTCGGCGATCTCGAGCTGCGTCACGACGCCGGTCGAGCTGCTGCTGATGCCGAAGTTGCCGTTGCCGAAGGTGAACGCAGCGCCGGCGTTGGCATCTTCGCCGGAGATGACGTTGTTGAGCGAGAAGGAGCTGACCTCGCCGGTGGCCGGGTCGAGTCGCTCGATGTTGCCGCTCTGGCCGGTGCCCCAGAGGTAGCCGCCGACGGGGGTGAAGTCGGCGACGGTGAACTCTGCCTGGAGCGGCACGGCCTGTGCGGTCCGATTCGCGAGGTCGACTCGGTAGAGCTCGGTCGAGAAGAACGAGCCGACGTAGTAGTCATCGCCGATGAACGCACCGGAGTTGATGAACGCACCGTTCGTCGGCATCCCGGTCAGGGGCCCGAGGTTGTTCACCGAGCCGTCCTCGTCGATCTGCAGCAGGTCGTACGTACTCACTCCGTCCAGGTCGTAACCGCCGGAGATGCCGTAGAGCTGCCGGTCGTCGGCGTTGAAGCCGATCGCGTTGTAGCGGCCACCGTTGCCGGTCCGCCCCGCCCACGGCTCGCCGATCTCCGTGAACACCGCTTTGCCCAGCTCGTACGTCTCCGAGTAGAGCTGCGTCGATCCGGACCCGTCCGGATTCTCGCTCTGGGCGACGTAGATCGTCGGCGTCAGGCAATCGAGAGGCGCGGCCTCGGCGGCAGTGGCCGGCAGCACCGCCGTGAGCACAGCGCCGGCCGCCAGGCCGAGGGTTGTCAGCACGGAGAGGGCGCGCGGGCCGCCCCTGGTCCCTTGGGTCTGCTGAAGAATTCGTTCCATTGGGCGTCCTTCGTTTGGGTAAAACGCCTGCGGTCTCACCCGAAAGGCTGCAGGCGCGCACAGATGCAAGTTGCACCACCCGAGAGACGGCCGAACCGCGGGATTATGACGCGGAAGTGTTGTATCACTTTGCCGGCAGTGTTCATGCGGCTGCAGGCGGCCGCTCCTGGACACTTGACGGAGGCGTCTGAGCGGACGACGAGCCTCACGCGGTTCGAGCTGCGCGGACTCCTCACATCGACCGTGGCCTAAAGCGGAATCTTCCCGTCTCGGAACGGTTCGCCGAGTACGAATGGTGCATATCCGGGGCAGACCTCTTCAACGCGAAGATCAGAGAAGATGAGGTTCAGGGTGTGGCCGTTCGACTCGATGACCGCTTCGAAGAACGGGACGCCCACACTCGCCTCCCAGGCGTGTGCCGATTCAGAACCCGCGATGATCTCGATGCCGGGGTAGAGCACCTGCCAGCGCACGCCCCACACGTATCCGTCGACATCGTCGGCGAGTTGCTCCTCGATCAGCCGTTCATCGAGAGAGTATGCCCAGGTACTCGGCGGAACGGAGGTTCTCGCGTTCGCCGACACGCAGTGCGTGAAGAGGTAGCGTTTGGTGCTCGTCTCGATGCCTGTGCTCGGGTCGGCCGTGAACTGAATGATCAGCTCGTAGTCACGGATGTAGTCCGTATAGCCGTGATGAAGAAGCGCCATGTCGAAGGCATCATCAACGGCTGTTCTCATCTCTGCCAGGTTCACAGCTGCACTCTAGGCGGTGTTCACCCGATCGGGGATCGGGCGGCCGAAGTCGGCGCGTCGGTGAATAGACTCGCCAGATGTCGTATCGCGCGGAGCTGGTCGGGATCGTGAATGAACTCCGCGGGCGGCTGCCGCACGTGCCCGGCCTCGCAGGGCGGCTGGCCTCGTTGGACGATGGGGATCTCCTCGTGTGGAATGGCGCAGCAGGGATCGAGCGCACCGTGACGACGTCCCTTCCGTCGTCGGCCGAGCTGCTCGCTGCAACGCCCGACCTCACTTCGCTCGCGGCGAGCTTCGACGAGGAGCTCTGGATCGTCTCCGGCGATGTCACCGCGCCGGCCGTGCGAATCGCGATCCCCGTGGACGGCGCCGTCTTCCTCCCCTCCGGCCGGCTGATCGTGACCGCGCCGAGCGCCCAGCGCGAAGGGAAGTCGTTCTCCGAGTCGCACCGAGTGCTGCTCCTCGAGCCGACTGGTGCTGTGATCGACGAAGCCGTCGTCGAAGCAGATGATGCAGCGCCGTATCTCCTTCGCCACCCCGTGGACGCGGCCGTCGTGTGCGACTTCTTGATGGGGCAGGACGGCAACGTGCTGACCGTCGTTCGCGACGTCGACGGCCGTCTCGAAGTCGAAGAGATCTTTCGCGCAGAGGACTACGTCACCCTGTCGTTCAGCCCGCTCGGAGACCGGGTCCTGTTCAGCCCGTACCCGTCCGATCCCGAGCGCGCTGTCGTGGCGACCTGGCCCGGCCTTGCGATCGATGCATCCTTGGACGCTGCTGCCATCGACCTCGAAATGGGCTTCGATGTCTCGGGAGGTCATCTCTCCGACGATCGCATCCTGCTGCTCGCCACGGAACAGGGACCTGTCCTCGCGGATCGAGACCTCACGAACCCAGGCCTCATCGAGATGGTCGACCTCGAGGACTACGTCGGCGACGGTTTCGTCGAGACCGTCGCGCCGTTCGGCGCGGATGCGTTCGTTGCGGTGCTCTGGGACGCGGGCAAGCGCACGACCACCGTCTGGCGCCTCATCTAACCGCCGCAGCCGATCTCATTCCGTATCGATCCTCGCGGTGAGCACGTCCGCCCAGGTGACGGTCGCTGAGCTCGCATGTGTCGGTTCGAGCGGCATCCGCTCAGCCGCCCTGCCCGGGCAAGGCGCTGACCGACACGAGCGAGCCTGCCTCGTCGCACGCGCCCGCAACGTCGCCCACGGCGCGTTGGAACGCCGTGTTCTCGTACCCGATACCGCCGTCGGAGAGCGCTCGCTGCGCGTCGTTGATGGCCGCTGACACATCGGTTTGCCCCTGGACCATGTACGTCCAGGCGTCTTCGACGGCCGCGACCCGCGACGCGTACTCGACATCGTCGATCAGCCCCTGGCCGTGCTCCCAGTCAGAGCGAAACCGGATGCCCTCGAGCGCGCTCACCTGACCGCACAGGTGGCGCGCATCGGCGTCAGGTGGCATCAGCTCGGCGGCGGGCTGCGTCGGCTCAGGTGTCGAATCGCCCGTCGGTGCGCTCGCTGCGGGGTTCGACGTGCAGGCAGTCACGGCGAGCGCGACCACGGTCAGCGTGATCGCCCACGGCGCACGTCCGTTCACGTGCTTCATGGGGTCGGTTCGCTGTCCGCCGCGGGGAGAGAGGCGGTGATATCGATCGAGGAATGCGGCGGCATGCTGACCGCGGTCGGATCGACGGGCGGCACGTCGTGGTCGGGCACTCGGGCGTCGTACGGTTTCACGTCGGCTCATCTCGGATCGGTGGCGGGATGTCTCCGGGTAACGTACGGTGGGGCCGTCAGCGCGTCGATACGACCTTCGCGACATCACACCTGCCCGAACCGCATGTCCGGAGCATGGAAGCAGGTCACCACTCGAGTTCGTACGGGCGGCCGTCGTCGGGCGCCGAACCGAAACTCAGGCGGTAGCCGTTCGGCGTTCGTTCCAGGACGTACTCGCCAGCAGCGAGTGCGCTACTCGTATCCTCGGTGAGGATCGACGCGCCGTCCGAGTACCACAGGCCCCGTCCGTCGGCAGGCTGCAAGACGGTGTATCGGGTCTCTTCCCAAGTGTGGGCGCGGACCAGGAACTGCGTGCCGTCGTCTGCCGTGATCGTGACGTACTGCGTCACCGTGGCGAGCGCGAGGACGAGCAGGGAGACGATGCCGATCGCGATTCCACACAGGGTGATCATCGGGCCGATGATCCAGCCGATCGCACGCTCGAGCTTTCGGGGCGCCCTGGTCAGCTGATGCACGATCGTCCCTGCCACCGCACACACCGATGTCAGGAACAGGACGTGCAGGAGGAGTTGCCACTGGGAGGTATCCGCCGAGAACAGGACGATGTCGAATCCGGGTCGCTGGAGCCCTTCCAACACGAGCAACGCGCTCACGGAGACCCCCGCAGCGGCGATCGCGCCCCAACGGATGGTCCCGAGAGCACGTCTCGGTGCTGCGGCGAACCCGTGAGCGATCGGCATCATCCTCCTTCCCACGCGGCGACCGAATCGACCACAGGCACTCAGCGCGTGGCACTCTTCCGGACGGTACGCGAGTGCAGGTCAGGGATCGATACGACCTCTGGCGCATCACGTGCGAAGCGCACGCAGCGATGGCCGTTCTCCGGGGAGCGGGTGAGGGGAGGGTGCGACATCATCGGTGTCGCCGGCGGCCCGTAGACTCGATGTGACGAACGGGAGGTGCGGTGGCATCGCGCACAGGCGCATCGCGCTCAGGGGCATCGCCCAAGACGAAGGTGGCGATCCCGCAACTCGCCTGGCATGCGATACGGCCGGCACCGGTGGTGCTCGTGACGGGTGCGGAAGACGTGCTCGCCGAGCGATCGATCACGATGCTTCGCGACTTCCTGCGCGCCGAGGATCCCGCCCTCGAGGTGAGCGATCTCGAAGCCGACGGCTACCGGCGCGGCGAGCTCATGACGCTCGCGAGCCCCTCGCTGTTCGGTGAGCCGCGCCTCATCCGGGTCAGCGGCGTCGAGCGTGCGAGCGACGACTTCCTGCTCGACGCGCTCGACTACCTCTCGCAGACGGCCGAGTCCACGACTCTCGTGCTCCGGCACCGCAACGGCGTGCGCGGCAAGAAACTGCTCGACGCGATCCGCGCCGGCGGCGGTGGCGGCATCGAGATCGTCTGCGCCGAACTCAAGAAGGACGCCGAGAAGCAGGACTTCGCGGCGGCCGAGTTCCGTGCGGCGGGCCGCAAGATCAGTCCCGGTGCGCTGCGGGCTCTCGTCGGCGCGTTCAGCGATGATCTGCGCGAACTCTCCGCGGCCTGCCGTCAGCTGCTCGCCGACGCGCCATCCGACATCACCGAAGCCGTCGTCGCACGCTACTACGGCGGTCGCGTCGAGACCAACGCCTTCGCCGTGGCCGACGCCGCGATCGCCGGCAGGCACGGCGAGGCGCTCATCGCGCTCCGGCACGCGCTCGACAGCGGTGCCGACCCGGTGCCGATGGTCGCAGCGTTCGCCATGAAGGTGCGCACGATGGCCAAGGTGTCGGGCACCCGCGGCGGCGGTGCGCAGCTCGCAGGCTCGCTCGGTCTCGCCCCGTGGCAGGTCGACCGTGCCCGACGCGACCTCGCCGGGTGGACCGACGAAGGGCTCGGCCGAGCGATCGAGGCACTCGCGGCCACCGATGCCGCGGTCAAGGGCGCCGAACGCGATCCGGTGTTCGCCCTCGAACGCCTCGTCGGCGTCATCGCGTCACGCGGACGCCTCTAGCCTCTCGCACGAGCGGCCGGCCAGCGAGCGGCCGGCCAGCGAGCAGCGGGCCACAGGGCGAGCAACCGAGCGATCGAGCCGTCGGCCGGTCCGTGAGCGCCCTGCGTCGAACCTGCGAGGCGCCGAGACACCGCCCCCGCCCATGACGAAGGCCCCGACACATCCGTGCCGGGGCCTTCATCGAGTGCGTGTTCGCGTCAGAGCGCGGCGACCTGCTTCGCGAGAGCCGACTTGCGGTTCGCGGCCTGGTTCTTGTGGATGACGCCCTTGCTCGAAGCCTTGTCGAGCTTGCGGGTCGCGGCACGGAGGGCGGTCGTCGCCTTGTCCTTGTCGCCCGTGGAGATCGCGTCCTTCGCAGTGCGGATGACGGTCTTCAGCTCGCTCTTGACGGCCTTGTTGCGCTCCTGCGCCTTGAGGTTCGTGCGGTTGCGCTTGATCTGCGACTTGATGTTTGCCACGTGGAGTTCGTCTTTCGTTCTTGTGCGGGTACCGGATGTGCCGGGAAAGGTAGAGGGGCCTCACCGGCGAATCGTGCGGGGTGGGACCCACACGCAAGCCAACAGGCAACGATACCAGCTATGCGGGTGGGTCACCAACGTTCGCGCCTGCGAGTTGCCCGGGGAAATCCGGCGGCCCGTTCGGCGGCCCCTCGGGCGTGTTGCGAAGCCGACGTTCGGACGCTGCGCGGCGATCAAGCTCTGCGACGGCCCCGAGCACGATCGCCGCGAAGTCGTCGGGTCGGATGAGGCTCACGAGATGGGTCGCGCGGGGCACGATCACGAGTCGTCCGTTGCGGGTGGCCTGCAGCATCCGCCGCTCCTCGAGCCGGAAGTGGTCGAAGCGGCCGTTCACGAGCCAGACGGGCACGTCGATCGCCGAGAGCGCCCGGACGGGGTCGAGATCGCCGACCGCCTCGAGCACCGGGGCCATGACGTCGAGAGCGACGCCGCCCGCGAGCACGTCGTCGGCGGCCTCGGGGGAGAGGAACAGCCGCGCCATCGCGTCGTTGAGGCCGCGCCCGCGGTCCGGCATGCGGCCGATGGCGGCGGCGAGTCGTCGGTACCCGCCGAGCGGTGCCCCGCGCGGGCGCGTGCTGCACGACGCCGCCACGAGGCCGTCGAGGCGATCGGGGTGCCGCGCCGCGAATTCGATCGAGAGGTAGCCGCCGAGACTGAGCCCGACGAGGAGACGGGGGAGGGCAGGGTCGGCATCGCCCGAACCGGAGGGGTTCAGTGCCGCATCGATCTCCTGCAGCGCCGCGTCGATCGAGAACGGCTCGCCGATCCGGCTGCCGTGCCCGGGCAGGTCGATGGCGACGACGACGACGTCGTATCCGCCGAGGAGCTCGAGCTGCCTGCGCCACATCGACGACGAGGTGCGGAGTCCGTGCACGAGCACGACGCGGGCGCGAGGCATCCGTCAGCCCGCCCTGATCGCGCCCAGTTCGCGCGCCCTGGCGACCGCGGCGGTGCGCGAACCGACCCCGAGCTTCGTGAAGATGTGCACGAGATGCGACTTGACGGTCGCCTCGCTGAGGAAGAGGGCGCGCCCGATCTCGCGATTCGTGCGGCCTTCGGCGACGAGCGAGAGCACCTCGGCCTCGCGAACGGTCAGCCGCTCGCCGCTCGCGAGCGAGGCGTCCAGTCGCGACGAGACGCCGGGTGCGAGCGCGGCATCGCCGATCGCCGCGGCGTGCACCGCGGCGATGAGTTCGGCCGGTGGGGCATCCTTCAGCAGGTAGCCGCTGGCCCCGGCCTCGATCGCGCCGAGGATGTCGGCGTCGGTGTCGTAGTTGGTCAGCACGAGCACGCGCGGCGACCCCGGCTGCGAGCGGATGCGCCGGGTCGCCTCCGCGCCCTGCATCGCGCCCGGGTACTGCAGGTCCATGAGCACGAGATCGACGTCGGATGCCGCGGCCAGCCGCACCGCGTCTTCGGCCGTCGTCGCCTCTCCCACGACCTCGAGGTCGGGCTCGCTCTCGAGCATCGCGCGAATGCCGGCGCGCACGACGGGGTGGTCGTCGCTGAGGAGGATGCGGATCATGGCTTCACCACCGGGATGCGTACCGAGACCGCAGTGCCGTCGCCGGGCGCCGACTCGATGTCGACGCTGCCGCCGAGGGCCGCGGCGCGCTGCCGGATGGCGCGGAGGCCGAAGCCACCGGAGCCCGCGTCGCCCGGCTGCTCGCCGTCGGTGCCGAGGGCCGCCGAGGTGCGGAACCCGACCCCGTCGTCGACCACGTCGAGGGCGATCTCGTCGCCGAGGTAGCTGAGGGTCACCGAGGCGTGCGCGGCATCCGCGTGCTGGAGCACGTTCGCGAGCGAGCCCTGGGCGATGCGGAGGAGCGCCGCGTCGGCCGCCATCGACAGCATCACCGGCTCGCCGCTCGTCGCGAACTCGACCCTGAGCGGTGTGCCGGACTGCGTCGACTGCTCGGTCGTCGACTCGGTGAGGCGACGGAGTGCCGACGGCAGGGTCTGCGCGTCGAGCGACGGCGGCGCGAGTTCGCGGATGAATCGGCGCGTCTCGCCGAGGTTCTGGGCGGCCGTCTCCCGGGCGAGGCGCAACTTCTCCTGCGTCGGCTCGTCGGCGACATCGCGCTCGGCGGCGTGCAGCAGCATCTGGATGCTCGAGAGGCCCTGTGCCACCGTGTCGTGGATCTCCTTCGCGAGGCGCTCGCGCTCGGCGAGCGTGCCGGCCTCGCGACTCGCGGCAGCGAGCTCCTCGCGGGTCGCCATGAGGTCGAGGATCAGCGCCTGACGCTCCTGCGTCTCCTGCGCCATCGCGCGATAGCCGAGGCCGATGACGATCGCGACGCCCGCGCTGATCAGCGGGCCGAGGATCGAACCGACCTCGAACCCGAGGTGAGTGGCAGTGCCCCAGACCGAGAGGCCGAATGTCAGGACCACCAGCGGCACGGCGATCGGCGCGGCGAGCACGTGCAGTTCGAGGAAGAAGAGGGGGAACGCGAGGAACGCGGCATCGGGGGTCATGGCCGACATCCCGACCCACAGCACGAGGAGGCTCACCAGCCAGATCACCCGTGCCCAAGTGGGGAGGTTCCGATGCGCGGCCGCGACACCGGCGCCGTAGCAGGCGAGGAACGCCACGGCCAGCACCGTGACCCCGATCTCGTCGGGCGCGTCAGCGAGGAGCGCACGAACGACCACGAAGAGCGTGAGCCCCACGACGAGCACGTGCAGGCCGAGTCGGAGCGCCGTGAAGACCGGCCGCAGGGCCGATGGGGCGACTCGTTCGCCGGGAAGTTGGATCACCGCCATGATGCTCCGAGCGTAGCCCCGGGGCGCGCCACGGGGCATCCGTCGAAAGTCTGAAGCGAAGTCATGGGAGAATCGTCAGGATGTCCCCGAGAGCCACGAACCCGCCGGTGCCTGCTGCCACCGACCCCGCGCTGATCCGCAACTTCTGCATCATCGCGCACATCGACCACGGCAAGTCGACGCTCGCCGACCGCATGCTCGGTATCACCGGCGTCGTGAGCGATCGAGACATGCGCGCGCAGTACCTCGATCGCATGGACATCGAGCGTGAGCGCGGCATCACGATCAAGAGCCAGGCCGTGCGCATGCCCTGGCAGGTCGAGGGTACGTCGTACGCGCTCAACATGATCGATACGCCGGGTCACGTCGACTTCAGCTACGAGGTCTCCCGCTCGCTCGCGGCCTGCGAGGGCGCGATCCTCCTCGTTGACGCGGCGCAGGGCATCGAGGCCCAGACACTCGCGAACCTGTACCTGGCACTCGAGAACGACCTCGAGATCATCCCGGTGCTGAACAAGATCGACCTGCCGGCCGCCGAGCCCGAGAAGTACGCGAAGGAGCTCGCCGACCTCATCGGCGGTTCGCCCGACGACGTGCTGAAGGTCTCGGGCAAGACCGGCGTCGGCGTGGAGGAGCTGCTCGACCGCGTCGTCGAGCGCATCCCGGCCCCGGTCGGCAACGCGGATGCCCCGGCGCGCGCGATGATCTTCGACTCCGTCTACGACAGCTACCGCGGCGTCGTGACCTACGTGCGCATGATCGACGGGCACCTGAAGCCGCGCGAACGCATCCAGATGATGTCGACGAAGGCCACGCACGAGATCCTCGAGATCGGCGTCAGCTCGCCCGAGCCGACCCCGTCGAAGGGGCTCGGCATCGGTGAGGTCGGCTACCTGATCACCGGCGTGAAAGACGTACGCCAGTCGAAGGTCGGCGACACCGTCACGACCGCCGCGAAGCCGGCGACAGAGGCGCTGCCCGGCTACACCGAGCCGCTTCCCATGGTCTTCTCGGGTCTCTACCCGATCGACGGCAGCGACTACCCCGAACTGCGTGAGGCGCTCGACAAGCTGAAGCTGTCGGATGCCGCGCTCGTCTACGAACCCGAGACCTCGGTCGCGCTCGGCTTCGGGTTCCGCTGCGGCTTCCTCGGCCTCTTGCACCTCGAAATCGTCACTGAGCGCCTCGAGCGCGAGTTCGGCCTCGACCTCATCGCCACCGCGCCGTCGGTGATCTACGAGGTCACGACCGAGGACAAGAAGACGGTCACCGTCACGAACCCGAGCGAGTTCCCGACCGGGGCGAAGATCGTCGAGGTGCGCGAGCCCATGGTGCGCGCCGCGATCCTCGCGCCGAAGGACTACGTCGGCACGATCATGGAGCTCTGCCAGTCGCGCCGCGGTGCGCTCATCGGCATGGAGTACCTCGGTGAAGACCGGGTCGAGATCCGCTACAACATGCCGCTCGGCGAGATCGTCTTCGACTTCTTCGACCAGTTGAAGTCGAAGACCGCGGGCTACGCCTCCCTCGACTACGAGCCCACGGGCGACCAGGCCGCCGACCTCGTGAAGGTCGACATCCTGCTGCAGGGCGAACAGGTCGACGCGTTCAGCGCGATCGTGCACCGTGACAAGGCCTACGCCTACGGCGTGCTCATGACCGGGCGCCTGCGCGAACTCATCCCGCGTCAGCAGTTCGAGGTGCCGATCCAGGCTGCGATCGGCGCCCGCATCATCGCGCGCGAGTCGATCCGCGCGATGCGCAAGGACGTGCTGGCCAAGTGCTACGGCGGTGACATCAGCCGCAAGCGCAAGCTCCTCGAGAAGCAGAAGGAGGGCAAGAAGCGCATGAAGATGGTCGGCCGCGTCGAGGTCCCTCAAGAGGCGTTCATCGCCGCGCTCTCGGGCGACGTCGAGAAGAAGGACAAGAAGTAGACTTCGGCCCCTACGCCCGAGGTGCGGCCGGCGCGTACGCCGCGAGGCGCTCGCGGAGCGAACCGGTGTGCAACTCGAAGAGATGCTCGTCGTCATCGTAGAAGTAGATGGACTCGCCCTCGCCCTGAACCCGTGAGCGGGGCGGACGCTGTTCGAGGCCGAGGTCGTCGATCGCAAGACGCAGCCCGTCGAGTGCACTCGCGTCGACCTGGAACGCGACGTGGTTGTAGGAGCGCGGCAGCTCGCCATCGCCCTGCATGATCGCCACCCACGTCGCCGACGGCTCATCGCCGATGAGGAAGAAGCGCTCCTCCGAGAGCGAGAACGTCTCCGCGCCGCTGTCGTACACGCGAACCGCGCCGAGCACGCTCGTGAGGATCGACTCCATGCGGTCGAGGTCGGTGACGATGAAGGTCACGTGGCTGAGCCCCGAGCTGGCGATGCGGCCGTTCGCGTCTGTCATCCTTCCATTCTCGGAGGATCCGGCTCGCGCCATCGACCGCCGGCGCGGCACGCGCTAACGTGGTCGCCGTCGGCGGGTGGAAGGTACGGGCCGCACCGGGCGGTCGCCTCCACCCCGGAAGTGGGGCTGAGCATGGTCCGGATGCTGCGTCCGCGAGCGCTGCGGCCGGGTGACACCGTCGCCGTGGCGGCGCTCTCGGGAGGACTCGATGCCGAGGAGGAGGCGTTGTTCGCCCGCGGCGTCGCCGAGCTCGAGGGGCTCGGCTTCGCCGTGCAGATCTCGCCGCTCGTCGAACCGGGGCGCCACTGGTGGTGGGGAGCAGCGACCCCGGCCGATCTCGCGGGGGAGTTCAACCGGTTGCTCCGCGACCCCGAGGTGCGCGCGATCTTCGCCCTCACGGGCGGCCGTATGACGCTCGGCTATCTCGACCTGATCGACTTCGCGGCCGTCGAGGCCGACCCCAAGCCCGTCATCGGGTTCAGCGACATCGACGTCGTGCTGCTCGCGCTGCACGCCCGCACCGGCCTCGTCGGCGTGCACGGCGACCTCGTGACCTTCGGGTACGGCGAATGGCACCAGGCGGGCGCCGACCGGCGGCAGGAGCTCGCCGACCTCTCGACCCGCATGCTCACGAGCAGCTTGCCGGTCGGCCTGCTGCCTTCGGACGGCGAGTGGGAGTGCTGGCGGGGCGGGCGTGTCGAAGGCCCACTGATCGGGGGCCTCCTGAACCGGCTCGTGCGCCTGCAGGCGACGCCGTTCGCGCTGCCGCTCGAACGCTTCGACGGCGCGATCCTCTTCTGGGAGGACGTCAACACCTCGACGTCGGCCATCTGGAACGACCTCCACGTGCTCCGCAGCGCGGGCATCCTCGACCGCGTCTCGGGCATGCTGGTCGGCCCCGTCGCCGACATCGAGGTCACCGAGGGCGGCCCCGGGCTGCGCGAGGTCGTGCTCGATGTGCTGGGCGGTCGCGACATCCCAGTGCTCGCGAACCTCGAGATCGGCCATGCGCCGCCGAACATCCCGCTGCCGCTCGGCGTCCGAGCCGAGCTCGACGCGGATGCCGGTTCGCTGGCGCTGCTCGAATCCGCCGTGAGCGGGCGCTGAACGCGCTCGATGCACGGCACGTCGACGTCACCACCAGAACCGTCACAGGCGATCTCCGTAGAATCGACGGATGCCTGCCGGGTGCGCGTCGCGACTGCATCGCGCGCTCGACCGGCACCGCACCACAGGAGAGGCCAACGCATGACCCGCCGAAGCACGTTCACCGACCAGTCGGTCACCTACGGCGCCATCGGCGCGACGCTCGCGCCCGATCTGCTGCGCTACCCGCCGGCCGGGTATCGACCCGCCGAGGATTCCGTGCGCCTCGGTTCGGGCATCGAGCGGTTCGAACGCGCCGCCGAGGCGCTCATGACGTGGGGCATCCAGCGCGGTTCGGGCTTCGAGGTCTCCGACATCTCCACCGGCACCGGCGCCCAGTACCCGGGCATCGTCTACGACGCCGAAGGGGCGCCGCTCACCGAGCAGCCCGCCCCGCGCATCGAGGAGCGGTTCGGTGCCGACGGCACGCCGTACATCGCCGCGGGCATGACGGCCACGCTCGAGCGCAAGCGCCGCTTCGGCGTCGAGACGACGCCGGTGCTCGTCGTCTACGTGATCGACGAGCCCGACCGCATCGGCTTCGCCTACGGCACGACCGCCGACGGCCCCGAGAGCGGCGAGGAGTCGTTCATCCTGGAACGTCGTGACGGCGACACCGTGTGGCTGACGATCCGTTCACTGCTCGCGACGTCGAGCGCCGTCGGAGCGCCGATGCAGCGCAAGCGCCGACGTGAGCTCACGAAGCTCGAGCTGCGGGCGCTCCATCCCGCAGGCGGCGTCTGATCGTGGCATCCGCCCTGCCGCTCGGCGATCCGGCGCCCGCCGACGGGCTCCTGCCCGCATCGGCCGCCGTCGGCGCCGAGGACCGCGCATTCGGCGTGTACATCCACGTGCCGTTCTGCCGGGTGCGTTGCGGCTACTGCGACTTCAACACGTACACGTCGGACGAGCTGCGCGGTGCGCGGCAGATGGACTACGCCGACCACGCGATCGCCGAGATCCGGATGTCGCGGCAGATGCTCGAGGCATCCGCTGTGCCGCTGCGGCCGGCGTCGACGGTCTTCTTCGGCGGTGGCACGCCGACCCTGCTGCCTGCCGCCGACCTGGTTCGCATGCTCGCCGCCGCGCGAGACGAGTTCGGCTTCGAACCCGGCGCCGAGGTCACGACCGAGGCGAACCCCGATTCGGTCGGCCCCGAAGATCTCGTGCGTCTCGCCGAGGGCGGCTTCACCCGCGTCTCGTTCGGCATGCAGTCGGCTGTGCCGCACGTGCTCGCCGCGCTCGACCGCACGCACGACCCTGCGCGGGTGCCGCTCGTCGTGGGCTGGGCGCGCGACGCGGGCCTCGACGTGAGCCTCGACCTGATCTACGGCACGCCGGGGGAGTCGATCGACGATTGGCGCCGCAGCGTCGAGGCGGTCGTCGCAGAGCGGCCCGACCACGTGAGCGCCTACGCGCTCATCGTGGAAGACGGCACCAAGCTCGCGAGGCAGATCCGACGCGGCGAGCTCGCACAGCCCGACGATGACCTCGAGGCCGACATGTACGAGCTCGCCGACGACCTGCTCGCTGCAGCCGGCTACGGGTGGTACGAGGTCAGCAACTGGGCGACGGATGCTTCGCACCGGTCACGCCACAACCTCGGCTACTGGCGCGGTGACGACTGGTGGGGCGTCGGCCCCGGTGCCCACAGCCATGTCGGCGGGGTGCGCTGGTGGAACGCGAAGCACCCCTCGGCGTATGCCGACCGGGTCACCGCGGGCGTCTCACCGGCGGTCGGTCGCGAGACGCTCGACGCGCCGACGCGCGAGGTCGAGCGCGTGCTGCTGCTCACCCGCATCCGCGAGGGCATCGCCGTCGCCTCACTGCACACCGGTGGTCGTCACGCGGTCGCCGGGCTCATCGCCGATGGGCTCGTGGACGCGAAAGCCGCCCTCTCCGGAGTGGTGACACTCACCAGGAGAGGGCGGCTGCTCGCTGACGCCGTGGTGCGGCGCCTGCTCGACGATTCGTCGGAGTTCAGCTCACGAACTTGATCGACATCGGGTAGGTGTAGGGCTGGCCCTGGTTGGCCTTCACCGCGGCGATGATGCTGAAGACGATGATGACGATGTACACGGCGATGATGATGAAGATGCCGATGATCACCAGCGTCAGCACGGAGCCGACGATCAGGGCGATCGCCATCGTGATCTGGAAGTTCAGCGCGGTCGCGGTGTGGGCGCGCACGAACGGTCCCTTGTCCTTCAGGATCAGGTACCCGATGAGGGCGGGCACGAAGCTGAAGAAGATGCCGCCGATGTGCACGAGCGTCGCCCAGAGCTTCTCATCGGCGGGGCTGAGCTGCTGGCTCGGCTGCTCGTAGGGGTTCGAGGGCGGCGGGGGAGGCGGGGTGGCGTCGGACATGATGTCTCCTTGTTCGGCTCGCCCGAGGGCGAGATTCGGTCTCGTCGCCCGACGGGCGAGGTTCGAAACACTCCATGCTGGCACAGCGGAGCGCGACGGGTGAGGAAATTTCTCGGCGCGCTCCGTGCCGGGGGCCTATTTGATGAGGCGGACGGCGAACGGGTAGCGGTAGTGCTGGCCGTCCTTCGCCTTCATGAAGGCGATGATCGAGAACACGACGCTCACGATCCAGGCGGCCCACACGATGAGGATGCCGATGAAGATGATCGAGAGGACCCAGCCGATGACATACGCGAAGAGAATCGTGATCTGGAAGTTCAGCGCCTCCTTCGCCTCGGTGTTCGTGAAGGAGCCGCGGTCCTTGAAGACGAGCCAGATGATGAGGGCCGACAGGAACCCGAGCACGCCGCCGAGGTGGGCGAACGAGCCCCACTGCACGTCCTGCTCCTGCGAGAGCGGTGCTGCTGCGGCAGGCTGAGGGGCGCCTTTCGGTGCGGTGGGGGGCTGCAGGGGAGGCGTCGGCTGGTCGGGGTCGGGTGCCGAGTCGTTGGGATCGGTCATGTTGCGTGCCTTTCGGGGGTGCTCGCTGAACCGCGTCTTGCGCGACGGAGATATCGCAGCCAGGGGGATGACTCGCGGGATACGCATACGGTATCGCCGCCGTCCCGGTGCTGGCAACGGCCCCGACACGGGATGTCGCGATATGATTGGCACTCACTCAGAACGAGTGCTAAGCAGTCGAGGGAAGCGAGGGACATGGTCTCCGAACGCAGCCTCGCAGTACTGCGCGCGATCGTGCAGGACTACGTCGCGTCGCGCGAACCCGTGGGCTCGAAGTCGATCGTCGAGCGCCACGCCTTCGGCGTGTCCGCGGCGACTATCCGCAACGACATGGCCCTCCTCGAAGAGGAGGAGCTGATCGCGGCTCCGCACACCTCGTCGGGCCGCATCCCGACCGACAAGGGCTACCGGGTCTTCGTCGACCAGCTGACCGAGGTGCGTCCGTTGAGCTCGGCTCAGCGGCAGGCCATCGAGACGTTCCTCGGCGAGTCCAGCGATCTCGACGAACTGCTCGCACGCACGGTGCGGCTCATCGCCCAGCTCACCAATCAGCTCGCGGTCGTGCAGTACCCGAGCTTCGGCAGCGCGCGTGTGCGTCACGTCGAGCTCATCTCGCTCGCCCCCGAACGCGTGCTCTGCATCCTGATCACCGACTCCGGCCAGGTCGAGCAGCGACTCGCCGAGCTGGAGCAGCCGGTCGATGAAGCGACGCTCGACTCGCTCCGGGTGCGGCTGAACGAGATCGCGGGCGGTCGCGCGATGGCGGATGCCGCCGACGCCCTGTCGGGCGAGATCGACAACGTCGACCCGCATCACGCCGCGGTGCTGCACACCCTCGCCGTCACGCTCGCCGAGCAGGCGCGCGCACAGCGGCAGGACCGCCTCGTCGTCGCCGGCGCGGCGAACCTCGTTCGCACCGAGCAGGACTTCGCCGGCTCGATCCTCGGCGTGATCGAGGCGATCGAGGAGCAGGTCGTGCTGCTGAGGCTCTTCGGCGAGATGGCGACCGACGAGCACGCCGTCACCGTGCGCATCGGCCGCGAGAACGCCTCGTTCGGTCTCGGCGAGACCTCGGTCGTCTCGAGCGCCTTCGCGATCCCCGGCCGCGACATCTCGCGCCTCGGCATCGTCGGCCCCACCCGCATGGACTACTCCCACAGCATGGCGGCCGTTCGCGCCGTCGCCCGATACCTCTCCCGTACGCTCGGCGAGAACTGAACCCGCCGCCCGTCGCAACCGACCGGCATCCGGCAAGCGAAAGGACATGCCCTCCGTGGCCGACCACTACGAGGTCCTCGGCGTCTCTCACGACGCCACCCCCGACGAGATCAAGAAGGCGTACCGTCGCCTCGCGCGCGAACTCCACCCCGACGTCAACCCGGGCGCCGAGGCATCCGAGCGCTTCAAGTCGGTCACGCACGCCTACGACGTGCTCTCCGACCCCAAGCAGCGCCAGCAGTACGACCTCGGCGACCAGGGCGGCTTCGGCGGCGGCCAGAACTTCGGCGGCTTCGGCGACATCTTCGAGACCTTCTTCGGTGCGGGCCAGCAGAGCCGCGGGCCTCGCTCGCGTCGCGAACGCGGTCAGGACGCGCTGCTGCGGGTCGAGGTCGGCCTCGACGAGGTGATCTTCGGCACGCATCGCGACATCGAGGTCGACACCGCGGTGACCTGCGAGACATGCCACGGCTCGTGCTGCCAGCCGGGCACCTCGCCCGTCACGTGCGACATCTGCCACGGCACGGGGTCGCTCCAGCGCTCGGTGCGCTCGCTCCTCGGCAACGTGATGACGTCGAGCCCCTGCGGCACCTGCCGCGGCTACGGCACGGTCATCGCGACGCCCTGCGTGACCTGCCAGGGCCAGGGACGGGTTCGCGCCCGCCGCACCGTCCCGGTCGACATCCCCGCGGGCGTCGACACCGGCGTGCGACTGCAGATGCCCGGCTCGGGCGAGGCCGGCCCCGCCGGCGGCCCGAACGGCGACCTCTACCTCGAGATCAAGGTCAAGAACCACGACGTCTTCAGCCGCAACGGCGACGACCTGCTGTGCACCCTCGAGGTCTCGATGACCGACGCGATCCTCGGCACGCACGCGACGATCCCCGCACTCGACGGCGACGTCTCGCTCGAGCTCAAGTCCGGCCTGCAAAGCGGCGAGATCCTCACGGTGAAGGACCGGGGCGTCTCGCGCCTGCGCGGTTCGGGCCGGGGCGACCTGAAGGTCGGCATCCAGGTGGTCACGCCGACCAAGCTCTCGTCGAAGGAGCGCGACCTCATGCAGCAGTTCGCCGCGTCGAAGAAGGCGGCCGCACCCGAGCTCAGCCACTTCCAGCAGGGCATCTTCGCCCGCCTGCGCGACCGGTTCATCGGTTAGGCGGATGCTGCGGTGAGCCACCTCTACCTCGACGAGTCACTCGATCTCGCCGCCGTCGCGCCCGGCGGCAGCGTCGCGCTCTCGGGCGATGAGGCACGCCACGCGGTCACCGTCTCACGCGTGCGGCCGGGTGAGCGCATCGCGATCGGCGACGGGCGCGGCACGCTCGTGCACGGCGTCGTCGCGTCGACCGGCGCCCGAGAGCTCGAACTCACGGTCGACGAGGTGATCGTCGAGGAGCCTGCCGCGCCGCGCATCACCCTCGTGCAGGCGCTCGCGAAGGGCGACCGCGACGAGCTCGCGGTGCAGGCCGCGACCGAGCTCGGCGTCGACGCGATCGTGCCATGGGCGGCGAGTCGCTCCGTCTCGCGGTGGGAGGGCCCGAAGGCCGAGAAGGGCCGCCAGCGCTGGGCGACCATCGTGCGCGAGGCGGTCAAGCAGTCGATCCGAGCCTGGCTGCCGCCTGTGGCGCCGGTGACGACGACCGGCCAGCTCGCCGAGCGTCTCGACGGGCAGCGGATGCTGCTGCTCGAGCCGACCGCGACGGCGACGCTCACCGACATCCGACCCGACGGCCGCGACCTGGCACTCGTCGTCGGACCCGAGGGCGGCATCTCGCCGGCCGAGATCGAACGACTCGTCGCCGCCGGCGCCGAACCGGTGCGGCTCGGGGCATCCGTGCTGCGCACCTCGACGGCCGGCCCGGCCGCGATCGCGGTGCTGGGCGTCGCGCTCGGGCGGTGGTGAGGCATCCGTCGCTACGATGGAGTAATGACCGAGTCCCGCGTAGAACCGACCCTCTTCGAGCGCATCGCCGCCCGTGAGATCCCCGCGCGTCTGGTCGCAGAGACCGACCGCGTCATCGCGTTCCACGACATCGCGCCGAAGGCGCCCGTGCACGTCGTCGTGACCCCGAAATCAGCGGAGTACCGCGACGTCGTCGAGCTCGCCGCGGGCGACCCGGGTCTGCTCGCCGAACTCGTCGAGGTCGCCAACGGCGTCGCCGTCGAGCTCGCCGGTGGCCAGTTCCGCCTCGTCTTCAACACCGGTGCCGCCGCGGGCCAGACCATCTTCCACGTGCACGCGCACGTGCTCGCCGACGGCAGCCCGGCCGGCGGCCTCGAGGAGGCCACGCTTGCCGGAGAGTGACCCGATCGGCGACTTCGCCGAAGCAGCGGCCCCCACGCCAGATGAGGAGCGGCTCGGCGTCGACTCAGATGAGGAGCGGCTCGGCGTCGACTCAGATGAGGAGCGGCTCGGCGTCGACTCAGACGAGGAGCGGCTCAGCATCGACGGCATCGCCATGGTGCGACTCCTCGGCCCGCAGGACCGACTGCTCACCCAGGTGCAGCGCGAGTATCCCGGCGTGCAGGTGCACGTGCGCGGCAACGAGATCGCGATCCGCGGCGACCAGGAAGGGCGCATGCACGTGCGCCGACTCATCGAGGAACTGCTCGAGCTCGTGCGCAGCGGGCAGGACCCCACCCCGACCGAAGTGAGGAGCTCGGCCCGCATGCTCGAAGCCGATCCCAATGCCAAGCCGTCCGAGCTGCTCGGGCAGGTCATCGTCTCGAGCCGCGGCAAGACCATCCGGCCGAAGACCGAGGGCCAGCGGCGCTACGTCGACGCCATCGACGAGCACACGATCGTGTTCGGCATCGGCCCGGCGGGCACCGGCAAGACCTACCTCGCGATGGCCAAGGCCGTGCAGGCGCTGCAGCGCAAAGAGGTCAGCCGCATCATCCTGACGCGCCCGGCCGTCGAGGCGGGGGAGCGCCTCGGCTTCCTGCCCGGCACGCTCACCGACAAGATCGACCCCTACCTGCGCCCGCTCTACGACGCGCTCAACGAGATGATGGACCCCGAGCTCGTGCCGAAGCTGCTCGCCTCGGGCACCGTCGAGGTCGCGCCGCTCGCCTACATGCGCGGCCGCACGCTGAATGACTCCTTCGTCGTGCTCGACGAGGCGCAGAACACGACGCCCGAGCAGATGAAGATGTTCCTCACCCGCCTCGGGTTCGGGTCGCGCATGGTCGTCACCGGTGACATCACCCAGATCGACCTGCCCGGCGGCGCCAGCGGCCTGCGGCTCGTCACCCGAATCCTCGACCATGTCGAGGACATCGAGTTCGTGCGCCTCACGAGCGACGACGTCGTGCGTCACACCCTCGTCGGCCGCATCGTCGACGCCTACACCGAATTCGACCAGCGCCAGCAGGCGCAGCGATTCGAGCGCGACCAGGCGCGCGAGTTCGCCAACCGCGCCGAACGGCGCGGCGCCGGCCCACGCGACCACCTGCCGAGGAAGGGCAAGGCATGAGCATCGAGATCAACAACGAGTCGGCCATCGAGGTCGACGAGACCGCCATCCAGCGACTGGCCGTCTACGCGCTCGACGCGATGCACGTGCACCCCGACGCCGAGATCGCCATCGTGCTCGTCGACGAGGGTGCAATGGAGCAGCTGCACGTGCAATGGATGGACGAGCCGGGTCCGACCGACGTGCTCAGTTTCCCCATGGACGAGCTGCGTCCTGGCACCGACGACGCGCCGACCCCGCCCGGGCTGCTCGGCGACATCGTGCTCTGCCCCCAGGTCGCCGAGGCGCAGGCGCGCACCGCGGGGCATCCGCTCATCGACGAACTGCTGCTCCTGACGACGCACGGCATCCTGCACCTGCTGGGCTTCGACCACGCCGAGCCGGCGGAGGAGAAGGAGATGTTCGGCGTGCAGCGCGACATCCTGGTCGGATTCTCCATGCAGGAGCGGCGCCGCTGACCATGCAGCCCTGGCTCTTCCTCGGCGCGGCGTTCGTGCTCGTCGCGTTCGGCGGTCTCATGGCCGCCGTCGACTCGGCGATCGCATCGAGTTCCCGCGCCGATGTCACAGAGCTCGCACTCGAGTCGCGCGCCCGGCGCTCGCTGCTCGCCATCGCCGACGACACCGGGGCGCACGTCAATGCGGTGAACTTCATGCGCATCATCGCGGAGACGACCGCGGCGGTGCTCGTGACCCTCGCCTTCGCGTCGTTCCTCGACAACGTGTGGCTCGTGCTGCTGTACTCGGCCCTCATCATGACCGCCGTGTCGTTCGTGCTCGTCGGGGCCAGCCCCCGCAGCGTCGGCAGGGTCAACGCCGAGATCGTGCTGCGGCTCTCCGCGCCGCTCGTGCACTTCCTGCGCGTGCTGCTCGGCCCGCTCGCCGGCGCGCTCGTCTCGCTCGGCAACCGCGTGACGCCCGGTCGCATCCGCTTCGCCGGGGTCTCGAGCGAAGAGCAGCTGCTCAGCATGGTCGACGAGGCCACCGAGCTCGACGTGCTCGAAGAGGGCGACCGCGAGCTCATCCACTCGATCTTCGAGTTCAACGACACCGTGGTGCGCGAGGTCATGGTGCCGCGCACCGACATGGTCACGATCGAGGCGGCCGCGCACCTGCCGCACGCGATGGCGCTGTTCCTGAAGGCCGGCTACTCGCGCATCCCCGTGATCGAACGCGACGCCGACGACGTCACCGGCGTGCTCTACCTGCGCGATCTCGCCCGGCTCGGCTTCGAACGTCCGCTCGACGCCGACGCGCTCACGGTCGGCGAACTCGTGCGCCCGGCGCTGTTCGTGCCCGAGTCGATGAAGGCCGATGCGCTGCTGCGCCAGATGCAGCTCGAATCGAACCACCTCGCCATGGTGGTCGACGAGTACGGCGGCATCGCCGGACTCGTCACGCTCGAAGACGTCATCGAGGAGCTCGTGGGCGACATCGCCGACGAATACGACCGCGAGGCCGCTCAGGTCGAAGACCTCGGAGGCGGCCGGTTCCGGGTGAACGCGCGGCTGCCGATCGACGAGCTCGGCGAACTCTTCGGCCTCGATATCGAGGACGAGGACGTCGACTCGGCGGGCGGCCTGCTCGCCAAGGAACTCGGCCGTCTCGCCCAGCCCGGCGAGCGGGTCACGGTCTCGGGGCTCGTGCTCGAGGCCGAGCGCACCGAAGGCCGACGCAAGCGCATCTCGACGATCCTCGTCGAGCGCGACCAGGCGCTCATCGACGTGCAGAGCGCGTTCGAGTCGAGCGACACCGATGGAAGGAACAACCGTGGCTGAGTACCATGCCGGATTCGTCTCGTTCGTTGGGCGGCCGAACGTCGGCAAGTCGACGCTCACCAACGCCCTCGTCGGCGAGAAGGTCGCGATCACGAGCTCGAAGCCGCAGACGACGCGCCGCGCCATCCGCGGCATCGTGCACCGTGAGCACGGCCAGATCATCCTCGTCGACACGCCAGGCCTGCACCGTCCGCGCACACTGCTCGGCGAGCGTCTCAACTCGCTCGTGCAGTCCACCCTCGGCGACGTCGACGTCATCGCGTTCTGCGTGCCGGCGAACGAGCCGATCGGGCCGGGCGACCGCTACATCAACGAGCAGCTCGAGCAGTACCCGCGGGCCAAGAAGGTCGCGATCGTCACGAAGACGGATGCCGCGTCGAAGGCCAAGATCGCCGAGCACCTGCTCGCCGTCTCGGAGCTCCGCGAGTGGGCGGCGATCATCCCGGTCTCTGCGCCGCAAGGCGACCAGCTCGACGTGCTCGTCGACGAGCTGCTCGCGCTGCTGCCCGAGTCCGACCAGCCGCTGTACCCGGCCGAGACCCTGACCGACGAGGACACGAGCGAGCGCATCGCCGAGTTCATCCGCGAGGCCGCGCTCGAAGGCGTCTCCGACGAGCTGCCGCACTCGATCGCGGTCACGGTCGACGACATGGTCGAGCGCGAGGACAAGGACCTGCTCGAGATCTACGCGAACCTCTACGTCGAGCGCGACAGCCAGAAGGGCATCATCATCGGCAAGGGCGGATCGCGCCTGCGCGAGGTGGGCACGACCGCCAGGGCCCAGATCGAGGGGCTGCTCGGCCGCAAGGTGCACCTCGCCCTGCACGTGAAGGTCGCCAAGGAGTGGCAGCGCGACCCGAAGCAGCTCGGCCGCCTCGGGTTCTGAGCCGCCAGCGCGCCGTACGACTCGAGGATGATTCCGGGCGTCGGCTGAGGCCCCCTCCCGCCCGAGCGCGTACGGTGGATCGGTGACCATCAGGATCAGCCGCGCGAAAATCACGACCGACATCGTGCTCGCCGTCGTGTTCGGATTCGTGTGCATGCCATTCGCCGTGCTCGGCGAGTGGGCCGACATCGTGGCCCTCATCCTCTTCGCCTCTGCGCTCGCGGTCCGGCGGTTCTCGCCGGGCTGGTCGCTGGGCCTCGCCTGGGGCGGCGCGCTCCTGCAGATGATCATGCTGCGCGACCTGCAGCTGTACGACGTCGCCGTGTTCGGCGTGCTCTACTCGACGGCGGCGTACGGCGGCCGGCTCGTGAAGTGGCTGGGGCTCGTCTCCGCCGGCGTCGGCGCACTCTTCGCGACCGGCTATCTCGCCGTGGTCAAGCCGCTCTTCGACGCCGGCTTCGCTGATCCGCAGGACACCGTCGCGGCGGTGGTCCTGATGATCGTGCTGTTCGTCGCGTCGATCGCCGTGTTCGTGCTGTCGTGGACGGCCGGGCTGCTCGTCCGCTCGGTGCGCGACACCCGCGAGGTGCGTCGACGTGAGGAGGCCGCGAACCGCGAGCGCGAGCTCGTCGAGTACCGCTACGTCGTCGAGCAGGAACGCAATCGCATCGCCCGCGACATGCACGACGTCGTCGCCCACTCGCTCGCCGTCGTGATCGCACAGGCCGATGGAGCCCGGTTCGCCGCGCGCACGCGCCCCGAGGCCGCCGTCGACGCGCTCGGCACGATCGCGGGGGTCGCCCGCGGGGCGCTGGGTGACGTGCGGCTGCTCCTCGCCGAGCTCCGCCACGACGAGGCCGGCGCGCCGCAACCGGTGCTCGACGACCTCGACGGACTGCTCGCCCAGGTGCGCGCGGCCGGACTCGACCTCCGGTTCACCGAGACCGGCCAGCGCCTGCCGCTCGGCACCGGCCACCAGATCGCGGTCTACCGCATCGCACAGGAAGGCCTCACCAATGCACTCCGCCACGGCGACATCACCGCACCCGTGGAGCTCGAGCTGGCATGGGACGCCGACGGCGTCACGGTCGCGCTCGTGAACGCCAGGCGAGCGGATGCCGCTCCGCCCGAGTCGCACGCATTCCGGCACGGCATCCCCGGCATGCGCGAGCGCGCGCAGCTCGCGGGCGGCACGCTCCTCGTGGAGGCGGGCGACGACGGCATGTTCCGTCTGACCGCGCGCATCCCGGCGCAGTCGGGGAGGCCGGCATGAGCGGCATCCGTGTCGCACTGGTCGACGACCAGGCACTGTTCCGCGCCGGCGTGCGCATGCTCATCGAGTCCCAGCCCGACCTCGAGGTCGTCGGCGAGGCGAGCGACGGCGGCGCCGCCGTCGACCTCGCACGCCGCGAGCGGCCCGATGTCGTCCTCATGGACGTGCGGATGCCGGTGCAGGACGGCATCGCCGCGACCGAGCAGATCCTCGCTGCGGCCGAGCGCGACGGGGTGGCACCCCCGCGCATCCTCGTGCTGACGACCTTCGACCTCGACGAGAACGCGGCGCGGGCGATCCGCGCGGGCGCGAGCGGCTTCGTGCTGAAGGACGCGGACCCCGAGTTCCTGCTCGCGGCCGTGCGAACGGTGCACCAGGGCAACCAGGTGATCGCGGCCGCCGCCACCCGGGCGCTCTTCGCGCACGTCGGCCGGGGGAGCGGGAGGCGCCCGGCGCCCGCGTCCTGGTCGGAGCTCACCCCGCGCGAGCGCGAGATCTTCGGACTCGCCGCGCGCGGACTCAGCAACGGCGAGATCGCCGCCTCCGAGTTCCTCTCGGAGGCGACGGTGAAGACGCACGTGAGCCGCATCCTCGCCAAGCTCGGACTGCGCGACCGGGTGCAGCTCGTCGTGTTCGCCTACGAGCACGAGCTGCCAGGCGCACCCTGAGTCGACCCGGGGTCCGACGGGCCGATGCCGGGTCATCCTCCAGGATGACGACGAACCATCCATGAGCCGGATGACCCGGAGCACGCGCCATCCGTAGCGTCGAAGACATGCAGATCCAACCCTCTGACCTCGGCCTGATCGCCCGCGTCGCCGAACTCGGCAAGCGCTACGGAACCGGTGCGAGCACCGTCACCGCACTCGACGACGTCTCCCTCGGACTCCGCCGCGGCGAGTTCACCGCCATCATGGGCCCATCGGGTTCGGGCAAGTCCACGCTCATGCACATCATGGCGGGCCTCGACTCGCCGAGCGCCGGCCAGGTGTGGCTCGGCGACACCGACATCACCGAGCTCTCGGACTCCGCATTGACCGTGCTCCGCCGCCGCCGCATCGGGTTCATCTTCCAGTCGTTCAACCTCGTGCCGACGCTCGACGTGCGCGGCAACGTGATGCTGCCGTTCGACCTCGACGGACGCCGCCCGACGCGGGACGAGCAGGCCTGGATCGACGAGCTCTTCGACACGCTCGGCCTGCGGCCCCGCATCGGCCACCGTCCGCACGAGCTCTCGGGCGGCCAGCAGCAGCGCGTTGCGATCGCCCGCGCCCTTGCCACCCGGCCCGACCTCGTCTTCGCCGACGAGCCGACGGGCAACCTCGACTCCCGCACCGGGCGCGAGGTGCTCGGACTCCTCGCCGCGGCGAGCGCGCGCTACGGCCAGTCGATCGCGATGGTCACGCACGACCCGGTCGCCGCGAGCCACGCCGATCGCATCCTGTACCTCGCCGACGGCCGCATCGTGCGCGACTCCGGTCGCTCGAGCGCCGAGGAGATCTCGTCGTTCATGCTCTCGATGGAGGTCGCGGCCTGATGCACACGCGGCTGAAGGACCAGTGGCCGACGCTCCTCGTCGCCGTGCTGGCGGGCACGTTCGGCGTCGCCCTGCTGCACATCACGGGGCTGCTCGCCGCCGCGATCGCCGCCGACGACGTGACCGGCGAGAGCGGCACGGTCGCGATGATGCTCGGCATCGTCGCCGTCGTGTTCGTCGTGATCGCGATCTACGTGAGCGCGATCGTGACGGCGAACACCGTCTCGACCGTCGTGGCGGGCCGCACACGACTCATCGCCCTGCTGCGCCTCATCGGGTCGAGCGCCCGCGCGCAGCGTGCCCAGATCGCACGGGAAGGCCTGCTCGTCGGCGTCGTCGGTGCCGCGATCGGCGTCATCGCCGGCACCGCGATCGCCTTCGGGCTCGAGCAGGTCTCCGTCGCGAACGATCTCATGCCCGCCACCGACTACGACTACCTGAACGTGATGGTCGTGCTGCCGGCGATCGCCGTCGTGGTCACCACCTGGCTGGCCTCGTGGGTCGGCTCGCGCCGCGTGCTGCGGGTGCGGCCGATCCAGGCGATCGGCAACGCCAACGAGCAGGACCGCGAGGAACTCGGCCGGCGTCGCGGCCGCAACATCACCGCGCTCGTGCTGTTCGTCGTCGGCATCGCCCTGCTGGTCGCGGGTGTGATCTGGGGACTCACCGAGCCGTACGGCGTGCTGATCGGCATGGTCGGCGGTCTCGTCTCGTTCACGGGCATCGTGCTCGGAGCCCACGTCGTGATGCCGCCGGTGCTGCGCCTCGTCGGTCGTCTCTTCGGTGCCTCGCCCGCTGCGCGCCTCGCCGCGGAGAACGCGGTGCGCCACCCCGAGCGGAGCTCCCGCATGACGATCGGCCTCGTGATCGGCGTCACGCTCGTGACGACGTTCTCGGTGACGATGGAGTCGTACCGGGCCATGCTGCTCGCCGCGCAGCAGGCGCATCCCGAGGTCTACGCGGGCATCGACGAGATGCTCAACGTCACCGTCACGATCTTCACCGTGCTCATCGGCTTCAGCGCGCTCATCGCCGCGATCGGAATGGTCAACACCCTCTCGCTCAGCGTCATGCAGCGCACCCGCGAGCTCGGACTGCTGCGTGCGCTCGGCTTCGACCGCCGGCAGCTGCGCCGCATGATCGTCGTCGAGAGCGCGGCGCTCACCCTCGCGGCCACCTTCGCGGGCATCGTGCTCGGGTTCGGGTACGGCTGGGCGGGTGCGCAGGCGCTGCTCGGCGGCGCCCAGGCGGAGCCGACCTTCGTGCTGCCGGGCATTCCGTGGGCGCTGTTCGGCGGGCTGCTCGTGGCGGCGGGCGTCCTGACGCTCGTGGCCTCCATCGCCCCGGCACGGCGCGCGATGCGCGTCTCGCCGGTGGTCGCCCTCGCGGTCGACTAGGGAACGGCACCGCGAGGTGTCGAGGGGAACGGAACGAGCGGATGCGTCGGGGGAGGCATCCGCTCGTTCCGTCATGTGTTGCGCGTCGGAACACCGGTGGTGTTAGCCTTGGCGTGTGCTTCACGGCCTGCTTCTCCTTAGCTGCCGCAGCGAGTCCTAGTCTCAGGCCTCCCTCGCTGCGGAGTTCGTCGTCGGCTGAAACCCATCCGTAAGCGAGAAGAGCACCCAATGCAGAACACCCAGCAGCCGTCGTCGATGCCCGTGCATCGCTATCGCCCGTTCCACGAGCAGATCCGCGTCGACCTGCCCGATCGCACGTGGCCGGGCAAGCGCATCGAGCAGGCACCGCGCTGGTGCGCCGTCGACCTGCGCGACGGCAACCAGGCCCTCATCGACCCGATGAGCCCCGAGCGCAAGCGCATCATGTTCGACCTCCTGGTGAAGATGGGCTACAAGGAGATCGAGGTCGGCTTCCCCTCGGCGAGCCAGACCGACTTCGACTTCGTGCGCAGCCTCATCGAAGGCGACGCGATCCCCGACGACGTCACCATCCAGGTGCTGACGCAGGCCCGCGACCACCTGATCGAGCGCACCTACGAGTCGATCGCCGGCGCGAAGCAGGCCATCGTGCACCTCTACAACTCGACGAGCATCCTGCAGCGCGAGGTCGTCTTCCGCACCGACAAGCAGGGCATCATCGACATCGCCCTGCACGGTGCGCGCAAGTGCCGCGAGATGGAAGCCTCGATTCCGGGCACGACGGTGTACTACGAGTACTCGCCCGAGAGCTACACGGGCACCGAGCTCGAGTTCGCGGTCGACGTGTGCAACCAGGTGATCGAGATCTTCGAACCGACGCCCGAGCGCAAGGTCATCATCAACCTGCCCGCGACCGTCGAGATGGCCACGCCCAACGTGTACGCCGACTCGATCGAGTGGATGTCTCGGCATCTCGCGCACCGCGAGAACGTGATCCTCTCGCTGCACCCGCACAATGACCGGGGCACCGCGGTCGCCGCGGCCGAGCTCGGCTACCTGGCCGGCGCCGACCGCATCGAGGGCTGCCTCTTCGGCAACGGCGAGCGCACCGGCAACGTCGACCTCGTCGCCCTCGGCATCAACCTGTTCACGCAGGGCATCGACCCGCAGATCGACTTCTCCGACGTCGACGACGTCAAGCGCACCGTCGAGTACTGCAACCAGCTGCCCGTGCCCGAGCGCCACCCATGGGCCGGCGACCTCGTCTACACGGCGTTCTCGGGATCGCACCAGGATGCGATCAAGAAGGGCTTCGAGTCAATGGACGCCGAGGCGGAGCGCCGCGGCGTCACCCTCGGCGAGCTCGAGTGGGCGGTGCCGTACCTGCCCGTCGACCCGCGCGACCTCGGCCGCAGCTACGAGGCCGTCATCCGCGTGAACTCCCAGTCGGGCAAGGGCGGCGTCGCCTACCTGCTGAAGACCGACCACGCGCTCGACCTGCCGCGCCGCCTGCAGATCGAGTTCTCGGGCGTCGTGCAGGCCAAGACCGACGCCGAGGGCGGCGAGGTCTCGAGCGACGAGATCTGGCGCGTCTTCAACGACGAGTACCTGCCCGCGCCGCAAGAGCGACCCGACGAGAAGTGGGGCCGGTTCGAGCTCCTGTCGCTGCGCACCGAGAGCGCCCTCGACGGCGTCGTGAACGTGCGGGTGGGCCTGCGCGACGGCGACGAGCGCGTCGAGGCCGACGCGAGCGGCAACGGGCCGATCTCCGCCTTCCTCGCCGTCATGGGTGCCGAGGGCGTGTCGGTGCAGCTGCGCGACTACGTCGAGCACACGCTCGCCGCGAGCGGCAACTCGCTGGCCGCCGCCTACGTCGAGCTCGAGGTCGAGGGCCGCGTGCTCTGGGGCGTCGGCATCGACGCCGACATCTCCACGGCATCGCTGAAGGCGGTCGTCTCGGCCGTCAACCGCGCGCTCCGCAGCGCGGTTCCCGCCGAGGCCGAGCGCGAGGTCGTCGGGGTCTGAACGAATCGGATGCCGCGTGCACGACGTGTGCACGCGGCATCCGCTCGTTTCGCTGCACGGAGGTCAGGCTCGCCGCCAGACCTTCCAAGAACCGAGGGCACGTTGCTCGGGAAGGCTCCAGCCGAAGCGCACGGAGCCCAGTCGGATCAGGGTGGTGACGACCACGCACGCGCTGCCCGCCACGACGACGTTGACGCCGAGGGCGACGAGCACGACGAGGAGCGCCGCGCCGACGGTCGCGGCGATCGCGTAGAGCGAGCCGACGTGCATAAGCGCGATCGGCAGGTTCAGCGCGACATCGCGGAGGATCGAGCCGCCGACTGCTGAGAGCACGCCGACGAACACGGCCGGCACCACGGGCGCTCCGTAGGCGAGCGCCTTCGTGGTGCCGATCGCGCCGAAGAGGCCGATCGTGACCGCGTCGAGGGCGATGATGAGCCCGTTGAGCCTCGTAAACACTCGGAGCAGCAGCATGCCGAGCAGTGCCGCTGCGGTCGCGACGGGGATGTACCAGTTGTCGAAGATCGCCGCCGGCGGCTGGTTCAGGAGCACGTCGCGCAGCAGACCGCCGCCGAGTCCGACGAGCACGCCGATCAGTGCGACGCCGAGCAGGTCGATTCGGCGCTCGGTGAGGCGGGCCGCGAACATCGCGCCCTGGATGGCTCCGATCGCCACTGCGGTGAGGTCGAGCCAGAGGGGGATGACGAAGAGTGCGGAGCTCACGGCACCAGTGAATCACGCGCCGCGAGGAACTGCTCGAAGGTTTGCTCGCCAGTCGGCCCGCCCGGCACGAGGGCGGCGCCCGTGCGGTACGCGCGGAAGGTCGCGCCCGGCAGTCGCAACGGCATGATCGGGCGATGCGAGCCCCGCGCGGTGCGATACGCCTCGGCGAGCGAGCGGAACGTGCGCACCTCGGGGCCGCCGATATCCGGCACACGCCCGGCAGGGGTGGAGTCGACGAGCTCGATGAGCCGGCCGACGAGGTCGTCGACGTCGATGGGCTGCAGGCTGATCGACGGCGCGACGAGCACGGGGGAGTACCGCTGCGCATCGAGGAGCGAGGCCACGAAGCTGTGGAACTGCGTGGCACGGAGGATCGTGTGCGGCACGCCCGAGGCGGTCACGACCGATTCGGTCGCGAGCTTGCCGCGATAGTACGGGAGCGGGTTGCGGTCGATGCCAACGATCGAGAGCAGTACGAGGTGCGGGGACCGGTCGGGGCCGATCGCGTCGACGAGCGTCTGGGCGATCCCCGAGTCGTCGCGGTTCGTCGTCGCGAGGTGCACGATCGTGTCGACGCCGTCGACGGCCGCCTCGATACCCTCGCCCGTGGTGAGGTCGCCCGTCACGAGACCCGGCCCGCTGCGGCGACTCAGTGCCCGCACGGTGTCGCCGCGATCGCGGAGCAGCTCGACGAGCCGGTTTCCGACCGTTCCGGTCGCTCCAGTGACCAGGACTTCTCCCATGCGCTGCCTCTCGAACTCGGATTCGGACTCGGCTCGGCGGTCCTGCGTCCGGCCGAGCCCAGTCAAGCATGCGGAATCGGGCCGCCGCGGCATCCGCTTCGGGCGGTTCGCCCACGCAGGGTGGGAGAATGAAGGGTGCCCGTGTACCGAGATGAAGCCGTCGTGCTCCGCACCCACAAGCTGGGCGAGGCCGACCGCATCGTCACCCTGCTGACTCGGCAGCACGGCAAGATCCGCGCCGTCGCCAAGGGCGTGCGGCGAACCGGCTCGAAGTTCGGGTCGCGACTCGAGCCGTTCATGGTCGCCGACCTCCAGCTCTACGAGGGCCGGAGCCTTGACGTCGTCACGCAGGCCGAGTCGCTCGGCGCCTACGGCGCACTGATCACCCAGGACTACTCGGCGTACACCGCCGCCAACGCCATGGTCGAGGCCGCCGACAAGCTCACCGAGGCCGAGGGCTCGCTGCAGCAGTACCTGCTGCTCGTCGGTGCCCTGCGCTCGCTCTCGCGCGGCGAGCACGGGGCGAGCCTCACCCTCGACTCCTACCTGCTGCGAGCACTCTCCCTCGCCGGCTGGGCGCCGAGCTTCCAGGACTGCGCACGCTGCGGCAAGGTCGGCGAGCACACGGCCGTGGTCGTGCAGCTCGGCGGCGTCGTGTGCGACGAGTGCGCCCCGCCCGGCACACCGCGCATCGCCGGCTCCACCGTGGCGCTCCTCGGCGCACTGCTCGCCGGCGACTGGGCGTTCGCGAAGGCGTCGAGCGATCGCGATCGCGGCCAGGCCAGCGGCATCATCGCCGCGTACACCCAGTGGCACCTCGAGCGGGGCCTCCGCTCGTTGCCGCATGTATCCAGAGAGACGACCGCCCAGTGAGCCCGAAGCCCTACACACATCGCGACGCCGTGCCCTACCGGCCGCTCGACTGGACGGGCCTCTACCCGCCCGCGCTGCCGAAGGGCGCCGTGCCCGAGCACGTCGCGATCGTCATGGACGGCAACGGGCGGTGGGCCAACCGCCGCGGACTCACCCGCATCGAGGGGCACAAGGCCGGAGAGATCGCGCTGCTCGACGTCGTCGCGGGTGCGATCCAGGCCGGCGTGAAGCACCTCTCGGTCTATGCGTTCTCGACGGAGAACTGGAAGCGCTCGCCCGAAGAGGTGCGCTTCCTCATGGGCTACAACCGCGACGTGCTCCACCGCCGGCGCGACCAGCTCAACGAGTGGGGGGTCCGGATCCGGTGGGCCGGTCGTCGCCCGCGCCTCTGGGCCTCTGTCATCAAGGAGCTGCAGGTCGCCGAGCAGCTGACGGCCGGCAACGACACGCTGACCCTCACGATGTGCGTCAACTACGGCGGTCGCACCGAGATCGCCGACGCCGTGCGATCCATCGCCGACGACGTGGCATCCGGTCGCCTCCGCCCGTCGGCCGTGTCGGAGAAGCTCATCGCGAAGCGGCTCTACGTGCCCGACCTGCCCGACGTCGACCTCTTCGTGCGCAGCTCGGGTGAGCAGCGCACCTCGAACTTCATGCTCTGGCAGTCGGCGTACGCCGAGATGGTGTTCCTCGACACGCTGTGGCCCGACTTCTCCCGGGTCGACCTGTGGCAGGCCATCGAGCTCTACGCCGGACGCAACCGCCGTTTCGGCGGCGCGGTCGACGCACCGACCGCCGAAGGCTGACGCCCTCGGGGGTCGGCGGCGTCAGTCCAGGCCGAGCTCGACCATGAGCGACCGCGCCTTGGTGAGCGCAGCGCTCGAGCCCGGCCGTGCTGCGATCTCCGCCAGGCCGGGCCACGCGGCGTGCTCTGCCGGGATCCGGCCCGCCGTGGCGGCGGCACGCAGCACCGGGGCTCGAAGCAGTGCGACGTCGAGCACGCGGTTCAGCCAGGACGGCGGCTTCGGCTGGGCGGCCGCGAATCGGACGGATTCGGTGAGCAGCGGCCACAGCACCGGCAGCGCGCGCAGCTCGCGTTCGAGCGAGCCCATCATGCGCGCGGGCGAGATGTCGGGCAGCGGCAGCAGGCGCGACGCGGCCAGGCGCACCGACTCGGCACTGAAACGACGGTTCACGACCATCGCGTCAACGCTGTAGCGCGACTCGACGTCGGAGCACAGGGAGGCCAGCACGACCGCGACCATGAGCACGGTCAGCGGCGGCACCGGGCCGTTGCTCGGGCCGTCCTTGCCGCTGCTGCGGTCGCGGAACTCCGAGGGGATGATCCTGCCCGACGCTTCATCCCACTGCAGCCAGCGTCGTTCGTCGCCCACGACCGTGTCGGCGTCGAGCTGGCCCTCGCGGTCGAGGGCGTACGACCAGGACATGAGCGCCCGGTACCGCACATCGGATGCCTCGGCCAGGCTGAACTCGAGCGGCACGAAGCGCTTCGACCCGCGAAGGTGCGATGACGAGGCGAGGCGGACGCCGTCGTCGATGGCGGCCCCCTCGCCGTCTCCGGCGGGCCAGATCGCGTCGAGATCGACCGAGGGCTTCGGCGCAGCGACGTCGGAGCCGGAGGCCGTACTCGGTTCGAGGAGTCGCGCAGTGATCGCCTTCGCGGCGGCGACGGCGCGCGATGAGCCCGGTCGTGCAGCGAGGGTGCGGGTGTGCGGGAGGTCGAGCGTGGACGGATCCGCGAGGCCGGCTGCGACGGCGTCTTCGGCGCCGGGCAGCAGGGTGCCGATCGTCTCGACGATCTCCGCGGTACCCGCCGTCATCCGAACCGCTCCCAGCGAGTGGCCCACGAAACCGTCGAGAAGCGGCCAGACGACCGAGCCGAGCCCGGCTTCGCTCAGTTCCAGAGCGACGCGAGCGAGCTGCGCACCGTTCGAACCGCCACGGTCGTGCAGGCCGAGATCCGCCACCCCCGGACGCAGCAGCCCTCGGTCCCATGCCTCCAGCACCCCCTCGAACATGTCGGTGGCGGCATTCGGGTGCGGTGATCGAAGGCCGCAGAGCATCCGTGCGGCGAGGCGCGGGGTGAGCGGTGCGTTTCGGCGTGCGAGCTGGCGCCACGCGAAGCCGCTGCCGGCGTCGAGTCCATCGCCCGAGTACGCGCCGTCGCCCCACGTCGGCAACTCGATGGGCGTGCCCCAGCCGAAACCCGTCGTGTCGATTCGGCGCGGGAACGGAGTGAGCGACGCCGGAAGCGTGGTGGCCGCACGGCGCCAGTCGCCGTCCTCGTCCGGTACGAGCGAGGGCTCGAGCAGCGGATCGAGCGCGTACGCGCACGCTGCCGGGCCGGCGGCGATCGTCATCAGCTCGCCGGACTGCAGCACGACGGGCACGTCCGACACGGCGAGCGCGTCGAGGTGCCGCTGCTCGACGAGCGCCAGGTCGAGGCGGAGCAGTGCGAGGAGTAGATCCGCTTCGCTCGCCGTTGCGCCCGCATCGCGGTAGCGCTGCAGGCGTTCGACGAGATCGTCCGGCGCGATCCGGAGGTCGTCCCACGACGGCGTGGACAGCAGCGTGGGAACCTCGCCGAGCCGCTGGACGACCGAGGCTTCGCGCGCCGGGACCGGACCGAACACCACATCGCGCCGCCACTCGTCGTCGCCGGTCAGCACGAGCCGGTCGAGCATGCGGATGCGATCGCCGGCGATCCGGTCCGCAGCTGCGCTCACCCCCGTGCGCCAGTTCGGCCGCAGCCCGCGCAGCGCGGTGTGTGCCGCGTCGGCATCGGTCCGTGCGACGGCGTTCGCGAGCTCCAGGAAGCGGTCGACCTCGAGGTCGTCGGCGCCCTCGGGGCGGGATGCCAGCACGCCCGCGGCCGCGGCCAGCACGGCAGGTGAGGCGACCGGCAGCTGGAAGCGCGGCACGGACCAGACGTCGGGAGCGGGCTGCCACGCGGTCGCTGCGGACTCCGGCTCCGCGATGGGGTCGGCGGCGATGCCCCATCGGTCCTGGAGTGCCTGTGCCGCCTTGGCCAGCGAGCCGTCTCGGCCTGTTGCGATCGGTGACAGGGCGTCCGCGGCGGTCTCGGCTGCCTCGCCGGTGAGCGGCCGGGAGCGGCGCAGTGCCGCGTCGAGCACGATCCTTCGTGCGGCCTTGGACTTCGCCGCGAGCGCGAGCGAGAGCACGTCGGCCGCCTGGTACTCGTCACCGTGCTCGATGATCGCGGGCGCGAGCGCCGTCACCACCGGGGCCTCCGCATGGCTGAGAGCTCCGAGGAGCGCGTCAGCATGTGCGACGAGCTCGCTGTCGGTGAGCGCGAGCGAGTCGGCGAGGATTCCGGCCCACGCCTTGCGATCGCCAGGGCGCTGGGCGGCATCGAGCGCGGCGAGCACGAGGGTCACGGCTTCGTCGCGCTCCACCCAGCCCTGTTCCGCCCCTGCGGCGATCACCCTGCCGAAGGGGCCGGTCGCCGGGGCTCCCACCGCGACACCGGTGCGCAGGTGATCGACGAATCGCGCGCGGATCACCTCGGCGTCGATCGCGCCGCGGCCGGCGGGGTACAGCTCCGCCTCCAGACCGAGCGCGACGGCCGCGTACACGGCCCAGTCCTTCAGATATTCCACGCCCTCGGGCACGGGCAGCTCGTGGTGGTGCACCAGCCGCACCGCACGGCCGGCGTGCACCGACGTCGCGTGCTCCCAAGGGCGCCGGTTCGAGCGGCAGGCCCGGGAGGTGAAGGCGATGGCGAACTCCGGCCCGCGGGTCGCGAGCACCTCGGCGGCGAGCTGATCGGGGACGGAGCCGGGGCCGCCGAGCACGGCTTCCGCACGCCGTGCGTCCGCACCCACGCGGATGGCGAACAGTGCGAGCATCCCGTGGTCGGCCCCGCCCACCATCGACTCGCGGGAGAGCGTGTTCCCCTCCGAGACCCACATGTCCCAGTCACCCCGCAGCAGGCCGGCGCGAGCTTCGCGCCGTTGCGCCTCGGTGCCGACCGGGAGCTCGAGCGCGTCGGTCTGCGCCGCGTCGGCCCAGCCGAGGTCGCGGAACAGCTCGAGCGAGCGGGCGAGGGCGTCGGTCATCGGATCTCCTCCATCAGGATCTGGACGGCGAGCACGTGCTTGCACGCACCTCGATCTCCACCGCCCGTCAGTTGCCACGTGCAGGTGCAGCGGAAGTCGCCATCGGCGGCGCGAACGCTGTACGTGGCGGGCTCGGAACGGGTGCCCGCGTGGACGAGCCACTCGCCGGGCTCGGTGCCCGGCTCCACGAGGCGGTGCGCCACGAGCCGTCGCGCGGCTCGCACGCGCGGATTGTCGCGCACGGCACGCTCGGGGTCGTCGGGCATCTCGCGATGGAAATGAGCGTGTTCGTGCACGTCCCAGCCCACACGTCCTGATGCGGCGAGCACGGCGAGGCCGGACTCCACTTCTGCCGTCGTGAGCCCCGACTCCCGACGCAGCCGCTCGATATCGATCACCGGCTCGAACGCCAGCAGCGCGGAGACGAGCGCCGCATGGTCCGAGACGTCGGGACCGGCGAGCGCGCTCAGCAACGAGCCCTCTCCCGAGAACCCGCGCCATGCTTCCTTGGTGATGCCGAGCAGCAATCGGGCGTGCGGGAGCTCGACCTCGAATGCCGGTGCGCCCGGCTCACCGTCGGCGGGGCCGTAGACGGTGAGCCCGGTCACGTGGGGGAGCAGTCGCCTCAGGGCGCTCAGGCGGTGGAGCCCGCTCACGTGCACTGCGCGGTCGGTGCGACGCGGCGCGATGCGGAATCCTGCAGCGGTCGGCGTGAGCCATCCGGCCGACGGTGCCGCGGTCGCGGCAGGGATCGAGGTGAGCAGCGTGCGCGCCGCCGCCCGGTCGAGGGTGAAGACGCGTGCGAGTCGACGGTGCATCTCCGCGACGTTGCCGAGCGCGGGGACCCAACGATCCGGCATCTCGACCCGCCGTTCAGCGGCCGCGGCTGAGGGCGTGGCGACCGTCAGACCGTGCAGGCCGACATCGAGATGGAACAACTCGTCTCTGCCGACGGAGGCGAGTGCCCGTCGCGTGGCCATCCCGATGTCGACGTTGGTCGTGCCATACGCCACCTCACCGCCATCCAGCCCGGAGTCGAGCAGGTCGAGGCGCGCATACACGCTGTTGCAGGCCGAGAAGACTTCGGCGCGCAGCCGGTCGCCGTGGGCGGTGAGCACCGGGTCGCGCTGGGTGGTGGGGGTGTACTTGAAGTACCGCGTGGCGGTGATGTCGGCGAGCGACAACAGTCCGCGCGCCACCACCTGCGGCTCCGTCGCGAAGCCGTGGAAGAAGCTCGGACTGGCGACCGGTCCGTCGGGCGTGAGGGCGGGGGCGAGCGCGAGTGCGAGCCGATCCCGAGTCACCGATGACGCCGTCGTGAACCCGCGAACACCCATGCGGACGAGGCTAGCGGAGGAGTGCGCTCCAGCCGTCCGCGCCACGGGCTTCACACGATCGATCCGGGCGCCCCGACCGCACGCCGAGCACGGTCAGCGGCGGCCGAGCACCCCGGCGAACAACGCGTGCAGCAGCGGCAGAGTCGAGGCGACCATCAGCGTCGTTCCGACGACGGGGTTCAGTGCCACGAGTACAGCGCCGCCGATGAGCAGTGCGGCGAACAGCACGGCCGACACGACGCGGCGAGCGACGCCCTCGAGCCGGTCGAGGCGCCGTTCCAGGCGTGAGGTGTCGAACGCGAGTCGACCCTGATCGGCCTTCGTGATGAGTGCGTCGACGCGTTGCGGCATCCGCCAGAGGAGTCCTGCGCTCTTCAGCGCCTCCGCGGCGAGATCCTGCACGATGTCGCCCCGCTCCTCGTCGAGCAGTCGCGCGGCATAGGGTTCGACGGCATCCCACACGTTGAACTCGGGGTCGAGGCCGCTGCACATGCCCGAGGTGAGCGCCATCGAACGGATCAGCAGGAGCAGCCGCTCGGGCAGCTGGAACGGGAGCGATCGCATGACATCGCCGAACTCCGCGCCGAAGTCGCGGAACTCCCGCGGGTCGACGTGCTTCAATTGCGCGAAACCCATGCCGCCGAAACGCTCGAAGAGCTGGGAGAGGGCGCGCTCGAGCTCGCCGGTCTCGGCCGAGGGCATGAGCACCCCGATCTCGCCGGCCGCCTCGATCATGGCCCGACCGTCGCGGGCGGCCACCGCGATGACGAGCGCGCGAAGTCCGGCCCGCAGCTCGGTCGGCACCTCGGCCATCATGCCGAAGTCGACGAAGGTGAGCCGCCAGGGCGGGGTCGATCCGCCCGGCCCGTCGTCCCGATCCGTCGTGCGGGGCAGTGGCGTGACGAAGATGTTGCCCGGGTGCGGGTCGGCGTGCACGAAGCCGTGCGTGAAGACCTGGTCGAACATGATCTCGGCGAAGACCCGTGCCACGTCGGCGGGCGGGATGCCGGCCGCCCGCAATGCGTCGGTGTCGTTGATCTTGATCGCCGTGACGTCCTCGAGGGTCAGCACCCGGCGGGTCGTCCGCTCCCACACCACTGCCGGGGCGTACACGCGGTCGTCGTCGGCGAACGACTCCGCGAACCTCTCGGCACTCGCCGCCTCGTGCAGGTAGTCGATCTCCTCGAGACTGGTCTGCGCGAACTCCTCGACGAGGGCGGGGGCATCCACGCGGTCGGACACGATGCGCACCCGCCGCAGCCACCCGGCGACGCGGCGGAGCGCGGCGAGGTCGACGGCGACGATCTGGTCGATGCCCGGGCGCTGCACCTTGACGACCACGTCGGCGAGTCCGTTGTCCGCGGCATCGAGCTCGGAGAGCCGGGCACGGTGCACCTGCCCGAGCGACGCCGCTGCCACGGGCACTTCGTCGAACCGGTCGAAGACCTGCCCGAGGCGTGCGCCGAGCTCGGCCTCCGCGAGGTCGCGGATCGCGGGGAACGGCACCGGAGGCACCTCGTCCTGCAAGCCTTCGAGCTCCGAGGTGATCTCCGGCGGCAGCACATCGAGGCGGGAGGACAGGAACTGCCCGACCTTGATCATGAGTCCGCCGAGCTCGACGGCGAGCGTGCGGAACTCTTCCGCGATCTTCCGGATCCGCCGCTCGCGGGTGCGGGCGGTGATGCTGGAGAGGCCGAGTTTCGGCAGGGCGAGCTCGAACCACCAGAGTTGGAGGAGCCGACGGGCCGCGAACGTCAGGATGCGGCGGGAGCGCGCACGGGGTGCACCGTCGCTCATCGCGCCGTCCGTTCGCCGGTTCCTCGATGATGAGGCAGGGGCGCCACGTTTCAGCTCTGGGCGAGGATCGAGTAGAGCGCGCGACGGGCATCGTCGAGCACGCTCACGGCTTGCTTCAGCTGATCGGGCGTTCCGCTGCGGCCGAGCTGCGCGGTGGCGGCGGCGAGCTCGACGGCCGCCTTCGAGAGCGCGCGGTGGTGTTCGGTGCCGTTGGGCGACGGCGACTCCCAGGGGGCTGGACGGTCGGCGGCGGCCTCCGCTTCCGCGCGGCCGAGATCGGTGAGCGAATAGGTCTTGCGACCGTTGAGCTCCGCGGCGACGATCAGTTCCTCGTCGGCCAGCAGCTGCAGCGTCGGGTAGACCGATCCGGCGCTCGGCTTCCACGTGCCGCCGCTTCGCTCCTCGATCTCCTGGATGATCTGGTAGCCGTGCATCGGCTGCTCGGCGAGCAGGGCGAGCACTGCCGCGCGCACATCGCCGCGCGCCATCCGCTTCGCTCCCGGTCGCGGGTCGAACGAGGAGCGCAGCTGCTCCATCGCCTCCCAGATCGCAGCGCCCGGGTTGCCTGCCCCGAAGCCGCGCTCACCTCCGAAACCTGCCGCACCGAAACCGCCTGTCGGACGTGGGCCGTTCATGATGACCTCCCGGGTTGACGAATGAACGATACTCAACGATATATCGCTATCGCTACGGATGGAAGGGGTACGTCGCGGCCAGCCACGCATCGGCCTCGCGCGGATGCCGCAGCCGCACGACCTCCAGACCGGGGCGGCTTCGAGCGGCGTCGGCGACGAGATCGCCTCGGGTGGCGTGCGTGTTCCACGCCCAGCGGATGATGTGCTCGGGGTCGCTGAAGATCGTGCGCAGGGGCGCCTCCCGATTGCCGTTCCAGAGCTCCTCGCGGCGCACACGGCGGCGCACCGTGCGCGTGACGACCTGCTGCATCACTCGAGCTCGCGAGTAGTCGAGGAAGACCATCGTCTGCGCCCGGTCGGCGAGGAGCTCGCGCACCGGATCGTACTGCCATTCGATCACCCAGCCCGGCTGCGAGGTGAACGCGTCGACGTCGGCGACGAAACTCGGGCGCGGCGTCCAGTCGGGCCCGTGGAACAGGGCGTCGATCTCCCGATACGGCAGAGCGGATGCCGCGGCGATCCGCCGCGCGAGGGTCGACTTGCCTGCACCGCTCGCGCCGGCGACGAGGATGCGGCGGGGTGCGGGAGCGGGCATCATCCGAGCGTACCGATGCGATGGCGCCGGCGACTCGGCACCGTGCGAATCTCCCCGTTCGGGGAATACGGAGGCCGAACCATCCGTTCGCATACGTCGTGAGTGAACCCATCAAGATCGACATCTGGTCCGACATCGCCTGCCCCTGGTGCTACATCGGCAAGCGCCACCTCGAGAGCGGCATCGCCTCGCTGGGTGAGGATGCGCCGGAGGTCGACATCACGTACCACTCCTTCGAACTCGCACCCGACACCCCGGTCGACTTCGAGGGCTCGGAGGTCGACTTCCTCGCCAAGCACAAGGGCATGCCCGTCGAGCGCGTGCAGCAGATGCTGGAGCAGGTCACGGGCGTCGCCGCGACCGCAGGGCTCGACTACGACTTCGACGCGTTGCAGCACACCAAGACGCTGAAGGCGCACGAGCTGCTGCACTTCGCCAAGGAGCAGGGCCTGCAGCTCGAGCTCACCGAGCGCCTGCTGCGCGCGTACTTCACCGAGGGTCGCCACGTCGGCCGCGTCGACGAGCTCGTAGAACTCGGTGCCGAGATCGGCCTCGACGCCGACGCAGCACGCGAGGCGCTCGACTCGGGGCGGTACGCAGCCGCGGTGCAGGCCGACATCGCCCAGGCGCAGGCTTACGGCATCAACGGTGTGCCGTTCTTCGTGATCGAGGGCAAATACGGCATCTCGGGCGCGCAGCCCGCCGAGGTCTTCGCCCAGGCGATCGCGCAGATCGCCGGCGAGCGCGACGGAGCCGCCGCGTGAGCGACGTCGCCGCCGCGTCGACGACGGATGCCGCGGCGCCCGCGCCGTTCGCGATGATCACGGGCGACCCGTCGGCCATGGTCTGCGAGGGCGACGTCTGCTACATCCCGGGCACCGAACCAGGGGAGTGACTTCGAGCCGCTGAGCGCGCTCCTCGGTGTCGAGGGACGCGCTACTCGGGGTCGGAGATGTCGGCCACGGTCGCACCGAACGCGTCGATGAGTCGATCCGCGTCGACGAAGAGGCTGCGACCGTGCTCGCCGGCGCCCATCGACACCCGGCGACCGGCGATCGAGGCGTCGGCGACCACGGGCCACGACGTGGTCGATCCGAGCGGGGTGATGGTGCCGCGCTCGTATCCGGTCGCTGCGAGCGCGAGTGAGGCGTCGGGAAGCTGGAGCTTGTTCACTCCGAGGAGCGTGCGCAGCTTCGGCCACGAGATCTTGCGACCGCCGGGAACGAGGGCGAAGACGTAGGTGTCGTCGCTGCGCTTGACCACGAGCGACTTCACGATGTCGGCGGGGGTGATGCCCATCAGCTCCGCGGCCTCTTCGAGGCTGCGCGCTGCCGGGCGCTCGATGATCTCGACCTCGAGGCCGCGTGCCGCGGCATCCGCTCGCACCCGATCCGCACCCGTGAGCTCCGACATGTCGTCCTCCCCGATTCCGTTTCCTCGAATCCTAGGCGCGCACCGCGTGTGTCAGACTGAGCGTCACTCGAACAGGGGGCAGTCTTGGATTCGAAAGCTTCGCGCGGTCTTGCGCTCATCGTCATCGCCGGCGCACTCGTCATGTCGGGGTGCTCGATCGGATCCGGCGAAGCGGCCGCACCGTCGCCCCGCTCGACGGAGTCCGCGGTGCCGACGCCCGACGAGGGCGACGAGTACGCCGATGCGTTCGCCGAGCGCGATGCGTTCATCGCGGCGCAGCAGTTGCCACTGGACGGTTCGCTGCTGGTCGCGACGACCGATGCCCAGAAGGAGTTCATCGCCGAACAACGGGCCTACATCGAGCAGCAGGGCGGCACGTGGTCGCCGGAGCTCGAGAGCGTTGCGCTGGCGCTGACCGCCGATGCCTGCGAGACGGCGATCCTGAACCTGCACGAGGTGGAGCTCACGACGCTGGAGACGCACGTGGCCTCGTCGCCGCTCTTCGCCCAGCTCATCGCGGACGACCTCTCCGAAGACGAGCGGAGGGCCGCCGAGCGCAACGTCGCGAGCGTCATGGTCTTCGGTACCGGGTTCCTCTGCCCCGACGACGCCGAGCAGTGGGAGTCCGCGTTCACAGCCGCGTACCCGGGCTGACGTCCGCGCGCGTCGGGCTCCGCGCACCCTCGGCGGGCGGATGCGGGCTCCGCCGACTCCTCCTCCACAGGACGGCGTCTGCTCCGATCGCCGGCGCGCGACGGGGCCGAGGCCTCGTTGCCGCAGAATTCTGGGAGAATCGACGGTGATGTCCTCCACCACCACGCTTCCCGCGGGCCCGCTCGAGATCGGCGGGCTCGCCCTCGATGTCCCCGTCGTACTCGCCCCCATGGCCGGCATCACGAACACGGCCTTCCGGCGCCTCTGCCGCGAGTTCGGCGCCGGCCTCTACGTCAGCGAGATGATCACCTCGCGTGCCCTCGTCGAGCGCACGCTCGAGTCGATGCGCCTCATCACGCACCACGAGTCCGAGACGCCGCGTTCGATCCAGCTGTACGGCGTCGACCCGAAGACCGTGTCCGAGGCGGTCACCATGCTCGTCGCCGAAGACCGGGCCGACCACATCGACCTGAACTTCGGATGCCCCGTGCCGAAGGTCACCCGCAAGGGCGGGGGAGCCGCACTCCCGTGGAAGAACGGGCTGTTCCGCGACATCGTCGAGGGCGCCGTGCAGGCCGCCGGCGACGTTCCGCTCACCATCAAGATGCGCAAGGGCATCGACGCGGACCACCTCACCTATCTCGAGGCGGGCCGTATCGCCGAGGGTGCCGGCGTCGCGGCGGTCGCGCTGCACGCGCGCACCGCCTCCGAGTTCTACTCGGGCCAGGCCGACTGGTCGGCCATCACGAAGCTCAAAGAGACGGTCACCACGGTGCCGGTGCTCGGAAACGGCGACATCTGGTCGGCCGACGACGCGCTGCGCATGGTCGCGGAGACCGGGTGCGACGGCGTCGTCGTCGGGCGCGGATGCCTCGGACGCCCGTGGCTCTTCGGCGACCTCGCAGCGGCGTTCCGCGGCGATTCGCAGAGCTTCCGGCCCTCGCTCGGGCAGGTCGCGCAGACCTTCCGTCGTCACGCCGAGCTCCTCACCGACTTCTTCGACAGCGAAGAGCGAGGGTGCCGCGACATCCGCAAGCACGTCGCCTGGTACTTCAAGGGCTACCCGGTCGGTGGCGACCTGCGTGCCCGTCTCGCGACCGTCGAGTCGCTCGCCCAGCTCGACGATCTGCTCGGCACGCTCGACTGGTCGATGCCGTATCCCGGCGAGGGCGCAGAGGGGCCGCGCGGCCGCGCGGGCACCCCGAAGAAGCCGGCGCTTCCCGACGGCTGGCTCGATTCGCAGGAGCTCGTCGGCCACGACCGCGTCACCCTCGTCGACGCCGAACTCGACACGAGCGGCGGCTGAGCGTGCGCGAACCTCTCTTCGGCGGCTACGAGGCCACCGACACCGAACGCTGGCTTCCCGAAGAGCACTCCTCGCGGCGCAGCGACTTCGCGCGCGATCGCGCCCGACTGCTGCACTCGAGCGCGCTGCGCCGCCTCGCGGCGAAGACGCAGGTGCTGAGCCCGACCGCCGGCCTCGACTTCGCCCGCAACCGGCTCACGCACTCCCTCGAGGTCGCGCAGGTCGGTCGCGAGCTGGCCGCGAGCCTCGGTCTCGACCCCGACGTCGTCGACACGGCGTGCCTCGCGCACGACCTCGGGCACCCGCCGTTCGGCCACAACGGCGAGAAGGCGCTCAACACCTGGGCCGCCGACATCGGCGGTTTCGAGGGGAATGCGCAGACGCTGCGCCTGCTCACCAGGCTCGAGCCGAAGGTCTTCGGACCCGACGGCCGCAGCTACGGGCTGAACCTCACCCGTGCCAGCCTCGACGCGAGCTGCAAGTACCCGTGGCCCGAGGCCACGAGCGTCGCCGACCCCTCGGGACGGGCGAAGTTCGGCTTCTACCAGAGCGACACCGAGGTGTTCCGCTGGCTTCGCGCCGGCGCCCCCGAGCGCCGGCTCTGCATCGAGGCACAGGTCATGGACCTCTCCGACGACATCGCCTATTCGGTGCACGACTTCGAAGACGCGATCGTCAACGGCTACATCGACGTCGCCGCGCTCGGCGCGCGCGTCGACCACGAGAGCCTCGTCAGCTCGATGTACGAGTGGGTCGGCGGATCGATCACCCACGACGAACTCGTCGCGGCGTTCGACCGCCTCGACTCCCTCGACGGCTGGCTCGACACCTGGAACGGCAGCAGGCACGACCAGGGGCGGCTGAAGAACCTCACGAGCCAGCTCATCGGCCGCTTCGCGCATGCCGCGACCTCCGCGACCCGTGCGGCGTTCCCGCTGGCGAGCCTCATCCGCTTCGACGCCGACGTCATCGTGCCCCGCGAGATCCAGGCGGAGATCGCGGTGCTGAAGGGCATCGTCGCGGCGTACGTGATGTCGAAGAACACCCGCCAGCCGATCTACCACCAGCAGCGCGAGGTGCTCACGTCGCTCGCGGACGTGCTCCTCGCGGGCGGCGAGCAGCATCTCGATGCCGGCTTCGCCGAGGACTGGCGCGCGGCGGGCGATGACCCGGCGCGAAAGCGGGTCGTCGTCGACCAGGTCGCGAGCCTCACCGACCAGTCGGCGCTCGCCTGGTACGAGCGACTCGTGCAGCAGTGACGACCCGAGCCGGTCTCCGGCCCTCGGCGGCGTTCGGCGAACTAGGATGAGAGCCATGGCGGGCCGAATTCGACAGAGCGATGTCGATGAGGTGAAGGCCCGCACGAACATCGCCGACATCGTCGGCGAGCACGTCAGCCTGAAGTCGGCCGGCGTCGGTTCGATGAAGGGCCTCTGCCCCTTCCACGACGAGCGCAGCCCGAGCTTCCACGTGCGACCGGGCCTCGGCTACTACCACTGCTTCGGCTGCGGGGAGTCGGGCGACGTCTACACCTTCCTGCAGCGCATGGACCACGTCTCGTTCACCGAGGCGGTCGAGCGGCTCGCGGGACGCATCGGCTTCGAGCTCCACTACGAAGACGGCGGCCAGGCCTCCGACCACGGCAACCGCGCCCGACTCCTCGCCGCCAACCAGGCGGCTTCCGAGTTCTTCGTCGATCGGCTCAGCGCCCCCGACGCCGAGGTCGGCCGCCGCTTCCTCGGCGAGCGCGGATTCGACGCCGAGGCGGCACGGCGGTTCGGCGTCGGCTTCGCGCCGAAGAGCTGGGACGCCCTGACCGATCACCTCAAGGGCCGGGGCTTCACGACCGACGAGCTCGCGGCATCCGGCCTCGTCTCGCAGGGCGACCGCGGCATCTACGACCGTTTCCGCGGCCGGCTCGTCTGGCCGATCCGCGACGTCACCGGCCAGACCGTCGGCTTCGGTGCGCGGCGCCTGCTCGACGACGACAAGGGCCCGAAGTACCTGAACACCCCCGAGACCGCGATCTACCACAAGTCGCAAGTGCTCTACGGGCTCGACCTCGCCAAGCGAGACATCTCGAAGACCCATCGCGTCGTCGTCGTCGAGGGCTACACCGACGTCATGGCCTGCCACCTCGCCGGCGTGACGACGGCGATCGCGACGTGCGGCACCTCGTTCGGCGTCGACCACATCAAGGTGCTGCGCCGCGTGCTCGGCGACGACTCGGGGGTCGGCGAGGTCGTCTTCACGTTCGACGGCGACGCGGCCGGCCAGCAGGCGGCGATGCGCGCCTTCGGCGAGGAGCAGCGGTTCGCCGCCCAGACCTTCGTCGCGGTGGCGCCCGACGGGCTCGACCCGTGCGACCTGCGGCTGGCGCGCGGCGACGCCGCCGTGCGCACCCTCATCGAGTCGCGCACGCCGATGTTCGAATTCGTCATCCGGCACACGCTCGCCCGTTACGACCTCGAGACCGTCGAGGGGCGGGTCGCCGCGCTCCGGGCGGCTGCGCCCGTCGTCGCCGAGATCCGCGACCCCGCCATGCGGCCCGGGTACACGCGAGAGCTCGCCCGCATGCTCGGCGTCGAGCTCGGCGAGGTCACGCGCGCGGTGCGCTCGGCATCGAGTCGGCCGAAGTCGGGGGAGACGGGCGGCAGCCAGCACGCGGCATCCGTCACCAACGGCGCCGACGGCGCAGCGGATGCACCCGAGCGCCCGTTCTCGATCACGCAGCTGCCGAGCGATCCCGCGACCCGCCTCGAGCGCGACGCCATGCAGGCGATGGTGCAGTACCCCGACGCCGTCGGCGCCGATCTGCTCCGCCACGCCGTCGACTGCCGGTTCGGAAACCCGTCCCTCGCGGTGATCCGTGACGGCATCGCCTCGGTGCTGGCTTCCACCGACCCCGTCGTGCGCGTCGACCGCGTCATCACCGAAGTGCCCGCGCCGTTCGCGAGCCTCGTTCAGCAGCTCGCCGTCGCGCCGATGCCGCACCGCAGCGAAGGCGAGCTCACCGTCTACGTGCAGGGCGTGGTGAGCGCACTGATCGACCGCGAACTGCTGCGGCAGAAGTCGGAGCTGCTCGGGCGGCTGCAGCGCACCGACCGCACCGATGTCGCCGCCTACGCGGCGCTACAACGAGCCCTCGTCGAGATCGAGACCGAGCGACGGGCGCTCCGAGCCGACTGAGGTCATCTGCTCGGCGGAGCCCGCTCACGCGCATCGGTTGCGTCGAAGGTTGCAGATCGGTAAACATTCCGCCGTAGAGCCGCCCCTCCAAGCACCATTCCGAGGCTGTGTGCTAGGTCTTGGGGATACGAAAACGCGCCTGCGCGCAGCGCAGCGCGATTGAGTCCTGACAGGAAGAGGTAGACGGATATGACATCCGCATCCAAGAACGGGCGGCGCAGCCTCGTCGCAGTGGCTGGCCTTTCGGCCGCAGCCCTCGCTTTCGCCGGCTGCTCGGCCGGCGGCGGGGCCGGCGAGGCTTCCGGAGGCACGATCACCATCGGCACCACCGACAAGGTGACCACGCTCGACCCGGCCGGCTCGTACGACAACGGTTCGCTCGCCGTGCAGACGCAGGTCTTCCCGTACCTGCTGAACACCGACTACCAGAGCACCGAGGTCGTCCCCGACCTCGCCGAGTCGGCGGAGTTCACCTCGCCGACCGAGTACACCGTCACGCTTCCCGATGGCCTGAAGTGGGCCAACGGCAACGATCTCACCGCTGACGACGTCAAGTTCTCGTTCGACCGCCAGATCGCGATCGCCGACCCCAACGGCGCCTCGAGCCTGCTGTACAACCTCGACAGCACTGAGGTCGTCGACGACACCACGGTCGTCTTCCACCTCAAGGCCGAGAACGACCAGGTCTTCCCGCTCATCCTCACGAGCTTCCCGGGCGCGATCGTCGACGACGAGGTCTTCGCCGCAGACGAGCTGACGTCCGACGACGACATCGTCGCGGCGAACGCCTTCGCCGGGCCGTACATGATCACGAGCTACGACTTCAACACGCTCATCTCGTTCAAGAAGAACCCCGAGTACAAGGGCCTTCTCGCCGAGGCGAAGACCGACACGGTCAACCTGAAGTACTACGCCGAGTCGTCGAACCTGAAGCTCGACGTGCAGGAGGGCGGCATCGATGTCGCCTACCGCAGCCTCTCCGCGACCGACATCGACGACCTCAAGGGCAACGACAAGGTCAACGTGGTCGAGGGCCCCGGCGGCGAGATCCGCTACATCGTCTTCAACTTCGACACGCAGCCGTACGGTGCGAAGACGCCCGAGGCCGACCCGGCCAAGGCGCTCGCCGTTCGTCAGGCCGTCGCCGACCTCATCGACCGCGATGAGCTCGCCGACCAGGTCTACAAGGGCACCTACACGCCGCTGTACTCCTACGTTCCGGCCGGTCTCGCCGGTGCGATCGAGCCGATGGTCGAGATGTACGGTGACGGTTCGGGTGCGCCCGACGCCGACAAGGCGGCCGAGCGTCTCGAGGCAGCCGGCGTGACCACGCCGATCGAGCTGAACCTGCAGTACTCGAACGACCACTACGGCCCCTCGTCGGCCGATGAGTACGCACTCATCAAGGACCAGCTCGAGTCGACCGGCCTGTTCACGGTCAACCTGCAGACCACCGAGTGGGTGCAGTACTCCGAGGACCGCACGTCCGACGTGTACCCGGCCTACCAGCTGGGCTGGTTCCCCGACTACTCGGACGCCGACAACTACGTCACGCCGTTCTTCCTGATCGAGAACTTCCTCGCGAACCACTACGTGAACCAGGAAGTCAACGACCTGATCATCGAGCAGGCGTCGACGCTCGACCCGGCGGCCCGCACCGCACTCATCGAGGAGATCCAGCAGAAGGTGGCGGCCGACCTGTCGACCGTCCCGTACCTGCAGGGCGCTCAGGTCGCAGTGACCGGCACCGACGTCGAGGGCACCGACCAGACGCTCGACGCGTCGTTCAAGTTCCGCTACGCGGCACTGTCGAAGGGCTGAGTCGCCTGAACGGCTAGAGTCTCTTCTACGCAAGGAACGGGTGGCCCGCTCTCCGGAGCGGGCCACCCGCATTTCCAGCCCACACCCGATTGGCGAACATTGACCTCAACGACGACGGCGCCCGCCAGTAGCGCGTCCCCCGAAAAACGGCGACCACCGAAGTCCTCAGGTGGCGGTCTCGGCCGCTACATCATCGTGCGGGCGCTCCTCATCATCCCGACGGTGTTCATCCTCGTCACCCTGGTCTTCGTGCTCATGCGCTCGACCGGTGACCCGATCACCGCCAAGCTCGGCGGCCAGCTCCCGGCCGACCAGCTCGCCGAGCGCATCCACGCCGCCGGCTACGACCGCCCGATCATCGTGCAGTACCTCGAGTACCTCGGCCAGATCGCGACCGGCAACTTCGGCACCACGCTGACCGACAACCGTCCGGTCACCGAGATCCTGTTCACGTACGGCGCCGCGACCCTCGAGCTCGCGTTCTACTCGCTCCTCGTCGCCTTCGTCATCGGCATCCCGTTCGGACTCATCGCGGCGTACTTCCGCGACAAGGGCCAGGATGCCTCGCTGCGCGTGTTCGCCATCCTCTGCTACGCGACCCCGGTCTTCTTCGCCGGCCTGCTGCTGAAGCTCGTCTTCTCGGTCTGGCTCGGCTGGCTGCCGGTCGCCGGACGCGCATCCGTCGGCGCACAACTCCAGATGGAGGTCCTGCCCAACAAGACGGGCCTGTACACGATCGACGCCATCATGACGGGCAACCCGGCGGTGCTCGGCGACGTGCTGGCCCACGCCGTGCTGCCGGCGATCGCACTCGGCCTCCTCACCGCCGGCGTGTTCCTCCGGCTCGTGCGCACGAACGTCATCGGCACGCTCTCGACCGACTACGTCGATGCAGCCCGGTCGCGCGGCGTCAGCGAGTACCGACTCGTGCGCAAGCACGCCTACCGTCCCGCGCTCATCCCGATCATCACCGTCATCGGCCTGCAGATCGCGCTCCTCCTCGGCGGCGCGGTGCTCACTGAGACGACCTTCGAGTGGAAGGGCCTCGGCTTCATGCTCGCCGAGTATCTCCAGGCCCGCGACTTCGTCGCGGTGCAGGGCATCGTCGCCCTGCTCGCCGTGATCGTCGCGCTCACGAACTTCATCGTCGACATCATCGCGGCGCTCATCGACCCGAGGGTGAGGTACTGACATGTCGACCGACACCGTCATCCGCGCGCCGAAGCGGCGCCTCCGCGACCGCATTCCGGTCGTGCACCAGTTGCGCCAGAGCGTGGGCCTCCAGCGCGGAATGCTCATCGCGGGCCTCGTGCTCACCGGCATCTTCGTGTTCGTCGCGATCTTCGCTCCGCTCATCGCACCGTACGGCTTCGCACAGCTGCGTGACGCAGCGGGGCCCTTCGGCAGCCAGCAGCCGCCCTCGGCCGAACACCTCTTCGGTACGACCGTCGGCGGCTACGACGTGCTCTCCCGGGTGCTGTGGGGGGCGCAGACCGCCATTCTCGTCATCATCATCGCGGTCACCCTCTCGCTCTTCGCCGGCGTGCTGCTCGGTCTCGTCTCGGGGTACTTCGGCGGCTGGCTCGATCGCGTGCTCGTCGTGCTCTGCGACGCCATCTACGCGTTCCCGTCGCTGCTGCTCGCGATCGTCATGGCGATCGTCATCTCGGGCGGGCAGTCGAACCTGTGGGGCGGTGTCTTCGCCGCGGCGATCTCGATCACGGTCGTCTTCATCCCGCAGTACTTCCGGGTGATCCGCGCCGAGACGGTGCGCATCAAGGCCGAGGCCTATGTCGAGTCGGCCAAGGTGCTCGGCGCCTCCAACAGCCGTGTCATGTTCCGGCACGTGCTTCGCAACTCCACGCGCACGCTGCCGCTCATCTTCACGCTGAACTCGTCCGAGGCGATCCTGACGCTGGCGGGCCTCGGCTTCCTCGGCTTCGGCATCGAGCCGACGGCGGCCGCGGAGTGGGGCTACGACCTCAACAAGGCACTGTCCGACGTCTCGAGCGGCATCTGGTGGACGGCGCTCTACCCGGGCCTCGCGATCGTGCTCGTGGTGCTCGGCATCACACTCGTCGGCGAGAGCCTGAACGACCTGGCCGACCCGCGACTGCGCGGCCGTCGTCGCGTCGCGCAGGCCTCGGGCGAGGTCGCAGAGACGTCCGTCGTTCCCGGCGGCACGCTCGTCGCCGGCCCGGGTGGCCTCGCGGGACTCGAAGACGGCGAATCATTCGACGAACACGGAATCGGGGTGCGGTCATGAGCACGGTCGTCAGCATCGAAGGGCTCGGCGTCTCGTTCGCGACCGACGCGGGCGCGGTGAAGGCCGTCGACGGCGTCTCGCTGAAGGTCGAACGCGGCGAGGTGCTCGCGATCGTCGGCGAGTCGGGCAGCGGCAAGACCGTCACGGCGAAGACCATCCTCGGCCTGCTGCCCGAAACGGCCACCACGAGCGGTGCCGTCCTCCTCTCGAACAAGGCGGGCACGTCTGAGAGCGATGTCGTTGCCCTCTCGAAGAAGCAGCTCCGCGAGGTCCGGGGCACGGACGTCGCGATGGTGTTCCAGGAGCCCTCCACGGCACTGAACCCCGTGTACACGGTCGGCTGGCAGATCATCGAGGGCCTCCGCGCCCATACGTCGATCTCGCAGAAGGACGCCCGGGCGAAGGCGATCGAGATCCTCGGCCGGGTCGGCATCCCCGACCCGGAGCACCGCATCGACCACTACCCGCACCAGTTCTCCGGTGGTCAGAAGCAGCGCATCGTGATCGCGATGGCGCTCGTGCTCGACCCGGGCCTGATCGTCGCCGACGAGCCGACCACGGCGCTCGACGTGACCGTGCAGGCCGAGATCCTCGACCTGCTGCGCCGATGCCGTGACGAGTTCGGCATGGGCATCGTGCTGATCACCCACAACATGGGCGTCGTCGCCGACCTCGCCGACCGCGTGGCCGTGATGTACCAGGGCAAGGTCGTCGAGGAGGCCGACGCGAAGACGCTCTTCGCATCGCCGAAGGCGGAGTACACGAAGGCGCTCCTCGCCGCGGTTCCCTATGTCGGCACCGGCACGGCCAGTGCGATCGAGCGCGCGGCGCAGCGACCGGCCGACTGGGTCGAGCAGGCACCGGTCGTCGAGGCATCCGGGCTCGAGATCGTCTACCCCGGCCGCTTCGGGCGCCCGGGCTTCCAGGCCGTCGGCGGTGTCGACTTCGTGATCCGTCCAGGCGAAGTGCTCGGGCTCGTGGGGGAGTCGGGGTCGGGCAAGACCACCATCGGTCGTGCGATCGCCGGCCTGACGAAGGTCACCGGCGGTTCGCTCCGCGTGCTCGGCCATGAGATGAACGGCGTGCGCGAGCGCGAATTCCGGCCGCTGCGCAGCCGAATCGGGTTCGTCTTCCAGGACCCGGCGTCGAGCTTCAACCCGCTGCTGACGATCGCCGAGTGCGTCGCCGAGCCGCTCGTCATCCACGGCAGGGCCTCGAACCCCGCCAAGGCGCGTGCGCGCGTCGACGAGCTGCTCGAGGCGGTGCAACTGCCGAAGGCCTACGGCGACCGGTACCCGCACGAACTCTCGGGCGGGCAGCGCCAGCGCGCGAGCCTCGCACGGGCGCTCGCGCTCGAGCCCGAACTGCTGATCGCCGACGAGCCGACCTCGGCGCTCGACGTCTCGGTGCAGGCCCGCGTGCTCGAGCTCTTCGCCGAGCTGCAGCGCGAGTTCGGCTTCGCCTCGCTCTTCATCAGCCACGACCTGGCCGTCGTCGACATCCTCGCCGACCGCATCGCGGTGCTCTACCGCGGCGCCCTCGTCGAGGAGGGCACGGGTGCAGAGGTGCTCGGCGCGCCGAGCGACCCGTACACGCAGCGGCTGCTCGCATCGCTCCCCGTTCCCGACCCGGTCGCCCAGGCCGAACGGCGCGAAGAGCTCCGCCGTCTCCGGGAGGCCGTGTGATGCGTGGCGCAGCCCACGGCTACCCGATCGTGCTCGACGACCTGTCGGCCGAATATCCGGCGAGAGGCCCGAGTCCGGCGCACGTCGCGCTGCACGGCCTGAGCCTCACGGTCGCGCCCGGGGAGGTGCTCGGCCTGCTCGGCAGTGCGGGCAGCGGCAAGAGCACCCTCGCGAAGCTGCTCTCGGGCATCGCGTTCGAGATGCGCCCGGCCGAGGGACGTCCGGTCATCACGGGCGGCGACGCCGCCGTGCTCGGCCAATCGCTGCGGGGCATCCCGAAGCGCAAGCTCCCCGAGTACCGGTTCCACGTCGGCTACCTTCCCCAAGACGCCGCCTCGACCCTGCCCGCCGACCGCACGGTCGCGGAGATCATCGGCGAGCCGATCCTCGAACGCGACCGCCGGTACAACGCGCGTGCGCTCGCGACCCGGGTCGCGACGATGCTCGACGGTGTGCGGCTCTCGCTCGGCAAGCTCGACAAGTACCCGTACGAGCTCTCGGGCGGGCAGCGGCAGCGGGTCGCGCTGGCGCGAGCGCTCGTGCTCGGACCGTCGGTGCTGATCGCCGACGAACCCACGGCGGGCATCGACCTCACGGTGCGCGACGTCGTCGCGCAGCTGATCGGCGAGCTCCGCCATGAGCACACCTTCTCGGCGGTCATCATCAGCCACGACCTGCCCGTGCTGCGCAGCACTGCGGAGCGCGTCGCGGTGCTCGATCGGGGCCGCCTCGTGGCCATCGGCACGATCGACGAGGTGCTCGACGACCCGAAGCATCCGTACGTGATGGCCCTGGCCGGTGCGCTCGACGCCGGTCACGCGGTGATCGACGACCTCGACCTGGGCCCTTCGGTATGACGGATGCCGCGGCGTCCGCGCCGCGCGCACGACATCGCGTCGTGCACGGCGCATCGGGAGCGCATCGCGCCGGCCCCACGCCGGTCGAATCGGGGCCGATCGCGATCCTGCCTTCGGCCGAGCCGGCGTTCGTCGACGCGGTCGAGCGGGCCGGGGGAACCGTCGCCCAGCTGACGGCGGCGACGCGCGGGCTCGTGTGGACCGCGGCATCCGGAAGCGACGAACTCACCCGGGTGATCGACGAGCACCCCTCGATCGGCTGGCTGCAGCTGCCGTGGGCGGGCGTCGACGCATTCGCCGAGCTGATCGAGCACGCCGCCGGCGACGGCCGGGTCTGGACCAGTGCGAAGGGCGCATATGCGCAGCCGGTCGCCGAGCACGCGCTCATGCTCGTGCTCGCGGTGCTCCGCGAGCTGCCGAGACGCGTCGAGGCGCGCGCGTGGCAGGCCGACGAACTCGGCCGCACGCTGTACGGCGCCGACGTCGTGATCGTCGGTGCCGGCGGCATCGCCGTCGAACTCATGCGTCTGCTCGAGCCGTTCGGCGCCCACGTGACCGTCGTACGGCGCAGCGCCGAGCCGGTCGCCGGCGCCGAACGGACCGTGCAGACGGCGCGGCTCGGCGAGGTGCTCGCCGACGCCGACGTGGTCCTGCTCGCGGCGGCGCTCACGGGCGACTCCCGCGGACTGATCGGCGAGGCGGAACTGCAGCGGATGCCCCGCGGCGCCGTGCTCGTGAACGTCGCACGCGGCGGCCTCGTCGACACCGACGCGCTCGTCGCCGCGCTCGAATCGGGCCACCTCGGCGGGGCCGGGCTCGACGTGACCGATCCCGAACCGCTGCCGGCGGGGCATCCGCTCTGGCAGACGCCGAACTGCATCGTGACGCCGCACGTCGCCGACACCGAGGAGATGACGGTGCCGCTCTTCGCCGAGCGCATCTCCGCGAACGTGCGCGCGTTCCTCGACGACGGCGACTTCGAGGGCCGGATCGATCCCGTCGCGGGGTACTGAGCCGCGTGCACTCCTGCCGGCCAAGTCGAGGTGGCCTCGGATTGGGAGTCGGGCGAACCTTTTGCTAGAGTATCCATCGCTGAACAAGCGATCCTCCATAGCTCAATTGGCAGAGCAATCGGCTGTTAACCGGTAGGTTCTTGGTTCGAGTCCAAGTGGGGGAGCGACAAGCCCCGCATTCCATGTGAATGCGGGGCTTTTCTGTTGCGTCACGGCGTTCAGGTGCCAGCAGGGTGCTCGCGGCGGGCCGGTGGTAACGATTTTGACGCGCGCTCGGCAAAGATGATCTACTTCGCGGGATGGGTTTCCACCCAACGTGGTACACGCCGACCGTCGAAACCGTGGAGGAGCAATGTCTGCAACCCGTCGCCCTTCGCGACGATGCTCTCCGGGGCATGAGCGCGGCCGCAGGATCTCGTCGGCGACACGCCCCGTGCTCTCGCGAATCCTCATGATCGCGCTGCCATTGCTCGTGCTCACGCCGGCCATCGACCTGCTCACCCGAGCCGAGCCGCTTCCGGAGACGATCGAGTTGCTCGCACTGATCATGGTCGCCGCATCCGCGGTCTTCATCTTCTTCTGGTTGACGGCTCGGGGCATGGTCGCACTGGTCTACGATGCCGGCGACGAGCTGCGTATCGGCATCCGCCAACGGCCCATCCCGTTGTCATCCATCACGAGCTACACGTACCACGCGCCGAGGAAAGCGCGGGACACGGTTCGGATCGAGGTCAGGACGAGGGCCCATCGCCGTGGTGGGTTCATCTACGTCGCGATCGACCAGCGCACAACGCTCACCGGTTCCCCGGTCCCGGAGACATTCACCCACTTGCACGCACGCATCCTGACCGCCCGCCGTGAGGCGCTTTCGCCTTCGCGACTCCACTGAGAGGTGACATGTTCGAGAGCAACATCATCGAGGCAGTGCACGCAGCCGACACCCTGATCGATGAGGGCGACCAGGGTGATGCGCAGGCGTTGCTGACGCAGGCGCTGCTCGCGTGTCCTCCCGCCGGCAGCGAGGTGGAGGCGATCGCGATTGCGGAGGCGACCGGGTTGCTCATCGGTCTGGATGCGGGCCTGCTTCCGGGGGAGGTGCTCGATGCCCATGTCGAGCGGATGCGGCAGCTGACCGAGGACTTCGATGGTGCCGACGTCGTCGTGGCACGTGTCGAGGCTGAGCTGTGTCGGTTCGAGTGGGTGCATTCGCAGGACGGCGTCGATCCGATCGTCTTCGTCGATGTGCTCCGTGCCGCGTCCGAGTTCGCCGAGCGAGAGCAGGGTTCGGAGTACGAGCGTGTGCGGCGAGCGGCCGCCGAGGCGGCCTTCACTGCGCAGATGATCCGTGGATGGCTGAATCAGGATGCATCGTCGATCGCCGTGGCACTGGAGTCGCTGGCGCTGGGGCTGACCCCCGAGAGCGACATGCGAATGCGCTGCATTCGCATCGATGCGCTGCACGCAGCGGCGCGGCTCCGCATCACGCAGGACATCGATGCCGACGACGCCGGCTATCTGCTCCGTGCCGTCATCTCGGAGGCCGCCGAATGCCCTCCGGCCCGCAACCGGTACTACTCGGCGACACTCCTGCTCGCGGACCTGGCCCTCGCCGCCGACGTCGCCCCAGCGGAGGCCCTCATCGACGCGACCGCTGCGCTTCACAGCGACCTCGTCGACGATGCGGACGGCGCGTGGCTTCGTTGCCGGCACCTCGAAGGGCTCCTCGACCGGGTTCCCCTTCAGGAACGCGGCCCGATGGCCGTTGCGGAGTGGAGCCGATTGATCGACCGCTACGCGACCCACACCGACCCACGAGTGCGCGCGACGATGCTCGCACAGGTCCGGTACCGTGGCGGCGACGTCGAAGCGCTCACCGCGGCAGACCTGCAGATCCTGCAGTACGCGGATGCCGCCGCGCTCCACGACGGGCACCCCGAGACTGCAGCAGCGCGGTTCCGAGTGGCAGCCCTCATCGTCGAGGTCCTCGGATACCCCGACGCTGGAACAGCCGCGTCCGCTACGGCGCCGCGCCGATCTCTCACCGCGGCGGTCCGATTCTCCGAGGACCTCGAACGACGCTTCCCCGGGGCGGAGACCGACCCGGAGTTGAGCGTTCCCATGGCGAGGCTGGTCGTCGATCGCGCCCTCCGCCTCTCAGATCTCGGTCGTCGCGAGGAAGCACTCTCGACACTCTCCGAGGTCCGCCCGAGGTTCGCCGACGCACCCGCGGACGAGGTGCGGCACATCTTCGCGCAAGCGGCGTACTGGGAGGGCCGTCTCAACAGGGAGGCCGGAAACGTCGCCGTAGCCCGCAGCGCCGTCGATGCCGTGGTCGCCGAGTTCTCCGGCGACCCCGACCCGGATGTTCGGGTGTGGGCGGCGAACGCGCTCTTCTCCGCCTGGCGCGATCCTGCGCTCGACCCCACTGACGCAGACGTCGTCTTCGACAGGTTCGCCGAGATCTTCAGCAACGACGCGGACCCCCGCATTCGCCGGCACGACGCGTCAGGGCGCCTGAACCGAGCGGTGCGTGCGCACGGGAAAGGCGCAGCGGATCAGGCCGTCCAGGCGCTCCGCGGCCTCATCGACGACTTCGCCGACGACAGCGACGCCGACATCGTCGACACGGTACGACTCGCGAGGGAGAACCTGACAGTCCTCACCTTGTCCTCTGCGAGCACGTCGCCCTCGACCAGCGAATCAGACGCGCGCGCTCGTGCCCTGCGCGACCGTCTCTACGCGGCGGACGATCTGTACGAATCCGGACGGACGGAGGAAGCCGCCCGGGAATGGCGAGCCCTCGTCGATGCCACGTCCGGCACGCATGATCACAACCTCGCCGTCCTGGGTCTTGCAGCGCTGGACATGTGGGGCGGGTACCTGAACGACACGAAGCAGTGGTCGGAACTCGTCGACGTCGCGCGACGTGCGATGGTCTCACGCGAGCGGCTGGATTACCGGGCAGAGCGGATGCGCGCTCGCGCCTACCTCCGCTTCGGCATCGCGCACGGGCAGGTCGGCGACCCGCAGTCGGCTCTCGCCGCATACGAAGCACTCGACCAGCTGGTCGCCGCCGTCACGGACGACGAGGTGATGACGACGAGGCAGCAGGCCGTGTACAACAGGGCCGTACTCATCGATGACATCGGCGACGCGGAGGCGGCGATCAACGCCTACGACCACGTGCTCGCCGTGCACGCGATCAGCCGCGATTCACCGTCACGCCGACTCCGACGCGTCAAGGCGCTCAGGAACCAGGCTCGACTCCTCGACGACCTCAACCGGATCGCGGAAGCAGCCTCTGCGCATCGCCAAGTCCTCGACATCGCCTCGGGCAACCCCGCGCCGGATCTGAACGAGCGCGCCCGACTCTCGGCGTTCTCACTCGCCGAATGCTACACACGCCTCGGCGAGCACGTCTCCGCAGCGCAGACCTACGCCTGGGTGCGCTCCCACACCAGCCTCGGATTCACGAAAGCGGACATCCGAACGGCTGCGCGCGCCCAGAAGGCCGCCGAACGCGAGTCGCGACGTCAGCGAACGAAGCACCGCTGACCTGAACGCAGTTCGGCCTCCGTTCCACGTCCGGCCAAGTCCCGTTCATGCTGCTGATGGACCATCTGCCTCCTACGAAGGAGCCTGATGTCCACGCTTGCCGGCATTCGACGTGCCCTCATTCCGGTCGCCGCCCTCATGCTCACGGTCGTCGCCGTCGTCGCACCCGCGACCTCGGGCGCGGCGCACGGCTTCTCGACCGTCGTCTACGTCGACGCGAGCGCATCGGGCATCGACGGCGTCCGCACCGAGATCGGCCTCGAGTACGACCTGCTCGTCGCGACGGTCGCGAAGAGCGAAGACGCGCCTCAGTTCTTCGAGGACGGCATGGAGGCCTTTCGATCAGGCGACGAGGCTTCCGCGCTCAACGCCCATGCCGACGCGATCGTCGGGTACGTCAGCGACCGTTTCGACGTGAGCGCTGACGGACGGGTGTGCGAACCAGAGCGGGTCGGCGCCCTCGATGTGATCGAACGGCAGGGTGTGCCGTATGCGCTCCTCACGCTCGACTTCGCATGCGCTGCGGCCACGAGCCACGAGTTCCGCAGCACGCTCTTTCCCGATGAGGAAGGGTTCGTGCGGGCGGCCGTCACGATCGTCGAGTACGACCTCGACGGTCGCACGAGCACCGCGACGCTGAACCGCGAAGCGCCCGGTTTCGACACCGAGCAGCCGTTGCTCGAGCGCTTCTCGCAGTACTTCGTCCTCGGTGCCGAGCATCTGCTCTACGGCATCGATCACCTCCTCTTCCTGCTCGCGCTCATCGTCGGATCGCGGCGGCTTCGAGACGTCGTGCTGGCGGCGACGGCGTTCACGGTCGCGCATTCGGTCACGTTCACCTTCGCCGCGCTCGGCATCATCTCGGTTCCTGCGACCATCGTCGAGCCGGTCATCGCGCTGTCGATCGCCGTGGTCGCGTCGTGGTACCTCTGGCGTGCGCGTCGCGATCGGGCGGCGCCACTCGTCGTGCCGCCGGGCAAGTCGAGTCTCGACGCCGCCGATTGGGCTCGGCTCGCGGTCGTATTCGGTTTCGGGCTCATGCACGGGCTCGGGTTCGCCGGTGCACTCGGCATCGACGAGCCGTTCTCGTGGCCGCTCCTCTGGTCGTTGCTCGTGTTCAACCTGGGCATCGAGGCCGTGCAGGTCGGGATCATCGTCGTGCTCTTCCCGCTGCTCATGCTGTGGCGCCGTCAGGCGCCGACGAGTTCGAGCGTCGGCGGGGCGGTCGTCGCGGCAGGGGTCGCGGTGACGGGTCTCGTGTGGTTCGTGCAGCGCGTGCTCGGCATCGGATGAGGATGAGCCGGTGAACTCCTGACGAACACTCAGTTCACCCGGCCTGTGCGGTGCTCGAGGCCCCTACGCTCGCTGCTGTGAAAACCTCTGTGCGGCTCGCGGCCGTCTCCCTACTCGTTGCGCTCGCAACAGCACTCGTCCCGTTACCGGCCTCCGCTCACGTCGGTGAGCATCAAGGAGAACTCGTGGTTCGCACGGGCTCGACATCGATGGCGGTGCTGACGCTGCCCGAGGACATCGCCGATGTCGACCTCGCTGCCGACTTCGTTGCGACCCGGATCACCGCCTCCTGTCCGACCGATGCCGAGGCCTTCCCGGGCTCGGAGGTCGGCGCGCCCGGCGGAGTCGTCGTCGAGCTCAACTGGGCGTGCCGCGTGTCAGCGCTCGACCTCTCGACGCTCGTCGACGCAGCGGGCCTGAACCGGGTGGTCACGGACTTCGACGGCATGACCGTGAATGCCGAGCCCTCGACGCCTGTGGTGGACGCGAGAGGCGCCCATCCCGTTGCGCCGTCGATTCCATTCCTCCTGATCGTGTTCGCAGGCCTGCTGGCTGCGGCCGTCGTGGCATCGGTCGTGTTGTGGATGCGGTCTCGGAGGGTCCGAGTCGAGATGAGCACGCGTCGGAACGCCCTCAGGTCGACGGGCGGCGGCGCACTCCGCACTCCGCGGCTCCGCGGGGTCGCCGGTGTGCTGATCGGCGCGCTCGTGCTGGCGTTGGTGCCGGGGTATGCCGCGACTGCGAACGAGGCGCCGGACCAACTGGTGCTCGTGACGCAGAATCCCAAGGCAGGCGATGCCCTGACGTTCGAGTACAAGACGGACACGCCATCGTCGACGAACTGGGTCGGCCTCTACGGACCGACGGATGTCCCGGGTCCGGTGGCTTCACGTGTCTGGAAGTACACCCCCGGGCCGTCGGGCACGGTCAGCCTCGACAGCGGCGCCCTCGGAGCCGGCACCTGGACGGCGCACTTCCTCGCCAATGACGGGTACGAGCCGATCGTCGCTCCCATCACCTTCACCCTCGCCCCGCCGGCGAACTCCGGCGCCAAGGTCACCGTCGGCGGAACCGTCTACACCGACCAGGACGCGGACGGCACCCGCGACGACGGAGAGCCCGGGATGGCCGGTCTCTCGGTGACGGACGGCGAAGTCTGGGCGACGACCGATGAGAACGGTCAGTACCAGATCGACATCGATCCCGCGCGCCGCGGAACCGACCTGGTGAGCGTCGTCTCGCCCGACGGCTTCACTCCCACCCTGCGCGACGACTTCGTGCCGCAGTTCTTCGCGAAGGTCGACACGAGCAGCCCTGCCGCTGACGGTGTCGACCTCGGTCTCGTCCCCGACGAGCACGCCGCCGACCCGACGGAGACGTGGTTGATGGTCTCCGACACCGAGGTGGTCGGCTTCACCGACGAGCGGGCGGCGGCATCCCTCGCGGAATGGACCGCGCGGGTCCAAACGCTCTCCGAGGTCGACGACGCGAGCTTCACGATCACGACCGGTGACCTCACCGTGACCGACTACGCGGCGACGGATCGCCGACAGAAGGGCTACGACGTGCTGCGCGACGGGTTGCGCGCGGGGGGCCTCGGACACCCGTTCTATCCCGTCATGGGCAATCACGACGTCGGTGGTCCCGCCGGTTCTTCCGGATACAGCGGCGGTATGGAGTTCTGGCGGCAGAACATGGGCCCCGAGTGGTACTCGTTCGATCGCAACGGCCGCCATGTCGTGGTGCTCGAGGACAACTACGATGCACGCGGCCTCGCGCCTCAGCTCGCGTGGCTCAAGGAGGATCTCCAGCGTCACGCTGTCGGCAAGCAAGTGCTGGTCTTCGCGCATCGTTCCCTGTTCACGAAGTGGGGTCCGGGCGCCGGAATGCAGCCGATCGTCGATGAACTCGCACGGTACGACACCCGGCTGTTCGCTGCCGGGCACAATCAGCAGGCCGAGTACCGTCGCGGTGCGTTCGCCCGATCGGTCGAGATCAACAACCAGGGCACGTACGGAATCGATGGCGCCCGACCCGACTACAAGATCATGGACTTCTCGGCCATCACCGATGACGAGTCGACGCCCGAGAACGAGGATCGGGGGTTGGTGTTCGGCACGCACCGGCAATTCGAGATCGATGACGATGTCGCGCTCGTGAGCCCGGGAGACGGCGGCCGATTCGATGCGGGCCGTCCCGTTCCGGTGCAGGTCTACGCAGAGGACGACGGACGAACTCCGGCGGTCGCGACGGTCACGGTGCATGACGCCGCAGGACAGCTCGTCTGGACCGAGGACCTCGACTTCGGCGGGGACGCCGACACGATCGGTCTCGAGAACTGCTACGCAGAGCCAGGCGGCGATGGGCTCGAACCATGCCCGCCCGCACGAATCTCCTGGACGCGGGCGGTGAGTGAGATCCCGGCACTCGGTTTCGGGGACTACACCGCCGCGGTATCGGTCGTCGGCACCGACGGGAACGGATGGCCCGAGCGGTCGACGTCGTTCAGCGTCACGGCGGCAGCCGACGAGGAACCTGCGTTCGACGGGGACTGGGTACGCCAGGGCGGTACCGAGGACGGACGGTCGTCGGCGGCGACGGATCCGGGCGCCGAACTCGACCTGCAGTGGGTCCAGAACACGGGTGAACAGTTCAACCTCAATGGCTCGGTCATCGCCGACGGGCGGGTCATCGTCGCATCGCAGGCATTCGATTCGCCCTACAGCATGATGCTGGCCTACGACGCCCGCACCGGTGCCGAGGTCTGGCGCACCTACCTCGACGGCGATGCGGAGTCGGCACCGACCCTGCACGAGGGCAAGGTGTACATCACGACGTCGAACGCCCGGCTCTACGCGCTCGATGCCGCAACAGGAGCCGTCGCGTGGGAGACCATCGACGACGAGCATCGCCTCGACTCGTCCGTGCGTCGGTACGGACGCGCCGGTGGCCCGGTGAGCGTCTTCGACCTCCCTGCCGAGGGTCGCGCCGTCGCGGTGTACCAGGAGTGGAACCGCGTGATCTGTCGAGATGCGGCGGATGGCAGCATCCTGCCCGGTGGCTTCTCCGCTGGGGCGGCATGGGGCGAGTTCCACAGCACAGCGGTGAGAGTGCCCGGGAGCAACCGCGCCTGGATGCACAGCGGTTCGAGCGAGACGCTCATCGGGTTCGACGTGTCGACCTGTCAGCAGACCAGCTCCACGGCGACGAACGGAGGCCTGCAGAGCATGTCCTCACCGGCGCTGACCGATCCCGAACAGGGCGAACCCAAGGTCGTGACCGTGACGAAGGACGGCGTCCGTGCGCACGATCCCGGCGACGGGCACGTGCTCTGGCGCGCGGCGCTCTCCGGCGAGAAGTGCGAGCCCGGCCCGCCGCCGGTCACGAGTCCGGCGATCCGCGGCGAGATCGCCTACGTCGCGGCGATCGACGGGGTCATCAGGGCGTACGACACCGCATCGCAGACGCCGAGCACCCCGATCTGGGCGACAGAGGTCGGGTACCTGCCTGGTGAGGCGCCGTCGGACGACCCCGGAAGGGCCGGGTGCAGTTCGACCGCAGTCGGCTCTCCGGCGATGCATCCGCTCGTCACCGAGACCATGGTCTACGCCGGGACGTGGGACGGCCGGCTTCTCGCCCTCGACCGGGCGACCGGTTCGCTGATCTCGTCGTACGACCTCGGCGGAGGAGTCGCTTCCGCGCTCTCGGTGAGCGGTGACTGGCTGTACGCGCTGACCGACGACGGATCGATCCATGCGTTCACCGCGACGGCCGCGCGAGAGCTCGCCATGAACGTGACGGCTGAGAGTCGCTGCGCCGGTCCGAAGGCGAAGCTGTCCGTCAGGGTGGACAACGCTGAGGGTGTTCCGATCGACATCTCGATCGCGACCGAGTTCGGAAAGAAGTCCTTCGACGATGTCGCCCCCGGGAAGAAGGCGTTCCACCCGTTCTCGACTCGCCAGCGGGAACTGTCGAGCGGAGAAGTGACGGTCACGGCGTCCGCCGAGATCGACGGGGAGGAAGTGACCACCACCCGCGTCGTGGAGTACGAGCAGAGATCCTGCAGCTAGCCCGCGTTCGGGGCGGTCGGCACCAGCGCGCCGACCGCCCCGCATCTCAGCTGACCGGCACGCACGCGAATCACTCGAATCGGATGATGCGCGCCGACGCTCGAGGCCATAGCCTCCGTTCAGTTGCGGTGGACAACGTCAAGCGAAACGAAAGGCCGTCGATATGAACACCTTCTGGGACTTCCTGATCTGGCTCTTCTGGTTCTACGTGGTCATCGCGTGCATCTGGGTCTTCATCACGGTGATCATGGACATCTTCCGGGACCACTCCCTGAACGGCTGGGGAAAGGCGCTCTGGGTCCTGTTCCTCGTCTTCGTCCCGTTCCTCGCGGCCTTCATCTACCTGATCGCGCGGGGCCAGGGCATGGCCGAACGGAACGCCGCCAGGGCGGCCCAGTCGCAGGCGGCGAGCGCCGACTACATCCGGACGGTCGCCGGTACCTCGTCGTCGTCGGCGGCGGCGGAGATCGAGAAGAGCAAGCAACTCCTCGACACGGGTGCCATCACGCAGGCCGAGTACGACGCCCTCAAGGCGAAGGCGCTGCAGACCTCGTAGTCGTTCGACGAGCAGCAGAACCCCGTCCTTCTCCGAAGGGCGGGGTTCTGCCGTTCCCGTCGTCTGCTCGGGTCGTCGATTCGTCGGCGCCCACGTTCACCGCGACGGCCTCGGCTCACTCGGGCCCGACGAGATCCTTCACCATCCAGTGGTCCGCGTAGGGCGCGTCACTGAACGCCGGCACCTCGCGGTATCCCGCGCGGCGGTACAGGCGCTGCGCCTCGACCAGATCGCCGCGCACCTCGAGTCGGATGCGGGTCCGGCCGGCCTGCCGAGCGACGCGTTCGACCTCGCCGATCAGGGCTGCACCGATTCCGCGGCCGCGCGCCTCCGAGGCGATGAACACACGGGTGAGCTCGCCGACCTCGGCATCCACGTACCGTACGCCGGCGCAACCGAGTACCTGCGCACCATCGAGCGCGAGTACGAATGCTCCGGTCCCGCCCCGGAGATCGTCGCTCGGCTCATCGACGAGCGTCTCCTCGATCTCGGCGGCCGTCGAGGGACGACCGTAGTAGCGGCCGATGATGTCGTCGTAGTAGCGGCGGAGGACCAGGAGCGAGGCTTCGGTCGTCGGGTCGACCTGAACGAAGGAGAGCACTCGCTCACGCTAGTCGAGACCCGACGCGCGGACAGGCAGGGCGACAGCGTCCGGATATTCTGTCAAGGGAACAGGAGAGCCCGTGGACGAACGCACCGCTGCCGACGCGCCTGCCGCCGGCGAGGGCGATGGTGCCGCGTCCGAGCGTTCGACGGCGGTCCGCGATAGTCTCGCCGTCGGCATCGCGACCGCGATCTACGGCATCTCCTTCGGAGCCCTCGCGGTCGCCGCAGGGCTCGATGTCTGGCAGACGTGCTTCCTCAGCCTCGTGATGTTCACCGGCGGCTCGCAGTTCGCGCTCGTCGGGGTGCTCGCGAGCGGGGGAGTCGCGGCGGGCGGCTCGGCGATCGCGACCGCGGCGATGCTCGGCATCCGGAACGTCGTCTACGGCATGCGCATGAAGCCGATCGTCGACGATGTCGACCCGGTGACCGGGCGCGGCAGCATCTGGCTGCGGGTCGCCGCGGCCTGGGTCACCATCGACGAGTCGACGGCGGTGGCGCTCGCGCAGCCGAACGATCGCGCCGCCCGTGTGGGTTTCTGGGTGACGGGTATCACGATCTTCGTCGGCTGGAACCTGACGACCCTCGCCGGCGCACTCATCGGCGATGCCATCGGCGACACGCGGGCGTGGGGGCTGGATGCCGCGGCAGCCGCGGCATTCCTCGGCCTCCTGTGGCCGCGTCTGAAGCGATTCCAGGCGGGTGCCGTGGCAGTGGCGGCCGCGGTCGTCGCGACACTCGCCACCCCGGTGCTCATGCCCGGACTCCCCGTGCTCGTCGCAGCGGTCGTCGCCGTCGTCGTCGGCTGGTTCAACCTCTTCGATCGGCGGCGCGCATCGTGACCACCTGGCACATCATCCTCATCGCCAGTGCGGCGACGCTCGCGCTCAAGCTCGTGGGCCATCTCGTGCCCGCCGGATTCCTCGAGCGCGAGCGGCCGGCGCGGATCGCGGACCTCCTGACGGTGGCGCTGCTCGCCGCGCTCATCGCGGTGCAGACGCTCGGCGCCGGGCAGGAGATCGTGGTCGACGCACGGGTGCCCGCGCTGATCGTCGCCGCGGCGCTGTACGCGCTCAGGGTGCCGTTCATCGTGGTCGTCGCCGTCGCCGCATTGGTCGCCGCCGGCATCCGCGCACTCGGATGACTCGTCGCCGCGAGACATCCGTCGTCGTGCGCCTGCTCAGGCGTCGAGGTCGTCGACCCCGGGCATCCACTGCTGGCCGGGCTTGCCCCAGCCGAGCTTGCGGATGATCTTCGCGAGGATGCGCTGATCGCGCTCACCGAGGCGGTCGGTGTAGAGCGTTCCGTCGAGGTGGTCGTACTCGTGCTGGAAGATGCGGGCGAGCCATCCCTCTGCCTCGATCTCGAAGCGTTCGCCGTCGAGATCGGTCGCACGGAGGATCGCACGGTCGGCCCGGCGGAGCCCGAAGCGCTCACCGGGGACCGAGAGGCACCCCTCGGACTCCTCGTCGAGATCGGGCTCGCCCGCCGGCGGCGGCGAGATCCACAGCTCGGGGTTGATCGCGACTCCCCGCCAGCGAGTGCCGGCCTCGTCGACCCATCCGTAGGTGAACAGACGCAGCCCCACACCGACCTGCGGGCCGGCGAGACCGACGCCGGGCGCGGCATCCATCGTCTCGAACATGTCGGCCACGAGGGCGCGGATCTCGTCGTCGATCTGCTCGACGGGGAGGGCGGGGGAATGCAGCACCGGGTCGCCGGTGATTCGAATGGGGAGCACGGCCATTCGGCAAGGATATCCGTCACGGAACGGGTAGGGTCGATGCGTGGAACCGGACCTGAGCGACCTCACCGAGCAGATCGCACTCGACCCCACCCAGTTCATCGGGATCCCGCTGGCCCTCGTCGGCGCGGTGTTCCTCTCCCTCGGAGCGCAGTTCCAGCACCGGGGCGTGGTCAAGGTCGAGTCGCGCACCGTCGACAGTTTCGGCAAGGGGCTGAACTTCAAGCAGCTCACGCTGCTGCTGGCCCGGCCCTCGTGGGTCCTCGGCACCGTCATGCTGGGCCTCGCGATCGTCTTCCAGCTGTCGAGCCTCTACTTCGCCCCGCTGATCGTGGTGCAGCCGCTCGGGGCCATCGCGCTCGTCATCACCTCGATCCTCAACTCGCGCATCAATCACGTGAAGCTGAATCGGAAGTCGATCACGGCGATCGTGATGTGCGTGGGCGGCGTGTTCCTCTTCGTCGGCGTCGCCGCATTCACGGCGGTCGACAAGCCGGTCACCGACCGGCAGCTCATCACGATCCTCATCATCCTCGCCGTCGTGCTCGCGGCCGCCGGTGTCACGTTCGCGCTGTTCCGCCAGCACATCCGTGCGATCTACTACGTCATCATGGCCGGCGTGCTCTACGGCTTCGTGGCCACCCTCGCCAAGGTCGTGATCGGCCGGGTGGAGCAGGGGGAGTTCGAGTGGCTCACCGCCCTCTGCGTGATCGGACTGCTCGGCGCGGCCGCCCTCGGCGCGTACTTCGTGCAGAACGCGTACGCCTCGGGCCCGCCCGACCTGGTCATCGCCGGGCTGACGGTCGTCGACCCGATGGTCGCCGTCGCGATCGGCATCGCCGTGCTCGGCGAGGCCTCGCAGGCGCCCCTCTGGGCGATCGGCGTGTTCATCGTGGCCGGGGTCATCGCCGTGTGGGGCGTCTTCCAGCTCGCCCGCAACCACCCCCAGACGCGCCTGTGAGCTGAGCGAGCGCTGCTCCGGCGACATGCGAGTGCAGGGGAGGACCTCCTGCGCTGCGTAGACTATCGTCGGATTCAGTCCGCGCGCCGATCCGCCTGTCGCGGCGCCCCGACGAGGGCCGATCGCCCTCGATCCCTTGAATGGTGAGGAACAACCCCACGTGTCTGACACCCCCGGTGCGAGTACCGCCGGCACCGCCGGAGCCGAGACCGAGCGACCGCTCACGGTCCTGATCGGCGCCGACACCTTCGCCCCCAACGTCAACGGCGCCGCACGGTTCGCCGAGCGCCTCGCCGCCGGACTCGCAGAGCGAGGTCACGACGTTCATGTCATGGCCCCGGCCGGCAACCGCAAGCACGGAACCTGGAAGGAGGTGCACGAGGGTCAGGAGATCACCGCGCACCGCCTGCGCAGCTGGCGCTGGTATCCGCACGACTGGCTGCGGTTCGCGTTGCCGTGGCGCATCAGGCAGAACAGCGCCAGGGTCATCGACCAGGTCAAGCCCGACGTCGTGCACTTCCAGTCGCACATCATCACCGGTCGCGGTCTCTCGGTCGAAGCCGAGAAGCGCGGCATCCGCATCATCGGCACCAACCACTTCATGCCCGAGAACATGCTCGAGTTCACCCTGCTGCCCTCGGCGTGGCAGGAGTGGGCGGTGGGACTTGCCTGGAAGGCCGCCGGTCGCACGTTCGGCCGCGCTGAGTCCGTCACGACGCCCACCCGCAAGGCCGCGCAATTCCTCGAGAAGCACACCGGCCTCGTCGGCGTGCACGCGATCTCGTGCGGCATCGATGCGCACAAGTACTCGCCGAACTGGGAGCCGCGCACCGAGAACCGCATCATCTTCGTCGGCCGGGTGACCGGCGAGAAGCAGATCGACGTGCTCCTGCGCGCGCTCACCCTGCTGCCGAAGGAGCTCGACGCGAAGGTCGAGATCGTCGGCGGTGGTGACCAGAAGAAGCACCTCGAGCACATGGCGGTCGACCTCGGCATCGCCGACCGGGTGACGTTCACCGGCTACGTGACCGACGAGCAGCTGCGTGAGGCGTACCACCGCGCGACGGTGCTCGCGATGCCGTCGATCGCGGAGCTGCAGAGCATCGTCACCATGGAGGCCATGGCCTCGGCGCTGCCGGTCGTCGCGGCGAACGCGATGGCGCTCCCGCACCTCGTGCACGACGGCGAGAACGGCTACCTCTTCGAGCCCGGCAGCGCAGAAGACCTCGCCGCGAAGCTCCGCATCGTTCTCGAGGCGTCGCCCGCCGAGTACCGCGCCCTGAAGGAGGGCTCGATCCGGCTCATCGCGGCACACGACATCCAGCGCACGATCTCCACCTTCGAGAGTCTGTATCGTGGGAAGCCGGTGACCGACCCGGTCACCGATGTCGCACCGGCCGTCGCTCCCGAGTGATCCGGCGCGTGGGGCGGTAGCTCAGCTGGTCAGAGCAGTGGACTCATAATCCATCGGTCACGGGTTCAAGTCCCGTCCGCCCTACCGTAAATGGATGTGATCAGCCTTTCTTGCCTCCAGCGGAAGGCATTGACTGAGTTGCGCCTGAGTGACTCTTGAGTTCGTGTGTCGCTGGCTCTCCCCGCCGATTCGGGATCACACGAATCAAGTGATGCGACCCATCGGAGTCAGGGCGACAGTGAAGCCCGAAGGTGGGTCGCGCAATCGGCTCCTCCCTCATGAGCTGCAGCGGGAGCGCCGATGTGTGGTCCCGAACAGCGAGCAGACGGTCGAGGTGCTTGAGCAGTCGACGGTCTCGCCCATTCGAATGCGTAAGTTACGAGGTATCCCATGGCTCAGTTGCCGGTGAACCGACTGGCGCGGGCGGGCGTGCGCTCGGCTGGCGGTCGCTTCGTGATGCGCGCTCTCCGAGACATCCGTGAGCTCGAACTGTTCGATCGAGCGATGACGCTCGCTGCACAGGCGTTCACCTCCATCCTTCCGGTTCTGATCGTCGCTGGCTCGTTGCGGGGGAGCTTGAATCCAGAGGCGAATTCGTTGGTCGCCAACAATCTCGGCCTCGATGATCGCACCGCAGACCTGGTGCAGCAGTCCATGCCTCAGCAGGTCGAGGGCGTGACGCTCACGCAAGTCATCGCCGCACTGCTGCTCATCGTCGCCGCGACCTCCTTCGCCCGCGCGCTCGAGCGTTGCTTCCTGAGGATCTGGAAGACGCCGAAGGCCAGCATCCGCTTCGCGTGGCGTTGGGTCGCCGGGATCGTCGCGATCGTCATCGGATTGCTCGTCGTGGTCGCGACTCGCAACATCGTGCGCGGCACGGATGCCATCTCGGTGCTCGAGTTCATCCTCGAGGCGGCGATCTGGAGTGCGCTGTGGTGGATCGCGTCCTGGGTCGTGGTCAACCGCAGCATCAGCCTGCGGGCGCTTCTGCCGGGATCGGTGCTCGCCGGGCTCGGATTCGCCGTGGCCACGGTTGTGGGCCGCGCATATCTGCCGGGGGCGCTCGCTGCCTCCGCCGAGCAATTCGGCGTACTCGGACTCGCCTTCTCATACATCGGGTGGTTGTTCGTGCTGATGTCAGTGCTCCTTGTCGCGGTGACCATCGGTCGCGTCATTCACTTGGCCTTGATCGGGCAGTTGTGGAGCCGCTCAGGCGAAGCGGCCGAAGCTCGCACATCGACAGACAGGGACCGGAAATGAGCCGCGCCCGCGAAGGCGATCCACGCGGGCGTGATACAGCGTCGCGACACGGCTCCGGACTCAGCCTTCAGGCTGCTGAGTAGCGCACGCTGCGTTGATCTTCTCAACCGCCTCCCGGATCTCCGTCTGTTGCTCCGCCATCGCGTCGACGTCGAGTTCACCCTCTGGGTCGGTCGGTAGCGCGCCGACCGCCACCGCCGCCTCGCTGAGCGTCGCATCAAGCGCTTCCAGTGCGTTGGCGCTGTCGGGGTTGTCGGCCTTCTCGGCCAACGTTCCCGCGCGCTCGCCGTACCCCTCGAGGGTCGCCTGAATCTCGGCGGGGTCGTCGGCCGACGCGAGTGCGTTCTGCGCGCCGTTCGACAGGTCGCGCAGCGCATCCTGAATCGTCGCGCACGCGTCGGCGACCGACGTGGGAGCGGTGCCATCGGCGGCGCAGCCCGAGAGCACGAGTGCAGCTGCGAAGGCGAGTGCGGTGGTCGTGCTGGTTCCATTCATGGTGACTTCCCCGATCCGGGTGCGCCCGGTTGGAGCACCCTCCGAATTTGGTGCGCCAGATGGTGGGCACCGAATGTGATCCACGCACGGAGTGCGTGATCCGATCAAGCAATTCGACCTGCAGTGGCTCCGGTCGCCGATGCGGGCTCATGATTCGTCCCCTTCGTCGGCATCAGTGTCCTTGGTCGCTCGACCCCGTTGGACCGCGGCGGTGAGCAGTCGGACGCCGGCGCCCAGGACGACCAGGTTCAAGATCATCTGGATCATGGCGAGGACACGCGCGGACTCGCTGGCCGGGCTGATGTCGCCGAAGCCGACCGTGGAGAACACGGTGACAGTGAAGTACAGGGTGTCGACGCGGCTGAGGGGATCGGTGCTGAAGCTCGCGGGGTCGTCGCGTGCCATCAGGAAGTATGTGGCGGCGAACAGCAGGAGGTACAGGGGGACGATGACGGCGAGTGCCACGATCCCGCGACGTCCCGGTTGCGGCGACCGGAGGATCGCACGGATCTGCCACCACGATGCGGCGACCAACACCAGCGGGGCCAGCACCAGAACGACGGAGATGGGCACTCCGTCGATCCAGGTGAGTGGGGCCAGAAAGTAGAGAGCCACGAGCATGACGGTCATGATGAGGGCCTGGAGCAACCCGCGCAGGATGAACCGACGGCGCTCGGCACGCGACATGTCTGATGTGATCGTCCCGGTCATCTCGCCCTCCGCTCCCAGCTGTGCGTCGTCCCTGCGTCCTCGGCGAGCATGCTCACGCAGGGTCGGCTGCTTCGAGCCGCCCCGATGCCACTGCATCGGCGAAGGCCGAGTAGTCACGATCATTCTGGTCGGCGTAGTCCCGAGCGAACGCAGCGATCGCATGGTCGAAGCGGTCGCTCCGGCCCAGATATGCGGCGATGGCGACACGGTCGCCTGCACGTGAATGGGCGCGAGCGAGGGTCTCGCCGCAGATGTGTGCGTAGGCTTTGGCGGCCGCAGCATTCATGGTGTCGACGTCGGCGGAGCCCTTCCAGTCGTGCAGCTGCCGAATGTAGAAGTCGCGTTCGATTCCATCCACGCCTGGCTCGCGGCGCCAGCCGAGGAAGAGGTCGCTGGCCGCCTGCATCAGACGTTGCCCTCTGACCACGCGTTCGCCGTGGTTCTCGTATCTGCTCGGCGGCAGGAATCGCTCCAGCACTGACGCCTCGGCTTGCTTGGCCTGCAGGAGGAGCGGGTCCTGATCGTCGCGACCGCGCAACAGGACGATCCACGCGCGTGTGCCGACGCTGCCGACGCCCACGACTTTACGAGCCATGTGCACGTACGAGAATTCACGCATCGGATGATTCTGCTGATGCAGCGTCGACTGGTAGGTGGCCAGCACCTCCCGCATCCATTCCTCCTCCTGATCCCTCGTGCGGCCCTGTGGGAGGAGCTGCTCGATCGGAACGATGAGCGGGGGATCAGCGGCGATCCGGAGCTCGCCATCGATCACCTCGACGAGCTTGGCGACGGCGCGAGTGCTGTCCTTCGTGCGTGCCTTCGCGAGTGCGGCGTCGGTGCGCTTCGCCAGCTTGTCAGCGGTGCGCTTGGACTGCCCGGCTGTGATCACATCGAGTATCCGGTCTGCGTCGAGCCGGTCGTACCAGGCGTCGAGTACTCGGTTCTCCGCCAGCTGCAGCATCCGCTCGCGATAGCCGCGCACGACGGTGAGGTTGATTTCTCGGCGCTGTTCGTCGGTGAAGTCACGACTCCGGCCGGCGACCTCGAAGCTCGCCGCGAGTCTCTTGACATCCCACTCCCACGGCCCGGGCAGCGTCTCGTCGAAATCGTTCATATCGAATATGAGGGTGCGTTCGGGCGTGCCGAAGACGCCGAAGTTCGACAGGTGCGCGTCCCCGCAGATCTGGGTCGTGATTCCTGACACCGGTGTTCCCGCCAGATCGGCCGCCATCAGCAGCGCCGCGCCGCGGTAGAACGTGAATGGCGACACGAGCATGCGCGCATGTCGGATCGGTACCAGTTCCGGCACGCGAGTCGTCGCCTGCTCCTCGAGCAGGGCGACCGGATCGGGCCGACCTGGCGGGGGCGTCCAGCCCTCGTGGGTGGAGCGAGGCGTGCGCCGCCGCGCTTCTCGGCCGTACTCGACCCGAGCGGCGAAATCGCCGGCCATCGATGGAAGCTCGTTGGATGGTTCCTGATCAGCGATTGCGGTCTGCGTGGTCATTTCCGGAAGCTCCCATCCGTCGGCGACTCCACGGCAACGGGCGGTTCGATCTCACGAGTCGCCGCTGTCGGAGCGCGTTCCTGCATGGCTGTAGGCCGCGATCAGTACATCCGGAGGGGCCACAAGCGGCATCACTCTCTTTAAGTGATTCGGACATTCGAAGCGGTGGCTACCGTCGTCGGCGAACGCGATGGGGCTTTGGTCAGGGACCGACTGCATCGTGAGCGGACCCATGAACCGAGATCGGAGACATCATGCGGTGGAACAGGAAGCGATCGAAGGAAGCGCCGAGCGGGGGAGACCGGACTTACGCTCCGGCGCCTGCAGAGCCTCCGAATGCGCACCGCAACGCGTTCATCATGATGGGACTCGGAGGGGCGACCATCGCGGCCTTCGGCCTCGCGGCGATCGCCGGCGTCTTCGCCCCGTTCTTCCTCGGCGTCGTGCTGACGATCTGCGTGCACCCGCTCCGCGTGTGGCTCGAGAAGCACGGCGTCTCCCGCGGCATCGCGACCGGGGCCGTGATCATCACCGTCATCGGCCTGCTGCTCGCACTCGGGTACGCGATGCTGGTCGCGTTCGGGCAGTTCGGCGCCCTGCTGGCGGAGTTCAGCGACCAGATCGCCGCGTTCGGGCAGGATGTCGCGGCCTGGCTGTCCTCGATCGGCGTCGCCGCCGGCGAGGTCGACGACCTCTCCGCGAGTTTCGACCCGTCGACAGTGGTCGGGTTCGTCGGCGGTCTGATCGGCGGCATCACGGGCTTGACCTCGCTCCTCGTCATCGTGTTCACCATGCTGCTGCTCATGGGCATGGACGCCGCGTTCGTGCCGACGCTGCTCAAGCAGCTGTACCCGGCACGCCCGCTCGTCGTCGCCTCACTCGTGACCTACGGCGCGAACGTGCGTCGGTACATGGTCGCGACCACCGTGCTCGGGATCGCCCAGGGCGTGGTCGATTGGATCGCATTGGTCATCATCGGCGTGCCAGGCGCATTCATCTGGGGCCTGCTCGCGTTCGTCTGCTCGTTCATCCCGAACGTCGGGTACTTCCTTGCGCTCATTCCGCCGATCATCTTCGCCGCACTGGTCGGTGGGTGGCCGATGGTCATCGTCGTCATCGTCGTGTATGCCGTCATCAACGGCGTCATCCAGTCGGTGATACAGCCGCGCGTCATCGGCAAGGCCGTCAACCTGAGCCAGACGATCACGTTCTTCTCGGTGCTGTTCTGGGCCGTCGTGATCGGCCCGATCGGCGCGATCCTCGCGATCCCGCTGACGCTCCTGGTACGCCTGATCCTCGTCGACTCGAACCCGCAGATGAGCTGGATCCGCCCGCTGCTCGGCGAACTCGACGAGACGAAGGAGGCAATGGCGAGATTCGACGCCGAGGCCAAGGCTGAGCGCATGTCTCGAAGTGTCGTGAAGCCGAATGGAGTTCCGGAGGACGCGCCGCCCCGTCCGACCCCGCGCGAGGGGAGCGCGTCCTCGACTGACGCGTCTCGCCCGACCCATCGGTAGCCGGGGAGGCAAATCGTGGACTACACCGAACGGCTGCGTCGCTTGGCGATCAACGCCGAGAGACTGGGAGAGACCAGCGCCGAAGGCGTCGGCACAGGTGATGCTTCTGTGCTCGATGCCAAAGCACTGGCTCTCGCCAGGATCGCGGCTCTCGTCGCAATGGGCGGCGCCGAGCCGTCGTTCGGATCATTGGCTGATGCGGCGGTGAGTGCTGGAGCCACGGCCGTTGAGATGGTGGATGTGCTCACCGGCATCATCGACATCGTGGGTGTTCCTCGAGCGGTCGTCGCCGCGCCTCAGCTGGCGATGGCGCTCGGCTACGACCTCGACGAGGGCGGCGACAGGGGAGGGGGTGCCGGCGTATGGCGGGGCTAAGCGCCGAGCAGGCCGGCCACTGTGGCGCGTTGTACCGCTTCAGCTCGCCTTGACACGTCGAACTTGCGGTAGATGCTGGCCAGCTCCGAGCTCACCGTGTTCCGCGAGACGTAGAGTCGCTCCGCTATCTCGCGGAGTGAGAGGTGGGTTTGGAGGTACGGGAGGAGTCGAAGCTCTGCCGGCGTCAATGGCGGACCGCCCTTCCAGCCGGACTGTTCACTCGACGCGACCAGTCGTCGGAAATCCTCCACCTGATCGACGAGCGCGCCGAGTTGCGGTCGTCGAACCAGGATGTCCTCGACCTCTCGGAGCAGGTGGTGCGCGGCCGTGTGGTCATTGAGGGCCCAGTGCAGCTTCGCGAGTTGCAAGCGTGCACGCACTGAGACGTACGGCATCGCGAACGTGCACGCCGGGCGAGCCCGCATGGCGCGAGCGATCAGCCGGTGCACAGCTGGCATGTCGCCTCGGTGGAGCGCGAACCGTGCGGCCATGGCGAATGCCATCACCGAGACGGAGTAGTCGTCCAACCCATGCTCGTCGATGGATTCCAGCGCGGTGTCGACATGCCCTGCTGCCTCGACCCATCGGCCGTCGTCCATGGTGATGAGCGCCAGCTCCGACTCGCTCAGTACGACACCGTCAGTATTGCCATGAGCCACCGCCACCGCTGTGCCCTCTCTGAAGGCGGCCTCCGCCTGGTCGAGGTCCCCGACGAGCAAATGAGCCTCACCAAGAAGGATGAGCGCCTGATCGCGCCACGGGCTCACACTCGATTCGGATGCGACGGCGAATCGGGCATCTGCCATCGCTTGGGCCGGCCCTGCCGCGCACATGAATGACCTGAGCATCGCCCGGTCGGAGTCGAACGATGCGGAGCCGTCGTCGGGCGGGAGGTCGTATGAGGCGTCAGCCAGCACGGCTGCCCATCGATCCGCGTCGTCCGCTTGGCCCACCAGCGCCGTGATCCACCCGGCGAACACCGCGAGTGGCGGGTACTCCTCGATCGCGCGGTCGCCGATCGTCTGGTACCAACGCTGAACCGTCGTGAGCAGCCCGAGCTGATAGACCTCGAGCGTGGTGGCGGCAACCAGGCGATTCGCTCGCTTCCGTTCGCTCGGAACTTCGAGCAGGTACTCGACAGCGACGGCGGGCGCCCGGTGCTCCTCGAACCACTCTGCGGCGCGAACTCTCAGCTCGGCTTCCATTTCAGGCTCCACGCGGGTCAGCTCGCCGAGCTGGAACTCCCGATAGAGATCGTGATACCGATACCACTCCCGCCGACGGTCGAGTGGAACGAGGAACACGTTGGATGCTGCCAGCTCGTGCAGGACGACCTGTGCGTCATCGCTGCCGAGAATCGCGTCGCACAGTGGGGCGGACAAGCGATGCAGCACCGCAGTTCGGCGAAGGAACCGCTGCTGGTGCTCGGGGAGGTTCATGAGCGATTCCTGGTACAGGTAGTCCGCGATGAAGCGATCGTCTCCTGAGACATCCAGAGTTCCGCCGTCGCGGGTGATCTCGGCGGCGAGGAAGACACCGACCGGCCACCCCTCGGTGCGCTCGACGAGATCTCCGGCCGCTTCGGGGCTCAGCGTCAGGTCTGCATCGGCGAAGATTGCGGCTGCGCCGACCGCATCGAGAGCGAGATCGGTCGCGGTGATCTCCAGCGAATCGCCGGACGCCCGCGCGTGGGTCAGATGCGGTTGCTCCGCTCTGCTCGCCGTCACGAGTTGTCGACCGGGCGCGATCCCAGCGATCACGACGGTCAGGACGTCGTGGCACGCGGGATCCCGCAGCTCCTGGAGGTCGTCGAGCATCAGCACGAACGGCGCCGGACTCGTTCGAAAGGCCGTGGCCACCAATGGCGCAGCACGGCCGAGGGCTGATCCGCGGTGTCTGCGTACGATATCTGCGAGGTGCTCCGTGCCAGGCGTGATCCGGTCGTAAGCCGACGCGAGCATGACGAGCAATGCGATCGGGTCGTCGTCGAAGCGGTCGAGCGACACCCATGCGACCGGACGGGTCTCGGTGTCCGCCCACTGCGCCAGGAGTGTCGACTTCCCATATCCGGCGGGCGCTGTGACGGCGACAACGCGCCGGTCTCCGGATCGCGCGGCGTCGATGATGGCGGCGCGACTGACCGAACTCCGACGACCAGGTCGGGGAGCGGTGAGTTTCGCGTCGAGCAATTGACGTTCAAGCTCGACCTCCGACATGTGCAGCGCCGGGGCATCTTCAAGCACGATCGAAGCCTATTTGTTCGGGAGGGTGGCGCTCAATAGCCCTAAATGGGGGCCGTCCCTCCGTTTCAGAGCTCCCGGCCCGCGTCGTCACTCGCCACGGCCGAGGGTTTCCTGCCCGATCCCGCCGAGACCTTGACGATCCGCTCCGCTCGCGCGATCGAGATCGACCGAGGTGCGCCAGACGCTCATGACGGTCGCGTCGAGGCGCCGGAGTTCTTCCTCGATCGCCGCCCGGTGCTCGGGCCGCACCGTTGCGAGGAGCTCCTCGAGCACTGCGCGGAGCCGTCGCATGACCTGTACCGACGTGGCACCGAACTCGCGGATCTCCGTGAGCCCGAGCATCACGAGGTCCTCCCAGCGGCGTGTCACGATGACGACCGCGGCGGTCACACCGGGTTCGGTGGTCTTCGTCCGCAACTCGAGGTCGGTCCGGCCGACCAATCCGAGAACGTCTCCGATGTGGTCGAGCACTTGCACGGCGGTCGTCGGATCGTTCACGGCCGGCGAGAGCGCCTTGTTGGCGATGTCGACCATCATCCGCAATGCGAACGTCGGATCCTGATCGAATGTGCGCTCGTCGCCCAAGGCAATCATCCCTTCGAGCTCGGCGGCTGCGCTGCTTCCGAACTCGCCTCCGAACACGAGCACGACCGGTTCGCCGGTGTGCACGAAATCACCGACCGGATGAGGCAGCACGAGTTCGGAGCCATGCGTACGGGCCCATACGACCAGCCCGTCGGGGTCGATGGCCTGAATGGCGCCGCCACGGCTCGCCCCCACGATGAGCACTGGATCCGCGCGCAACGAGGCGTACTCCCATCGGATGTCGGCCCGGTCGGCGAGGCGCACCGTCTGCATGAATGTCGCGCGAGCTGTGCGTGCGACGTCCGCGGCGACCGCTGCTGGCCTGAGTCGGCGGATGCAGCGATCGAAGAAGACGATGAAGACGAGGAGGCACAACGAGACCAGGACGCCCGACAACGTGACCCCGAGGTTCGGCACGAAGTCGTCGCCGATCCGCGAGAGGACCGCGAATGAGAACGTGAGCGTGCCGACGAGGATCGCGAGCGTCGTCTTCAACAAGGGGTCGCGGTACCAGAGGCGCATGATGCGAGCCGAGAACGTTCCGGTCGCCATCTGCACCACGAGCACCGTGACGGTGACGACGAAGCCGGTGAGCGCGGCCGTGGCACCCACGATCGAGGTCAGCACGGCGCTTGCCGTCGACGGCGAGTACTGCCACACGAACGGTGTCGTGAGGAGGTCGTCGACGATGGACACGGCTGAGCCGAGCATCACCCCTGCGAGCGCTCCGAGAATGGGGATGGCCCAGAGGCCCTCGAGGATGTTCTCCCTTCGGCGGAAACGGGTGCGCCAGGTCATGGCCCTCCTCCTATTGCAGCGCGGAGGTGAGCCGGGCGACCCCGTCGAGGAACGTGGCCGACGCGGGCTCCTTCTCCCACTCCTCGAGCGTGAGACGGCGGCCGGCGTCGCGGTAGCCCTGCTCGACGGCGCGCATCTCCTCGACGAACGAACGACCCCGCACGAGCAGGGTCACCTCGGCGTTGAGCGCGAACGAGCGGATATCCATGTTGCTCGAGCCGATCACGGCGACCTCTTCGTCAATCGACAGATGCTTGGAATGAAGGATGAACGGCGCCGGGTAGAGCCAGATCTGCACCCCCGCGCGCAGCAGCGGCTCGTAGTACGACCGCTGGGCGTGCCACACGGAACCCTGGTCGCCGATCTCCGAGACGAACAACTGCACGTCGAGGCCTCGCTTGCACGCCGACGTGATGGCATACATCATCGCCTCGTCGGGCACGAAATACGGACTCGTGATGATCACCTTCCGCTGTGCGGAGGTGACCAGGGTCAGGAAGTGGCGCAGGTTGTTCTCGTCGTCGTAGCCGGGACCGCTCGGCACGACCTGGCACACGAGCGTCCGATCGGATGTATCGGCAGGCACGTCGGCGGCGCGCAAGTGCGCCTCGTCGCCGAGGAGTTCGCCGGTCTCGGTGTACCAGTCGGAGAGGAAGACCCCGTTGATCGCCGGCACGATCGGGCCCGTGACCCGGGTCACCAGTTCCTGCCACTTCAGTCCGCGCTTGAGGTTCTTCGGCGCGTTGTAGGTGCGGTCGATGAGGTTCTGCGAACCCATGAAGCCGACGTACCCGTCGACCACGAGCAGCTTGCGGTGGTTGCGGAGGTCCGGTCGTTGGTACTGGCCCTTGAACGGTCTGACGGGCAGCATGTAACTCCACGGCACCCCGATCCGATCGAGTTCGGCCACGGTCTCCTCGTGCCCGGTCACGTTCCTCGATGCGATGAAGTCCATGAGGAGCCGGACCCGCACCCCACGCTGGACCGCGCGTTCCATGGCCCCGAAGAATCCCTTCGTCGTCGCGTCGAACGAGGCGATGTAGAACTCGACATTCACGAATCGCGTTGCGGTGTCGATCTCGTCCGCCATGGCATCGATCGACGACTCGTAGTCGCCGATCAGCGTGGCGGTGTTGCCGCCGACGGCGGGCAGCGCCCCCAGATCCTGGTTCTGGCGCACGAGGGCGGAGAACCAGTCGGGCCAGGTCGATCGGTCGGTGACGAGCTCGACTCCCTCGGCCTTCTCCTTGATGATCCGGTTCAGCTCGTCCTGACGCTCTCTCCGCTTCTTCGGGAGCTTCGAGTTGCCGATGAGGAGGAAGAGGATGATGCCCACGAACGGGATCAGGAAGATCGCGAGCAGCCAGGCCATCGCCGCGGTCGGTTTCCGGCCGCGGGGCACGATGAAGAGCGCGGCGATGCGGATCGCGAAATCGAGCACCACCACGATTCCGGCGATGATGGGGAACTGCTCGCTCATGAGTGCGTCCCCGGTGCCGAGGACGCTGTGCCGGTGAGAGTCACGGCTCGTCTCCGCGTCATGCCGGATCCACGTCGGGCAGTGCCCACGTGCCGTCGAACGCCGGTGCGGTCGGACTGTACAGGCGGAACATCGGGTAGAACCCCCGCCCCGGTACCGTTTGAATCCAGTTCGTCTCCGGCGAATCGGCCGGTTCGGGCGCGAGGAACAGGTCGAGCGAACCGTCCGCATTCACTGCGAGATCGTCATACCCGGAGCGTGCAGCATCGTTCGTGGCGTTCTGCACCATCGAGCGTGTCGCAGTGTCGTAGAGCGTGAGCGACCAGAACGCTGCGGCCGGGGGATTCGCCGGGATGTGCAGTCGATAGGACCTTCCCCCGTCGAAATGGTTGCCGTCCCGATCCTTGAACGCCTGGATGTACGTCGCTCCAGGCCCCGGCTCCATCCGCCCGATTCCCGGGGAAAGATAGATTGCGCCATACGTGTACTGCAGGCGTTCGTCGAGCTGGCTGTAGTGCTCGGCTTCTTGATCGGGCCTGACGAGGATCACCCAGTCCCATTGCGTGCCCGGGAACGCCGTAGCTCCGCTGATGCGCGAGGAGTTCTCGTACATGACGTTGCGGGCCATGGCATCGCCGAGCTCCAAGGCCTCTTCCAGGATCCTCGTCTGACGGTCGTCGGGCCGGAACGGCTTGCCCTTCTCGATTCCGAGCGGCTTGAGCATCGCCATGTGGAACCGGTCGTGCTCCTGGACAGGGTTGTTGTCGATGACGCGCGACAGTCGTTTCCAGAACTCCATTCCGCCCGGAGGTCTCGTATCGATGGGAGCGCCCGAGATCGAGACGAATCGGTTCGGCGTAGGGGCCTCGCGATCGCTCCATGGGTAGACCTTGACGTTCCGGATGCGCTGCACGGCGTCCGGAACGTCGCCGTCCACGATGATGCCGCGGACCAGCATGTTGTGGTCGTGCATGTGCGCACGCACCGTGTAGTACCCCTCGTGCACTTCGTCGCCCTCATGGCCGGGCGGCAGCACGAGGAACTTTCCGCCGTCGCCGGCGTAAGGCCCGGGGAGGCCGACGTCGACGAGCGATTTCTGCCAGAAGTCATCGACGAGCCCGACGATGGCCCCGGGCGGGATCTCGATGACTACCGGTCCTCGTGAGACGTCGAAGTTGACGAAGGCGTAGATCGTGGTGTCGTTGGCGGTGAGCCACAGCGATTTCGGATCGACGAAGTTGTCCGCGATTCCGAGATCGAAGGCGTCGATCCCGAGGTCGTCCTTTGCGACCAAGCGGATGGACTCGAATGACACGGCCGGGTAGGCCCAGAGGTAGGCCTGCACGGCGCGCTGGAAGTCCATCTCGTCGAAGAGCCGCTGAGAGGTGTCGGGAGTCGGACACCCCACGTCGTAGTGCAGCGGGCCGATTCGAGAGTCCACCGTGTCCGGGAGGGCCGGGATCGTGCGGTCGGAGTGAATCATGACTGATCCCCTTGGGCCTCGTCCTCGAGCTCGGCGACTTCGAGCTCCTCCAGCGCGATCTCGGCCGCGAGAGCCTTGACGATGTTGCCCGTCGCCGCCGCGACTCGCGCCGTTCCGACGATGGGCGCGATCGCCGTGAGGACTCCACGGAGGCGCTCAGCATCGAGCCCGACTTCCCCCGCTGCCTCCAGGTTGAGTGCATAGGAAACCGGAGGGGCTCCGACGGCGACCAGCGCGGCAACGCGCACCAGAACGAGCGTCTGGACGTCGAGGCTGGAGGCTTCCAACGAGTCTTCGGTCATTCGTGCGAGCAGCTCGAGCACGGGAGCGTCGTCGTCAGTTGCGTCAGTCATGATGGGTCCTTCCCCCTGTTTGATGTGCACTTGGAGCGTTGCAAGACTCCACGCGTCATTGGACGCCCCGGCATCCTGCGTCACATCACTCACATCGAGTGAAACCCCGTGGCGTGCAGTGAGATGCGGTTCGAACCCTCGTACGGAGCCGGCGGTGACGGTGTCCCGAGCCGTATATCGCGGATCGTTCACATTGGGTGATCCGGCCTTCGGTCGGCGCGAAGAGACTTCGACCCTCATGCGCAATCAGCGGACAGATGTCCTCTCCGGCGACGAAGCACCTCGCCTCGACGGGTTGCGTACATAAGAAGGGAAAACCCATGGACGGCACGAGGCCCTTGGGGGGCATGGAGGATCTGACACCGTTTTCGACTCCCGACACGGTGGACAGCAGAGTGGGCACGTTGGAGTTCCGCGACGGCGCCCCGGCGGACGCGACAGCGGCGCTGCTCTACGATCACCTCGACTTCCTGCACGGTGTGGAGGCATTCCTGGGGTCGCTGCGCGTCGCCTCTCTCGCCGCGGTACGCCGTGGTTTCCTGGGTGCCGGCGTCGAAGACGGCGAGTTCATGCTCTTTCCCGAGCTGATGGATTCGTCATCGCTGTTCCTGACGGCGAACTGCGACACGGTCTACTTCTGGGGCTTCATCGACCTCGGCAACGGACCCGTGGTCCTCGAGATCCCTGCGCTTGGCGCTCCGAGCGGGATCCTCGGCACGATCGACGACATGTGGTTCCGATGGGTCACCGATGTCGGCCTTCCTGGTCCGGATCGCGGAGAAGGCGGACGCTACCTTCTCGTTGCTCCCGACTACGACGGTCCACTTCCCGACAGCGGCTTCCACGTGTTCCATTCCCGGACCCGACGGGTGACCCTCATCGGGCGGGCGTTCATGATCGACAACGATCCGGCGGTCCCGGTTCAGGTGATCCGGGAGGGGGTCAAGGTCTCGCCGTACGTGCCCGGAGCATTCGGCACGGCGGTCGCGAGCTTCCTCGATGGACGGGCGCCACTCGCCGCCGCTCGGCCCGCGCCGGAGACACGGTTCGTCGAGGCCACCGGAATACCGGTGAACACGCTCTTCCCGAACGATTTCGGCTACTGGGAGCTCGTGCACCAGGCGCTGCAGGACGACCCGCCCGATGCGGGAGACCCCGAACTCCTCGGTCTGCTCGCTTCGGTCGGCATCGCCCACGGCGAACCCTTCGTGCCCGACGCCCGGATGCGGAAGATCTTGGAAGACGCCGTGGAGGTCGGCAACGCCACCGCGCGGACGGTCACCTTCGCCGCCCGACCGGAAGAGGGCTTTGCGTACTACCCCGACTCGCAATGGCAGAGCGCGCTCTTCGTGGGCGGCTACGAGTTCCTCGACCCGCCCCCCGCCATCACCCCCGAGGGGCCAGTGCCCGCCGTGCGCAGCGGAGCGCGCAAGCTCGACTCCGCGACCAACTTCTTCTACATGGCGACGGGCATCACCCCCGCCATGTGCATGCGGCTCACCGGCATCGGCTCCCAGTACATCTTCGCGATGCGAGACAGCCGGGGTGAATTCCTGGACGGCGGTCGGAGTTATCGACTGACCCTGCCACGCGACATCCCCGAGTCTCGCTTCTGGTCGCTGCTGCTGTACGACAACCAGACCCGATCGATGCTGCGAACGGATCAGCAGTTCCCGCGTGTCGGAAGTCAGTCCGGCACGATCCAGTCGAACGCGGACGGCTCGACCGACATCTACTTCGGACCCACCGCGCCCACCGGCATGGAGAGCAACTGGCTCCAGACCGTTCCCGGGAAGGGGTGGTGGACGATCCTCCGCCTGTACAACCCCCTCGAGTCGTTCTTCGACAAGACCTGGCAGCCCAGCGAGATCCAGCCGATCTAGCACGGGGCGCTGGCACGCGATGTCGTGGTCGATGCGCCTGATCCGTTGCGATCGGATGCGGATGGGAGGGAACCCTCGATGACCATCGAGGAAGGCGACAAGCACGATGACGATCTGACATCGTGGCGTGAGGACACCTACGCCACGCGCCTGAGCCGGCTCAAGCAGCGCCGCCGCGACGTCCTGGCGGTGGGCGCGGCGCTCACCGCTTTCGTGGTCGCCGTCGCCGCGGGTGGCGCCGCCGCCGGCATCTACAACGAGGTACCGGGCTGGCTGCGCGCGATGATCTTCACGTTCATCATCATCGCGGGCAGCGGCCTCGCGTTCGCCTGGATGCGCTTTCAGGAAGAGTCGGAGCGCATCGAGGAGGCCATCGAACGTCGCGGTGACCTGGCGACGACACGGATCGGCAACCGTCGCCCGCCCCGGCACGCCGACGCATTCTGGGTCGTCGGGCTGGTCTGCACCGGTCTCGCTCCAATTGCGTTCCTGACCGCGGCCTGGTGGGCCGCGTTCTGACTCATTCCACCGGTTCCGACTCCGGCTCGTCAACGGGGTCCGGCTTGCCGGAGATCAGGGGAAGGGCCCATCGGGTGCGGGGGTCCGCTTCGACCAGAAGCGCCCTGGTTAGCAGGGTGAGCGGCACGGCCAGGAGCGCGCCCAGCGGCCCGATGACCCAGGTCCAGAACACGAGTGAGAGAAACGTGATGGTCGTCGACAGGCCCACGGTGTCGCCGACTACGCGGGGCTTGATCACACTGTCGCTCAGGAAGTTGACCGCGGTGTAGACGACGATGACCGCGATCATGAGCCCGGGGCCACCGTGCAACAGCGCGATGAGGGCGGGCGGGATCACTCCGATGATGAAGCCGACGTTGGGGATGAAGCTGGTGACGAAGGCGAGGACGGCCCACACGAATGCGCCGGGGACGCCCAGGATCAACAGGGCGACGCCGTCGACGACCGCGACGCCGAGTCCGAACACGGTGTTGACGCCCATGTAGTTCCGCGTGCTGGCTGCGAAGTTATTGAGCGCGGCGACCGGGTTGGGAAACCGATTCCCCAAGGAACGCAGGACCTGTCGGGTGGCATCCGTATCGAACACCAGGAAGAACAGCACGGTGATGAGGAACACGAGGTTGGTCAACACGCCAAGTGTGCCGCTCAACAGGGACGTCGCGAGCGCCGCGATCTGCCCGGGGTCGATGGCGTCGACGACGGCGTGGATCTGATCCGGCTCGACTCCGAGCTGGCTGAGTGCGTTCCCCGCGTTCACGACGGCCTCGTCGAGCTGGTCGGTGTACTGGGGGAGCAACGCGGCGACCTGCGCGACGGAGACGATCAGCGCGAGGGTGAGGAGGAAGATCAGCAGGTAGGCGGCCACCAGCATCACGAGTGAGATGGCCCATTTCGGAAGGCGCGTCCCCTCTAGCCAGAGGCGGATCGGATGCAGGCTGATCGTGATGACCAGGGCCAAGAAGACCGGCCCGATGATGTCGGCGATGGCCCTGGTCCCGGTGACGGTGATGGTGAAGGCAGCTGCGCCGAACAGGAGCGTCAGGGCGAACGGTCGTGCCCGTTCGAAGGCGTCGCGTGTCGAGCCTGGTCTATTTGTCATGGCGTTCTCCTGTTTCGATGTGGGTCGGGCGCCGTTGGCTACCGCGCCGTTGCGGCCAGGCACTGCTGCGGCGACCGGTCTGCACGGTATTGCGACCGCGTGTGCCCGGCATCACACTCTTCATACGAAGCGTCCTTCGCGAACTGAGCCGGATGTCTCTTCTGCATCAGAGCGTGCGGGCCCCGGCCGCGGGCCCGGGTCCGGTGGCGGGTCTGATCCATGGGGATGAGAGTCATGGCAGCAACCGAGCAGTAATCGAGACGCCGCGGCGGACGACGACGCCGAGTGGGTGGTCCCGGTTAAGTGGGTCCGGACCGTCCCCCAGAAGGACGCGTACTGGGGGAGAAGGGACTGTTCGCGAAGCAGAACAGCGCTTGCAAGCTCCGACAGGAGTCCACGCTCGAACGACTCACTCAGCATTTCGATGTGCATAGCGACGGCGAGTGAAGGTCGCGGATTCACCGTCGAAGCGCCACTGCGGCGTTTGATCGCGAGTTGATCTTCCTCAACGCAACCGCGGGTGAGTCATCCGTACACCGATTTCGTGAGCCCAGTCGATGGTCCGACACATAAGCAATCGAGCGCGTGGAATTGGCCCGCGACTGCACCACCGTGTGTTCTCTTTTGGGTTCGCGGACGAATTCGAGCAGTCGGTCTGTGTTTGCTCCATGCGTGCGTGAGGCGAACTGAATCCGATACTTCGCTTGTCGTGTGACGCGAGCCTGGCGGCTCGTCGCGTCTCCTCGGCGGCAAGCGGGTGGTTCAGGTGAATTTCGGGCAGGCCTCGACGGATGCCGAGAGCGGAAGTCACTTGATGCGTGGACGGTTATTGGTCGTTTATCTACTCGATCTGGCTCGAGGGGAGCCGAGGTGTTTCGATACACTCGATTCAGGTTCGACGAGAAGAACCTGATCAGGTCGAGATCTCTCGAGGTATCGCGAGACTTTCACGCCTGGAGAGTGGCTTCCGGCGTAAGCCATCGGTCACGGGTTCAAGTCCCGTCCGCCCTACTCCCAGAAGTATCCGATCAAACGGGGATTTCCAGCGGACTGCTGATCGTCTCCCGCCGTAGCGATGTCACGAGACGTGGCGAATCTGTCACCAACGCTCTGCGTAGACAGCGCCGAGAGCGTCAACGGCGGCTCCTGTGGTGTCGTCCTGAGCGTGTGCATACGTGCGCACCGTGACGCTCGGATCGTGCCCGGCGATACGCGCGACGACCGGCACCGGCACGCCCTGTTCGAGGAGCAAGCTGAGGGCGGTACCCCAGGTCAGGAGCTATTTCGATTCTCCTGTACTCACTATCTCGCAGGTGTCATACCCGACTACGCAGCCCTGATCGCTTCGCCGATGACCGCGCGCGCGTCGGCCACGACGCCATCCGTTTCGTACGGCTCCCAGCGTTCCAACTGAGACAGGGTCCAGTCCCAGTGCGAGCGCCGAAGGGTGATCGGCAACAGATGCTCGGACGGCGGCCAGCCGAACTGGTCACGGTCGCCCGAGTAGGCCGCCGACGCGCGCCAGCCCGCATCCCGAACACAGGATCCGGCGCTCACCGACTCCATGATTCCATCGACAACATCGACAGCCATCGAGTTATCCACGCAACCGTCCACGCGCTGCCACAAACGCACGGGCATCTCGATCGTCAGGTACTGCACGCCAGCATCTTGGCAGAATCCCGCACCCATTCCAGCCCGAATTGTCAGACACGCCCTAGTTCTCCTCTTAGTCAGGGCGGGGTCGAACTCTTAGTTGGGAGGGGTCGAACGCACTCGGGCGGCGTCATTCGACTGCGTCCACGGGTTCATTTCCCCACCTGAATCCAAGTTCCAGCCTGTGCCATTGTTCGCCCGCCAGATGGACGATGCCCTCGGCGCTCTCAGCAGGTCTCCAGCCCGCGAGCAGCGCAGAGTAGCAATACTCCAGAACAACGACCTCGTATGTGAGTTCGCGCCGTACCACTTCGCGGTCTGGCACGGGGTCTACCCGACCGGCTCGTACCACGGGACCACATACTCCGTCCGGGCCGCTATCCGCGTCTCCCGCGCCTTCAATCTGTACACCTCGCCCCTGGACTCGACGACTACCTAGCCTGGAGGCCGCCCCATTCGTCTTCCGTCACCGGCGCTTCTCGTCCGTCGAACGAATCTCCAACGAACCGCACGTATCGAATCCCCATTTCGCCATCCTGCCCGAGTCTGCACGCGAAAGCGCCAGGCCCGTTGGGGGTGGGGGGGCTTGATCTCAAGCCTGAGATCTCGTCACTGGCCCTTCGGCTTCGCCTTCGTGTCGGTTCGAACGGGATAGTCGAAACGCCCGGGTGACGCATCGTCGAGCAACCAAGCAATCTCGTCGGGCTCGAGCACGCCAGCGAGCCCCTCACGGATGTTCATTGCTTCGAGGTGCGTCGAGTAGGCGCCGCTCAGCACCTTCACGAGCGGCTCCTTTCGCAACCCCGACGCGAGCACGATCCGGAGAGTGGGAGATCGTCGACCTTCGAACTCGGCGAGGAAATCTCCAAGTCCTCGACCACCACGCACCCGATGTACGGCTCCCATCCAGGTGGCGAGGTCTCGTAGAGGGCCTTGATGAGCCGGGGGACGAGATCGTGTCGCTCTCGGACGATGTGATCGACGCGTTCCCAGTCGTAGTCGCCGCCTTCGGCGTTCCACCATCGTCGGGCGATCGTCTTGAGCTTCCGGTTTCTCATCGCTGCCAGATCCTACCGCTAGGCGCAACGCCCGACCGCGATCTCGGCGCGCCACCACTCGAGCGCGAAGACGGCCAGCGCGACGAGCACTGAACGTCGTTTCGATTCGGGAGGAGTGGGGTGTTCTTGTCACGGCGATGTCACAAACACTCGTGCCTGTGACACACACACGACTGCACACGCAGAGATCTGATCAGCGCTTCTTGCCTTCACTGAAAGGCAGAGGCGTGTTGCGCTCTCCACTTCTTCACCGTTCATTGCTGGGATGCCGCGCGGTGTAGCCCTTCTTCGGGAAGGGTTACAAGAACGCCATCGACGACCAGACGTACCCGCTCAGATCGGTCAACGGCGCACCCGATAGCGCAGGTGAAGCACCCGGTCGCCCTGAATCACCACGTCAGGATCCTCCAGCAGATGCTGTGCGTGGACCGACCCGAAGTAGCGCTTGCCGGACCCGAACACGACGGGTGCGACGTCCATGCGCACCTCGTCGACCAGGCCCGCGGCAAGCATCTGGCCACCGACGTCACCAGCGGCGACCTCGACGATGCGGTCACCCGCAAGCTCTTGCGCCATGGCCATGGCTGCTTCGACGCCCTCGACGAAGTGGAACGGTGCCTCGCGGTCCCATCCCTCGGGCTGCTGCCGGTGCGTCACGACGACCACGTGGTCGATCCCGCTCGGAGGCTTCCCGTCCCAGCCGTCCGTCAGGTCGAAGACGTGACGGCCGGCGACTGTCACCCCGATCTGGTCCCAGTACGGACGGGTGTAGTCGTAGGACGTCTGCGATACCGTCAGAACGCCGCTGTCGTCCAACGGGACGTCACCGCTGGACAACCAGTCGAACAGCGGGCCGGGCTGGTCATTCTCATCCGCGATGAAGCCGTCCACCGACACCGAGCCGTACATGACCACCTTGCCCACGGGGCTCTCCTTTGCTCTGGAGTGCCCGCAAGTTTAGCGTGTCGTGAGCTGTCGCTCTTGGAAATCGTGGCCGAAGTGGGCCGGGCGAAGTAGCCTGCTGCGGCACCGGCGAGGTCGCCTCAGCCACCGGCTGCCACGCTCAGGTCGCCGATCGCCACTCGGTGTCAGTCGTGAGGTGGGCGACGCAGTCGCTTGACGTCGGTGCGCCGCTTCTTCGCTTCCAAGCGCCGTTCCTTGGCACCGCGACTCGGCTTCGTCGGGCGTCGCGACGGTGACGGTGGCCGCAGAGCGTCGGCCACGACGGCGGCGAGCCGAGCGCGCGCAGCATCCCTGTTGCGCAGTTGCGCGCGGTGCTCGGATGCCGTGATCGTCAGTACTCCGTCGGCGACGCGACTGCTCAGGCGCTCGAGGAGTCGCTCTCGCTGGAGCGGAGAGAGGGCGGTCGAGCCGGCCATATCCCAGACGAGTTCCACTCGGGAGTCGGCAGTGTTGACGCCTTGCCCGCCGGGACCGGATGACCGCGAGAACCGCCAGGACAGCTCAGACTCGGGGATCGTGAGTCCTGAGTCGATCCGAAGACCGGGACGGTGGGATGCGGGCATGGATCCATCATCCTCGTTGCGCTCGAGATGCGCGTGCAGACGGATCGGCCAACCTACTGCGACCCCGCCCAAGGCGATTTCGTCCGCTGCCACCCGCCCAGGGACATCCGGCCGAAGTGCTTGAATCGTGGCCGCGACCGGCGCACAGTGGAAGGAGAGAGGGAGGCCGAATGCGCGACTGGATGGCTCACCCGGATGTCATGCCGATCCTGTCCCCGGGCCGGCACCGCTCGCCACGGCGTGGGGCCTGCTTCATGGAATTCGCGTCGTATCTCGCGGGGGAGCGTTGGAGCGACCATCCCGCATGCACGCACCGCACCCTTGCGCATCTCGCGAGGATGGTGAACGACCAAACGAGCGAGGCCGGCCGCGCCCGGCTCACGCCGCTCATCCCGACGGTCATCGGCCTGACGAGCGACGACCCGCTGCTCGACGTCCTGCTCGCCGTGCGAGCTGCCACTGCCGCCCTGCCGATCGCCGCTGAGGAGCGCCAGCATTCGCTGGCGGTGGGGGTGCGCGTCGCCCTCGAGGTCCTCGCGGATCGCGACGACGAGCTCGCCGCGGAGTTGCGCGAGCTGGCGGAGGCTGCCCTCCGCGCCGCCCCTGCCGCCGATACCTGGGCAATCCGGTTCATCGAGGAAGTCGGTCCGGGCCGCCCGGGCATGACCGTGCGGCAGTGCTGGGCTCTCGTGACCGGCGCCGTCGATGGGATCTCCCGGGCGTGCGTCGGGGATCCCGACGATCGTCTCGTCGCCCTGCTCACCGCCGCCGTGTCGGACACGGCGCGCTTCGTGGATGCGGATCGAGGTCGAACCGGCGACAGGTGCGCCCATGTCGCTGAGCCGGCCACGTCCATGCTCGACGCGTGACGACGGCGGTGCGCCTCAACCCCGGGCTCGGGTTGCTCGCTCCGCCCAGGCGACGGCCGTGGCCTCGACGAGCGGCGCCCATGCGGAGGGCTCGATCCCGAATGCCGCCGTGGTGTCGGATGCATCGACGATGAACGGCCGCTCGAACTGGTAGAGCACGCCGGCGACCTCGCGCAGCAACGGAATCACCGTTCCTCCGGCGGTGAGCACCCAGCGAGGCACCGTGCGCAGCTGCGGTTCACCGGTGCCGGCGTGGGCGCCGAGCTGTCTCAGGACCTCGCGCACGCTCACCGGCGGATTCGACGGGACGAGCCACGCGCTGCCCCAGGCGCGTTCGTCGCCGCCCGCGGCGGCGAGCGTGCGCGCGATATCCTCGACCGCGGTCCAGGAGTGCGGCTGGTCGGGGTCGCCGAATACTGAGGCGGTTCGGCCCGCCAGCGTCGCCGCCGCGTACCGCGGCAGGAGACCGTTGGCAACGGGCGTGGTCGGTCCGATGTAGTCGGAGGCACGCACCTCGGTCGCCCGCACCAGACCGGCGTGATGTGCATCGAGCGCGCTCTGCCACATCCGCGCCCGCAGCACGCCCTTGTGGTCGGACGGCGCGAGTGGCCGGTCTCGCGTCATCGGGCCGTCGATCGGGCCATACCCGTAGAGGTTGCCGAGCGTCACGAGGACGGCTCCGGATGCCTCAGCGGCCGCGAGGATCGAGGCGGCGAGCGGCGGCCACAAACGTTCCCATTCGGTATACGCGCCGGGGTTGGCGCAGTTGTAGAGCACGGCAGCACCCTCGGACGCGCGCGTCAGGGCATCGCGGTCGGCAGCGTCGAGCGCGATCCGCTCGATCGACGGATCCTCGGGGCCGCGGCCCGACCGGGTCACCACGTGCACTGTGTGGCCGCCGCCGGCCAACTCGAGCGCGAGGGCCGTCCCGATCGGTCCGGCACCGACGACGACGTGGGGTTTCGAGCTCATGCGTACCAGTCTCCTCGAAGCGAGTGGCCGGGCGGTGAACTCAGCGGATGTCGCGGTCGCGTCGACGTGAGCGCGGCTCGATCCGAACCCCATCCGTAGTGCAGGGTATGTGTATGCGATCGATACTCCGTGCGTCTACCGAGTCGGGTGAGACGTGGGACGACCCATCCGAGGATCTCCTCTTCATTCTGCTCGAGGACATCGAGGGTGGGAGGGAGCAGTTCCTGATCCTGGAGCGACTGAGCGATGCGTCCCAGCAGACGTACATCCAGACCATTCGCAATGATGACGGCAGCTATTGCGTCGAGCGACGTGACGGTGGACCCGACAGTCACTGCACGACCAACGCGACGGACATGCGAACGGCGCACGCCGTGATCTCATCGTGGGCGTTCGACCTGCCTGCGATGGCGCCGCCGGTGGTATGGACGCCGCTGCGACTCTGACGACTGAAGTCGGAGCGAACGTCACACGCCGGCGAACGCGCCCGCAAGACTGAGCGGCGCCACCTCGTTCGTGCCGAGCGGTTGGAGCGCAGTAGGTCAGGGCGCTCCGTTCGGGACCAACCGTACTCTCGCGATCTCACGGCGTGGAACTGGTCGCCGATCCTCCGGATGACCGTGGTCGGACGTACGTCATAGGCTTGCCGCGTGGCCACTGTTGATGATCTCCGCCGCGCCGCTGCCGGTTTGCCCGGGAGCGAGGAGCGTGCGACGACAGGTGGTGCCGCGTGGTTCGTGCGCGGCAAGCTCTATGCGTGGGAGTGCCACCCATGGCCGAGCATCCCCGAAGACATGCGTGCGATCATCGCGGCCGAGCTCGTGGTCGGGGTGAAGGTCGCCGATCCCATCGACGCGCTCGCGCTCGTCGAGATGGCGCCCGACGTGTTCCTGCGAACGACGACGGCCTGGGGCGAGCCGAAGGTCGCGTTCCGCATGGCCGGCATCGATGAGCAGCATCTCGCCGAGCTCGTGACCGAGGCGTGGAGAGTGCAGGCTCCGAAGTATCTGAGGAACGAGTTCGACACTCGCGAGGCGAGCAACGGCCGGCGCACAATGGCCGCATCCGAGTGAGCGTGCCTGCTACGCCGCCTCCTCCTCCTCGGGGATGCCGAGACCGCGGGGGAACACGCTGTGGCGGAGCTGGGTCTCCATGGCCCCGACGATGTCTGCGATGTCGACGGCTGCAAGATCTGCAGGCCGCCAATCCGGCAAGACGTCCTGGTGGAGCGAGCCGGTGTTCTGCGCCACCAGCGCCTGCACCCCGGTGAACAGGTCGGGCTGCGTGGTGAACCAGCGTGCCAGGCGGAGCTCGCGCTCGAGCGCCTCGCGCAGCGTTTCGCCGTCGCGCGCGGCGCGCACGGAGCGCAAGGTCGCAGCGAGAGCCGTCGGCGAGAGCCGGAGCAGCATGTCGGCGGCCGCGGCCGCATTTCCGGCAGCCTCGGGGTCACTCGAATCGGCGGCGCGCAGTCCCGCGACCATTTCGCCGTTCGAGAACGCCCAGAGGTGCTCGAGGATCGCCTGGACCGTGTCGGCCGCATAGCAGGCGTCGATCCAGTCACGACGTGCGAGCACCGTCGAGGGGCCGGGGTCGACGGCGAATCGCCGAACCTTCTCATCGGGTGCGGAGGCATCGTCGGCGTCCTCGAGCGCCGCGGTCATTTCGCCGACCCGCTCGGTCGGCACCATCACGTCGGCGAAGCCGAGAGCGACGGCGTCCGCCGCGGTCAGGTCGACGGAGTTCAGGGCCAGGTATGTGCCGACCTCACCCGGGGTGCGAGCGAGCCGCCAGGTGGCACCTCCGTCGGGAACGAAGCCGTAGCCGGTCTCCGGCTGGCCGAGCTTGACCCGGTCGGTCACCACCCGTGTGGAGACGTGCCCGGCGAGCGAGATGCCGCTGCCCATCGTCATTCCGTGCATGATCGACACGACCGGCTTGGGGTACTCGGCGAGCTTCGCGATCAGACGGTACTCGTCGCGGAAGAACACCGCGCCGATCGTCATGCCCTCGGCCGCACGCTCCAGGATCTCGCGGAAGTCGCCGCCCGCGCAGAATCCGAAGTCGCCGACTCCGTCCAGCAGGATCGCCGTGACGGCGGGATCGACGGCCCACGCGTCGAGCGTCTCGGTCATGGCACGCATCATCTCGAGGTCGATCGCGTTGATCGACTCCGGACGGTTGAGACTCAGGTGGCCGAGTTGGCCGACGACGGCGGCGTTGACAGGCGTATGCACCTGCACAACGCTAACGGGCATCCGCCAGTGGTGACGACTCGACGTGCGGGCTCGGGCGAGCCTCGCGCCGGTGCCCTCAGCCGAGCGGCTCGAACTCGTTGAGCCGCCAGGTCTGATCGAACCAGGGCTCGAGCGGGCCGTAGAGACGAATGAGCGGGAACCAGGACTTTCCTGGCAGCGTCTCGACCCAGTTCGACTCCTTGCCGGCTGGTGCGGTCGGGCCGAAGTAGAGGTCGAACGAGCCGTCGTCGTTGGCCTGGAGCTTGCCGTCGTTGCTCGCGAGTGCGGGATACGGCGTCGACGGGATGACGAGCAGCGAGCGCGTCTGCGTGTCGTAGAGGTCGACGGCCCAGAAATTCTTCGCTGGGGGATTGGCGTCGACGCGCAGGCGGTAATTGCGTGCACCGTCGAGCAGCTGCCCTTCGGCGTCGTGCACCGTGTAGGCGTACGCCGAGCCCGCGCCGACCTGTGCGTGCGCCATCGCCGGGGTGATCACGGTCGCGAGGTAGTGGAACTGCGTGCGGGCATCGAGCAGTCGCGCCCCGTTCCGCAGGAACTCGTAGTCGCCGCCGACGAAGGCGTTGCGCCACGAGCCGTACAGCACGGCCTCGGGATCGCGCGGTTCGTACGTGACCGACCGGGCGAGCCCGGCGGCGATCAGTGCCGCCTGCTCGAGAATGCCGCGAAGCCGCGCATCGGGCTCGAACGGCTGACCGTTCGCGATGCCGATCGCGGCGAGCTGACCGGCACGCTCCGCGTCGAGGGCCTCGACCGGCTCCTCCTGCACGAGCACGGCCACCTCTTCGTAGAACGAGAAGTCGTTCGCGTGCACGGTGTTGAACGGTGTCTCGGCGAGGTCGATGAACTCGTTCGCCTCGGGGTTCGCGGCCTCGGCGAGCGGGTAGATGCGCGTCTGCTTCATCGCGGGCACGCCGCCGAGCGCGCGCAGCACGACGAAGTTCGTGTACGTCGGCGTGCGGTAGACGAAGTACCCGTCGGGCACCTCGCCGTCGTAGCCAGGCGGCAGGAAGAGGTATTTGCCGCCTGCACCCTTGTCAGGTCCGGCGATGCCCATGTCGGCGACGTAGCGGAACCAGAAGTCGTCGACGACGCAGAGCGACTGCGGCGGCGCCTCGATGACGGTGGGTCCCCACGACTTCAGGTCGAGCATGGTCGTGCCGTACGTCGTCTCGGTGTTCGGCGTGAGGAACAGCCCCTTCGACGTCGCCCGTGGTTCGGTGATGCCGATCTGCCTGGCCGAGGTGACACCTGCGACGCGGAGGCCCGCACGGAACGCCACGAGCGACGCGCCGGGGACGGCGTTCAGGAACACGTCGATGCCGCGGATCAAGTCGAGCGCGTTGTACGCGGTCTCGACGGTCTCGGGCAACGGCACCCCGTCGAAGAATCGCAACTCGCCGAACGGCGATGACACGGAGTCCGGCGTGCTCAGTGAGGCGACGGCCTCCGCCATCTCGTCAGCGGTGAGTCCTGGGCGGCGTTCTACTGACATGTTCCCCCTCGATCGAAATGCTGCTCTCACCTTGGCAGCGGCCCGGCCCGAAGACAAATGACCGAGCCGGACATGCGGCTCATCTCAGGGCGGCGACCCATTTCTCGATTCCGGCGGCGTCGATCGGCAGCGCAGCCGAGAGCACCTCGTGGCCGGTCTCCGTCACGAGCAGGTCGTCCTCGATGCGAATGCCGATGCCGCGAAGCTCGGGCGGGACCGTGAGGTCGTTGGCGTGGAAGTAGAGGCCCGGCTCGACTGCGAGAACCGAGCCGGGGCGCAGCGGCTCATCGAGGTAGCGTTCGTCGCCGATCCGGGCGCAGTCGTGGACGTCCAATCCGATGTGGTGTCCGGTGCCGCACGGCAGGTAACGACGATGCTGCTGCCCGGTCGGGGACATCGCCTCGTCGACCGAGACGCGCAGGATCCCGAGCTCGTGCAGCGCGGTCGCGATCGACTCGTAGGCGGTGCTTCGCATGTCGCGGAAGGATGCGCCGGGGCCGACTTTCGACATCGCGGCTCGATGCGCCCGCTCGACCAGCGCGTGCACCTCTCGCTGTGCGGGGGAGAACGTGCCGTCCACGGGAAGAGTGCGTGTGACGTCGGCCGTGTAGAGCGATCGCGCCTCGACGCCGGCATCCACGAGCACGACGTGGCCGGGAAGCACCGGGCCGTCGCAGCGCGTCCAGTGCAGGGTCGGGGCATGCGGCCCGCTGCCCACGACGGTCGAGTAGCCGACTCCGTTGCCGAAGGTCCTGGCATGGCGGTCGAAGGTCGCCTGCAACCAGCGTTCGCCTCCGAACTCCACGGCCGCCGGGAGCTCCGCGGCGACCGCGCGGAATCCGGCGACCGTGGCGTCGACCGCTGCGCGGAGCTGGGCGATCTCCCACACGTCCTTCACGAGCTTGGCTGCGGAGAGCGCGACGGCAAGGGCTGCGGATGCCTCGAGCCGACGCGGCAGTCGAGGCTCCGGTGCGCCCGCGACGAGGGCACCAGACGGGGCGGCCTCCAGCGCGGCGTCGAGGGCGTCGAGCGATCGCACCTCGAGGTCGAGGGCGCTCGACCAGTCGGCCAGGTCGGCGGCGGGGCCGATCCAGAGCTCGCCGCGCAGGGCATCGGCGTAGAACGCGTCCTGGCCGGGGCCCACGGGTTCCGGGAGGTAGAGGACGGCGTCGTGCCCTCCTGGGGCAGGGGTCATGACGAGTACGGCGCCCTCCGACTGGCAGGCCGTCAACCAGACGAAGTCGCTGTCGGCGCGGAAGCCGAACTCGGTGTCGTTCGAGCGCACGTGCGATCGCCCGGACGCCACGATGATCGTCCTCCCGGTGAACTGCGCGCTGATGAGCGAACGATGTCCATGCGCCGACGCGGGCGCTCCGGCGACGATATCGACGCGTCGATCGGCCGGGCCCCATCCCGACGCCATGTAGTCGCGAAAGGCCTGGGTCTCTGGGAGAGGCTGGGTACGTGGGTCGCGGAAGGTCTGAGGCTCTGGACGCATGGTGACCAGTAAGCCATCGGGGCGAACGAGCGTCAAGAAGCGCGCAATCAGTCGAGCGAAACATCCGGTGGACTACGCGCATTGCAAACAGAATGTCTCAATGCACCTCGCCTGAATGGCACTTGACGGGACGGAATGCAGTTCGATTGACACCCGCTGCGGCGCCTCAACACAATGTGGACATGACCGGTACCAACCCCCAGCCCACCGCAGCAGCACTCGACATCGACCTGGATCGGCGGGTGTTCGACATGGTCTCCTCAACCGCGAGCGTCGTCGACACGACGGCGCCGACCCGCTTCGTCTACCGGGAGTCGGGCGGCGTGCTGTGGGGGGAGTACGTCGGCGACACGGTCGCGATCGGCCGGTTCTGCGGAGTGCGCACGCAGGGGCGTATCGACATCTCGTTCGTCCACCGCGGTCACGACGCCGGCACTACGACGGGAACGGCATCGTCGGTCATCTCGGTCGACGACGAGGGCGCGTTGCTGCTGACCGAGGAGTTCGTCGCGCCGGACGGGAACCTCCACACGAGCATCTGCCGCGAGGTGGTCAGCGCCTGATCAGCGCCGACGTCGGTCCGGCACGCGCTCGACCCGGTCATCGCTCGTGCGAACGAACCGGGTCATGCCGAATCGTTCTCCGGAGTCCTCGACCGAGGAGCGCTCGGTGCGCGGCATCCGCAGGGACACGTGAGCGCGTTCCTCGTCCATGAGGAAGACCGTCGTCGTCGCCTTGATCGACGGCCACTGGGCCAGGCGAGTGGCGACGAGCTCGTGGATCGCCGCCACGTCGGGGGCGCGCACGAGGAGCATCGCGTCGTGTTCGCCGGTCGTCACCGCGAAGTACTCGAGTTCGCTGACCGAGGAGAGGCGCGCCCGGAAATCCGCCCACTGGCTCTGCCGGAGCGTGATGAACACCATGGCCGCGACGCCGATGCCGACCGCTGCCGGGTCGATCTCAGCATGGACGCCGCGGATGATGCCCGCCCGAACGAGGGCCTCGTATCGCGTGTACGCGTTGGATCGAGAGATTCCGAGGTGCTCGGCGAGCGCAGCGACCGAAGTCCGGCCGTCCTCTCGCAGGAGTTCGAGCATCCGAATATGCGTGTCGTCGAGGTGCATCCGAGACTCCATCTGTCCAGTCACAGCTACGGGGAGGGCCAGTACTGGAGAGAATATGCCACGGGACGGAGCATTGCTAGACATATGTTCCTGATTGGTGGGTTCTCATTGACGAATGATCTGAATACGCACTACTTTCTCACTCATCCCTCCAATCGATAAGGAGCACCACCTTGTCACGATCGTTCCACCGCGCCGCTCGGCGTGGCACCACTGCGCTCGGCCTGGCCGTCGCGGCCGCGCTGACATTCAGTGCCTGCTCGGCGGGCGCGCCCGCCGCAGCGCCCGCAGGCGGCTCGCTCGTCGTCGATGCATCGTTCGACCTGAAGACGGCCGACCCGAACCGCGAGTACGAGACGACCGGCTCGATCGTCGCGAAGGCGCTCTACGAGACGCTGCTCACCTTCGACGGCGACGACGTCACCGCGCCGATCGACGGACTCGCGAGCTATGAGATCAACGCGGACAACACCGTCGTGACGCTCACCATGAAGCCCGGGCACAAGTTCTCCGACGGCACGGAGGTCACGGTCGACGACGCGGTGTTCTCGCTGCAGCGCGTGCAGGGAGTGAAGGGCAACCCCTCGTTCCTGCTCGACGGGGTGACGATCGAGAAGACCTCGGATACGACGCTCACGTTGACGTCGGCGACACCGAACCCCGCCCTCCCGTTCATCCTGCCGAACCCGGCACTCGGCGTGGTCAACCAGGAGATCGTCGAGGAGAACGGCGGCAGCACGACCGCCGACGACTCCGCAGAGGCCTTCCTCAACTCGACGTCGGCGGGCTCGGGCCCGTACATGCTCGAGTCGTTCGATGCCGCTTCGCAGGTGGTCTTCACCGCGAACCCCGAGTACACGGGAGAGAAGCCCGCCTACGAGCGCGTCGTGCTCCGCAACGTGCAGGGGCCGACGCAGAAGCTGAACGTCGAGGCCGGCGACTCGCAGGTGGCGCTCGACCTCAATCCCGACCAGGTCGCCGAGCTCGACGCCTCCAAGGTCTCGATCATCGCGAACCCCTCGCGGTACATGATCTTCCTCCTGCTCAACCAGGACGCCTCGGTCAGCGAGATCACCAGCAACCCGAAGTTCCTCGAAGCGGTCAAGCTCGGCATCGACTACGACAAGATCGTCGAGCTCGCCGGTGACGGCTCGGTCCGGCCGGGCGGCTTCATCCCGTCGATCTTCAACGGCGCACTCGACGCAGCGGACGGCAACCAGTTCGATGCCGATGCCGCAGCGGCCGCGCTTGCCGAGTCGGGGTACGCCGGCGAGGAGGTCACGCTGAACTTCCCGAACGACATCACCGTGCAGGGCCTGTCATTGCAGAGCATCGCGGAGTCGATCCAGGCGCAGCTGAAGTCGGTGGGCATCACCGTCACGCTCGCACCCGCGCCGGTCGCGACCGAACTCGACGCCTACCGCAACGGCAAGGAGACGGTCGGTCTCTGGTACTGGGGCCCCGACTTCCCGGACCCCTCGAACTACCTCGCCTTCACGCCGGGTGAGCTCGTGGGCCTGCGCGCAGGGTGGGCGGCCGGTGCCGACCCCACTGTCACCGACCTCGCTGCTGCCGCCGTCGCCGCGACCGACCCTGCTGCACGCGCAACCGCGTACGAAGAGCTGCAGAAGGCGCAGAACGCGAGCGGACCCTTCATCCCGCTCCTGCAGCCCGCGCAGAACGTCGTGACCGCGCCGAGCATCACGGTCGTGCCGTTGAACCCGACCTGGACCGTCGATCTTGCCGGAATCAAGTAGCACCGCTCCGAACGAGCGACGCGCGCGAGCGGGAGTCCACCCGCTCGCGCGCTACCTCGGCATCAGGGCAGGGCTGACCGTCCTCCTGCTGTTCGGCGTCACGCTCGTCACCTTCACGCTCACGAATCTCGTCCCGGCCGACCCCGTGCAGGCGGCGCTGGGGGAGCAGGCCGCGGCCGACCCCGAGATCGTGCAGAAGTTCCGCGAAGACGCCGGTCTCGACCAGCCGCTCCCGGTGCAGTACCTCACCTATCTCGGCAACCTGCTGCACGGCGACCTCGGGATGTCGCAGCAGACGCACGCCCCGGTCGCAGACGACCTCGGCACGGCGTTCCCAGCCACGGCAGAACTCGCGATCGCGGCCATCCTCATCTCGATCGTCCTCGGCGTCGGGCTCGGCATGTGGGCGGCGCTCCGCCGACACAAGGTCACGGATCAGGTGATCCGCGTCGTGAGCCTCATCGGCATCTCGGTGCCCTCATTCTGGCTCGCACTCGTGGTCTACTTCGTCTTCTTCTCCCAACTGCACTGGTTCCCCGGATCGGGCAGGCTCTCGCCGGCGGCGGTCCCGCCGCCCCAAGTCACCGGCATGTACACCGTCGACTCACTGCTCGCCGGCCAATGGGCGACGTTCGCCGATGCCGTGTCGCACCTGATCCTGCCCGCAGCCGTGCTCGCGCTCTACACGATCGGCCTGCTGACTCGTTTCGCGCGCTCCGCCATCCTGGAGGTGCTCGACCTCGACTACGTGCGCGCGGCCAGGGCGAAGGGCTTGCCCGGGCACATCGTGGTCAACCGCTACGTGCTGCGCGGCGCGCTCGTGCCGATCATCACGGTGCTCGGCGTCGCCTTCGGCTCGTTGCTCTCCGGAACGGTGCTGGTCGAGAAGGTCTACTCGTGGCACGGCCTCGGCGAATACGCATACTCGGCCGCGACGAAGCTCGACCTCCCGGCGATCATGGGCGTCGGGCTCGTGGTCGGGTTCGTCTACATCGGACTCAACTTCATCATCGACGTGCTGTACGGCGTCATCGACCCGAGAGTGAGGGTCGCATGACCGACGTCATCGAAGAGAACGAGGTCATCGCAGAACGGGACGTCATCGCCGGACGGGACGTCATCGCGGAGCAGACACGGCGGAAGGGCCGACTGCGCGTCTCCAAGCAGTTGCGCACGCCGCTCGCCGTCACCGGCGCCGCGATCGTCGTGTTCTGGCTCCTCGTCGCCGTGTTCGCACAGTGGATCCGTCCGTACGACCCGCTCGCGCAGGACTTCCCGCGCCTGCTCGCGCCGAATGCGGAACACTGGTTCGGCACCGACCAGGTCGGTCGCGACGTGCTCTCCCGCGTGATCACGGGTGCGCAGGTCTCGATCCCGCTCGCGCTCATGCTCGTCGTGTTCGCGATGCTCATCGGCTCGCTGCTCGGAGCGATCGCGGGCTACTTCGGCAAGGCGATCGATGAAGTGATCATGCGGATCGCGGACCTCGTGTTCGCGTTTCCGACGATCATCCTCGCCATGGTCATCGCTGCGGCACTCGGCCCGAGCCTGACGAACGCGGTGATCGCGATGCTCATCGTGTCGTGGCCCGCGTACGCCCGAGTCAGCCGATCGCTCGTGCTCGGCGCACGCGACGCGGAGTACGTGGTGGCCGGTCGCCTGCTCGGCAACGGGCCCTTCACCTCGTTGCGCAAGGACATCCTGCCGAACGTGGTCTCGCCGGTCGTCGTGCTCGCCACGCTCGATGTCGGCACGGCCATCCTGCTCCTGTCCGGTCTGTCGTTCCTCGGGCTGGGAGCGATCCCGCCGACACCCGACTGGGGTGCGATGGTGGCCGAGGGCGTCCAGAACTTCTCGTCGTGGTGGATCTCGGTGTTCCCGGGCCTCGCCATCCTCACCGTCGTGCTCGCGTTCAACTTCCTCGGCGATGCGCTGCGGGACGCACTCGATCCCCGATCGCAGGAAGCCGTTCAGGGGCGATCGCTGTGACGATCACGAAGGGAACCACCGTGACGGAGACGGCACCGACGACCGGAGGCGTCGCCATCTCGGGCCTCACGCTCGGCTTCGGGCGAGGCGAGGCGCGCAAGGAGATCCTCCGGGGCATCGATCTCGTGATCCCGGCCGGCGAGATCACGGGCCTCGCCGGCGAGTCGGGTTCGGGCAAGACCATGACCGGGCTCGCGGTGTGCGGGCTCCTGCCAGCCGGGGCGGACCTCGGCGGCAGCATCCGGTTCGACGGAACCGAGCTCATCGGTCTCTCCCAGCGACGGATGAATCGCTACCGCGGAGCGAAGATCGCCATGATCTTCCAGGACCCCACCGCGAGCCTGCATCCGATGCTCACGATCGAAGCGCAACTGATCGATCACTACCGCTATCACCGAGGTGCCTCCAAGCGCGCCGCTCGAACGCGAGCGCTCGAGATGCTCGGTCTCGTCGCGGTGCCCGACCCCCGAGCGGCACTGCGGAAGTACCCGCACCAGTTCTCGGGCGGACAACTCCAGCGCATCGCGATCGCGAGCGCACTGATGTGCGAGCCGTCGGTGCTGATCGCCGATGAACCGACCACGGCACTCGACGTCACGGTGCAGGCCGGCATCCTCAGGCTGCTGCGCAGGCTCTGCGACGAGCTCGGCATCGCGATCGTCCTCGTGACGCACGACCTCGGCGTGATGTCGGCCCTGGCGGACACCATCGCGGTGATGCGGATGGGCGAGATCGTCGAGCACGGCGACCGCCATCAGGTCATCACCGCCCCGCAGCACCCCTACACGAAGTCCCTCATCGATGCCCTGCCTGAGACGGACACCGGTTCGCTCCTGCATGATGCGTCCGGAAGCGAGACGGCAGCATGACCCTCCTCGAAGTCGATGGACTCCAGGTCTCGTACAAGTTGCCGGGCCGGGGAACGCTGCGAGCCGTCGATGGTGTGAGCTTCGACCTCGAACCGCGCCAGGTGCTCGGGTTGGTCGGTGAGTCCGGGTGCGGCAAGTCCACACTGGCGAAGGCGGTCTGCGGGCTCGTGCCGACGTCGGGCGGGAGCATCGCCTTCAACGGCGCCCCGATCGGCAAGCTGGGTCTCCGCAAGCGCGATCCGCGGCTCATGCGCATCCAGATGGTCTTCCAGAATCCCTTCGCGTCGCTGAATCCGCGACGCACGATCGGGAGTCAGATCGAGGACGGACTTCGGGTGAACCCCGATCGCGACGCGTGGAACGTCGCCGATCTGCTCGAACACGTCGAGATGGATCCCGCCAGCCGCACGAGGTACCCGCACCAGTTCTCGGGCGGTCAGCGGCAGCGCGTCGCGATCGCGCGTGCCATCGCAGCCGGTCCTGAACTCCTGATCGGCGACGAGCCGATCGCCTCGCTCGACGCGTCGCTGCAGGCGCGCATCGCGATCCTCATGCGCAACCTCGCCCTCGAGACCGGCGCTGCGCTGCTCTTCATCAGCCACGACCTCTCGGTCGTCCGGGTGATCGCCGACGATGTCGCGGTGATGAACGCCGGCCGGATCGTCGAACGCGGACCGGTCGACCGGGTGTGGACCGCTCCGCAGGAGCCGTACACCCAACGCCTGCTCGCGGCGATTCCGGTCGCCGACGGGATGGGAAGGCTCCCCGGAGCGGCCTGACGACCGCCCCGGGAAGCCGGGCTCACTCCGCCGGGGTGTCAGCCTTCACGAGCTGCCCGCCGGCGAGCCCGGCGAGGATCGAGCCGACATCGAGCCCGGTCAGCGACTTGACGACCTCGGTGCCCTCGCCGAGCACCTGGCCGACGGTCTTCGTGACCGCGCTCGCGCCGTCGGTCGAGACGACGGTCAGCGTCTTGATGTTCGAGATCGGCTCCGCCGCGGCCCGTACGATCTCGGGCAGGCGCGAGATGATCTCCTGCGCGAGGGCGGCCTCGCCGTACTTCTTCAGGGCCATGGCCTTCGCGTCGGTGGCGGCGGCCTCGGCGAGACCTTCGGCCTGGATCGCCGAGGCGCGGGCTTCACCGTCGGCGCGGATACCGGCGGCGAGCGCCACCTGGCGATCGCGCTCGGCCTCACCGGCGAAGCGCACGGAGGTCGCCGACGCCTCGGCGTCCTGCACCGCCGCGACCTTGTTGGCCTCGGCGATCTTCGTGCGCTTGTAGGCCTCGGCCTCGGTGCTCGCGTTGGCGGCGTCGCGGAGGGCGGTGGCGCGCTGCACCTCGGCGTACGCCTCGGCCTCGGCGGGCTTGCGGATCTCGATGTCGAGCCGCTCCTGCGTCACGAGCGCCTGTTCCGAGAGGGCGTCGCGCTCCTGCACGGCGACGAGCTTGTCCTGTTCGGCCTTCGCGAGCTGACCGGATGCCTCGGCCTCTGCGTTGGCCCGATCGGTCTCGGCCTTGATCGTGGCCTGCTTCAGGCTCAGCGCCTTCTGCCGCTCGGCGACCTGCTCGGCCGCTTCGATGCGCGCGAACTCGCTGACCCGCGCGGCTTCTGCCTCGCTCACCTCGGCGACCTGACGCGCGCGGGCGGCCTCGGCGCGACCGAGGTTCGCGAGGTACTCGCTGCCGGGCGTGGAGATGTCGGAGATGTTCAGCAGGTCGACTTGCAGGCCCTGCTCGACGAGGTCGGTCTTCGTCTCGGCGACGACCCGGTCGGAGAGGCTCTTGCGGTCGGAGATGATCTGCTCGATCGTCATGTCGCCGACGATCGAACGCAGCGAGCCCTCGAGGGATTCCTTGATGATCTCGGTGAGCAGGCTCTGCTGCGAGAGGAAGCGCTGGGCCGCTCGGCGCACGCCGTCTTCGGTGCCGCTGACCTTGAAGTTGATCGAGGCCTTGATCGCGATCTTGATGCGGTTCTTGTCGACGCCCTCGACGGTGATGCCGATCTGGCGCTGCTCGAGCGAGATCGCGAAGCCCTGCTGCAGGATCGGCCAGATGAAGGTGCGCCCGCCGATGACCACGCGCTGCGCGGACGACTGCTCGGGTGCCGCACGGCCGGCACCGCGGCCGACGATGACGAGCGCCTCGTTCGGCGGGACGCGCCGGATTCGGCGGGCGATGAACGTCAGGAGGGCGAGCAGCGCGACGACGATCGCGACGACGGAGATGACTTGGATCAGTATGGGGGAGAGCATTGGGTTCCTTTCGGGAGGAATCGCTGGGACGTGATGGTGCAGTGGTCGATCAGGGTTCGAGCGGGAAGAGACGGTGGGGCGGGAAGGAGCGCGATACGCGGGCTCAGCCCGCGACGACCTTCACCCGGCTGCCGGCGTGCTCGACGACGCGGATGCGGGCGCCTTCGGCGATCGGCTCATCGGAGTAGGCGAGCCGGCGTTCGACCTCGCCGGGGCCGTCGAGGCTCACCTCGCCACCGGCGGTGGTGACATCCGACTTCGCGACGCCCGAGAGTCCCACCGCCGAGGCGGGCACCCCGTCGGAGCTTCGGGTCAGGTTGCGGATCGCGAGCACGCACAGCACGTAGGCGACCGCGGCGAGCACGACCGACAGCACGTAGACCCAGACGAGTTCGAGTCCCATGCTCGCGACGAGCGCGCCGGATGCGCCGAAGACGACCATGCCGACGGCGAGCGCGGTGCCCGAGAGTGCGCCGTCGCCGATCTCGAGGTGGTCGAAGATATCGCCGAGCACAAGCGAGATGACGAGGAGGACGAGGCCGATGCCTCCGACGATGAGGAACGGAAGGAGCATCGACTGCCTCTCTGCGCGCGCGAAAGCCCGGGCGGGAGGTGTGCTCGGGTCGACCCACCCTATCGGGTGGACGAACACCGTGCAGCCTGGTCTCCACAGGGCAGTTGCGAGGAGCGGCGTCGAGCGCCGATCGTAGCGCCCGGGGCTCAGACCGCGTGCTGCTGCGGCACGAGCAGCGCGTCGACGGCGTCGACGCCGCGAATGGTTCGCATGAGCGAGACGATCTCGTCGACGACGGCGATCGTGAGCCCGCGGCAGACGATGCTGTAGGGGCCGAGGGCGTCGAGCCCGCCGGCCCGGATGCGGATGACCTCCCAACCGACCTCGCGCAGCGCCTCGTCCTTCTCGAGGTCGGAACCCGCCTTCAGTCCGAGATGGGCGCGCCTCGACCGCCCCGGATCGTCGTACTCGACGGCGATGCGCAGCTGCGGCACGAGGATGTCGGGCCACACCTCCTGCTTGCCGTAGAACATGCGGGCGATGCGCACCGCGTTCACGCGATGGTGCAGGCGGATGCGCTCGCCGAGCAGCATGCGCAGACGCTGCTCGATCTGCGAGGTGCCGACCTTGAGTCCGGGCTTCATGAACGCGACCCCGGCCTCGCGGCGGGCACCGGGTGCTGCGGCGTTCGCCCGGCATTTCGCACAACTCGGACCGGTCAGCACCTCGCCGACCGTCGCCGCGTAGCGATCGTGGCCGCGGGCGCACCGCCACTCGTAGCTCGCGCCGATGCGCGTCTCGCGGGCGAGCGCGGCGCGTTGCGGCGGGGCCACTCGACCGAGGAGCTCGGCGCGGGAGCGCTGGGTCTCGTGCAGCAGCATGCAGAGCGGGCACACCCGGGCGAGCTGCACCGAGCCGGAGGCCCCCGCCTCGGCGCCGTGCCCGCACCGGAAGCTCACGGCGACCATCGGTGCCGTTCGATCTCGTTCATGGTGAGATCATCGCCCGCGCCACCGACATGGAGACGATCGCGATGTCGGCTGCACCGGCGAGAATGGGAGCATGCGGATCGTGGTCGGTGCGATGGGGCCCGGCCGGGTCGCCCTCGTCGACCCCTCCGTCTCGAGCGATCCGTTCGACTCGGTGACGATGCGGGAGTTCCCTGGTCTCGTGCAGGCACTCGAGTCGTCGCGTCGTCCGCGATGGATCTGGGCCGACACCCGGCGTTGGTACCCGCGACTCCTTGCCGAGGGGGTTCGCGTCGATCGCTGCCACGATCTCGTGCTCGCGGCAGCGATCCTCGACCAGTCCACCACCACCGCCGCCGCTCGCGGCGATGGGGTGAGAGCCCGCCCCGATTGGCTGCCCGCCGGGCCCGCCGAAGCCGGGCAGGCGGGTGTGGTCGTGCCCGCGGCATCCGCTGTGCATTCGCCCCTCTTCGAATTCGACGACTTCGACGGCGAGACGAATGCCTCCGAGCCCGTCGAGCCCGCAGGCCCGCGCGATGTGCTCGCGGTTCCGGTCGATGCCGTGCTCGCCGAGCACGCGCGGCAGCTCGCGCTCGTCGCGGCGTCGGAGCGGCCGGGCGCGCTGAGGCTCCTGATCGCGGCCGAGTCCGCCGGCGCCCTGATCGGCGCCGAACTGCACGCAGCCGGGTTGCCGTGGCATCGCGGAGTGCATGAGGCCGTGCTCGCGACCGAGCTCGGTCCGAAGCCCGCGCCGGGCCGCAAGCCGGCCCGCATGGAGGAGCTCGCGACCGAGGTGCGCGCGCTGCTCGGCGCCCCCGCGGTGAACCTCGACTCGCAGGTCGACCTGCTGAAGGCGCTGCGCCGAGCCGGCATCCAGGTCGAGTCGACGAGCCGGTGGGAACTGCGCGAGCACGAGCACCCGGCGATCGAGCCGCTCGTCGCATACAAGAAGCTCGCCCGGCTGCTCAGCGCGAACGCGTGGTCGTGGCTCGACGAGTGGATCGTCGACGGCCGCTTCCGCCCCGACTACGTGCCGGGCGGCACGGCCACCGGCCGCTGGGCGACCGCGGGCGGCGGGGCGCTGCAACTGCCGAAGAACGTGCGCAGTGCCGTCGTCGCCGACCCCGGCTGGTCGCTCGTGGTCGCCGATGCGGCGCAACTCGAACCGCGGGTCCTCGCCGGTCTCGCGCACGACCAGGCGATGGCCGAGGCCGGGCGCGGGCGCGACTTCTACAGCGGCATCGTCGGCGCAGGGGTCGTCGAGACCCGCGACCAGGCGAAGGTGGCCATCCTCGGTGCGATGTACGGCGCGACGACCGGCGAGAGCGGTCGCCTCGTGCCGCGTCTGGCGCGGGCGTATCCGCGCGCGATGGCGCTCGTCGATCGGGCCGCGGCAGAGGGGGAGCGCGGGGCGAGCGTCACTACGCTGCTCGGGCGGTCGTCACCGCTGCCGGGCGTCGACTGGCGCGCGACGCAGTCACTGGCCTCGCAGCCCGAGGCGACGTCGGCCGACGAACGACGTGCGCGGTCGCGTGCACGCGACTGGGGCCGGTTCACGCGCAATTTCGTCGTGCAGGGCACCGCCGCCGAATGGGCGCTCTGCTGGATGGCGGGTCTCCGCTCCAAGCTCGGCGCCATCGCAGGTGCGTCCCCCGTGCCCGCCGTGGCTGCGCACCGTTCAGGCCCGGCCTTCGAGCGGATGCCGCACCTCGTCTACTACCTGCACGACGAGATCATCGTGCACACGCCCTCCGAGCTCGCCGACCAGGTCGCCGTCGCCGTCGCCGACGCGGCGACCGAGGCAGGGCGGCTGCTCTTCGGAGAGTTCCCCGTGGAGTTCCCGCTCGATCTCGCGGTCGTCGAGAGCTACGCGTCGGCCGACGCCTGAGCGTCCTCCGCCGCGGGCGTCGACGCAGAGGGGCGACGTCCGCGCCGCGGTCGCTCCATACGCGGGGCGAAGGCGAGATCGTGCGCGCCGAGCTCCTGCTCCACCTCGTCGAGCCAGCGCAGCGCCGCGCTCGCCCGGGCCGACTCGGCCACGGCCGCGAGGCCGGCGAGCCGTGCGGAGGCACCGGTCTCAGTGGAGGACGGCTGCTCCGAAGCTCTCGTCGGACGTGAGCGAGCGGATGCCTCGCGCTCCCGCTCGCGCCAGCGCACGCGTTCCGCCGCGACGATCGGACCGGCGTCGACGCCCGGGAGCGACGCGGCCACGAGGACCCGGTCGACGGTCTCGTCCCACGGGTCGCTGCCCGAGGCATCCGCGCCGGCGAACCAGGCCGACGTCGCCGCGGAACCCGCCGCCGTCGCCCGGTAGAGAGGGAGCCCGTCATCGGTGGCGCCGGCCGACTCCACGAGGCCCTGCTTGCCGAGCCGCTCGAGCGTGGCGTAGCTCTGGCCGACGTTCACGCTGCGCCGCCCTCCGGTGCGCTCGGCGAGGTCGCCGTGCAGCTGGAACCCGTATCCCGGGCCTGCGGAGAGCAGGGCGAGCAGTGCGTCGCGGACGGCCATTCGAACTCCGATCGAAGTCAACGTTTCACCGAGTATATGGTTTCGAACCTTGTCAATGAGCCTGATGCGGGGCATAATCGGCGATGACGGCTCGCTCGTCGACAACCGAATACCGTCATCTGTCCGTCAGAGGTCGTTGGGGAAGACGCACCTCGAGAACGGAGTATGAGATGACGAAGAATGCCACGCGGGCAGTGCGCACCGCGCGAGGCGTGCTGTTCGTGCACTCCTCGCCGAAGGCGCTGTGTCCGCATGTCGAGTGGGCGGCCGGCAGTGCGCTCGGTGTCGCCGTGAACTTCGACTGGAGCGAGCAGCCGGTGCTTCGCGGTGCCATGCGCGCGGAGTTCTACTGGGAGGGCGAGGCCGGGAGCGGCGCCAAGCTCGCCTCGGCGCTGCGCGGTTGGGAGCAGCTGCGCTTCGAGGTGAGTGAAGACCCCACCCCGGGCTCCGACGGCGCCCGGTGGATGCACACGCCCGAACTGGGCGTCTTCTTCGCGCAGACCGACACCGCCGGCAACACGGTGGTGCCCGAGGACCGCATCCGGTACGCGATGGCGGTCGGCGGCACCGACCCGATCGAGCTGCACCGCGAACTGCGCCTCGCCCTCGGGCAGGCGTGGGACGACGAACTCGAACCGTTCCGTCACGCGAGCGACTTCGCCCCGGTCGTCTGGTTGCACCAGGTGGGCTGAGCGAACCTCGGTCCGCCGGCGGCGTGACGCGAGGTCGGATGACTCTTCCCGGCAGCGCACGAGCGAAACCCTCGGACCGTGCACGAGAAGACCCCGGCGCAGGGACTGCGACCGGGGTCTTCTCATGCGGGCGTGCGCCCAGGCGACGCCTACGGCGTGCGGATCGCGACGACGGCGTTGTGGCCGCCGAAGCCGAAGGAGTTGCTGATCGCGAGCTGCGGCCCGTCGCCGAGCGGCTGCGGTTCGCCGGAGACGAGCAGCGGGATCTCGGGGTCCTGAGTGGTGAGGTTGATCGTCGGCGGAGCGAGACGGTTCTGGATCGCGAGGATCGTGAACACCGCCTCGAGCGCACCGGTGCCGCCCAGCAGGTGGCCGGTCGACGCCTTGGTGGCCGAGACCGGGATCTCGTGCACGCGATCGCCGAAGACGCTGCGGAGCGCCGTGTACTCGGCGATGTCGCCGACCGGCGTGCTCGTCGCGTGCGCGTTGATGTGCGTCACGTCGTCGACCGACGCTCCGGCCTGCGCGAGTGCGTCGAGCACCGCTCGGCTCGCTCCGCGGCCCTCGGGGTCGTTCGCCGTGATGTGGTACGAGTCGGCGCTCACCGACCCGCCCGCGAGCTCGGCGTAGATGCGGGCGCCGCGTGCGAGGGCGTGCTCCTCGGTCTCGAGCACGAGGCTCGCGGCACCTTCGCCCATGACGAATCCGTCACGGTCGATGCTGTACGGACGCGAGGCGTGAGCCGGGTCGTCGTTGCGCCGGGAGAGGGCCTGCATCGACGAGAACGAGGCGAGCGTGATCGGATGCACGGCGGATTCGGCGCCGCCGGCGATGACGACGTCGGCGAAGCCGAGCTGCAGGTGCTCGTAGGCGTTCGCGAGCGACTCGGTGCTCGAAGCGCAGGCCGAGGCGACGGTGCGCGCGAAGGCGCGTGCCCCGAAGTGCATCGAGATCGCCGCGGACGCGGCGTTCGGCATGAGCATCGGCACCGTCATCGGCAGCACGCGACGGGGGCCGCGTTCCCGCAGCGTGTCCCAGGCGTCGAGCAGGGTCCAGATGCCGCCGATGCCAGTCGCGTAGTCGACGCCGAGGCGTTCGGGAGCGACGTCGGGTGCGCCGGCGTCGGCCCACGCCTCCTTCGCCGAGATCAGGGCGAACTGGCTCGAGGGGTCGAGTCGCTTCGCGACGGGGCGGTCGAGCACCTCTTCGGGCCGCACCTTCGCCTCGGCGGCGAAGGTGACGGGCAGCTCGTATTCGGCGACCCAGTCGTGCTCGAGCGTGCGCGCGCCGGACTCACCGGCGAGCAGGGCGTTCCAGCTCTCAGAGGCGGTGCCGCCGAGCGGCGAGGTCGCACCGATGCCGGTGATGACGATCTTCTTGGTCATTCGAGAAACACTCCGATGGAGAGAATGGTCACACTGATCGAGCGGGCCGGGCGTTGGCGCCGGCCCGCTCCACGCAGCTGTTAGGCCTGGGCCTTGACGATGAAGGTGACGGCGTCGCCGACGGTCTTCAGGTTCTTGACCTCTTCGTCGGGGATCTTCACGTCGAACTTCTCTTCGGCGTTGACGACGATCGTCATCATGGAGATCGAGTCGATGTCGAGGTCGTCGGTGAACGACTTGTCCAGCTCAACCGTGTCGGTCGCAATGCCGGTCTCGTCGTTGATGAGCTCGGCCAGGCCGGCAAGCACTTCTTCGGTGGACAATGCCATTGTTCTTCTCCTTGGGGGTGTCTCGTTTGACCGAGAGACAGTCTAGATGGACAGGGGGAGGTGGTTCAGGGAAGAACCACCACTTGGGCGCCGAACACGAGTCCGGCGCCGAAGCCGATCTGGAGGGCGAGGCCTCCGGAAAGCTCGGGGTGCTCGGCGAGCAGACGGTGCGTCGCGAGCGGGATCGAGGCGGCCGAGGTGTTGCCCGTCGTCGCGATGTCACGGGCGATGACGACCGTCTCGGGCAGCTTCAGCTGCTTGGCGAACTCGTCGATGATGCGCATGTTCGCCTGGTGGGGGATGAACGCGGCGAGGTCGTCGGCGGTCACGCCCGCGGCATCCAGCGCCTGCTTCGCGACCTTCGCCATGTCCCACACGGCCCAGCGGAAGACCGTCTGGCCCTCCTGGCGCAGCGTCGGCCACTCGGATGCCCCGTGGCGGAACTCGGTGAGGGTGTGGTTCATGCCGACCGCGCCCGCCTTCGAGCCGTCGGAGCCCCAGATCGTACGTGCGATGCCGGGCGTGTCGCTCGGGCCGATCACGACGGCGCCTGCACCGTCGCCCAGGAGGAAGGAGATCGAGCGGTCGGTCGGGTCGACGACGTCGGAGAGCTTCTCTGCGCCGATGACGAGGGCGTACGTCGCAGCCCCCGAGCGGATGAGGGCGTCGGCCTGGGCGACCGCGTAGGCGTAGCCCGCGCAGGCGGCGTTCATGTCGTAGGCGGCGGCGGGGTTCGCGCCGACGCGGTCGGCGACGACGGCGGCCATCGACGGCGTCTGCTGCACGTTCGAGATCGTCGCGATGATGACGAGGTCGATGAGCGCGGGGTCGAGCCCCGACTTCTCGATCGCCTCACGTGCTGCGTTGGTCGCGAGGTCGGTCGCCGAGACCTCGGCGCCGGCACGAGTGCGGGTGATGATACCCGTGCGCTGCTGGATCCACTCGTCGGAGGAGTCGATCGGGCCGACCAGGTCGTCGTTCGGCACCGCGTTCTCGCCGCGAGCGGCGCCGACGGCGTAGATGCGCGTGAAGGCAGGCCCGTGCGACTGCTGGAGGGTGGGGTTCGTCATGCTCGGCTTTCTCGTCTGCTTCGTCTGCTTCGTCGGCTCAGGCGTGCTGCTCGATGAGCTCGATCGCTGCCGACAGGTCTTCGGGAGTCTTGACGGCGACGGTCGGCACGCCCTTGAGTGCGCGCTTCGCGAGACCGACGAGCGCGCCGGCGGGGGCGAGCTCGATGATGCCGGTGACTCCTGCCGCCTGGAAGGACTCCATGCAGCGATCCCAGCGTACGGGGGAGGAGACCTGGCCGACGAGCAGGTCGAGGAATGCGGCACCGGATGTCACGGGGCTGCCGTCGCGGTTCGTCCAGAGCGGGAGCGTCGGATCGGCGGGCGAGAGGCCGGCCGCGACGTCGGCGAGGCGGTCGACCGCCGGCCGCATGTACCGCGTGTGGAAGGCGCCCGCGACCTGCAGCGGGATGACCCGGGCTCCGGCGGGCGGCTCGGTCTTCAGCGCCTCGAGCGCGTCGAGTGCGCCGGCCACGACGATCTGGCCGCCGCCGTTGAAGTTCGCCGGCTCGAGGCCGAGCTCCTCGAGACGGGGGAGCAATGCCGCTTCATCGGCGCCGATGACCGCGCTCATGCCGGTCGGCACGAGCGCAGCGGCATCCGCCATGGCACGGCCGCGCTCGGTCACGAAGCGGATCGCATCGGCCTCGCTGAGCACGCCGGTGCCCGCCGCAGCGGTGATCTCACCCACGGAGTGCCCGGCGATGCCGCTGATGCGTTCGGCACGGCCGTCTGCGAGGAGGGTGCCGAGCGTGAGGATGCCGGCCGCGACGATGAGCGGCTGTGCGATCGCGGTGTCGCGGATCGTGTCGGCGTCGGCCTCCGTGCCGAAGTGCGCGAGGTCGAGCCCGGCGGCATCCGACAGCACCGACAGCCGTTCGGCATAGGCCGACTCGGCGAGCCAGGGGGCGAGGAATCCGGGGGTCTGAGAGCCCTGTCCAGGGCAGACGACGACGATCACCACCCCAGTCTGCCAAGCATGGGCCGGTGACTGGTGTGCACACGCGACAAGCTCTCGGCGAAAGCCTTGTACGAACGGTACAGAAAGCGGATCAGTTGGTCGGTCGCCGACGCGGAGCCAGCTCGTGGTCGCTCATCGAACCGATGATGAGCGCCGACTGCAGGATGAGCGCTTCGCGCGCACCCGTCGCGTCCCAGCCGATGACGTCGGAGACGCGCTTGAGGCGGTAGCGCACGGTGTTCGGGTGCACGAAGAGCTCGCGTGCCGTCGCCTCGAGCGAGCGGCCGTTGTCGAGGTAGCTCCACAGTGTCGTGAGCAGCTCGGTCGAGTGCGCCTGCAGCGGCCGGTAGATGCGGTGCACGAGCGTCGCTCGCGCGAGCGGGTCGCCCGCGAGCGCGCGTTCGGGCAGCAGGTCGTCGGCGTGCACCGGGCGAGGCGCGTGGCGCCAGGACCGCGCCACGGCGAAGCCGGCGAGCGCCGCCTTCGCGCTCTTCGACGCATCGACGAGATTGGGCACCGCATGCCCGAGCACGAGATGACCGGGGCCGAAGTGCGGTTCGAGCTGCGCGGCGATCTCCATGAAGGTGAGCGCAGGGGCAGTGCCGATCGACTCGTCCGCCTCCCGGGCGAGCGGGTCGGCTCGGCCGATCACGAGCACGAGCCGGTTGCCCTGCACCCCGATCAGCACGTCGGCGTGCATGTGGCGGGCCGCTCGGCGCACGTGGTCGACGTCGAGCTGCTTCGGCGCGGTGCCGACGAGCACCGACACCTCGCCGTGACCGTGCCAGCCGAGGGCCGCGATGCGACTCGGCAGCTCATCGTCGGCCTCGCCCGAGAGGATCGAGTCGACCACGAGCGCTTCGAGACGTGCATCCCACAGGCCTCGCGCCTCGGCGGCACGCGCGTAGACGTCGGCTGCCGCGAAGGCGATCTCCCGCGAATAGAGGAGGATCGCTTCGCGCAGCGGCTCACCGCCGTCCTTCACCCGATCCTCGACGACCTCGACCGTCACTCGGATCAGCTGCAGCGTCTGCTGCAGGCTCACCGAGCGCAGCAGCTCACGAGGGGCCGCGCCGAAGACATCCGCCGCGATCCACGGGGTGGACCGCGGATCGTCGAACCAGGCGACGAACGAGGAGATGCCGGCTTGGGCGACGAGGCCCACGGCGGAGCGACGGCTCGGCGGCATGTCGCCGTACCACGGCAACGTGTCTTCGAGACGCTTGAGCGTCGCCGTCGCGAGTTCGCCCGCGATGGTGCGCAACCATGCGAGCGTCTCCGCCTTCGTCTTGGGCCTCGTCGCCACTTCGTCGCCTGCTAGCTCTCTCCGCCGGCCGATCCGGTGGTTCCGGCATTCACGTCGTACAGGCGGTACTTCTCGATCGCCTGGGCGGGGAGCGAACGGTCGACCTCACCGCGGTCTGCGAGCAGTTCGAGCGTGCGGACGACGACCGACGGACCGTCGATCTTGAAGAAGCGACGCGCGGCCGGGCGCGTGTCGGAGAACCCGAAGTCGTCGGCGCCGAGGGTGGCGTACTGACCGGGCACGTAGGCGCGGATCTGGTCGGGCACCGCGTGCATGAAGTCCGAGACCGCGACGAACGGGCCGTTCGCCCCGCTGAGCTTCTGCGTCACGTACGGCACGCGGCGCTCGGCGTCGGGGTTCAGGAAGTTGTGCTCGTCGGCGGCGAGTCCGTCGCGGCGCAGCTCGGCCCAGCTCGTGACCGACCACACGTCGGCCGACACGCCCCAGTCCTCTGCGAGGAACTGCTGCGCCTCGAGGATCCACGGCACCGAGACACCGGACGCGAGCAGCTGCGCCTTGGGGCCGGCAGCACCCGACTCGTTCAGGCGGTGGATGCCGCGCACGATGCCGTCGACGTCGACACCCTCGGGCTCGACGGGCTGCACGAGCGGCTCGTTGTAGACCGTCAGGTAGTACATGACGTTCGGGTCGGCGTGCGAGCCGCCGTACATGCGCTCGAGACCCGAGCGCATGATGTGCCCGATCTCGTAGCCGTACGCCGCGTCGTACGAGACGACGGCCGGGTTCGTCGATGCGAGCAGGGGCGAGTGGCCGTCGGCGTGCTGGAGGCCTTCGCCCGTGAGCGTCGTGCGACCGGCCGTCGCGCCGATGATGAACCCGCGGGCCATCTGGTCGCCGGCCGCCCACATGGCGTCGCCCGTGCGCTGGAAGCCGAACATCGAGTAGAAGACGTAGACCGGGATGAGCGGCTCGCCCTGCGTCGAGTACGACGTGCCGACGTTCGTGAACGCGGCCATTGCGCCGGCCTCGTTGATGCCGACGTGCAGGATCTGGCCCTGCGGGCTCTCCTTGTAGGCGAGGAGGAGTTCGCGGTCGACCGACGTGTAGTGCTGGCCGTTCGGGTTGTAGATCTTCGCGGTCGGGAAGAACGCGTCGATGCCGAAGGTGCGCGCCTCGTCGGGGATGATCGGCACGATGCGGTGGCCGAAGTCCTTCGAGCGGATGAGGTCCTTCAGCAGTCGCACGAACGCCATGGTCGTGGCGATCTCCTGCGTGCCGGAGCCCTTCTTCGCGATCGCGTACACCGAGTCGTCGGGCAGCGAGATCGCCGTGTGGTTCGACCGGCGCTCCGGCAGGTAGCCGCCGAGCTCGCGACGACGCTCGTGCATGTACTGGATCGCCTCGTCCTGGTCGCCGGGCGTGTAGTACGGCGGAAGGTAGGGGTTCTCCTCGAGCTGCGCGTCCGTGATCGGGATGCGCATCTGGTCGCGGAACGTCTTGAGGTTGTCGAGGGTCATCTTCTTCATCTGGTGGGTCGCGTTGCGCCCCTCGAAGGCCGGACCCAGGCCGTAGCCCTTGATCGTCTTCGCCAGGATGACCGTCGGCTGGCCCTTGTGCTCGCTCGCGGCCTTGAAGGCTGCGTAGACCTTGCGGTAGTCGTGGCCGCCGCGCTTCAGGCCCCACACCTCGTCGTCGGAGAGGTGGGAGACGAGCTCGAGGGCGCGCGGGTCGCGGCCGAAGAAGTTCTCGCGCACGTAGGCGCCCGACTCGGCCTTGTAGGTCTGGTAGTCGCCGTCGGGGGTGACGTTCATCAGGTTGCGCAGTGCACCGTCGTGGTCGCGGGCGAGGAGGTCGTCCCACTCGCGGCCCCAGACGACCTTGATGACGTTCCAGCCGGCACCGCGGAAGAAGCTCTCGAGCTCCTGGATGATCTTGCCGTTGCCGCGCACCGGGCCGTCGAGACGCTGCAGGTTGCAGTTGATCACGAAGTTGAGGTTGTCGAGGCCCTCGTTCGCGGCGACCTGGAGCTGGCCGCGGCTCTCGACCTCGTCCATCTCGCCATCGCCGAGGAACGCCCACACCTGCTGGTCGCTGGCGTCCTTGATGCCGCGGTTCGTCAGGTACCGGTTGAGCTGCGCCTGGTAGATCGCGTTGATCGGGCCGAGGCCCATCGACACGGTCGGGAACTGCCAGAACTCGGGCATGAGACGCGGGTGCGGGTACGACGAGAGGCCGTTGGGCGCGTGCGACTTCTCTTGACGGAAGCCGTCGAGCTGGTCGGTCGACAGGCGGCCTTCGAGGAAGGCGCGGGCGTAGGTGCCGGGGGAGGCGTGGCCCTGCACGAAGATCTGGTCGCCGCCGCCGGGGTGGTCCTGGCCGCGGAAGAAGTGGTTGAAGCCGACCTCGTAGAGGGCGGCCGACGACGCGTACGTCGAGATGTGGCCGCCGACGGCGATGCCGGGGCGCTGGGCGCGGTGCACGAGCACGGCGGCGTTCCAGCGGATCCAGGCGCGGTAGCGACGCTCGATCTCCTCGTCGCCCGGGAATGCGGGCTCGTTCTCGGGAGCGATCGTGTTGAGGTAGTCGGTGGTCGGAACCATCGGCACGCCGAGGTGGAGTTCCTTGGAGCGCTTCAGCAGGCTCAGCATGATCTCTCGCGCGCGCTGGTGTCCCTTCTCGGCGACAAGCGCATCAAGGGATTCGGCCCATTCGGAAGTCTCTTCCGGATCGGCGTCCATCGCCTCGACCGAGTAGGGATCCTGGTCGTTGACAGTCACACTCGACCTCTCTCTTCAGCAGATCGTGCCTGCGGGGTGTGGGATGTGCGCACGCCGAAGGGGCCGGTTCGCGGCCGGGTGGCACCACGCCATCCTAGTGATTCTATGCCAGCCGGGTGGGGGTTAGGCTGGGGCCTCGGTTCGACCGAACGTCCATTGGAAGGTACCCGTCCCGTGATCCTCGCTCCCGGCAGCGCCGCGCCCGACTTCGAACTCGTGAACCAGTTCGGCCAGCCTGTGCGGCTTTCGGATCTCCGAGGACGCCCGGTCGCGCTCGTCTTCTTCCCGCTGGCCTTCTCCGGAATCTGCCACGGCGAACTCTGCGAACTCCGCGACAACATCGCCCTGTTCGAAGGGCCGGATGTCGCACTCCTCGCGATCTCGGTCGACTCCAAGCACACCCTGCGCGCCTGGGCTGAACGCGAGGGATACGAGTTCCCGCTGCTCTCCGACTTCTGGCCGCACGGGGCGGTCGCGGCGGCCTATGGCGCCTTCGACGACGGCACGGGGCTCGCCGAGCGGGCGACCTTCGTGATCGACGCGCAGGGCGTCGTCGCCGCGAGCTTCGCGACGCCTCGCGGTGAGGCGCGGTCGCTCGAGCAGTACCGAGAGGCGCTCACGGCGCTCTGAGCGGGGAGGTGAGACATCCGCTCGCCGCTCGTGCGAGTCAGCCGAGGATGTTGACCGATCGCGCGATGACGAGCGCGAGGATCAGGAAGCCGCCGAAGGCCTGCAGGGCCATGAGGAGCTTGAACCGCGGCGACAACGGCATCGCGTCGGTGGCGCTGAACGCCATCGAGTTCGAGAGTGCCGAGTAGAAGTAGTCCACGAAGCGGGGCATCCAGTCGCGCACCGCCGACGATCGTGCGGCGACCTCGGTGACGGCGTCGTCGTCCTCGTCCTGGGGGAACCGCAAGTCCGCGGGCGGCAGGTCGGCACGTGCCGCCATCGTGCGCATGACCGGACCGCCCCGGTCGAGCTCCCAGTACAGCAGCGTGAACCCGATCACGTTCGCGACCCAGACCTGCAGTGCCGAGAGGAGCAGGCCGGGCGCATCGTCGGCCTTGCCGCCGGCGAGGGCCACGAGCAGGAACACGAGCGTGATCTGGTTCGCGACGACGAGTCCGCCCGCGAGGGTGATCGACGCCCATTTCGTGAACGGGGAGCGCCGTGTGAGCCGGTGCGGATTCGCGATCACGAGCGGCACCAGCAGCGCCAGGCCGAAGACGACGACGACGAAGCGCTGCGGCCCGAGGAATGCGTTCGGCAGTGCTGCGTAGAGGCCCAACACGACGACGAGCGCGACGACCGACGGCCATCGGTGCTCCGACGGCGTGCTTCGACTGGGATGCTGCTGCATCGGCTCCATGGCCGTGAGTCTAGGCAGCTCGCGATAGCATGGGCGTGCGCCGCGCGCGGTCGCGGGCCTTTAGCTCAGTTGGTAGAGCGCCACGTTTACACCGTGGATGTCGTCGGTTCGAGCCCGGCAGGGCCCACCGTTTGAAAATACTGGTCAACCCAGACTTTCTTTTCGATCCCCGAAATGCTGGGATCGGCGAACACTTGGATTTGTCGGTGTCGTGTCAGTGGAAAACGACATTTGGTGGCAGAGTTCGAGAATTCGCCGCCCTTATGCGGATCATGAAGAAAGCACTCGCTCCGGCCTCAGGGGTCGAGATCATGATCCCGAAGCTCCTCAGCATCGAAGAGCTCTGCAACCTCACGCAGACCCCCTCAGCACGATGTACCACCTACTCTCGCGCGGCGAGGGTCCGAACTCCATGAAGATCGGGCGCAACCTTCGGTTCGCGCTCGCTGCGTATGCAGGCGACCTGGAGACCGCAGATTGGTGGCTGCCGTCGTCACTGTCATCGAAGCGTCGCGTCCGGGATTCCGTTCGGCGGCGTGGTACTGACCTCGGCGAATATGTCGGGCAACAGATGCAGCTCTCCTTGCCGGGTGAACGGCGCCAGTTGCAGGTCTTCCGTGGCCTCCATTCGTCGGTGCATGCGGCGCTAGCGTCTGGGCACATCGAGCCCGTCCAGAATGCGCAGGGAGAGTTCGCCAATCGGCTCAGGGAGGCAGGTGCGCGACGGGGCCTTCGTTACGCCCGTGATGATCGTCGTGCCCAGTATCGACCCCTGCCCGCTTCCTGCATTCCATTTCGCCCCGAGCGCAGGCCGCCGGGCGGCAACCTCGTTACGCGACCACGCGGAAGCGCGCGCGCTGACAGGTCGCGGCCAGCGACGAGGCTCCGACCCGTAGTTCGAACTCGCCCGGCTCGACAACGCGCCGGCCCATCGCATCCACGATGGTCAGGTCCGCTACAGGGACAGCGAAGTCGACCGTCGTCCGTTCACCGGGAGCCACGTCGATCTGTTGGAACGCCTTCAGCTCCTGGTCGGCCCAGCTGACCGAGGTGACGAGATCGCTGACATACAGCTGAACGGTCTCGCGCGCCGGTCGCGATCCGGTGTTCACCACTTCAATCGAAGCGTTCACGCAATCGTCGACCCCGACGTCTGCGGACGCGAGCTGCACAGGCCCGTATTCGATCGTGGAGTACGACATCCCCTCGCCGAACACGAAGGCAGGCTCTTGGGTGAGGTCTGCGTACCGATCGCCGTGCTGCCCGCGCACCTGGTTGTAGTAGGTGGGCTGTTGCCCGACGTGACGGGCGACCGAGATCGGAAGCCGCCCGCTCGGTTCGCATTCGCCGAACAGAACCTCCGCCAGGGCCCTGCCACCTTCCATCCCCGGGCTGCCCACCCAGAGCAGAGCATTCGCGTTCAGCGCCGACGCGGGCAGAACCATCGGCTTCGACGCCATCAGCACGACGACCAACGGAACTCCCGTGGCTGCGAGGGCGTCCAGCAACGCGATTTGACCGCCCAGCAGCTCGAGCGTCGCGGTCGAACGCCCTTCACCGACGAGATCGATCGTGTCGCCGACAACGCACACGATCACATCCGCCGAACGGGCGCACGCGACGGCTTCCGCGAGCTGACGTTCGTCCACGGGAACCGACGTGGCCACGCGAGGCCGCGGCTGTCCGTCGGGGAAGTGCTCGCCTGCGGGATCGGGCATGAGCGCGACGATCTCCGCGCCCCGCGCGTATTCGACGGTGCATCCAGCGGGGGCGCGTTCACGCAGCCCGTCGAGCACCGTGCAGATGAGATCCCGCGGCTGTCCCTCAAGCCATCCGGCCTGGCCCGATCCGCCCGCCCAGTCACCGAGCTGGTTCTGGGCATCGTCCGCGAGCGGTCCGATGACAGCGATTCGCGCGGGTCCGCGCCGCTCATGGTCGGCCAACGGCAGTGTCCCGTCATTGCGCAGAAGGGTGACGGAGCGACGCGCGATCTCGAGGTTCACCTCACGATGGGCATCGCATCCGATCGTCACCGCGATGGCCTCCTCGTCTGGGACACGCGGGTTCTCGAACAGCCCGAGCTCGAACTTCAGCCGGAGTATGCGGGCGACCGCACGATCGAGATCGGCTTCCCGGATCAGTCCGCGTCGGAACGCCTCCTGTGCTCCCGCGAAGAAGCCCGGAGTCGCCATGATGACGTCGTTGCCTGCGCGGACCGCGGCCGCTGACGCTTCGACATGACTCGGGTGGACCCGTTGCTCCCAGACCATCCGGCCGACGTTGTCCCAGTCGGTCACGAGTGTTCCGGTGAAACCCCACTCGCCGCGCAGAACGTCGCCCAGTAGCCAGTCGTCCATCGTGATCGGCACGCCGTCGATGGACTGATAGCCGAGCATGAAGCTCGCGCAGCCCTCGCGCGCCACACGCTCGAACGGCGGAAGGAACCAGCTTCGCAACTTCCTGCGCGACAGGTCGCCTTCGCTCGCATCCCGTCCGCCCTGGGTCTCGGAGTAGCCCGCGAAGTGCTTCGCCGTTGCGAGGATCGCGGAGGTGTCCGCCAGTCCACGCCCTTGGTATCCCTTCACCATCGCCGATGCGAGTTCCCCGATGAGGTACGGATCCTCGCCGAACGTCTCCCCGATCCGCCCCCATCGCAGGTCTCGTGCGATGCAGAGAACCGGCGAGAACGTCCAGTGGATACCCGTCGCCGCTGCTTCGACCGCCGTCGAACGCGCAACCGCCTCCAGCAGGGGCGGGTTCCACGACGCGGCCATCGCGAGCTGTGTGGGGAAGATGGTCGCCCCCTCCCAGAACGAGTGCCCGTGGATGCAGTCATCCGCCACCAGGAGGGGGATCCCGAGCCGAGTGCTCGCGACCAGTTCGTGCGCCAGGCGCAGCCGATCCGGCGACGCGTGCAGCAGCGATCCGACATGCATGTCCAGGATCGAACGCTCGAGATCGTCCCGGGCGTCCAACTGCATCATCTGCCCGATCTTCTCGTCGAGCGTCATCCGGCCGATCAGATCGGCCACGCGGTCAGCGACGGGAAGTCGTCGATCTCGATAGTCGAGTGTCTCGGCGCGCCCGGTGCGCGCCCCCGAGGCCGTCAACGAGCTGCGATCGGCAGAGCGCCGCTCCGTGCGATGTCACCCAGCCATGCCAGGCTTGGCTTCGGCGTGCGCTCGAAGGTTGCGCGATCCACCGCGATGAGGCCGAACGTGGGCATGAACGATCCCCACTCGTAGTTGTCCAGCAGCGACCAGTGCAGGTAACCGCGCACATCGCACCCGTCGTCCATGGCCTCGCTCATGGCGATGAGCGCCCCCCTCGTATAGGCGACCCGGCGTTCGTCATCAGACGTGGCGATGCCGTTCTCGGTGACCATCATCGGGACGCCGCCGGTGACCTCCCACGTGTGGCGCAGCGCATGCCCGAGCGCCTCCGGGTAGTACTCCCACCCGGTCAGAGTGACGTCCGTGCCCTGCGGCCACGCCTGCGGGCCGTAGCCGCGCTCATCGTCCGTCGGTCCGATCACCGTGCGCAGGTACGACTGCACCCCGATGAAGTCATCGTCCCGCGCCTGTTCGAGGAAGAAGTCCTCTCGCCAGTACTGCCACGCATCGCGCTGAGCCTCCCAGCCCGGCATCGCCTGGTACACCTGATTGGCGACGGTCCATCCCACCTTCGCGTCGGGAAGCGCCTCATGGAGGACATCGACCGCCGCGCGATGTGCAGCGGCGATCGCACGGGCCACCACAGGATCCGGATCGTCCGGATAGTTGACCCCGGTACCCGTGTCGACGGTGGTCTCCAGGTTGGTGACCAGCATGTTCGGTTCGTTGATCGTGATGACCCACGAGACATCTGTCAGGATGCTGCTGGCGATGCGTGCGAAGTTCGCGAACACGGTCGCACTGTCGGACGCAGCCCATCCGCCGCGAGCCCGCCACCAGCGGGGGAAGCTGAAGTGATGCAGCGTGACGATCGGTTCCACGCCGAGCTCGCGGCACGTGTCGATCATGCGCCGGTAGTGCGCGAGCTGAGCCAGCGAGACGATACCCTCCTCCGGTTCGATGCGCGCCCACTCGATCGAGAACCGATAGGCGCGGAGACCTGACGCGGCGAGCAGCGCGATGTCCTCCGGGTAGCGATGGTACGAATCGCAGGCGTCACCTGACGGCTCCGAGACCGTCGCCCGCGGGTGGTACTCGTCCACCCAGTTCGTCGAGTTCACGTTGCCGCCCTCGATCTGGTGGGCGGCGGTGGCCGCTCCCCACAGGAATCCTTCGGGGACGTTGGTGGTACCGGTCATCGGTTTCCTCAGTTCTGCGTTCTGCGGAGCCACTCCGGCTCCGGATGAATGGGATGCGGCTGCCCGCACGGTGCGGACGTGGCCACGGTGAGTCAGTGGACTCGGTCGGGCACCGGCTCGATGGTCACTTGATGCCAGTCATGGTGATTCCCTGGATGAAGTGCCGTTGCATCGCGACGAACAGCACGAGTACCGGGATCACGATCAGGAAAGACCCGGCCATCTGTAGTCCGAAGTCCGTGCCATGACCTCCCGACTCCGCCGAGAAGAGCGCGAGCGACACCGGGAGCGTGTACATCGAGTCGTCTTGGGCGATGATCAGCGGCCAGACGAAGCCGTTCCACGAACCCATGAAGGTGAAGATCGCCAGCGTCGCCAGCGGAGCCTTGCACAGGGGAAGCACGATCTGGAAGAAGATCCGGAAGTCGCCCGCGCCGTCGATGCGTGCCGCATCAAGCAGTGCGTCCGGGATCTCGAGCATGAATTGACGCATCAGGAAGACGCCGAACGCGCCGACCATGCCAGGCAGGATGAGCCCCCAGTACGTGTTGACCATGCCGAGGTTCGCCACCAGCACGAACTGCGGGATGAGCATCACGATCCCCGGCACGAACAGGGTCGCAAGCACGACGACGGTGATCGCCCTCTTGCCCGGGAAGTTCATCTTCGCCAGCGCCCAGCCGACCATCGACGAGAGCAGCAGCGTCGCGAAGACGGTGACAAGCGCGACGATGACGGAGTTCAGGAACGGTCGCAGGATGTCGAACTCGAAGAACCACGCCTTGAAGTTGTCCAGTGTGGGCGCTTGCGGCCACCAGGTGATCGGTCGGGCCAATAGCTCGGCATTCGACTTGAAGGACCCGAGCACCATCCACACGAACGGCAGGATCGTCGCCGCGAGTCCCACCGCCAGAATCGCCAGGATGATCAGATTGCCCCACCTGATCGGGCGTAGTCGTCGCCGACTGACGGCTGCCGACGCACCGGCGGTTGCTCGTCGCTCAACTGTGGTCATGTCAGGTCCTCTGCCGGAAGAAGCGGAATTGCACGATCGCAAGGATGCCGATCAGCGCGAAGAGCACGTAGGCCCCCGCGGCGCCGACCGAGTAGTTGCCGTACTTGAACTGGTTGTAGACCTGCAGCGCGACCGACGTCGTCGAGTCGAGCGGCCCGCCCTCGGTCATGACGAACGGCTCATCGAAGAACTGCATATGGCCGGTGGTCACGAGGATCGCGTTCAGCAGAATTGTCGGCATCATCAAGGGAATCGTGATGCGGAAGAACTTCTGGGCTGCGTTCACACCGTCGAGGGCGGCCGCCTCATGGACGTCGCTCGGGATGCCCTGGAGCCCAGCGAGGAAGATCACCATCGACACCCCGATGTTGCGCCAGATCGCCATGATCGTGATGGCCAGGAGTGCGGTGTTCGGATCCGAAAGCCAGTTGGGTCCGGTGACTCCGAACCATCCGAGGATCGTGTTGAACACCCCGGTGTTCTGGTACATGATCCGCCACACGATCGCAACCGCGACGATGGTGGTGATCACCGGCGTGTAGTAGCCCACACGGAAGAACGTGGCCAGCCTAGGACCGACCGAGTTGAGCATGACGGCGAGCACGAGCGCGATGAACAACGTCGTCGGCACTCCGATCGCGACGAAGATCAACGTGTTGAGCAGCGCGCGTTGAAACGTCTCGTCCGTCAGCACCGTGACGAAGTTGTCGAACCCGACGAAATCCACGTTGAGCGGGTTGCGGATGTCGCGCGCCTTGAGGTCGGTGAACGACATCACGAGCGAACTCACGAGCGGGATGAGGCCGAACACCCCGAAGGTCAGGACGAATGGCGATACGAAGATCCAGGCGTTCAGACTCGAGCGCCGCCGCTGGGCGGCCAGGGAACCCACTTTCCCCGGCCGCCTCTGGGTGATCGTCACCAGCCGAAGCCGATCGCGGTCGCCTTCGATTGAATCTCCTTCGCGGCGTCCTCCGCCGACATCGTGCCGCGCGCGACCATTTCGGAGTATTTGCTGATCAGATCCGACACCTGGGACCACGCGGGGTAGTTCGGCGTCGCCACGGTGTCCTTCATCTGCGTCATCAGCGTGCTTGTGACGGGGTTGTCCTGGATCGGCTTGTAATCAGCCGCGCCCGTGTTCGCAGGAAGCTCGCCCTGAAGGTCGTACCACTGCTCCTGCTGCTGGGTCTTCCCCATCCACGACACCAGGGACCAGGCGGATGCCTTGTTCTTGGATGCCGAGAAGACGCCGAGGTTGCCGCCGCCGATGTACTGGTTGTTGTTGCCCGCAGGGCCCTTCGGTGCGACGGCGTAGCCGACGGAGTCCATCGTGAACCCGGCGGGCGCGGTTCCGTTCTCGATCTGGTCCTTGTAGATGTCCAGCATCCACGGACCCGAGATGAACATCGGGGCGCCGCCGTTCTCGAACGTCGCGTCGGTGGATGCCTCAATCGGCGCCTCTCCCCGCTTGAAGTACCCGGCGTAGTAGTCCAGTGCGCTGATGAACTCCTTGTTATCGATCGTCCACTGCTTGCCGTCGGCCATGGACCCGCCCGCCTGGGCGACGAAGGGCACGATCACCTGCGCGGGCTGCTCCGTGGGCCTCGGAAGGTTGAGCCCATAGGTCCCACCCGGACGCGACTTGAACGCGGCCGCCATCTCCTGCATCTCCTCCCACGTGGTCGGTGCGGACAGGCCGAGCTGGCTCGCGATGTCCTTCCGGTAGAAGAGGAATCGCGTCTCCACATACCAGGGCATCGCGTAGAGCGCGTCCTTGTCGCCCTTGACGGAGTCGACGGCCGCGGGGTAAAAGTCGCTGTCGTCGTAGACGCCTCCCGGCAGCTTGTCGAACGCGCCCATGCCGATCGCGGTCGCGGTCTGGTCCGCGCCGGTCATGATGATGTCCGGCCCCTTCCCTGCCGCAGTGGCCGTCTGGAGCTTCGTGATCACCTGGTCCCACGGTACGTCCGTCACAGTCAGCGATGCCTCCGGGTTCGCCTCGAGCCACGTCGCAGCGAGCTTCTTGAGGTTGTCTGCGTGTCCGCCCGCGGTCCACACCTGGATTTCGCCGGATGCCTGCCCTGCGGGCGCGGGTCCGTCGGCGGCGCCATCCGATGTGCCGGCGTCGCCGCCACGTCCGCAACCACTGAAGACCAGGGCTGCGGCGACGGCTATCGCTGTGGCCCGAGCGACTGTCAACCTGCGCATGCTCACTCCCTTGTGTTTCGATAGCATCTTCGAAATTTTGATGACACATTACGAAAGAGCTTAGGGTCGGCGCCCCAGGCTGTCCACTCATCCTCGGCATCTTTTGGCCACAGTTCCGTCGCCAAGTTTGCTAGGATTTTCGGAAAGTCACCGCGAAGGAGTCTGGATGGCCACGCAGCTAGCGCAGATCGCAGCAGAGGCCGGGGTGTCCGTCCCCACCGTCTCCAAAGTGCTGAACGCGAGGGCGGATGTCTCGCCGACGACGCGAGAACGTGTGACTGCTGTCCTCGAGCAGCACGGTCTCGCGATCCGAACCCGCCCGCGTGCGACCACCGGCCTGCTCGATGCGCGCATCGTCAACTTGGACGGCGCGTGGGCCGAAACAGTCGTACGAGGTGCCGCCGCTGCCGCTCGACGGCACGACAAGGACCTCGTCCTCACCGTCGACCCGGACCCAGACGACTGCGACGGCTGGGTTCGGCGGGCATTGGCGCGTGGCACGGATGGACTCGTGAGCTTCGTCGCCGTGCCGAGCGAAGACGCTCGGCGCGGACTTGCCGACAGCGGTGTCCCGCTTGTCGTCGTCGATCCGCTGCACCGAGTGCCCGATGGCACAATGTCGATCTCCGCCACCAACTTTCAGGGCGCATTCGATGCGACCAACCACCTGCTCGCGCTCGGGCATCGCCGCATCGCCACCGTCACCGGCCCATTCGACCAGGACAACGCGATCGCCCGCTTCGCCGGGTTTCAAGCCGCGATGCTGCAATCCGGGCAGCCTGTCGATCCCGGGCTGGTCGATCGTTCCGGCTACGGGATCCCTAACGGGTACGACGCGATGCGAGCGCTGCTGAACGAAGCGGACCCGCCGACCGCCATCTTTGCCGCGAGCGACGACAGCGCCCTCGGTGCGATCCGAGCCATCCGCGAGCGCGGGTTGCATGTCCCCGACGACATTTCCGTGATCGGGTTCGACGACCTGCCGTACTCACAGTGGACGGATCCTCCGCTGACGACGATCCGTCAGCCGCTGGCCGAGATGGGCGATGGCGCCGTCGAACTGCTGATCCGGATCCGGGCGGGGCTGGCGCCGACCGCGCACACCGAATTGTCGACCCGGCTGATCGTGCGCTCGTCCACCGCACGCCTGGGGTAGCTGTACTTCCCCGTGACAACGTTCCGCCGTCGGTTGAGGAGCTTCTTGATGTCCTGAGTGCTACTGGATTCATTACGGAAGAGGCAGGTGGAGGACGGCGGGTGACAAACCTTGGGGCGATCTTGCTCGTTTGAAACTACTGGTCAAGCCAGTGTCATCTGTTCGGTCGCCACCGTAGGGTTTCGCGCTACGGCTGCTGCGACCCCAGGTAGGCACGCAACTCGTCGGCAGTGGTGAAGCCAGCCAGGTAGTCGGCGAAGCTACCGACCCGGTCGACGTCGGTCCAGAAGAACGTCTCATGATCCGTCTGGAAGACCGACGGGTTGCCGGGACTCTGGTCTCCAGTCGCGACCACATAGTAATTCGGAAAGCTGTCTGAGGTGCCGACGAAGACGAACTCCAACGGACCTTCCGGTACCGAGAAGGTCCGTCGCAGTGCATCCTCGGTCACCAGCCCCTCGAGTTCGCCGAACATCGGGTCGCCTTCTGTGAAGGGCGCGAAGATGCGTGGAACGTAGCGGACCTGGTTGTAGAGCTCTTCCGGCCCGAAGACATGGCCTATCAGCGCTTCGGTATCCAGGTTTCCGTCGATCTCGATCTCCGGGTGGGCTTCGAACACGGGTCGGAAGATGTCCAGACCACTCGAGTCCCATGGCAGCGGCTCGGGACGCTTTTGCAGCGCGTGATCGAAACGCAATGACATCAATTGCTCTGTCATTGTTCCCCCTGGCAATCCCGTTTCCCCGCCGAGGCGCGCGATCTGCTCAAGTACCTGCCTTTCCATAGACGGCATGATAGCGAGCCGGTGGGGAGGAAACTCCACACGCAGTTCCGGAAGCGGCCTCCGGCTCGGAGAGGCAGCGACGCCGGTGCGAAACATGGGCGAACGGCACCAGTTGTTGCGATGGCGCTCTGAAACCGTCCGGGCTCGAGTCGTCTCTGTGGGGGCGGTCGACTCAGCGGTTGATTGACGACATGTCGGTGTACCGGTCGCCTGACGGTGCGGGCACGGCATTGAGCGCCGCGAGCTGAGCAGGTGTCAGCGTGATGTCGTCGGCCGCGATGTTCTCTTCGAGCCGGCTCACCCGCTTCGTTCCTGGGATGGGTGCGATGTCGTTGCCCTGGGCGAGGAGCCACGCGAGCGCGACCTGGGCGGGAGTCGCGCCCACTTCGGCGGCAACCGATTCGACGGTCTCGACGATGCGGAGGTTCTGGTCGAGGTTCTCGCCCGCGAAGCGCGGGGTGGTGCGCCGGAAGTCGCCAGGATCGAGCGCGTCTGTCGAACGGATCGCCCCCGTGAGGAAGCCGCGCCCGAGTGGCGAGTACGGCACGAACCCGATGCCGAGCTCGCGCACTGTAGGGAGCACCTCCTGCTCGGGATCGCGCGTCCAGAGCGAGTACTCGGTCTGCACTGCAGTCACCGGATGCACCTCGTGCGCGCGCCGGATCGTCGCCGGTGCCGCCTCAGAGAGACCGTAGCCCGCGATCTTGCCCTCGCCGATCACCTCGGCCAGAGCGCCCACTGTTTCCTCGATCGGCGTCGCCGGATCCATCCGGTGCTGGTAGTACAGGTCGATGTGATCGACACCGAGCCGCGCGAGCGAGCCCTCGACCGAGAGCCGGACGTTCTCGGGGCTGCCGTCCAGTCCCATCGAACCGTCGGTGCGATGGCGGATGGAGCCGAACTTGGTGGCAATCACGACACCGTCGCGTCGGTCGCGGAGCGCGCGCCCGAGCAGTTCCTCGTTTGCGTACGGTCCGTAGATTTCGGCTGTGTCGAACAACGTGACGCCGAGGTCGATCGCGCGATGGATCGTGCGGATGGACTCTGCGTCGTCGGTGCCGGCCCCCGCGTAGTAGGCCGACATTCCCATGCAGCCGAGGCCGAGGCGTGAGACGTCGAGCGTTCCAAGTGCGATGTGCTTCATTCGTTTCCATTTCTCTTCGAGTAGATGGCGATCTTCGCGTCGATGGCGGTGAGGGCCTGCGAGATGTCATCGAGTTTCGCGGCGACGCTCACGCGATGCCGCTGAAGCATGTCGAGCCGGGCCGCCGTGGTCGCTTCGCCGAGCCGGACGAGGTCGACGTACTCGCGCACTTGTGCGATCGGCATCAGCGCGGACCGGAGCTTCGTCAGGAACCCCACCCACTCGATGTCGTCATCGCTGTATCGCCGATGCCTCGACGAGGCACGATCGACCGGTGTCAACATGAGCCCGGCGCGTTCGTAATACCGCAGGGTGTGCGTGCTGAGACCCGTGTGTTCGGCGGCTTCCGCAATGGACATTGAGTGTTCGACCGACTTCACACGCCCACCATAAAACTTTGAGTGCACTCGAAGTCAAGGCGCACTCAGGAAATGCTCAGCGGCCGGAACCGGCGACGATCGAGTTGGAGTGGTGTCCAAAACACGGGCGAACTCGCGGCAGCTTCGAGCCGAGCACTACCGCGGGGTCGACGCCCGTCGGACAGATGCGTGCGCCGATGCTGCCGCCTCGGACGCCGCCCGTATGCAGACGACGAAGCATGGTCGCCCGCGATTGCGACCACACTCCGCGGGTAGGGGAACGATCCATGTTTGGGTCGACCACGGTCGACCGAACACCTCGAACCTCGAAGCCCGCGCTGGTTGCCCGGCCGCCAGGGAAGATGAGCACGTCCTTGCGAGCCGTTTCCGTGAGCACATCGACCCATTCGGCGGTGGAGCGGCGCGCGTCGTCGACGACGCCGCCCGTGCCGTGCTTTGTTCGGCGCACAGCTGAGGCTCTGAGTCATGATTCAGGTGAGAATTCTCTCTATGCGACCTCTGACCGCGATGCGAGCGATCGCGGCTGCCCGCCGTTCGCGCTCGGTCGTCGACCAAGCGATCGGGACGGCCGCGCGTTTGCGACCGTTGGACATGTTGACCCGATATCTGGCTGCGGGCTCGATGGCGGCATGCGACCCGGTCTTTGCCGATTCGCACGAGTTGTACGAGCAGATCAAGCGCGCCGCCGACTATGGTTCCGACCGTATCGACGGCCACGAGATCTTCTTCTTCCACCGTCGGCGAATGTTTCGCCGCCTTCAGTACGAGTTCGCCTTCAAGTTCTACGCCGTCAACGGAGAAGTCCGCCACGACGCCATCGAGGTGTGCTGGTGCGAGATTCCGCTCGAGCAACTCCTATCGCGCTGCTCGACGATGGCAGACCCAGGTCTCCGCGAGTACTCGGTGTACCGGTACGACGACGAGTACCAGAATCTCGGCTGTGTGGTGTTCGCCAACGGACGCTCGCTTGACTTCTCGGCGTCTGGACGTGGCGACGGATTCACCGTCGTGATGCTGTACGGGAGAAGCGATGACGATGAATCGCGCGCGGCTTCTGTGCGGTCGCGGATGCTGATGTTGGACCCGACCGAGCTATCTCCGTCGCGCCGAACTGGGTCAGTTGACTCGAATCCGCGTCCTCAACGACGCGTTCACATGAAGGACTCGGAGAATCGGAGTCGACGCGATGAATGATCTGGGAGGCGCCGCACGCCGGCGCGACGTGACGGACCTCTTACCCATCCTCAATCGCATGGATGCGGAGGACGCGATCTACGATCGCGCGCGTCTGGAGTGCGACATCCCAGTACTGCGATGATGTCAAGCTGCTCTACAAGTACGTCGGAGTCGATGTCATCGGGGCATTCCTGCGGGAAGTTGCTCCGAGCGATCGAGCCCTGGCAGCGCAGCATCTGTTGGCGGTGATGCCGCTGTTGATCAACAAGGACGAGCGCGATGAGATTGTTCGAGATGACCAGGTGTTCGTCACCGAGGGGGAGCTCGATCGCTATCGGCAACGGCTGATGCGGGAGAACCCAGCCCTGCTGCAAGCCGACTTCAGCGCGGACCATTGTCAGGGACGCCTTGGCGACAGCTCGCGAGGCGTGAACTGAGAAATGAGAGAGCCCATGGATATTTCAAGCGTTGTTCGGCTGGGATTGGCGACGAGACCGGCAAGCGAAGAAGACCTCGATCGGGTACGTCGGCGCATCGGAGCCGATCTGCCATGCCCGCTGGAGGAGTTCTACAAGCTCACTGACGGATTCGTCAGCCCGTCCGGCATTGCTGTGTACGAGGCGAGTTCTCTTCTTGAGAGAAATGAAACAGCCGAGATCGAGGTCTACGCTCCCGGATATGTTCTCTTCGGGGATGACAGCGGTGGGCGCGGATTTCTGATGAGCTTGAATGATGGTGACGGTCGGGTATTCAGCTCAGATCTTGGGGACTTGAGCCCTCGGTACTTCGATGAAGATGCGGCGAGCCTGAAGGACTGGCTGGGTCTGCTGCCGGGATAGCCGCCTATTCAACCTCCCAGCAAACCAGGTCGCTCTGCGCTGAGATCCGGGAGATCAGCACGTCTGAGATGGTCGCAGCGGAGTCGTACTCGGCGTCGGCCAGCGGCTCGACGTACAGCTGGTAGCCGACGCTAGGGTCTTCATCCTCTGGCGGGGAGAGTAGTGCGAAACGCATGTCGACCGAGTACGCAACCTGAGCGGGAAACTCGTCGAACATACCGGGGTCGGCCGGCTCGAAAGTCAGCCCTCCCAAGGCTCTTCCCAAAACGGCCGATGTCGTCGCGAGGTCACCTACCGGCCGAACCCAGACGACGGCGAAGCCCGGAGGGATGTGCGATCCATCTCTCTTCATGGTGTCCTCTCCCGCCGCCGCCCGGTGATCTCCTGTGCTCCCAGCGGTGGGTAGGTTCTGAACAGATCCGCGGACAACGCGACCTGTTCCATCGCGACACAGTGAGCTGCCGGTCGATCAGAGGATGTCATCCTGGATCTGTTCCATGCAGATGCGCCACCACGAGTCGCGTCCCAGCGCCTTCGCGTCGATCTGCGTCAGACGACGACGCAGGATCGTCACGCGATCACGGCGCGAGTCCCCGTTCTGCGAACGCATTGCCGGACGGGTCCGTCCGGCGCGCAGCGCTGCAAGGCGCTCGGCGGCCTGAGCCGCGGTCATGACGCTGGGCTCATCTGCCCGATCTGGATCGAAGTAGGCGGCGAACGCCGCAAGGCACTCGGACGTCGCGGCGCGATTCGTGTTGAGTCGTTCCACGCGTCCAGTGCGCTCGTCGTAGACCGCGGTACTGCCGTCGGCACGCTCGACGATCCAGAGCTCGCCGCCGTGGATGTCGCCGATGATCGTCGCCGCTCCGGACGGAAGCTGCGCTGGTCGGCGAGCGGACTCGGGAAGCAGCCGCATTCCCATGACCAATGCTTCCTCGCTCACCCGACAACCCTATCCAGTGGTGACGTGACACCACACGCGAGAACAGCAGCCGATCACCGCCCACGACTCACCCACGAAGCGCCGCAAACTACCTGGCGGGGCCTAATCAAACTGCACCAGCGGAGGCTGCGGCTCGCGCAGCGACCGCACCTCGCGATCATTGAGGGGCATGGGCAGGGCACGAGTTTGGCTAGAACGGCGCAGCGGGACTATAGATCCGCGATGCAACGCACAGGTCGCCGGCGCCAGCTGTCTCAGAACTGGGATGTCTCGTCGCGTTCCGAGTGAGTGGACGCATCACCCAGGATCTGGCCAAACGGCACGTCTTTGGCCCGGATCCGCTGCATCCATCGGCTTCGGTCAGGAATCAGCGGTGCAACCTTTTGGACGACGTTGACAGTGTCGAAGGGTGTGCGAGGTCGGCGGCACCGAGTGATAGCCCGAGCGCGATGGCGGAGTCGCTCGCGGAGAGGTCCATCAGTTCTCTCATCCGCTCGGCGGCGGCGGCCGCATCACCCGCGGCGACCGCGTCATATACGGCGCGATGCCCGTCGAGGAAGTCGAGCGTGGTCATGTGTTGGTGGGCGAGGCGGTCTCGCGCTTGAAGCGCCGGCGCGAGGACTACTTCGAACCGCTCGAGCAGTTCGTTGCCCGACGCCGCGAGCAGTGCCCGATGGAACTCGAGGTCGGCCTCGGTGTGATCGGGGCGATCTGGGTCGTCGGTACGATACGACCGGTCGAGTGCATCGAACGCCACGCGGATGCGCTCGAGCTGCGCGGCGTCGCGCCGCTCGGCCGCCATGCCGGCGGCGGCGGGTTCGATGAGTCGGCGCACCTCGCCGAGTTCCATCACGAGCCGTGGATCAGGTTGATCGGACGACCGCCAACTCATCACATCGCCGTCGAGGAGCTGCCAGTTCGCGCGGTCAGTGACGAACGTTCCGAACCGGGGGCGTGCACCGACCAGCCCCTTCGCCGTGAGTACCTTCAGGGCCTCCCTCACGACGGTGCGGCTCACCTGGAACTCGAGCGCGATCTGTTCGGGATCGATCGTGTCGCCCGGCAGAAGTTCTCCGCGCATGATGCGCGTGCCCAGCTCGTTGACTACCTGCCCGTGCAGGCCGCGTCCGCCGAAGTTGTTCACGAGGTGAGCCTACTGGGACACACGTGCAAGGGCGTCGGGCGCGACGCCGAGCGCCCCGGATCGGACTGCATCGGCGATCTGCTCGTCGGTCCAGCCGAGTTCGGCGAGGATGGCAGTGGTGTCGGCACCGAGTGCCGGTGCACCGCGGCGGATCGTCGGCGGTGTGACGGACATCTGCAGGGGTGGCCGGACGGTGCGGACGGTTGCCCCGTCCTCGCCATAGGGCTGCTCGACGAGCATGCCTGTCTCGACGACATGCGGGTCATTCGCGACGCCGGCGTAGTCGTGCACCGGACCCGCCCAAACATTGACGCGGTCGCACAGTTCGATCCAGTGCGCGGTGGTCTGGTGCTCGAAGGCATGCCGGATGTGCCGGTACACGTCGTCGCGGAGCGCGTGTCCATCGTTGTAATCGGTCAGCGATCGCAGCCAGTCGTCGTCGAGCACTTCGCCTAGCGAGGCCAACGGAGCCATCGCGAGCGTGAGCCAGCCGTCGCTCGTGCGGTAGACGCCATACGGTGCTGGGATGAACGCGTGCGCGGATGCCTCAGCGCCGCGGGCGGGCTGCCGACCGGTGTTGAGGTAGGTGACGAGCTCCTGCAACTGGGCGTCGAGCACGATCGAGAGCATGTCGACCTCGACCTTCTGGCCGACGCCGAGACGGGTCCGTGCAGCCAGCGCGGCGAGGATACCGATCGCCGCCTGGTACCCGGTCATGACATCGGCCGCCCAAAGTGCGCCGGGCTCCGGTGCGTCCTCGGCACTGCCCACGGAGAACATCGACCCCGAGTAGCCCTGCACGACGAGGTCCTGGCCCGGGCGGTCACGGTACGGGCCGACGGGGCCGTAGCCGGAGATCGAGCAGTACACAAGCCGTGGGTTGATCTCGCGCAGCTGCTCGTAGCCGATGCCGAGGCGCTCGGCGGTGCCGTGCCGGAAGTTCTGCAGGAACACATCGGACTCGCGAACGATGTCGTAGATGATCTCGCGCGACGCAGCGTGCTTGAGGTCGATCGCGAGCGAGCGCTTGTTGCGATTGACCGCGAGGAAGGTGGTCATCTCGCCGTGCACGCGGATGTCGTCGAACCCGTGCGTGCGATTGAATTCGCCGCCGCGGGGCGACTCGATCTTGATGACGTCGGCGCCGAGATCGCCCAGGCGGGTGCCGGCGAGGGGCCCGGCGAGCATCTGAGTGGCATCGAGCACGCGGATCCCGTCGAGGGCGCCGGCCTGAGCGATTGATTCGGTCATCTCATCTCCTTATTAGTAAGATAATACTATTACACGTTTTGCTTCGGTTGAGAAAGGCGACGCTCATGGCGATTGGACGGATCGAGACGTTCCTGGTTCCTCCGCGGTGGCTCTTCGTTCGGATCGAGACCGAAGACGGACTGGTCGGCTGGGGCGAGCCGATCGTGGAAGGCCACGCCGAGGTCGTTCGCGTCGCCGTCGCCGAGTTCGCTGAGCTTCTCCTTGGCACGGATGAAGGTCGCATCGAGCACCACTGGCTCGCCATGACCAAGGGCGGGTTCTACCGCGGCGGTCCCGTGTTCAACAGTGCTGCGGCCGGAGTCGACCAGGCGCTCTGGGATATCGCCGGGAAACGGCTCGGTCGACCGGTGCACGAGCTGCTCGGCGGCGCGGTGCGCGATCGGGTCCGTGCCTACGCCTGGGTCGGCGGCGATGAGCCCGAGGCCCTCGCCGACGACATCGAGCGCCGCATAGCCGCTGGGATGACCGCTGTGAAGATGAATGCCAGCGGGCGGATGCCCCCGCTGGCCGCACTCGCCGAGACCCGGGCGATCGTCGAACGTGCTCAGGTCGCGCGCGACGTTCTCGGGCCGGGCCGCGATTTCGCGCTGGACTTCCATGGCCGACTCACACTCGCCGACAGCCGCCGAGTTGTCCCGCTGCTCGAGCCGCTGCATCCGCTCTTCGTCGAGGAGCCGGTCGTGCCCGAGGCATCCGCTCAGTTGCACCGCGTCGTCGATGCGACGACGGTGCCCATCGCGACGGGGGAGCGGCTGTACTCGCGTCAGGAGTTCCTGCCGGTGCTGCAGCAGGGCGTCGCGGTCGTGCAACCGGACGTCTGCCACGCCGGAGGCATCTCCGAGACGCGTCGCATCGCCGCTCTCGCCGAGACCTTCGACGCGAGGATCGCCCCGCACTGCCCCCTCGGCCCGATCGCCCTTGCAGCGAGCCTCCAGATCGGGTTCGCCAGCCCGAACCTCCTCATTCAGGAACATGGCATGGGGATCCACTACAACGGCGACGCTGATTTGCTCGACTACGTCGTCGACCGGTCGCCGTTCGCCCTGGTCGACGGTTCCTTCGATCGCTTCGTCGGCGCCGGCCTCGGTGTTGAGATCGACGAGACTGCCGTGCGCGACGCCGACCGGCGCGGCCATGCCTGGCGATCGCCGCGTTGGCATCACGCCGACGGCGGATTCGCCGAATGGTGAGGGTCCGCGGCGCCCCGTTGTGAAGCGAGCTCGGATTCGAACTCCGAGAGGAAGCGGCCGCGAAGGCGTGAGATCCGCTTCCGCAGCGACGATGAGGTCGACGTCTTGCATCCAATGCGACAAGTTCGGCAGCACCCGGGTGTGCAATACGATCGCACCGGCGGTGTCGCCGGTGGACCATCGTCGCCAACAGGCGAGGTACAGCTCGGTGAAGGAACACCCGGACTGGACGCCCACCGCCCCCGCCGCAGTCCGTCGATGATCTGCACGCCGGCGGAGCCGACAAGGCAGCCGAGCCGCGGCGCCGCCTCGGCCAGCGCCGTGATCAGTGGGACGGGCTGTGTCGACTCCACCTTCACGCACACGAGGTTCGGCGCGCGCGACGCGATCGCGGCAATGGGGCCCGCATCGAGCGAAGCGCCGTCTTGCGACGGAACGACCTGCAGGATGGTCGGCGTCGGCGAGATCGCCGTGAGCACCGACTCAACGTGCTCGTGGACCGATGTTGCGTCGGCGCCGCGTTGATGCAGAACCAGCACGTTCATGAGATCGGCGCCACGTTCGGCGACGCTCACCGCGCGTTCGACGGCGACCCGCGTGGCGTGATCGAAGAAGGAGGCGACGGCCAGCATGCCGCCGCGGTGGGCGCCATCGATGATCACCGAAGTGAGCTCGTTGCGTTCCGAGGCGCTCAAGGCAAGCGCCTCGGAACGCGAACCCGGGGTGCATGATGCCCGGCGTGCCGACGCTGGAGAGATCGTCGACGAGTGCGGCGAGGGCCGCCGCGTCGGCGTCGCCGCCCGCCGTGAACGGCGTCTCGACGACGGGGCACGCCAGCGATGCGGGCCGGCGGGGCCGCCGGTGTGTGCTTCTCCGGGACTCGAGGGCCGTCCTCGAAATCAGAAGCGGGGCAAGCTTGCACGTGAACCATATTGTATGTTTATATTATGAATGAGCCGGAAGGGATCCCGCTCACGAACGCATTCAATGTCGCAAAGGAGCAACATGCAATCGCAGCACACGCGGCGTCGAGGAGCGAAGGCCCTCGGCGCGATTGGCATTCTCGGCCTCGCCGCCGCCCTCACAGCCTGTGGCACGGTTGACGGCGGCGCCGCCTCAGGTGACGACGCCGGCGACGACGGCACGATCAGGATCGCCTACATCCAGAAGCAGGGCGACCAGCAGTACTTCATCGACGAGATCGACGGTGCCTCGGAGGCAGCCGCCGAGCTCGGCGCTGAGGTCACCGCGATCAACGTCGGCGACGACGCCAACGAGACCATCAGCCAACTCGACACGATCATCTCGCAGGGCTACGACGCCATCGCGATCGTCGTCCCCGACCAGAAGATCGGTCCTCAGGTGATCGAGGCGGCGAAGAAGGCCGGCATTCCCCTCGTCGCGACCGACGACGCGATCGAGGACGCCGACGGCAATGCGGCGCCCTTCGTCGGGTTCGATGGCCGCTCGATGGGCGAGCAGGTCGGCACCGAAGCGGCGCGACTGTTCGCGGAGACCGACTGGACCGCGGAGAACACGAAGATCATCCGCGTATCGAAGGAAGACCTGCAGACCTGCGAAGACCGCAACGACGGCGCATACGACACCTTCACGGAGGCGACCGGCGTCGAACTCGAGGTCGTCCGCGTCGGCACCGACGCTACCAACATCGAGGCGCAGGACAAGACCGCCGCCGCGATCACCGCGAACCCTGACGTCACGAACTGGGTGGTGTGGGGTTGCAACGACGAGTCGGAGACCGGTGCGGTGACCGCCCTGCAGAACGCAGGGTTCAGCCCCGACAACATCATCGGCGTCGGCCTCGGCGCGTACCTCACCTGCAAGGACTGGGCCGCCGGAGTGGAGTCGGGCAACAAGGCCGCGCTGTTCATCAGCGGAGTCGACGTCGGCAAGGCGGCCGTCGAGGTGCTCGTCGATCAGGTGAAGAACGGCGTCGAACTCCCGGCGAATACGATCGCCGACACGACGATCGTCGGACCCGACACATGGGAGGACGCGGGAGTCGTCTGCACCTGATCCATCGTGAGCGGGCGGAGACGCGACGAGCGTCATCCGCCCGCCACCACGATCGACCATCGCAAACTGACAAGGGACTCGACCCATGACCACGACGGTTGCCATCTCCGGCCTTACCAAGACATTCACCGGCGTCCGCGCGCTTCGCGGCATAAACCTCGAGATCCGGGCCGGCGAGGTGCTGGCCCTGCTCGGAGAGAATGGCGCCGGCAAGTCGACGATGCTCAAGATCCTGAGCGGCGACTACGCGCCCGATGACGGCACGATCGCCCTGAATGGTGAGCACGTTGTCCTCCGCTCCTCGATCGATGCGCGTCGGCGGGGCATCCGGGTCATCGCCCAGGAGCCTGAGATCGTCCACGACGTCACCGTCGCCGAGAACATCTTCATCGGTAACCTTCCGCGAAGGGCCCGGGCGTTCTCGGCGGGCCGGGTCCGCGCGAACACTCGCGATGCACTCGCCGAGTACGGATTCTCGGACACCCTCGACGCGGCTGCACTCGGTGGGACCCTGTCGCCCGCGCAACGTCAGCTCGTCGAGATCATGCGTGGGCTGGTCGACCGTCCGGAGGTCATCGCATTTGATGAGCCCACCTCGTCGCTGACCGAGAACGAGGTCGAGGCGCTCTTCCGGCTCATTCGCCGGCTGCGAGACGATGGCGTCGCCGTCGTCTACGTGTCGCATCGAATGCACGAGATCTTCCGGATCGCCGACCGCGTCGCCGTACTGCGTGACGGTGAGCTCGCCGGCGTGCGCGAGCTCGCCGAGACCGACGAGGCCGAGCTGGTGCGGCTGATGGTCGGACGCGATCTCGGATCGCTCTTCCAGCGGACGCGCGTCGTTGACGGCGCCGAGGTGCTCCGCGTCGAGGGTCTCGAGAACGACGACGTTCACGACGTGAACCTGACCGTGCGCGCCGGCGAAGTCGTTGCGCTCGCCGGACTCATCGGCGCCGGCCGCTCCGAGTTGGCCCGCACCATCATCGGCGACCTCCCACACCGCGAGGGTTCGGTATCGGTCGATGGGGTCCGGGTGACGCTCGGCTCGCCCGCCGATGCGATTCGCGCCGGTATCGGGCTCGCCCCAGAGGAGCGAAAGGCGCAGGCGCTCCTCCTGCAGCGGTCGGTGCGCGACAACATGAGCCTCGCCATCCTCGACCGCATCTCGCGCGTGCGCGTCGTGCGACGTCGAGAGGAACGGCGCATCGTCGCTGCGCTCATCGATCGGATGCGCGTCCGCACTCCCGACATGGAGACCGAGGTGCGCACGCTCTCGGGCGGGAACCAGCAGAAGGTCGTCCTCGGCCGCTGGCTGGCCCGCAGGCCGAAGGTGCTCATCCTCGACGAACCGACTCGCGGCGTCGATGTCGGCGCGAAGGCCGAGATCTACGCCGTCATCGATGAGCTCGCTAGCAGCGGCACCGCCGTGCTCGTGATCTCGTCAGAACTCCCGGAGGTGATCGGCTTGGCCGACCGCATCCTCGTCATGCAAGGCGGGCGCATCGTCGGCGAGGTTGATCACGCCGATGCGACTGAAGAGGCGATCCTCGCGCTCGCATTGCCCAAATCCGAGCCGATCGTTTCGGCATGACCGCATCGAAGGAGACCCGCGTGTCCGCTACCACCCAGCCGCCCGCTCTGCGCGCCCCAGAATCCCCGCCGCGACCCAAGAGCCCGGCTCGCAGCCTGTTCGCCCGAATCGGCGTGCAGAACCTCAGCCTTGTCATCGCCCTCATCCTGCTCATCGCCGTCATCGGTTGGCAGGACCCCAACTTCTTCCGCTACCAGAACCTGTTGTCGATCGGCACGTCGATCACGGTGTTCGGCATCCTGGCGATCGTGCAGACGCTCGTGATCCTCCTCGGTGCGCTGGACATCTCGGTCGGATCCGTCGCCGGGCTCACCTCGGTCGTGAGCGCGATGGTCTTCACGAGCACCGCCTCATCCTGGATGGGGATCGGCGCGGCCCTCGCCGCAGGCCTGGCCTGCGGGCTCGTGAACGGGCTCATCATCGTGTACGGCCGGGTGAACGCGGTCATCGCGACGCTCGCGACGCTCGCCGCCTTCAAGGGGCTCGCGCAGATTCTCTCCGGCGGCCGGTCGCAGGGCTACACCGGCAACGACCCGGTCTTCACCGCACTTGGCCGCGGCACGTTCCTCGGCATCCCGGTGCTCATCTACCTGTTCGTGTTCATCGCGGTCGCCGCCGCGCTCGTGCTGAAGTACACCGACATCGGCCGCAACATCTACGCCATCGGCGGGAACCCGACTGCCGCACGCCTGTCCGGCATCAACCTCAATCGCTACATCGTCGGCGTCTACGTTTTGGTCGGAACAGTGGCCGGACTCGCGGGCGTGCTGCTCACCGCGCGCACCGGTAGTGGTCAGCCGGTGTCCGGAAGTGAGGGCCTTGAACTCGAGTCGATCACCGCCGCGGCGCTCGGCGGCGCTGCGCTCACGGGCGGCAAAGGCACGATCACGGGCACCGTGCTCGCCGTGATCCTGCTCGGCGTGCTCTCGAACGGACTCACCGTCCTCGGCGTCAACCCGTTCTGGCAGAACGTCGCAAAGGGCGCATTGCTCGTCATCGCGGTCGTCATCCAGCAGCGGCGCAGCGGACAGCGCGCCGTCGGCCTGCCCGCCTGACCCGACGGATGCCACCGCGTCGCCGCGAAGCTCCCTCGATCCACACTCACCGCAACCTGGAGAACACACGATGAACGGACACACCGACGGCGAAGTCCGCCTCGAGCGCCACGGCCACGTCGCGCACCTCGTCCTCGACCGCCCCGCCAAGCTCAACGCCATGACGGTCGCGATGGACCACCGGATGAACGATCTCGTCTTCGAGATCAACAACGACCCCGAGATCCGTGCCGTGCTGCTGTACGGCGCGGGAGATCGTGCATTCAGCGCCGGCAGCGACATCACCGACCTCGATGAGTACGGCGACAACTGGAGCTACCGCAACCGCTTCGACAACCGCACCGACTACGCCCGGGCCGTGTGGTTGATCCGCAAGCCGGCCGTCGCGGCAGTCCATGGATACTGCATCGGCGGGGGCCTCGAGATGGCGAGTGCATGCGACATTCGCATCGCGAGTCCCGACGCCTCTTTCGGCGCGGGTGAGATCCGCTGGGGCTGGCACGGGGGTTCGGGTCAGACGCAGTTCCTGACCCGCCTCATCGGCCCGGGCCACGCCTCGCGAATCCTCCTCACCGGCGACCGGATCGACGGCGACGAGGCGCACCGCATCGGTCTCGTGCAGCAACTCGTGCCGCGCGAGCAGCTCCTCGAGTCGGCATCGAACGTCGCTGAGCGGATCGCGACCCTCGCCCCGATCGCCACGCAGCGGACGAAGTACATGGTGAGGGTCGCCCAGAATGTGGGGATCGACGCGGCGCTGCACATCGAGAACGACTCGTTCTCGTACCTGATGACGACCGAGGACGCCGTCGAAGGGCAGGCGGCGTTCGCCGAGAAGCGGCAACCAACGTTCAAGGGGCGATGATGACGGTCGACCACAAGGCGCATCCTGTCGAGCTCGCGCCGGGCGTCCATCGCATCGACACCCCACTCGGCGACCGGTACGCGAGTCTTTACATCCTCGCCGGAGATGACACGGCGCTCCTCTACGACACCGGCGTCGATGGCACGATCCCCGACCATGTCCTGCCAGCGCTCGACCTTCTGGGGATCGATGCGACGAGCGTGACGACCGTCGTCGTGTCGCACTGCGACGTCGACCACTTCGGTGGTGTCGCCGACGCGCGGGCAGCATTCGCGAATGCCCGGATCGTGGCCGGGCCCGCCGACCGCGCTGCCATCGAGGACTTCGACGACTACCTCGCGCATCGCGCACGCGGCCTCGTCGACGACTTCGGGTGGGATGAAGATCCTGCGGTGCTCGAGTGGTGCCGTTCGGTGACCCGGGAGTCTCGCCTCGACGGCACCGCGGACGACGGCGCCGAGGTCGACCTCGGCGGAGGGCGGATCGCGGTGATCCGCGCAGTGCCCGGCCACACGCGCGGGCACGTCGCAGTGGATGCCCCTTGGGCAGATGCACTGCTCGTGGCCGATGCCGTCCTGGGATCGTCGGTGCGTCTCGCCGACGGCTCCCCGGCATTCCCGCCGACCTATCGCTACGTCGACGACTACCTCGACACGATTGCCGCGCTCGAGCTGACCGATCGTGAACTGCTGCTCACCGCACACTATCCGACGATGCGCGGCGACCGCGCGCGGGAGTTCCTGGCCGAGAGCCGAGCCTTCGTCGGGCGTCTCGAGTCGCTCGTGGCTGTCGCGATCTCCCGACCCGGTGGTCGCACACTCGCCGAGCTCGTCGCCGAGCTCAACCCGATCGCCGGTGACTGGCCCGAGCATGGCACCCAGGGGGCCCTGGCGTTCCCCGTCGCCGGGCACCTCGAGCGGCTAGTGAAGTCCGGCCGCGCGCACCGGGCCGGTGCGCTCGGCTCTGCGGCTGTTTGGGCAGCGCGATGACCGGCGTCGCCTGGGGCGCTGACGAGTACGCCGCCGAATCGCACGCCGAGGACGCGCTCCGCAACACCCGGCGGGCAGGGCCCCGCGCCGATCAGGCCGATACTCCGGAGCTCGCGCGTCGAGTTGCGGATGCCCTCCTGAACCTTCAGTTCAAGACCTGGGATTTCGGCGACTCGGTCGCGTTCGAGGCGCTGATGGCGGCATCCGAAGACCTCGGCGACGACCGCTGGGAACGGTTCGCGCACGGGTGGGCTCGCGCTTGGGCCACCCGGGCGAAGCCGTTCGCGAGGCTCGACTGCACGGTACCCGGTCGCGCGCTGGTCCGGCTCGCAGAACGTCATGCCGATGCGCAGCTCCTTGATACGCTGCGAGAGCTCGCCGAGTACCTGCGTACGCGGCGTACGCTCGCTGGTGTGTATGTGACGTGGGACACGTCACCCTTGCTCGAGCCGTACGGAGACCCTCCGACGACTGCCCGTGATCGCGCGCTCCTCGACGACCCGCCTGCGGGCGTCTTCGTCGACTGCCTGCACTTCGATCCGCCGTTCTTCGCCGCGCTGGGCCGCGTCACCGGCGACGCGACGCTCCTGTGGGACGGCGTCGCCCAGGCCGAGGGATATGTCCGGCTGCTGCAGCGCGATGACGGATTGTTCGACCATTTCGCCCTGCAGGGTGAACCCGGGTCGTTCGGGCCGGGCTGGGGCCGCGGCCAGGGATGGGCGGCACTCGGGCTGCTCGAGGTGGTGGCCGAGCTCCGTGCGCATCGCATTGTTGCGCCGGGCACCCTGAGCGACCTCGACGCGGGGGAGCAGCGCCTCGTGGCATCCGCGGCCCGGTTGCTCCATCGGATGGCCGCACTGCAGCGCAACGACGGACACTGGGATGTGCTCGTCGACCGGCCCGGCACCGGCGATGAGGCGTCGACTGCCGCGTTCATGGCATACGCGATGAGCGAGGCCGTCGCCCTCGGCATCGGCGACGCCGAGGTCCTCCGACCGGCGTCCCGGCGCGCCCGCGATGCGGTGCTGTGCTCGCTCGATGCCGATGCGCAGCTGCGAGACGTCTCGGCCGCGGTCTATGCGAGCACGGTCGCTGACCACTACCTCGCAGTGCCCCGTGGCTACGTCGTGCCGTGGGGACAAGGCCCTGCACTGCTCGCGCTCGTGTCCCGGGAGTACGCCCGATGAGCCGCGTGGTGCTCGTCACGGGAGCGGGCCACGGCATAGGGGCTGCCATCGCACGGGCGTTCGGTGAGCGAGGCGACGACGTGGTGGTCACCGACCTCGACGGCGAAGCCGCGAACGCCGTCACTGGCCAGCTCCGCGATGCGGGACACAGCGCGACCGCGCACGTCCTCGATGTCGCAGCGGATGATTCGTGGGCGGCCCTCTCCGCCGAATTGCGAGGCGCCGGCCGCGCTCCAGCCGTGATCGTGAACAACGCTTTCATGAACGTGGTCGCGCCCGCGCACGAACTCGATCCGGCCGCCTGGCATGCGATCCTCGACGTCACCCTCGGTGGCGTGTATCGATCGGTGCGGACGTTCCATGACTCGCTCACAGCCGCCCGTGGGGCAGTCGTGAACGTCGCCAGCATGCATGCGTTGTTCGCATGGCCAGGACACCCGGCGTATGCGGCCGCGAAAGGCGGGGTCGTTGCGCTGACCCGGCAACTCTCGCTCGAGTACGCGCCGCACGTTCGCGTGAACGCGGTGCTGCCCGGATCGATCATGACGAGGGTCTGGGATTCAGTCGATGATGCCGACCGTGCCGCCGCCATGCGCCAAGCAACGCTCGGCCGATTCGGCCGTCCCGAAGAGGTGGCGTCCGTGGTGGTATTTCTCGCAGGAGACGATGCCTCGTTTGTCACAGGCATCGTCATGCCGGTCGATGGCGGTCTGAGTACGACGGTGGCCACGTGACCCGCCGCCTGTTCAGCGTCGGCGAGGCGCTCGCCGTCTTCCTCGCCGATGCGGTAGACCGGACGACCGGAGACGTCGGGGGAGCCGAGGCACACGCGGACCCGCCTGGTCGACTCGCAAAGGCGACGCGCTTCACGCGAATCGTCTCGGGCGCGGAGGTGAACGTGGCTGCAGGGTTCGTCGCCGCAGGGCACCGTGCGACGATCGTCACCCGTGTCGGCCACGACGCGCTCGGCCAAGCCGTCGCCGATCAGCTCGACGGACTCCGCCTCGACGCGAGCGTCGGCTTCGATACGCGCCCGACCGGAGTGCTCGTGCGCACGATCGGCGGTGTCGAGCGCGGCGAGGCCGTGCACCTGCGCAACGGCGCCGCCGCTGAGGCGATCAGCCCCGCCGACGTCGACAACGCGTGGACCCCCTACATCGACGTGGTGTTCGTCACCGGCATCACCGCGGTTCGATCGGCATCTGCCGCCGCGGCGGTGCAGCGCGCCGTGGAGCTCGGGCGACAGTCGGGAGCCTTGATCGCGGTCGATCCGAATTTGCGACCCGCGCTGGCCGATCGAGCCGCGTTCGCCGCGGCCCTCGCGCCACTGCGCGGCTGCGTCGACATCGCGATCGGCGACGTCGATGAGCTGGCCGTCCTCGCGGGTCTCACGCCAGCCTCAGACGTCGCGGTAGACACAGTCGTTGAGGCGCTCCGGGCTCAGGGATGCCGGGTCGTCGTCGTCAAACGAGGTCCCGACGGGGCGGTCGCGATCGATGACTCCGGCACCGCTACGGTCGGCGCCCTCGTCGCCGCCGCCGATGTCGTCGACACGGTCGGGGCTGGTGATGCCTTCGCGGCAGGGTTCCTGGCAGGCATGCTCGAGTCGGCGACGCTGGAGCAGGCGTTGAAGCGAGCGACGCACGCCGCCGCAGAGGTCGTGCTCACGCGCGGGGACATCCCGCGGCTGTCCGAGGATTCGCGATGACGGTCCGCGTGGCATCAAGTGACGTCCCCCGAGCGCTCGATGTCATCCGCGAGCAGGGCATCGTTGCGATTGTGCGTGCAGGCTCGCCCGAGACTGCAGCGACCTCCGTGGCGACCCTCATCGAAGCCGGGCTTCGCGCAATAGAGGTATCGCTCGTCACCCCCGACGCGCTCAATGTAGTGCGCGACGCCGCCGCAGAGGCGCCCTCGGGCGTCGCGATCGGTGTCGGCACAGTGCTCACATCGGCCGAGGTTGCCGCGGCGGCCGAGGCTGGGGCGCGTTTCATCGTGTCGCCCGTCTTCGACCCCGAGGTCGTGCGCGGCGCAGTGGAGGCGCGGCTCGACGTGCTCCCCGGAGTCGCGACGCCGACCGAAGCGGTCAGCGCCGTACGCGCTGGGGCGACGGCAGTGAAGCTGTTCCCGGCGTCGCTGTGGACCCCGATGGCGCTCGACGAGGTGCGGCGTGCATTGCCGTGGCTCGAAACTGTGCCGACCGGAGGGGTGTCTCCAACAACCGCTCCCGAATGGATTCGCGCCGGAGCCACTGCTGTCGGGATCGGTTCGGCATTGACGCGGGCGGACGACCCCGCGGTCGCCGCCCGAAGCCTGCTCGACGCCATTACGAGGGCCAGAAAGTGATCACGGTTCGCGGCGGCGACCTCACGGCCACGATCGACCCGGCGCGGGGCGCGAAGATCTGCTCGCTGCTCGGTGCCGACGGCACTGAATGGTTGTCGCAGGGGGATCCGGAACGCGCGGCCGGTCGAGGTCGGGTATTCGTCGACGCAGAGATGCGCGGGTGGGACGAATGCGCCCCATCCATCGTCGGATGCCGAATCGACGGGCGGAACGTACCCGACCACGGTGATCTCTGGGATCGCGAGTTTGAGGTCGCCGATGACACGGTTCGTGCCATCGGCGACTCGCTCGGGTACCGATTCGAGCGGCGCATCCGGCCGACGATCGCAGGACTCAGACTCGAGTACCGTGCGACAGCGCTGGAACGTCGAATGCCGTTCCTGTGGGCCGCGCACCCTCAGTTCGATGCGCCGGCTGGCACGCGGGTCGAGGTGCCGGCCTCCGTGGCCCGCGTCGTGGACGTGCTCGACCCGGCCACCCCGACCGTCGACTGGGATCCGCTGCTCGCGACCATCGATTCCGTCGCTGCCGGCGGATGTCGCAAGCTCTACGCGGATCCCGGGTTCCCCGTGAATGAGGCGCGGCTCGTCCGGCCGGACGGTGCTGAACTCGGTATGCGGTGGTCGGCGGCATGTCCGTATTTGGGCCTCTGGTTCGACGCCGGCGCCTACAGCCCCGTACCGGTGATCGCGATCGAGCCATCCACGGGCTACTTCGACTCACTCGAGACCGCGGTGCGCATGGACCGGGTTCCCGTGCTCGACAAAGGTGATTCGCTTGCCTGGTGGGTGGACCTGGAGCCGATCGGGTATGCGCTGCGCCACGCATAGCCCACGATCTTGTTGGTGGAGCGGATGACGAGGTCACTTCCTGATGAATCGCTGCAACGCCGCGACCACCTGAATTCAACTTGCGAATCGCATCTCACCCCATGAGAGAACCCAATGAGTGGCCGGACGACCCTGCAGCTACGGTGGCACGATGAGACTCCACACCGCCGCGGAGCTGGCCGATCGGTCGGGCGTTGTTCGGGCGCTCGGACGCGGCGAAGACCCCGACGCCGTCGATGCACACGGTTGGACGGCGCTCCACCGAGCGGCTGCCGCATCCGAGGCGAGCGCCGAAGCGGCCACCGTCGTGATCGAGGCGCTCGTCGACGCCGGCGCGACGGTGGACCTGCTCACCGCCGACGGTCGTACGGCCTTGTATCTCGCTGCCGAGTTCTCTCCTTCGATCGGCCCGCTCGAAGCCCTCATCGCCGCGGGTGCGAACCCGGATGTCAGCGACGAGTACGGCAATCACATCACCGAGAACGCGGATGCCGCCGTTGTGGTCGAGTACCTCGCCGAGCTCACGGGTCGCGCCGTTCCTGCCACGGTGCAGCCCGTTCGGTTCGAGCGGCGACTCACTCCTGCCGAGTGGAAGGCGGCCGAGCGTCAGATCGCCGCGATCTTCGAGCAGCTCGAGGATCGCGGATACGTGACGGCCGCCGACGCGGGGACGACGCAGTCCGACGGATTCGACGACTGCACGGCGATCGTGCACGCCCGGGGGCTCGGCGCGACGGAGATCGTCGGGTTCTGCTTCTATACGCGACAGGATTCCAGCAGAGCACGCGCGACCGGCCACCTCGACCTGGCGTTCTGGGGCGCGCCCGATGGAGGAGCGGCCGTCATGCTCGAAGCCGGGCACGGTGTCGTCGCCGCGTGCGCCGAGGCGGGGTTCGACGTCGAGTGGGACGGGTCTCTCTCGAGCCGTCCGAGCATCAACCTCCTGCCCGCGAGCTGACCGTGCCATCCGACCTGGTCGCCACGAGCCGCACGCAGCAGTAGCCGTCGCGAGGCTCGAGCACGGCCCTGCACCGGCTCTCCTCGAGTCCTTCGGACGCGCCACGCAGCAGGGCCGCGTTCGCCGCGCAGATCGTCGACGTGTGGTTCTGCGCCACCCGATGGAACGGGCAGTTCGTGAGCAGCATTCCGTCGGCGCCGTCGTCGACGGGGGCGTAGCCGAGTCGCTCCAGCACTTCGGTCATCGAGTCGGACGTCCTGCCGAGCGCACGACCGAGCCTCGCCGACACGCGCTCGAGCGTCGGACGGACGGCGTCACCGGTGCGGTCGGACTCTTCGACCGCACGGCTCAGCAGCTCCGCCGCGAGGTCGTAGTGACGCTCGGGCACCGACACCGAGATCTCGCCGGGGACCGCACGGTAGAGCTTCGCGGGGCGACCGGCGCCGGGCCCCGACCTCCCCGTACGCCGTTGGAACTCCGTGGAGAGCAGGCCCGCCTCCACCAGCCGGTCGAGATGGAAGGCCGCGGTTCCGCGGGCCATGCCGAGTGCGCCGGCGGCCTGATCGCGCCCGACGGGCTCAGGATGCCGCGCCACGAACTCGAACAGGGCCCGTCGCTGCGGGTCCGCGATCGAGGCGACGGCCGCGAGGTCGTCCTGGCGTGCGGAGTCGTCCATGCGTGCCAGCTTAACTCTAAAACGGCACTTCTTGACGAAAGAGATCCATCTAAAACAAGAATCGTTGACTTAAGAAATTCGCGCTCGTACAGTCGAGAGCATGAGGTGCGACCGCGTCGCATCGGAGGCGGGTGGTCGTGAGCAGCGCATCGAACTTCGTGATCGTCGGAGCGGGTCTCGCCGGAGCCACCGCAGCAAGGACGCTCCGCGAGGAGGGCTTCGACGGCGGCATCCACCTGATCGGAGCCGAGCTGCACCTCCCGTACATCCGGCCGCCCCTGTCGAAGGGGTTCCTGGCCGGAACCGATGACCGCGACTCGGTCTTCGTCGAGTCATCCGCTTGGTATCGCAAGCACGACATCGACCTCCGCCTCGGCACAGCAGCCACCGCGCTCGACCCGAGCGCCCAGCGCGTCGAACTCGATTCAGGCGACTCGATCGCGTACGACGCCGTGCTGCTCGCGACCGGATCGACCGCGCGACGGCTCGCGATTCCCGGCGCCGAGCTGCACGGCGTGCGCACGCTCCGCACACTCGACGACTCCGAGGCGCTGCACGCCGAGCTCGCCCCTGGCGGCAGACGCCTCGTGCTGATCGGCTCGGGCTGGATCGGCATGGAGGTCGCCGCCACGGCACGCACGCTCGGCAACGACGTGACTGTGCTCGAGCGCGACCCCATTCCCCTCGCGAACGCACTCGGCGACGAGCTCGGCAGCATGTTCGCCGAGCTGCACGTCGAGCACGGCGTCGACCTGCGTCCGTCGGTCGTCGTCTCCGAGATCGTGGGGGAGCGCGGCCGTGTCACCGGGGTGCGGCTCGACACCGGTGAGCAGTTCGACGCCGACCTCGTGCTGGTGGGCGTCGGCGCCAGCCCGAACCTCGACCTCGCACGGGGCGCTGGAGCCGCGATCGACTCCGGGGTGCTGACGGATGCCGCGCTTCGCACCGACCTGCCGAACGTCTACGCCGCGGGCGACATCGCCGAGGCCTACCATCCGCTCGCCGACATGAGGTTGCGCAGTGAGCACTGGGCCAACGCGCTGCACGGCGGCGCGGCGGCCGCCCGTTCGATGCTCGGAGAACTCGAGTCCTACGACGACATCCCGTACTTCTACACCGACCAGTACGACCTCGGCATGGAGTACTCGGGCTTCGGCCCGCTGACCCGTGGCGCCGAGATCGTCTACCGCGGCGACCGGGCCCGCCGTGAGTTCATCTCGTTCTGGGTCGTCGACGGCCGAGTCGTCGCCGGAATGAACGTGAACGTCTGGGACGTGAACGAAGCAGTGCAGGGCATCATCAGCCGGGGCGACCGGGTCGACCCGCTGCGTCTCGCCGACGAGGGCGTTCCGCTGGAGGAATTGTGAGCGCCCGCGCCGGCTCGCAACCACCGCCGCCGACGCCGACCGCGGCGCTTGCGAACGCCGGCGTCAGCATCTGGCTCGACGACCTGTCGCGGCAGCGCATCCTCAGCGGCGACCTGCAGCGCCTCATCGCGCAGCGCGACGTCGTCGGCGTCACCACCAATCCGACGATCTTCGCCGCGGCCGTGGGCGGGAGCGATTCCTACGACGAGCAGATCGCCGCCCTCGCCGACGGGAACATGTCGGCGGAGGACGTCGTCTTCGCGCTCACGACGGACGACGTGGCCCGCGCGGCCGACATCCTGCGGCCGGTCTTCGATGCCACCGGAGGCGTCGACGGCTGGGTCTCGATCGAGGTCGGGGCCGACGCGGCGCACGACGCGCTGGCGACGCTCGTCGAGGCAGGGTCGCTCTCCGAGCACATCGATCGCCCGAACGTGTTCGTGAAGATCCCCGCGACCGCCGAGGGGGTGCCGGCCATCACAGCGGCGATCGCGCTCGGAATCAGCGTCAACGTCACCCTGATCTTCGGTCTCGACCGGTATCGCGCCGTGATCGACGCGTATCTCACGGGACTGGAACGAGCCCACGAGGCGGGCATCGACCTCCGAGGCATCCGCTCGGTCGCGTCGTTCTTCGTGTCGCGCGTCGACACCGAGGTCGACCGCCGGCTCGACGAGATCGGGTCGAGCGAGGCTCACGCGCTCAGGAGTCGCGCCGGCATCGCCAACGCCCGGCTCGCCTACGAGACCTTCACCCGGGAGTTCGCCGGCAATCGGGCGCGGCGCCTCGTGGCGCTCGGCGCGAACGTGCAGCGGCCGCTCTGGGCATCCACCGGGGTGAAGGATCCGTCACTGCCCGACACCATGTACGTCGAGGAGCTCGTGGCGCGCGACGTCGTCAACACGATGCCCGAGAAGACCCTCGAGGCCGTCTTCGACCACGGAAGGATCCGCGGCGACACGGTCACGGGCACCGCCGACGAGTCCCGCACGGTGCTCGCCGCCCTCGCCGACCTCGGCATCTCCTACGACGACGTCACCGCGACCCTCGAACGCGAGGGCGTCGCCAAGTTCCGGGAATCCGGAGTCCGACTCGTCGCGACCGTCGCGGCGGCGCTCGAGACCGCACGAACCGAAAGGCGATGACGGATGCTGCACCAGTCCGAGTCCACTCGTGAGGCCGCGCACGCGCACACGATCGCGGAGCGCGTCGCGTTCGAGGTGGAGACCGAGATCCCGACCGCCCACGGACGCTTCCGATTCCGCGCCTATCGCGACCTCGTCACGGGCGATGAGCACCTCGCGATCGTCTCGATGGCTCCCGTGACGCAGGGCGCGCTCGTGCGCGTGCACTCCGAATGCCTGACGGGCGAGGTGTTCTCGTCGGAGAAGTGCGAATGCGGGCCGCAGCTCGACCTCGCCCTCGAACGCATCGCGGCCGGGGGAGTCGTCATCTACCTCCGTGGCCACGAGGGCCGGGGCATCGGCCTGATCGCGAAGCTCAAGGCCTATCGTCTGCAGCAGTCGGGGCTCGACACGCTCGACGCGAACACGGCGCTCGGGCTGCCGGCCGACGACCGCGAGTACGCGTCCGCCGCTGCGATCCTCGCCGATCTCGGGCTGACCTCGGTGCGGCTCCTCACGAACAACCCCGACAAGATCGCACAACTGACCGAGCACGGCATCGACGTCGTCGAACGCGTGCCACTCGTGACCGGTGCCGGACCGTCGAACCTCGCCTACCTTCGTGCGAAGCGCGACCGCATGGGGCACCTGATCCCCGCTGACACCTGATCGACGCGGTTGCAGAGCGGATGCAGCGCAGCGGCGCGCCGTGCCGGCGGGCGCTCCGAAGGTAGGCTGGGCGGGTGACCGACACCCTCGCCGACATGCTGACGACGATCGAACGTCTCTGGCCGATCGCGGGCGCCGAGTCGTGGGACGCCTCCGGCCTCGTGACCGGTGACCCCGCTGCCGAAGTGCGCCGAGTGCTGTTCACCGTCGATGCCGTCTCCGAGACGATCGACGAGGCGATCTCGGAGCGTGCCGACCTCGTCATCGCCCACCACCCCCTACTGCTGCGCGGGGTCACCTCGGTCGCCGAAGACCGGTACAAGGGCTCGATCCTCGCACGACTCATCCGCGCCGACTGCGCCCTCGTCGCGGCGCACACCAACGCGGATGTCGTCGCGGACGGCACCTCGGCGGTGCTCGCCGATCGCCTGGGCCTCGTCGACACGAAGCCCATCCAGCCGTCGATCGATGCCGCGCTCGGCCTCGGTCGCGTCGGGCGCCTGCCCGAGCCCACGACGGTCGGGCGCCTCGCCAGGACGCTCGCCGAGCTCCTTCCGCCGACGGCGACGGGCGTGCGCGTCTCCGGCGGATTCGATGACCCCGTCGAGACGGTCGCGGTCTGCGGTGGCGCGGGCGACTCGCTGCTCGGCGACCCAGCCGTTCGCGCCGCCGACGCGTACATCACCGCGGACCTGCGCCACCACCCGGCATCCGAAGCCCGCGAGCAGGCGAAGCTCACCGGTGGCCCGGTGCTCGTCGATGTCTCGCACTGGGCGAGCGAGTGGCTCTGGCTCGATGTCGCCGCCGCGCAGTTGCGCGCCGCGCACCCCGAGCTCACCGTCATCGTCTCCGAACTCCGCACCGACCCCTGGGACTTCCAGATCGTGCAGTGAGCAGCACACCAGACCACCGTCCTCACCGACGACCCGATCCCATGAGGAGCACCACGTGAAGGCCAGCCCCGCCGAACAAGAACATCTGCTGCGGCTCCAGTCGCTCGACACCCGCCTCGCGCAGCTCGCGCACCGCCTCGGTTCGCTGCCCCAGGCCGGGCCGCTCGCAGAGCTCGCCGCGCACGACCAGGCCGTGCGCGGCACCCGTGCCGAGGCCCTCGGCACGCTCGAAGACGCACGCATCGAGCTGAAGCGTCTCGAGTCCGACGTCGCCGTGGTCGAGGCGCGCATCGCACGCGACAGCGAGCGGTTGCAGCACACGTCCTCGGTGAAGGACGTCTCGGCACTCGAGGCCGAACTCGTCTCGCTGCGTCGTCGCCTGAGCGACCTCGAGGAGCAGGAACTCGTCGTCATGGAACGCGTCGATGAGGCGGAGGTGGCCCTGTCGAGCATCGACCTCCAGCGTGCCGCGATCGTCACCGACGTCGCCGCACTCGAGGCCGAGCGCGATGCGGCCGCAGGCGGCCTCGGCGTGGAACGAGAGCAGACAGAGCGCGATCGCGCCGTCGTCGCCGAGGGCGTCGCGGAGCCGCTGCTCGCCTTCTACGAGCAGCGACGGGTACGCGGCGGGGGAGTCGGCGCCGCGCTGCTGCGCGCCCGCACCTGCGGCGGCTGCGGCATCACGCTGACCGGCTCGGACCTCGAGTCCGTGCGACGTTCGGCCCCCGACGAGGTCGTGCTGTGCCCCGAGTGCGACCGCATCCTGGTGCGCACCGACGAGTCCGGCCTCTGACCGCACCGACATCAAGTCTGTCGGCGGCGGCACCCGGATGCCGCGGCGATCCGGGTGCCGCCCGCCAACGCTAGACTCGGAGTGCGAGTGGGTCGGCAAGACGGTCGCGTCGCACGGTTCCGATCGTGCGCCGAGGAACGTCCGGGCTCCACAGGGCAGGACGGTGGGTAACTCCCACCCGGGGCAACCCGCGAGACAGTGCCACAGAAAGCAGACCGCCCGGTGCGCAAGCGCCGGGTAAGGGTGAAACGGTGGGGTAAGAGCCCACCAGCGGCCGCGGTGACGCGGCCGGCTCGGTAAACCTCGTCCGGAGCAAGGTCAGACAGGGAACGATGGGGCTGCCCGTCCCGTTCCCGGGTAGACCGCTGGAGGGCTGCGGCAACGTAGTCCCGAGAGAGATGGCCGTCCAGCCGGTGTCGCGAAAGCGCCCGGTGAACAGAACCCGGCGTATCAGCCGGCCCATTCGCACCACGAGGCGTGGCGCCGCTCAGGCGATCGCGCAGCGATCGCAGCGGCGACACGCCACGTGGTGCGGCGAGCAACGCCTCGAGCGAAGAGACGGCGGAGCAGTCGAAACTCGGTGCGCACCGAGGACGGCGTCAGTCGCCACCTGCTCAGGCGGTCGCGCATCGATCGCAGCGCCGACACGCCACATGATGCGGCGAGCAACGCCTCGAGCGACAACACGTCAGAGCGGTCGTAACTCGGTGCGCTCCGAGAACGGCGTCGGTCGGCTGTTCAGTCGCGCCTGGTGCGGCCGAGCTCAGTGCACCGCGAGCGACGCCGCCCCGAGGATCCCCGCGTTGTTACGGTGCACCGCCGGAACGATCGGCGTCTTCAGGTCGAGCATCGGCAGGAACTGCGCGTGGTGCTTCGAGACGCCGCCGCCGACCACGAAGAGGTCGGGGGAGAAGATGAACTCGACGTGCGAGTAGAACCGCTGCAGCCTCGCCGCCCATTCCGGCCAGTCGAGCGAGTCCCGTTCCATCGCCGAGTACGCGGCGCTCTTCTCGGCTTCGCGCCCGTCGAGCTCGATGTGTCCGAGCTCCGTGTTCGGCATGAGCACGCCCTCGTAGAGGAATGCCGAGCCGATGCCGGTGCCGAGCGTCGTCAGGATGACGAGGCCTTCGGCGCCGACCGCTGCGCCGTAGCGCGCTTCGGCGTAGCCGGCGGCATCCGCATCGTTGATGAAGTGGATCTCGCGACCGAACGCGTCCTCGAAGAGCTGCTCTGCGGGCAGGCCGATCCATTCCTTCGAGATGTTCGCCGCAGAGAGCGTGCGGCCGTGCTTGACGATCGCCGGGAAGCACAAGCCGATGGGCAGCTCGTCGCCGAACTCGTCGGAGAGGCCGGCGAGCAGTTCACCGGTCGCGGTCAGGATGTCGGCGGGGCGGCCGCCCTCGGGCGTCGCCACCTTGCGCCGATTGGAGACGAGCTGGCCGGTGCCGAGGTCGACGACCGCGCCCTTGATGCCCGTGCCGCCGATGTCGATCCCGATCGCGTGCTGTGTCGCCATAGCGGCCACACTATCGCGGCCCATTCGGGCGGCGTTCAGGGAAGGGTCAGGATCTCCGCGCCGCGTTCGGTGACGACGAGCGTGTGCTCGAACTGGGCCGTCAGGGAGCGATCGCGCGTCACGACGGTCCAGTCGTCTGCCCAGACGTCCCACTCGATCGTGCCGAGCGTGAGCATCGGTTCGATCGTGAAGACCATGCCGGGTTCCATGACCGTGTCGAACTCGGGAGCGTCGTAGTGGGGGATGATGAGCCCCGAGTGGAACGCGCGTCCGACCCCGTGACCCGTGTAGTCGCGCACGACCCCGTAGCCGAACCGCTTCGCGTACGCCTCGATCGCCCGGCCGATCACGTTGACCTCGCGACCCGGTGCGACGGCGCGGATGCCGCGGCGCAGCGCCTCCCTGGTGCGGTCGACGAGCTGGGTGGTCGCGTCGTCGGCCTCGCCGACCACGAACGTGTGGTTCAGGTCGCCGTGGAATCCGTCGAGGTAGGCCGTGACGTCGATGTTGACGAGGTCGCCGTCGGCGAGCACCGTGTCGTCGGGGATGCCGTGGCAGATGACCTCGTTGACCGAGGTGCACGACGACTTCGGGAAGCCCCGGTAGCCGAGCGTCGACGGGTAGGCGCCGTGCGAGACGACGAAGTCGTGCGCGATGCGGTCGAGCTCGTCGGTCGTGACTCCCGGCCGGATCGCTGCGGAGGCCGCCTCGATCGCCCCGGCCGCGACACGCCCGGCCGCACGGATGCGCTCGACCTCCTCGGGCGTGTAGCGGTCACCGCCGGAGTACGGAGCCGGCGCGCGCTTGCCGACGTACTCGGGTCGCGGGATGGTCGCGGGCACCGCGCGAAGCGGCGACAGACGGCCGGGGATCAGGTGGCCTGAGGCGTCCTTGGGCATAGGATCAGCCTATGGCCGAGGATGTCGAGCACATGTTCTGGTACAACCTGAACACCGGTGAGGTGGAGCAGGGATTCGTGTCGCCGTCGGTCGACCGGGTGGGTCCGTTCGAGACCCGCGCCGAGGCCGAGCGGGCACTCGAGATCCTGCGTGCGAACAGCGCGAAGTGGGCCGAGGAAGACGCCGCCGAAGACTGAGCGGCGTGCCCGGCGCTACTCGTAGGAGTGCTCGGAGTTCGGGTACACGCCCGCTTCGACGTCGGTGCGCCATTCCTTCGCGGCCGCGCTCAGGATGCCCGAGAGGTCGGCGTACTGCTTCACGAACTTCGGCACGCGACCGATCGTGAGGCCGGCCCAGTCGGTCCAGACGAGCAGCTGACCGTCGGTGTGCGGCCCGGCTCCCACGCTGATGGTCGGAATGTCGAGGAGTTCGGTGACCTGCCGTGCGGCATCTGCCGGCACCATTTCGAGCACGACGGCGAACGCGCCCGCGTCCTGCACGGCCTTCGCGTCCGCGAGGAGGCGCTTGACGCCTTCGCCGCGGCCCTGGATGACGTGGCCGCCCAGACCGTGCTCGCTCTGCGGCGTGTACCCGATGTGGGCCATCACGGGGATGCCGGCGCCGACGATGCGCCGGATCTGCTTGTGGCTGCGCTCACCGCCCTCGAGCTTGACGGCGTGAGCGCCGGTCTCCTTCATGAAGCGCACCGCCGTGTGCAGCGCGTCCTCGGGGCCGTTCTCGTAGGAGCCGAACGGCATGTCCGCGACGACGAAGGCGCGCTTGACCGCCCCGGCGACCGCTCGCGTGAGCGGGATGAGCTCGTCGACCGTGACGGGAAGGGTGGTCTCGTAGCCGAAGACGTTGTTGCCGGCGGAGTCGCCGACGAGCAGGAAGTCGATGCCCGCCTCGTCGAAGATTCGCGCGGTGAGCTGGTCGTAGCTCGTGAGGCCCGTGATCTTGATGCCGTCGCGCTTCGCGTTCTGGAAGTGCCGGGTGCGAACGCGCTTCGGCCCTCCGGTTGCGGCGGCACCGCCGTAGGGGTTCTGCTCGGTGCCGGCCGACGTGTCGGATGATGCGTTCTGGGGCTCGCCTGACATGGGGCAAGTCTGGCACACGCCGCATGCCCGTCCGGCCTCGCGGGCGTGCACGAGCCAGTACGCTGAGAGGTGCGAGAGAGGGTGTGGATGGATAAGCAGCGCGACTTCGTTCTTCGCACGATCGAGGAGCGAGGGGTCAAGTTCGTCAGGCTCTGGTTCACCGACGTGGTCGGAACCCTGAAGTCGGTGGCGATCGCACCGGCCGAGGTCGAGGGTGCCTTCACCGAGGGCATCGGCTTCGACGGCTCGGCGATCGAGGGGCTCAGCCGCACGTTCGAGTCCGATCTGCTGGCCTACCCCGATCCCACGACGTTCCAGACGCTCCCGTGGCGCGGCGACGTCGACCCGACCGCGCGCATGTTCTGCGACATCACGACGCCCGACGGCGAGCCGGCGGTCTCCGACCCGCGCAACGTGCTGAAGCGCACCCTCGCGCGAGCGGCCGATCGCGGCTTCACCTTCTACACGCACCCCGAGATCGAGTTCTACCTGCTCAAGTCGTCGAAGTACGGCCCGTCGGGCCCCGAGCCCGTCGACTCCGCCGGGTACTTCGACAATGTGCCGGGCGGCACCGCGCACGACTTCCGTCGTCGTTCGGTGCGCATGCTCGAAGACCTCGGCATCTCGGTCGAGTTCAGCCACCACGAGGCCGGGCCGGGTCAGAACGAGATCGACCTGCGCTACGCCGACGCACTGACGACGGCCGACAACATCATGACCTTCCGCACGGTGATCAAAGAGGTGGCGATCGAGCAGGGCGTCTACGCGACGTTCATGCCGAAGCCGTTCTCGCAGTACCCGGGCTCCGGCATGCACACGCACCTCTCGCTCTTCGAGGGCGACGCCAACGCCTTCTACGAGCCCGGCGCGCAGTACCAGCTCTCGAAGATCGGGCGCCAGTTCATCGCCGGCCTCCTGCGCCACTCGGCCGAGATCTCGGCAGTGACGAACCAGTTCGTGAACTCGTACAAGCGTCTCTGGGGCGGCGACGAGGCGCCCAGCTTCGTCTGCTGGGGGCACAACAACCGCTCGGCCCTCGTGCGGGTGCCGCTGTACAAGCCCAACAAGGGCCAGAGCGCGCGCGTCGAGTACCGTGCCATCGACTCGGCAGCGAACCCGTACCTCGCGTTCTCGCTCCTGCTCGCCGCAGGTATGAAGGGCGTCGAAGAGGGATACGAGCTTCCGCCCGAGGCCGAAGACGATGTGTGGGCGCTGACCGATCGCGAGCGTCGCGCGCTCGGGTACGACCCGCTGCCCGCGAGCCTCGACCACGCGATCCAGTTCATGGAGGAGTCGGAGCTCGTCGCCGAGACCCTCGGCGAGCAGGTCTTCAACTACGTGCTCGCGAACAAGCGGGCCGAGTGGCGCGACTACCGTTCGCAGGTCACGCCGTTCGAGCTGCAGCGCAACCTCGAAATCCTCTGACGCAGCGGATGTCTCGTCAGGCCCCCACGCTCGGAAGAGTCGCTCGTGCGGGCTTCGCCGATCTGGGCGGCGCCGCGGCGTCACTGGAATCGCTGTCGGCCGAGACCGGCGTCGAGTTCGACGAACTGCTCGCGATGTTCACCCAGGCCGCCGACCCCGACGCGGCGCTCGCGCTCGTCACGCGACTCCACGAGCAGGCGCCGACCGAACTCGCGGGCGTGATCGCCCATGAGCATGCCGCGGTGCGCCTGGCCAGACTCGTCGGTGCGTCTCGAGGCTTCGCCGACTTCCTGCTGCGGCATCCGTCCGAGCTCGCGATGTTCGCGCAGGTCCCGATCGCACCGCCGAGCGTCGCCGAGGCGCGCGCCTCGTTGCTCGCGGCGCTCGACGAGGTCGACTCCGCTCCCGTCGACCTGACGGAGGCGGCCGCCAAGGCGATCCGCATCAGGTACCGTCGACTCCTCGCCGACGTCGCGGTGTACGACCTCACCCGCGCCGATGCCGTCGACGTGGTCGATGTCGTCGCCGCGGGTCTCGCCGACCTCGCCGGAGCGACGCTCGATGCGGCCCTCGCGGCCGCCCGTCGCGTGGTCGGGAGAGAGCCGGGGGAGCCGGCATCGCCCGGTCGCTATCCGGCCGCCGAGGTCGAGGCCACGAGGCTCGCGATCATCGGCATGGGCAAGGCCGGCGCCCGCGAGCTCAACTACGTGAGCGATGTCGACGTCATCTACGTCGCCGAGTCCGCCGACGAGGACGTCGTCTCCACGGCGCGAGCGCTCGAGATCGCCACCCGGCTCGCCATGCTGACCATGCGCATCATCGGCGAGCCCGGTGTCGAGCCGCCGCTCTGGGAGGTCGACCCGAACCTCCGCCCGGAGGGCAAGGACGGCGCGCTCGTGCGCACGCTCGAGTCGCACCTGCAGTACTACGACCGTTGGGCGAAGAGCTGGGAGTTCCAGGCGCTCCTGAAGGCTCGTCCGCTCGCGGGCGACCTCGAGCTCGGCGGCAGCTACATCGCCGGCGTCGCGCCCAAGGTGTGGACGAGTTCGAGTCGTGAGGGATTCGTCGAGTCGGTGCAGGCGATGCGCGAGCGCGTCACCCAGCACATTCCGGCCGACGAGGTCGACGTGCAGATCAAGCTCGGGCCCGGGGGCATCCGCGACATCGAGTTCACGGTGCAGCTGCTGCAGCTCGTGCACGGCGCCTCCGACGACGGCATCCACCAGCGCGGCACGCTGCCCGCCCTCGCCGCCCTCGCCGAGCTCGGCTACGTCGGCCGCGACGAGGCGGCCGAGTTCGCGCGCGACTACCGAGTGCTGCGCGTGCTCGAGCATCGCGTGCAGCTCGAACGGCTGCGCCGCACGCACCTCATGCCGCGCGACGAGCACCGGCTCCGCGTGCTGGCCCGCGCATCGGGTCTCGGCCGCACCTCGGGCGAGCTCACGGCCGTGTGGCAGAGCACGCGCCATCGGGTGCGCGGCCTGCACGAGCGGCTCTTCTACCGACCGCTGCTGTCGGCCGTCGCAGCCCTGCCGGCGTCGGGCCTCGGACTGACGAGCGCCCAGGCCGAGGCGCGTCTCGCGGCCATCGGGTTCCGCGACCCGCGGGGTGCGCTCGCGCACATCGCGGCGCTCACGACCGGCGTCTCACGGCGCGCGCAGATTCAGCGCAATCTCATGCCGGTACTCATCTCGTGGTTCGCCGACGGCACCGACCCCGACTTCGGGCTGCTCTCCTTCCGGCGCCTCAGCGACACCCTCGGCACCACGCACTGGTACCTGCGTCTGCTCCGCGACTCCTCCGACGCTGCGCTGCGCCTGACCCGGGTGCTCTCGGGCTCGCGCTTCGCCGCCGAGCTGCTCGAGCGCAGCCCCGAGTCCGTGGCGTGGCTCGAAGACCTCGACGAGCTGCGCCCGCGCACCCTCGCCTCGCTCGAGGACGAGACCCGGGCGGTGCTCCGCCGTCATGAGCAACCCGACGTCGCGGGCAAGATCTTCCGCGCCATCCGCCGCCGTGAGGTGCTGCGGCTGGCGCTCTCGGGCATCCTCGACGTCTGCACGGTCGAGGAGCTCGGCCACGCGCTGAGCGACGTCACCGAGAACCACATCGCCGCCCTCGTCGCGGCGATCCGCGGCGGCGAACCCGATGGCATCGAGTTCGCCGTGATCGGCATGGGCCGGTTCGGCGGCCGCGAGCTCGGCATCGGCTCCGACGCCGACATCATCTACGTCTACCGGGCGACGGATGCCGCGGCCGACCCCGCCCACTCGCGGGCGTTGCGCATCGTCGCCGAACTCGTGCGCCTCACCGAGGACGCGCGCCTGCCGTTCGACCTCGACGCCGACCTGAGACCCGAGGGGCGCAACGGCGTCGTGGCCCGCTCGCTCGACGCGTACCGCGCGTACTACGCACGCTGGTCGCTGACCTGGGAGGCGCAGGCGCTGCTCCGGGCGCGCGGCGTCGCCGGCGATGCCGCGCTCATCGACGAGTTCACCGAGCTCGCCGACACGGTGCGATACCCCGAGGCGATCAGCGAACGCGACGTGCGCGAGGTCAAGCGCATCAAGGCGCGCGTCGAGAACGAACGGCTGCCGCAGGGCGCCGACCCGACCAGGCACCTGAAGCTGGGTCGCGGATCGCTCTCCGACGTGGAGTGGTTCGTGCAGCTCGCGCAGCTGCAGCACGCCGCCGCGGTTCCGGCCCTGCGCACGACCTCGACCCTCGACGCCCTCGCGGCGGCGGTCGAACACGGTCTCGTCGAGGCATCCGATGCCGAAACCCTGCGCGCCGCATGGGTGTTCGCCTCGCGTGCGCGCTCGGCGCTCACGCTCTGGCTCGACCGCACGACCGACGTACTGCCCGTCGAGCGCTCGCAGCTCGAGGGCGTCGCGCGCATCATGGGCTATCCGCCCGGGTCGGCGACGCAGCTCGAGCACGACTACCTGCACCTCACCCGGCGTGCCCGCGCCGTCTTCGATCGCGGCTTCTACGGCGTCGAGCCGCGCCGCGAACCCACCGCGGGCTGAACCTCGAGCCCACTTGCGCGGCGAGCCGGCCCAGCCGGTCGGTGCCCGCAAGTGCGATCGGTTCGAATCCTCGCGCCCGGAACGGCGAATGGGCCCGCGCCGCCGAAGCGGTGCGGGCCCATCCAGGTCGGATCCTACGACTGCAGGGGGGATGCAGGCTCGGATCCTGGGGACTGCAGAGGGGGCTGCAGGATCAGACGCCGTAGTAGAGCTCGAACTCGAACGGGTGGGGACGCTGAGCCAGCGGCTTCAGCTCCTTCTCGCGCTTGTAGTCGATCCAGGTCTCGATGAGCTCCTTGGTGAACACGCCGCCCTCGAGGAGGAAGTCGTGGTCGGCCTCAAGAGCGTCGAGAGCCTCACCCAGCGAGCCCGGCAGCTGCGGGATCGACTTGGCCTCCTCGGGCGGGAGTTCGTAGAGGTCCTTGTCGACGGGCTCGTGGGGCTCGATGCGGTTCTTGATGCCGTCGAGACCGGCCATGAGCTGTGCGGCGAAGGCGAGGTACGGGTTGCTCGCGCCGTCGGGCACGCGGAACTCGATGCGCTTGGCCTTCGGGTTGGTGCCGGTGATCGGAATGCGGATGCACGCCGAGCGGTTGCCCGCCGAGTACACGAGGTTGACGGGAGCCTCGAAGCCGGGAACCAGGCGACGGAAGGAGTTGACGCTCGGGTTGGTGAAGGCGAGCACGGCCGGAGCGTGCTTCAGCAGGCCGCCGATGTACCAGCGCGCGAGATCGCTGAGACCACCGTAGCCGGCCTCGTCGTAGAACAGCGGCTTGCCGTCGTTCCAGAGCGACTGGTGGGTGTGCATGCCCGAACCGTTGTCGCCGAAGAGCGGCTTCGGCATGAACGTCGCGGTCTTGCCCCACTGATCGGCCGTGTTCTTGACGATGTACTTGAACTTCAGGATGTCGTCGGCCGCGTGCACCATCGTGTCGAAGCGGTAGTTGATCTCCTGCTGACCGCCGGTGCCCACCTCGTGGTGCGAACGCTCGAGGTGGAAGCCCGCCTCGATGAGCTTGAGCGAGATGTCGTCGCGCAGGTCGGCGGTCTTGTCGACCGGGCTGACGGGGAAGTAGCCGCCCTTGAATGGCGTCTTGTTGGCGAGGTTGCCGCCCTCCTCCTTGCGGCCGCTGTTCCACGCGCCCTCTTCGGAGTCGACCGAGTAGAAGCTCGAGTGCTGGTTGACCTCGTAGCGCACGTCGTCGAAGATGTAGAACTCGGCCTCGGGGGCGAAGTACGCGGTGTCGGCGATGCCGGTCGAGGCGAGGTACTTCTCGGCCTTCTTGGCGACCTGACGCGGGTCCTTCGAGTAGATCTCGCCGTTGCGCGGGTTGTAGATGTCGAAGACCATGACGAGCGTGCGCTCGGCGCGGAACTGGTCGACGTACGCGGTCGTCACGTCGGGGACGAGCTGCATGTCGGACTCGTGGATGTTCGCGAAGCCGCGGATCGAGGAGCCGTCGAAGAGCTGGCCGACGGTGAAGAACTCCTCATCGACGGTGGAAGCCGGGATGTTGAAGTGCTGCTGCACGCCCGGAAGATCGGTGAAGCGGATGTCGAGGAACTTGACATCCGTCTCCTTGATGAACTTGAGAACTTCGGACGAATCGCTGAACATGTTGCGCAGTCTCCAAGAGGATGTAGAACCGGACGGACTTTCAGAGCCGGTAGCGACGCTAGCCGGGTGCCGTTTCCCTGCCGTGACCGGAATGTTTCGGCCATGTTACGCCCAGTCCGGCTCGGTAGACTCATCTGGTGCCTGACGCGAAACCCCAGACCTTCGGAGACCTCGAGCCGAGTAGGTGGCCGGGGGAGCGGCTCGGGCTGCCGAGCGATGGACGCGGTTCCGTCGCCCGCGCCGGTCGTCGTCTTCTCGCTCTGGGCGCCGACTGGGCGAGCGCGATGCTCGTCGCCTTGGCCTTCACGCCGTACGAATCCTTCGAGTACACGTGGGTGACCCCGCTCGTCTTCGCCGTGCTGCAGATCGTGTTCATCCCGACGATCGGCGGCAGCCTCGGGCACCGGCTCTTCGGCATGCGGGTCATTCCGCTCGAGGGCGGTTGGATCGGTCTGTGGCGCCCCGTCGTGCGCACCGCGCTGCTCGTCGTCGTCGTTCCCGCCCTCGTCTGGGACTCCGACCAGCGCGGCTTCCACGACAAGGTCGCCGGCACGGTGCTCATCCGCTACTAGGCGCCGCGCGCCTGCAGCCCCGTTTCACTGCCCGCGCAGACTCCGCAACCCGAGGACGGCCGCGAGCGGTTTGACCAGTGCGAGCTCACCGAACCGGTGGTCCTCCGCGCGCACGAGTCGTGCGGCGAGGTCCGGCCGCAACTTCCACAGGTACGCCCGACCCTTCTCGGCGTGGAGCGAGTTGGAGACGATCTTGATCGCGTCCGCGTGCTCGATCAGCGGGATCGCGTTCTGGATGTTCTCCCATGTGGTGGTGCTCTCGCGGTCCAGTCGGATCGTGCCCGCGCAGCCGCGTCGGCGGGCGTAGCGCGCCATCAGCTCCGCTTCGGGAACGGTGCCGGCGACGCCGCCACCGCACAGCACGAGCACGCTCTCCGTCGCGTGCGGATGCAGGGAACGGAGTCCGGCGCGCACCCGGTACCGGTTCAGGTGATTGGCGCGCGCACCGCGATTCCGGTAGCCGAGCACGACGACGGCCTCGGTCGTGCCCGTCCGACCGGCAGTGCCGAGCCGCCGGCGGCTCGCCCTGAGATGCACGATCTCAGCCCAGGCGAAGACGGTTGCGACAGCCACGACAGCCACGACAGCCACGACGGGAACGGCGAGGGGGAGAAGGCGCACCCTGAGAGGCTACAGGCGGGCGACACGCGCGTGGCCAAACGGATCGGACGCCGCGCACCATCGGCAGAGACGAGAACGCGGCATCCGCCGATGACGGATGCCGCGTTCGTGCTGTCTCGGATCAGCGCATCTTGCCGCGCTGGGGCCGGGCCTTCATCGGGTCGATGCCCTTCGGGATCGGCAGGGAGGTCTGGAGCGAGTTGAGGCGGTTGCTCACGGCGAGCACCTCCGGCTTGGTGAGCGCCTTCTTCGTCTTGCGGAGCGTCACCGGGAGCTTGTGCAGGGCGATCGAGCCCTCGTCGTCGCCCACAGAGATGAGCATGACCGGCACGTTGGGCAGGATGCGGGCGACCTTGCGCTGCTCGTCGTCGAGCATGCGCTTCGTGCGCGACGCGGGGCCTTCGCTGATCAGCGCGACGCCGCCACGGCCGACGGCGCGGTAGACGGCGTCCTGCGTCTTACCGTTCACGGCGACGGGCATCTCGTTGCCGACCCATCCGCCGCGCAGGCCGCTGCGGAGCACCGCGCCGACGGCGCCGGGCTGGCCCTCGATCTGCGAGTAGGCCGCACGCTCGGCACGACGGCCGAGGATCACGAGCGCGATGAGGAGGCCGGCGAGCACGCCCGCGACGATCCAGAGGGCGATCGTGAATCCGTTGCCCTCGCCGAGCCAGAGCGCGAAGCCCAGGCCCACGAGCACGGGGGCGAGGAATCCGAGGAGCATCAGCCACTGCGCGGTGGAATCGTAGCGGCGGGTCATCTGGAAGACCTGCCACATCTGCTTCAAGCGGCCGGGCTCCTTCTGAGCCTTCGATGCGTCCTTGGTACGTGCCATGGTCTCAAGGATACCGGCGCGAAGGGCCGTCTCGGACCGCGATGTGCACGCGATCCGAGACGAGGCCGACCGCTACCCGACGGCCTGCGCGAATCCGAGCGACGCGTCGGCCAGGTGGCTGAGTTCGCTCGGCAACGGCCGGCCCTTCGCCTGCATCGACTGCGCCCAGAGACGGCCGGCCCGGTAGGAGGAGCGGACGAGCGGTCCGGCGAGCACTCCGAGGAATCCGATCGCCTCGGCCTCCTCCTTGATCTCGACGAACTCCTCCGGCCGCACCCAGCGGGCGACCGGCAGATGGCGCGGACTCGGCCGCAGGTACTGCGTCACCGTGATGATGTCGGTTCCGGCGTCGTGCAGGTCCTGCAGAGCCTGCGAGATCTCCGCTCGTTCCTCGCCCATGCCGAGGATGAGGTTCGACTTCGTGATGAGCCCGGCGTCGCGGCCCTGGGTGATCACGTCGAGTGAGCGCTCGTAGCGGAACGCGGGCCGGATGCGTTTGAAGATGCGCGGCACGGTTTCGACGTTGTGCGCGAATACCTCGGGCTCCGCCGAGAACACCTGCCGGAGCAACTCGGGCTCTCCGTTGAAGTCGGGCACGAGGATCTCGACTCCCGTGCCGGGGGACTGGACGTGGATCTGCCGGATCGTCTCGGCGTAGAGCCACGCACCCCCGTCGGGCAGGTCGTCGCGGGCGACGCCCGTGACCGTCGAGTACCGCAGCTGCATCTTCACCACCGACTCGCCGACGCGACGTGGTTCGTCGGCGTCGTAGTCGGCCGGCTTTCCGGTGTCGATCTGGCAGAAGTCGCAGCGACGCGTGCACTGCGCCCCGCCGATCAGGAAGGTCGCCTCGCGATCCTCCCAGCACTCGTAGATGTTCGGGCAGCCGGCTTCCTGGCACACGGTGTGCAGGTCTTCGCTCTTCACGAGCGACTGCAGCGCGCGGTACTCGGGCCCCATCTTCGCGCGGGTCTTGATCCACTCGGGCTTGCGCGCGATCGGCGTCTGGGCGTTGCGGACTTCGAGGCGCAGCATCCTGCGCCCCTCGGGTGTCGTGCTCACGCCGCGATCGCCTCCTCGGCGCGGAAGCGCGCGGAGATCGGTTCGACCAGGTCGGCCGGGGTCACGGTGCGACCCAGTTCGCGGCTGATGGTGGTCACTCCGGCATCGCGGATGCCGCAGGCGACGATCCGCTCGTAGGCATCGAGCTCGTTGCTCGCGTTCAGGGCGAAGCCGTGCATCGTGACGCCGCTCTCGACGCGGATGCCGATTGCGGCGATCTTGTTCTCGCGACCGGGCGGGCCGACCCAGACGCCCGACCTGCCGTCGACGCGATGCGACTCGAGTCCGATCTCGGCGAGCACGTCGATGATGATGCCCTCGAGTCGTCGCACGTATCCGACGACGTCGATGGGTTCCGGCAGATGCAGGATCGGGTACCCGACGAGCTGGCCGGGGCCGTGCCAGGTGATCTTGCCGCCGCGGTCGACGTCGATGACGGGAGTCCCGTCGGTCGGCCGTTCGTCGGGCGTTGTACGCTTCCCGGCGGTGTAGACGGAGGGGTGCTCCAGAAGGAGTACGGTGTCGGGGCGTTCGCCCCCGACAACCGCGCGATGGACGGCGCGCTGAAGGTCGAGACCCTCGCTGTACGGCACGGAGTTGGCGCTTAGCCCCGTGACGACGATGTCGAGCATGGGATTCAGCTTAGGTCACTCGTCCTCGACATCCGTCCGTTGCACGCCGTCATCCACACTCGATGGCCGGTTCAGGTGACGACCTCCATGCGCCCGACAGGCTGAACCGCATGGTGCGACATGGCAGACGAGTTCCAGACGCTGAACCGGCGACCGTTCGGCCGGCGCCGATGGAGGCGACCCTCGCCGGCTACCGGCTGCTCCGGCGCATCGCCTCCGGTGAGCGTGCCGACGTCTTCCTCGCCACCGTGGACGCCCCCGCCGAGTCTGCTCCCGACGAGGCGTCGCCGCTCGTGGTGGTGCGGGTCTACGACGGGTCGGCTGCGGGGGAGGCGATCGCCGTCGAGGTCGAGGCCATGTCGACGGATGCCTCGGGCTCGCTGCCCGAGCTCTTCGACGTCGCCACTCTCGACGACGGGCGCTGCGCGCTGGCCGTCGAGCGGCTCGCAGGACCATCGCTCGCGCGTCTCATCGCCGAACGCCGCCTCGCTCCGGGCGAGGCGGTCACGATCCTCGCTCCGATCGTGGTCGCCCTCGGCGAACTCGCACGACTCGGATTCGTGCACACGAGGCTCACGGCCGGTGACGTGCTCCTCGACGGCCGAGGGCGTCCGCGGCTCATCGGACTCGGCGGTCTCGCGAGACTGTCGACGAGCGCGCACGAGCGCACTCCGTTGCTCCGCGACGGACACGCCGCCCTCGCCGACCTGATCGACGTCGTCGTCGCCGCCACCGAGCGGCCGGTGCAATTCGCTCCCGTCGCGGAACTCCTGCACGACCGACTGTCGGCCCGGCCGTTCACTCCGTGTGAAGCCGAGCTGGAGCGTGCGCTCTTCGCGGCTGCCGATCCGACGCCCGTCACTGGCGTCGCAGCGGCCGTTCGACGCACCTCCCTGCCGGCGAGGATGACCGCACCACTCGACCCGGCGTCGTCCGAGCCACCGACTCGAGCGACGTCGTCCGACGCCTCCGGACCATCCGGAGCTGCAGCACGCAACAGCAGGCGCACCCTGCTCGAACTCGCGCAGTGGCCCTCCTTCCTCGCCGGGCGGATCCGCGACGGCGGCGATCCGACCGCGTCCGGTCGTGAGGCGGAGCGCGCGGGTGCGGGGTCGCGTCTCAGGGCGGCGGTACGCCTGCGTCGTCCCGCACTGCTCGTCGCCGGCCTGGTGGGCGGGGGAGCGCTCGCGCTCCTCCTGACGCTGGTGCCTCCTGCCACCGCGGGTGATGATCGCGCCGCGGGCGGCGAACACGTCGGAGGAACCGATGGCGTGCCGGTGCCGCCTCCGGAGTCCGAAGCGATCGATGCCGATGAGGCGTCCGACGTCGGGCCCACGGCTGGGCCGGAGGATGACGTCGTGGCCGCCGCCCAGCAGCTCCTGACTCGGCGGGAGGCGTGCTTCGACGCGCTCGACCTGGCGTGCCTGGCCGACGTGCTGCAGCCCGGGTCGGCACTCGAGACAGCGGATGCCTCGGCGATGACCGTGGCACGCGACGGTGGCGACGTGCCGGCGGAGCTCGACTCGACTCGGGTGGACATCGTCACCGACATGGGGTCGGCGGTGCTCCTGACCGTTCCCTATGCGACAGCCGAACGCGAACCGGCCTCGCTGCTCGTGATGAGAAGCGAGGCCGGTTGGCGACTGCGGGAGATCTTCGACTAGATGCCGAGGTCCGCCTCGAACGCGCCCTCTTCGAGGCGCTGCTTGACCGCGGTCAGGAAGCGGGCCGCGTCGGCGCCGTCGATGATGCGGTGATCGTACGAGAGGGCCAGGTAGACCATCGAGCGAACGGCGATCGCGTCGGCGCCGTCGGTCGAGACGACCACGGGGCGCTTCACGACGGTGCCGGTGCCGAGGATCGCCGACTGGGGCAGGAACACGACCGGCGTGTCGAAGAGCGCGCCGCGCGAACCCGTGTTCGTCAGGGTGAAGGTGCCCCCCGAGAGCTCATCGGGCTTCAGCTGGTTGTTGCGCGTGCGCTCGGCGAGGTCCGCGATCTGCGCGGCCAGGCCGGCGATGTCGAGCTCGGCCGAGTCGCGGATCACCGGGGTGAGCAGGCCGCGCTCGGTGTCGACCGCGATGCTCATGTTCTCTTGAGCCGGGTAGACGATGCTGTCGCCGTCGACCGTCGAGTTGATGATCGGGTACGCGCGCAGCGCCTCGGCGGCGGCCATCGCGAAGAACGGCAGGAACGAGAGCTTGTTGCCGGTCTTGGCGAGGAAGTCGCCCTTGACCTTGTCGCGCAGACGCGCAACGCGGGTCACGTCGACCTCGACGACGGTCGTGAGCTGAGCGGTCGACGTCATGGAGACGACGGCACGCTCGGCGACGACCTTGCGCAGACGCGTCATGGGCACGGTCGTGCCGCGCAGCGGCGAGACCTCGAGCTCCTGGCGCGCGGGCGCAGCTGCAGCGGATGCCGCGGGAGCGACGTTCGCCGAGATGACGTCCTGCTTGCGGATGCGGCCGCCGACGCCGGTGCCGGTGACGCTCGCGAGGTCGACGCCCTGCTCGTTGGCGAGCTTGCGGACGATCGGCGTGACGTAGCCGGCGGGGCCGGCGTGCGAGCCGCCGGTCGGGGCTGCCGGAGCTGCCGGCGCCTGTACGACGGGCTCGGCGACGGGTGCCGCCGGTGCGACGGGCTGGGCCACCGGAGCAGGCTCCGCGACCGGAGCCGCCGGAGCGACGGGAGCTGCCGGCGCCTGGGCGACGGGCTCCGCGACCGGAGCCGCCGGTGCCACGGGCTGGGCCACCGGAGCGGGCTCCGCGACGGGAGCCGCCGGAGCTGCCGGCGCCTGGGCGACGGGCTCCGCGACCGGAGCCGCGGGCAGTGCGGGGGCTGCTGCCGGAGCAGCCTCGGCCACGGTCGCTGCGGCCTCGGGGGCGGCCGGAGCAGCAGCTGCACCCGAACCATCGCCGATGGTCACCAGTGCGGTGCCGACCTCGACGGTCTCGTCCTCCTGGACGAGGATCGCCTCGATGACACCCGCGACGGGCGACGGGATCTCGGTGTCGACCTTGTCGGTCGAGACCTCGAGCAGCGGCTCGTCGACCTCGACACGGTCGCCGACATTCTTCAGCCAGCGGGTGACCGTGCCCTCAGTGACACTCTCTCCGAGTGCCGGGAGGCTGACGGATTCGCTCATGCGCTTGTCTCCTTCACAGCGTGGGAACGCTTTCTAGCTTATTGCAGTCGTGGATTGGGGCGACGGGATCAGATGGCGTGGAGCGGCTTGCCGGCCAGCTTCAGCACGGCCTCGCCGAACGCCTCGCCCTGGGTCGGGTGGGCGTGGATGAACGGGGCGATGTCCTCGGGGTACGCCTCCCAGTTCACTGCGAGCTGCGCCTCGGCGATCAGCTCGCCGACTCGGCCGCCGATCATGTGCACGCCGACGATCGGTCCCTCGTTCACCCGGACGACCTTGATCGAGCCGGACGTGCCGAGGATCGAGCTCTTGCCGTTGCCGGCGAGGTTGTACTCGAACGACGACACCTGGTCGGCGCCGAACTTCTCGGCTGCCTTGGCCTCGGTGTATCCGACCGACGCGACCTCGGGCTCGCAGTAGGTGATCTTCGGGATGTTCACGTCTTCGACGACGATCGGGGCGAGGCCCGCGATCTCCTCGGCGATGAAGATGCCCTGCTGGTAGCTGCGGTGCGCGAGCTGGAGGCCGGGGACGATGTCGCCGGCTGCGTAGACGCCCGGGACGCTCGTCTCGAGGCGGTCGTTCGTGATGACGAAGCCGCGGTCGATCGTGATGCCGGCCTCTTCGTATCCGAGGTTCTGCGTGACGGGCCCACGGCCGACGGCGACGAGCAGCAGCTCGGCCTCGTAGGTGGTGCCGTTCTCGAGCGTCACGACGACGCCCTCGTCGTTCTGGGTCACGCTCTGGAAGCGGACGCCGAGCGAGTACTCGATGCCGCGCTTGCGGAAGGCGCGCTCGAGCTGCTTGGAGATCGTCTCCTCCTCGTTGGGCACGAGGTGAGGCAGTGCCTCGATGATGGTGACCTCGGCGCCGAAGGAGTTCCACACGCTGGCGAACTCGACGCCGATGACGCCGCCGCCGAGCACGGCGACCTTCTTGGGGATGAAGTCGAGCTCGAGGGCCTGCTCGCTCGTGATGACGCGGCCGCCGATCTCGAGACCGGGGAGCGAGCGCGAGTAGGAACCGGTGGCGAGCACGACGTTCTTGCCGACGTAGCGGTCGTCGCCGACGGCCACGGTGTTCGCGCCGACGAGTCGGCCCTCACCGGCGACCACGGGGATGCCGCGTGCCTTCAGCAGGCCCTGCAGGCCCTTCCACTTGCTCGCGACGATGCCCTCGCGGTAGGCGGAGACCCCGGCGATGTCGATGCCCTCGAACGCGGTCTTGACGCCATACTTCGCGGACTCGCGCGCCACCTCTGCGACCTCTGCGGAGTGCAGCAGGGCCTTCGTGGGGATGCAGCCGCGGTGGAGACATGTGCCGCCGAGCTTGTCCTTCTCGATCACCACGGCGGTCATGCCGAGTTCGACGGCGCGGATCGCAGCGGCGTAGCCCGCGCTGCCTCCACCCAGGACGACAATGTCAAAGTTCTGCTCGGACAAACGCTCTCTCCCTTGCGCACCAGATCTGCGACACGGACTGCTCCCGGTTCGTTGCCGGGACAGGCTGTATGGGCGAGGTTCTCGCCCATACGACCTTACTACTCTGCGGCGAGCTGCTCGCCCAGCCGGACGAGGGTGCGCACTGCGGCACCCGTAGCCCCCGAACCGGTGAACCCGTACCCTGCCGCGGTGTTGTGCGAGGGGCCGGCGATGTCGAGGTGGGCCCACGGGATGCGCGTGTCGGCGCCTTCGCGCACGCCGACGAACTCCTGCAGGAAGACGCCGGCGAGGAGCATCCCGGGCACCGTCATGCCGAGCTTGGTGTTCGCGAGGTCCGCGACATCCGACTTCAGGTACTGCGCGAGGTCGTTGGGCAGCGGCATCGGCCAGGTCGACTCGTCGACCGCGTCGGCGGCCGCACGCACCTGCCCGACGAGCGCATCGTCGCCCATGAGGCCCGCGATGCGGTGGCCGAGTGCCACCATCTGCGCGCCGGTGAGCGTCGCGACGTCGACGATCGCGTCGGGCTGCTCCTCGCTCGCCGCGACGAGGCCGTCGGCGAGCACGAGGCGGCCCTCTGCGTCGGTGTTGATGACCTCGACGGTCTTGCCGCCGCGGATCCGCAGCACGTCGTTCGGCCGGACGGCGGTCGAGGAGGGCAGGTTCTCGGCGATGCAGAGCCACCCCGTGACCCGGATCGGCACCTCGAGCTCGGCCAGGGCGACCATCGCGGAGAGCACGGCTGCTGCGCCGGCCATATCGGTCTTCATGCCGACGAGCGCCGTCATCGGCTTCAGCGAGATGCCGCCCGAGTCGTAGGTGATGCCCTTGCCGACGAGGGCGAGGTGAACGGATGCCCCGGCCGGCGTGTAGTCGAGGCGCACGAGCCGGGGCCCGCGGCTGGACCCCTGGCCCACCGCGAGGATGCCGCCGAACCCGTCGGCGGCGAGCGCCGCCTCGTCCCAGACCTTCGAGCCGATGCCGGCGGCCGCTGCGGCCTCCACAGCGATGTCGGCGAGGCGGGCGGGGAACAGGTCGGCGGGCGGCATGTTGACGAGGTCCTTCGTGCGGGCCACCGCGGCGGTCACGGCACGCAGGCGGTCGATGCCGACGGCGGCCTCGTCGAAGGCGGAGTGCAGCGCGATCCGGGTCGGCCGCGGCTTCGTCTCGGAGCGGAACCCGTCATAGCCGTAGGCGCCCAGAGCGGCGCCCTCGAGCAGGGCCGCGGCGGCATCGGCGTCGTCGGTCGGGATGGCGATCGCCACTGCGACCGCACCCTTCAGCTGGCGCAGCGCGCTGCCCGCGGCGAGACGGAGGCTCGCGGCATCCGCTCGATCGCCGATCCCGACCACTGCGACGACGCGCGGTCCGTCTGCCGGCCCGGGAACGCGGATGAGCTCTTCGGCAGCGCCGCCGGCGTCGAGCGCCTCGAGCACGGGAGCCACCCATTCGAAACCCGCCTCGGCGAGGAGCTCGGGCCCGTCGGTGCCCTTCCGGGCAGCGAGCAGGACGACGTCGGCGTCGGATGCGGAGGCGGGGGAGTCGGTCACGGTGAGGGTGGGAACAGCCATGGAGCGATCGTACGTGTTCGCTCTGGGCATCACGGCGTCGGACGTCGATCCGGGGGAGGTCCCGGCGGGCCTCAGTAGGCTGGAACCATGCGCGATCCCCGTTCCCTGTACGAGCTGAACCCCGATGTGTCGGTGCCCACCGGGCTGCCGCTCGTCGCGGGGCTCACGGGCTACGCCGATGCCGGTGCCGCCGTCGCGCAGACCACCGAGTACCTGCTCTCGACGCTCGACAGCACGGTCGTGGCCTCCTTCGACGCCGACGAGCTGCTGGACTACCGTGCCCGCCGGCCGATCATCCTCTTCGAGGCCGACCACCTCGCCGACTACACGCCGCCGCGGCTGAGCCTCGACCTGGCCGTCGACGAGCTCGGCCAGCAGTTCCTGCTGCTCACCGGCTTCGAGCCCGACTACCAGTGGCAGCGGTTCAGCTCGGCCGTGCTCGAACTCATCGAGCGGTTCGAGGTGTCGTCGACCACGTGGATCAACTCCATCCCCATGCCGGTGCCGCACACGCGGCCCGTCGGCGTCACCGTGAGCGGCAACCGCACCGAGCTGATCGAGGCGATGTCGATCTGGCGGCCGACGACGCAGGTTCCGGCGAACGTGCTGCATCTCGTCGAGTTCCGGCTCCAGGAGCTGGACCACCCGACCACCGGATTCGTACTGCTGATTCCGCACTACCTCTCCGACGCCGAGTACCCCTCTGCGGCGATCACCGCGCTCGAGGCGATCAGTGCAGCGACCGGTCGCATCTTCCCGACCGATGCACTGCGCGAGCAGGGGCGCGACTTCGTCGCCCGCATCGACGAGCAGGTTGCGGAGAACGGCGAGCTGGCCAAGCTCGTCGGCACCCTCGAACAACGCCACGACGCCTACATGGAGGGCACGACGCTTCGATCGCCGCTCACCGATGAAGACGGTGAGCTGCCCTCCGCCGACGAGATCGCCGCAGAGCTCGAGAAGTTCCTCGCGTTCCGACGGGCCACCGACGACGACACGCCGCGCGGGCTGTAGCGCCAGGGGAATGCCCGCCGGGGCTCGACTGTTGTAGAGAACGCAGGGCGAGACAGCCTCGATCAGGCGTGATGCGGTGCGCAGGTCTGTATAATGGTGGCAGGACCCGTTCTGGTCCGCTGGCGTGGTGAACACCGTGCCGATGAAGCGGACTTGACATGGGTCCTCATAGTGTCCGAAAACGACCGGGCCGAGTGCATGAGCCGAGTCCGCGAGGGCACACGGGCACGACGGTAGGAGAGGTTCAACGAATGGCAACGACGAAAGCCGCGACGAAGGCTGCGAGCGAGGCGGAGAAGCCTGCTGCGAAGCGTGCGACCGCCGCGAAGTCGACCGCCGCGAAGACGACGGCGAAGGCTGCGGCGACCCCCGCAGCCAAGACGCCGCGCGCCGCTACCGCGAAGACCGCGACGAAGCCCCGCGCGAAGGCCAAGGCCAAGAGCGACGAAGACGAAGACGAGGTCGAGGTCGTGGAGCTCCACGAGGGCGACGACACCTCCACCGACACCGATGACGACGACGCGAAGCCCGTCGCGGTCGAGCCGCACCCCACCGGTGCGCTCGTGCTGCGTGCGGTCGACGACGAAGACGAGGTCCCGGTCTACTCGAGCGCCATCACCGGTGCGACGGCCGACCCCGTCAAGGACTACCTGAAGCAGATCGGAAAGGTCGCGCTCCTCAACGCGGCCGAAGAGGTCGAGCTCGCGATGCGCATCGAGGCGGGCCTCTTCGCCGAAGAGAAGCTCTCGCACATGACCGACGCCGAGAAGCGTTCGCAGCTCGGTCGCGAACTGCAGTGGGTCGCGAAGGACGGCCAGCGCGCCAAGAGCCACCTGCTCGGCGCGAACCTCCGTCTCGTCGTCTCGCTCGCCAAGCGCTACACGGGTCGTGGCATGCAGTTCCTCGACCTGATCCAGGAGGGCAACCTGGGCCTCATCCGTGCAGTCGAGAAGTTCGACTACACCAAGGGCTTCAAGTTCTCGACCTACGCCACCTGGTGGATCCGCCAGGCGATCACGCGCGCCATGGCCGACCAGGCCCGCACGATCCGCATCCCGGTGCACATGGTCGAGGTCATCAACAAGCTCGCCCGCGTGCAGCGCCAGATGCTGCAGGACCTGGGCCGCGAGCCCACGCCCGAAGAGCTGAGCCGCGAACTCGACATGACCCCCGAGAAGGTCATCGAGGTGCAGAAGTACGGCCGTGAGCCCATCTCGCTGCACACGCCCCTCGGTGAAGACGGCGACAGCGAGTTCGGCGACCTCATCGAGGACACCGAGGCCGTCGTGCCGGCCGACGCCGTGGGCTTCACGATGCTGCAGAAGCAGCTCGAGTCGCTCCTCGACTCGCTGAGCGAGCGCGAGGCGGGCGTCATCCGCATGCGCTTCGGTCTCGGCGACGGCATGCCGAAGACCCTCGACCAGATCGGCGACACGTTCGGCGTCACGCGCGAGCGCATCCGCCAGATCGAGTCGAAGACGATGGCGAAGCTTCGTCACCCCTCGCGTTCGCAGTCGCTCCGCGACTACCTCGAGTAGGCCGCCGGTGCGCTACGCGCCGGCGATCCTCGTCGGCAGACTCACCCGATTCGCCGCCCGGCTGCGCAAGCCCGGCGGCGGATCGGCTGTTCCGGGCCTCATCGTCAACCGCATCGCCCCGAAGTACCTGAAGCGCACGCTCTCGGGCTTCCCGCAGGGGCTCGTCGTCGTCTCGGGCTCGAGCGGCAAGTCGACGACCACGAAGATGCTCGTCGCGATACTCCGCGCCCACGACGTCGACGTGTTCACCAACCCGTCGACGGCGAACATCAGCCAGGGCCTCACCTCCGCACTGCTCGAGCAGGCCGACTGGCGCGGGCGCGTGCCCGGCGACGTCGCGGTGCTCGAGATGGACGAGGGCCATGGTGCGCTCGTCATGCAGGGCGTCGACGCCCGAGTCGTGTGCCTGACGAACGTCATGGTCGACCAGATCGACCGGTTCCACGACTCCGAGATGGTCGCCTCCATGCTCGCCCGCATCGCGGCGCGGGCCGGCGAGTCGATCGTCGTGAACGCCGACGACGCCTATCTCGAACGGCTCGCCGCACGAGTGCGGCCGGGCGTCGCGGTCCACCGCTTCGGCGTCACCGACGCGGTGTTCGCGGCATCACCGCGCGGCCTCGGCTACACCCAGACGAGCGATGCCCGACTGTCGAGCGGCACCGACGTGCTCGTGCAGACGGTCGACGGTGCGTCCGCGGTGCTCGATGACGCCGGGGCATCCGTCTCGATCGGTCTTCCGGCGCGCGGCGTGCACTACGCCGTCGATGCGGCGGCCGCTTACGCCACCGCCAAGGCGGTGCTCGGCGAACGCTTCTCGAGCTCGACAGCTGCCGATGCGCTGAGCGCGATCCCTGCCGTGTTCGGGCGGGGAGAGCGCACCACGGTTCGCGGACAGGACGTCGAGTTCGTGCTCGTGCAGAACCCGTCGAGCTATCAGTTGAACGTCGACAGCATCGCACCGGGCACCGAGCAGATCCTCTTCGCGATCGGTTCCGACGTGCGCGACCCGTCGTACTTCTGGCCGACGGATGCAGCGTCACTCGAGCGGGTCTCGATCGTGACGGGCTCGAAGTCCGCCGAGGCGGCGCTCATGCTCGCCTACGACGGTGTCGAGATCGACCGTGTGGAGCCCGACCTCGGCAGTGCCCTCGACGACTTCCTCGCGATGCCGGCGCCGGCATCCGGCGTCAAGACGATCGTCTTCACCGCCGATGCGATGCGGCGCACCCGCACCCACCTCGGACTCGCTGGAGCAGAATGACCCTCACGATCGTCTCGTTGCTTCCCCGACTGCAGAACACGAACGGCGACGCCGAGAACGCCCGGGTGCTCGCGACGCGGGCTCGATGGGCCGGGCTCGACGCCACGGTCGTCGAGGTCGAGACGGCGGAGCAGCTTCCGCAGCGGGTCGACGCGATCGTGCTCGGCTCGGGCAGCGACTCGTCGCTCGACGAGAGCCGCGAACTGCTCCTCACGATGCACGACGAGTTCCGCCGGTGGGGTACCGAGGGCGTCCCGATCCTCTCGATCGGCACCGGCTGGGAGCTGCTCAGCTGGGGCATCGAGCTCGCGAGCGGCCGCAGCATCGAGGGTCTCGGCATCCTGCCCGGCCGCGCGGTTCCGCGCGCGAACCGCGTGACCGGTGATGTGGTGGTGAAGAGCCCGCGCTTCGGCGTGCTCGTCGGCTTCGAGAACCACGCACGCGACTACGTCGGCGCCGAGGCGTCCCCGCTGGGTCGCCTCCGTGCCGGGCACGGCAACGGGCGTGACTCGGGCCAGGAGGGTGCGGTCATGGGCGACGTCTACGGCACCCACCTGCACGGACCGGTGCTCGCGAAGAACCCCGAGTTCGCCGACCGGCTCCTCGAGACCATGGCCACTCGTGCCGGGCTCGAGTACATGCCGGGCGCGCGTGCCCAGACGGTCGATGCCTACGCGTCGGCCGCTCGTGCTGCGCAGCTGACTGCAGCCGGCGTCTCGATTCCCGAGGCCTGAGCCGGAAACGACGAACGCCCCGGCGAGCCGGGGCGTTCGTGGAGTCGGTCGGTCAGTGACGGTCGTCGGCGAGCAGCTTGCTCGACTCGTCGTGCCAGCTGTGCGCGATCTGCGAGAGCTTCTCCTGGTGCTTGCGGCCGTGGTGGGCGCAGAACAGCAGTTCGCCGCTCGCGACGACGACGCGGATGTACGCCTGGGCGCCGCACGCATCGCATCGGTCGAGCGCGGTGAGCTCGTAAGGGGTCTCGAGTTCATCGACCGCACCGGTGGTCTCGGTGGACTGGGTCATGGCTCCTCCTTCGTGCTCATGCTCGGTGTTCCGTTCATCAATGAAAACACGAGAGCGGCCCTGTTCCTTCCGTTGGGCCGGGCATTTCGCTCAGCGCGTAGTGGCTGAGCGGATGTGTCGGCGCGGCTCAGTAGGCTTGTTCGACGTGAGCTCCGACTATTCCGCCCGCCATCTCTCCGTGCTCGAGGGCCTCGAGGCCGTGCGCAAGCGACCCGGCATGTACATCGGTTCGACCGACTCCCGTGGCCTCATGCACTGCCTCTGGGAGATCATCGACAACTCGGTCGACGAGTCGCTCGCCGGCCATGGCAATGAGATCGGGGTGACCCTTCACCCCGATGGCAGCGTCGAGGTGCGCGACCGCGCCCGGGGCATCCCCGTCGACATCGAACCGAAGACCGGATTGTCGGGCGTCGAGGTCGTGTTCACGAAGCTCCACGCCGGCGGCAAGTTCGGCTCAGGCTCCTACGCCGCCTCCGGCGGTCTGCACGGTGTCGGCGCATCGGTGGTCAACGCGCTCTCCGAGCGCCTCGACGTCGAGGTCGACCGCAACGGCAAGACCTGGGCCATGTCGTTCCACCGCGGAGAGCCGGGTAACTTCGCAGATTCGGGCGCACCGTCGCCCGATGCGCCGTTCACGCCGTTCGAGAACCGCAGCGAGCTGCGCGTCGTCGGCAAGGTCGCCAAGGGCGTCACCGGCACGCGCATCCGCTACTGGGCCGACCGCCAGATCTTCACGAAGGGGGCCGAGTTCCAGACCGAAGAGCTCCTCGGCCGCGCCCGGCAGACGGCCTTCCTCGTGCCCGGGCTCGCGATCGACGTCACCGACGAGCGCGGCGAGGCACCCCACACGACGTCGTTCCAGTTCGACGGCGGCATCTCCGAGTTCGTCGAGCACCTCGCGACGGATGCTGCGCTCACCGACGTGTGGCGCCTGACCGGAACGGGCCAGTTCACCGAGACCGTTCCCGTGCTCACCGAGGGCGGCGCCATGGTGCCGACCGAGCTGAAGCGCGAGTGCGTCGTCGACATCGCCCTGCGCTGGGGCACCGGCTACGACACGGTCATCCGCTCGTTCGTGAACATCATCGCGACGCCGAAGGGCGGCACGCACCAGGCCGGATTCGACCAGGGACTGCTGAAGTTCCTGCGCCAGCAGGTCGAGCAGAACGCGCGGAGGCTGAAGGCCGGCAACGACAAGCTCGAGAAGGACGACGTGCTCGCGGGCCTCACCGCCGTCGTCACCGTGCGTCTGCCCGAACCGCAGTTCGAGGGCCAGACGAAGGAGGTGCTCGGCACTCCCGCCGTGCGCGCCATCGTCGCCAGCGTGCTGACGAAGGAGCTCGGCGCACGATTCTCGTCGACCAAGCGCGATGACAAGGCGCAGTCCTCGCTGCTGCTCGACAAGGTCGTCGCCGAGATGAAGTCCCGCATCTCCGCGCGGGCCCACAAGGAGACCCAGCGGCGCAAGAACGCGCTCGAGAGCTCCTCGCTTCCGGCGAAGCTCGTCGACTGCCGCTCGAACGATGTCGCGCACAGCGAGCTGTTCATCGTCGAGGGCGACTCCGCACTCGGCACCGCCAAGCTCGCCCGCGACAGCGAGCACCAGGCGCTGCTGCCGATCCGCGGCAAGATCCTCAACGTGCAGAAGGCCAGCGTCGCCGACATGCTCGCGAACACCGAGTGCGCCTCGATCATCCAGGTCATCGGCGCCGGCTCGGGCCGGAGCTTCGACCTCGAGGCGGCGCGCTACGGCAAGGTCATCCTGATGGCCGACGCCGACGTCGACGGTGCGCACATCCGCACGCTGCTGCTCACGCTCTTCTTCCGCTACATGCGGCCGATGATCGAGCACGGCCGGGTGTTCGCCGCTGTGCCGCCGCTGCACCGCGTCGTGGTGATGAACCCCGGCTCGAAGCCGAACGAGACCATCTACACCTATTCCGAGGCCGAGCTGAAGGGCGTGCTCGCGACGCTCGACCGGCAGAAGAAGCGCTATCAGGACCCGATCCAGCGCTACAAGGGCCTCGGTGAGATGGATGCCGACCAGCTCGCGACGACCACGATGGATCGTCGTCACCGCACGCTCCGCCGTGTCGGCATCGGCGATGCCGAGAACGCCGGGCGCGTGTTCGAGCTCCTGATGGGCACGGATGTCGCGCCGCGCAAGGAGTTCATCATCGAGAGCTCCGACACGCTCGAGCGCGACCGCATCGACGCGTGAGGTACGGCGTCGACTCGCCCCGCTTCACGACGTGCCGCTGGGCCCGGTCGAATACGACCGAGCCCAGCGGACTCTGACAGCGCTCCGACGAGAGCGGTGACTCAGTTGCCGTAGAGTGCGACGGCCCCAGTGCGGTCGGAGTTCGTCATCGTCAGATCGTCGGACGAACCGTTGCACTGCGGGTAGTGCATGATCGATGCCGAGTCGTACGGCGTCAGCGGACGCCAGTTGTTGTCTTCGAAGCACGTGCCCGATTCAGGGCGCGTGTGCTCGTGCCGGAACCCGAGGGTGTGGCCGAGTTCGTGGCCGAGGATGTTGGTCGGCGTCCAGGCGCCCGAGCCCCAGATCGAGTCGTCGATGAGCACGTTCTGCTGACGGTCGGGCGTGCTCGGGAAGAACGCGCGGGCGATGTACTGCGAGGTCTGCACCGGCTCGACCGAGAACAGTACCGACTTGTTGCGCGTCGTGCACTGGCCGTCGGCGCTGCTCACGTACACGAAGTCGATCTTCGATGACGCGGACTCCCAGAGGGCCGCGCCGCTCGCCATCGCGTTGACGACGTCGGCGTGACGCGTGCCGAACTTCGTGCTGACGCAATAGGTGAGGTCGCCGACCTGCGAGGCCGACCACTTGTCGTCGGCGCCGTTGACCGTGTTGACGATGAGACCGTCGGTCGGCGTCTCGGGACCGGCGAGCAGGTCGTAGAACTTCCGCAGGTCGCCCTTGTCCGAGATCACCTCGTCACCGTTGACGATGTAGCTGCCATCGACGTCTCGGTAGGTCGATTCCGCGAACTCCTGGTAGGAGGGAACGTCGGAGTCGTCGAGCGGGGTTGCGCCGGCGGCCGGGATTACCGTGCCGACAGCGAGCGCGGCGGCCGCGGTGGCGGCGAGCGCGAGTGTTCTCGTGATTCGCATGCAGTGTGCTCCTTCTGAAACGAGCGATCTCCGTTCGCCTGGTCGGCGAGCGGCTTCGGATCCAGAGAACAGGCGTCGTTGCCTGTGGACGGGCGTCGTTGCCTGTCCCCCGAAGTAGGCACAACGTAGCCTGCACGATTCGATCGTGTCAAGGATTTCAGGGCGTGCCGCTCGTCCGCATCGACGCGTGACGTTTCACCCCGCCGTCGGTCGGATGTTCTGGTTCAGGTGGAAGACGTTGCCGGGATCGTACGCGTCCTTGACGGCGGTCAGTCGTGTCAGTTGATCGGTCGAGTACGCACGCCGGAGCCCTGCGTCTCCATCATCGCCGAGCACGTTGACATACGCGCCGCTCGAGTACTCGTCCATCGTGCTCGCGTAGCGTCGAGCGGCCGCCATCCGCGGCGCATCCTCGTCGGGCGAGCGCCAGCGGGAGGCGGCCACGAACTCGAACGCCGTGTCGCGCCTCGAGAAGGCGGTGGCGTCCCCGGGAACATCTGCGATGGCCCCGCCGTATGCCTGCAGGCTGACGTCGGGGAGCAGCTCGCCGTCGCGAGCGAGGAGTGCCTCGATGAGGTCGTCGTCGAGCGCACGGAAGTAGTGCCCCTTCCAATAGCGGCGCCATGCGTGACCCTCGGTGTCGTCCTCGCGGGTCTGCAGCTGCAGGTAGCTGAGCGAATCGACCGATCTCGCAGCGGGCGCGGCGGCCCGGTCGAGGCGCTGCTCGAGCTCGACGATCTCCTCACGAGCAACGATGGGATCACCGACCCACACGAACCCGAGCGCCACCGTTCCGCCTGAGATCGTCGCGGTGAAGGTCGATTCGCGTGGCGCGTCGATGCTGAGGTCGCGCCAGGCGCGCATCGCGGTCGCGGCCGCCACAGCGTCCGCGACATGCTCGATCGGGTAGTGGAACTCGACGGCGATCGCGTCGCCGGGTTCGGGGTGCAGGGCGAACTCGAACTCGGTGACGACGCCGAAGTTGCCACCGCCGCCTCGCAACGCCCAGTCGAGTTCGGAATGGGAGTCGCGGTCGATTCGCAGTCGCTCACCGGTCGCCGTGACGAGCTCGAACGCGACCACGTTGTCGCAGGCGAGCCCGTGACGTCTCGCGAGCCACCCCATTCCGCCACCGAGGGTGAGTCCGCCGACACCGGTGTGCGAGACGTTCCCCGCCGTCGTCGCGAGGCCGTGCCGCTGCGATTCGCGGTCGAGCGCGCCGAGGAGAGCGCCGCCCTGCACTCGCGCGCGACGCCCGGTCGGGTCGACCTGCACGTCGCCCATCGGCCGAAGGTCGATCATGACGCCGTCGTCGGGCACGGCATGTCCGACGATCCCGTGCCCGCCGCAGCGCACGCCGATCTCGAGCTCGTTCCGGGTGGCGAACTGCACGGCGGTGGCGACGTCGGCTGTGTCTGCGCACCGCACGATGTAACGCGGCCGCCGGTCGATCATGCCGTTCCAGACGGCACGGGCCGCGTCGTAGCCGTCATGCCCGGGCTCCAACACGGTGCCGGCGATGTCGCGCAAGGTCGTGTGCGCCATGAATGGCTCTCCCGTTCCCCGTGAGCCGGGTGCATGAACGAGTGAGGCGCTCGTCGGCCGGCACGGCCGAATATGCCCCTCTGCCGCGCCGGCGTCAAGCCCTGGAGCGCGGCGTCAGCCGATGCGCGTACCGATCGCGCCGACGACCGCCTCGAGGGGCTGGCCCGACGCGTCACGCTTCGCGCCGCTGTCGGGCAGGGTGCGCGCCGTGCCGTCGGGACCGACCGCCAGTGCGGGGGAGCGGCCGACCCAGGCGAGGTGCAATGCGTCCTCGCCCTTCAGGAAGCGCTGTGCACGCACGCCACCGGTCGCGCGGCCCTTGGCCGGGAACTCGTCGAAGTCGCTGACCTTCGCGCTGCCAGGGTCGGTGCCGAGCAGGGTGTCGGTCGTCGCCGCGATCGTGACGACGACCGCCTCGGGCACGTCGTCTGCTGCGATGCTCGTGAAGTGCACGACATGCGCGCCGCTGCCGAGGTTGATGCCGGCCATGCCGCCGGCGGGGCAGCCCTGCGGCCGCACGATCGCGGCGGGGAAGCGCAGCAGTTGCGCGTCGGTGGCGACGAACACGAGCTCGTCGGTCTCATCGCCCTGCACGGCTCCGACGACCTCGTCGCCGGCCTTCAGCCCGATCACCTCGAACTCCGGCTTGTTCGGGTATGCCCCGGTGGCGACACGCTTGACGACGCCCTGTTTCGTTCCGAGCGCGATGGAGCGGTCGGAATCGAGCGAGACGATCGCGAGGACCTTCTCGTCGCGGTTCGGCAACGCGAGGTAGTCGCCGATCTTGACGCCGGCGCCGAGCTGCACCGAGGTCGGCGGCAGCATCGGCAGATCGACGGGCGTGAAGCGGATGAGTCGGCCGAGGCTCGTGACGGCGCCGATCTCGGCGCGGCTCGTCGTGTCGAGGGTCGAGCGGATCGCGTCGTGCTTGCTGCGACGGGCGGGAACGGTGATGACGGGCGCGCCCTCGTCGCCGACCGGCAGGTCGACGCGTGCGATGCGCCCGGTGGCCGAGAGGAAGACCCGGCACGGGACATCTGCGACCTCGAGCACGGCGGCGGCGCGCTTGGCGGCGGCGCCGGCGATGCTCGGGCGAGCGTCGGTGAGGAGCGTCCGCCGTGGGGTGCCGAAGCGCTCGGCGATCTCGGCGAGCTCGTCGGAGACGAGGGCTTCGATGCGGTGGCGGCTGGCGAGCAGCGCCTCGAGCTCTTCGATCTCGGCGCGCAGCTTGTCGCGCTCGGCCTCGAGTTCGATGCGCGAGAACTTCGTGAGACGGCGCAGCTGCAGCTCGAGGATGTAGTCGGCCTGCACCTGGCTGAGGTCGAAGACCTCGATCAGTCGTGCACGGGCGGCGGCGGTGTCGTCGCTGCCGCGGATGAGCTGGATGACCTCGTCGATGTCGAGGATCGCGATGAGGAGGCCGTCGACGAGGTGCAGACGCTCGCGCCGGCGGGCGAGCCGGTACTCGGAGCGACGGGTGACGACGGAGATGCGGTGCGCCACGTAGACCTGGAGGAGCTCGCGCAGGCCGAGCGTCTGCGGGCCGCCGTCGACGAGTGCGACGTTGTTGATGTTGAACGAGTCCTCGAGCGGCGTGAGCCGGTAGAGCTGTTCGAGCACGGCGTCGGGGCTGAAGCCTGTCTTGATACCGATGACGAGCCGCAACCCGTTCGTGCGGTCGGTGAGGTCGGTGACGTCGGAGATGCCGTTGATCTTCTTGGCGTTGACGCCGTCCTTGATCTTCTCGATGACCTTCTCGGGGCCGACGAGGTAGGGCAGTTCGGTGACGACGAGGCCCGTCTTGCGGGCGGTGATCGACTCGACGCTGACCCTGGCGCGGGTTTTGAAGCTGCCACGGCCGGTGGCGTAGGCGTCCTTGATGCCCGAGAGGCCGACGATCGTGCCGCCCGTGGGAAGGTCGGGACCGGGCACGAACTCCATGAGTTCGTCGAGCGTCGCGTTCGGGTGCGCGATGAGATGCCGTGCGGCGCCGACGACCTCGATGAGGTTGTGCGGGGCCATATTGGTCGCCATGCCGACCGCGATGCCGCTGGCGCCGTTGACGAGCAGGTTCGGGTAGGCGGCGGGGAGCACCTCGGGCTGGGTGAGCTGGTTGTCGTAGTTCGGCACGAAGTCGACGACGTTCTCGTCGAGTCCCTCGGTCATCGCGAGCGCGGGGGAGGCGAGGCGGGCCTCGGTGTAGCGCGACGCGGCGGGGCCGTCGTCGAGCGAGCCGAAGTTGCCGTGACCGTCGACGAGCGGCACTCGCAGGGTGAAGGCCTGCGCCATGCGCACGAGGGTGTCGTAGATCGCCGTGTCGCCGTGCGGGTGGAGCTTTCCCATGACCTCGCCGACGACGCGCGCCGACTTCACGTGGCCGCGATCGGGCCGGAGCCCCATCTCGTTCATCTGGTACAGGATGCGCCGCTGCACGGGCTTGAGACCGTCGCGGGCGTCGGGCAGCGCTCGCGAGTAGATGACGGAGTACGCGTACTCGAGGAACGAGCCCTGCATCTCTGCGGCGACGTCGACGTCTTCGATGCGCTCGACGATCGGGTCTTCAGCGGGCTGATTCTTTGCTCGGGTCATCCGTCGTCTCTGGGGCGGGCGTGCCGTGCACGCAGGGAACAGGGGCGCGCCCGGCCTATGCCAGACTGGGCGCGATGTCTGCCATGCTACCGGTGCCCGCCGACACCGCCCCGCGCCTTGCCGGAGTGCTCGGCAGTTCGATGTCCGCCGTCCAGGGCGTCCCGAACGATCTGGGCCTGCCGCAGGCGACGGCCGTCGTCGTCGTGCTCGTCGACGGGCTCGGCGCCTCGAACATCCAGACGCGGGCGGGTCACGCCAGGTTCCTCGCCTCACGCATGGCCAAGCGCGATGTGCTCCGCACGGTCTTCCCGTCGACGACCGCGGCGGCGATCGCGACGTTCGCGACGGGCCGTGCACCCGGCGAACATGGACTCGTCGGCTACCGCGTGCTCGACGCCGCCCACGATCGGCTCGTGAACCAGTTGAGCGGATGGGACGCCGGCATGCGCCCCGAGGTCTGGCAGCGCGTGCCGACCCTCTTCGAGACGATGCGGGCGGCGGGCATCCCGAGCTACGCGATCGGCGCGGCCCGCTACGCCGACTCGGGCTTCACGAACGCCGTGCTGCGCGGGGCCGAATACCGCTCGGGAGCCTCGATCGCCGACCGCTTCGCCGAGGCCGATCGCATCCTCGCCACGGGCGAGCACGCGGTCGTCTACCTGTACGTCCCGGAACTCGACCAGGCCGCGCACGCGCACGGCTGGGAGTCCGACAAGTGGCTGGGCCAGCTCGAGACGCTTGACAGCGAACTCGCGGCCTTCGAGCGACGGATGCCCCGTGGCGCCGGTCTCCTCGTCACCGCCGACCACGGCGTCGTCGACGTGCCGGCGCATCGCCACGTGTTCGTCGACGACCGGCCCGAGCTGCTCGTCGGCGTGCGGTATGTCGGGGGAGAGCCGCGGTGCCTCGCCCTCTACTTCGAACCCGGGCTCGAGGCATCCGCTCGCACCGCGCTCGTCGAGCGCTGGCGTGAAGCCGAAGGGCACCGCTCGTGGGTGCTGAGCCGCGACGAGGCGATCGAGGCGGGGCTCTACGGTCCCGTCGACGACGAGGTGCGCGATCGCATCGGCGACGTCATCGTCGCCGCACGGGCGGGCATCGCGTACTACGACGGCAGGGAGGCGAACCGTCAGGCCGAGGCCATGATCGGGCAGCACGGGTCGCTCAGCGACGAGGAGACCCGGGTGCCGCTCATCCGCGGGGGAGTCTTCAGCCGCAACTGATGCGGGGGACGTTCACGGAAGCTCGAGGCGGGCGATGACGCCGCCCCGAGCCATCCGGATCATTCTGGGTAGTTCCAGCGCTTGACCTGCGGCTTCGGCAGGCGGAGCGGGCGGAGCTGCAGCGCGCGCATCGCGGCGTACCAGCGAACGCGCTCGACCTTGTCGGCGCCGAACTTCGCGGCGAGCTTCTTCGTGAGGATGAAGCCGAGCACGACGGAGTCGATGACCGCGACGAGGAAGAAGGCCCAGAGCGAGAGGATGCCGATGGACTGCACCTCGGGGCTCGGCACGAACGTCAGCAGGATCACGGCGAACATCACGGGGATGAGGATCTCGCCGATGCTGAACCGCGCGTCGACGTAGTCGCGCACGAACTTCTTCTGCGGGCCGCGGTCGCGAGCCGGCAGGTAGCGCTCGTCGCCGACAGCCATGCCGACGCGGGCGCGTTCGCGCGACTCCGCCGCCTTGGCACGGGCCTGCTTCGCCGCTTCCTTGCGGTCGTTCGGCACGAGCGGACGCTTGCGCGCCGCCTCCTGCTGCGCCCGGCTCGGCGTGGGAGCACCCTTGCCGGCCTTCAGGCGAGCCTGGGTCTCTTCGAGCGTCTCGGCGCTCGGTTCTTCGGTGTTGTTCGGGTTCTTGGCCACGGGATTCCTCGAATCGGTTCCCCTTAAGATTACCGGCATGACCGAGTCTCATCCCGCCGCCGGCGGAACTTCCGACCCCTCCTCCACGAGCGACGCCCTGCGCGGTGCCGTCGAAGCCGCCTTCCCAGCCACGATCGCCGATCTCACGCGGCTCGTGAAGATCCCCTCGGTGTCGTGGGCCGCGTTCGACGACGCGCACGTCGAGGCGAGCGCCGATGCCGTCGCCGAGCTCGTGCGCGGGCTCGGCGTCTTCGACCTCGTCGAGATCCGCCGTGCCGCGATCGGCGAGGGCGAGGGCGCGGATGCCCCGCTCGGCAAGCCTGCGGTCGTGGCGCGCCGCGCCGCCCGCAACGGGCGGCCGACGGTGCTGCTCTACGCGCACCACGACGTGCAGCCCCCCGGAGAGGACGCGGACTGGGAGTCCGCGCCGTTCGAGCCGACGCTCCGCGGCGACCGCCTGTACGGACGCGGCGCGGCCGACGACAAGGCCGGCGTGATGGCCCACATCGGCGCCATCCGCGCGCTCACCGAGGTGCTCGGCACCGACTTCGACCTCGGCATCGCCCTCTTCATCGAGGGGGAGGAGGAGTCGGGCTCGCTCTCGTTCGCCAACTTCCTGCGCGAGAACCGAGAGCTGCTCGAGGCGGATGCGATCGTCGTCGCCGATTCGGGCAACTGGGACCTCGAGACGCCCGCGCTGACGGTCGCGCTCCGCGGAGCCGTGGCCTTCCGCATGCGGGTGTCCACGCTCGCGCACGCCTCGCACTCCGGCATGTACGGCGGCGCGGTGCCCGACGCGATGCTTGCGGCCATCCAGCTGCTCGCGACGCTGCACGACGCCGACGGCTCCGTCGCGGTGGCCGGGCTGACGTCGGCGGACCTCGAGACGCCGGCCTACGACGAGGCGCAGCTCCGCGCCGAGACCGGCCTGCTCGACGGCGTCTCGCCGATCGGGCGCGGCGAGATCCTCTCGCGCATCTGGGCGCAGCCCGCGATCACCGTCACCGGCATCGACGCGCCCACAGTGGCCAATGCCTCCAACACGCTCGTCCCGAGCGTCGCGGTGCGCGTCAGCGCCCGAGTCGCGCCCGGCCAGCGCGATGTCGACGCACTCGCGGCGATCCGCAGCCACCTGGAGCAGCACGCGCCGTTCGGCGCGCAGCTCGAGTTCGATGCGGTCGAGCTCGGCAACCCGTTCCTCGTGGACACCTCGGGATGGGCGGTCGCAGAGTCGAACGCGGCGATGGCGGAGGCCTGGGGCAAGGAGCCGGTCGAGATCGGCGTCGGCGGCTCGATCCCGTTCATCGCGGAGCTCGTCGCCGAGTTCCCCGCCGCGCAGATCCTGGTGACCGGCGTCGAGGACCCCGACTCGCGGGCGCACAGCCCCAACGAGTCGTTGCACCTCGGCGTCTTCCAGCGTGCGCTGCTGAGCGAGGCGCTGTTCCTCGCCCGACTCGACGCGCGGTCCGAAGATTCCTGAGAGCGCGCAGGATGCGGTCTCCGCTCCGGCGGTTACCATAGAAGAAGGTTCCGCGTTCCCTGACGCACCGAGGAGAGACATGAGCGACACGATCACCGAGACCGCGCACGGCGTGAAGCTGAGCGACCCCGCCGCCGACAAGGTGCGCAGCCTTCTCGAGCAGGAGGGTCGCGACGACCTCCGTCTGCGCGTTGCGGTGCAGCCCGGCGGTTGCTCGGGCCTCATCTACCAGCTCTACTTCGACGAGCGCCTGCTCGACGGCGACGCCGTCGTGGACTTCGAGGGCGTCGAGGTGGTCGTCGACAAGATGAGCGTGCCGTACCTCGACGGTGCCTCGATCGACTTCGAGGACACCATCCAGAAGCAGGGATTCACGATCGACAATCCGAGCGCTCAGGGCAGCTGCGCGTGTGGTGACTCGTTCCACTGAGCCACCGGGAAACACTCCGAAGGGAGGTCGCTGATGCGACCTCCCTTCGTTGTTTCCGCCGATCGAGCCGGAAATCGGTGATTCGACGCGCCCGACACCGGGCCTGAGTGCACACCCCGGGGGTCGAGTCGGAGTAGGCTAGACAACGATCACCGCGCTTCACTGTGAAGCGCCTTCGAGTCTCCCGAAAGGTTACCGGTGCGCAACAACCGCCGTCTCCGATGGGCTGCAATCCCGATCGCAGCGTCGCTCAGTCTCGTCCTCGCAGGGTGCACACAGGCCCAGCTGAACGGATTCCTCCCCGGATTCGTCGAGGGGGAGGCGCCGGTAACGAACCATACCGAGCGTGTCTCAGGCCTCTGGGTCACCTCGTGGATCGTGCTGCTGATCGTGGGTGTCATCACCTGGGGTCTGACGATCTGGGCCGTCATCGCCTACCGTCGCCGCAAGGGCCAGACCGGCCTGCCGGTCCAGCTCCGCTACAACATGCCGATCGAGATCTTCTACACGGTGATCCCGCTGATCCTCGTGCTCGGTTTCTTCGCCTTCACGGCACGCGACCAGCAGGCGATCGAGCAGCGCTTCGCTGAAGAGGACATCGACGTCAAGGTCGAGGTCATCGCCAAGCAGTGGGCATGGGACTTCAACTACGTCAACGAAGACGTGTACTCGCCCGGCATCCAGGGCCAGCTCTCCGAAGAGGGGCCCAAGGGCTCGCTCGTCCAGGAGGAGCTGCCGACCCTGTACCTGCCCGTCGGTGCGAACGTCGAGATCGAACTCGAATCGCGCGACGTCATCCACTCGTTCTGGGTCGTGGACTTCCTCTACAAGAAGGACATGTTCCCGGGCAAGACCAACTACATGTCGTTCGTGCCCGAGCGCGAGGGCACCTTCGCCGGCAAGTGCGCCGAGCTCTGCGGTGAGTACCACTCGCTCATGCTCTTCAACGTCGAGGTCGTCTCTCAGGCCGAGTACGACGACTACATCGAGTCGCTTCGCGACGCCGGCCAGGAAGGCCAGCTGTCGAACGAGTACGACCGCAACCAGAACCTGCCCGGAACGGGCGCGCCCGAATTGAAAGAGGAGCACTAAGCCGCGATGAGCACCACGACCGCACCGGCTCGCCCCTCAGCGAGCACGCTTCCGTTCGGCGCTTCCAAGGTCGAACGCAAGGGCAACATCCTCGTCAAGTGGATCACGTCCACCGATCACAAGGTCATCGGGTACATGTACCTGATCACCGCGTTCATCTACTTCTGCATCGGCGGCGTCATGGCGCTGATCATCAGGGCACAGCTCTTCGAGCCGGGCCTCGAGATCATCCAGACGCGTGAGCAGTACAACCAGCTCTTCACGATGCACGGCACGATCATGCTGCTGATGTTCGCGACCCCGCTCTTCGCGGGCTTCGCGAACGTACTCATGCCGCTCCAGATCGGTGCGCCCGACGTCGCGTTCCCGCGACTGAACGCCTTCGCGTACTGGCTCTTCAACTTCGGTTCGCTGATGGCCGTGGCCGGCTTCTTCACCCCGCAGGGCGCCGCGTCGTTCGGTTGGTTCGCCTATCAACCGCTCGCATCGACGACGTTCTCACCAGGTGTCGGCGGCAACCTCTGGATGCTCGGTCTCGGTCTCTCGGGCTTCGGCACGATCCTCGGTGCGGTGAACTTCATCACCACCATCATCACGATGCGTGCCCCGGGCATGACGATGTTCCGCATGCCGATCTTCACGTGGAACACCCTCGTGACCTCGATCCTCGTGCTCATGGCCTTCCCGGTGCTCGCCGCGGCGCTCCTGGCCGCGGGTGCCGACCGCATCTTCGGAGCCCACGTGTACGACCCCGCCAACGGCGGCGTCATCCTGTGGCAGCACCTCTTCTGGTTCTTCGGCCACCCCGAGGTGTACATCATCGCCTTGCCGTTCTTCGGCATCGTCTCCGAGATCTTCCCGGTCTTCAGCCGCAAGCCGATCTTCGGATACAAGACGCTGATCTACGCGACCATCGCGATCGCCGCGCTCTCGGTCACGGTGTGGGCGCACCACATGTACGTCACCGGTTCGGTCCTGCTGCCGTTCTTCGCGCTCATGACGATGCTGATCGCCGTGCCCACAGGTGTGAAGATCTTCAACTGGATCGGCACGATGTGGCGGGGCTCGATCACGTTCGAGACGCCGCTCATCTGGTCGCTCGGCTTCCTCATCACCTTCGTGTTCGGTGGCCTCACCGGTGTCATCCTCGCGTCGCCGCCGCTCGACTTCCACGTGTCCGACACGTACTTCGTCGTCGCTCACTTCCACTACGTCGTCTTCGGTACCGTCGTGTTCGCGATGTTCGCCGGCTTCTACTTCTGGTGGCCGAAGTGGACCGGCAAGATGCTGAATGAGACGCTCGGCAAGTGGCACTTCTGGCTGCTCTTCATCGGCTTCCACACCACGTTCCTCATCCAGCACTGGCTCGGAGTCGTGGCGATGCCCCGCCGGTACTACTCGTACCTGCCTGAAGACAACATCACCTGGATGAACCAGCTGTCGACCATCGGCGCCGGGATCCTGGCGGTCTCGATGATCCCGTTCTTCCTGAACGTCTACATCACTGCTCGTCGGGCACCGAAGGTGACCGTGAACGACCCGTGGGGCTACGGCGGATCGCTCGAGTGGGCGACCAGCTGCCCGCCGCCGCGTCACAACTTCACGTCGATTCCGCGCATCCGTTCGGAGCGTCCCGCGTTCGACCTCAACCACCCCGAGGCCGGCATCCCGGTCGGCATCGGTCCGGCGAAGGATGCACCGCAGTCGCCAACGTATGACGCTGCTTCGGAGGAGATCAAGTAATGCGCGCCAACGTCAACCTCTTCTGGATCCTGACGGTCTTCCTCGCGATCGTCGCGGCGGTGTACGGCTTCTGGTCGGCAGCCGAGTCGGTCACGGGGCAGCCCGAGTGGGCGGGCACCATCACCATCGCCCTCACGGCGATACTGAGCGCGTTCATCGCGTTCTACCTCGGTCGTGTGCACAAGGCACAGGGCGCCGAGCTGCCTGAGGACCGCCTCGACGCGAACATCGACGACGGCGACCCCGAGCTCGGCTTCTTCAGCCCGTGGAGCTGGTGGCCGATCGTGCTCGCCGGCGCAGCGTCGCTGATGTTCCTCGGACTCGCTGTCGGCTTCTGGATCTCGTTCATCGCCGTCGGACTCGGCATCATCGCCCTCGTCGGCTGGGTGTACGAGTACTACCGCGGCAACTTCGCCCGCTGATCTCAGCCGGCTGATCGAACGGCCCCGTGCGCATCGCGCACGGGGCCGTTTTCCGTGTGTGTGTGGGCTCATTGACGGCGGCATGAACGGGAGAGTAACGTCCGTTTCGCGGTCGTGTTGACCTCGCACTGGTGGGTCAGTGTGCAGCCCGGTCGCATCCAGAGCGAATCATCGGCATGGCAGCATTCTCGGCCTGCAAGGAGATCATGATGAGACGGCGACTCTCGAACCTGACTGCAGCGCTGTGCGCGGTGGTCGTTCTCGCAGGATGCGCAGAGGCGGCTGCTTCCGCCGGTGTCGCGCCGCTCATCCGCGAAGCCCTGCCGTCGATCGAGGCATCATCGCAGCAGGAGAGCGAGCTGGAGGACGGCGTGACGGAAGAGGAGTATCGCGCAGCCTTCACCCGGTTCGAAGCATGCATGGACGACGCCGGCTCTCCTCTGGTCCGGGTTCACCGGAACGACTCCATGATCGAGTACTCGATGCGGGCTGAGGCGTACGACGCAGGCGTGAGCGACCGGTGCTACATCGCCGAGTTCCAGCAGGTCGACGAGCGGTGGCAGTTCCTGAACAAGGACGAATCCGTCGCGAATCGTGCCAACCGAGCGTGCCTGACCGCAGCCGGTGTGACACCGAAGACGACAACCGAGGACGTCTGGGCGCAGATCCTCGAATCAGGTCTGGACCCGACGAAGTGCGCGCAGGAGTACGGCCCCGAATAGGAATCAGGTCGGGTCGTCCGCTTCTCGCCGAGGTGCCGGCTACGCCCGTGCGAACGCGACGACGTCGATCGATACGGTGACGGCGAGGTCACCATGGGAAGTCCCGCCATCGCTGCGATGATGTGCGGCCGGTCCCATGTCGACCAGCAACTCGCGAATGCCGACATCGGTGGTGAGTCGGTACTCGACCCTCGTCGTCTGCAGCGGGGTGAAGCCCACCGCGCTGAACTGCGTCGTGACGAGCTCGGCCTTGCCCTCGGGGACGTCGAGCGCAGCGCCCAGACGTCGCAGTTCGATGAAGTGGTCGGCTGTCGGCACGACGATGAGCAGGAGGCCACCAGTGCGCACGATGCGCGCGAACTCGGGAGGATTGCGTGGGGCGAAGACGTTGATGGCGACATCGGCGCTGACGTCGCGGAGGGGGAGCGGACGCCAGAGGTCGAGCACGACTCCGGTCGAGCCGGGCACGGCGCGCATGGCCATGCGTACGGCCGTCGGTGAACGGTCGGCGAGCAGCACGGAGCCGCTCTCCACCGCTGCTGCCAGGCCGTGAGCATAGTAGCCCGTGCCGCAACCGAGATCTGCGATCCTCAGGTCGGACTGCGTTCCGACGACGTCGGCATCCGCACTCGACCCGATCGGGGGAGGAGCGTCGTCGTCTCCGCGCGCGATCGAACCACGCACGGATGCGACGAGAGCGTCGACGATCGGCGCATAGGCGCCGGACTCGAGAAGGCCGGCGCGGGCCTCGAGCATGTGACGATCATCGCCGACGGTGCGAGGCGCTTTCGGGGGAAGCAGCGTGACGGCGCCGTGCTTGGCAAGGTCGAAGCGATGCCCGAGCGAGCAGCCGAGGACCCGGTCGGTGATCGGTTCGAGGTCGTGAAAGCAGTTCGGGCACCGCAGCCACGTCGAGTCGATCGACATGGCGCGGTGCCCGAATCCGTCTGACGGGATCGTCAGTGGTGGGTGTCGTGGCCGGACTCGAGCTCGCCCCTCGTGACCGGCGCGATGCGGTCTTCGAAGAACCAGCGCGAGAACGATGCGCGCAGACGCTGTCCGACCGTGATCTTGCCACGCGCGTTCGGACGGATCATGAGCGGCGCGTAGCTCTCGTAGCTGACGAGCTTCCAGCGGTCGTACTCGTCGAGGGGCTGGTGCACCTCGATGAACTCGCCGCCCGGCAGCTTCACGATGCGTCCGGACTCGTAACCGTGCAGCACGATCTCGCGGTCCTTCTTCTGCAGCGCGATGCAGACGCGCTTCGCGATGAAGTAGGCGACGAACGGGCCGATGATGACGACGGCCTGGAGTGCGTGGATGACGCCCTCCATAGTGAGCGAGAAGTGCGTCGCCAGGATGTCGGAGCTCGCCGCAGCCCAGAGGCCTGCGTAGAACGTGACACCTGCTGCACCGATCGCCGTGCGGGTCGGAGCGTTGCGCGGACGGTCTGCGATGTGGTGCTCGCGCCTGTCGCCCTTGATCCAGGCCTCGATGAACGGGTAGATCAGCACCAGCACGATGAACACACCGATGACGATGAGCGGCACGAGGATGTTGAACGACCACGTGCGGTCGAGCCAGACGAACTCCCAGCCCGGCGGGATGAGTCGCAGGGCGCCGTCGGCGAAGCCGATGTACCAGTCGGGCTGGGTACCGGCGGAGACGGGGGAGGGGTCGTACGGGCCGTAGTTCCAGATCGGGTTGATCGTGAACATCGAGGCGATGAGCGCGAGCACACCGAAGATGATGAAGAAGAACCCGCCGGCCTTGGCCGCGTAGATCGGGAGGATGGGCGGGCCGACCGCGTTCTGCTGGGTCTTGCCCGGGCCGGCGTACTGCGTGTGCTTGTGCACGACGACGAACACCAGGTGGAGCGCGACCAGGGCGACGACGAGCGCCGGAAGCAGCAGGATGTGCAGCGTGTAGAGACGGCCGACGATCTGGGTGCCGGGGAACTCGCCGCCGAAGAGCAGGAACGAGGTCCAGGTTCCGATCAGCGGGATGCCCTTGACCATGCCGTCGATGATGCGGAGGCCGTTGCCCGAGAGCAGGTCGTCGGGGAGCGAGTAGCCGGTGAAGCCCTCGGCCATCGCGAGGATGAAGAGAGTGAATCCGATCACCCAGTTCAGCTCGCGCGGCTTGCGGAACGCACCCGTGAAGAAGATGCGCAGCATGTGCAGGCCGATGGCCGCAACGAAGAGCAGCGCAGCCCAGTGGTGCATCTGGCGCACGAAGAGGCCGCCGCGGATGTCGAAGGAGATGTCGAGTGTCGACGCCATGGCGACCGACATCTCGACGCCCTTGAGCGGCACGTACGAACCGTCGTAATGCACCTCGACCATCGAGGCCTGGAAGAAGAACGTCAGGAAGGTGCCCGAGATGAGCACGACGACGAAGCTGAAGAGCGCAACCTCGCCGAGCAGGAACGACCAGTGGTCGGGGAAGGCCTTACGACCGAGTTCCTTGACGAATCCCGCGATGCTCGTGCGCTCGTTGACGTACACGGACGCAGCTGACGTGAACGACCGCTTCTGCGGCGCGGTTGCGGACGGTGCGGTGGTCAATTGCGCTCCCAGAAGCTCGGGCCGACGGGTTCTTTGAAGTCGTGCTGCGCGATGAGGTATCCCTCATCGTCGACGGCGATCGCAAGCTGGGGCAAGGGACGCGCTGCCGGGCCGAAGATGACCTCGCAGTGGTTGGCGACGTCGAACTGCGACTGGTGGCACGGGCACAGCAGGTGGTGCGTGTGCTGTTCGTACAGTGCCACAGGGCATCCGACGTGGGTGCAGATCTTGGAGTACGCGACGATGCCCTCGTACGACCAGTTCTCCTTGCCGGGAGCCTCGTTGAGCTCGCTCGGCTCGAGGCGCATGAGCAGCACCGCTGCCTTGGCCTTCTCTTCGAGCTTGCCGTGCTCGAGGTCCTGGAGGCCCTCGGGGATGACGTGGAACGCGCTGCCGATCGTGACATCGGCGGCCTTGATGGGCACGCCGGACGGGTCGAGCGCGAGGCGGGTGCCCTTCTTCCACATCGTGTGGCTGAGCAGCTCGACCGGCACCTGGTCCTGCGGTGCGAAGCCGCGGAAGAGGACGACGGCCGGCAGCGGGAAGACGAGCAGCGCACCGATGAGGCTGTTGCGGATCGCAGCACGGCGGGTGAAGCCGGACTCCTGGTCCGAATCGGTGAACACCTTGACCGCAGCAGCCTGGGTCTCGGGCGAACCGCCGATCGGGTGACGCTCGTCGATGAGTTCGACGTCCGCCATGATCGCCTTGCCCCAGTGCACAACGCCGAAGCCGATGGCGAGCAGGGCGAGCGTGGCACCGAGGCCGAAGAACATGTTGTTCAGGCGGACCGCGCCGACGTCGTTCGACTCGATCGGGAACAGCATGTACGCAGCGATCGCCCAGACGCTTCCGAGGATCGACAGGTAGAACAGCGTGTAGACGGTACGCTGGGCACGCTTCTCACGCTTCGGGTTCTCGTCGGTGACTCGGGTGCGGTGCGGCGGGAAGCCGGGGTTCTCGAACGAGTCGGCTGCGATGACCGCAGTACCCGGCGAGACGGCAATGTCGTGCGCGGCGTGCGACGAGTCGGCAGCGGCGAGCTCTGCGCCGCTGTGGTCGTCCTGTGCCATGGTTCTCCTTCTTCAGTACTTCTGTGCCGGGGCGTGCGCTAGTTGGACTTCGCCGTGATCCACACGGTGATCGCGACGATCGCGCCGAGACCGAAGATCCAGATGAACAGACCCTCTGCGACCGGCCCGAGGGAGCCGAGTTCGATACCGCCGGGCGAGCGGTTGTCCTGCAGGTACTTGAGGTACGTGATGACATCGCGCTTGTCTTCGGGCGAGATGTTCAGGTCGTTGAAGACCGGCATGTTCTGCGGGCCGGTGACCATGGCCTCGTAGATGTGCACGCCCGAGACGTCGGTCAGCGGGGGAGCGAACTTGCCTTCGGTGAGCGCACCACCGGCACCGGCCACGTTATGGCACATCGCGCAGTTGATGCGGAAGAGCTCTGCGCCGTTCGCCGCGTCGCCGCCGCCGTTGACGAGGTGGTCGCTGGGGATCTCGGGGCCGGGGCCGAGCGACGCGACGTAGTAGGCCAGCTGCTGGATCTGCTCGTCGGTGAACTGCACGGGCTTCTGCTGCGCCTGCGGGCCCTGCATCTGCATCGGCATGCGGCCGGTGCCGACCTGGAAGTCGACGGCGGCCGCGCCGACGCCGATGAGGCTCGGGCCTTCGCCGGTGCCTTCGGCGGACATTCCATGGCAGGTCGCGCAGTTGGCCTGGAAGAGCTTCTTGCCCTCTTCGATGGTCTGCTGCGAGTTCGGGTCCACTTCGGCCTGCGCGATGGTGCCGCTGCTCAGCGCGGCGTATGCACCACCGGTGAAGACGAGGCCGAGTGCGAGGAGCGCGACGGTGGCGAGCGGGTGCCGACGTCCGGTGCGTCGCTTCTGGCGAGTCATGGGTATCTTCCTGTTCACGGGCATGCTGTGCTGACGCTCCTGATGCGACTTACTTGAGGACGTAGATGACGAGGAACAGCCCGATCCACACGACGTCGACGAAGTGCCAGTAGTACGAGATGGCGATCGCGCTGGTCGCCTCGCGGTGTCCGAAGTTCTTGACCGCGAAGACGCGGCCGATCACGAAGAGGAAGGCGATCAGACCACCGGTCACGTGCAGGCCGTGGAAGCCGGTCGTGAGGTAGAACGCCGAACCGTAGGCGTTGGAGTCGATCGCGATGCCCTCGGAGACCAGGGTCGCGTACTCCCAGATCTGGCCGGCGACGAAGATCGCGCCCATGGCGTAGGTGAGGAAGAACCACTCGACCACGCCCCACTGGGTCGGCTTCCATCCCGTGGCGTACGGCTGGAGCCGCTCTGCCGCGAAGACGCCGAACTGGCAGGTGAAGGAGGAGAGCACGAGGATGATCGTGTTGGTCAGCGAGAACGGAAGGTTCAGCCGATCCGCCTCGAAGGCCCAGAGCTCTGGTGATGTCGACCGCAGCGTGAAGTAGATCGCGAAGAGTCCCGCGAAGAACATGACCTCGCTGCCGAGCCAGACGATCGTTCCCACCGCTACGGTGTTCGGTCGTTTGATCAGGGGCGCGCTCGCCTGATAAGTGATTGAGGTGCTCGTCACCCTCCTATTATGGCTGAAACGAGGGCTGAGTTTTCGTCATCCGGGGGAGTCGTGTCGCTCTCGTCGGGTAAGGCGAACCTAAGTTGCGCTGTGCGAAGGCCGCGAATCCGCCGTGAATCCCGCAGATAGGATCGACGCATGCCCGCAGGACAGAACTGGCCAGACGTTTTGAATTCCCTTCTCGAGGGGTCCGATCTGAGTGTTTCGGATGCCGCGTGGTGCATGGAACAGGTCATGACGGGCGCGATCAGCGAAGCCCAGCTGGCCGGATTCCTCATCGCCCTCCGCGTGAAGGGGGAGACCGTCGACGAGATCGTCGGCTTCCGCGACGCGATCCTCGACCACGCGGTGGCGTTGCCGGTCGACCCCATGGCGCTCGACATCGTCGGAACCGGCGGCGACCGTTTCGGCACGGTCAACGTGTCGACGATGGCATCGATCGTCGCAGCGGCATCCGGTGTTCCGGTGATCAAGCACGGCAACCGCGCCGCGAGTTCGTCATCGGGTTCGTCGGACGTGCTCGCCGCACTCGGCCTCGATCTCGACCTGCCGGCCGAGCGGGTCGCCGGTGTGCTCGGCGAGGCGGGCATCACGTTCGCCTACGCGGCCGCGTTCCATCCGGGCTTCCGTCATGCCGGTCGGGTCCGCGCCGAGCTCGGCGTTCCGACCGTCTTCAACTTCCTCGGTCCGCTCGTCAACCCCGCCCGTCCGGAGGCCTCGGCGGTCGGGGTGGCGCAGCTCGACCGGGTTCCGCTCATCGTCGGCGTCTTCCAGACCCGTGGGGCGACGGCGCTCGTCTTCCGCGGCGACGACGGACTCGACGAACTGACGACGACCGGACACAGTCACATGTGGGAGGTCTCGCTCGGCACTGTCAAGGAGCACGACCTCGACCCGCGTGATCTCGGCATCGCCCGCGCGACGATCGATCAGCTCGCGGGCGGCGACGCCCAGCACAACGCCGGCGTCGTGCGCGACGTCCTGGCCGGGGCCCGCGGTCCGGTTCGCGACATCGTGGTGCTGAACGCAGCCGCCGGACTCGTCGCGTTCGAACTGGCCAAGGACCCGAGTCAGTTCCAGCGCGCGATCCTCGAGCGGTTCACCGAGAAGATCGCCGTCGCCGAAGCGGCGATCGACAGCGGCGCAGCGGCGCGCAAGCTCGACGAGTGGATCACGGCCACGAAGTCCTGACCGGTCACGGAAAGCGGCGGCGGAACCGAACCCGGTCCCGCCGCCGCATCCGTCATCGCACGTCGTCGTCGACCCAGTCGAAGGTCTTCGTGACGGCCTTCTTCCAGAGCCGGATCTGACGTTCGCGCTCGGCGGGATCCATCGTCGGCTCCCAGCGCGAGTCCTCCTGCCAGTTGGCACGCAGCTCGTCGAGGCTCGACCAGAAACCGACCGCGAGACCGGCCGCGTACGCAGCGCCGAGCGCGGTCGTCTCCGCCACGACCGGTCGCACAACGGGCACGCCGAGGATGTCGGCCTGGAACTGCATGAGGGTGTTGTTGGCGATCATGCCGCCATCCACCTTGAGTTCGGTCAGATCGACCCCGGAGTCGGCGTTCACCGCGTCGAGGACCTCGCGCGTCTGGAACGCCGTCGCCTCGAGTGCAGCGCGGGCGATGTGACCCTTGTTCACGAACCTGGTCAGGCCGACGAGCGCGCCGCGGGCGTCGGAGCGCCAGTACGGCGCGAACAGGCCCGAGAACGCGGGCACGAAGTACGCACCGCCGTTGTCCTCGACCGTCTTCGCGAGCTCCTCCACTTCTGGAGCACTCGAGAACATGCCGAGGTTGTCGCGGAGCCACTGGATGAGCGAACCCGTGACCGCGATCGAACCCTCGAGCGCGTAATGGGGGGCGTCGTCGCCGAGCTTGTACCCGAGCGTGGTGAGCAGGCCGTTCTTCGAGTGGACGATCTCCTCGCCCGTGTTGAAGATCAGGAAGTTGCCCGTGCCGTACGTGTTCTTCGATTCGCCCGCGTCGAATGCGGCCTGGCCGAAGGTGGCGGCCTGCTGGTCGCCGAGGATGCCGGCGACCGGCACTTCGCGGAGGAGGCTCGACGGCTCGACCGTGCCGTAGACCTCGGAGGACGCCTTGATCTCGGGGAGCATCGACTTCGGCACGCCGAACGCGGCGAGGATGTCGTCGCGCCACTGGAGCGTCTCGAGGTCCATGAACATCGTGCGCGACGCGTTCGTGACATCGGTCGCGTGCACGCCGCCCTCATGGCCGCCCGTGAGGTTCCAGAGCACCCAGGTGTCGGTCGTGCCGAACAGCAGGTCGCCGGCCTCGGCACGCTCGCGCGCGCCGGGCACGTTCTCGAGGATCCAGACGATCTTCGTGCCCGAGAAGTAGGTCGCCAGCGGCAGTCCGACGATCGGCTTGAACCGCTCGACGCCGCCGTCGGCCGCGAGGCGGTCGACGATCGACTGGGTGCGCGTGTCCTGCCAGACGATCGCGTTGTACACCGGCTCACCGGTGTTCTTGTCCCACACCACCGAGGTCTCGCGCTGGTTGGTGATACCCACGGCGGCGATGTCGTGCCGGGTGAGGTCGGCCCTGCCGAGGGCCTGGCCGATCACCTCGCGCGTGTTGTGCCAGATCTCCATCGGGTCGTGCTCGACCCAGCCTGCCTTGGGGAGGATCTGCTCGTGCTCGAGCTGCCCGGTCGAGACGATGGACCCGGCCTTGTCGAAGATGATCGCGCGCGACGAGGTCGTGCCCTGGTCGATCGCGAGGATGTAGTCGGCCATTCGGTTTCTCTCTCAATCTGCTCAGCCGGCCGAGGCCGGCATACGTACCGGGGATGAGGGCGGGGCCGGCCCGTCGGGTCGGCCCCGCCCTCATCAGGTGATGATGGGAAGCAGCGGGATCGCCAGCCATCCGGCGAGCAGGCCGCCGATGACCGGGCCGACCACGGGCACCCACGAGTACGACCAGTCGCTGCCGCCCTTGCCGTGGATCGGCAGGATCGCATGAGCGATGCGCGGTCCGAGGTCACGGGCCGGGTTGATCGCGTAGCCCGTCGGGCCACCGAGCGAGACGCCGATACCGATCACGAGCAGCGCCACGGGCAGCGCGCCGAGCGCGGCGAGTCCGCCGTCGCCTTGCCTGCCGCCGCCGAAGCCGATCACGACGAACACCAGCACGAAGGTGCCGATGATCTCGGTCACGAGGTTCCAGGCGTAGTTGCGGATGCCGGGGCCCGTCGAGAAGACGCCGAGCTTCGAGGCCGGCTGGGGCTCCGCATCGAAGTGCTGCTTGTACGCGAGCCACACGATCACGGCGCCGATGATCGCTCCGATGAACTGGGCGCCGATGTAGGCGCTCACGGAGACGGGGTCGACCGGCACAGTGAGGCCGAGCCCTGCGTTGCCGAACTCGGTGGCGCCGTTTGCGACGAGACCCAGCGTGACTGCGGGGTTGATGTGCGCGCCCGATGCGTACGCGACGATGACACCGGCGAAGACCGCGAGGCCCCAGCCGATGGTCACCATGAGGAATCCGCCGTTGAAGCCCTTCGTCTTGGCGAGGGCCACGTTGGCCACGACACCACAGCCGAGGAGCACGAGCATCGCGGTACCGACGAGCTCGCTGAGGAACAACACTCCGAGATTGTCCACGTTGACCATCCATCCTTTTCGCTAGCCCGAGGGCTTCGCCCAGGGGCGGAACACTGCCCACGATACTCAGACCGGCATCGGCGGGGAATGGGGGCGGCGAGATTTCGCACAGCCCCTTACGGTTGAGAGCACGTCGGGCGTAGGTTGGCGGGGGAATGCTGCGTCGACGTCGATGCACGGCTGCACCGCGCCCGGCAGCTGAGGGGAAGGGATGTCGTGAAGAAAATCATCAACGATCCCAAGCGGGTCGTCGACGAGTCGGTCGCCGGGTTCGGTCTCGCCCATGCCGACATCGTGCGCATCGCGTTCGATCCGGTCCATGTCGTGCGCGCCGACGCGCCGGTCGCAGGCAAGGTCGGCATCGTGAGCGGCGGTGGCAGCGGGCACGAGCCGCTGCACGCCGGCTATGTCGGCTTCGGCATGCTCGATGCCGCCGTGCCCGGCGCGGTGTTCACCTCACCGACGCCCGACCCGATCCTCGCCGCGACGAAGGCGGTCGACGGCGGGGCCGGCGTGCTCCACATCGTGAAGAACTACACGGGCGACGTGCTCAACTTCGAGACGGCAGCGGATCTGGCGGCCGCCGATGGCATCGAGGTGCGTGCCGTCGTCACCAACGACGACGTCGCCGTCAAGGACTCGCTCTACACCGCGGGCCGCCGCGGCGTCGCGGGCACCGTCCTCGTCGAGAAGATCGCCGGTGCCGCGGCCGAGCGGGGTGACTCGCTCGACGAGGTCGTCGCGGTCGCGGAACGCGTGAACGCCAACGCCCGGTCGATGGGCCTCGCCTTGACGCCGTGCACCGTGCCGCACGCCGGCGAGCCGAGCTTCACCCTCGCCGAAGACGAGATCGAGATCGGCATCGGCATCCACGGCGAACCAGGTCGCGAGCGCGTCAAGCTCGAGCCGGCCGACCGGCTCGTGGACCGGCTGCTCGAGCCGATCCTCGAGGACCTGCCGTACGAGCGCGGCGAACGCACGCTGCTGTTCGTCAACGGCATGGGCGGCACCCCGCAGATCGAGCTGTACCTCGCGTATCGGCGAGCGGCGGAGGTGCTCGAGGAGCGCGGCATCGACATCGCTCGCTCGCTCGTGGGCAACTTCATCACGTCGCTCGAGATGCAGGGCATGTCGATCACGCTGCTGAAGCTCGACGACGAGATGGTCGAATTGTGGGATGCCCCGGTGCAGACGGCTGCACTGCGATGGGGCAGATAGACGGATCGAAGGGGGAATCTCGGTGGGATTGGACATCACCTGGGCGGTGGACTGGGTCAGACGGAGCGCGCAGGTCATTTCGGAGCATCGTGTCGCGCTGATCACGCTCGATCGCGAGATCGGCGACGGCGATCACGGCGAGAACATGGATCGGGGCTTTCAGGCGGTGCTGCCGAAGCTCGACGACCTCGCCGCCGGTTCGACGCCCGGTGATGTGCTGAAGCTCGTCGCGACGACGCTCATCTCGACGGTCGGCGGCGCGGCCGGGCCGTTGTACGGCACGGCGTACCTGAAGGCCGCTGCGGCCGCCGGAAGCGCCGTCTCGCTCGACGGCCCGGCGGTCGCCGCCATCCTGAGGGCGGCGCGCGATGGCGTCGTGGCCCGCGGCAAAGCGGAATCCGGCGACAAGACCATGATCGACGCGTGGACTCCCGCCGTCGAGGCAGCGGATGCCGCAGCGGCCGCCGGCACCGATTCGGCCGGGGTGCTCGACGCCGCCGCCGAGGCCGCCGAGGCCGGCGCACTGGCCACCGAACCGCTCGTCGCTCGCAAGGGTCGCGCCAGCTACCTCGGCGAGCGCTCGGCCGGACATCGCGACCCGGGTGCCGAATCGAGTGCGCTCCTCCTCAGAGCGGCCGCCGAATCAGCGGCGGCTTCCGCTGGGGCCTGACATGGGCACGCCAGGCAAGGTCGGCATCGTCTTCGTCTCGCACTCGGCGGGCATCGCCGACGGGCTCGTCCAGCTCGCGCGCCAGATGGCGCCGACGGCGACGTTGTTCGCCGCCGGTGGCACCGACGACGGCCGCATCGGCACGAGTTTCGATCTCGTGACCGCCGGCATCGCCGAGGCCGATTCCGGCTCGGGCGTGGTCGTGCTGTGCGACCTCGGGTCTGCCATCCTCACGGCGGAGACCGCCCTCGACTTCCTCGACGACGAGAGCCGCGACCGCGTGCGCATCGTCGACGCACCGCTCGTGGAGGGTGGCGTCGCAGCCGCGGTGGCCGCCGAATCGGGCGATGCGCTCGATCGCGTCGTCGCCGCGGCGGAGTCCGCGCGATGGGCCGCGGGCGACGGTGAACCGACCGGTGCAACAGTGGTCGGCGCGAATGCGGGAGGAACGACGGATACCGCGGCACCCCAGCCCGCGGCATCCGGCTACACCCGAAGCATCCGTCTCGTGAACTCCGACGGCCTGCACGCGCGACCGGCTGCCGAACTCGTGAAACTCGCGAGCACCTTTCCGCAGAAGGTCACCGTGAACGGCACCGACGCCAAGAGCCTGCTCGGCATCATGTCGCTGGGACTCACGAAGGGAGCCCAGGTCGACATCACGAGCAAGGACCTCAGCGGACGTGAAGCGGTCGACGCGTTGGCGGCACTCGCCGAATCGGGCTTCGGGGAGGCCTGACCGCAGAGCCGGTCAGTTGCCGCCGGCGACGCGGATGTCGGCACCCGAGGTGTAGGCGGCATCCGCCGAGAAGAGGTAGGCGACTGCGCCGGCGATCTCGTGCGGCTCGCCGGCCCGTCGCATCGGGATGTTCGGAGCCCGTTCCTCGGGCGCGTTCGGACGACCGGCCGCAGCATGGATCTCGGTGTGCGTGGTGCCGGGGGAGACCGTGTTCACCCGTACGCCGACCGGACCGAACTCCTTCGAGGTGCCGGTCGTGAGCGCATTGAGCGCCGCCTTGCTCATGGCGTAAGGGATGTACGTGTTCGGAGCGCCGCTCCGCGCCGCTCCGGAGGAGATGTTCACGATGCTGCCGCCGGCCCCGCCGCGATCGGTGGCCATGTGCGCGATCGCCGCGCGAGTGAGCACGATGGGCGCGAGCACGTTCACCCGGAACAACTCGTCGCTCTCCTCGATGCTCGCGTCGAGGAACCCGCTGATGCGGCCGGTGATGCCGGCGTTGTTGACGAGACCGGTCACGCGGCCGAACTCGGCGATCGCCGCCGGGATGACCGTGGCTGCGGCCTCGAGGTCGCCGAGATCGATCTGCAGGAGCAGCACTCGCGCACCGGATGCCGCGCATCGACGCGCCACCGCGTCGGCCTCGTCGCGGCGCTCACGGAACGTCAGCACGAGATCGTGACCGTCTGCGGCGAGGCGTTCGGCGATCGCAGCGCCGATTCCGCGGCTCGCACCGGTGATGATCGTGACCGGGCGTGTGGCTGGGACATCCGTCATGCCTTCACCCTATTCGCGCGTACCGGCACCTGCACGCGCCTGCCCTGGCCAGATGACACTGGCGCGCGCCCACATCGCGGGCGTACCATCGGGCGCATGGCACGCGACACAGCGAGCCGCGAAGACGGCAATGCGTTCACGCACTTCTTCGACCGGATCGACCGGGCGTTGCTGCCCGTGTTCGGTCCGCCGCCGCTGACGGCGGACGACGGGGTGCTCGAGCCGAACGATGGAAAGGCGTGTCCGATCTGCGGACACCCCATGTTCGAGCACGTCATCGATCACTCCTCCTCCAACACCGTGCTGGTCTGCCCGACCGACGAGCGGCTGCCGGAGCACGAGGTCGAGGGACCGTACAACGAGCTCGGAATGCCGGCCACCGGCCGGCGACTCGAGAAGTACGCCGAACGCCACGCCGTGAACTAGCGGGAACTCTCGGCCGCCGATCGTCGGTGACGAGCGTTTCGTGGCGCCTACGGGCGTCGGCGGAGCTTCATGACGACCGGACCGCGGTCGAGGTGATCGCGGTCGTCAGGTCGCTCATCCGCGTGATCACCACGTCCGCCTTGCCCAGCAGCGGAGCCGGCGTGAGACCCGCGTACCCGACGACGGTCATCCCAGCTGCCCGGGCGGCCTCGACTCCGGCCGGGCTGTCTTCGACGACGACGCAGGCTCCGGGCCGATACCCCATCGAAGCCGCGGCGTGGAGGAAGAGGTCGGGTGCCGGCTTGCCGCGCTCGACATCTTCCGCGCTGTAGATGCGGCCTCGGAAGTTGTCCCAGAGTCCGGTCAGGTTCAGCGAGTGCCTGATCGCGTCGTGACTTCCAGAAGACCCGACGCACGTCGCCGATCCGGCGGCCTGCAGCGCTGAGATCGCCTGATTGATTCCCGGAACAGGTGCGAGTTCGCGTTCGAACAGGGCCCGGTGCGCATTCCGCCGCAGCTCGAGCCAGCCGTCGGGAACCGCCCGGCCGATGTGCCGCTCCACGTTGGCGACGAAATCACCAGTGCTCCGGCCGAGATGCTCGTCGTAGATCTCTGGGACGGTGATCGGCCACCCCAGCTCGGCGATCATCTCGAGATCGACCCGTTGCAGCAGTCGCTCGCTGTCGACGAGTACGCCATCGCAGTCGAAGATGATCAGCTCGCCGGTCATGGTCGCGACGATAGCAGGGACAGCGGGGGAGCGGTGGTCGGCATCACCAGGGCCTGGTGTCCTTGCCGTCGAGCCAGAGCCGGCCGATGCTGGTCGGCGGTTCGGGCGTCGTCTCGGCGTTCTTGATGTCGATGGTGTCGCGGTGCTTGATGACCTGGGCGATGGCCATGGCGTGGCCGTGCCCGAGTGCGTACTCGGATTTCAGCCACGCGATGACCTCGCCGGTCTTGGTGCCGGCGCTGCCGAGTCCGCATTCATCGGCGAGTTCGATGAAGCGGCGCGGCGTGAGGCCCGTCGAGGTTTCGACGTTGTCGAGGTATGCCTGTCCTTTGGACATGTTCGTGCTCCTATTCGTGGTGCGTGCTCGGGCGGTGGACAGTCAGCTGGACGCCGCGTTCGAGCGTGCGCGACTCGACGAGTTCGAGGTCGACACGCGGCCCGGCGTAGGTGTCGAACAGGCGTCGGCCTTCGCCGAGAACGACCGGGTGAGTGAGGATGCGGAGCTCGTCGAGGAGGCCGCCCGCGATCAGGGATTCGACGAGACGGATGCTTCCAGCCACGGTGACCCGGCCTTCCCCGCTCTCCTTCAGCGCAGCGAGGTCGTCGAAGCCCACCACCTCGGAGTTGTGCCAGGTCGGAGAGCCGAGCGTGCTCGACACGACGATCTTCGGCATCGCGTTGAGCTGACGGGCGAGGGGCACGTCGTCGCCGCGATCGGGCCACGAGCCGGCGAACACCTCGTAGGTTCGGCGGCCCAGCAAGAGCGCGGATGCCTCGCCCTGCTCGCGTGTCACCTCGGCGAGCATCTCTTGGCCCACCCAGGGGAAGTGCCATGTCTCGGGGGCTTCGACGACGAGGTCGAGGCTCGCGAACAGTTCCGCGGTGATCGTCCTGGTCATGTCAGGCACTCACAGCGATCGAACGGATGACGGGAGCGACCGCGTCTGCCGGAAGCTGGTGGTCTCCACCGGGCACGATGACCAGCTCGCTTCCGGGTACGACCTCGGCGAATGCCTCAGCGCCGGATCGGATGGACGGGAACGTCGATTCGCCGACCAGGACCGTGATGGGAACGGGGATCGGCACGTAGCGTTCGAGCGCGGCGACATCGCCCGACATGGTGTCGCCCATGATGCGTGCGTCGTAGCGCAGGGTGCCGGCGAAGGGCTCCACTGCGGCGATGAACGGTGACGCCATCATCTGGTCGACCATCTCCGGCGGCAGTCCGACTGCCTCGAGCGAGAAGTACCGAAGGGCTCCGAGCCGATCGCCGGCGGCTGCGAACGCATCGAGCCGCGCGATGTAGTCCACCGGAATCGGCGGACGCGCGTCGTCGGCGATGAACGGCGGCTCGAAGGCGGCGACCGCTGCGACCGGCACACCGGCGAGCGCGGCCTCGAGCGCGAGGACGGCACCGGAGGACTCGCCGAGCAGGATCGCGTTTCCGCCGACGTGTTCGACGAGCGCGGCGATGTCCTCGATCTCGCGTTCGATGGCGTACGTCTCGGCATCACCGCTCTCGCCGCGACCGCGGCGATCGTAGGTGAGGACGCGGAGACCACCGGTCGCGGCCAGCGCCGCGGGACCGGAGGAGATGGCTCGGTAGGCAGTTGCACCGTGCACATAGATCACCACAGGGGCATCCGTCGTGCCGAGGTCGTCGAACCCGATCCGCGTGCCATCTGCGGAGTGGATGAACTGAGTCATGAGAACTTCCCTTCATATGAACGGTACCGTTCAGTACGGTACTGAGTGGTACAGTACTGGCAGGTACCGGAGGAGTCAAGTGATGATTACCAATCCACGTGTCGAGGCGACGCGGGCCCGAATCCTGAACGCCGCCCTGGATGCATTCGTCCTCGACGGGTACACGGGCGCGAGTACTGACGTGATCGCAGCAGCTGCGGCGGCATCGAAGCAGACCGTCTACAAGTACTTCGGCGACAAGGAGGGGCTCTTCCGAGCGCTGATCTCAGACGTCGTCGACCGGGTGCACGATTCCATCGTGCGCCTCGACATCGACGCCTACGAGGATGGGGAAGCGGTCGTGCGGGCGCTTGCCAGGCTGCTCACCGACTCGGTGCTCGACCGTCGTGTCCAACGATTCCGTCGCCTCGTGATCGCTGAGGCTGCTCGCTTCCCCGACATCGGCCGCGCGTACTACGAAGGAGCGTTCGAGCACACGCTCGGCCGCATGGCCGACCTGCTCGCCAGTGCGAGCGAGCGGGGCCTGCTGCACATCGACGAGCCGCGAATCGCTGCGAATCAGCTGGCCGGGCTGCTGCTCTGGATCCCCAGCAACCGGATCATGATGACCGGCCGGTTCGATGCCATCTCCGAAGCGGAGGTCGAGTCCGGGTTGGAGTCGGGCGTTCGCGTGTTCCTGGCGGCGTTCAGAGATTGACCTCACGCGGGGGAGCGGCTCACGATCCCGTAACGGAAGCTGTGAAAGCGCACACTGAGCTTCGACGGCTCGACAAGCTGGGGGCGTGACGTCCATCACCGAGGCGAGCAGGGTGTGGCAGCCGATCGCGGCGACCGCCGCAGTCATGATGGTCACGGTGTTCCTCATCTCGCTGATGCCGGAGATCTGCCCGGCGATCGATCCCGCACCAGCGAGCTGCCGCTCCGACGCGCGGGGATCGACCGCCGTGGGCGTCGGGCTCCTGGTCGCTGTCGTGGCCACCACCGGGGTCGTATCGACGTACGCCGTACCATTCCGTTGGCGATATCGGGCGATGACCACGGCGATGATCGCCGTCGTGCTGGCAGGCGTCATCGCGATGATCGCGACCCTGTTCGCGTCGGGCTTCATCGTCATCTGATCGCCGGGGGAGTGAGCGTACGTTGACGGAACGGTGGGACGTCACGGACTCAGCAGATCAAGGAGATCGAACTTGCTCGGGAGCAGCTCCGGCCGCGTTGGGGATGGGGCTGCCTCGTTGGAGTGTGAAACTGGTTCGATGACCGCCATCCTGCCCGAGCCGATCGACCTCGTCGGTTCCGCCGTGAAACTGACTCCGATGTCGGCTGCGGACATCCCCGGCCTCTACCGGGCCCTCGCCCGCAGGGAGGTTTTCGAGGGCGGATACGGTGGCGGCATCGCGGCACTGCCGACCGATCTCGTCGCCTTCCGGGCGTTCGTCGCCGCGTACTATCTCGACGGTGCTGCGCCGTCGCTGGCTTGGACCATCCGGAATCTGACCGGGACAGGGGAACCCAGGATCGTCGGGGCAACCTGGATGGGGGAGTTCGATCTCGGGAACGAGAGTGTGCACCTCGGAGCCACCGCATACAGTCCAGAGGAATGGGGAACGGTCGTGAACCCCGAAACCAAGCTGCTGACGCTCGGGCTCGCGTTCGGCCACGGCTTCAGTCGGGTGAAGATACAAGCGGATTCAGTGAACTCACGATCCCGCAGCGCGATAGAACGACTGGGCGCCGAGTTCGAGGGAGTCCTGCGGCGCGACCAGAAGAGAGCGGATGGCAGTTGGCGGGACACAGCCGTCTACTCCGTGCTGGCGGACGAGTGGCCCACTGTCAAGGCGGGTCTCGAGCAGCGGATCGCCGCGATAGCCAGCCGCGCCACGGGTGGCGAGCCACGTCGCGAAGAAAGGTCGACGATCGAGGGAATTTCTCCGCATCGCTCGATACCTGCCCGAGAGCGCCCCTCACTTCGGCATACTCGTCTCACCTGACCGAAGACGAGAACGGGGTACGACGCAACGCCCGCCAAGATCTCTCGCTCGGCACGATCACCCCCGAGCAGTACAACGCCCTCATCGAGTCGGTCTACACCGGCTATGCATCCCTGACGGCATTCCCCGAATCGCAACGCGGCCTTCGCGATGAGTTCGAGGCGATCGTGGCGTTCATCGAAGACAACCCCGACACCGCCACCGCCACCGCCACCGCCACCGGAGCCAGGTTCACCCCCACCGCCCCTGGGTACTACGAGGTACTCACCCCTGTGCGCGAAGCGTGCGCATCGAATCTCTCCGAACTCGCGATCTTCTCGACCACAGGCGGCTGAGCCGCACCGGTCATGCGAAGGCGAATATCGGCGGGAAGGCGAACACGAGGATCGCCGCCCAGCCGAGGTAGACCGGGAGGTATCCGGTCTGCCAGGACTCGACACGTCCGAACGGCACGCGCCGGCGCACGAAGCCGATCTGCAGCCACGTGGCCCATGCGAGGTTTGCGAGGAGGATGAGGTTGAGTCCGAGCGAGGCCGTCTTGTTCGCGCTGAACCCGAACTCGCCGGTCCGGGCGATCATCGCGACGAGCACGATGATGTCGACGACGAGCGCGGCAGCGAGCATGAGCACCTGCAGTCGATCGAACCAGCCGGGAGGAGCTGCGGGGTCGCGAGCCGAGATCGAGTACACGAGGAGCGCGACGACCACGACGAGTACGAGGTCGAAGGCGATGAGCAGGTCGCGGCTGCCGTCGACGAGGTTCCATTGCATGACGGATGCCACGATGAGCGCGAGCATCATGAGTGTGAAGAGCGGGGTGAACACCTTCGTGAGCACCGGGGCGATGTTCTCGATGACGTGCTGCTTCGCGCCAACGAGCCAGGCGGAGACGAGGACCGCGCCCGCTGCACCGCACGGCAGCACCCACTCGCCGATGAACGGCGTGACGTCGACCTGGATCGAAGCGAACACGGCGATGGTGAGCCCGCTCAGGGCACCGCCAACGATCGCGATGAGCACGTAATAGACGAGCCACTCGCCACTGAAGCGCAGGAAGTCCATCCGGGTGCGATCGCTCCGCCAGACGCCACCGGCGTCGACGATGCCCGTGACGAGCCAGAGTCCGACGATCGAGCCGATGGTCGCGAGCACGGCGGTCGCGGAGTTCTGCGTTGCGACCGTGACGGTCGAAGATCCTCCGTCGAACGGGTAGAAGTTCAGTGCGAGCGCCGCGACTGCGAAGGCCGCGGCGACGCCGAGAAGCGTGCCGACGGGCGGTCGCCGCCGCCAGGCGAACCACGCGGCCAGGAACGGGAGTACGAGGACGGCGATGTTCCGGAAGACGAGTTCGGGATCGTCGGTGAGCAGCTCGGTCGCCTTCACCGCGATCCCGGCGCCGACGCCGAGCAGGAGGGCGACCACGAGCCCGTTGGCGCGGCGCACGAACGGCATCGTGCCGTTCGCGGCATCCGCGCCCTCGATGTCCGACGAGTCATGGAGAACGAGCTGCTTCCAGAGCCGGCCCGAATGCTCCGCGGCATACTCGCGCGAGAGCTCATCCATGCTGCCGAGTCGCTTGACGGCAATGAGGAACGCCTCGTCATCGGTGAGCCCCGCTGTCGTGAGGGCCTCGACACGATCGCGGAGGTGCGATTCGAGTTCGTCGACGTCGCAGAGGCTCAGGGCGTCGCGCCGCTCGATCCAGGCGCGCCATGAAGCGATGAGCTCGTCGAGCGCGGGGGACTGTTCGGTCGTCATCGTTCAGTCCAGTCCGAGTGCGAGCCGCGGCCGCCGGTTGTCGGGAGCGTCGGGCCAGATCTGGTCGAGCACCCCACCGATCGTCGACCACTGCCGGCGATGCTCGGCGAGCGTCGACGCGCCCTGCTCGCTCAGGCGATAGTGCTTGCGCGGCCGACCGCCGGGGGACTGGCGCCATTCGGAGTCGACGTGGCCGAGTCGCTCGAGCCGGTGCAGCAGGGGATAGAGCATGCCGTCGCTCCACTCGAGCTCACCGCCTGAAAGCTCGGTGATCCGCTGCAGGATCGCATAGCCGTACGACTCGCCCTCGGCCAGGATGCCGAGGACCACCGGGGTGGCCGCCGCAGCCACCAGGTCCTTGCCGATGCGCATGCGAGCTCCAACGCTACTTCAGCGATACCTAGAGCATCTAGATACCTAGAGCTGCAAGGTATCATTGGAGGGTGCTCCGCGCCACTGTGTGCGTCGTTATCCGTCGCACATGCCGACCCCGAGCCACATCGTGGTGAACGGATTCCGCACAGACTTCACAAAGCTCGCTCCGGGCTTGCGTCATTCGGGACGCGCTCACCGGTCCTCGTCGCGGTCGGGTCGCACGCGGAGCTCGACCGTCGGGCCGGCACCGGGTGTGCGTTGGTGGGGGACCGGGTCACGGGCACATGGTCGACTAACATTCGGGGATGACGAATCCGGCTCCTATCGACGACGTCCCAATCGGTGGTGAGGTCATTCGCCTCGGGCAGTTCCTGAAGTTCGCTGGGCTCTTCGACTCCGGAGGAAACGTGAAGGAGGCCATCATCGACGGCAATGTGGCCGTGAACGGAGAGGTCGATCGCCGACGCGGACGACAGCTGCAGCTCGGAGACATCGTCAGCTTCGATGGACGCAGGGTTCGCGTTTGCCCGTGAAGCTACTGATGCGGCGGAGCTAGGGACCACCACGCGCAGAGTCGGTGATTCGCCGTCGAACATGCGCGATGAGGGGTGACATGCGGGGGAGTTCCGGTTGGAGTTGCCGCGTCTAGCACTTCGTCTCGTACCTGGTCATGACGACCCCGCCGGGAAACGTCCGCGTCTCCATCAGATTGTTCCAGCCACGCTGCGACCCGCACACCGCGGGTCTCACAGGCTGCGGACTGCGGACTCGAGATAATGAAGCATGTCTTCCTCCGTCGAACGCCGCTCCAATCCGGCGGCCTGGGCCGCGTTCTGGTTCGCGCTGGCCGGCCTCGTACTCATGCCCATCCCGCTGTTCATCGGGCTGATCCTCGGCGGTGTCCTCTCGATCATCGCCGCAATCCTCGCCGTGATCGCCCTCTTCAAGGGGCTCGCGCGCAGCGGCAAGGGCATCGCGCCCGTCGTGTTCGCCGCAATCTTCATCGCGCTCACCTGGGGCGGCATCTCGGTTGGGGGCGGCATCGTCTGGTAGGTCTGGCGGGTCTCGGCGGGCTCGACCTCCAGGTGAGCGCCGGTGGGGGAGCGGATATGGGGCGCATGACTTTCAAGCGCGGCGATGGATCACATCGCTTCAAACGAAGTCAGCACGTAATCGAGCGCCCACGGATCGTAGGCCTTGGAGAGCTCACAGGTCCACTCGTACGCCGCGTGCGAATCAACCTCCAGCGTCCCGTGGAACCGTCGGGTCGGCGCGTCATGATCGCCTCTCACCGTTGCGTGAAGAGGCTCGACGCGATCGGGTGATGCGACCGCAGCGGCGAGGTCGATGCACGGCAGAGAGCTGTCACGGTTGACGAGATCGTCCGATTCTTCGATGTCGATCGAGTCGCGCGACGGTTCCGAGCAGGTCGTCCCGCAGACGGAGACTTCCTGTCCAGGTCCGGTATCGACGAGTTCGGCACGCATGGTGCGGCTGTCGACGTCGACGCTCACTCGGCATGACCAATCGAGATACTCGTCATCGTCTTTGGCGAGGAGCGTGGTGCCGGAGATCTCCCAGACTCGGTCCGCCCGCTCGACCTGGATGTCGGTGACCACTTCGTACAAGGGGATTTCCGTGCTCGCTCCGTGCTCAGGGTCGGCGGAGAAATCGGCGCAAGCCTGAACCTTGCCCTGATCGCTTCCGCTGTACTCGACGAACGTGTCGCCACTGGCAGCCCAGTACGGAGCGCATCCGGCCATGAGCAATGCGACGGATGCCGCGAGCAATAGCTTTCCGTACCGCCGCCGATGCGATCGACCAATCCACGCCGGGTAGGCTCGCCACTTCGTCATGGAGTGATTCTGCCCGATGGTCGATCGGCTTGCGGGATCCTACTGGGCGGTGGGACGAGCTTTGCGGCGTGGGCGGCATTCAGTCACGAACGTTGTCGCCCCGGCGAATTCTTGACCGGCCAATCCTCTGAAGGAGTTCGCGCGCGGACGTCTCTAAGCTGAATTTCATTCCAGCAAGCCCGAATCCGTATGGCCAGGAGCTTGTCGCCCTATGGACCGCGTTTCTGGAGGGCGACGCGGACCACGCAATGACTGCCGAGTTCATCGATGTTCGCATTGCCGACTACGGACCTGAGGAGTTGGTCCACGACGGATTGCTTTTACTGAACGACGATTTGAATGCCGCTCGCGAAGGCGATCCCACCTCGAGGAAGAGGTTCGACGCTTGGCAGGCTGAGGCAGAGTTGTTTGATGATGATCCCGCGCTTTGGAATCGCAACTGGGCCTTCAACTATTCGCTGAGGGTCCTGCCGAATCTCAAGCGGGCCACTCGTGTGGATTTCTTGAACGCGATGCGCGACAAACTGTCGGACGTGGACGTCGAAGAGATCACGAAGCAGTTTGACAGCGTCACACTCCATCGTCAGTGAATGCGGGTCGGGCTGCATCAGCGACGAGAGCCTCTCGCAGGTAGGCGGTCAGATCGATTGGCTGGGTGGCGGGCAGGTCGATAGCGGCGGGATCGATCGGCTGAACATTCATGTGTGGACTCCTGTGTGCGTCGAGTGTTGCTACTGCTCGGTCACGGCGGTCGTTGTTCGCATCTCAGTGGCTGTTTGGCCGAGATGGTCGCGCAGCAGCTCACGGGCGCGGGCGTACCGTGAGCGCGCGGTCGATGCGGGGGTTCCTGTCACGGTGGCCGCGTCGACCAGGCTGAATCCGTCCCAGTGCACCAGTCGGACAAGTTCCTGGAGTTGGCGAGGCAGTCTCGCTATCGCGGCACGTATGTGCTCGGACTCCTCGAGCGACTCCACCTCGCTCGGTGTGACCAGCCTTGCGCGGGTGAGTTCATCGCGAAGCCGCTCGACGGCAGCGTGCCGGCGCCGGCTTGCGCGGTGGGAAGCAGACAGGACCCGGGACGCGATCCCGAATAGCCACTTTCGGGCATCTGTTTCGTCGGCGGGGAGGCGGTCGACTCGCTTCCAAGCGACGATCATGGTGTCGCTGAGCAGATCGGCCGCGTCGGCACGGGGCTCGGTGCGTCGTTCGAAGTAGGCGAGCAGATCGGATGAATTGGCGCGAAGTGCGCTGGTCAGCTCTGCCTCGCGGTGGCTCGATGCCCGGGTCATCGCTCGCCCCCGTCGCAAAGGCCGCCCGATTCGATGGACAGATCCTTGGTTGGGAGGCCTAGGCTCGCGACGTGCTCGACGGTCAGCTCGTAGATGGCCGTGCTGCGCGCCACGGACTCAGGGTTCCTCGGTCCTCCACCGTCCTGGATCTGTTCGGCAAGTTGCGCGCTGATGTCGACGGCGCGGATATCGAGAGTCGCGAGGTACTCCCGAGCAGCGTGTAGCGAGTCCGAATCCGAGTCCTGTTTCGAGGCTGACACGACGCGGAATCCTTCATTGCAGAGCTCTTCGCCCCGCGAGTAGGACGTCGTGTTGTCCGTCCACCCGAACCACGCGAGCACGCCGGGCGTCGCCGCGGCGATCGAGGCGCCACCCGCAAGTGCGAACACGATGAAGCTGCCGGCTATCATCGGACGCCATCGACGTTTGACGGTGACCGGATGTGCGCTCACCAGGTCATCCAGCGCAAAGGTCAGATTTGGGCTGCGCTCGGCCAGCTCGGGCTGCGAGCGACGCAGCAGTTCGTCCAGATCATCGGTCACCGCGTGGCCCCGTCCATTTCGTTCGACTTACACATACATGTCCGCTGGTGCCCGAAACGTCCATGCCGACCGTAACCAGCCTTCCCGAATCTGCATTTCTCGCAGTTAGGGGATCTACTGATGGTGAAGTCTCACAACCGATTTTCCACAAAGCTCGCTCACGCTTGACGCGTTAAGGGCACCGTCACCGGGGCATCGTCGCGGGCGGGTCATACGGGAATCTCGGCCGGCTGGTTGTCCTAGGGCGTGACTCCCAATGTCGTGCGGCGCCTGCTCGGGCACGCCAGCATGGCCTTCGATATCTGGCTGACGTGACTCGAGCCGAGCTGAGCGGAGTTCCCTTCTTGTAATCGTCACCGGGACGCGTGAAGCAGACGGATGATCTCGTCAGTGGTGCGGACGTCACCATAGCTGCGGTAGACGGTGTGGAGCGAGGCATTGTGGTCCTCGTCGCGCGCGGCAGCGCACGCGTCAGCAGCCAGGATGACCCGGAGGTCCTGAGTGCTGGCGTCGCGCACAGTCGCTTCGACGCAGACGTTGGTTACGGCACCCGTGACAACGAGGGTCTCGATGTGGCGAGCCGCGAGAAGGTCGGGGAGCGGACTGCGACCGGGAGCGAACGCGCTGTGTGCGGTCTTTTCCACGGCGAGATCACCTTCGGCGTATGCCAGTTCGTGCCAGAGCCGCGTGCTCGGATCACCGGTGCCGCCGGAACGTGCGTAGACTTCGGCGGCCTCTTCGCCGAGAAACTCGAGATCCTTCGCGGTCGGCGCGCGATATCCCGGGACGACCCATGCCACGGTGCCCGCAGTGTCGCGGACTGTTGCGGCGAGCCGGTTCACCCTCGGCACGATTCCGCGAGCATACCGAGACTGCTCAACGAAGAACGGGACGAGATCGATCACCACGAGAGCGGTTCGCCGCGGATCAACGTGCTCGTAGGCATGGCGTCGCCCGCGGCGCTGTTCCTGACGGCGATACTCGCGTTCCGCGATGAACCCAGTCATGGTCGATGCCGTCGTCGGGCAGAGAGGCGGGCATCGACATCGTCTGATTCTAGGACGCGTGTCTTCGTGCTCGCGTCCGCGCACTTGCGGACGTTCGTGAGACCCTCCTGAGCCGCCCGGAACAGCGACTCGTCCGCCTCCGTACGGATCGGGCGTGGCCGACCGCGCACTTCGAGCTCGGTCGGAACGCCCGCCTCGGTCGCCTCGGTGGCGAGGGTCTGCCGCGCAACCGCTCGTGCGGCTCAGCGAACTCAGCCCGGACCTTGCGTTCTCGCACGAGGAGCTCTGTCACCACGACCGTGAAGGTCGTGACGGCGAGAGTCCCGAGGCCCTCGCGGAGGACGTGCGGCCACTCCATGCCGAGGTGCGCGAGCGGGATCACGGCAGCCACGACGGCCGCGACCGGCAGCGGCAGGAGCAGGACGCTCTGCGAGACGAGGACCACGAGAAGCAGGACGGCGCCGACCGCCGCCCCGGAGAGCGAGAACACCACGAAGCCGAGCGGCAGCTGCACGCAGACGAATCCCACCGCCCACCAGACCGAGCGCTCCTGGACGAAGCAGAACCCGAAGATCGCGATCACGGAATACACGAGCCCGACGAGCAGCGTCGCCAAGGGCTGCTGCTCGAAGCTCGCGGACCCGAGCGGCAGCGTCACGTACGCGACGACGGTGACGATGGCCAGCGCCCACTGCACGATTCCACTGTGGCGCGCGTGGTCTTCCGGGTCAACCGCCGCGCGTCGCAGGACGGAGCCAGCGCAGTGTTAGGGCCCTCGTCTTAATCGCGATCCTGGCGGTCGTGACAACCGCCAGGGAGTTGATTCCTCTCGGCTTGACGCGTACCCATATGGGTATATGATGACTGCATGGCACGAGCAGCGACGACGTCGGATGTCTTCAACGCGATCGCCGAGCCGCGGCGCCGGGAGATCCTGGTGCTGTTGCGGGCGGGTGAGCGGCCGGTGACCGAGTTGGCCCAGGAGCTGGGGATGCCCCAGCCTGGGGCGTCCAAACACCTGCGGGTGCTTCGGGAGGTCGGGCTGGTGCGGGACCGCAAGTCAGGCAAGCAGCGGCTGTACAGCCTTGACGCCCGCGAGCTGCGAGCGGTTCATGAGTGGACCGGCGGGTTCGAGCGGTTCTGGAACGAGAGCTTCGACCGGCTGGACACGTATTTGCAGGACATCAAGCAGGCAAAGCAGGAGGAGTAGCTGATGAACAGGACAGAACAAGGAATGCCGGCGCAGTCCGCGACGGCCGACCGCGAGATTGTGATCTCCCGGGTCATCGACGCCCCACGGGAGCTGGTGTTCGAGGCGTTCACCGAGGTGCGGCATCTGTCGCGGTGGTGGGGGCCGGAAGGATTCACCACCACCACGCGGTTCTTCGAGTTCCGCGTCGACGGGGAGTGGGACTTCGTGATGCACGGACCGGACGGGACGGACTACCAGGAGTGGATCACCTGGACCGAGATCGTCCCGTCGGGGCGGATCGCGTGGCTCCACGGCGAGTCCCGAGACGACCCGAACGCCTTCGAGTCGATGCTCACGTTCGAGCCGGCCGGAGACGAGACCCGGATCGAGATGCGCACGGTGTTCCCCACCAAGGAGCTGCGCGACGAGGCGGTCGACAAGTACCACGCGATCGAGGGCGGCCAGCAGACCCTGAGCAACCTGGTTGCCTACGTCACCGAGATTGTTCGGAAGAGAGCTGAAAGCTAATGGCCGGCAGGGTTTTCTTCAGCGTGTCGATGTCGCTGGACGGGTTTATCGCGCCGGAGTCCACCGAGGACTTGATGGGGCAGCAGTGGGTGGAACTGCAGCGGTGGGCCTTCCCGCTGCGGTTCTTCCGGGAGAACTTGAAGCTCGGCAAGGGCGGCGAGGAGGGACGTGACAACGACATCGCGCGGGAGACGTTCGAGCGCACCGGCGCGAGCATCATGGGCAAGCGCATGTTCGACGCCGGCGAGCAGATGTGGCCGGAGGAGGCGCCGTTCCACACGCCGGTCTTCGTCGTGACGCACGAGCAGCGTGACCCTTGGGAGCGGCCGGGTGGGACCACATTCCACTTCGTCAACGACGGCATCGTGCCCGCGCTCGACCAGGCCCGCGAGGCCGCCGGCGACCGAGACGTCCGCATCGCCGGCGGCGGCGCGACCATCCTGGAGTACGTGAACGCCGGCCTGATCGACGAGTTCACCATTGCGCTATCACCCGTGCTGTTCGGCTCCGGAATCCGCCTTTTCGAGGGCGTGGACGCGGGCCGCGTGGCCCTGGTCCCGGTCCGCGCGGAGCCCTCCCCGAGGGTGACGCACCTGACCTACGCCGTCCGGGAGCGGTAACTGTCTCGACCTCAGCGCTCCATCAACTGTGAGTCACTACGACAAATGGCCAGGTTCTCGCGACGCTACGTGGCCGTCTCGGACGCCGCAAGGGGGTCCCTCTGCGCCCGTCGGTCTGACCCGCGTCAGAGCTTGTAGCCGATCGCGCGCAGCAGGTCCTTGCGGTCCGCGACATCCTGCTCGTTCTCGACACCGACCGGGGGTTCGCCGTCGATCACTCCTGCCACGCCGCGGCCGGCGTCGGTGACGGCGACGAGGATCTGCACCGGATTCGCCGTGGCGCAGTAGATCGAGCACACCTCTGGCACCGCTTTGACCTGGTTGAGCACGTTCACGGGGAACCCGTCACGCAACATGATCACGAAGGAGTGCCCGGCACCGACGGCCATCGCTGCCGCGACCGCGAGGTCCACGAGTGGGCCGTCGTTGCCGGTGCGCCTGACCAGCCGCGCACCGGAAGCTTCACAGAACGCGACTCCGAACTTCAGGGTGCCGCCGACCCCGGCGAGCACCTCGTGCAGGTCTTCGACCGTCTTGATGAAATGAGATTGACCGACGATGACGTTCACGTCGTCCGGCTTCTCGAGCGGGACGACCTCGATGTCGACAGTCACGGTGATCCTCCTTCGACGCCGTCAGCATAGACCCGCACCAGTGCCGCCGCGCGGGCGTCGGCTTCGATCAGGCCCCTGTACCTGCGTCTGCTTCGCCCAAACGGCTGAACGCCGAGCGATCGCCGCTCGCCCGGTTGCCGGTCCGCCACCGGACCTCTCATCGGCGTTGGCTCTGGCCGGCGACGATGTCCGAGACGAGACTTCGCGCATGAACGCACTACTGATCGGATACGCACGCGTGTCCACATACGAACAAGACCTCACCGCACAACGGATCGCCCTCGAGCGACTCGGCGTCGATCCCGACTACATCTTCACCGACCACGGGCTAACAGGAACCAACCGTGCCCGGCCCGGCCTCCGCGAAGCCCTCGCCGCCTGCCGAAACGGCGACACCCTCGTCGTTGCAAAGCTCGACCGGCTCGCGCGCTCACTCCGTGACGCGAAGGACATCGTCGACGAGCTCACCGCGAAGCACGTCAAACTCAGCATCGGAGGCTCCCCCCACGACCCGCTCGACCCAGTGGGACCGCAGTCGGCACATCGTGCGGGTGCCGACGGCCGTGAACGTCACGAGGTCGTTCACTTCGCACTGCAGGATGTCGCACAGTGCAACCAAGACCTTGAACGCGATGCGCTCGGGGTCTTGGGCCACGAGGCGGTATACCTGCGACGTCGAGAGGGTGATGCCGCGTTCACGGAGTGGCTCGACGAGCTCGGTGCTGTTTTTGATCCGGCGCTTTGCCATCAGCTCGCGGATGCGCCACTGGTACTCGATCTCGCGTCTCATGAGCCGCCCTTCTTCTGCTTTCGACTGTGCCGCAGCGGCGGCAGCGGCGGGAGCTTGAGTCTCTTCGGTGGAAGTGGGGGAGTGGACCCCGTAGCGGCGAGAGACTCACGATGGACTCGCGCGAGTTCTTCGATTTGAAAGTCCGCGGCGGGCAGTGTGTAGATCGACGTGGTTGCAGCATGTTCGTGGCCGAGCTGCATTTGTACGAACTTCAGGTCGTATCGGAACTCCGTCAGGAGGTGAGTCGCGTACGAGCGACGCAGCGAGTGAAAGTCCAAGCCGGCGGGGAACCCGAGCTCATCCAGAGCGTGAACTCAGTGATCACCTGCGAGAACACCTGACCGAACATCGCCGCGGATTGCTCAGCCGAGTCGTACGCAGGGCTCGTGGAGAAGCTGCAGAACGCCTCGACCTGGTACGTGCGCACGGGCTTTCAACAAAGTGCAAAACCTGACCTTTGCCTCTTCTCGTTCCGACATAATGTGCATTATCGGCGCTCCGAGATAGCGACATGATCAGTGAGCGACAGCTGATCTGACCGTTCAATTGGACGGGATCACAGAGCCGGTTCAAGCCACCTGCGCAGCTGCGGCTAGGAAGCATCTACGCTCGAAATCATGATCGACTTCTTGATCGTTGTAAACGGCATTCCGGGTGCAGGCAAGACGACGTTGGCCAGTTCGCTCGCACGAGACCTCGCGCTTCCTTTGGTCGCAAAGGATGCGATCAAAGAGGCGCTCAGCGACGCGATGAATGTCCCGTTGCCGACGTCACAGCTGGGAGCGGTCGCCGCTGAGAACGTCTGGGCGATCGCTGGGATGCTCAGCGGAACGGTCATCGTCGAATCCTTCTGGGCGGCAGGTCGCGACGACTCGTATTTTCGTCGCGGCTTCACCGCGCTGGGTGCACCGCGTGGCGTCGAGATCTGGTGCCACACCTCGCTCGAAGTTGCACGGGAACGGTTCCTCACGCGTGATCGCCACATTGCGCATTCCGACGCTGGGCGCCTTCCAGAGTGGGAGGCGCTCAGCTCGTCCGCAGCTCCGATCTCAGGCCTGCCTGTGATCGCAGTTGAGACGACAACGGCGGTGGATGTGCCGTCATTGGTCGAGACGCTGACGGAGCACATCGCAGCCTTGCAGTGATCACACCGTCGCCGAACTCGAGCGCCTCTTTTCGAGTACGAGGCTCTTTCGGAAGCATGATTGCGAGTTTCACCTGATGAGTGGCACATTACTCGTGTCGGATCCGACCGTCAGCGGACACAAGTTCCAGCACACGCCTACTGACGTCCTCGTAGATGGTCAGCTGTGAAGCGGTGAGCTTGTTGAACCAATCGGTCGCGATCCGAAAGATCAGTGCACGCACGAGGTACTGCGAGAAATGTTCGGAAGGTTCGATCGTCTCGAGCAACGAAACGGGCGCTCCTTCGAAGCACGCTCCGTCCACAGCGACGATCGCTACGGAGTACTTGACGGGCCGCCAGTACAGTGTGAGATCGATAACCGACGGCACATGCATCTCATCGAACAGGACGTTCCCGCTGAGATCTCCATGGACGATGCCCGGAGGCTCCGAGATGGCCAGACGCGCGGCGAGCAGATCCGCGAGAAACGGTGCGCCGTCGATATCGGCGGGTTCGCGCTCACCCCACGCGAGACGATCAGCGCGGGACCATGCGTGAGTCCGCTCATCGAGAAAGGCCGGTCGATCGACTCCTCGGAACTGGTCTGCAAACTCGAAAGCGACCCTCGCGATTTCTGTCCACTTGCCCGCTCGGTGCTCGCCTTCGAGCACGGGAGACGCCGTCCACCCGTCGACGACCAGCTCCCCCGCCCGACTCATGATCGGTAGGCTCAGTCGGATCTCCGCGGCATTCACGTTCCTCGACGCGAGGTGCAACCAGTCGAGCTCTTCGGGCAGCACATCGAGAGGTTTGAGTAGGACGTTCCCGACACGCCACGCAGTCCCCCTACCGCCTGTCAGCCTCGCAGCCGGGCCGGTGGCGCCGAACGCATCGAGGACGTGAGCTGGCGGGCGCATGCCGCGATGCTATCGGCCTCGCAGGCGCCGGTATCGCCCGTATCTGCGCGCATTGGCGAAGCGACTATCACTCGCTTTCGCTCGCGATGTGCTCAGCTGCGCTGAGCACAGTGCGCCCCCTCGAGCCGGGGCCGGCGCCATCGGCGAGGATAGCGCGGATCCCGAGCCGTTCGGCGCCCTCCACGTCGGCAATCGGATTGTCACCCACCATCCAGACGTCGCTGTGGGCGTGCACGCCGACCTTCGCAAGCGCGAACTCAAAGATGCGCGGATTGGGCTTCTCGGCGCCCACCGCGGCACTCGTGATCGTCAGGTCGACGAAGTCCGCCAGTCCGAGGGCTTCGACCAGCTGCGGAAGCTCGGGACCGTGATTGCTGAGAATCACATTGCGGTATCCGGCGCTGCGCGTGGTCGAAAGCGCCTCGAGGGAACCGTCGATCAATTCCCACGCGTCCTGGCGGTAGAACTCCTCACGGACTCGATCCGCCGCAGCGCGGGCGGTGCTCGGATGTACCCCGGCGCCGTGGTACGCCGCGAGGAACGTCGGTCGAAGTGACCACCACCATCCGTCAGGAGTTCGCGCATCGACCACCTCATCGGGCGTGTGCCAGGGGAACCCGGTCGAGAGCCCTGGTCGAAGACGATCGAGCGTCACGTTCGCCTTCGGGTCCACCACCGTGAGCGCGTCGAGGAGCGCCCCAGCCCACAGATCGTCACGCCGAGCGAGCGTCCCGTCGAAGTCCCAGAACACGACAGAGGATGTCACGGGGCGCGGGCTCACGGTCCAACTGTATGGTCCTCTCCCCCATCGTCGCCACGAGCTCGCGGGTGTTCAGTCGCGACCGTGAGCGCCCCGGACCATGTGGATCGACCGCACTCCCTCCACGTTCTGCACAGCACTGTCGCGAACGAAGCCGTGCTTCAGGTAGAACGCCTGCGCTCGCGGATTGGGATCAGCCACCCACAGCGCCACTGATTCGTGCGGCTCGACGACGCAGTTCAGCAGGGCCGCCCCGGCGCCGGTTCCGTGCTCGGCCGCGAGCACGTACAGAACGTAGAGATGCGAACTCCATTCGGATGCCTGCGCCTCCGGCGGGCCCGCCATCGCGACTCCGATCACCGCACCGTCGCGTTCGGCCAGCGCGACTCGGTTCGCCCGATACCGCTCATCGACGAGGGCGGCCGTCCAGAACCGTTCGCGAGCCGCGACGAGACCCGGATCGTCGAGCACATCGTCGGACATCAACCCGCGGTAGGTCTCTCGCCATGACGCGACGAGCACTCGCGCCATGGCGGCGACGTCTTCGACCCGGGCCGGCCGGACCGTGAAGTGGGTATCCATGGCCGCACACTATCGGGGCGAATCAGAACCCGGGCGCAGACTCACAGACCGACGATCGGCGCCACGACGACTGCAGCGAGAATCGCGACTGTCACCACCGCGAGGACGAGCAGCGCTCGCGTGATGCGGCGCCTGCTCACCGTTCCTGCGGCGAACGAGGAATGCGACATGCGGTCGAGGTTCGGGAGCAGCGCTTGGTACGGCGGCTCGGCCTGACCCGTGATCGGGTCGCTGCGCCGTGCTGAGTCATCCTCGTCTCGCATAGCCCCAGGATAACCTCTCGGCTGCTGGCCGACCTCGGCTCGTGCGCGACACGGTCACCGTCGCCACTCAGTCGGCGGTGCGCAACCGGTCATAGGTGAGGGCGATGACGCCGCGCTCACCGGTCACGTTGCTGCTGAGCCTCCAGCTCGTGGCCGGCAGTCCCTCGTCGAACAAGCGCAGACCGCCGCCAAGGATCTCGGGGAAGACCATGAACGAGAGCCGGTCGACCCTGTCGGCGAGGAGCAGGGCCTTGATCACGCTCGCGCTCGCGAAGACGACGATGTCGCCGCCCTCCTCGGCCTTCAACCGGTCGACGACGTTCGCGGCGGGCTCGTCGAAGATGCGAGTTCGCTCCCATGGCGCCTCGGAGAGCGTGCTGGACAGCACGACCTTCTCCGCGTCGCGCAGCCAGGCGCCGTACGCGCGATCGCGCGGTTCCGCGTCCTCCTGCTCGGCGACCGCCGGCCAGTAGCTCATGAAGCCCTCGGCGTTCGTGCGGCCGAGCAGTGCCGTCGTGGCGGGCTCCCAGAGCCTGGTCAGGTGATCGCGCGACACGTCGAGCGTCACGTACGGCATCGCCCAGCCGAAGTCCTGCGGGCCTCCCGGCCCGATATAGGAACCGTCGATACTGAGGCAGGTGTTGACGACGACACGGCGTTCGGTGGTGTTCATGCTTCTTCCTCATTGGTGATCGAGTTCGCCGCGACGATCGCGGCAAGGTTGTGCAAGCACTGCTCCCACCCGAGACGGATGCCTGCGATGAACTCCGCCGATGGAACCGTGCTGTCGGTGATGCGCAGGCGCACCTCGAGGTCGGTCGACTCCCCCGCGGCGGCGAGAGTGTACGTGTAGTGCCCGGTGAAGGCCGCACCGCCATCGGGCAGCACTGGCGAGAGCTGGAACGCGAGTCGCTCGTTCGCCGTGACGGCCTCGATGACCCCCTCGGCGCGTCCGATCACGCCGTCGGCTCCGGAGCGATCGTCGACGTCGGTGTACTCCTGCAGCAGTCGGTCGCCCGGGTGGGTGCCGAACTCGATGCGTGCGAGCCGAAGATCCCCGGTCGTCCACCATTCGGCGAGCAGTGCCGGGTCGGTGAGATGGCTCCAGATCACCTCGCGAGATGCCCGGAGCCTTCGGCGGAACACGTACTCGCGTTCGTCTGCCCATCCCTCGTCGGCGGCCGCTGTGGTTTCCGCATCGATCGCGGCGACGTACTGAACGAATGCGTCGCGCCCGCCGCGATTGGTGTCGGCGAGGGCCGCGACCCGCCTCAACTCGGCGATGACCGCGTGCAGCACCTCGGTCTGCAGTGCGTAGATGCGCCGTTGGCCGGATCGCCGCGAGATGACGAGCCCCGCCCGTTCCAAGGTCTGCAGGTGCTTGCTGGCCTGCGGCTGTCGCAATCCGGTGAGCTCCCCCACCACCCCGACCGAGCGGGGTCGCTCCGCGAGGAGTTCGATGATCCTCCACCGGGCGGCGTCTGCGAGTGCGGCGAGCTGTTCGTGCATAGCCTGAGTATTCATCATCATGAATATTCACGTCAAGGACTATTTATGACGGCCGCTCCCCCGACGGCCGCTTTCCTTCAGGCCCCGTCGACACGAGGGGCGTGAGCCGCGGCATCCGCTGTTGCAGCCCAGCTCGCCAGCAGTTTCAGTGCGTCGTCCGACACCGAGTTCGGCTCGGCGGTGAAGATCGAGAGCTTGAGCCCGGGGTCGGCGGGGAGCTCCATCGCCTCGAAGCTCAGCTCGAGGTCGCCGACGACGGGATGGTGGAGGCGCTTGACCCCGGTGCGGTGGTAGCGCACGTTGTGAGCCGCCCAGAGCGTGCGGAAGTGTTCACTCCGCGTCGAGAGCTCGCCGACGAGATCGGTGAGCCGCTTGTCGTACGGGTTGCGGCCGGCTTCGCCGCGGAGGGCTGCGACGACGTCCTGGGTGACGCGATCCCAATCGGGATAGAACTCCTGAGCGACCGGATCGAGGAAGGCGAACCTCGCGCCATTCGGCTGCGACGCGGCGAAGACCACGGAATAGAGGGCCCGACCGAGCGGATTCGCGGCGAGGTAGTCGGTGCGGGCGGTGCTGATGATCGCGGGCGCCTCGGTGATCGCATCCAGCACGCGCTGCAGACTCGGGCGAATCTCACCCGTCTTCGCGCGCGGGCGGCGCGAGGTCGGCGAGGCGTTGGCGGCCCGGGCGAGGTCGAACAGGTGGGCGGACTCGGCGTCGTCGAGCTGCAGCGCCCTGGCGAGTGATTCGAGCACAGTGTCGGATGCCCCGGCGAGATTGCCGCGCTCGAGACGCGTGTAATAGTCGACACTCACACCGGCGAGCATCGACACCTCTTCGCGGCGCAGTCCTGACACCCTGCGGTTGCCGCCGTACGCCGGTAGGCCCGCCTCCTCAGGCGTGATGCGGGCGCGTCTCGTGCGAAGGAACTCGCGCACCTCGCCTCGGTTGTCCATGACACGAGCGTATGCCGCCGTGTCGCCGTGAGGGAGGTACTGCCAGTACTCGTCACGACGGGGACTCCCCCGGTATTTCCGCGGGGTGTCTGATGGAGCCATGACTCCCACGACCGTCACCCTCAACAACGGCGTCACGATGCCGGCGCTCGGCTTCGGCGTCTTCCAGACCCCGCCCGAGGTCACGACGCAGGCGGTCGTGACCGCCCTCGCCACGGGCTACCGCCTCATCGACACGGCAGCCGCATACGGGAACGAGCGCGGCGTCGGTGACGCCATCCGCAACTCCGGCCTGGCCCGCGACGACGTCTTCATCGAGACCAAGGTCTGGATCAGCGACTACGGCTACGACGAGACGCTGCACGCGTTCGAGAAGAGCGCCCGCAAACTCGGCGTGGACACGATCGACCTGTTCATCCTCCATCAGGCGCTGCCGAGCGAGTTCGACAGGACGGTCGACGCGTACCGCGCGCTCGAACGCCTGCTCGCTGAAGGTCGGGTGCGCGCCATCGGCGTCAGCAACTTCATGCCCGATCACCTCGACACGCTGCTCGAGCGCACCGAGGTCGTGCCCGCCGTGAACCAGGTCGAGATGCACCCGTACTTCAGCCAGCCGGCCGTGCGGACGGCCGACACCGAGCGCGGCATCCTCACCCAGGCGTGGTCCCCCATCGGCGGCATCACCTCCTATCGTGGCGACTCGAGCCGCAGCACCTTCAATGAGCCGGTCATCGTCGGCATCGGCGAGCAGTACGGCAAGTCGGCGGCGCAGGTGATGCTGCGCTGGCATCTGCAGCAGGGTCGCTCAGCGATCCCCAAGTCGGTACGCGCTGAGCGCATCGCCGAGAACTTCGACGTGTTCGACTTCGAGCTGACTGGCGAACAGCTCGCCGCGATCGATGCGCTCGACACGGGCGTGCGCGGCGGCCCCGAGCCTGAGCACATCACGCTCGCGACGTCCGGGCGGGTCATCCCCGAAGACTGAGCGACGCGGCTGTCAGGCCGGGTGCCGGTCGCGCGAGTGCCCCCTACGATGGTGCGATGAACCATCACGTGCAGCAGCGCCTCGAATGGGCGGCGCTGCCGCCCGAGCTCACCGGTGAGATCGAGAGCCTGCTGGGAGCACCGGTCGTCGAGGCGCGCAGCCAGCCGAGCGGCTTCTCCTCCGGCAGTGCGGACCGCATCCGGACCGGCGACGGGGTTCGCGCTTTCGTGAAGGCGGCGCACGTCGATCACAACGCGGGAACGACAGCGCTGCACCGGCAAGAGCTCGCCTTCATGCGCGCCGCCCCGAGCGGCCTGCCCTCCCCTGAGCTGCTCGGCGGGATCGAGCACGACGGCTGGGTCGCGCTCGTCTTCTCCGACATCGAAGGTTCCCATCCCGGCGCTCGTCTGGACGGATCGGATGTGCACCGCGTGCTGGACATGCTGCACGCCCTGCCACGTGTTCGCGGCAGCATGTCGATCGAGCTGCCGAACATCGCCGATGAGGTCTCGGCCGACAGCGAGAGCTGGGACGCGATCGTCGCCGACGGCGCGGTCGACCACCTGCCCGAGTGGGCTCGCACCAACCTCGACCGGCTCGCGACGACTTCGAGCCGAGCCGGAGCGGCGGTCGCGGGCGATCACCTCGTGCACTTCGACTGCCGCGCCGACAACATGCTGCTCGACGATGGCGGCCGTGTCTGGCTCGTCGACTGGCCGTGGGCCGCGATCGGTGCGCCGTGGTTCGACGGCATGAGCTACCTGCTCGATGCGCGGCTCCGCGGCGAGACGTTCGACGCGGACTCAGTCATCGCCACCCACCCGATGTTCGACGGCGTCGCTCCGAGCGATCTCGACGCCGTGCTCGCGGCGACGACCGGCGCGTTCTTCAACAAGGCCCGACTCCCCTCGCCGGAGAACATGCCGACGCTCCGCGCATTCCAGCGACGCGAGGCGGTCGCCGGAATGGAATGGCTGAGAGAGCGCTGGGCGGAATAGCGCGATCCGATCCGCCCTGCTGGCTCGATGGCCGCTCCCGTACGCTGTATCGAGACCAACGGATGCCTCGGAAGAGCGACTCTCCGAGGCATCCGCCCTGCACCGGCGTGAGAGGCACTCCCCATGGCGATGAAGAACAGCACGAAGATCCAGCTCGCCGTGATCGGGGGTCTCGTGCTCGCCGCTGCAGGCATCATCATCGCCGTCACCGCGAACCAGGCTCCGGCGGCGGCGCCGGGCACCCCGGCTCCGACGACCCCCGTCGTCGCCGAGAACAGCCACCGCCTCGATGTCGCCGAGGGCAGCACCGTGACATTCACCGAGTTCCTCGACTTCGAGTGCGAGGTGTGCGGCGCGGTCAACCCGTTCGTCGAGGAGCTCCGCGCGGACTACGCCGGCGAGGTGACCTTCGTGACGCGGTACTTCCCGATGCCCGGGCACACGAACTCGCGCACCGCCGCGATCGCCGTCGAGGCCGCTGCACAGCAGGGCAAGTTCGAGGAGATGTACGACCGCATGTTCGAGACCCAGGCCGAGTGGGGCGAGCAGCAGGTCTCGAAGGCCGACGTGTTCCGCCAGTACGCCGCAGACCTCGGGGTCGACATGGACGCCTACGACGAGGCCGTCGCCGACCCCGCCACCGAAGCGCGGGTGCAGTACGACTTCGATGCCGCCGTGGCGCTCGGCGCCCAGGGCACACCGACGATCTTCATCAACGACGAGCTCGTTCCGCTGACGTCTCCCGACGACATCCGCGCGGCACTCGATCGCGCGCTCGCAGCGACGGAGTAGACCGCCCGAGCATCGCTCAGCGCGCCTCCTGGATGCGGATCATGTTGCCCGCCGGGTCGCGCACCGCGCAATCGCGGACGCCCCACCCCTGTTCGAGCGGCTCCTGCACGATCTCCGCACCGGCCTCCTGCAGCCGCGCGAACGCGACATCGAGATCGCTCGTGGCGAGGAGGATCCCGGCGTAGGTGCCCTTGGCCATCATCTCGACGATGAGGTCGCGTTCGTCGTCGGTGATCCCGGGGTCCGCGGCCGGCGGTTCGAGCACGATGGAGGTCGCGGGCTGATCGGGCGCACCGACCGTGATCCAGCGCATCCCCTCGTACTCGACATCGCTGCGGACCTCGAATCCGAGGGCGTCGCGGTAGAAGGCCACGGATGCGTCGGGGTCCGTGTGCGGCAGGAAACTCGAGTGAATCGTGATGTCCATGGCGTCACGCTAGCCGCCCGCTGCCGCTACCGCTTCTCGATTCCTGCCTGGTTCAGGCGACGGGCTCGACGATCGACCGTTCGCCGGGGATACCGGTCTCGACGGTGAGCGGCTGCGCCGAGTCGCTTCGCCACTCCCTGAAGCTCCTGAACGCCAATGGAAGACCTTCGGCGCTCGAGGGATCTGCCCGGTTCATCACCTGCAGGTGCACGTGAGGCTCGGTCGAGTTGCCGGAGTTGCCGCACTCGGCGATCGCCTGCCCGCTCGTCACCGTGTCGCCGACCTCGACTCGGATCGAACCGAGTCGCAGGTGTGCCAGTGAGACGAACACCCGTCCGTCGTTCAGTGCGATCGTCACCGTGTTTCCTGCAATGGCGTGCAAACCCTGCCGAAGGCGCGCTGCCTGCCCGATCGCGTACGGCACCAGCGCGAGCTGCGATCGACGGCCCTCGTGATCGGGCTCGCCGTCGTGGAGGCCGACGACGACGCCGTCGGCGGGCGCGAGGACGGGGCGCCCGAACCCGCGGAACCGCTCGGCGGGCTCGGTCGAGAACAGGGTGCGCCAGTCACGCCGCTCCGCCGATCGACGCCGCTCATCGACCGCCACGAAATCGATGGCGTACCGCTCGCCGAAGAGGTCGACCCCGTGGCTCGGCACCCGGCGGGCAGGGCTGTTCTGTGCCATCCACAGCCCGGTGAACGGCAGGGCCAGCACGGTCGCGGTCTCAGCCGTCACCGTGCCGACCCCTCGAGAAGATGACGGAGGCGCTCGGCGTCACGGCGGTACATCGCGGCGTGCGCTGCGAGGTCGGCGCGCCCGGTCTCCCCCGCGCGGGCATCGGTGAATGCGGCGAGGTCCAGGAGCCGTTCGACCGCGGCCGCCAGCACAGCGGATGCCTCGTACGGCACGCCGTACGACGAGATCAGCCGATCCAACCGCGCCATCCGCGGTTCACCGCCGCTCGCCTCGAGCTCGTCGAACCCTTCGGCATCCTCGGCGAATGGCGCGAGCCGATAGGCGAGGTACGCCAGGTCCCAGATGCGCGGCCCCGGCGACGCCATGTCGAAGTCGATCACACCGACGAGTCGATCGCCGTCGACCAGCAGGTTGTACGGCGCGAAGTCGTTGTGGCAGATCACCTCGACCGGCTCGTGCGCCGGTGATCTCCAGACGGCAGATTCGGCGTCGAACGCCAGGTCAACGTCGTGGATCCGTCGCAGCAGACGGCCGGCCTGCTCGAGCACCCCCGGCGACCAGCGCACGGCCGGGTCGGCGCGGTCGAGCATCGATCCTGAGAGGTAGCTGAGCACCTCCCGACCGCGGTGGTCGCTCCCCCGCGGTTCGGGCACCTCCACGATTCCGCCGGTGCGAAGCGCCCGCAGCCATGCGTGCACCGTCGGGGTCCACTCGCCCGGCACTCGGCGCACGGTGTCGCCGACCCGCACAACGGGCTCCATGTTTCCGCCGCTCAGGAGCTCTTCATCCATCTCCCGATCCTCGCACCCGAGCACGGTCGGTGCCGGGACATCCGAAGACTCGCGGATTCACATCCAACACTCAGCCGACGGTCGGCCATAGCCTGACCCTTGCGCGGCACCCGCCGCCGGAAGGGGACACACCATGTCTACGTCGCAACCCAGTGGGGTTTTCGCGTCATTCTCGCTCGACGCTTCGTCGCTCACGAAGTCGGCGATCAACACCATCCGCGCGACGCTCGGCATCAGCGGCGCCGTCGCGCTCATCTTCGGCCTCCTGATCACCTTCTGGCCGAAGAACTCCGCCGTCGTGATCACGGTGCTGTTCGGCCTCTACTTCCTGATCGCCGGCATCGCCTACCTCGGACTCGGTGTCTTCTCGAAGGGCATCTCGGGCGGCGCACGCACGCTCGACATCATCCTCGGCCTGCTGTTCGTGATCGGCGGCATCATCGTGCTCGCCAACCCGAGCGAATCCGCGGTCTTCTTCGGGATCTTCCTCGGCATCCTCGTCGGCATCCTCTGGATCGTCGAGGGGATCGTCACCCTGGCTCAGTCGGGTGACGCAGGCTCACGCGGTTGGGCGATCTTCTTCGGCATCCTGAGCATCGTCGCCGGCATCGTGGTGCTGTTCTCGCCGCTGTGGGGAATCGCAATCCTCTTCATCATCGCCGGCATCAGCCTCATCGTGCTCGGCATCGTGCAGATCGTGCGCGCGTTCACCTTCGGACGCGGCGTCACGCCTGCGGCGGAATAGCCCGAACACTCGAAAGGCCCGCCGGAGCGATCGCTTCGGCGGGCCTTTCGCCGTCTCGGCTGAGCCGGCTCAGCAGAGCATGATCAGGCGTCGCCCTCGCGAGCGAAGCCCGAGGTGTCGCCCACATAGCGCGTGTTCTCTGCCGGCACCGGGTCGACCGCGGCCGACGCCACCTCGGCTGCGAACTCGGCGACGTTGAAGAGCCGGCCTGCGTCCTGCTTGCGGGCCTCGATCGCACCGGGGTTCGCCCGCTCGAGCAGGGTCGCCGTGATGGTGCCCTCGATCATGTCGCCCGAGACGACGACGAACTCGAAGCCGGCGGCCTCGAGCTCGGGCCGCTTGGCGCGCAGCGCGTCTTCTCCGGCGCGCTTGGAGAGCGCCACGGCCTCGTACTCGGGCATCGTCGGGGTGGTGCGGATGAAGTGGGCCTGGTGGCTCGTGACGAACACGATCCGCGCGCCGGGTGCGAGGTGCGGCAGCGCGCCCTCGACGACGTTGACCTGCGCGTCACGGTTCAGCCGCATGGCGTAGTCCTCGCCCATGCCGGTCTCCATGCCGCCCGAGGCGTTGAGCACGAGGATGTCGATCGGTCCGAGCTCGGCCGCGGCGCGCTCGAACATCGAGGCGACGGATGCCGCGTCGGTGAGGTCGGCGCCGACGGCGATTGCCGTGCCGCCGGCCGCGGTGATCTCGCCGACGACCTTCTCTGCGCGGGGCGCCTTGCTGCGGTAGTTGATGACGACGGAGGCGCCGGCCGCCGCGAGGTAGCGGGCGGTGTCGGCGCCGATTCCACGCGAGGAGCCGGTGACGAGGGCGACGCGGCCGTCGAGCGATCCGGGGGCGAGCGGGTTGGTCACAGTGGAACTCCTCGAGGCTTGACGGACGACGGTCCGCACGGAACAGGCGAACCGAGACTATCAAGTCCGCAGGGGCGTCCCACTGGGTCAGGCGCCCTGATAGTTTCAGTACAGGCCGTGCGAAGGAGAACGAATTGGATGTGCTGACCCAGTACGCGTGGATCGTCTGGCTGGTCTTGATACTGGCGTTCGCGACCATCGAGGTCTTCACGCTCGAGATGACGTTCCTCATGCTGGCTCTCGGCAGCGTCGCCGGGTTGCTCTCCGGTCTCTTCGGGATCCCGTGGTGGGCGCAGTTCATCATCGCCGCGCTCGTCGCGGTCGCGCTGATCCTGACGCTCAGGCCGTCATTGCTGCGGATGCTGCGGCGCGGCGGCGATCCCGCACGGAGCAACATCGACGCGCTCATCGGCGCCGACGGCCAGGTGGTCCGCACCGTGACCCCGGCCGGCGGACAGGTGCGCCTGCAGAACGGCGACGTGTGGACGGCTCGACTGTCGCCCATCACCGAGCAGACAGATGTCGCGGTCGGCGAGCGTGTGCTCGTCACCGGCATCGACGGGGCGACGGCCGTCGTCGTCCCGATGGAGAGGAGCACTGGGGCCTGATGGAAGTTTCCACGATCATCGCGACGGTCGTCATCGTCGCGATCGTCATCTTCGTCATCGTCGTGTTGGCGAAGTCGATCCGCATCATCCCCCAGGCGTACTCGGGCGTGGTCGAGCGGCTCGGCCGCTACCACAAGACCCTCAGCCCCGGACTCAACATCCTCGTGCCGTTCATCGACCGGCTGCGCCCGCTCGTCGACATGCGCGAGACGGTCGTCTCGTTCCCGCCGCAACCGGTCATCACCGAGGACAACCTCGTCGTCTCGATCGACACGGTCGTCTACTTCCAGGTGACCGACGCCCGGGCAGCGACCTACGAGATCGCGAACTACCTCGGCGCCGTGGAGCAGCTCACCACGACGACCCTCCGCAACGTCGTCGGCGGGCTGAACCTCGAAGAGGCGCTCACCTCGCGCGACAACATCAACGGCCAGCTGCGCATCGTCCTCGACGAGGCGACGGGCAAGTGGGGCATCCGTGTCGGGCGCGTCGAACTCAAGGCGATCGACCCGCCCCACTCGATCCAGGATTCGATGGAGAAGCAGATGCGCGCCGAGCGGGACCGCCGCGCGCTCATCCTGACCGCCGAGGGCACCAAGCAGTCCGCGATCCTCACCGCGGAGGGTGCGCGTCAGGCCGCCATCCTCGAGGCCGAGGGTGATGCGAAGGCCGCTGTGCTCCGGGCTCAGGGTGAGGCCGAGGCGATCCTCACGGTCTTCGACGCCATCCACAAGGGCGACGCCGACCCGAAGCTGCTCGGCTACCAGTACCTGCAGATGCTGCCGCAGATCGCCCAGGGCGAGTCGAACAAGCTCTGGATCGTGCCGAGCGAACTCACCGAGGCGCTCAAGGGCATCGGCAAGGCGTTCACTCCCACCGCACCGGCCCAGGCCGCGCCGGACGCCCCAGGGGCGACCGGTCCACGTCTCTGAGAGCCGGTTCGTGGTCTCCACCTATTTCGCGCCTCCGAGGCCGCGAGTGCTCGCGCACCGCGGCCTCGCGCTCGACGCACCAGAGAACACCCTCCTCTCCTTCGCGAAGGCGGTCGCGATCGGCTCCGAGTTCGTGGAGACCGATGTGCACCTCACCGCGGACGGCGTCTCCGTCATCGCACACGACCCCACGCTGGACCGCGTCGCCGGCCGCGCGGCCGAGGTCTCGAAGCTCACGATGGCCGAGCTGCGCCGCATCGACCTCGGTCACGGCCAGGGGTTCTGCTCGCTCGAGGAGGCGCTCGACGCCTTCCCCGAGACGCGGTTCAACATCGACGTGAAGTCCGAAGACGCCGTCGAGGCGACCGTCGCGGCGATCGCCGCGGTGCGGGCCGATTCTCGCGTGCTCCTCACGAGCTTCTCCGAACGCCGGCGGCTCCGGCTCGCCGGACTCGTCCCCGATGCGGTGACCTCGGCCGGCGGAGCCGGAGTCATCCGTGCTCGTCTGGCTTCGCTCCTCGGCTCGAGCAGTCTGCTCGAGAACGCACTCCGCGGCGCGCGCGCCCTGCAGGTGCCGGAGCGGCTCGGCGCCGTGCCGCTCGTGACCGAGCGGTTCGTGGCCGCGGTGCATCGCGCGGGCGCAGAGGTGCACGTCTGGACCATCAACGACACCGCTGACATGACGAGACTGCTCGACCTCGGTGTCGACGGGCTCGTGACCGACCGCGCCGACCTCGCACTCCCCCTCATCGCCGCACGAAGCTGAGAATTCCCCGGTAAACCTCAGGGTCCGGAAAGGGAATGCCCAGCTTGATCGTTTAGACATGTAGCGAGCGAGAGGAGTACGCCATGGCGGACAGGAGCCTTCGAGGCATGCGCATCGGCGCACAGAGCCTGCAGAGTGAAGACGGCGTGGTGTTCGCGGACCGTGCGGAGTACGCCTATCGCTGCGAGACCTGCGGTCGTGAGACCGTGATGACGTTCTCGGCCGAGGCCGAAGTGCCGGAGTCGTGGGAGTGCAAGCACTGCGGCGCATCCGCCGTGCTGCTCGTGGACTCGAAGCCGGTCGAGATCGACCGTTCGGGCGAGAAGGTCGCCCGCACCCACTGGGACATGCTGCTCGAGCGTCGCACCCGTGCCGAGCTCGAAGAGCTTCTCGAAGAGCGGCTCAGCTACCTGCGAGCCCGTCGCGGCCAGCAGAAGATCGGCGCTTAGGCAGCATCCGATCCGACGGCAAATCGCCGCCCCGGTCGCGAGACCGTCGGCGCGCGATGATTCCGGCTGCGACGAGTGCTGCCAGCGAACCGATCACGATCACGAACGGCACGCTCGAGCCGAGCACCACCGACGGCGTCAATCCGTCGCGCAGCTCGACATCGGTCACCATCGCACCCGGTTCGTAGGCCGGCAGCGAATCGATGGTGCTCCCTGACGGGTCGATCACCTGGCTCGTGCCGACGGTCGAGATGTTCACGACCGAGCGACCGGTCTCGATCGCCCGGAGCCGGGCGATCGCGAGCTGCTGCTGGTTCTCGTCGGTGCCGCGGAAGTCGGCGTTGTTCGTCTGGAGCATGTAGAGCTGGGCGCCATCGCGGGCGCCCTCCCAGATGACGTCGTCGTAGATGACATCGAAGCAGATCGCGAGGCCGGTGACGGCGTCACCGAGATCGAAGACCGGCGCGTTCGTGCCCGGGGTGTATCCGCGCTGCACGAGGCCGATCAGGTCGGGCGCGAGGGCGTACCAGAAGTCCCGGTCGGGGATGTACTCGCCGAAGGGCACCGGGTGCCGCTTGTCGTAGAGGTCGACGGCGCCCTCCCCCGCCCGCCACAGCATCGAGGTGTTGAAGTACTCGTCGGCGCGCACCGTGACCGTGTTCAGCACGAGTGGCGCGTCGAGTTCTTCGCTCAGTCGGTCGAAGATGCCGGCAACGGAGGCGCTCCGCGTCGGATCGATGTCGGAGCCGCCCTCGGGCCAGAGCAGCACGTCGATGCCGGGCTCGTCGAGGATCGGCTCGGTCGCCGCGAGTTGCGCGGCCAGCACATCGCCCGGCTCCCGCTCGTCGAAGTAGCCGGAGGGCCCGTCGCCCTGCACACTCGCGACCCGGAGTTCACCGGCGGGCGTGGTCTGCCAGGCGGGCACGAGCATCGTGACCGCGAGGAGCCCGACGACCGGCAGCACGGTGACCGGCCGACGCCACCCGGCAAGCCGCACCCACTCGATCACGCCGGCCACGATGGCGACCATCACGAAGCTCAGGCCGGTGGAGCCGACCCACGACACGACCTGGGCGAATGGGCTCTCGGACTGGCTGAGCGCCGCCCTGCCCCAAGGGAACCCGCCGTAGGGCATGCTGCCGGTGGCGGCCTCGCGTACGCACCAGAGGCCGGCGACGAGCAGAGGCAGAGCGACCAGCCGGATCCACTGCGAACCGCTGACCCGCGGCAGCCATCGGTAGGCGAGCGCGATCAGCACACCGCCACCGGCCACGAAGAGGGCCTCGAGCACGGAGAGCGCGATCCAGGGCACCGGGCCGAGGTAGAGCGAGGTCCATGAGACCTGCAGCAGGTAGAACGAGAGGCCGAAGACGAGGCCGACGAGCGCCGCACCCCATGAGGAGCGGCCGATGAGGCTGATCAGTGCCAGGGCGATGCCGAGGAACGCGAGGGGCCAGATGCTCGCGCCCGGGAAGCCGAGGTCGTACGCGAATCCTCCGGCTGCGGCGGCGAGCACCGCGCCCCACAGCGGCAGCAGAGGGCGATGGGTCTTCTCGGGCACCAGCTCAGCCTAGGCGACCGCGGGTGCCGCTCATGTGACGGCGCCGTACGCCACGACCCCGCGCCGCACCGAATCTATCGCAGCGCGCGCCGTGGCCCCGAGCTCCGCGTCGGCGACGATCGACACCTGGTCGAGCAGGTCGACGACCTGTTTCGTGAGCCGCACGAAGTCGCCGGCGGCGAGTTCGGTGTCGGCGAGCACCGTGCCGAGGCCGGCGCCGCGCGCCCAGGCGTGCATCGCGGAGGCGAGGGCGGGTGAGGGCACCTCGCTGCCCGGCAGCCGGTGATCGCGCTCGAGGTCGTCGAGCACGCTCCAGGTGTCGGTTGTGCGCTCGAACGCCTCTCGGAACCGGCCGCGCGGCAGTCGGTACTCGACGCCGCTGTCGTCGCGACGGGGTTCGTAGACGAGCGAGGCCGCCATGGCGGCGAGCCCGGCCTCGTCGAGGCCGTCCCAGATGCCGCGCCGCAGGCACTCGGCCACCAGCAGGTCGCGTTCGCCGTAGATGCGCTTCAGCACGCGGCCGGCCGAGGTCGAGACGAGCACACCGGATGCGTCGCGGTCGAGGTAGCCGAGCGACTCGAGCACCTCGGTGACCCGGTCGAAGCGCTTGGCGACCTGCCCGGTGCGGGTGCGGATCTGGCGGGAGAGCTGCTCGTGCTCCTGCTTGAGCCGCCACCAGCGCTCGGCCCACCTCGCATGCGATTCCCGCTCGGCGCAGCCGTGGCACGGGTGCGCGCGCATGGCCTTGCGTGCCGCGGCGAGATCGCGCTGCATCCGATCGCGCTGGGCGTGCGTGGGATTGCCCTTCGACGACTGCCGTTCGATCTCGCCGATGCGTCGCCTGAGGGCCGCATATTCGCCGAAGTCGCCCAGGTGGCAGCTCATGGCCTGCTCGAAGCCCGCCATCGACTCCTCCTGCTTGCGCAGGGTGCGGGCGAGGTCGACGACGGCACGGTCGGCCTGGAACTGCGCGAACGAGAGCTCGAGGATCTGCCGGGTGCGCTCGCGCCCGAACTGGTCGATGAGATTCACGGCCATGTTGTACGTCGGCCGGAAGCTCGAGTTCATCGGGTAGCTGCGGCGAGACGCAAGTGCAGCGACTGCCTCGGGATCGAGCCCGTCGACCCACTGGATGACCGAGTGCCCCTCGACGTCGATGCCGCGTCGACCCGCTCGGCCGGTCAGCTGGGTGTACTCCCCCGGCGTGATCGGCACCCGTGCTTCGCCGTTGAACTTCTCGAGCTTCTCGAGCACCACCGAGCGCGCCGGCATGTTGACGCCGAGCGCGAGCGTCTCGGTCGCGAAGACCACTTTCAGCAGCTTCAGCTGGAAGAGCTCCTCGACGATCTCCTTGAACGCCGGCAGCATACCGGCGTGGTGAGCGGCGACGCCGCGTTCGAGTCCCTCGAGCCACTCCCAGTAGCCGAGCACCGCGAGGTCCTCATCGCGCAGCATGCGCGCACGGGACTCGACGATCTGCCGGATCTCGGCGCGCTCAACGGATTCGGTGAGACGGATGCCGCTGCGCAGCACCTGCCGCACCGCCTGGTCGCACCCGACACGAGAGAAGATGAACACGATCGCCGGCAGCAGGTTCTTGCCCTGCAGCATCGCCACGACCTCCGGGCGGTCCGCACGGCCGCTGCCGCTGCGCGCGTCGCGGTGGTATCGGCCGCGGTCGCCGCCCCGCTGCCCGCGGGTGGACCGGCCAGAGATCGAGCGCCCGCCGGCGCGTGCGAGCTGCTTGAGCTCGGGGTTCACCCGGTTCGTCGATGCCTGGCCGGATGAGTCGAAGAGGTCGAGCATCTTCGACTTCACGATGACGTGCTGCTCGAGGGGCACGGGCCGCTCCTCGGAGACGATCACGTCGGTGTCCCCGCGCACCGCCTGCAGCCAGTCGCCGAACTCCTCGGCGTTCGAGACGGTGGCCGAGAGGGAGACGAGTCGCACCGCCTCGGGCAGGTGGATGATCACCTCTTCCCAGACGGCCCCGCGGAAGCGGTCGGCGAGGTAGTGCACCTCGTCCATGACCACGTACGCGAGCCGGTCGAGCAGCGGCGAGTCGGCGTAGAGCATGTTGCGCAGCACCTCGGTCGTCATCACGACGATGCGGGCACCCGAGTTGACGTTGGTGTCGCCGGTGAGGAGGCCGACCGAATCGGCCCCCCAGGTGTCGACGAACTCCTGGTACTTCTGGTTCGAGAGCGCCTTGATCGGCGTCGTGTAGAACACCTTCGCGCCGGCTTCCTGCATGGCCAGGAACACCGCGAACTCGGCGACGACCGTCTTGCCGGCACCGGTCGGCGCCGCGACGAGCACGCTGCGTCCCTCGTCGAGCGCACCGCAGGCGGCGAGCTGGAACGGGTCGAGGTCGAATCGCTGACCCGCGACGAAGTCGGCGAGACGCGGCTGGCGGCGTTGCTGGCGAGAGAGCGCGTAACGCTCGGCCGGCGAGAGGCTCATCACCACTCCAGCCTAGACAGGCTCCCCGAATTCGAGGACGTTACGGCGTGCGACACGACGATCGTGCAGGTGCGCGATGAACCAGGCCAGGAAGTACAGGCCGATCATCGGGATCGCGAGCATGAACATCGACACGACATCGGCCGACGGCGTCGCGACGGCGGTGAAGAGCACGATCACGAGGATCGCGACCCGCCACGACTTGATGATGGACGCGGCACTGATGACGCCGGCGAAATTCAGCAGCACGACGAACACGGGCACGACGAATGCGATGCCGATCGCCACGACGAGCTTCAAGACGAAGTCGATGTACTCCTTCGCGGTGAGCAGCGACAACGATCCTTCGGGAACGAATCCCGTCATGAGCTTCACGATGTTCGGCAGCACGAACCAACCGGCCGCACAGCCCGCGAAGAACAGCGGAATCGCGGTGGCGAAGAATACAAGTGTGAAGCGTCGCTCCTTCTTGTTCAGCCCGGGAACCAGGAACGCGAAGATCTGGTAGAGCCAGACCGGACTCGAGAGAACGATCCCGAGCGTGAACGCGATCTGGAGGTACAGATCGAAACCGCTTGAGATCGTCGGAAAGACGAGGGACGTCTCGTTCGCTCGAGCCTCTGCGACCCGATTCACCGGCTCCTGCAGCGCATCCCAAACGAAGAGGTCGGTCAACCACCATCCGAGCGCAGCACCGACCACAATCGCGATCGCAGAGATGAAGAGGCGCTTGCGGAGCTCGATCAGATGCTGACCGAGCGACATCCGCTTCTCGCGGTCCTTCTCACCGCGATCTTTCACCGCGGTCACCGTAGTCAGGAGTTCTTGCCGGAATCCGGGGCGTCGGCCTTCGGCGTCTCGTCGCCGGGCACGTCGGGATCGGCCTTGTCGGAGCGAACCTCCGTCTTGAGGATCTTCATCGACTGTCCGAGGCTACGGGCGAGCGCGGGAAGCTTGGGAGCTCCGAAAAGCAAGAGGATGACCACGAGGATGATCAGCGCGTGCCAACCAGTGAAGCCTTGCCACATGGGGGTTCGTCCGTTTCGTCGGTGAGGGTGACGACAGTCTACCTGTCGTCGATGTCAGGCTGTTGCCGCCCGACATCGGAGGGTACGGAATCAGCGTAGCCTGCCAGACCGGCTGCCGCCCACTCCGCGACGACGGCTCGTGCCTCGGCCGGCGACACGACGGTCACGAGCCCCGGAAGCCCGGCGACCAGGCGCTTGAGACCGTGCACGTGCGCGAGGCGCAACGTCACGCGCAGGCGCCCGTCGACCTGCTCCGTGCGGGAGTCGGCGAGGTAGTCGGCGAGGAGCGGCAACGTCTCGGGCGCCACGTCGACCACGACGTCGAGGTCGGAATCCGAGCTCTGGAAGAGCGTGTCGGGCACGATGCGGTCGGAGTGGTCTTCGATCGGCGTATCGGAGACGAGCAGCTCGCTCATGCGATCGACGCGGAAGTTGCGCACGTCTTCGCGGGTGTGGCAGTACGCCTGGAGGTACCAGTCGGCGTCCTGCGACAGGATGCGCAGCGGGTCGACACGTCGACGCCCCGCGACGCCGAGCGCGTTGCGGTAGTCGAACTCGAGCTGGCGACCGCCGGTCACCGCTTCGCGGATCAGTGCCAGCGAGGCATCCGCTTCGGATTCTGCGACCGCCAGGCGGCTGGGTGCAGCGGATGCCCCGGCCGTGAGCTTCGCCATGAGGGAGGCGAGTGACGCCCGGCCGGCGTTCTCGGGCGACGCCGAGAGGTACTGGAGGCCGGCGATGAGTGCGGCGGCCTCGCGGGCCGACAGTCGCGGCGCGTCATCGATCGCGACGTGATGCACGATGACGATGACGTCGTCTTCCTCGAAGGCGTCCCAGTCGATGTCGAAGAGGTCGTTCGGCTGGTAGGTGCCGGTCTCACCGGGCAGCCCGGACGTCGCGATGAGTCGCACGGCGTGACGGATCTCGTCTTCGGAGAGTCCGAAGTGCGTCGCCGCCTCTGCCACGTCGACGACGCGCTGCTCGAGCAGGTACGGCACGAACGAGAGCAGGAAGACGAGCTTGTCGGGTGCCTTCAACGGCTTCGACCGCTTGGCCATCATCGCTGCCCCTCCCCTGCCGTACCGGCGGCTCCATCGCGATGCGCCACGGCGACGGCGCGCAGTCGGTCGCGCACGGCGTCGCGCAGCGATGCCGGCGACAGCACGCGCACCTCGGGCCCATAGGCGGCCAGTTCATCGGCGAACACCGCGGCATCCGTGTAGTGCAGGCGGATGACGCCGGCGTCTTCATCGCCCTCGATCGCGCGCTTGCCGAGCCGCACCTCGGCGTCGCTGCCGCTGGTGACGGCGAGGTCGGCGACGTTGCGCTCGTGCAGCTCCTGCAGTTCGGCGATGATGCGGTCCTGAACGCCGAGCGGCGGCGCCTCGAACGAAGACCCGGGCACCGGCGTCACGTCACCGAGGATGCGCGACAGCAGGAAAGTACGGGAGCCCGCTGCGTCGTGATCGTAGGCGTGCAGGTGCCAGCGACCGTCGTGCAGCACCACTGCGAGCGGATCGACCGTGCGCTGGCGGGGCTCGGCCTCACCGGGCTTGAAGTAGCGGAACCGCACCGACTGACGGCGATCGAGCGCCTGGCGGAGCGGCTCGAAGGCGGTGTCGCGCACGCGCAGGCGCGGAGCGTAGCCGATCACCGGTTCACGCGGCTCGATGCCGAGTGAGCGGAGCTTCGTGAGCGCGCGCTGCGAGTCCGCGGAGAGCGATGCCTCGCGCCAGACCTCGGCGGCGAGGCCGAGCAGGGCGAGCTCGTCGGGAGTGAAACGGATGTCGCCCGGCAGGTCGTACTGGCCCTTGGGGATGCGATAGCGCAGCGCCTGGTTGTCGCCGGGTCGATCGGGCGACTCGACGGTCTCGAGCGGGATGCCGAGCTCGCGGATGTCGTCTTTGTCGCGCTCGAACTGACGCTCGAGATTCGCATTCTGACCGGCGGAATCGAATCGTTCGGCGTAGCCGCGCACCGTCGAGAGGATCTCGGACTTCAGGAGCCCGGTCTCGGTGGCGAGCAGCGCCAGCACGAGGCTGAACAGGCGATCCTCGACCGGGATCTTCGACACGCCCTTGCTCTCTCCGCCGCTTGCCACAGGTGCGATCTTACTGAACCGCGGTGACGGCGAAGGCCGCCTCGAGGGGCTCAGATGACGCCCAGGATGTCGATCACGAAGAACAGGGTCGAGTTCGCCGGGATCTTTCCGCTGGCCTGGTCGCCGTAGCCGTCGCTCGGCGGAATCACGACCGCGACCTGCGAGCCGACCTTCTGCCCGATGATCGCCTTCGAGAAGCCCGGGATGACCTGGCTGTCGGCGCCGTCGGAGACGGTCATGATGGCCGGTACGCCCTTCTCCCAGCTCGAGTCGAACACCTTGCCATCGGCCCAGGTCACGCCCGTGTACTGCACGACGACCGTGTCACCCGACTCGACGACCTCGCCCGAGCCCTCTTTCAGGACCTCGACCTCGGTGGTCTCGAACGGAGCGGCCTTCGGCACCGTGATGCCGGGGCGTCCGTCGGGTGCGAGCACCACGGCGGGGAAGCCGTCACGGCTGAGACGCACCGCGCCGTCGGCACGCAACGGGAATGCGCGCTGGATGTCGAGCACGAACACGAGGCTGTCCTCAGGCTCGACCCCCAGCTGCGCGTTGCCACCTGCCCCGAAGGCGTCCTCAGCGGGAATCACGACGGCTACCCTGGAACCGACCGAGCCGCACGTGAGGCCCTTGGTGAGCCCGGGCAGCCCCGTGACTGCATCGGAGATTGCCAGCTGCACGGGTTCACCGGTCTTGCCGCCGAAGCCGGTCACCTGCAAATTTTCGCCGGTGGCGCCGTTGTAGAGGGCGAGGCCGATGAGTGTCTGCTGCCCCTCGACGAGGGGCTCGCCGTCGCCGGCGATGATCTCGGTGCACTGCGTCTCTGCGGGCACGAGCGGCGTGGGGAACTCGACACGCGGCGCGTCGCCGAAGTCGCCCGTCACCGTGACAGCGTCAGAGGAATCACCGGACTCCGCCGCTGGAGCGGCAGGTGCCGACGAGCAACCCGACAGCGTCAGGGCGATGATGCCGGCCGTGGCGATGAGCGCGAATGACGAGCGCACTGATCCTCGATTCTTGGGTGATCGGTGAGGGGCGATGAAAGCCTACCCGTCCAGACCGGACGGTTCCGTCTCGGGCGACTCGTCGCCGGCCGTCTCAGGCACCTCGGACTCGTCGCCGGCGCGCGACCGGGTCGCCGCGGCATCCGCCTGTCGAACGCGCTTTCGCAGGCTCTTGTCGCTCACGTTGCGCTCGCCGAGCGCGCCGGGCGTCCAGGCCTCGACGTCCTCGTCGCTGAACTCCGTCTTCGACGGGCGGCGCTTCAGCTCGGGCAGGATCGTGTCGGGTGCGAGACGCCGGGCGGTGATGAGGAAGCCCGTGTGGGCGATCATGCGGTGGTCGGGGCGCACGGCGAGACCCTGCACGTGCCAACCGCGCACCATCGTCTCGGAGGACTGCGGCTCGGTGTACTCCCCCGTGGCGCGGATCGCCTCGGCGACCCTCGACAGCTGCGTCGCGGTGGCGATGTAGCAGAGCATCACGCCGCCGGGTTTGAGCGCGGCGGAGACCGACTGCAGGCACTCCCAGGGCGCGAGCATGTCGAGCACGACACGGTCGACGGATGCCTCGTCGACCGTCTCGGGCAGCACCTCTGCGAGGTCGCCGAGCGTGATCGACCAGTTCTCGGGGTCGGCGCCGTGGAACGTGGCGACGTTGGCGCGGGCGACGCTCGCGAAGTCGTCGCGCCGCTCGAACGAGTACAGATGACCGGCCGGGCCGATCGCCCGGAGCAGCCAGAGGGAGAGCGCACCGGATCCGACGCCGGCTTCGACCACGCGGGCGCCCGGGAAGATGTCGGCCTGCGCGAGGATCTGCGCTGCGTCCTTCGGGTAGACGATCGCGGCGCCGCGCGGCATCGACATGACGAAGTCGGTGAGCAGCGGGCGGAGGGCCAGGTACTCGACGCCGGCCTGGTTCGCGACGACGGAGCCGTCGGGGCGACCGATCAGGTCGTCGTGCGCGAGCAGCCCCTTGTGCGAGTGGAAGTGCGCGCCCGGCTGGAGCGTGATCGTGTGGAGCCGGCCCTTGGGACCGGTCAGCTGCACGCGGTCGCCCACTCGGAACGGGCCGCTCTGCTCGCCTCTGCTCTCGATCATGCCGTGACCTCGCGAATCGTCATGAGTGCGGCGACGTCGTCGACGGTCGTGCCGTCGAGCGTCGGCCACAGAGCCGCGGCCGGCAGGCCGTCGAGCGGGATGAAGTTCGGCACGGCGAGGGCGATCGCGCCTGATGCGTGCGCGGAGGCGAGGCCCGTGGGCGAATCCTCGATGGCGACGCAGTCGGCGATGTCGACGCCGAGCTTCGCCGCGGCGGTGAGGTAGGGCTCGGGGTGCGGCTTCGCGTTCTCGACGCTGTCGCCGGAGACGATCAGGTCGAACGCCTCGAACGGGATGGCGCCGACGATGTCGTCAGCCATCGAACGGATCGACATGGTCACGAGCGCGGTGGGCACGGATGCCTCGCGCAGCGCCAGCAGCAACTCGCGGGCCCCTGGCCGCCACGGCACGCCGTGCTCCTCGAGCTGCTCGCGCACCCGGTCGGTGAGGCGGTTCACGATCGTGTCGGCGTCGAGGTCGACGCCCTTCGCCTGGAAGTACGCCGCCCCGTCCCAGAGGCCGCTGCCGACGAGCTCGAGCGCATCGTCGTGACTCCACGGGAGTCCGAAGGCCTCCATGAGTTCCGTCTCTGCGGCCATCCAGTAGTGCTCGGTGTCGACAAGGGTGCCGTCCATGTCCCAGAGGACTGCGGCGGGGAGGCGAGTGGTCACAACCGTCAAGTCTACGGGCACGGCCTATTGTGGAGGTGAACCCGGAGATCCGGGGCGGGAAGCGGGGCACCAGGAGTGAATCAGCCGGCCGGTTTCGATGGCGGAAGGCTGCTCGTCGTCGCATTCGAAGGATGGAACGACGCCGGAGAGGCGGCGACCGGGGCGGCGAAGCTCCTCGTCGAGCGACTCGGCCTCGTCGAGATCGCCGCGGTCGACCCCGAACTCTACTTCGACTACCAGTTCACGCGCCCCACGATCGTCGTCGGCGACGACGGTGCACGCCGGCTCGAATGGCCGGGTGCGGCGATCATGGGTCCGGGCGGCCTGCCGGCGGGCGACGATGACGACGCTCGGGTCACCGGCCCGGGCGCCGAAACGCTGCACGTGCTGATCGGCGCCGAGCCGGCCCGCAGCTGGAAGGGCTTCGCCGCCGAACTCATCGACGCCGCGCTCGCCGCCGACATCGAGGGCATCGTGCTGCTGGGCGCCATGCTCGCCGACGCGCCGCACACCCGCCCGCTGTCGGTCTTCGCCTCGAGCGAGAACCCCGATGTTCGCTCGGCGCTCGGCGTCGAACGCTCGAACTACGAGGGCCCCGTCGGCATTCTCAGCGTCATCGCAGACCAGGCGGAGCGTGCCGGCATCCCCACGGTCTCGCTCTGGGCGTCGGTGCCGCACTACGTGCACAACGCGCCGTCGCCGAAGGCGGTGCTGGCGCTCCTCGGCAAGGTCGAGGAGCTCATCGGGCTCTCAATCCCCCGCGGCAGCCTCGAGGTCGACGCGAAGGCGTGGGAGGCCGGCGTCGACGCCCTCGCCGCCGAAGACGACGAGATGGCCGGCTACATCACCCAGCTCGAGCAGGCCCGCGACGCGGTCGACGCCCCCGAGGCGAGCGGCGAGGCCATCGCGCAGGAGTTCGAGCGCTACCTCCGCCGTCGGGGCGAGGAGCCGGGCGGCCGCGCCGACGGACGCGGCGAAGGGCCGCGCTGAGACATCGCTCACTGCGGAGTACCCGTTGGGCGCTGGAGCACCTGATGCGATCGGATGCCGCGGCACTCCGCCGCGCATCGGGTACTCGGCTGAGCCGGGGTGATCAGGCGTTGATCGCCCCGGTGCCGAGCAGCACGAGGATCGTCGTGCCGAGGAGCACCCGGTAGATCACGAACGGCAGGAAGCTGCGCTTCGAGATGTAGCTCATGAAGAACGCGATCACGAGCAGGCCCACGACGAACGCGACGAGCGTCGCCGCGGCCGTCTCGATCGGGTCGTAGACGGAGGGCTCGTCGAGGCTCTTCACGAGCTGGAAGAATCCGCTGCCGAAGACCGCAGGAATCGCGAGCAGGAAGGCGTAGCGCGCCGCAGCGGCCCGCTCGTAGCCCAGGAAGAGCCCCATCGTGATGGTGCCGCCCGATCGCGAGACACCGGGAATGAGGGAGAGCGCCTGGGCGAGTCCGAAGAAGATGCCGTGCGGCACCGTGAGGTCGTCGAGCTTGCGGCGCTTGGCGCCCGCCCAGTCGGCGAGGCCGAGGATGAGGCCGAACACGATGAGCATCGTCCCGACGATCCAGAGCGAACGCAGGCTCGTCTCGATCTGGTCCTGGAACAGGACGCCGAGCACGACGATCGGCACCGAGCCGATGATGATGAGCCAGCCCATGCGCGCATCGGGGTCATTGCGCGGCACCCGGCCGGTGAACGAGCCGAACCAGTGCGAGACGATGCGCACGATGTCGCGCCAGAAGAAGACCACGACGGCCGTCTCGGTGCCGAGCTGCGTGATCGCGGTGAAGGCGGCTCCCGGGTCCTGCGCACCGGGCAGGAACTCCCCCAGGATGCGCAGGTGAGCGCTCGAGGAGATCGGCAGGAACTCGGTGAGGCCCTGAACCAGGCCGAGGATGAGCGCTTCGATCACGTGTGGCATCCGCCTTCCGCCTCCGCGAAGCAGAGGGCTGAGTTCGGTCAGTCGTCGAGGAGGCGGTCGCGCTGAGCCCGCCTGCCTGCCGAAGACCGACCCATACGGTCAGTAGTCGAGGAGGAGGTCGCGCAGAACCCGCCTACCGAAGACTAATGCGTCAAGCGGCACCCGCTCGTCAACACCGTGGAACATCGCCGGGAAGTCCAAGCCTTCTGGCAGCTTCAGCGGGGCGAAGCCGTAGCCGGCGATGCCGAGTCGGCTGAGCGCCTTGTTGTCGGTGCCGCCCGAGAGCAGGTAGGGGAAGACCGGGGCACCGGGATCGTGCACGCCGAGCGTGTGCTTCACAGCGTCGACGAGGGCACCGGATGTCGCGGCCTCGAGCCCGACGTCGCGGTGCACGATCTCGACCTCGACCTCGTCGCCGACGAGCTCACGCACCTCGGCGAGCACCGCGTCCTCCTCGCCGGGCAGGGTGCGGATGTCGACGAGCGCCTCGGCGCGATCGGGGATGACGTTGTGCTTGTAGCCCGCGGTGAGGAGCGTGGGGTTCGTCGTCGTGCGCAACGTCGCGGTGATGAAGCCCGAAGCCGAGCCCGTGGCGAGGGCGAGTTCGTCGGGCGAGACCTGCTCGGGGTCGACGCCGAGCACGCCGGCGATCTCGGCGAGCAGTTCGCGGGTGGTGCCGGTGAGGCGGATCGGCCATTCGGTGCGCCCGAGCGTCGCGACCGCTTCGGCGAGCTTCGTGATCGCGTTGTCGCGGATGAGCCGCGAGCCGTGCGCAGCGGTGCCCTTCGCGACGAGACGGACCCAGAGCAGCGACTTCTCGCCGGTCTGCAGCAGGTAGGCGCGGCGGCCGTCGACGGTGATCGAGTAGCCGCCGACCTCGCTGATCGCCTCGGTGGCGCCGTCGAAGAGTTCGGGGTGGTGGTCGACGAGCCAGCCGGACCCGGCGCCGCCGCCGGCCTCCTCGTCGGCGAAGAAGGCGACCACGAGGTCGCGCGCCGGCTGCGAACCCGAGCCGATGATGTCGCCGAGTGCGGTCAGCATCATCGCGTCCATGTCCTTCATGTCGACCGCGCCGCGGCCCCAGAGCATGCCGTCGCGCACCTCGCCCGCGAACGGGTCGACGCTCCAGTTGCGCGCGTCGGCGGGCACGACGTCGAGGTGCCCGTGCACGATGAGGGCGGGCTTTGACGAATCGCGCCCGGGCACGCGTGCGATGACGCTCGTACGACGCGGCTCGGGTTCGAAGAGCTGCGGGGCGAGCCCGAGCGCGGCCAGGCGCGCCTCGACGTACTCGGCGGCCTCGCGCTCGCCGTTGGCCCGGCCTTCGCCGTAGTTCGAGGTGTCGAAGCGGATCAGGTCGCGCGCGACGATCGCCGTCTCATCGAGTTCTGCATCGGAAGGAGTGCCAGTGGGAGACGGGGCCATGCCCTTCACGGTAGCCGGGGCATCCGTGGTTGGCCACCGTGGTCGAAGGCACCTCTGAAACCGTGCTAATGTCTTCTCTCGGGCCACCGAGTGATCGGAATGGCCTGACACGAGCGCGGGTGGCGGAAATGGCAGACGCGCTAGCTTGAGGTGCTAGTGCCCTAACGGGCGTGGGGGTTCAAGTCCCCCCTCGCGCACGCTTGTGTCGAGAAGGCCGGATCAGTTTCTGATCCGGCCTTTTCGCATTTCCGGGGGCGGGTGCGAAGTTCTTTTCGCACATCTTCTCGTCGCTCATCCGACGTCTGTCGCGAGGTCATCCGACGTTCCGGACAGTCGGCACTGCCGACTTGCCGTATTCGAACATGTGTTCGAAACTGTGAGGGTGACCATGACCGCTCCCCTCGCTCCGACCGAAGCGCCGTCGCGCGTCGAGGAGCTGCAGGCGCGCATCCGGGGCATGCAGGCGACGCGGCTCGATTCGAAGGCGGTGCCCACGCATCCGGCCTTCGAGCAGGTGCTGCCCGGCGGCAGCCTCCGCGAGGGCACGGTCGTCTCGGTCGAGGGGTCGACGACCCTGCTCATGGCGCTGCTCGCCGGTCCCTCGGCGAGCGGGCGCTGGGTCGCGGTCGCCGGCATGCCCGAGTTCGGCGTCGAGGCGGCCTCGCGGTTCGGCATCGACCTCGAGCGGCTCGCGCTCGTGCCCGACCCCGGGCGGCAGTGGCTCACCGTGGTCGCGGCGCTCGCCGACGTCATCCCCGTGGTCGCCGTGCGACCGGTCGGCCGGGTCTCCTCCGCCGAGGCGTCGCGGTTGACCGCCCGGCTCAGGCAGCGCGGCACCGTGCTGCTCGTCGCTGGCGAGTGGCCGGGCAGCGACGCGAGCCTCGGCGTCGAGACGAGCGAGTGGCACGGGCTCGAGCTCGGGCACGGGCACCTCAGCGACCGCGACGTCGTCGTCTCGGCGGGCGGGCGCGGGGAGTTCGGCCGCCGCGGCCGTTCCCGGCTCCAGCTGCCGGGGCATTCCCTCGAGTTCCGGGTCGCCGCCGATGCGGCGGTTCCCCAGGGCGCATCGGCGCCCCTGAACGAGCCGGTGCGACTCGACGAGTACGTTCGGCGGGCCGTCTGATGGCGGTCGACCCGGTGCACGTCGATCCCACCCGCACGATCGTGCTCTGGTGCCCCGACTGGCCCGTGTTCGCGGCGTGCCGCGAATCGGGGCTCGACCCGGCCACGCCCGTCGCCCTCACCGAGGGCGGGCAGATCTTCGCCTGCTCGGCGGCAGCCCGTCGAGACGGGGTGGTGCGCCGACTGAGGCTCCGCGAGGCGCAGTACCGCTCCCCCGGGCTCGCCCTGCTCGACTACGACGCCTCGCTCGACATGCGCGTCTTCGAGCCGGTCGTGCGGCGGGTCGAAGAGACGGTGCCGGGAGTGCAGCTCATCCGGCCCGGCACGCTCGCCATGCGGGCCCGCGGTCCGGCACGCTACTACGGCGGTGAGGATGCCGCGGCGCGGGCGCTGCTCGACACCGTCGCCGCACTCGACGTGGTCGGCGCACGGGTCGGGGTCGCCGACGGGCCGTTCGCGGCCGAGCAGGCGGCCCGGGCGGCGGGCGGCGGAGGTGCCGCGGGCGGGTCGCCCGTGGGCATCGTCGCGCCCGGGGCATCCGCTGCCTTCATCGCACCGCTGCCGGTGGGCCTCGTCGTCGATGCCCGCATCGGCACCCTGCTGAACCGGCTCGGGGTGCGCACCCTGGGCGAGTTCGCGGCCCTGCCCGAGGCCGATGTGCGCCGCCGGTTCGGCGCGGCCGGCGCCTTCGCGCACGATCGGGCCGCCGGTCGCGAGCAGGCGAGGGTGCTCGCCCGCACCCCGCCGCCCGAGTTCGAGGTCGCGCAGGAGTTCGAGCCGCCGCTCGACCGCATCGACCAACTCGCCTTCGCGTTCCGCGTGCAAGCCTCCGAGTTCATCGAACGCATGCGGGCGAAGCGGCTCGTGTGCACCGGCATCCGCGTCGAGATCGACGACGAGGCCGGCGGCCACTCCAGCCGCAGCTGGCTGCACCCGCGCTGGTTCACCCCCGCCGACGTCGTCGACCGCGTGCGCTGGCAGCTGCAGGGCGCCGGCACCGCCGACAGCGCGCTCACCTCGCCGATCGTGCGCCTGCGCGTGGTGCCCGAGCGCATCGATTCGACCGGCAATCACGAAGAGGGGCTCTGGGGCGGCGGACCCGACGAGCGCGTGCATCACGGGCTCACCCGGGTGCAGAGTATGCTCGGCCACGACGCGGTCGTCACCGCGGCGATCGGCGGGGGCCGCATGCTCGCCGACCGGCAGGTGCTCGTGCCCTGGGGCGACCGGGCACCCGAACGCGTCGGCGAGGGCGCACCGTGGCCCGGCAGTCTGCCCGTACTGGCGCCCGCGAGCGTGTTCCGCGAGCGACTGCCGATCGGGCTGCTCGACGCCGGAGGGGCGGTCGTCACGATCGATGCCCGCGGTGCGATCTCGGCGAAGCCCGAACGCTTCGCGCTCGCCGGCGCCGCAGCCGCGCCCGTGCGGGCCTGGGCGGGCCCCTGGCCGGTCGTCGAACGCTGGTGGGACGCCGAGCACGCGCGGCGCGTGCACCGCTTCCAGATCGTCGACGACGACGGGTGCGCGTGGCTCCTCGTGCGCGACGACGAGGGCTGGTGGGCCGAGGCGAGGTACGACTGAGCCGAGCTGATCATCTGGAAGGCGGGGCTGAAGAAGGGGGCGGTGGCTGATGGGGTGGAACAACCCGGGCATCCCGTGGTCGGAGCTCGAACGCAAGCTCTCCGACGTGCGCCGGCCGGGTGCGCCGAAGACCATCGGCGACGGCGGCGACTCGCCGGCATGGAGCCGGAAGCGCCACCCGTACCGTCCGGCAGAGGGGCTCGCCGCCCCCACCGGGCCGATCGTGCCCTACGCCGAGCTGCACGCGCACTCGAACTTCAGCTTCCTCGACGGCGCCTCCTCGCCCGAGCAGCTGGTCGAGGAGGCGCAGCGCCTCGGGCTCACCGGACTCGCCGTCACCGACCACGACGGCTTCTACGGCATCGTGCACTTCGCCGAGGCCGCCGAGAGCTTCCCCGAGTTGCAGACGGTCTTCGGCGCCGAGCTCTCGCTCGGGCTGCAGGGGCCGCAGAACGGCTTCGCCGACCCCGAGGGCGAGCACCTGCTCGTGCTCGCCCGGCGCGAGGCGGGCTACCACCGGCTCGCCGGTGCGATCACCGCGGGGCAGCTCGCCGGCGGTGAGAAAGGGCGACCGGTGTACTCCCTCGAAGAGCTCGCCGAGCAGGCGGGCGGCGAGTGGATCGTGCCGACGGGGTGCCGCAAGGGCGCCGTGCGCCGTGCGCTCGCCGAGGGCGGGGCGGATGCCGCGGCGCGCGAGCTCGACCGCCTCACCGCGCTCTTCGGCCGCGACAACGTCGTGGTCGAGCTCTTCGACCACGGGCATCCGTTCGACCAGGAGGCGAACGACGCGCTCGCCGGCCTCGCCGAACGCGCGGGCCTGCCACTGCTCGCGACGAACGCCGTGCACTACGCGACGCCGCCCGAGCATCGTCTCGCGGCCGCCCTCGCGGCCGTGCGGGCGCGGCGCAGCCTCGACGAGCTCGACGGGTGGCTCCCGGCCTCCGACCAGCTGCACCTCCGCAGCGGCGCCGAGATGGCCGCCCGGTTCGCCCGCTACCCCGGCGCCGTCGCGCGCTCGGTGACGCTCGCCGACGACCTCGCCTTCACCCTGCGCAGCGCCCGCCCGAAGCTGCCGAAGCAGGAGGTGCCGGCCGGGCACACCCCGATGAGCTGGCTGCGGGTGCTCGTCTGGCAGGGCGCCGAAGAGCTCTACCCCGGCGTGCCCCGGCATGTGCGGGAGCGGCTCGAGCGCGAGCTCGACATCATCGAGCTGAAGGACTTCTCGGGCTACTTCCTCATCGTGCACGACATCGTGGCCGAGGCACGGCGGCGCGGCATCCTCTGCCAGGGCCGCGGCTCGGCGGCGAACTCGGCGGTCTGCTACGCCCTGCGCATCACCGCGGTCGACTCGATCGGGTACCGGCTGCCCTTCGAGCGCTTCCTCTCCGCGCTCCGCGACGAGGAGCCCGACATCGACGTCGACTTCGACTCCGACCGCCGCGAGGAGATCATCCAGTACGTCTACGCGAAGTACGGCCGCCAGAACGCGGCGCAGGTCGCGAACGTCATCAGCTACCGGCCGAAGGTCGCGGTGCGCGACATGGCGAAGGCGCTCGGCTACTCCACGGGCCAGCAAGACGCCTGGTCGCGCCAGGTGGAGCGCTGGGGCGCCGTCGTCGAGACCGACGACCACGACATCCCCGACGCCGTCGTCGAGCTCGCCGGGCAGGTGCTCACCTTCCCGCGCCACCTCGGCATCCACTCGGGCGGCATGGTGCTGACCGACCGGCCCGTCGGCGAGGTCGTGCCGATCGAGCACGCCCGCAAAGAGAACCGAACCGTGGTGCAGTGGGATAAAGACGACTGCGCGTGGATGGGTCTCGTGAAGTTCGACCTGCTGGGCCTCGGCATGCTCGCGGCCCTGCAGTACACCTTCGACCTCGTGCGCGATTCGACCGGCGAGGTGTGGGAGCTTGCGAGCCTGCCGAAGGAGGAGGCCGCGGTCTACGACATGCTCTGCCGCGCCGACTCGATCGGCGTGTTCCAGGTGGAGAGCAGGGCGCAGATGGGCACGCTCCCCCGGCTGAAGCCCCGGTGCTTCTACGATCTCGTGGTCGAGATCGCGCTCATCCGTCCCGGTCCGGTGCAGGGCGGCGCGGTGCATCCGTACATCCGCCGTCGTACCGGCGAAGAGGCCGTCAGCTACCTGCATCCGAAGCTCGAACCGGTGCTCGAACGCACGCTGGGCGTGCCGCTCTTCCAGGAGCAGCTCATGCAGATGGCGGTCGCGGTCGGCAACTGCAGCGCCGCCGACGCCGACCTGCTGCGGCGCGCCATGGGCTCCAAGCGCGGCGTCGAGAAGATCGAGCGGCTGAAGGCGAAGCTCTACGCCGGAATGGCCGAGAACGGCATCGAGGGCGAGGTCGCCGACTCGATCTACGAGAAGATCGAGGCCTTCGCGAACTTCGGCTTCGCCGAGAGTCACGCGCTGAGCTTCGGGCTGCTCGTCTACGCGAGCTCGTGGCTGAAGCTGCACTACCCGGCGGCGTTCCTCGCGGCGCTGCTCCGCGCCCAGCCCATGGGCTTCTACTCACCGCAGACGCTCACCGCCGACGCACGCCGCCACGGGGTGGAGATGCTACGGCCAGACATCCTGCGGTCTGGGGTGCACGCTGGGCTCGAGGCCGCAGACGGTGCGGTCTCAGACCTCGGTGACGGATGCCGCGCGCCGACCGGTTTCGAGGCGTGCGCCGAGCCCGTGCAGCCGCCCGTCGGGAAGTTCGATCGCCGGGAACCCGACCGCGGAGCCGAGCACCGGCGTGACGGCGCATTCGTGGTGCGGCTCGGCCTCGCCGACGTCTCCTCCATCGGCCGGACCGTCGCCGAACGCCTCATCGCCGAGCGCGAGGCCCGCGGCCCGTACCGCGACATGGCCGACGTCTCGCGCCGAGGGGCACTCGACGCCACGCAGCTCGAGGCGCTCGCCGCGGCGGGCGCGTTCGACGGCTTCGGGCTCGAGCGGCGTGAGGCGCTCTGGATGGCTGGCGAGGCGGCCCTCGACCGCGAGGAGTACCTCGCGGGCTCCGTCGTCGTCGTGCAGCCGCCGCTGCTGCCGATGCTGAGCCCGGCCGAGCAGGTCGTCTACGACCTCTGGGCCACGGGCATCTCGCCCGACGACCACCCCATCAGGCACGTGCGCGAACGGCTCGACGAGCGCGGGGTCATCCGCATCGATCTGCTGCAGCAGGCGGAGTCGGGGCGGCGCATCGAGGTGGGCGGAGTGGTCACGCACCGGCAGCGGCCCGCGACGGCGAGCGGCATCACCTTCCTCAACCTCGAAGACGAGTCGGGCACGCTGAACGTCATCGCGGGCGTCGGGGTGTGGAACCGCTACCGCCGCATCGCCCGCGAGGCGCCGGCGATGATCGTGCGCGGCATCCTCGAACGCTCGCGCGAAGGCGTCACCAATCTCGTCGCCGATCGATTCGAGCCCCTCACGGTGACGGCCCCGCACCGATCGCGCGACTTCCGCTGAACGACTATTCGTTCAGGAGCCCATGGCGGTCTGCTTGGATCAGGGCCTCGTGGCGGCTCGACACGTCGAGCTTCCGGTAGATGTGCTTGACCTGTGTGCGCACCGTGTTCACCGAGACGCTCGAGCGGTCTGCAATCCCCCTCGTCGTGAGGCCGCCGGCGAGAGCGCGGAGCACCTCGAGCTCTCGAGGGGTGAGGAGCACCAACTGCACGTGCCGTGCATCCCGCGTGGTCGGCAGCGACGTCGCGTCGGCGTGCCCGGAGGTCTCGAGCAGTGTCGAGAGTTCCGCGTGCGGGATTCGCGCGTACACGGCGGGGTGGTCCTGGGGCATGCCGAGCCGAAGGGCGGCGCCGAACGCATCCACCGCTTCCTCGGATCGTCCGAGTCGGAGCAGAGCCACTGCGAGCATCAGCCGGAGTTCCAGGGTGTCGCGGCTGTTGAGGGTGGTCCGCCGGAGCGCTCGCGAGGCGATGCGGATGACTTCGGAGTCGCGACCGGCGAGCAGGTTCGTCCGCGTGACCGGCACCTTCATCACGACGGGTCTTCCCGCCCGCTCAGCGAGCGTGAGGACCATGGTCCCTTCACCGGTCTCGACCAGCAGGTCGAGGTAGGCGCGGAGCAGCATGTGGCCCGCGATGGTCGAACCGTCGAGCCGGTGATTGTGGGCGAGCGCGGTCGCCTTGATCCGCTCCAAACCGGCGGGCGCCCGGTCGAACGCGATGTCGAAAGCGGCGTGGACGGCTGCTGCGAACGGCCAGAGCTCGACCGAGTCGCTTGCAGGTCCGACCTCTCTCAGGGCGGCTTCGGCGCCGGCGCGGTCGAGCTGGTCGATGGCCAGTTGGGCGCGGGCGATCTTCGCGCCGAGGTTCGTGAGGTGCTCCACCTGAGCCGGAACGGGTCCGAACTCGGCGTGCCGGCCGAGCCAGGCGAGCGCGAGCGGTTGATGGCCCTGCTGCGCGGTCAGCATCGCCATGTTCGCTGCGGCGTTGACGCCGGCGTAGTGCTGGTAGGGCGCTGGGCCGGCCTCGGTGATGGCCCGCTGGTACAGCTGCATCGCCCCGCCGAAGTCGCCGATGAGGGTGAGCGTGAGGCCCCGCTGGCAGCTGAGCTGACCGGGCCGCATGGCGATGAACGACGGCTCCCATGGAAGTGCCGCCTGCGCCGAGTGGTCGAGTCGCGCTTGAACGTTGTCGCCGATCTTTCGCGCTTGTTGAAGGTCGCCGTAGAGGCGTGCAGCAGCCAGGGACGTCAGGCCGACGGTGAGCTGATCATGCGGATGCTCCGATGTGCGCCGCCTTCGACCGGCATGCTTCCGAGTGCTCGCGATGAACAACTGCTCGAGACTGCGAAGGTGCAGGTCGCTCCGGCCGGAACGGAACTGGTACGCGAGCATGCCTGTGCTCACCACTCGTGGCCGGTTGGCGATCTCATCCGGCGAGGCCTCCTCGAGCACGGCGATGAACTCATCAGCGAATCGCGCCGGGAGGTCGTACCACATCACGTCGATGAGCATTTCGATCTTCGCCCAGTCGCCTGAACGGAGCGTCGCGCGCACGACCTCGTCAGGGACCTCCTCGCCAGACGGCATGTCGAGCCGGGCAGCGTCGAGGTCATCTGGTCTGGTCATGGCGCACCTCATCGTGATCGGATGTCGGGCCGGCGGAACAGCGGTGGCCTCAGGTTCCCGGGCGGAGGGCAGCGCGAGCTCGGCATCAAGCGCATGGTCCCCCCGGATACCCGTACCGTAATCGATCCCACCCCCGTCGGCCGATTCCCACGCACGGGTGGGTGATTCGGTGGGTGATGTTCGCAGCTGCAGCCCTTCGGGGGCGTCATAGTGGCCGCGGTGCCCCGTCTCCTCGGTAGGGACCGAACTCTGCGCCGCGTCGCGGCGAGATCTGGGGGATCACATGCATCGAGCACGGGGAATGGCGTTCGCCGCGTCCGCGGCGTGCCCTGTCCGCGTCTCGAAACGCTCAAGTCGCGTGCACTGTGCCAGGAGTTCGACACCTTCGCGGTTGAAGCCTCAGCCGCCGACCTCGGACTGGCAGGTCCGCCACACTCCCTCCCCCCTGGCGGGCCTGTCTTCAAGCCGCATCCGCGGGAACGTGCCCCACGCGATCCAGCGGATGCGCCCGCGCACGTGACCGACCCGACGGCCGACGTGCGCGAACCCAGGGCGTCTCACCCGTGACCGGTCACGGCCCGCGCGTGAGATCCCACGGGGGCCGGCGCTGGTACTCCCCACACCAGCGCCGGCTTCTCCCCCCATTCGTAGTTCGACCAGGACGGAAGGCGTACCGATGGACTCACCTCCACCAGGCGTCAGCGCGCCGAAAGGTCCCGCGCAGCTCGGCCGCGCGCAGAGCACCTTCGTCTGGCTGGCGATCGTCTCCTGCTCGGTCGGTGGCCTGCTCGTAGCCGCCGACCTCGCGTTCTCGTCGCAGCCCGAGCGCGTCTACTCCGTCTACGCGTACTCCCTCTCGAAACTGGATGAGGAGCCGAGAGCACAGCCCATCGTGGAGTTGCTCTCCGACTCGTCTCGTGACATCCGTCTCATCTGGCAGCCGGCGGCGGGCGCCGCCGCCATGGCATGGAACTCCACCACGGCCACACCACCGCCAGAGGGGTGCGAGCGCGTCATCAGCCCGGAGCCCCCGGCGTTCGCAGAGAAGATGATTCGGCTCGGCCCGGAGCAGTACGACGCCCTCGATTGCGGAGAGTTCATCGTCGTCGACCGCAGCGGCGAGACGTACGCGTGGACCGACGCCGGCGAGCGCTGAAGCCACGACACAGGCGATTCCAACTCCCGAGTCAGACGACCGTCGCCGGCATCGACCGCAGCTGGCCGCTACTCAACTCTGGACTGAGGGCACTTCTCCTCCGCCTTCGCGAACTCCTTGGGGCCGAGCTCTGCAAGCTCAGGGCTCGAATAGGGAAGCCACGGGTCGCTGTCGTACGTGTCTTGGAACACCTGCCGTGACGGCGCCGGAGGAATGTCATATCCGAGCTCAGTCAGACACTTCGCGTTCTCCAAGGTCAACTCGTAGAGAGTGTCATAGTCCGCGTCGGTCAACTCTTCGAACTGGAAGACACCAAGACTCTGGCGGCACGCTTCCTGGACTGCCGCCACCTCCGATTGCTGCTCGGGCGGGGCGTCGACGGACATCCCATCAGGAGGGAAGACGGTCACGTCGAATCCCGCCTCCCGAACGCACTCGGCAAGCTGGTCGATCTCGGATACCTCGGTGGTCGGTGCGTCTGGTTCGTTGGCTTCGGGCGCGGCTGTGCTGCATCCCGCCAGCAGTAGACAGAACAGGGCGGTTACCGCCGCGCCAGCGAGCGCAGTCCTGGCGCCCACTACGCCTGGCAAAGCTAGCAGTGCTACCCCAAATCCACGTAGCGGATGGGCTGAGGACATACAGCGTTGATCTCATCCCAAGGTGGTGCCTTGCCTTGTGCTTCTAGCACCCCGAAATCGTCAATGAACCCGGAGTAGGCGGACCAGCGGTCGGTCGTTGTGAATCGCTCGATGAACGCCTCTTCTGACGGCGGCGTGTCAACCGGGAGGCCGAGACTACTGAGGCAGTCACGGGTTGCCAGCTCATATGAGTACAGCTTTGAGAGGGCACGTGGATCGACCTCCTCCGGACCACTCCAACCGGTACTCTCAGAGCACGTCCGATACACCTCAGCCACGATTGGACGTTGCTCTTCTGTCTCGCCAATCACCGTGAACGATTCCTTGCCTGCGACTTCGACCGGCCAGCCGTTCTCTTCCATGCACGCAAGAACGTCACGAAACACCTGTTCCCGTCGTTCCAATCCCGCTTGAATCTCGTTCAACAGAGCGGGATCCATCTGAATCGTGGTCGGAACGGCACTCGAGATACTCGAGGAACCAGGACCGTTCGCCGGCGAGGAGCAAGCTGCCAAGGTAAGAGCGAGGCCCGCCAAGCCAGCCAGAGCGGTTCGGCGGAGAGCTAGAGCGGCGCGCAACTAGCACCCCCGCCGTTCGGCAATCCATTCGTGTACCAATACCACTGTCCGGCCCCGGTGTAGCCCCGGGTGATCTGGGACCCTTCTCCGATGTACTCTCGCGACCAGTGCGGCCCGTCACCGTCGTACTCGTGCCAGCCGGAACCGCTGGAACTCGTGGAGACGCGGATCTGGGTCGTCTGACTGCAATTGTGCCGCGTCCGAGCAGTGGAATAGTCTGCCCATGCTGGCGCTGAAACTCCAACGCCCGCCAAGACTAGCCCCACTCCGGCTGCAGCGATTCCCGCCGGATTTTACGCACGATTTCTCCCTTGAACGGTTCTGCGTGCCATGTTCCTGAGCCGACGAAGTGAACGAATCGCGACTCGGATCGAAGCTGGTCGAGCTATATCGTTCTGTGACGCTAGCAGTGATCCGCTTTCATGGGTCAGTCCTCATTAAAGGGGACCGGTGAATGGGCGCCGGCCGGGCAGCCAGGAGGGGTGCGCCCAGCGATGACCTCACAGCCGCGAAAGTCGCCCCAATAGTAGTCCGCGAATCACCATGCCCAGTCGCTGTCGGACGTCGCTTCCGAGGCGGCCGCACCCATCTTGTAGGCACTTCCCGACCCGCTGAAGAAGTCGTGGCTCTCGTTCGCGTTCGGTGAAAGCGCGGACAGGATGGCGGGGTTCACGTCGGTGGTCTCCTTCGGAACATGGCCTCGAACCCGAGGTTCATGAGCGCCTTGTCCGCGTTGTCGTGGAGGAACTTCTTCACGTCCTCGGTGAGACCGACGGGGTCGTAGAGGTCGGCGGTGTAGCGGACCTCGTTCTCGTAGAGCTCGTAGAGCAGGTCGAAGGTGTAGTCCTTCAACTCCGCCTGCCGCTCGGGGTTCTCCGCCTCGAGCGCGCGCTGGAACTTGTAGCCGATGTAGTACCCGTGGACGGCCTCGTCGCGGATGATGAGGCGGATGAGATCGGCGGTGTTGGTGAGCTTCGCCCCACGACGACCAGTGCATCGGCAGGTAGCAGCCCGAGTAGAAGAGGAACGACTCGAGCAGCGTGGACGCGACCTTCCGCTTCAGGGGGTCGTCGCCGCGGTAGTAGCTGAGGACGATCTCGGCCTTCCGCTGCAGGTGCGGGTTCTCCTCCGACCAGCGGAATGCGTCTTCGATCTCGCGGGTCGGGCAGAGCACCGAGGGCCCGCTGCTTCCGCGGTGGCGAGGTCCCGTGCGGCGAGGAGCCCGCACTGAACTTGCGCATGCCGAAGGCACGGATACTCGTCGACAACCCCAGCGATGGTCGTCTCGAAGGTGAGCTCGCCGACAAAATGGCGTGCCGGACTGTTGCAGCCTTCAAACTGATGCGGACGAGCTACTCGACCGTGGTTGCGTGCGGAACTTCGCTGCCGGCGACATCCGGAATCGCGGTGACGTTCGGTATCATGGGCGGATGGAGCCGATCCAACGCGTGACACCACCGACCCTCGATGTGCTTGTCGCGCTCGTGGAGTCGGCGTCACCGATGTGGGGCCTCCAGATCATCAAGGACTCCGGCCGGAACCCGGGTACCGTCTACCCGATCCTCGAGCGTCTCGAGGGACTGGGCTGGTTGACGTCGGACTGGCCTGCGGAGCCTGAGCGTAGCGGTCCGCGCCGCCACTATTACGAGCTGACGGCCGACGGCCGGAAGGCTGCGGTCAAGCTGCTGCTGGAACGCGCCGGGAGCCGGGTACAGAGCCCGGAACGGGGCGCGGTGTTGCGAGGCGCGCGGGCATGACTCCACGGGTCCAGCGGCTCCTCGCGCTTGTGGCGCTCCTCGTGCCACGAGAGCGGCGAGAGCGTTGGATGGCGGAATGGTCGGCAGACCTCAGCTCCTGCGAGGAGCTCGGCATGTCCAAGCGTTCGCTGCTCACCTCGCTTGCCGGCGCCGCGTTCTCACTCCGTTGGACGGCGGCAACCGCGGAGGTCACCAAAATGTGGTCAGGCGTCGACCGGATGCGACTGCTCGTCGTCGGTGTGCTGTTGCCTGGGTTCGCCGCCATGCTCGTCATCGTTGGGATGAACGTCTACCAGCCTCCCGCCGGTGCGAATGAGCCGCCGAAGCCGACGAAGAACACCTACATCATCGACCCTGCGACCGGCGCGATCATCGGGACGGAATAGGTCGAAGGAAGCGAGGCCGCAGCAGTAGATGGGCCGCAGCCTCGCTTTCGGGTTAGAAGATCTTGACCGACGTGACGGTCACGGCCGAGCCTCCCCAGCCTGCGCTCGAGCCCGGGCCGAGGGTCGGGCCGGTCACGGTGCTTCCGCTGTAGATCCACCGCAGCTGCGCCGTCCATGAGCCGGTGTCGTAGGAGGTCCGGTTGCTCCATGAGCCTGTGGTCGTGCCGGACCCCTGGAACCCGACTGCCGTCCCGAAGTTGCTGCGCAGGCACACGGTGCTGCTGGTGCACGCCCCGGAAATGGTGGCAGGTGCGACCATCAGCTCCGTCACGGCGACGACGGCGCCGGTGGCGGGGTCGAGCGTCACGTGGACGTTCTCGAGGGGCGCGTCGGCTTCTGACTCGGCCGCGGCCACAGTCGTTTGGGGTGCTGCGGTAGCCGGCGCGGCGGCGCCGAGAATAGTGATTCCGGCGATGAGCGCCGCGCCGATCAGGGTCTTCTTCGACATCGTTGTTCCTCTCGTGCTCGAGGGAAATTCCTCGGGTCGAGAGGTAGTATCGCCCACGAATTCGATCTGTCCAACATAGGTCGGCCTACGCTCGACCGAGTCGCCGCGGTGAGAGCTGCCTGACCTGCCGCGGGCATGCGAGAGGCGGGCGGCATGTACTGCCGCCCGCCTCGATGGGCCGAGGGAGAAGGGTGGATGGGACCTTCTCCCCCGGGTCTGTTACGCCCGGCGGACTCGTCGGAGCGTCAGCAGGAGACCGACAGCGAGGATGCCGCCGCCGATCCCGGCCCAGACGCCGAGGCTCACGCCAGTGCTTGCCAGACCGGCCGCTGCGGGCTTCGCAGGTACCCCAGGCACGACAGGCGTTGGCTTGACCGGGTACTTGACGACATCGCACGGGACATCCGACGTGGCCGGGTCAGCGCACTCAGGTGTCTGGTCGGTGGGCAGGCCCGTGAAGGCGACGTTGCGCACCGACTGGTCGCCGCCGTCGTGGAGGGTCACGCTGTACCGGAGTTCGACGTACTCCCCTGCTGCCAGCGGCCCGTTCCAGATGAGCTTCGGCTCCGAGTAGGTCAGGCTGCCGTCGGTGACGGTCGCGTCACCGTTGTAGTCCGCGTCGTCCAGGACGCCGGTCATGTCGTCGACGAACGCGGCAGGGTCGCCGCCCGTGTACGGGCCATCGCCGACGTTCGTGACCTTGACCGTGTAGTGCACGGTGTCGCCCACTCGCGCGCCGTCGGCCTGGTCGGAGGTTTTGTCGATGACGAGCATCGGCGTCAGCTTGACCGGGAACTCGACCGCGTCGCACGGGGTCGGCGAATCGGTCGGGTCATCGCACTTGGGCGTCTTGTCGGTGGGTTCGCCGGCGAAGGCGACGTTGCGCACGAGCAGGTCACCTTCGGCGCCGAGTTCGACCGAGTACCGGATCGTGACGGACTCGCCGACCGGCAGCGCACCGGACCAGCGCAGCTTCGGGTCGGTGAAGGTGACTGCGCCGCGGTCGCTGGTCGCGTCGCTCTGGTACGCGGCGTCGTCGAGCACTCCGGTGAGGTCGTCCGTGACGATTGCCGGGTGCTCCGCCGTGTAGTCGCCGGTTCCGGAGTTCGTCGCAGTCACTTCGTAGGTGACGATGTCGCCGGGCTTGCCGGGCGCGACGGCGTCGGAGGTCTTCTGGAGCGTGAGCTTCGGTTCGCTGTAGAACTCGACGCTCGCGCAGCCGGGAAGGTCGAGGCCGACGACGCCGTCGATGTTCGCAGCGCAGTTCTCGAACGTCTTCGACGGTGCATCGGCGCCGCGCGGGGCGTCGGAGGTGACATCGACTGTGATCGTGCAGGAGACGTCGCCTGCGTCGAGCTTGCCGCCGGTGATCGTCACGGCGTTGCCGCCGGCAGTCGCGGTCGTCGTCGCGTCGCAGGTGCCGCCGACGTTCGCGTCGTCGGCGACGACGAGGCCATCCGGGAGCGTGTCGGTGAACTGCCAGCCGTCCTTCGCTGCGAGCTCGGCCGTGTTCGTCACGGTGAACGTCAGGGTCGAGACTCCGCCGACCGGGACACGCTTCGGGCTGAACGCCTTGTCCAGCTGCGGCGTCACATCCAGCAGACGGATGTCGTCGAATGCGCCGTCGTTGCCGGCCGTGGCACCGCTGCCGTTGCGCATCACGATGCCCACGGGCGAGCCGCTCGTCAGGAACGAGCCGTCGGATGCGAACTCACCCCCGTAGTAGACAGGGCTGTCGGGCTGCTGCGTCGGCGCGACGACCTCAGCACGCGGGTCGGTGCACGGGTTGATGCCGCCGCCCGAGATGGGCGTCTCGACACCGCCGGCGAGGACGGAGAACCGCATCTCGGGATGCGCAGCCCAGCATGACGTCGCCGCCGCGTTGACCGAGAACGTCACGAACCGGTTCGCGGCGGGCAGCGGGATCACTTCACCGTCGGTTGCGAACTGGACCTGGTCCGGTGCATACGACCGCCCTGAGGTGTAGGCGGCGACCGCGCTGTTCGCCTTCGGGTCCGACCCATTGACCTGGCCGAGCACGTCGGTGAGGTTGCGCAGGCCACCCTGTGAGGACGCCGAATCACCACAGAGCCCGGTCAGGTCGTTCCCTCCCGACAGGACGAACCCGTTGCAAGATGCCACCGGGTCCTCCCACTCCCCGTCAGCGGTGTACTGGTACCCGTCCGGCGCGGACACATAGTCCACCAGGTCCGTCGAGGGCCCGCTGTCGGGCGCGTTCTCGAAGTCCTCGTGGAACAGGGCCACCGGCGCAGCGGGCTGCCCGCGCGTGCCAGGGCCGGGCGGCAGCGCGTGTGCCGCGGTTCCGGCGCCGTCGAGCGCGACGAACGTCGGCGCCACGAGCCCGGCACCGAGAACGAGAGCCGAGAGTACGGCGCTCCCCACCTTGCCGGGCCGTCTGCTGATACTTCTCGATCTCATCTCTCTCCTTCACGCGCACCGCCATGGCAGCGGTGGCCTCATGGGAGAGACGGTTCAGTCGAACGTTCGTGATGGGGCGCAACGAAACATCACCCACCTGATACCCCACTCCGCGACGCGCTATCGGATCGCTGCGGATGGGATCAGGTGGCACAGCCCGGTCAGCCGCCGAAGGTGCCATGCCCTCCGGAGACGGCTTTCGCGCTGGACCCGAACCCGCCTTTGCCGGACGAGCCGAACCCGCCGGTCAGCGGCGCTCGTGTGCCGACCTTCGAGCCTGCGGGCGCCTTCTCCACGACGTCGCTGTGCGCTGCGGATCCTGGTGCCGCGAACCCGCCGCCGGCGACAGGCGCCCATGACGAGACGCGCGGGCTGTCCCATCGCGACGACGCGAACAGCAGCGGGCCGAGCCACACACCGGAGGAGTAGTGGCCGTTGTAGGTGTCGGAGGATTCGCAGAGGCTCTCGGGCGAGTCATCGACTGGTTCTCCTTCCTGGCGGAGCTTCTCGAGCTGTTCGGCGACGTCGGCGATACAGTCATCACGCGAGGCGTAGACGGGGCGTTCGGTCCCGTCCGGGAGGATGTACTGCTCGCCGTCGGCACCGGTGACCACTTCGCCGTCCGATGGGAAAGTGCTGCAGCCGGCGAAGAGCAGTACGGCGCTTGCGACTCCGATGGCGGCGACCGTCTTCGTGGCGGACGGGCGGGTCGCACCGGACAGCGTCACGGTGCCGCTTCGGCGGCGGGTCGGGGCTTCGGCGCTCACGCGGCCTCCTTGGGGTCGATGATGTAGTGCGGCACGAACTCGGCGAGGTCGCCGGTGATGGGGCCGCTGGTTTCGCGGATGTCGATGCCGGCAGGAGTCTCCCCGACGACCCAGGAGCCGATGATGACGGTCTTCCCGTCGACGCGGCCGAGTTCGGCTCGCTGCTGGTAGATGAAGCCTTCGGCGCCGTAGTCGCCGCCGTTCAGCGCGTCCACGTCACCGTGCTCGGTGAAGATGGTGACGTTGGCGCCCTCGCGGCCGAGCATCGGCTTCTGGACGTGTGCGACACCGGCCAGCGGCTCCTGGGTTGCGAACGCAGGCAGGAGCAGCGGGTGGCCCGGGAACAGCTCCCAGAGCACGACGAGGAGCTGCTTGTTCGAGAGCATCATCTTCCAGATCGGCTCGATCCAGACGGTGGTGTCGCGGGTGGAGTTGAGGAAGCCGGCGAACTGCTCGTGCACCATCCACTCCCACGGGTACAGCTTGAAGATCCGCTCGACGGGCTCGCCGTCCGCGTCGACGAAGCGGTGGGCGGCGGTGTCGAACTGGACGTCCTCCATGAACATCTGCTTGGTGTCGAACCCGGCTTGCCGGGCGGTCTCCGCCATGTACGCGACGGTGTCGGCGTCCTCGACGATGAGTTCGCCGTCTCCGCTGTTGTGCAGCGACACGAGGTGGAGACGAGCACCCTCGGGGAGGCCCAGGCGTTCGGTGCGGACGTGCGCCCACTGCTCGACGAGGAGCTCGTGGATGAGGTTGAACTGGTCGGCGTCCTCGCCGCGGGTCTCGACGAGCCACTGCCACTGCGCGGCCGCGGACTCGATGAGCGAGGTCGGGGTGTCGGCGTTGAACTCGAGCATCTTGATGGTGCCGTGGCCGTCGTAGCCGAGGTCGAATCGGCCGTAGACGGTCGGGTCTTCTTCGTCCCACGACTTCGCGACGAGGTCGTGCAGGGCGGCCGGGATGCCGAACTCGGTGAAGCGGCGGTTGCGGACGATGTGCTCGCACGCGTCCATGCAGAGCTGGAAGAGCTCGGCGGTGGCCTGCTCGAGCTGGTCGATCTCCGAGCTCGTGAACCCGTAGGCGGCCTCCTCCTGCCAGTAGGGTCTGCCGCCTTCGGACTCCATGTCGTAGAACGTGAATCCGATGCTGTCGAAGCGCTGGCGCCAGTCGGGTCGGGGCGATGATGCAGTGCGGATCACGCGGGTGTCCTCCGGGTTGTAGGTGTGAAGGGCGGGACTGGTGAGGAGCGCCCGCTCACCTGCTCTGCGGTGTCAGGCGTCGGTCGTCACTCGGGCGGAGTGACCACCTCGGAAGCGCGCGGCCTGCAACGCGAGAGCGGCGGACTTGCTTCGGTACGAGACGTCGGTCATGAGTAAGGTCCTGCCGGGCGCCGGGCGCCGGGCGCGGGCGACGTGCTGTCATCCTCGTCGATGCACGGTCAGCTGCGCCGCCGGCTGGCGCGCTCCGCGAACTGGTCGAGCGCACCGAGCACCTCGTCCGAGCGCCAGACCTGACCGATCTTGTACTCGGACTTCTGCTCGAGGATGCCGAGCTCGGCGAGCTTCCGGAGGTGCGGGTAGATGTTCGTCGTGCCGATGCCCAGGTCCGCGGACGCCGTGGCGGCGGTGAAGACCGGCTGCCGGGCGGCGTAGTCGAGGAGCTTCTCGAGTTGCGAGCCGGTGCGAGGCTTCGCCATCTCACGCCACCCTGTGATCGTCTCCCGGAGCTGGTCGACGAGGGTCCGGGCGTTCCGGATGGCGTCGTCGCTGGCTACCGCCATCTGCTCGACGATGGGCTCGACGTCGCCGGCTCGGTACGCGGTGAGCGCGTCATGGTACGCGTTCACGTCGGTGAGGAGCCCTGCGGAGACAGGGACGGTGACGGAGCGGGTGATGTCCTTGCCTCGGAGCATCGACTGGACGAGCGTACGGCCGGTCCTGCCGTTTCCGTCGGTGAAGGGGTGGATGGTCTCGAACTGGGCGTGGGCGATGGCGATCTGAGCGAGGACGGGAAGGTCGTCACGTCGCGCGAAGGTCATGACGTCGTCCATGAGTGCTGGCACGCGTTCGTACCTGGGGCCGACGAACGCGGCGCCGACGGGACTGCGCGCGCTCGTGCCGATCCAGACTGGTTCGGTCCGCCAGTCGCCGGGTGTGTGGTTCGTGCCGTCCATGAGGACTTCGTGCATCTTGCGCACGGAGTCCGGGGTGAGCTCGTCGGCGAGGGCGAGGGCAGACTGCATCGCTCGGGTGTTTCCCACGATCTCGGTGGCGTTGCGCTTGCCGGTGTCGCCGATCTCGGCGGTGAGGATGGCGCGGGCGCTGGCTGAGAGGTGCTCGATCTGCGATGACGCGGCGGCCTCGGAGCGGAGGAGCAGCGGCGCGAATCCGGTCATCTCATCGTTCAGGGACGCGTCGAAGCGGATGAGCTCGTTCTCGGCGGTGCGCGAGAGCGCGGCGGTCTGGGGGCTCAGCCGGAGCGCGCGCTCGGAGATGAACGGCGGCACGGCGGCGTCGTAGGTCTGCGGGCGGGGGCTGTACCGCTCGAGCGCGGAAGGCTCCGCGTACTGGCTCTCCCAATCGAGGGTTTCGGAGCCGATGGCCGGCCAGGAGTCCGGCGTACCGAGCGCGGCCTTTGGGTCGGAGCGGGTTCGCTCGGAGAACGAGCCCGCGTTGCTCGCGTGGCCTCGCGCGTGCTTCCCGGGGTCGAATGCGCTCATCGCTCTCCTCGTGCGGGTTCATAACCCACTGCACTCATTTTATGGGAAATCGCCGTTTTTCATAAGAGGCGGTGACTATTTTATGGATTCCCGCCGATATCCATCAGTGTCACGATTCGGGCCCCGCCGGCTACTTCGCCCGTACCGGCGACACAGGTTCCGTGGGTCGTCGCCTCTACCGCGTCGGATCGACGCCGTCGAAGACGTCGGGGTAGTTGCCGAGCCATGCCCACCGGTCCAGCGGCCAGCTCACGAGGAACGCGGCGCCGACGACGTCGTCGATGGGGACGAAGCCGTGCGTCGGGGTGTCGGCGTGGAAACGCGAGTCTTGGGAGTCCTCGCGGTTGTCGCCCATCACCCAGAGCGAATCCTCTGGCACGACGACATCGAAGTCAACGCTTGACGCTTCGGTCACGTCCGGCGAGTGGATGGCATACGGCTCCCGGAGCGGCACCCCGTTGACACTCATCTGGCCGAGCCCGTTGCAGCAGACCACCCGGTCGCCGGGCAGCCCGATGACGCGCTTGACGAGGTGCTCGTCGGAGTCCGGTGCGGACACGCCCACGGCCGCGGTGAGCCAGTCGAACGCGGCGGCCATGGGCGGCTGGACGGGGGCTTCCCCGCGGTACGGGAGCCACTCCCCCGGGTCCTTGAACACGACGACGTCGCCGCGTTCGATGGGACTGACCTCGGGCTTGAGCTGATTCACGATGATGCGGTCGTCGACCTCGAGTGTGTGGGACATCGACCCGGACGGGATGTAGAACGACCGGATGACGAACGTCTTGATCAGGAAGGAGACCAGCACCGCGACGAGGAAGATGACGAGGATGTCGCGGAGGAACCTGAGGGCCCCACCCGTGCGTGGCTCGTCGCGAGGTCGCTCTCGCTTCGGGGCCTCCTCGGCCGGTGCGATCTGGGCGTCGGTGATCATGGTTCGTGCCCTTCTTGCCAGGGGTCGTCCCAAGCGTTCAGCTACGGTACCAGCTGTCTCGACCTATATAGAATAGCGCGGACCATCGATCGACGATGACCTGTCGAGGAAGCCGCTGTAGCCGACCTCAGCCGGCCGCCGGGTCCGAGGGATCCTGTATCGCGTCGAGGAATTCCGCGAACGTCGGTGCCGCGCCTGCGGTGTCGCGACCTTCCCGCATTGCTGACGCGCGGCTCTCCGTCCATTCCTTCGCGTGATCGATGCCTTCCGGCGCGCCGCCCTTGCTCATGAGTTGGAAGTCCCGGGCGAGTTCGGCTGCGACCTCTGCTCGTACGTTTCGGAGCCAGCGGTCGAACGCGATGCGGCGCTCTTCCGTGTCGGCGGCCGGCGCCTGCCAGGCTTCGATCTGGCCAGCATCCCAGACCGCCAGGAGTCCTGCCTCCGCGCCCTCATACGGGTCGTTCGTGAGGTAGGTGGTCTCGCCGCTGACTTTCCGGTTGAGGGCGTGCCTGAGCTTGTCGTCGTCGTCGGGCCAGAGCTTGCGGAGGTGCGGAAGCAGTTCGGCTGTCGTCGAGGTGAGCAGCCATGATGGGAGCTTCCTGGGCTCATCGGCGGTCGTCATCGTGACTCTCCTCAGCGGTTGGGTGGGCCTGCACAACGATGTCCGGGACGCGACCGCACAGCATGCAGATCCTGATTGCACCGAACATCTCGGAGCCTGCGTTCGTTGCCACGGCCCGGTACCCGGCTTCGGTATCATCGCAGGCATTCCACTGGATCGTGAGTCCTTCCGCGATTGCGCTGCGGACGGCTGCCGTCCCTTGCTCGAGTTCACGGCACCCGGAGCTCTCTGATCGGCTCCCGCCGGGATGCGGCGACCGCGGGCAGGAGTGCGGAGACGGTCGCGACGAGCACGGCGAGGATGCAGACTCCGGCGACGTAGCTCCATCCCGGGAGCGGGTCACCGGTGACGGCGAGCACCATGAGTGCGGTCGCGGAGCCGATGGCGGCGCCGACGGTCGCGACGGCTGCGGTCTGGATGGTGATGAGGGCGACGATGAGTCGTTGCGACGCCCCGAGTGCACGGCGGCGGCCGAAGTCCTTCCGCCGCAGCATCACCATGCCGTAGAGGAGCACCGCGACGAGGAACGCGGTGACGGCGAGGATGCCGAGGGTGAGGGTGCGGCCGAAGCTGCCGAGCTGGCCCTCGATGATCGCGCGGAGCGAGGCGAGGTCTTCGCTGGTCTGCACGCTGACCTTCGTCGGGTCGTCGACGCCGAGCACGGAGCCGACAGCTTCGGCGACGGGTGCGACGAGGTCGGGACGTTCGGCGATGACGAGTAGCGCGCCGACGGGCGCGGGCGGGGCGTCCCCCAGTTGCGGGGCCAGGAGCAGTGGTTCGAGGAACGCGAGGTGCTCGGGGACGGCGATGCGGCCGCCGACGGCGTAGCCGCCGGTGCCGTCGGTGAGCTCGACCGATCCGATGGGTTCGTCGAGCCCGAGTTGGGCGAGTGCGGTGTCGGACGCGTACGCGACATCCCCGTCGCCTGGGAGCGTCTCCGGCAGGCCGAGCTGTGTCCAGTCGTCGGCCCAGACCTGTCGGAGCGGGACCCGGGTGCCGTCGTCGAATGCGGCGTTGCGGACGTCTTGGGCGAGGCTGAATGCGCCGGCCCATTCGATGCCGTCGAGGTGTCTGATCCGGTCGAGCACGGTCGTGTCGAGGCCTGCGGCGGGTTCGGCGCGGACGATGATGGACCGGGTGCCGGCGGAGTCGATGGACCCGATGACGTCTTGTTCGGCGCCGACCGCGCGGCCGGAGGTCAGCAGCACCGCGGCGCACATCCCGGCGATCACGACAAGGGTGAGCACGGATGCGACCGGTTGGGTGAGCGCGGAGACCAGCGCCTCCCGCACGACTGCCCACCACGACGGCGTGCGTCGCCCTGTGCTTCGCACGCGGCCGCCGCTTGCGGTCGCGCCCGATGGGTTCGCGGCGAGTTCTCGCTCGGTCGTGGTCACAGCATCAGCTCCCGGTCGCAGCGGGCGACCAGCGCCGGGTCGTGCGTGACGACGATGACGGCCGCGCCGCGCCTGGCCTGTTCGTGCAGTGCGGTCACGACGACATCGGATGACGCGGGGTCGAGGTTACCGGTCGGCTCATCGGCGAGGAGGATCCGAGGGTCGCCCAGCAGGGCCCGGCACAGAGCGATGCGTTGCGCCTGGCCGCCGGAGACCTGCCCGGGCTTGGCGCCGGCGCGGAGTGCGACCCCGAACTGGTCCATCAGCTCGTGCGCCCGTCCGGTCGCGGCGCGGCGGTCGTCGCCGCGGTACAGCACCGTCTCGAGGATGTTGTCGAGCACGGTGCGGGACGCGTCCAGCGCAGCATCCTGGAACACGAAGCCGAACGTCGAACTCCGAAGTGCCGCGCGGTCCCGGTCCGGCAGGCCCTGCGCAGCCTCACCGTCGACGAGCACTCGCCCGCCGACTGGTTTCAGCATCATGCCGAGCAGGTACAGCAGGGTCGACTTGCCTCGGCCCGACGGACCGGTGACGGCGACGACTTCACCGGCATGGAAGTCGGCCGACCAGCCGTCGAGGAGCAGGGAACGCGGATCGTACCCGAAGGAGAGCCCGTCAGCGGCGAGCAGCGCGGTCACGACTTCCCGCCGGCAGCCTCTTCGCCGGACGCGGGAACCCGCACTCGCATGCCGGCCGGTGCGCCGTCGATGACCGACATGCCCTTCGCCGCCGCGACGACGGCAACCTCGTGCCGCTCGCCCTCGTCGTCGACGACCGAGATGGTTCCGTCGGTCGCTGACAGGAGCGCCGCCGACGGGGCGACGACACCCGTCACCGTCGGCTGGGTCACAATCTTCGACAGCAGCCGGGACGAGCCTTCGGCAGGGAGGGTGCCGCACCCGGCGCCGCAGATCGTCGCGCCGCCCACGCCCTGCAGCACGACATCGACCTGATCGCCGGACTCCTCCGAAGGCTTCTGGCTCGCCACCTCCGCCGCCCACACGGTTCCGTCCGGCGCCTGCACCTCGACCGCCGTGCCGACAGGCATCGACCCCGCCTGCGACACCGTCACCGGGATCGTGAACACCGGCTCAGCAGACAGCGCCGACACCGCCGCTTCGCCGCCGCTCAGCGACGCGCCCCTGAACACGATCTCCGGGTCGAGGGTGACCCGGGTCGGCAACGTCGGCACGAAGACCACGTCACCCGGTTGCACGACCCCGTCGTCCCCAATCCCGAGCGAGTCCTGCCAGTCCTTCACGGCAGCCTCCGTCCGGCTGCCGAACTCGCCGTCGACCGCACCGGAGTAAAACCCGAGCTCGGTCAGCAGCTGCTGCAGCTGCTGCACGTCCGAGCCCTTCGCCTCCCGACTCAGCGGCCGAAACACCGGCGTCGCACCGGCCGCCACGACGACCGGCCGGAGGTTCACCGAGTACAGCACCGAACCCGCCCGCACCTCGTCCCCAGGCGCGACAGTCACTGACGTCACGGTTCCCGATGCCTGATTCGTAGCGGCAAGCGCCGGCTGCCACTCCGCGACCGTGTTCAGCTGCATCGACGAGCCGACCTCACCGTCCACGAGCTCCACGTACGTATACGGCGTCTCCGACAGCACGTCACGCGGCGGCGCGAACACCGCGGTGACCGCCCACCCTGCGACAGCACCGACCGCGAGCAGGCTGACGACCAACACCGGGATGCGCCACCAGCGCCGCCGAGGCTTCTCGGCGTTCATGTTCATCGGGCCATTGTCGGTCACGACACTCCTTCATGCGACTCATCGGTGAGATGGCCCTGCGTTCTTGTCTGTTTCGGCGCTGTGGTTCCCACCGGCAGCCGGTTCGTCAGCAGCTTGCGACCCAATATAAGTCGAATATGGGTGGTCGTCTACCGGATCGATGCCGCCTCCGAGGCGAGGCCTGACGTGCCGGAAGAATGCGCCCCTGTTACCAGGTACCGAAGAACCAGGCTGGTTGCGGGCATGCCTCGTTGACCTCGCGCCACTTCGAGTCAGGCATGCCCATGACGCCCGAACTTGCGGCGTACGCGGACCAGCGCCCTGCGCCCGGGAAGGCGTCGATGAACTCCTGCTCCGACGGCGGCTCGTCGATGTCGTCGTAGCCGAGCTCGATGAGGCAGTCACGCGTCTCGAGCTCCTGGGCGTAGACCTTCTTCATGTCGGCGGTCGACATGTTCGTGATGGCGTCGTCGTACGGCGCCCAGCACTCGTCGGCATCTGCACGGTAGAGCTCGTACTGGTCGTCCGGTATGTCGCCGGCGTCCGTGCCGACGCCCCCGTCCCACGAGATCGTGACGGGCCAACCCTTCTCGATCAGACACCTGTACGCCTCGTTCGACGCCGGTGACAGGCTGAGCCCTTCATCGACCGGAGAGGTGGTCGGTTCCGGCTTCTCACTCTGGCCGGCGCAGCCGGTCAGCACGAGCCCGGCGCTGAGCGCCAGCATGGTCGGCATTCCCCTTCGACGTGCTGTGAGCATCGTCCCTCATTCCAGTCGGAGCAGTCGTTCGCTGCGGTCGATGGTAAGTCGATATAGACGGATTAGCTAGCATCTCGCGTCGGTATATGGAGTCCTCGCGTGCGGCGAGACATCCGGTTTTCGTCTCTCGCCACCTCACCGGCACCGACTACTGCCGGTGCAGTTCCGCCGGAACCATCGGGCACAACTCGGGAATCTCCGACGCTTCCTCCATCGTCAGTGCATCGTCGTCACCGTACGGAATCCAGGGCCGACCGTTCTCCCAGTCCTCGATGAAGACTTGTTCGCTCGGAAGCGCCGACGCCGACGACCCTGCCTGTTCGATGCAGGGGATGACCGTGTGCTTTTGGTACGCGTAGATGTAGCGAAGCTCGGCCTCGGTGTACGGGCGAATGAACCGGGGGTCGAGTGGGTACATCACGTCGCAGGCGTATGCAGCGAGCGTCTGAGCTTCTGCCTGCTCATCCGGCGGTACCGGGGAGTAGGTGATACCCCCTTCGTCATTCGGATGGGCAGGGAATCCCTGCTCGGTGACGCAGTCAGCCTTGACGTGAGCGATCTCGCTCTGCGTGACGAACCGCACCCGGTCAGGGGTCGGCAGCACGGCACCGGGATACAGCGACAGAATTCTCCCCCCCTTCTCCTCGAGGATGCTCGCGGCCAGCGCTTCTGACTGCGACTCGCTCAGCGGAGCGACGGATGGCACGGGCGGCAACTCGTCCACTGAGCACGCCGTGAGCGGGATGGCGCTGAGCGCGACAACGCCGACCAGCGCCATGACGACGAAGGGCCCCCGGTGCGGCTCTCGCGAGGATCCAGTCACCCCCAGAGGCCCTTTGGCAACTGGGGGCACGTCTCATCGGCCCCAGCGAAGGACGACATGTCGACCTCGTTGATCGGGTTGTACCCGCCCGTTCGTGGGTACTCGTCGAGGAAGACCTGCTCCGAGGTGGGTTCGGAGATCTCGTGGCCGAGGTCGATCAGGCATTGCCGCATCTCACCCGCCCGGTACCGGTAGAGGTACACATTGCCGCGAGTTCGGTTTCCACGATCTGCTCGGATTCCGATGCGGAAAGGGCGTCTGGGATCGGCTTCGCGTCGGCGGGCTGGCCTGCGTAGCTGGCGACGAGGAACGTGACGGTGCCCGCAACGACCCAACCTAGATTCCGACGCGTGCGGTTCAACATGTGCCTCCTCGAATTGACATGCAGACGGAGCATGGGCGCCGCTACCAGGTTCCGAACGACCAGGCCGGCTGCGGGCAGGCCTCGTTGACCTCACGCCACTTCGAGTCCGGCATACCCATGACGCCGGCGCTGGCGCTGTACGCGGACCACCGGCCGGCGCCCGGGAACGAGTCGATGAACTCCTGCTCCGACGGCGGCTCGTCGAGGTCGTCGAAGCCGAGCTCGATGAGGCAGTCACGCGTCTCGAGCTCCTGGAGGTAGACCGTCTCGATGTCCGAGACCGGCATGTTCAGGCTGGCCTCGTTGATCGGCGCCCAGCACTCGTCGGAGTCCGCTTTGTACAACTCCATCTGTTCGGCCGGGATGCTGTCACTGTCTGTGCCGATTCCGCCGTCCCACGAAATGGTGACGTCCCAGCCCCTCACGGTCAAGCACTCGTAGACCTGGTTCGACGCCGGCGACAGGCTGAGCCCTTCATCGACCGGCGACGTCGTCGGTTCCGGGGCCGGGCTGCTGCAGCCCGTCAATACGAGGCCGGCCCCCACGGCCAGCGTGGTGAGCACTCCCCATTGACGTGCTCGGTGCATCGTTCCTCATTCCAGTCGGAGCAGTTGTCCACTGCAGTCGATGGTAAATCGATATAGCCAGATTAGCTAGTCCTCGCAGAATCGTGCACGGCATCCGAGAACGCTCGCGTGCCGAAGAGCGGCCCAGCGAATAGCCTGAGGTCGTGGACTGCTGCGATCCACGACCGCCGAGCCGAGGCGCCCCGCGATGACGCGCCGGGCCGTCTCGCAGCGCCTGTTCTCACCCGCCTTCATCGCGCTGGGCGTCGCGGAGCTCTGCTACTTCACGGCCGTCGGGGTGTCGATCTACGCGCTGCCGCTCACCATCACCGGTCCGATCGGCGGCGACGAGGCGATGGCCGGCCTCGCGTTCGGAGCGTTCGCCCTGTCGGCCCTGGTGCTGCGTCCCGTCGCCGGGCGCCTCGCGGACACCCTCGGCCGGCGGCCGTTGCTCCTCGGGGGCGCGCTCATCGCCGCGCTGAGCCTGGCCCTGCTCGCGATCGCCGGCGACATCGTGACGATCATCGTGCTTCGCCTCCTCGCGGGCGTCGCCGAGGCGGCGTTCTTCGTCGCCGGGTTCGCGGCGCTCGCCGACCTTGCGCCGCGCGACCGCATGGGCGAGGCGCTGTCGTACAACTCGCTCGGGCTCTACCTCGGCATCGCCCTCGGTCCGCCGCTCGGCGAGGCGCTCGTCGGCGTCTCGGGGTTCGCCCTCGCGTGGAACGGCGCGGCGGTGCTCGCCGTGCTCGCCGCCGGGCTCTCGCTCCTCATCGGCGAGACGAGGGAGGGGCCGCCGCCCGCGAAGGCGGATCGACGAATCATCCACCGCCCCGCGCTGCCGATCTCGCTCGGCTTCCTCTCGTCGCTCGTGCCGATCGGTGGCTTCCTCGCCTTCGCGGCACTGCAGGGCGAAGCGGTCGGCTCCGGGAACGCGAGCACGGCACTGTTCGTCTACGGCGGGGTGGTCGTGGTGTGCCGCATCGCCTTCGCCCGCGTCCCCGACCGGCTGCCCCCGCTTGCCCTCGGCGCTGCAGCGCTCCTCACGATCGGCGTCGGCCTCGTGATCATCGCGTCGTGGGCATCGCCGATCGGCCTCATGCTCGGCACGGGCGTCGCGGCGATCGGGGTCGCCTTCAGCACTCCCGCGTTCTTCGGGGCGATCTTCGCGACCGCTTCGCCGTCGCAGCGCGGCGTGGCATCCGGCACCGCGAGTGCCGCCATCGACCTCGGGCTCGGACTGGGACCGATCGTGCTCGGCATCGTCGCCGACGCCGCAGGGCTCCCGTGGGCCTTCGGCATCGGAGCGGCCGTCGCCGGTATCGGGGCAGTTTGGACGCTCCTCCTCTTCCGCAGCGCCGGTGCGTCGGCCCGGCGCCCGCAGACGAACCTGCCCGCCTGACGCGGGCTCGCGAGGTCGGCACGCGAGGTTCACCGCATCCCCGTGTCGGACCCCGCCGACCCCGCGACATCCGTTAGCCTCGATCGGTGCCCGCGACGCCCCCTGATTCCTTCCGCAGCGACCCCCACGACCGGTACAGCGGTGATGTGCTCGCCGGCGACTGGAAGGCGCGCGGGCGCAAGGTGGTCCCGACGGTCGAGGCCGAGCGCGACCTCGTCGTCGAGCTCGCCGAGAGCGGGTTCTGCGGTGCCGTGATCGGCATCGAGAAGAACATCGTGGTGCTCGAAGACCGCTTCGGCGCGAAGCGCATGTTCCCGCTCGGCCACGGCTTCCTCGTCGACGGCGAGGCTGTGCAGCTCGTCGCGCCGAGGCCGAAGGCGCCCGCCGGGCGACTTCGCACGGCATCCGGCTCGTTCGCCGTCGAGTCCGCGCCGGCGCGAGTCGCGCTGCCGAGCCGGATCTTCGTCGAGGGGCGCCACGACGCCGAGCTCGTCGAGAAGGTCTGGGGCGCCGACCTCCGCATCGAGGGCGTCGTCGTCGAGTACCTCGAGGGTGTCGACGTGCTCGCCGACGCGCTCGCGGAGTTCCGCCCCGGCCCCGGTCGCAAGGCCGGGGTGCTCGTCGACCACCTCGTGCCCGGCTCGAAGGAGCAGCGCATCGCCGATGCCGTCATGCGCGGCCCGCACGGGGCGAACGTGCTCGTGGTGGGGCATCCGTTCATCGACATCTGGCAGGGCGTGAAGCCGGCCCGCCTCGGCAAGGAGGCCTGGCCCGTGATCCCCCGGGGCACAGAGTGGAAGCACGGCGTCTGCGACGCGTTCGGCTGGCCGCACGCCGAGCAGGCCGACATCGCGCGAGCCTGGCAGCACATCCTCGGCCGGGTGCGCGGCTACGGCGACCTCGAGCCGGCCCTGCTCGGCCGTGTCGAGGAGCTCATCGACTTCGTGACCGCACCCGCCGGCTGACGACGCAGCCGTCGCAACGGCGGGTCGCGGCGAGTCAGATCGAGAAGCCGCCGTCGCTCATGATCAGCTGACCCGTCACCCAGCGGCCCTCGTCGGAGACGAGGAAGCGCACGAGGCGTGCGGCATCGTCGGGCGTGCCGAGCCTGCCGCTCGGCTGGGCGGCGGTGAGCGCCATGCGCGTCTCGTCGTCCATCCAGCCGGTGTCGACCGGCCCGGGGTTCACGAGGTTCGCCGTGATGCCGAGCGGCGCGAGCTCGCGGGCGGCGGCGATGACGATGCGGTCGAGCGCGCCCTTGCTCGCGCCGTAGGGCACGTTGCCGACGACGTGATCGCTCGTGAGGGCGACGACACGGCCGCCGCCGCTCGGCACCTGTGCGGCGAAGGACTGCAGCAGCAGCCACGACGCACGGGTGTTGACCGCGAAGTGCCGGTCGAAGCTCTCGATCGTGGTGTCGAGGATCCCCGAGTCCACGCCCTCGGCGTGCGAGAGCACGAGCGCACTGATCGGCCCCAGAGCAGCGGATGCCTCGGCGACGAGCCGGCCCGGGACCTCCGGGTCGGCGAGGTCGGTGTCGAGGGCGATCGTGCGGGCGCCGAGTGCGCGGAGTGCGGCCGCGAGCGCCGCCGGATCCCGGTCGGGGTCGCCGCCCAGCGACATCCGCCGGTCGTAGTCGCCGAGGTGACTGAACGCGACGTCCCAGCCGTCGGCGGCGAGGGTGGCGGCGATCGCCCAGGCGATGCCGTTGCTGCGGCCGGCGCCGGTGAGCAGTGCGACTGGTCGTGACATGGGACTCCTAGACGATGGTGGTGCCGAAGGCGAGGCCGAGGAGGTACGTGACCGCCGCAGCTCCGAGGCCGATGCCGAGCTGACGGAGTGCCCGCTTCAGCGGTGATGCGCCCGAGAGGAGTCCGACGATCGCTCCGGTGGCGAGGAGTGCGATGCCGACGAGCACCGTCGCCGTCAGGATCGCCGGCAGGCCCGTCATGCCGAAGAGGTACGGCAGCACGGGGATCAGCGCGCCCGACGCGAAGAAGCAGAAGCTCGAGACCGCGGCCGAGAGGCCGGTGCCGACGGCTTCGTCGTCGTGCTCGACGATGCTGAGCGCGTCGGTCGGCGCCTGCACCTGTTCGGCGGCGTGCACCCGCGCGACGACGAAGGCGGCGTGCTCGATGGCATCCTGTTCGTCCATGCCGCGCGCGCGGTAGACGAGCGCGAGTTCGTTGGCGTCGATGTCGAGGTCGGGCAGCGCCTCGCGCGCAGTGGGGTCTGGGGCGGATGCCTCGAGCAGCTCGCGCTGCGACCGCACAGAGACGTACTCCCCCGCACCCATCGACAGCGCGCCGGCGAGCAGGCCCGCGATGCCCGTGAACAGCACGACGGCCGCAGGCACGCCGGTGGCGCCGATGCCGAGCACGAGCGCGAGGTTCGAGACGAGTCCGTCGTTGGCGCCGAAGACCGCGGCGCGGAACGTGCCGGCGAGGCGGCGACGCCCACGCGACGCGAGCCCGCGCACGACCTCGCCGTGGATGCGCTCGTCGGCCGCCATGGCCGCGGTCGCGTCGGGGTCGGTGGCGTACGGGGAACGGGCCTCGGCGCGCTGCGCGAGGGCGAGCACGAAGATGGAGCCGAATCGGCGGGCGAGCGCTCCGAGCAGGCGCGTGCGCACGTCGGCGCGGGGCACGCCGCTGTCGTCGCCCCCGAGCAGGGCGAGCCAATGGGCTTCGTGGCGACCCTCCGCCGCGGCGAGGGCGAGGAGGATGTCGCGCTCCTCACCGTCACGCCGTGCCGCGAGCTCGCGGTAGACGGCCGCCTCCGCACGCTCGTCGGCGAGGTAGCGGCGCCACCGCGCCCGGTCGGCGGCGGTGCCTGCCGGCTGTACGTCGTTCATGGTGCTCCCGTTCATCGCGGGCGCCCGGCTGTCGCGGCTGAACTCGTCCCGCGCCATCGCATGCGGCCGCCCGCGCGGCCTCAGCCACGCTATCGGGCGTGTGCGTCGCGAGCGCCGGACTCGCCCGGATTGGCAGCTTTTCGGAGCGCCGAACCGGGTTCAGCCGACGAGCTTGTTCCAGCCGTCGCCGTCGACGTGCTCGAAGATCAGATTCGTCTCGGTGTGGGCAACGGCAGGATGCCCCGTGAGGTAGTTGAGCACGAACTCGCGCAGTTCTTCGGCATCGCGTGCCGCGACGTGGATCAGGTAGTCCTCGGCTCCGGCCATGTGGAAGACGCCGATGACGCCGGGCAGGTGCGGCACGGCCTGGCGGAACGCGTCGATCTCGCTGCGGTCGTGCTTGACGAGCCGGATCGCGATGAGCGCTTGCAGCGAGACGCCGAGCGAGGCGAGGTCCACGTCGACCCGGTAGCCGCGCACGGTGCCGAGGGACTGCAGCCGGCGGAGACGAAGCGATACGGTGGACTCGGCGACACCGACCTCGGCGGCGAGGGCGGCACCCGACGCGCGAGCGTTGGTCGAGAGCGCTTGGAGCAGTGCACGGTCGACGCGGTCGAGTTCTGGTTTCTGCGCCACTGGTGGTCTCCTGAGGGATCGGGAATGCAGAACATTCGAGATTTCGAGCATATCCCATCGAAGCTTCACCGTGGTTTGCTGAATGTCACAGATTCTGCTTGATTCAAGCCATGCAGACATCGTCGTCGCACCTCGAGACCCGCGCCGTCCACGGCGGCATGGCGGGCGTTCGAGAGAGCGGATCCCATGTGCCCGTCATCGACTTCTCCACCACGAATCCGCTCGGCGACGTCGAGACCGGCGGTGCCTCCTACGAGGAGCTCGCGACCGGGCACGACCTCGGCGAGGGCCGCTCCGCGGTGTACCAGCGGCTCTGGCAGCCGGGCGTCGCCCGCTTCGAGGAATCGCTCGCAGGGCTCGAGGGCACCGAGGGCGCCGTCGCCTTCGCGAGCGGCATGGCCGCGCTCGCCGCGACGCTCATCGCCACGGCCTCTGCCGGTCGGCCGCACGTCGTCGCGGTGCGCCCGCTCTACGGCGGCACCGACCACGTGCTCGCGAGCGGCCTGCTCGGCACCGAAGTGACCTGGACGGATGCCGCGGGCATCGCGAGTGCCATCCGGCCCGACACCGGGCTCGTCGTCATCGAGACGCCCGCGAACCCGACGCTCGAACTCCTCGACATCAGGGCCGTCGCGGATGCCGCGGGCGACGTGCCCCTGCTCGTCGACAACACGTTCGCGACGCCGGTGCTGCAGCGCCCGGTCGAGCACGGCGCGACGCTCGTGCTGCACAGCGCGACGAAGTACCTCGGCGGTCACGGCGACGTGATGGGCGGCGTCGTGGCGGCCGACCAGGCGTGGGTGGAGCGACTGCGACAGGTGCGTGCCCTGACCGGCGGACTGCTGCATCCGATGGCCGCGTACCTGCTGCACCGCGGACTCCGCACCCTGCCGTTGCGGGTCCGCGCGCAGCAGGCGACCGCCGCCGTGCTCGCCGAGCGACTGCTCGCCCACCCGGCCGTGGCGAGCGTGCACTACCCCGGCCTGCCCGGCCAGGACCCGGCCGGCCTGCTCGGCCGCCAGCTCGAGGGGCCGGGTTCGATCATCGCCCTCGACCTGGTCGGCGGCTACGACGCGGCGGCACGATTCACGGAGTCCTGCGAGCTCGTCACCCATGCCGTCTCGCTCGGCGGTGTCGACTCGCTCGTGCAGCACCCCGCATCGCTGACCCATCGACCGGTCGCCGGCGAGGCGAAGCCCGGCGCGGGCATCGTGCGCCTCGCGATCGGGCTCGAGCACGTCGACGATCTCACGAGCGACCTCATGGCGGCGCTCGACCGTGCGGCCGAGCTCGGCGGGATCGAGGCCGTACCGAGCGACGACGCCGACCGCGAGCGCGTCGAAGTCCGCTGAAGTGTCACCCGACCGGCGCTCGGGATCAGTCGCGCGCCGGTTCGGGTGACGGCATCGTGGTCGTGTGCACGGGGTTCCGGATCCCGATCCACGACACGATGCCGCCGACGAGGAGGAACATGGCCGTCGCGATCGCGGCCCGGTGGAACCCGATGACGTCGAGCTGTGCGCCGACGATGACGCCGATCGAGGCGATCGCGACGAGTCCTGCGATGCGCGCGACGGCGTTGTTGACGGCGGAGCCGATGCCGGCGCGCGCCGGATCGACCGCGCCGAGGATCGCCGCGGTGAGCGGCGCCACGGTCATCGCCATGCCGAGCCCCATCACGATGATGCCGGGCAGGAGTTGGGTCCAGTACGACACCTCGGTCGTGACTGTCAGGGTGAGCAGGTACCCGATGGCGACGGTGATCGGTCCGAGCGTCATGAAGATGCGCGGCCCGAGGCGGGTCGACAACCCGCCGAACCAGGAGCCGAGGAAGACGATCATGATCGTCGGCGGCAGCGTCGCGAGCCCGGCGAGCGTCGCCGAGAATCCGGCGTACTCCTGCAGGAAGATCGTGATCGCGAACGGTCCGAGCGAGAACGCGGCGTAGATGAAGAGCGTCGCGAGGTTGCCAGCAGCGAAGTTGCGTGCGCGGAAGAGGCTGAGCGGCAGCATCGGCTGCGGCGCCCGATGCTCCCACCAGACGAAGACGACCAGGGCGACCAGACCGACGATGAGCGGGATGTAGACGACCGGCGACGACCAGCCGAACCGGCCCTGCTCGATGAGCGCGAAGACCGTGCCGCCGAGGCCGACGACGCCGAGGGCGGCGCCCAGCCAGTCGATGCGCTCCTTGGCGGGATTGGCCGCGTCGCGACCGAGCACGCGCATGAGCACGAGCGCGAATGCGATCGGCAGCAGGTTGATCCAGAAGACGAGTCGCCACGAGACGAGGTCGACGAGCAGACCGCCGAGGAGCGGTCCGACGAGGAACGCGACGGTGGTCCACGCCGTCCAGCGCCCGATCGCCTTGCCCTGCTCCGCCGCCGGAAACGTCGCGATGATGAGGGCGAGCGAACTCGGCACGAGGAGCGCGCCGGCTGCCCCTTGCAGCCCTCTGCCGATGACGAAGACGAGCCCGTCGGGCGCGACGGCGCACAGCACCGAGGTGGCGGCGAAGCCGTAGAGCCCGATCCGGATGATCCGCAGCCGCCCGTAGGAGTCCGACAGCGACCCGGCGAGCAGGATGAGCGAGCCGAGCGTCAGCAGGTAGGCGTCGACCGCCCATTGCTGCAGGGCGAGCCCTCCACCGAGCTCCGCCTCGATCGCGGGAAGCGCGACATTGATGACCGCACCGTCGAGGAACGCGATGAAGGCGACGACGATCGCGACGACGAGCACCCGGGAGCGGCGTTCCATACTCGTCATGCTAGCCCGCGCCAAAAGGGCGGTGGCGGCCGGACCCGGCCACCACCGCCCTCCGCGGAGCGGGCCTCGCTAGGCGGCCAGCCAGACGTCGGGCCCGAACACCTCGTAGTGGATGTCGGTCGCCGGGATGCCTGCGCTGATGGCCTGCGACCGGATGGAACGCATGAAGGGCAGCGGTCCGCAGAGGTACAGCTTGGCGCCGGTCGGCAGGTCGATGCCGTTCAGGTCCATGAACCCGGACTCGGCGTCGACACCCGCCGCGGCCTCCTCCAGCCAGAGCTGCAGCTCGGCGTTGGGCAACTGCTCCACCGCGGAGCGCATCTGGCCTTCGAGAGCCCAGTTCCCGGCGCGCTGCTCGGCGTGCAGCACGAGGACTCGGCGGTCGGAGACCCGCTGCGCGAGGGATTGCAGGATGGACGCGCTCGGAGTGCAGCCGATCCCCGCGGTGGCGAGCACGATCGGGGCATCCGAGTCGTCGAGTTCGATGTCGCCGTACGGGTTCGAAAGCTCGACGACGTCGCCGACGTTCACCGAGCCGTGCAGGTGGGGCGAGACCTCGCCGCCCTCGTCGAGCTTGGTCGTGAAGACCCGCTCGGTGAGCGAGTCCACGCTGTCCGACAGCGAGTACTGGCGTGCCTGGCGAAGGCCATCGGCGAGGCGCACTCGCACGGAGACGTACTGGCCGGGGGTGGCGCGGGTGACCGGCGTGCTGTCAGCGGGAGTCAGGCGGAAGGTGATGGATCCCGCACCGGCGGCATCCTTCGCGGTGACGCGCCACGACGTCCACATCTCATCGTTCGCCTGCTGGGCGTAGAGGCCCTTCTCGAGCTTGATCAGCGCATCGGCCATGAGCCAGTAGACCTCGGTCCACGCTTCGGCGACCTCGGGCGTGACGGCTTCGCCCAGGTCGTCGGCGATCGCGGCGAAGAGGTGCTCGTAGACGATCGGGTAGCCGGACTCGGGGATGCCGAGCGAGGTGTGCTTGTGCGCGATCCTCGACAGCACGGCCTCGGGAAGCGTGCCCGGGTGGGCCATCAGGTGGGATGCGAAAGCGGCGATGCTGCCGGCGAGGGCCCGCTGCTGGGTGCCGTTCTGCTGGTTGGCGCGGCTGAACATGCCGTCCATCAGCTCGGGATGCGCGGCGAACAGGCGGCGGTAGAACTTCGGGGTGATCTCGTCGATGCGTCCCGCGATGACGGGCAGTGTGGCTTCGATGACGGGGCGGGACTTCTCAGACAGCATCGTTTCTCCTTCGAGCGTCGAACCGGGACCTGATGGCCGATTCCGCTCTATTTCTACACGCTGTAGAAAACATGTCCAAATCGCGCTCCCTCGGGTGGATCGGCCCGGGTCTGCGTCGTCGGCTCAGCGACTGCCGAGCCGCTTGCGCAGGAACTCGATGCGCGCCTGCAGCTGCGTCACCGTGGCCTGCGCGACCGCGGGGCCGCCGCACACGCGGCGCAGCTCGCCGTGCACCTGCGAGTGCGCCTCGCCGGTATGCCGCGCCCAGAGGCCCACGAGGCTGTTGAGCAGCGACCGCTGCTCCTTCAGCGTGCGGAAGAGCGCGACCGGTTCGGGGTCCTCGTCGGCGACCACGTGCTTGCGCCGCTCCCCCGCACGTCGTGCCTGCCGCGCCTGCCGGTGCCGCAACAGCTCGGAGACCTGCTCGGGCTCGAGCAGGCCGGGGATGCCGATGAAGTCGAACTCCTCGTCACTGCCGGGCTCGGCGAGGGTGCCGAACTCGGTGCCGTCGTAGAGCACCCGGTCGAACGAGGCATCCGACCCGATCGCCTCCCAGGTGCCGAACTCCAGCTGCTCCTCGGAGGCGCGCTCCTCGCGATTGGCCGACTCGAGCAGGCTGTCGTCGAGCCCGTCGTCGTCGGCATCGCCGCCGCGCCGATCGAGGGCGTGGTCGCGTTCGAGCTCCATCTGCGACGCGAGGTTCATGAGGGTGGGCACGTTGGGCAGGAAGACCGAGGCCGTCTCACCGCGGCGACGGGCCCGCACGAAGCGGCCGATCGCCTGCGCGAAGAAGAGCGGCGTCGACGCGCTCGTGGCGTAGACGCCCACCGCGAGTCGCGGCACGTCGACGCCCTCGGACACCATGCGCACGGCGACCATCCACCGAGTCGTGCTCGCCGAGAACTCCTCGATGCGCGCGCTCGCCTCCTTCTCGTCGGAGAGCACGATCGTCACCTTCTCGCCGCAGATCTGCTCGAGGATCTGCGCGTAGGCGCGAGCGACGGTCTGGTCGGTCGAGATGACGAGGCCGCCGGCATCGGGGATGCCGTGCCGCACCTCGGTGAGACGCCGGTCGGCCGCAGCCAGCACCGCGGGGATCCACTCGCCGCTCGGCTCGAGCGCCGTGCGCCAGGCCGAGGAGGTGATGTCCTTGGTGTTGTCCTCGCCGAGCTTCGCCTCCATCTCGTCGCCGGCCTTCGTGCGCCAGCGCATGTGGCCCGCGTAGACCATGAAGAGGACCGGACGCACGACGCCGTCGGCGAGGGCACGGCCGTAGCCGTAGTCGTAGTCGGTCTTCGAGAGCCGTACACCCTGCGCGTCGGGCGCGTACTGCACGAACGGGATCGGCGCGGTGTCGGAGCGGAACGGCGTGCCGGTCAGCGAGAGCCGCTTCTCGGCGCGCTCGAACGCCTCGCGGATCGCGTCGCCCCACGAGAGCGTGTCACCGCCGTGGTGCACCTCATCGAGGATCACGAGGGTCTTGCCCGAGAGCGTCACCTCACGGTGCAGCCCCGGCCGCATCGCGACCTGCGCGTACGTCACGGCGACGCCGTGATAGTGGCGGGAGCTGCGCCCGTGGGCGTTGCGGAAATCCGGGTCGAGCCGGATTCCGACGCGCGCCGCGGCATCCGCCCACTGGCGTTTCAGATGGTCGGTCGGCGCCACCACGGTGATGCGGTCGATGATGCGCCGCGCACGCAGCTCGGCCGCGAGTCGCAGGGCGAACGTCGTCTTGCCTGCGCCCGGTGTCGCGGCGGCGAGGAAGTCGCGGGGCAGCTCGGCGAGGTACTGCTCGAGGGCTTCGGCCTGCCAGGCCCGGAGCTTCGAGGCGGTGCCCCACGCTGCGCGTTCGGGGAACGAGGGTGAGAGGTGCTCGGCGGCTGACGTGCCCGGTTGGGGGCCGAAAGGGATCGCGGTACTCACTGGATCCGAGCGTAGCGGAGGCGCCTGACATCCCCGAACCGGCATCGAGTTGGCACAATGGAGGAATGGTCACGCAGCAGCATCCCTGGTCCCGCTACGTCGCCCTCGGCGACTCGTTCACGGAGGGCATCGGCGACCCCGAGCCGACCGCGCCCGGCGGACACCGCGGCTGGGCCGACCGCGTCGCCGAAGAACTGGCGCAGGGCACCGAGGACTTCGCGTACGCGAACCTCGCCGTGCGCGGCAAGCTCATCCAGCAGATCATCGACGAGCAGATCGAGCCCGCGCTCGCGCTGCGCCCCGACCTCGTCACGATCTCCGCGGGCGGCAACGACGTCATCCGGCCGCGCACCGACCCCGACGAGATCGCGGCGCGCTTCGAGTACGCGATCGAGCGCCTCTCCCGCGACCACGCCACGATCGTCATCTTCACGGGCGTCGACGTGGGCTTCTCCCCCGTGTTCCGCGGCATCCGCGGCAAGGTCGCGATCTACAACGAGAACCTGCGCACGATCGCCGCGAAGTACGACTGCATCGTGGCCGACCAGTGGGCGCTCACCGCCATTCAGGACCAGCGCATGTGGGCGCCCGACCGGCTGCACCTGAACTCGCTCGGCCACCACACGGTCGCGCGCATGGTGATCGACGCGCTGAACGTCGAGCACGACCTCGAGCCGCTGCGACCCGAGCCCCTGCCGTCGGGCACGTGGCGCCAGGCACGTGTCGACGACATCTCATGGGCGCGCGAGTACCTCGTGCCGTGGGTCGTGCGGCGCATCCGTCACCAATCGTCGGGCGACCTCATCAGCGCCAAGCGACCGGATGCCGCGCCGTACACGTCTCCCGAGTAGGCCCGAGCCGTCTCGCCGGGCAGTCGCGGTTCGCCGAACTCAGCCGAGCGCGCCCGGATTCGAGAGGCGCCACCACGTTCCGGGATCGGCGAGCTGGGCGTCGAGCACGAGCGGCACGCTGATCTCCTGCGAGCCGGCGCGCACGACGGCCGTGCCGACCTGCGTGCCGCGTTCCGCGGTCGTGACGGGCTCGGCCTGCACCTCGACGTCGACGGGCGTGTCGCTCCACACGACGAGGCTGGCCCCGTCGGCGGTGCGCGCCCGAGCGGTCTCGCCCCACGGTGTCGAGTACTCGGCGAGCACCTGGTTCGCCTCGAGCGGCGCGACCTCGTGGAACCCGGGGGCGACAGAGTCGAGCAGGGCCGCGATGGCCTCGTCGAGCACGGAGTGGCTCTCGCCGCCGAGCAGCACGCCGACCACGGTCACGTTCGACGCACCCACGGCGTAGTCGGCCGTGAACAGCAGGTTCGCCGCGTCATCCGTCGTGCCGGTCTTCATGCCGTCGACGCCGTGCGTGCCGAGCAGCTTGTTCGAGTTCTCCAGGGTGCCGATCTCGGGGATCTCGACGCTCTTCGACGCGACGATGGCCGCGACCGTCGGGTCGCGGAGTGCGATCTCGCCGAGTGCGACCATGTCGGCCGCGGTGCCGACGTTGTCGTCGGAGATGCCGCTGGAGTCGACGACGTGGGTGTTCGCAAGCCCATTGGCGGCCAGCCAGGCGTTGGCCTTCTCGACGAGCGCCTCCTCGGAGCCGAAGGCCCAATTCGCGATGGAGATGCCGTAGTTGTTGCCCGACGGGATGAGGAGGGCCTCGAGGCTCTCCTTGAGGCTCAGCGTCGCGCCGGCCTCGACGGGGGCGACCGAGCCGTTCTGGGCGACCATGTCCCAGTAGATGTCGACGTCAGCGTCGGTGTAGGCGATGTCGGGGCCGCTCTCGCCGGCCGGGATCGGATGCTCGGCGAGCACCGTGAGCGCGGTGATCACCTTCGTGATGCTCGCCATCGGCATGGGGGTCGACTCGTTGCCGGCGGCCAGGAGTCCGTCGAACCCGACGGCGCCGACGGCGTAGCTCCCGAACCCGGGCAGTGAAAGCGGCTGCGGGGCCGCGGCGACCGGCTCGGGGTCGGTGATCTGCGGCGCTGCGGCGGGCACTGCGGCGCCGAGCGCGTTGGCGGTGTAGACGCCGCCGGTCGTGAACAGCGCGATGACGAGCGCGAGCGCGCTGAACACGACGATGCGACGGCGTCGGTACACCTTCGCCTTCGTCTCCCGAGCCTCGGCGTCAGTCATCGGCGGCCTCCTCGTCGAGGGCGACCGCGTAGAGCACGACCGCGGCGGCCGCCGCGACGTTCAGCGAGTCGACGCCGTGGCGCATGGGGATCGTCACGACCCGGTCGGCCGATTCGAGGGCGGTGCGGCTGAGACCGTCGCCCTCTGCACCGAAGACGAGCGCGAGGCGCTCGGGCGCATCTGCGGCGAGGTCGGGCAGTGAGACCGCGTCATCGGCGAGGGCGAGGGCCGCGATCGTGAAGCCGTGCGCGTGCAGCAGTTCGGCCGCCTCCGGCCATTCGGGCAACCGCGTCCACGGCACCTGGAACACCGTGCCCATGCTCACGCGCACGCTCCGGCGGTAGAGCGGATCGGCGCAGCGCGGGCTGACGAGCACAGCGTCGGCGCCGAGGGCGGCCACGCTCCGGAAGATGGCCCCGACGTTCGTGTGATCGACGATGTCCTCGAGCACGACGACGCGCCGGGCGCCCGAGAGGAGCTCGGCCGGGTCGGCGAGCACCGGCCGCTCGAACGCCGCCAGCGCACCGCGGTGCACGCGGTACCCCGTGATCGCCTCGAGCTGGTCGGGGTCGGCGAGGTGCACGGGGATGTCGAACGGCGCGAGCACCGGTTCGAGGCCCGCGAGCCACTTCTCCTCCATGAGCACCGAGCGCGGGCGGTGGCCGGCGCCGATCGCCCGGCGGATGACCTTCGCCGATTCGGCGATGTAGAGGCCCTGTTCGGGCTCGTGGGTGCTGCGCAGCGCGACGTCGGTGAGCCGTGCGTAATCGGCCACCGCATCGGATGCCGCGTCGCGGACTCGTTCGATGTGCATGCGTCTCCTCACCCTCCAGCCTGCCAGTGCCGGAAACATTCCGGAAAACGGAGACGTCTAGACTCGGCACCATTGTGGAAGGGAGAGTCGCGTGAGCACTGATACCGAGGCTCCGGTCGCGGCCGGACCGCAGCTCGCGGAGGCGATCGAACTGCTCCGCGGCGCGCGCGTCGCGGTGCTCACCGGGGCGGGCGTCAGCACCGACTCCGGCATCCCCGACTATCGCGGCGAGGGTGCGCCGGTGCGCACGCCGATGACCGTGCAGACCTTCCTCGCCTCCGAGCAGGCGCGCAAGCGCTACTGGGCGGGCAGCCACCTCGGCTGGCGCAGCTTCGGCAGCGCCGTGCCGAACCGGGGCCACCTCGCCCTCGCCGAACTCGAAGCGCGCGGCGTCGTCGGCGGTGTGATCACCCAGAACGTCGACGGGCTCCACCGGCGGGCAGGCAACCGGCACGTCATCGAACTGCACGGCAGCATGGACCGCGTGCTGTGCCTCACCTGCGGCCAGCACTACGCCCGCCAGGCGATCGCAGCCCGGCTCGAGGCCCTGAACCCCGAGATCGACCTCGAGACCACGATCCGGCCCGCTCCCGACGGCGATGTGGAGGTCGACGACGTCGATGCCCTGGTGATTCCGTCGTGCACCGTGTGCGGCGGCATCCTGAAGCCCGACGTGGTCTTCTTCGGCGAGTTCGTGCCCGCCGACCGGTTCCAGGCCGCGGCCTCCCTCGTGCAGGGCGCCGACGTGCTGCTCGTCGCCGGCTCCTCGCTCGTCGTGAACTCCGGCATGCGACTCATCGAGCAGGCGCGGCGCAAGCGTCTGCCGATCGTCATCGTCAACCGAGGCGTCACGAAGGGCGATGGCCGCGCCGCAGTCAAGGTCGACGCGGGCGCGAGCGAGACGCTCGTCGCGATCGCGGCCGCCCTCGATTCGTGACGGCCGCGGTCGTTCTGCGAGAGTTGACGCCATGACGGATGCTGCGACCGACGCCCGCACCGAGTCGGTGCTCATCGCCCTCGTGCGCCACGGCGAGACCGACTGGAACCGCGAACGGCGCATCCAGGGCACCACGGACATCCCGCTGAACGACACCGGTCGCGCGCAGGCGGCGCAGACGGCCGAGCGCCTCGCGAGCGAGCCCTGGAATGCCGTCTACGGCACCCCGCTCTCGCGTGCCGCCGAGACGGCGCAGATCATCGCCCGTTCGCTCGAGCTGCCCGAGCCCCCGCTCGTCGCGGGGCTCGCGGAGCGCAGCCACGGCGTGCTCGAAGGTCTCGACCACGCGGGTCGCGCCGCGCTCGAGGCTCAGGCCGCGACCATCGAGGGACTCGAGCCCCGCTCGACCGTGATCGAGCGGTCGACCGCGGCGCTCGCCGAGATCGCGGCGGCCCACCCCGGCGGCTCCGTCGTCGTGGTCTCGCACGGCGGCGTCATCCACTCGCTCATGCTGCACCTCAGCGGCTGGACGCTGCCCGGCGCCGGCTACGCGGTCGCCAACGGCTCCGTGCACCTCGTGCGCTTCGAGGCGGGCGAGCTGCAGCTCGTCGAGCCCGAGGCGCTCACTGGCACGAACGCGTAGCGGAACCCGGGTCGGGTACGACCACGTCGAGGCTCGCCGAGTGCACGGTTCGGCAGTGTCACCCGACCCGACGGCGCCGGCGGCGCCGGTTGCCGGCGACCGTCGACTGCATGAGCGCGAGCAGGCGGTCGGCCGACGCCGCCCAGTTGTAGCGGGCGGCGACACCCACGCCGGCCTCGGAGCGCCGCTCCCACTCCCCTTCGCGTTCGAGCGACCAGAGCGCCGCGACGAGCGACTCGGGGTTCTCGGGGTCGAAGTAGACGGCGGCGGCGCCGCCGATCTCGCGGAAGATCGGGATGTCGCTGACGACCACGGGCGTGCCGAGCCGCATCGCCTCGACGAGCGGGATGCCGAAGCCCTCGGCCTTCGACGCGTGCACGAGCGCGGTCGCGCCAGAGAGCAGCTCGGCGTACGCGGCATCCGTCACGCCGTCGTGGAAGACGAGCCGAGCCTGCGGCGCGAGGCGCGTGAGTCGCGAACGTTCATCGGCGCTGATGCGGCTGAGCAGGTGCAGCTCGTGGTCGGGCAGGGCCGCGACGGCGCGCACGAGCGTGTCGACGTTCTTGTAGGGCATGTAGGAGCCCATGTAGACGAGCCGGTGGCCCTCGGGGCGCGTACGCGGCAGCGCCGGCGCGCCGAGGTCGTCGGCCGCGTTGGGCACGACGGTGACGGGCCGGTCGGTCAGGTGATGCTCGTGGATGAGGCCAGCCGTCGTCTCGGAAACCGTCACGACCTGGTCGGCGCGGTTCAGCAGCATGCGCTGCGGCCACCAGGCGAGGTGGTACAGGCGCCAGAGCAGGCGCACGGGAGCCGGCAGGTCGCGCGGCGGCGTGCGGTTCTCGTAGTAGATCAGGTCGTGCAGCGTCAGCAGCAGCTTGTAGTCGCGCCCCCACGAGCCCATCGTCTGCATCGGCGTGAAGACGACGTCGGGCCGCAGCTTCTTGACCTGCAGGGCGACGAGCGGCTCGCGGATGCTCGTGGGCGAGCTCACGAGCTGCCATGGCAGCTCGGGCAGCATGGCGAGCTGACGGTGGTCGCTCACGAGCATGGTGAGCGGATGCCGCTTGCCGAGCTCCGTCACGATGCCCGCCGTGAATCGGCTGATGCCGTCGTGCTGCCCGATGCGGGTGTAGCGGCAGTCGACGATGATCCTCACGCGCGCGCCCCGGCGCCGAGGAACGTCAGGATGCGCGAGGCGGCATCACCGGGCGTCTCGTAGTGGATGAGGTGGCCGACCTCGGGGATCACCTCGAGGGTCGCGTCGGGGAAGAGCGTGACGAGCCGGTGCTGCGCCGTGATCGGCGTGACGTCGTCGCGCTCGGCGGCGACGAGGAGGGTCGGCACTGAGATGTCGGCGGCGAACTGGCTGACGTCGTTGCTGACGGAGGCCTGGAACGCCTCGAGCACCGCGTCGCGGTCGCCGAACGCCGAGAAGTAGCGGTCGTGCTGGTCGTGGATGAAGCGGCGGAGCGACTTCGACCGGGTCTTGGCCATCGTCACGCTCATGACGCGCACGACGACGCCGTTGCGGAGCAGCGCGAAGCCGGCGCGCTCGGGCAGCGCGGCCGCGGTGCGGTAGTAGAAGACCGCGAGTCGGGTCATGATGCCGCGCGGGCCCTCGAGGGCCGGGGCGCCGATCGGGTTGACGAGCACGAGGCGCTCGGGTGCGAGCCCGCCGGCGACGGCGGCCGCCGAGACGATCGAGCCGAAGGAGTGGCCGAGCAGGGCGTAGGGACCGGTGATGCCGACGGCGTCGATGAACGCGCCGAGCCAGGCGGCGTACGCCTCGATGTCGTGCGGGCGGTCGGCGAAGGTCGCCGATTCGCCGAACCCCGGCAGGTCGGGCGAGATGATGCGGAAGCCGGGCAGCTGGGCGACGACAGGTTCAAGGCCGTGGTGGTCGCCGCGGAAGCCGTGCACGAGCACGAGCAACGGGGCATCCGCTTCGCCGTACTCCCACCAGGCCGTCTCGGTGCCGTCGACGTCGACGCGGTGCGCTCGCACGGGGATGCGAGCGAGCTGCTCGGCGTACGGAGAGGTGATCATCCCTGCCATTCTATGGTTCGAGGCGGAGTGCCTGCTGATCGCCGTGGAGACCGGTGGCCGTGCGGATGCCGCCGACACGCGACCTCGCACGGCATCGATGACGGTGGCCGACCGTAGCCTGACGGCATGGATCTTCTGGGTGGCCACTGGGCCGACACGCTCGCCGTCTTCGACCTCGAGACGACGGGCATCGACGTCGACACGTGCCGCATCGTCACGGCCCACGTCGGCGTGATCGGCGCCTCCGGCGAGGTGCTCGAGCGGCGGGAGTGGCTCGTCGACCCGGGGGTCGAGATCCCCACCGCGGCGTCGCTCATCCACGGCGTCAGCACCGAACGCGCCCGCCTCGAGGGGCAGCAGGCGCCGGTCGCGGTCGCCGAGATCGTCGGCGCATTGACGGATGCCGCGGCGCGGGGCCTGCCGATCGTGGCGTACAACGCCGCGTACGACCTCACGATCCTCGACCGCGAGGCGTCCAGGTACGGCGTCGCTCCCCTGCCAGTGCCCGGTGCGGTCATCGACCCGCTCGTCATCGACAAGGCCGTCGACAAATACCGCCGCGGCAAGCGCACGCTCTCGGCGACCGCCGAGCACTACGGCGTCGTGCTCGACGACGCCCACGATGCCGGCGCCGACGCCGTGGCAGCCGGGCGCGTCGCCCAGGCCATCGCGCGCACCTTCCCCGAGCTCGCCGCGACCGCCGTCGCCGAGTTGCACGCACGACAGGTCGACTGGAGCCGCGAGCAGGCCGAGAGCTACCAGGCGTGGCGCCGCAAGAACGGCGAGCCCGAGTTCACGACGTCAGGCGCCTGGCCGGTGCGCTGAGTCATCCTTCGACTCCCCCGGCGCGCGAATCCTCGAGTAGACGAACAGGTCCCGTCGCTCGGAACGGATCACGCGCCATGATCTGAGCAGCCCCTCGCGCTCGAACCCCGCCGCCTCGGCGGCCTTCCAGGAACCGGTGTTCCATGGCTCGACGAACAGTTCGAGGCGCTCGAGCGACTGCAGGCTCCACGCCCACGTGCTGAGCGCACGCAGGGCGGCTGAAGCGTAGCCGTTGCCACGCGCCGACTCGACGATCCAGTAGCCGATGCTGGCGCGCCCCGGATCGTCGCCAGCGGGCCAGAGCCCGATCTGGCCGATGGCTCGATCGGCGGCGTCCGCGATCGCGAACGAGTACCCCGTGCCCGAGCGCAGGCGCCGATGCTGGCGTGCGATGTACGCGAGTGCGCCTCGGCGGTCGGCGTTTCGGGGAACGGTGGTGATGTCGGGGATCAACGGATCCCGTGAGGCCTCGCGCACCGTCTCGACGTCATCGTCGCGGAACGCGCGAAGCACGACTCCCGTGCCCGCCAGGGCGGGCAGCGTGAGCGCAGGTGGCGTGCTCCTGCGACTGCGCGACGGTCCCGGCATCCGGCGACGCTAACACGAACCGCTCAGGGCGCGACAGCACCCGTGCAGACGACGAAGGCCCCGCCATCGGCGGGGCCTTCGTCGTGCGGCGGTGTTTAGGCGCCGAAGTTCTTGAAGCGCTGGTTGAACTTCTCGACGCGGCCGGCCGAGTCCATGATGCGCTGCTTGCCCGTGTAGAACGGGTGCGACTCGGACGAGATCTCGACGTCGATGACCGGGTAGGTCTCACCGTCGAGCTCGATCGTCTTGTCGCTCGTCGCCGTCGAGCGGGTGAGGAACGTGGCGCCCGAAGCGAGGTCGCGGAAGACGATTGCGTTGTACTCGGGGTGGATGTCGGTCTTCATGGAGACTTCCTTGGATTTCAGCTGGTGAAGCATTCGGACGGTGGATACGAAGCCTGCGCGCGCAGGGAAAAAAGGCGGCCCACGGGCCAGCTATCGATCTTAGCAGAATCGACGGCAATGTGCGGTCACACGGCGCGAGCCGCGTATCGACCGTCGGTCTCGGTCAGCTCGATCTTCATGTCGAACGTCTTCGAGAGGTTCTCGGCGGTGAGCGCCTCCGCGAGCGGACCCGCGGTGACGATGCCGCCCTTCTGCAGCAGCAGGGCGTGCGTGAAGCCGACCGGGATCTCTTCGACGTGGTGGGTGACCATCACGATCGCGGGCGAGGCCGACGACGCGGCATAGCCGCCGAGCAGGGCGACGAGCTCTTCGCGGGCACCGAGGTCGAGGCTCGCGGCCGGCTCGTCGAGCAGCAGCAGTTCGGGGTCGGTCATGACCGAGCGGGCGATCTGCACGCGCTTCTGCTCGCCGTCGGAGAGGCTGCCGAAGCGGCGGTCGGCGAAGCCCTCGAGGCCCCACTCCGAGAGCACGCGCTGCGCACGGCGGAGGTCGATCGCCTCGTACTCCTCGTTCCAGCGGCCGGTGACCGAGTAGGCCGCCGTCAGCACGACGTCGATGACCGTCTCGTTGCGCGGGATCTTGCGGGCCATCGCGGTCGAGGCGAACCCGATCATGGGGCGCAGCTCGAAGACGTCGACCTTGCCGAGCGCCTCCTGCAGCACGTCGGCGGTACCCGAGGTGGGGTGCATCGCGGCAGCTGCGATCTGCAGCAGCGTGGTCTTGCCCGCGCCGTTCGGCCCGAGGATGACCCAGCGTTCGTCGGAGGCGACGCTCCAGTTGACCGAGTCGAGGATCGTGTTGCCATCGCGGACCACCGACACATCGTGGAACTGCAGAACCGTGCTCGCCATGCGTCCCATGCTATCGGCAGCGCGGAGGTCGCTCGGCGCACCCGACTCGCCGCGCGCGTCGACGCGGGTCACCGAGCGAGCACCCGGCTGTACAGCTCGAGCGTGCGCTCGGCGATCGCCGCCCAGCCGAAGTCAGACTCGGCGCGTCGCCGCCCGGCGGCACCCATCTCGGCCGCGCGCGCGGGGTCGCTCACGACCGCGGTGAGCGCCGCAGCGAGGTCGACGACGAAGCGGTCGGGATCGACCGGCGTGCCGGTGCCGTCGTCGAGCTGCTCGATCGGCACGAGCACGCCCGTGACGCCATCGGCCACGACCTCGGGGATGCCGCCCGTGGCCGTGCCGACCACCGGCGCACCGCAGGCCATCGCCTCGAGGTTCACGATGCCGAGCGGCTCGTAGACCGAGGGACAGACGAAGGTCGTGGCGGAGGTGAGGAGCGCGGAGAGCTCGGCGCGCGGCAGGTGCCGGTCGATCCAGACCACCCCGCCGCGTTCGGCGCGCAGCTCGTCGACGAGGGCGGTGACCTCCGCCATGATCTCCTCGGTGTCGGGCGCACCGGCGCAGAGCACGAGCTGCACGTCGTCGGGCAGCAGGCGTGCAGCGCGGAGCAGGTAGGGCAGCCCCTTCTGCCGGGTGATGCGGCCCACGAAGACGATCGACGGCCGCCCGGGGTCGACACCGAGCGACCGCACCGTGTCGGGATCGTCACGCGGAGCCCAGTCCTCGAGGTCGATGCCGTTGTAGACGACCTCCACCCTGGCCGGGTCGATCGACGGGTAGGAGCGCAGGATGTCGCGGCGCATGCCCTCGCTCACGGCGATCACCGCATCGGCGTCCTCGAAGGCGGTGCGCTCGACCCAGGACGAGAGCCGGTACCCGCCGCCGAGCTGCTCGGCCTTCCACGGACGCAGCGGCTCGAGGCTGTGCGCCGTCACCACGTGCGGCACCCCGTGCAACCGCTTCGCCGTGAACCCGGCGAAGTTCGCGTACCAGGTATGCGAGTGCACGAGATCGGCGCCGGCGGTGTCGCCCGCCATGAGCAGGTCGACGCCCATGGTGCCGAGCGCCGGGTTCGCCGCGGCGAACTCCGGCGGAGTCGGATATCCGAACGTGCTCGGCTCGGCACGCGGCGCACCGAAACACCGCACCTGCACGTCGATGCTCGTGCGCAGCGCTCGCACGAGCTCCGCGACGTGCACACCGGCACCCCCGTAGACCTCGGGTGGATACTCGCGGGTGAGCAGGTCGACGCGCATGCTGCAAACGTAGCGCAGCGGCATCCGTCATGCCCCGACTTCGCGGCCCGCCATCGCGCCGCGCTGACTACAGTTGTGGCATGGCGACGCGCAAGGTTTTCGGCATCGTCCTCGCCGGCGGCGAGGGCAAACGACTCATGCCCCTGACGGAAGACCGTGCAAAGCCCGCGGTGCCGTTCGGCGGTCAATACCGCCTCATCGACTTCGCTCTCTCGAACCTGCTGAACTCCGGCCTTCGACAGATCGTCGTGCTCACCCAGTACAAGTCGCACAGCCTCGACCGCCACGTCTCCCAGACCTGGCGTCTCAGCGGGTTGCTGAACTCCTACGTGGCCTCGGTGCCCGCCCAGCAGCGCCTCGGCAAGCGCTGGTTCTCCGGATCGGCCGATGCGATCCTGCAGAGCCTCAACCTCATCTACGACGAACGCCCCGACCTCATCGTCGTGGTCGGCGCCGACCACGTGTATCGCATGGACTTCAGCCAGATGATCGAGGCGCACCTCGAGTCCGGCGCCGCCGCGACCGTCGCGGCGATCCGTCAGCCGATGGCACTCGCCGACCAGTTCGGCGTCATCGAGGTCGATCCAGCCAACCCCGGCCGCATCCATCGGTTCCTCGAGAAGCCCACCGACCCGATCGGCCTCCCCGATTCGCCGAACGAGGTGCTCGCCTCGATGGGCAACTACGTCTTCGACGCCGATGCACTCATCGACGCCGTGCTCCGCGACGGCGAGCGCACCGACTCGAGCCACGACATGGGCGGCGACATCATCCCGGCGTTCGTCGCACAGGGTGCGGCCGGCGTGTACGACCTGCAGCGCAATGTCGTGCCGGGGTCCACCGACCGCGACCGGTACTACTGGCGGGACGTCGGATCCATCGACTCGTTCTTCGAGGCCCATCAGGACCTGATCTCGGTGCTGCCCGTCTTCAACCTCTACAACAGGGAGTGGCCCATCTTCGGTCAGCAGCTGAACTCTCCTCCGGCGAAGTTCACGCGCGATGCCCGCGGCACGCTCGGCACCGTCATCGACTCGATCGTCTCGCTCGGCTCCGTGATCTCCGGTGCGCACGTCGAACGCAGCGTCATCGGGCCGTGGGCGATCGTCGGCTCCGGCGCGCACGTTGCCGACTCGATCCTCTTCGACCGGGCGCGCATCGACGCCGGCGCCACTGTGCGGCGGGCGATCCTCGACAAGGAGGTCGTCGTCGACGCGGGAGCGCGCATCGGCGTCGACCGGGCCGAAGACCTCGCACGCGGTTTCATCGTGACCGACAGCGGCATCACCGTCGTGGGCAAGGGCTCACGCGTCCGGGCCGCCGCGTGAGCGCCGGCACCACCGGCCGCGCGAGCGGCCCCCTCGTCGTGCTCGACGCCGACTCGACCCTCATCCGCGAGGAGGCGATCGAGCTGCTCGCCGAAGCAGCCGGCAGCCTCGAGCACGTCGCCGCGGTGACGGAACGCGCGATGCGGGGCGAGCTGGACTTCGCCGAGAGTCTGCGCGAACGCGTCGCGACCCTCGCCGGCCTCGACGCCGACGCGCTCGCCGCGGCGCGTGAGCGCATGACGCCGACCCCGGGCGTGCAGGAGCTCATCGCCGGCGTGCACGCGGCAGGAGGGCGGGTGGGCGTCGTCTCCGGCGGCTTCCACGAACTGCTCGACCCGCTCGCCGAGCGACTCGGGCTCGACTTCTGCCGGGCGAACCGGCTCGAGGTCGTCGACGGCCGGCTCACCGGCGTGGTCGACGGACCCATCATCGATGCGGCTGCGAAGGCGACGGCGCTCGCCGAATGGGCCGAGGCCAGCGGCATCCCGCTCCATCGCACCGTCGCCGTGGGCGACGGTGCGAACGACCTGCGCATGCTCGACCGCGCGGCGCTCGGCATCGCGTTCTGCGCGAAGCCGATCGTGCGCGCACAGGCGGATGTCGCGATCGATCGACCCGACCTGTCGCCGGTGCTCGCACTGCTCGGCCTGCGCGGGTGACCGACGGCGTGCCGCTCGCTGGCCTTCGACAGCGCCCCGGCGTAGCATCGCGGCATGGCTGAGCCCCACGGTGGTCGCTCGGCGCACCCTGTGATCCTCGGGGTGACCCCCGGGCAGCCGCAGCACGTCGTGCTGCAGGCCGCCGTCTTCGCGAGTCGCTTCGGAACCGAGCTGGTGTGCGCGTACGTCAATCCGGCGCGGTACCCGACCGATGAGTCCGACGACGGCTCGGTCGAGAGCGCCTCGATCGATCCCGACTTCGCCGACGAGCACGAGACGGCGTTCGACGAGGCGCTGGCGGTCTCATTGCGCCACACCCTCGCCGACTCCGATGTGTCGTGGCGGCTGCTCGCACTCGCCGGCGATGTCGCAGGCGCGCTCGGACACCTCGCTGAAACGCTCGACGCCGCCATGATCGTCGTGGGGACGCATGACCGCTCACTCGGCGGGAGCCTGCACGGGTTCTTCAGCCGCTCGGTCGGTGCACAGTTGGCGCACCGTCAGCCTCGACCGGTCGTCGTCGTTCCCGCACCGGTGAGCGCGATACCGCGACACCGCGAGGGAACCGACTCGTGACGGATGCGCGGCCGCTCCACCTCAGGTGGGGAGCGATCGCCCTCGTCGTCATGGGCGGTATGGCCGGCTCGGCGGCTCGTGCCGGGCTCACCCTGGCGATCCCCACGATCGCAGAAGTGCCGATCGCCATCGCGCTCGTCAACATCGTCGGTGCATTCGTGCTCGGCTGCCTGTATGCCGCGCTCGCGCATCGGGGCCACGACGACGTGTCGGCCGTGAATCTGCGGCTGCTCCTCGGCACCGGCTTCTGCGGCGGGTTCACGACCTACAGCGCGCTGGCCGACGACACCGTCGTGCTCGCGGTGCACGGCGCGGTCGGCGACGCGGTGCTCTACGCGCTCGGCACGGTGCTGGTCGGCGGTCTCGCGACGTGGGCGGGCATCGTCGCCGGCACCGCGCTCGGCGGCGGGCGCGAACGCACCGCCCGGGCTGGGGAGGCACGATGAGCCTTCCCCTGTTCCTCACGATCGTCGTCGCCGGCGGTCTGGGCGCGGGCGTGCGTTTCACCGTCGACGGCCTCGTCCGATCGCGGGTTCGCACCGCGTTCCCCTGGGCGACGACGATCATCAACGTGTCGGGCTCGTTCGCGCTCGGCCTCATCACCGGAGTGTCGCTCTCGGGCCTGCTTCCGCAGGAGTTCGCGCTCGTGCTCGGCACCGGATTCCTCGGCGGCTACACGACGTTCAGCACAGCCAGTTACGAGACCGTGCAGCTCATCCGGCAGCGACGGTACGCCTCGTCGCTCGTCAGCGGCGTGCTGATGCTCGTGCTCTCCGTCGCCGCAGCCGGTCTCGGCTTCTGGCTCGGCGGCGTGTTCTGACCGCTCCGGTCGATCCTGTCAGCCGGATCCGGCTGACGGGAACGTGCGAGGGTTAGTGACCCATCCCGAGTCCGCCGTCGACGGGGATGACGGCGCCCGAGATGTACCCGGCTTCGTCGCCAGCGAGCCAGGCGACGACCTTCGCGACCTCTTCGGGAGCGGCGAAGCGACCGAGCGGGATGTTCTTCTTGTACTCGGCCTGCTGGGCCTCGGGCAGTTCGTCGGTCATGTCGGTCTCGATGAAGCCCGGCGCGACGACATTGGCCGTGATGTTGCGTGCCCCGAGCTCGCGGGTGAGCGAGCGGGCCATGCCCACGAGGCCGGCCTTCGAGGCGGAGTAGTTGACCTGGCCGGCCGAGCCGTACAGCCCGACGACGCTCGAGATGAGCACGATGCGGCCGAAGCGGGCCTTCAGCATGCCCTTCGAGGCGCGCTTGACGACGCGGAACGCGCCAGTGAGGTTCGTGTCGACGACGCTCGTGAAGTCGTCTTCGCTCATGCGCAGGAGCAGCGTGTCGCGCGTGATGCCGGCGTTGGCGACGACGACCTCGACGGGGCCGAGTGCGGCCTCGACCTCGGTGAAGGCGGCGTCGACGGATGCCGCGTCGGTCACGTCGGCCCGCACGGTGAGCGAGCCCTCCGGGCCCTCCCCGGAACGGGCGGTGACGGCGACCCGGTGCCCCTGGGCGATGAACTCGCGGGCGATCGCGAAGCCGATGCCCCGGTTGCCACCGGTCACGAGAACAGTGCGGCTCGTCGTCATGCGTAGTACTCCTTCTCACGTCGGGCCCGAACGGCCCGTTTCAGCATAGAGGCTCGAGCATTCGGGGCATCCGCCGACCGGATACGGACGTAGGCTTGGAGGAAGAGGAGTGCCGCAGGACCACGGCGACCACCATGAAGCAGCAGCAGTCGATCACCACGCTGCCGCCCTCGCCAGAAGCGGAGCGGCGGTCGCGCATGATCAAGTACACGATCGCGATGTCGATCCGTGTGCTCTGCATCATCGGGCTGCTCTTCGCGAAGGGCTGGTGGCTCGCGGTGTTCGCCGCTGGGGCGATCTTCCTGCCGTACTTCGCAGTCGTGCTCGCGAATGTCCAGGGCTCGGGCCGGCAGCGCCCCGTGCTGCGGCCGGGCGGCCTCGTTCGCCGTACTCCCCCGCCGACGGGTGAGCCGACGGCGGAACCGTCGGACTCAGAGACCCCCGAGACAGCCGAGACGACCCCTGAGGCGACCGACGACGGCGAACGCGGTGCCGCATGATCGGTGGATTGGGCGCGTCGCCCGACCACGGCGTCTGCTCGCGCGCGGAATGCCGTACAGCGGCGACCTGGCGCATCGACTGGCGCAACCCGCGCATCCACACGGGCGACCGCGGCAAGACCTGGCTCGCATGCGACGAGCACGTCGACTACCTGCGCGGCTTCCTGGAGGCGCGCTCGTTCCCGGTCGAGGTCGCCGCATTCGACGACACCGATACCGCAGACGGAGACTTCGAGTGAACGAGTGGCGCTTCCTGTTGCATCGACGGTGGGCGGGCTATCTCGTGCTCGTGATCGTCTTCGCGATCGCCTGCTCGGCGCTCGGCACCTGGCAGTTCAACCGTCGCGCCGAAGCGCTCGCCGAGGTCGCCCGCATCGACGCGAACTACGATGCGCCTGCCGTGCCGGTGGCCGAGGCGCTGCCCGATCCCGCGGCGTTCGACATCGACCAGCGCTGGCAGGTGGTCGCGCTCTCCGGCGAATACCTCGCCGCCGAGGAGATCGTCGTTCGGAACCGTCCGTTCGAGGGCAGCTCCGGCTTCCAGGTGATCACGCCGTTCCGACTCGACGACGGCACCGTGTTCATGGTCGATCGCGGCTGGATCGCGCAGAACTCCGAGGGACGACCGAGCGATGCGCCGCCGCCGCCGAGCGGCCAGGTCGCGGTCGAAGCCCGGCTGAAGGCCGGTGAGGGACGCATCGACGGCCGCACCTCGACGGGTGTCGAGTTCGCGACCATCGACCTCGAGGAGCTCTCGGAGCGCGTCGGCGAGCCGAGTTACACGGCCGCGTACGGCGTGCTCGTGCAGTCGGGCTCCGACGCCGACGAGCCGCCGCTGGCCGCAGCGCGTCCCGAGCGCGACGAGGGACCGCACCTCTCCTATGCGCTGCAGTGGTACGTCTTCGCGCTGATGGCCTTCATCGGCCTCGCGTGGGCGGCGAACCAGGAGCGGAAGGCGCTCGCCGAGACATCCGGTTCGACGGATGCCTCGACTCGCGCCGCTCGCAAGCCGAAGCCGAAGCGGAGAGACGCCGATTCCGACCTCGAGGACGGCGTGCTCGACCGGCGGTGAGCGTCGGGCGCCCGTTCGGTCATCGGCGCCCGACCTCAGGATGGGTCGGCGACGATCTCGGCCTTGAATCCTGCGGAGTTCTCCAGCCAGCCCGCGTAGTGCGCCTCCCCGCCGGCGTGCGGGTAGCGCTCCTGATAGAGCGGTCGCCACCCGTGGGCGGGTGCGTCGGCCATGATCGCGTCGACCACTGCCGGCTCGCCGGCGCTGAACGCGAGGTGGTTCACGCCGACGCTCCGACGATCGTGCACGGGGGTCGTCAGCATCGGCGACGTCGTCAACGTGAGGTACGCACCTCCGGCGCTCCACGACTGGCCCTCGGGCCAGTCGCCGTCGAGCGCGAAGCCCACTCGTTTCAGCAGCCAGCCCCACTCGGCGCGCGCCTCCCGGAGATCCGAGATCCACAACTCGACATGATGAAAGCCCGGCACGCCACGATTCTGCCAGACGGGTCCGACGTCCCCGACATGCAATGCCTATGCGAGCTCGATGAGCTCCTGGTACTCGCGGCTCCAGTGGTCTTCGGTGCCGTCGGGCATGATGAGCACGCGCTCGGGGTTCAGGGCCTCGACCGCACCCGGGTCGTGCGAGACGAGCACGACCGAGCCCTCGTAGTGCGCGAGCGCGTCGAGGATCTCGGCACGGCTCGCGGGGTCGAGGTTGTTGGTCGGCTCGTCGAGGAGCAGCACGTTCGCACCGGAGACGACGATCATCGCGAGCGCGAGACGCGTCTTCTCGCCGCCCGAGAGCACGCCGGCCGCCTTGTGCACGTCGTCACCCGTGAAGAGGAACGATCCGAGCACCTTGCGCGCCTCGGTCTCTGTGAGGTTCGGGGACGCGCTGACCATGTTCTGGAGCACCGAGCGCTTGACGTCGATCGTCTCGTGCTCCTGTGCGTAGTAGCCGACGCGCAGGCCGTGCCCGGCCTCGACGGCACCGGTGTCGGGCTTGTCGACTCCCGCGAGGATGCGGAGCAGCGTGGTCTTGCCCGCGCCGTTCAGGCCGATGATGACGACCTTCGAGCCGCGGTCGATCGCGAGGTCGACGGCTGTGAAGATCTCGAGCGATCCGTAGCTCTTCGAGAGATCCGACGCCGTGATCGGCGTACGGCCGCACGGAGCGGGCGTCGGGAAGCGGAGCTTCGCAACCCGGTCGACGGTGCGCACCTCATCGAGTCCGGCGAGGAGCTTCTCTGCACGGGCCACCATCTGGTGCGCCGCAGCAGCCTTCGAGGCCTTGGCGCCGAACTTCGCGGCCTGCAGTTGCAGGACTCCCGCCTTCTTCTCGGCGTTCACCCGCTCCTTCTTGCGACGCTCCTCGTCAGCGGCGCGCTGACGCTGGTAGTGCTTCCAGCCCATGTTGTAGATGTCGATCGCCGAACGGTTCGCGTCGAGGTAGAACACTCGGTTCACGACCTCGCCGACGAGCACGACATCGTGCGAGATCACGATCACGCCGCCCCGGTAGTTCTTCAGGAACTCGCGGAGCCAGACGACGGAATCCGCGTCGAGGTGGTTCGTCGGTTCGTCGAGGATCATCGTCTCGGCGTCGGAGAAGAGGATGCGCGCGAGCTCGATGCGGCGTCGCTGACCGCCGGAGAGAGTCTTCAGCGGCTGGTCGAGGATGCGGTCGGGCAGGTTCAGGTTCGAGGCGATCGAGGCCGCCTCGGCTTCGGCGGCGTAGCCGCCGAGTGCGTTGAAGCGGTCGGTGAGGTTGCCGTACTTCTTCATGGCGCGTTCGGCGACTGCCGGGTCCGCGTCGCCCATGCTCAGGGATGCCTCGTGCATGCCGAGCGCGATCTGCCCGAGCCCGCGTGCATCGAGGATGCGGGTGCGAGCGAGCATCTCGGGGTCGCCGGAGCGCGGATCCTGCGGAAGGTAGCCGATCTCGCCGCTGCGCTCGATTCGACCTCCGGTGGGCAGCGTCTCGCCGGCGAGGGTCTTCGTGAGGGTGGTCTTTCCGGCGCCGTTCCGGCCGACGAGGCCGATCTTGTCACCGTCGGAGACGCGGAAGTCGACGTGCTCCATCAGTACGCGCGCACCGATGCGGATCTCGAGATCATGAACGGCGAGCACGGGGGGTTCCTCCGAAACGACAGGGGTGGGATGGCGTGCCGAGCGGCACAGCCTCCCAGTCTATCCCGCCGGGCGCGGCTCCGTGGCGGCACGGCGACCGCGCACGGATGCCCCAGGCATCCGCCAGACTCTGAGCATGCCGAAACTCGCCAGCGACGCGCGCGTTCGCGCCGCCCGCCTCGAATCGCACGGGCTCGCCCGCGGCCTTCCCTCGGTCGCCGATGCAGTGCGTCGCCTCGGCGCGGTGCAGGCGCAGGACTTCGCCGCCTCGAAATGGGTGCTCGGCGCACGTGTGCACGACTCGGTCGCCGCCGACGTCGATGCGGCGATCGAGTCGCGCGAGGTGCTGCGCTCCTGGCCGATGCGGGGCACCCTCCACCTCGTGCCCGCCGAGTCGCTGCGCGACATCCTCGCGATCACCGGACCGCGCATCCTGCAGCGCGCCGCCACGACCCATCGGGAGCTCGAGCTCGACGCCGAGGTCTACTCCGCGGCACGGCGCATCGCCGAGCGCGAACTCGAGGGCGGCCGATCGCTCTCCCGCGACGAGCTGCAGGCCATGTGGCAGGCCGCGGGCATCTCCACGGCGGGTCAGCGCGGGTACCACCTCATCTGGTGGCTCGCGCACGACGGCGTACTCTGCTGCGGCCCCGTCGAAGGCCGGGGGCAGCGCTTCGTGCTGCTCGACGAATGGTCGCCTCGAGCGGCGCCGGCCCGAGCACGTGATGAGACACTCACGGCACTGCTCCTCGCCTACCTGACCGGACACGGGCCCGCCACCGTGCAGGACTTCGCCTGGTGGAGCGGCGTCACCCTGACCGACGCGCGTGCTGCCCTCGCCGATGCCAGCGACGCGGTGGCATCGTTCGACGATGAACGCTTCGTCGTCGCGTCGTCGAGTGGGAGCACGCCGCCGTCGCGTGCCACCGGTCGCCACGCGCTCGCGGCGTTCGACGAGTACTACCTCGGGTATCGCGATCGCGGCCCCGTCTGCGACCGCGCCCATGCCGCTCGCATCGTGCCCGGCGGCAACGGCGTCTTCCAGCCGACGCTCGTGCACAACGGCCGGGTCGTCGGACTCTGGCGCAAGTCCGAGCGGGCGCGTGCGACCTCCGTGACGCTCGACGGATTCGACGGATCGCTCGACCCGATCGCCTTCACGCCGCGCCTGCGCGAGTGGGCACGGTTCCGGGGCCGGGAGCTCGGCGAGGTCACGACGATCGATTGAGCGAGGGCGGCGGCATCCGCTGCGCGCACATGCGAACGGCGGCCGTGCGAGTGCACGGCCGCCGTTCGGAAGAGCGTCGGACTACTGCTCGAGCGAGGCCTGCAGCTCGAGGGTGATCGTCACCTGGTCGCCCAGGAGCACGCCGCCGGTCTCGAGCGCTGCGTTGTAGTGCAGGCCGAATTCCTCGCGGTTGATGACGGTCTTCGCCGTGGCGCCGCCCTTGTAGTTGCCGTAGGGGTCGCCGCCGAAGCCGCCGAAGTCGAAGTCGAAGGTGACCGGCTTCGTGATGCCGCGGATCGTGAGCTCGCCGTCGACCTTGAAGTCGCCCTGCTCGACGCGCACGCCGGTCGAGACGAAGTCGATGGTCGGGTGGGCCTCGGCCTCGAAGAAGTCGCCGGTGCGCAGGTGCGCGTCGCGGTTCGGCTCGTTCGTGGTGATCGAGGCGACTTCGGCCGACGCGGTGACGCTCGAGTCGAGCGGGTTCTCGGCGGTGACGAACGTCGCGGTGAAGCGCTCGAACTTGCCCTTGACCTTGCTGATCATGATGTGGCGGATGCTGAAGCCGACCTCGCTGTGGGCGGTGTCGATGTTCCAGGTGCCTGCGCGGTATCCGGGGATCTCGATGGTCGGTGCAGTCGTCGTCATGTTGGGCGGTCTCCCGTGTTCGGTGTCGTGGCGGCCGTTCGGCCACGCCTATGCAAACGCATGAAGAGCAGAGGTATTCCCGCTGGGCGGAGATTCTTCAGCGGATTCTCGGGTTCAGTCCGCGAGGGTGCGTCGCAGGGTCAGCACCCGCTCGGCGGCGGCATCGAGCTGCGTCTCGGTGATGCGTCCCGACTGCACCGCGCCGACGATCGAGCCGACGAGGCCCTCGACCGAGATGCCCATCGTCGCCGGATCCGCTGGAAGCACGTAGAGCAGGAGGTCGGCTCCGGCCGCCACGGCGCGCACGGCGTTCTCTCCCGGATCCGCGTACTCCGGCAGGCCGTTGTGCTGCAGCATGAGCATGTCGTCGGTCACGACGACGCCGTCGAAGTCGAGCTCGTCGCGGAGGACCCGGTGCCACTCGGGCGAGAGCGAGGCCGGGGCGAGGTCGACCGCGGGGTAGCTGAGGTGGCCGGTCATGACGAGTTCGGCGCCCGCGTCGATACCGCTCGCGAACGGCATCGACGGGCCGGCCCGCCACTCGTCGATGGTGAGCGGCGCCGTCGGAACGCTCGAGTGCGAGTCGCCCGGTGCCGCCCCATGACCCGGGAAGTGCTTGATGGTGCTCGCGACGACGCCCTGCTCCCCCGTCACTGCGCCGGCGACCCGTTCGGCCGAGCCGACGGGGTCGGTGCCGAGCACCCGCCCGAAGATGAAGGAATCGGGATCGGCGGTGACATCGGCGACGATGCCGAAGTTCACGTTCACCCCGCTCTCGGCGAGCACGGTCGCCCTGGCCGCGTAGGCGGCCTCGGCTGCGGCCGGCGCTTCGGTGCGCAGGACGTCGGCGGACGCGGCACCGTCCCACGGCAGCCGCTGCACCTCACCGCCCTCCTCGTCGATGCCGATGAGCACGGGAGCCTCGGGGTCGGACTGCACGGCGGCGGTGAGCGCACTGAGCTCGGCCGGGCCCGCGGGCACGTTGTCGCCCATGAGGATGAGCCCGGACACGCCGGCGTCGACGTACGCACGCAGGGGCGCCGGGTCGGTGCCCGGCGCGTGCACCATGAGCAGCGCTGCCGCCTTCTGCTCGGTCGTGAGCTGCGACATCCGCTCGTCGACCCACTCGGCGATCGGGTCCACGGGGGCGGGCGCCGCCGTGGGCGGGGTCGAACGAGACGGCGCGCCCTCGGTGGCGGGTGCCGCGCACGCGGTCATCGCCAGCAGCGTCGCCGTGATCAGGAGCGGCAGGCGCGCATTTCGGAAGACTCGCATCCGAACGACTCTACGGTGCGTGTCCGAACGAGCGCCGAGAGCCGCCGTGGGTAGACTCGCGGCCTCGAAGGGGGTCTCGTGCGAGCCAGGCCGAGGTACGCAGCAGGCGCGGCGGCGCTCATCGCCGCAACGCTGATGCTGCCCGTGGCCCCGGCGTTCGGCGAGGACTACCCGAGCTGGGACGAGGTCGTCGCGGCCAAGCAGGACGTCGCTTCGCGCGAGGCCGAGGCGACGCGCATCAGCGGCCTCGTCGCCTCGCTCGAGACCACGGCCGCCGCGCTGGGCGATGCGGCCGTGGAAGCCGCCGGTGCATCGGCCGCAGCAGCTGCGGCTCATGCCACGGCCGAACAGCGGTCCGCCGCCCTCGCAACGGCGTCAGCGGCAGCGGATGCCGAGGCCATCGCCTCGGGTGAACGGCTCGGACGCGTCGGCGCAGTGCTCGCCCGTTCGGGCGGAGCGGATGTCACACTGCGCCTGCTGTTCGCCGACGACGCGCCGACCGAGCTGCTGCAGGGGCTGTCGCGTGCCGCGCAGCTCACGAACCTCTATGGCGGCATCGCCGACCAGGCCGAGGCGGCGAAGGCCGAGTCGGCCTCGCTGTCGGCCCAGGCCGAGGTCGCCGAGCGGGAGCGGTCGCGTCTCGCGGATGCCGCCGCGGCGGCAGCGGCCGAAGCGGAATCGGCGCACGAGGCCGCCGAAGCCGAACTCGCCGAACAGCGCGTCGTCGTCGACACGCTCTACGCCCAGCTCGCGAGCCTGCGCGACAGCACGGCGGTGCTCGAGCGGCAGTACCAGACGGGCGAGCAGCTGCGGCTGGCGGAGTTGGAGCGGCAGCGTACCGCCGAGGCGGCGGCGAGCCGCAGCTCCGTCGGGGTCGGCAGCGCGCCGCCGCCCGGCGTCGTCGTCGACACCGCAGGCGCCAAGGCGTACGCGGCCGGTGCCGTCGCCCGATACGGCTGGGGAGCGGGCGAGTACCAGTGCCTCGTGAAACTCTGGACGCGCGAGTCGAGCTGGCGGGCCGACGCCTACAACGCCTCGAGCGGCGCCTACGGGATCCCGCAGTCGCTGCCCGGCAGCAAGATGGCCAGCGCCGGTGCCGATTGGCGCACGAATGCCGCGACGCAGATCGAGTGGGGCCTCTCGTACATCGCCGATCGCTACGGCTCGCCGTGCGGCGCGTGGGCGCACTCGGAGCGATTCAACTGGTACTAGCGCTACAACTGGTAGTGATGCATGCCGACACGAACGACGACGAACTCGCGGTCTTCCGGCGCCACGGTGCCGAAGGGGTGCTGCTGCTGGGCGGCGGGGCGGCGATCCTGCTGCAGTTGGCCGACCCCCGGGTCGCGCGCGGCGTCGCGCGCCACAGCGGCTTCCGGGAGCGCCCGCTCGACCGCCTGATCGGCACGCTCGACTACGTCTACGCGATCGGCTTCGGCGACGAGCAGCTCGCCGCCGAGGCGGTGCGCGCGGTGAATCGGCGCCACGCCCCGGTGCGCGGCGAGGCCGACGGCGAGCAGCCCGCCTACAACGCGTTCGACGCGGACGCCCAGCGGTGGGTGGCCTCGACCCTGCTCGCCGTCGCGCTGACGTTGCACGAACGGCTCGAAGGCCCGCTCCCCGCCGAGACCGCCGATGTCATCGTGCGCGGGTACGCGCCGCTCGGGACTCGGCTCCAGGCCGCGGGCGAAGGCTGGCCCGACACCCGGGCCGAGTTCGATGCCTGGTGGCGCGGGCACCTCGCCGACCTCGAGGTCGGCGACGAGGCCCGATCGGTTGCGAGGAGCCTGCTCTCCGGGGCATCCGCCCTGCCGTTCGGCGCCGGCCTGCTGCTGCCGCTCGTGCGCCTCATGACGGCCGCGCTGCTGCCCGCGTCGATCAGGGCGGCCTACGGGTTCCGCTGGACGCCACGGGTCGAGCGCGTCGCGAACGGATGGCTCGACGCGATCGCCGTGATCTGGCCGTTGCTCCCCCGCGCCATCAGGCACGCGCCGATGCACGCATCCCTTCGTCGCGCGAAGCGCCGCAGCCGGTACTCTGGAACCGAACCACGAGGACGATGATGACCCAGCAGGTACCGCACCGCAACGACGCGCTCGACAGCATCGACCGCCGTATCGTCGCCGAGCTGAGCCGCGACGGGCGCCTCTCTGTGCGCACGCTCGCCGAACGGGTGCACATCTCCCGCACCGCGGCGCACAATCGGGTGCAGCAGCTGCAGCAGCGCGGCGTCATCACGGGGTTCGGCGCCCACATCGACCGCAAGGCGATCGGCCTGAACATCTCGGCACTCGTCGTCGTGCGCATCGGCGAGGTGTCGTGGGAGTCGATCGCCGAGAAGCTCGCGACGCTGCCGTTCGTCGAGAAGGTGCAGGCCGTCTCGGGCGACATCGACATCATCCTCACGGTGAGCGCGCCCGACCACGAGCAGCTGAGCCAGGCGATCCTGCGCGACATCCACGACATGCCGGGCGTCGTCTCGACGCGGTCGCACCTGATCCTCGCCGAGATCGAGGGTCATCCGCCCGCGCAGACGCTGGACATCTGGCGATCCTGACGCCTCTCCGGGTGGACGTTCGGCCGCGCTTTCGAGTTCGCCGTGCCGTTCGTTCACGGTTGTTCGCGAGCTCCTCCGCGGCACGCGAGAGTGTCCGACGATGAGGTCATGAGCCTCAATGTCGAGCACGCATCCGTTCGCACCCTGCCGTCCGAGAAACCGCTTCGGCTCCTCGACAACGCCGGCCACGCGGTTACGGGTGCGGCGACCGGCGGGTTCGGCCTGCCGGACACCGAGACGCTCCTCGAGCTCTACCGCAAGATGGTCGTCGCCCGTCGATTCGACGTGCAGGTCACTGCGCTCACGAAGCAGGGCCGCCTCGCCACGTACCCCTCGGCCTACGGCCAGGAGGCGTGCGAGATCGGTGCAGTGGCCGCGCTCACCGCGCAGGACTGGCTGTTCCCGACGTATCGCGACAGCATCGCCCTGCTCACCCGCGGCATCGAGCCCGCCGACATCCTGCAGTCGTTCCGCGGCGACTGGCACAACGGCTACGACCAGCACGCCCACCGCACCGCCGCGCAGGCGACGCCGCTCGCGACGCAGGCGCTGCACGCCGTCGGGCTCTCGCACGCCGCCCGACTGCGCCACGACCCGATCGTCGCGCTGACCTTCCTCGGCGACGGTGCCACGAGCGAGGGCGACGCGCACGAGGCCTTCAACTTCGCGGCCGTCTGGCAGACGCCGACCGTCTTCGTCGTGCAGAACAACCAGTTCGCGATCAGCGTGCCGCTCGAGCGGCAGACCCGTGCGGCGACGCTCGCCGACAAGGCGGTCGGCTACGGCATGCCCGGCTACCACGTCGACGGCAACGACATCGCGGCGATGTACGCCGTCACCAGCGCCGCGGTCGAACGCGCCCGCAGCGGCGGAGGCCCGACGCTCATCGAGGGCGTGACCTACCGCATCGAAGCGCACACCAACTCCGACGACCCCACTCGCTACCGCGCCGCGCGCGACGTCGAGCACTGGAAGCGACGCGACCCGATCGAACGCCTCGAGAAGTTCCTCGTCTCCGAGGGCGCGCTCACCGAGGCCATGCGCGCCGAGATCACGGATGCCGCCGAGGCCCTCGCCGCCCGCACGCGCGACGTCATGACGATCGAGGCCGAGCTCGACCCGCTCGAGCTCTTCGACCACGTCTACGGGCGCGAGCGCGCCGCACTCCTCGAGCAGCGCGCTGCGCTCGAGGCCGAGATCGCCGCCGGCGCCTTCGCCGGCCACGAAGGAGCCGCACGATGACCGCGACCGCGACGAGCACCCCGGCCGCCGAGGCATCCGCCGCTCCGACGCAGCTGACGATGGCCGGCGCCCTGAACGCCGCCCTCCGCGACGCCATGACGGCCGACGATCGCGTCATCGTCTACGGCGAGGACGTCGGCCCGCTCGGCGGCGTGTTCCGCGTCACCGACGGCCTGCAGGCCGAGTTCGGCGAGGACCGCATCTGGGATTCGCCGCTCGCCGAGTCGGGCATCATCGGTACCGCGGTGGGCATGGCGATGTACGGCATGCGCCCGGTCGTCGAGATGCAGTTCGACGCGTTCAGCTACCCGGCGTTCGAGCAGATGGTCTCGCACGTCGCGAAGATGCGGAACCGCACGAAGGGGCGCGTCACGCTGCCCATGGTCGTCCGCATCCCCTGTGCCGGAGCGATCGGCGGCGTCGAGCACCACTCCGACTCCTCCGAGTCGTACTGGGCGTCGACGCCAGGCCTCACCGTCGTGATGCCCTCGAACCCCGCCGATGCCTACTCGATGCTGCGCGAGGCGATCGAGAGCGACGACCCGGTCGTCTTCATGGAGCCGAAGAGCCGCTATTGGTCGAAGGCACCGCTCGCCCTGCCCGTCACGACCGCGCCGATGGACCGCGCCGAGGTCGTGCGCGAAGGCACCGACGTGACGCTCATCGGCTACGGCCCGACCGTGCGGACCGCGCTCGAGGCCGCCGAGGCGGCCGCCGCCGAAGGCCTCTCGATCGAGGTCGTCGACCTGCGCAGCCTCTCCCCCTTCGACGACGAGACCGTCGGCGCCTCCGTGCGCAAGACCTCTCGCGCCGCCGTCATCCACGAGGCCGCGCAGTTCGGCGGCTACGGCGCCGAGGTCGCCGCACGCGTGACCGAGCGCAACTTCCACCACCTCGCCGCGCCGGTGCTGCGCATCGCGGGCTTCGACATCCCGTTCCCGTCGCCGAAGCTCGAGGAGTACCACCTGCCGACCGCCGACCGCGTGCTCGCGGCCCTCGACACCTGGGAGTGGGACGCATGAGCCGCGAGTTCATCCTCCCCGACCTCGGCGAGGGGCTCACCGAGGCGGAGATCGTCGCCTGGCTCGTCGCCCCCGGCGACGAGGTGGCGATCGACCAGGTCGTCGTCGAGCTCGAGTCGGCGAAATCGGTCGTGCAGCTGCCGACGCCGTTCGCCGGCGTCGTCGAGTCGCTCGGCGGCGAGGTCGGCCAGGTGCTGCATGCCGGCACCGTGCTGCTGACGCTCGCGGGCGAGTCGCAGGCTCCGGATGTCGCCGAGCCCGCCGAGCCCGGCATCGTCACGAGCGAGACCGCCATCGCCGAGGAGTCCGGCGCCGTGCTGATCGGCTACGGCACCCGGCAGTCGACCGTCACCAAGCGGGCGGCTTCGGCACCGGCGCGCTTCGGCCGTCGCAGCGGAGCCGCAGTCGGTGCCGGTGTCAGCGGCGGCGGCGCCTCGACCGGGCCGCGCTCGAACGGCGCAGCACGACTCGATGCCGCCCGCCGCTCCCCCGTCGTCTCCCCGATCGTCCGGCGACTCGCCCGCGAGCACGGCTTCGATGCGAGCCAGCTGCTCGGCTCGGGTCACGACCACCTCGTGATGCGCCGCGACGTGGAGTCGTTCATCGCCGAGCAGGCGGCGCCGACGATGGCACCGGAGGTCGCGGCATCCGCTGCCCCGTCGACACCGGCACCAGCTGTCGCACCCATCGCCGACCGCGAGGGCGACCGCCGCGTGCCGCTCGACCGCATGGCGCGCGCCGCCGCGGCGCACTTCTCGCGCTCCCGGCGGGAGATTCCCGAGGCCACCGTCTGGATGGACGTCGACGCGACCGGGCTGCTGGCCGCACGCAGGCAGCTGCAGGAGGCGACCGGCGAGCGGTTCGGCTTCACCGCCCTCATCGCCCGCTTCGTCGTCGCGGGGCTCGCGAAGCACCCCGCGCTCAACGCGAGCTTCGATGCCGAACGCGAAGAGCTCGTCTACCACTCGGCCGTGAACCTGGGTCTCGCCGCGCAGACCCCGCGCGGCCTGCTCGTGCCCGTCGTGCACGGCGCCGAGCGGATGCCGCTGCGCTCGCTGCGCGACGCGATCACGTCGCGCACCGACGACGCCGCCACGGGCGTGTTCCCGCCGTCGGCCCTGACCGGCGGCACCTTCACGCTCAACAACTACGGCACGCTCGGCGTCGACGGTTCAGCGGCGATCATCAATCACCCCGAGGCGGCGATGCTCGGCGTCGGCCGGTTCATCGAGCGCCCGTGGGTCGTCGACGGCGCCCTCGCGGTGCGCACCGTGACGGAGCTGACGCTCTCGTTCGACCACCGGGTCTGCGACGGCGCGGAGGCCGCGGCGTTCCTCACGTTCGTGGCGCGGTGCATCGAGCGTCCGGTGTCGGTGCTCGCCGAGCTCTGACGCCGGCGAGTCGGCTCATGGAGTCGTCGCGGTGATCAGAAGAAGTCGTCGGGGGTGCCCGCGGCGCGTTCCACGTCGCGGGTGTCCTGTGCGCCGGCCTTGAGCTTCGCGACCGCCACACGCAGCCCGGACTCCATCTGGGCCGCCCATGCGTCGGACTCGCGAGCGGTCTGCTCGGCGGCGCGCGCGCGAGCCTCGCTCGCCTCGGCGGCGGCGCGCGCATCCTTCACCTGGCGGAGCGCGAGCGAGATGCCGTAGTACGCCGCGACCATGGTGGCGATCGGTGCGGCGATGATCGCGAGCGCGCTGATCGCCGCACCGGTGGGGCTGAACGCGATCAACAGTGCGAATGCGAGGAAGAGCGCGACGATCGCCGCGAGCACGACGAGCATGAACCGCAGGTCGCTGCTCCACTTGCGCTGCTGGGCCGGGTCCTTCGCCGCGGGCTCCGAAGCCGGCGCCGGCTGGCCGGCCGGCGGCGGCGCGAAGTTCGGCATGGCCGTGGTGGTGGCCGTTTCGTCACTGATCGGACGTGCGTACGCGTCGGACATTCGTGCTCCGCTCCCCTGGGCATTCGGATCAACCCCCCAATTGTGGGCCGGGTCCGTCGACGGGTCAAGGTGCCGCGCGGCGCGCGGGGAAGCCGGTCGACGTCGAGCCTAAGCGGCCTGCGCCTCAGCGAGCCCCGCTTCGATCGCCGCAATCACGGCAGGATCGTCGGGCTGCGTCGTCGGGCGGAAGCGCTGCACTTCGCCGTCCGGCTGCACGAGGAACTTCTCGAAGTTCCACTTCACGCGGCCGGCCTTGCCGTTGCCGTCGGCGACCGAGGTGAGTTCGACGTAGAGCGGGTGCCGGTGGCGCCCGTTGACCTTCACCTTCTCCATGAGCGGGAAGGTGACGCCGTACGTCATAGAGCAGAACTCCTTGATGTCGTCGCCACTGCCCGGCTCCTGCCCGGCGAACTGGTTGCACGGGAACCCGAGCACCGTGAAGCCGCGGTCGCCATACTCGCGCTGCAGTGCCTCGAGCTTCTCGTACTGCGGAGTGAGACCGCACTTCGACGCGACGTTCACGATCATCACGACCTGGTCGGCGTACTCGGCGAGGGAGGTCGGGTCGCCGTCGATCGTCGTGAGGGGGATCTCTCTGATGTCCACACCCTGATCGTACGTCCGGCGGCGGCATCAGGGGCCCATTCACATCGAATGCGAAGTCGTGGGGTGTTCCCCGTCGCTCCGATGCGCGGCAGACTCGGGCCATGAGCATCACCGATGAAGATCTGGCTCACCTCGAGCGTGCCGTCGCCCTCGCGCGCGAAGCCGCGGCAGCCCGCGACGGGGCCTTCGGCTCCGTGCTCGTCGACGCCGCCGGCGTCGAGCGCTTCGCCGACCGCAACCGCGAGACCACGCTCGGCGACGAGACGCGGCATCCCGAGTTCGAGATCGCACGCTGGGCCGCGACGAACCTGACGGCCGCCGAGCGCGCCTCCGCCACCGTGTACACCTCGGGCGAGCACTGCCCGATGTGCTCCGCGGCGCATGCATGGGTGGGGCTCGGGCGGATCGTCTACGCGGCCTCCGCAGCCCAGATCGCCGAGTGGCGCCGGGAGGTCGGCATGGCGCCGTCTCCGGTCGCCGCACTTGCGATCACGTCCGTCGCACCGGGACTCGTCGTCGACGGCCCCGTCGGAGCATTCGCCGACGAGCTCCGGTCGTTGCTCGTCGGCGACGCAGCCGCGCCCTGAGCGGAGGCATCCGCCCTCGGCCGGTCGCGACCAGTGTCGGCGCGGGGCGATACGGTCGGTGGAGTCGGTCTCAGACCGCGGAGTGACGAGCGGTGTGCGCACGTCGAGTACCCGCATCGGGTGACGATGCACGCTCACCGAGAGGACCACCCCACCGCGATGAAGGGCGTCAACCATGCCACCAGCGGCGCCGCCGCGTGGATCGCCGTCACCGGCGCGATGCCGTACCTCTCGAGCGGCGCCTACCCGCTCGACCCCGTCGGCGTCGTCGCGGGATCCTTCATCTGCGCCGGTGCGGCGCTCCTGCCGGACGCCGACCACCACAGCGCCACCATCGCCCAGTCGGTGCCCATCCTCGGCCGGCTCACCGCCGGTGCGGTCGGGGCGGTCGCCGGCGGGCATCGATACGGTGCGCATTCGCTCCTCGCCGCGGGCGCCGTCGGACTCGGTGCGTGGGCGCTGACGCTCCTGACCCTGACGACCGACCGCCTCGGCACGTTCTCCCTCGGCATGATGATCGGCTCCGCAGCGCTCATGTGCTTCGCCGTGAAGGCCCGGGGCATGGTGAACTCATGGCTGACGGCCTGGGCTCTCGGCGCTGCGTTCGGGCTGCTGCTCGTGCTGCTCGCACCCGACAGCGTCCACTGGTTCCCGGTCGCCGTCGTCGTCGGGTTCGTCGCGCACCTCGCCGGGGACTTCCTCACCACCGGCGGCCTGCCCGGGCTGCTCTGGCCGATCATGCCGCGCCCACCGAAGTTCCTGAGGCGGGCGCCGATCATCAGCAGCATCTGGCGTCCGAGCGGGCACGTCGCCCTGCCCGTGCTCGGCGACACCGGTTCGGTGCGGGAGGTGGCGCTCGGAACGGCCCTCGCGCTCTACGTGTTCATCGGGGTGGCACACGAGACCGTTCGCTGGTTCGGCATCCACCCCGCGGCACTGCTGTAGCAGCGGACCGTCAGACTCGGTTCGCCGACGCGGTGTGCAGATCGAAATGGACCGACGTGCGCACGAGCTCCTCGCCGCATCTCGAGCACAGCAGCACCGGACGGAACGGCGAACCGCACGACGTGTGACGGATGGTCAGTTCATGGGCCGACCCGGGCGAGTACCAGCGCTGAGCCCAGTCGACGAGGATCGCGAAGACCGGGAAGAAGTCCATGCCCTTGGCCGTCAGTCGATACTCGCCCTCGGATGAGGGCGCGTGCAGTACCCCTGCCGCCACGAATCGGCGGAGCCGGTCGGACAGGATCGACTGGGCGATGCCGAGCTCGGCCTTGAAGCCGTTGAAGCGCCGCACGCCGAGGAAGGCCGCGGCGAGGATCGCGGTACTCCAGCGGTCGCCGAGGATCTCCATCGTCTCGGGGTAGTAGGAGAGCGCATCCGCCGGGGTGGCCGATTCCTTGGCCCGACGATGCAACCGCGGCACGCTGACCTTCGCGAACTCCGCCTCGGCACCGCGCTCAGCGGAAGTGTCACGGGCCGTGACCGGAGCGGTGTCGCACACGCCGCATCCGAGGATCGGGAGGGCCTCCTGCGCGCACACGTCGTGAATCAGCCTCGGAGCGTCGTCGGCACCGGCAACAGACACCTGCTCCCATCCCCAGATGGCGAGGAGCAGGCGCCAGAGCTCGAGCGCGCGAGGCGTGAGCATGTACTCCTCGCGCGTCCGGCCGTTGTCGTCGTACGGGACGCGCTCCATCAGCTCGGCTGCGACGAGATCGCGCAGGCGTGCGGCCAGCGTCGATTCACTCAGCCCGAGCTGTGCGCGCCAGTCGCCGAAGCGGCGAGTACGCGAGACGAAGGCCCGCTGCAGGATGAGCAGCGTCCAGCGGTCACCGAGGGTGAGGAGCGCGATTCCGATCGCACTCCCGCTGGTGGGGATGGTCGCCGTCACTCCGTCAGCATAGTCAGCGCGCCCCGGCGAGCCCGGCCACCCGGTCCCAGGCCGCGCCGTATTCGATCACCAGTCGATCGACGATGTCCGCAGTGGTCTCGATCGCGTCGATGTTGTCGAGACCCTGACCTGCGGCCCAGGTGTCCTTCCAGCGTCGGACGTTCGAGATCTCCGACGAGTAGTTCCGTGCGGTCGGGGCATCCGCGTCGGGGTCGATGCCGACCGCGGCGAGCGAGCCGCGCAGCCAGGACGCCGGGGTGCCGGTGATCGCGGCGGAGACGACGAGGTCGTCGATCGAGCTGCCCACGACCATCTGCTTGTGCCCCTCGACGGCGATGCTCTCCTTCGTGGCGAGGAAGCGCGTGCCCATGTAGACGAGGTCGGCACCCGCAGCGACGGCGCCGGCGACGCCGGCCCCGGTCGCCACCCCTCCGCCGACGCACACCAGGCCGTCGAAGCTGTCACGCACCGCCGCGATGAACGGCAGCGGCGAGAGGTGTCCGGTGTGGCCACCGGCACCGGACGACACGCACACGAGCCCGTCGGCCCCGGCATCGGCGGCCTTGCGGGCCAGCTTCAGCGAGACGACATCCGCGAGCACGAGGCCCCCGTAGGAATGCACGACGTCGACGACCGGGCGTGGCGACCCCAACGCGGTGATGACGACCGGCGGGCGGTGCTTCGCCACCATCTCGAGGTCGGCGCCCAGGCGCGTGTTCGTGGAGTGGGTGATGAGGTTCAACGCCCACGGCGGCGCGTCCACCCCGGTGCCGAGTGCCGTCGTGATCTGCTCGAGCCAGTCGTCGAGCTCCTCGGCGGTGCGGCAGTTCGGCGTGGGGAACGAGCCGACGATGCCGGCGCGGCTCGCCGCGATGACCAGGTCGGGCCCCGAGACCAGGAACATCGGGGCGGCCACCACCGGCAGGCGCAGACGCTGGAGCAGTTCGGAGGGGGTCATGTCGCGGGGAGCCTTTCGTCGGAGGCGCCGGAGAGCGGATGCTCCGCGGCGATGAGCTGCGCGGCGATGGCACGGCGATCGATCTTGCCGGTGGCACCGAGCGGGAGCTCTGCGTGGAAGTGACACGATTTGGGCCGCTTGTGCGGCGCCAGGCCGGTGAGGCGATCGTCGAGGGCGGCCCGCTGCGACGCATCCAGGTCCGTGCCCGATGTCGTCGTGTACGCGAGGACGATCCGCTGCCCCCAACGCTCGTCGGGAAGACCGACCGCGACGGCGTCGCGCAGGCCGGGACTCGACAGCACCGCCGACTCGATCTCACCGGGATAGACGTTGTATCCGCCGCTGATCAGCATGTTGTTCCTGCGGTCGGCGAGCACGAGACACCCGTCCACGACGACGCCGACGTCGCCCGTGAGGAGCGCAGCGCCATCGAAGGACTTGCCGAGGTCGGTGCGCTCATGGGCGTTCCAGTACCCGGGGGTCACCATGGGGCCGCTCACCGCGACTTCGCCGAGTTCCGGTTCATCGGCGCCCGCGCCGAGGGTTCCCCCATCCCTCCGGATCTCGATGCGCGCGTCGCCGACGATGTGCCCGGCGGACCCGAGCAGGTGCGGTTCGTCGCTCAACCCTCGGGCGTGATCATCGATGCCGAGCACGGTGAGCGGCGGAATCGCCTCGACCAGGCCGTAGTACTGCACCAGCCGATGGGTGAGGAGCTCTGCTGCCCGTCGGATCTGCGCGGGCGGCATGGGCGCTCCGGCGTACGCGAGCATCCTGACGCCCGCGAACGATCGGCGAGCAGACCCGGGAAGCCGCGTGAGCGCGTCGACCACGCTCGGCACGAGCGCGAGATGGGTGATCCCCTCCGCCGAGACGATGCCGGCGATCGCGCCGGGGTTCGGATGGTGCGCCATCACCTGCCGGGCGCCGAGGGCGAGCATCGGGAGGATGAAGAGACCGCTCGTATGGATCGCCGGCCCCGCGTGCAGATAGGCCCCGACCTCGCCCGTCGGCTCGACGACGTGCTGGAGCATGGCCCGCATCGATGCCAGTCGCATGCGATGCGTGCGCAGCGCACCCTTGGGCTTGCCGGTCGTGCCCGAGGAGTAGGCCAGGCCGACCACGTCCTCCGGCTTCGCCGCGCCGAGACGCGCCCCTGGCGACCCGTCGGCGATCAGGTCCGCGATCACACCCTCGTCCGCGCGCACCGTGATCTCGCAGGTGACGTGCTCGGTGATGCGGGCACCATCGCCGCCCTGCAGGCGCCCGTCGGCGATGAGGGCTCGCGCGCCACTGTCGACACGGATGCCGCGCCACTCGCGCGGCCCGAGGCGCGGGTTCAGCGGCACCCTGACGAGCCCCGCGAGTGCCAATGCCATCTCGCTCACGAGCAGCTCGCAGCTGTTGGGCAGCGCCTCGAGCACCCGATCCCCCGGGCGGAGCCCGCTGCGCAGCAGGCCGTCGGCGAGGCGCCGTGCGCGCTCGCGGAGTTCGACGAATGTCAGCGCGCCCGCGGCGTCCTGCACGGCGAGCCGATCACCGTGGCGCCGGGCCGCGACGTCGAGCACGTCGCCGACGGTATTCGCTCCGTCCAGCACCGGTGTCGTCATGATCGGTACTATAAGCGAAGTTCTACAGGAGGTGATGCATGACGACGACGTCTGCGGAACAGAACCACGCGTACATCCTCGATGCCGTCCGCACTCCGTTCGGGCGCTACCGCGGTTCTCTCTCGCGCATCCGGGTGGACGATCTCGCCGCGATCCCCGTGCGCGAGCTCGCTGAGCGCAACCCGGCGATCACGCTGGCCGGCATCGACGACGTGATCCTCGGCGATGCGAACGGCGCGGGCGAAGACAACCGCAACGTGGCGCGAATGGCCGTACTGCTGGCCGGCCTGCCCGTCACGACGCCCGCATCGACCGTCAACCGCCTGTGCGGTTCCGGCGCCGAATCCATCGTGCTCGCGGCACGGGCGATTCGAGCCGGCGAGTCCGACCTCGTCATCGCCGGCGGAGTCGAGGGGATGAGCCGAGCGCCGCACGTGCTGGCGCCGATCGACGATCGACTGCCGGCGCACCCCGAGCTGATTCCCACGACCGTGGGCTGGCGGATGGTCAACCCGCTCTTCCCGGCGCCGTGGGTCACCTCGCTGGGTCGGTCGGCGGAGCTGATCGCCGAAGAGCTGGGGATCGATCGGGCAGCGCAGGACGACTGGGCGCTCCGATCCCACGCGCTCGCCGCCGAGGCCTGGAACACCGGCTTCCACGACGGCCGGGTCGTCGAGACGGCAGGACTGCTGCGCGACGAGTGCCTCCGGCCCGACACGAGTGCCGCCGCGCTGGCGGCGCTGTCCTCCGCGTTCTCGGCAGGCGGCTCGGTCACGGCGGGCAACTCCTCGCCGCTGAGCGACGGCGCTGCGGCGACCCTGATCGCATCGGGGCGACGAGTGGCCGAATCCGGAACCAGACCGCTCGCCCGCATCCTCGGCTCCGCCGTGGTCGGCGTCGACCCGGCGCGCTTCGCCCTGGCGCCCGTCGACGCCGTCGGGAAGCTCCTGCACCGACTGGGCCGCACCCTCGACGACGTCGCCGTCCTCGAGATCAACGAGGCCTTCGCCGCGGTGGTGCTCGCGTGCCTCCGGGAGCTCTCCCCACCCGCCACGGTGCAGGTCAACCCGAACGGCGGGGCCATCGCGCTGGGGCATCCGCTCGGCGCCTCCGCGACCCGCGCCCTCGTCGACTGCGCAGAGGCGGTCCGTGCACGCGGCGGCGGTATCGGCATCATGACGGCCTGCATCGGCGTGGGGCAGGGCATCGCCGTCGCGGTGGAGGTCGGCGATGAGTGACGATCGTGCACCGCGCCGCACACCGGTGACCGTCGGAACGGGGCTCCCCGAGCCCGCCGAGCTGACGGCGCTGGGGGCCGGACGCCTCCCCGGCCTGCTGGGGATCGAGGTCACCGCCGTCGAAGCGGGGCGCATCGACGCGCGCATGGAGGTCACTCCTGCGGTGCTGGCCCCCAACGGCTACCTGCATGCCGCTTCGGTCGTGGCACTCGCCGACACCGCATGCGGACTCGGATGCCGCCTGACGCTGCCGCCCGGAGCATCCGGGTTCACGACGGTCGAGCAGAAGACCTCGCACCTCGGCACCGCCCGCACCGGCATCGTGCGAACGGAGGCCGTGCTCGTGCACGGCGGGCGCCGCACGCAGGTGTGGGACGCCGAGGTCTTCGACGGGGCAGGCAAGCGCATCGCGCTGTACCGCTGCACGCAGCTGGTGCTGTGGCCGGAGCCGGACAGCGCGGAAATCGCCCCTTGCCCAGCGAGCTGACTTCTCTTATGGTACTTGCCAGAGGAGTTCTCAATGAAGACGATCACCGCAGAACAGGCGTCGACCTGTTCGCCCGCCGAGCTCGCGACCCGACACCGCCGCCTGCTCGACGACGCCGTCCAGGCGGTCCGAACGCGTGCCGCGTTCAGCGCGTTCGCCGGCCGCGAGCCGTCCGGCCCGACGGGCGAAGAGGCGACCGCACGGTTCTCGGCGCAGCTCGAGACACCGCTGAACCTGCCGGGGCACGTCGGCGCCTCGACGCTGCAGACCGACGAGGTCTCGCCATGGACGAGGCTCCCCCTCGGCGTCAGCTACCCCCGCGCCGAGGCGACCGCGCTGCTCGAGCACGCCCAGCAGGCGCAGGCCCCGTGGAGCACGCGCACGATCGATGAGCGGGCCGGCATCTGCATCGAGATGATCGAGCGGATGTTCGCGGCCAACGTCGTGCTCGGACTCGCGGCGATGCACACGACGGGCCAGGGCCGGGGCATGAGCCAGTCCGGCAGCGGAACGAACGCGCTGGACCGGGGGCTCGAAGCCGTCGCCGCAGCGTGGCAGGTGCTGTCGCGCGTGCCGACCGCCGCCTCGTGGGAGCAGACGTTCGGCGCCGAGCTGGTCGCGCTGGAGAAGACCTACCGCATCGTCCCGATGGGACCCGCACTCGTCGTCGCCTGCGCGAGCTTCCCCGCCTGGAACGTCTACCCCGCCGTGTTCGCGAACCTCATGGCGGGCAACCCCGTCATCGTCAAGCCGCATCCGTCGTCGGTGCTGCAGATGGCGCTCGCGGTCGAGATCATGCGCGAGACGCTGACCGGCGCGGGCTGCGCCGCCGACACCGTCCAGCTCGCGGTCGACTCCGCAGCCGAACCGATCACGTCGGTCCTCGCCACCCACCCGACGGTGCGCATCGTCGACTTCACCGGCTCCGCCCGATACGGCGCCTGGGTCGAGGACCACGCTCGTCAGGCACGCGTGTACAGCGAGACATCCGGGCTCAACGCCGTCGTGCTCGACTCGTTCACCGACTCGACCGCGGCGCTGCGCGCCATCGCCGGCGCGATCTCGCTGTTCTCGGCGCAGATGTGCACCGCGCCGCAGAACATCTACATCCCCGAGTCCGGCGTGCTCACGCCCGAGGGGGTCCTCTCCGCGGATGAGGTCGAACAGGGCCTGATCGCCGCCGTCGAGGCGATCGCCGAGAGCCCGCGTCGAGCCGCCGCAGTACTGGGTGCCATCCAGGCCGAGCGCACGATCGACGAGATCGCCGAGCTCACCACGACGCTGCGTGCACGGGCGCACGTGCTCAGCGAGCCTCGCACCTGGGACGCGCCCGGGTTCCCGCAGGCCCGCACCAGCACTCCCCTGATCGCACGGGTCTCCCTCGATGACGAAGCACTGTTCACGCACGAGTGCTTCGGCCCCGTCGTCTTCCTCATCCGGGTCCCCGACGCGCGTACAGCGCTGCATCGCGCTGCCGCCGACGCCGCCGCCCACGGCGCGATCACGGCGTTCCTGTACTCCACCGATGAGCACCTGATCGACGCCGCCGAGGAGGCCTTCGCGTCCGCCGGGGCATCGCTCACGATCAACGTCACGGGCGCGATGCCCATCAACTTCTCCGCCGCCTTCAGCGACTTCCATGTCTCCGGCCTCAACCCCGCAGGCACCGCCACGCTCACCGACGACGCGTTCGTCACCGGACGCTTCCGCGTCGTCCAATCCCGTCGCCCGCTGCGCCCGTCGCACAACTGAGATCCGAGGTCATCCGACATGTCCACGCACACCCCAGACCAGCCCATCGCCGTCGCTCGAGCCGTCGGTGCGGACAGCTCGTTCGACAACCCCTACCTGCTCGGCGTCTATGCACCGGTGCAGACCGAGCTGTCGCTCGAGGACCTCGAGGTCATCGGCGAGGTGCCCCGTGACCTCAACGGCGTCTACCTCCGCAACGGGCCCAACCGTCGTTTCGATTCCCCCGGCCGGTACCACATGTTCGACGGCGACGGCATGATCCATGCCGTGCACTTCGACGGCGGCAAGGTGCGCTACCGCAACCGCTGGGTCCGCACCAAGGCGTTCCACGAGGAATCCGCCGCCGGCAAGTCCCTCTGGACGGGCCTGATGGAGAACCCGGAGGGCAACCCGTTCGGCAACGGGCACGGCCTCGGCATCAAGGACTCCGCGAACACCGACGTGATCTTCCACCGCGGCCAGGTGCTCGCCACCTGGTACCTGTGCGGAGACCCGTACGCCGTCGACCCGCTCTCACTCGAGACGCTCGGTGCCCAGGACTTCCTCGGCACGTTCGCGGGCGACATGATGGCCCACCCGAAGGCCGACGAGCGCACCGGCGAGCTGCTCTGGTTCGACTACGGCCCCGACATGAACTACATGCGCTACGGCATCATCGGCCCCGACGGCACGCAGACCCACCTCGCGCAGGTCGACCTGCCCGGCCCCCGACTGCCGCACGACATGGCGATCACCGAGAACTACACCGTGCTGATGGACCTTCCGCTCGTGCAGGACCAGGAGGCCCGCCGCAACGGCAAGTACCGGATCTTCTACGACAAGTCGCTCGTGTCGCGCTTCGCGGTGCTCCCCCGCTACGGATCCGGCGCCGAGGTGCGCTGGTTCGAAGCGAAGCCCTGCTACATCTACCACGTCGTCAACTCGTGGGAAGAGGGGACGAAGATCATCATGGAGGTGTGCCGCGTGAAGAACCCGCAGCACCAGTCGACCTTCGAGCACCCGCTGGCCAACATGCTCGCGTACATGCGACTGGACGCGCAGCTGTACCGCTACGAGTTCGACCTGGTCACCGGGCAGACGTCCGAGCGCCCCATCGACGACCAGAACATCGAGTTCCCCAGCATGGACCAGCGCATCGTCGGCGTTCCGCACCGCTACTCGTACAACATGAGCCTGGCGAACGAGCCCACGCTGCTCTTCGACGGCATCGTGCGCTACGACTCGAAGACCGGCGAGAAGGAGAGCTACCAGTTCGGCGCAGGGCGCTGGGGCTCGGAGAGCCCGTTCGCTCCCCGTGACGGATCCACGAGCGACAGCGACGGCTACCTGGTGACCTTCGTCAACGACGAGATCGAGGGGCGCGGCGAGATCCTCGTGCTCGCCGCCGATGACCTGGCCGCCGGCCCGGTCGCCCGCATCAAGCTCCCCCAGTCCGTACCCGCGGGGTTCCACGCCACGTGGATCCGCGCAGACCAGCTCGCCTGAACGCACGACCAACCGATCACCACGTCGGTCCCCGACAGAGCTGTCGGGGACCGACGCCCACCCGAACAGGTAAGGAAGCCCCCCATGTCCGAAAGTCGTCTGAACCTGCACCCCCAGTCCCGTGTCGACCGCCTCGTCGGAGACGGCCAATGGACCCCCGAGACCATCGACGGGATGTTCCGTGCAACGGCCGCCCGACGCGGCGACGCGCTCGCGATCGTCGACCCCGCCAACCGCGCGGCCCTGGCCGGCGGCGCGGCGCGGCGCCTCACGTGGCGCGAGGTCGACAGCGAGGTGACGGCGCTGGCCGCACGCCTCGCCGAAGCGGGAGTGAGTCGCGGTGACACGATCGGCGTCCAACTCGCCAACGGCATCGAGCTCACCGAGGTGCTCATCGCCGCGTGGACGCTCGGCGCCACCGTGTCGCCGCTGGCGATGCAGTACCGCGATCACGAGATCACCACGATGGGCGCCGCCGCGGAGTTCGACTGGGTCGTCGCGGCGCGCGCCTTCGGCGAACGCCACCCGGCCGACGACTTCGCCCGCCTGCGCGGCGAGCTGCCGACCGTCCGCGGCGTGTTCAGCTATGGACTGCCCGACGACGCCCTCTGCGAGGACAGCACCGGTGCGACCCACCTGTTCCCGACCGCGGCCACCACCGAGGACGAGGCGGCCGTGGCCGCCTACCGCGTCGCAACTCCCAACGACCCCAACGACTGCGTGACGATCTGCTGGACCTCCGGCACCGAGGGCGTGCCCAAGGGCGTCATGCGGGCGCACTACGACTGGCTCGTCTTCAGCATGGTCTGTCAGGATGCCTCGGCGACGACCACCGACGACGTGATCCTGAACGCCTTCCCGATGATCAACATGGCGGGCATCTGCGCGATGCTGCTGCCGTGGGTCCGCACCGGCTGCGTGCTCGTGCAGCACCACCCGTTCGATGCCCCGACGTTCTTCGGCCAGATCGCGCGCGAACGCGTGACCTACACGCTCGCACCGCCGGCGCTGCTGTCGATGCTGCTGCACAACGAGGAGCTGCTGAGCAGGATCGACCTCACCAGCCTGACCCGGATCGGATCGGGTTCCGCACCGCTCAACCCGGCGATGGTGCGGGGATGGCAGGAGCGGTTCGGCATCCCGATCATCAACTTCTTCGGCTCCAACGAGGGCGTCGGCCTGCTCTCCAGCAGCGTCGACCTGCCGAGCCCCGACGACCGCGCGAGGTTCTTCCCGCGCTACGGCGCCGAGGGCACGGACTGGTCGATGCAGCTGTCGAAGTGGGCCGACGTCAAGATCTACGACCTGGAGACCGGCGACGAGATCACCGAACCCGGCCGGCCCGGCGAGCTGCACATCAGCGGCCCGCAGCTCTTCGCGCGCTACCTTAACGCCGAGACGCTCTCCAACCCGTTCGACGAGGCGGGCTACCTGAAGACCGGCGACATCTTCGAGATCGCCGGCGACCAGGGTCAGTTCCTCCGCTACGTCGACCGGGCGAAGGACATCATCATCCGCGGCGGCATGAACATCGCCCCCGTCGAGCTGGAGACGCTCATCATGAAGCATCCGGCCGTCGCAGACGTCGCGGTCGTCGGCGACCTGGACGAGACGCTCGGCGAGAAGGTCGCGGCGTTCGTGGCGCTGCACCCCGAGACCACGCTGGATCTGCCGGAGCTCGTCGAGTTCCTGCGGGAACAGCACATCGCCTCGTACAAGCTGCCCGAGAACCTGCGCGTGGTCGAGCTGCTTCCGCGCAACCCCGTCGGAAAGGTCGTCAAGACCGAGCTGCGCAAGGCCCTCGCCGAGGCGCAGGCGTGAGCAAGGCCCTGATCCTCGACGCCGCGCGCACGCCGCGAGCACGGGTCCGCCGCGGCGGCGGCACCCTCGCCGGGCTCTCGCCGGCCGAGCTGCTGGCCGTCGTCCTGCGCGAGCTCACGGCACGAGGGCTGCCCGACGATCGCGTCGATGACGTGATCGTGGGGGTGAGCACGGTCGTCGGGGAACAGGGCGGGAACGTGGGGCGGGTGGCGGCGATGCACGCCGGCTGGTCCGACGCCGTGCCCGCCGGTGTCGTCTCCCGCCTGTGCGGCTCCGGACTCGATGCCATCGCGTCCGGAGCCGCTCAGGTGCGCTCCGGGGGTGCGGAGCTCGTCGTGGCCGCGGGCGTCGAATCGATGTCGCGCGTGCCGATGCTCGCCGACCGGCCCGCCTTCGCCGTCGACAAGGCAGCGGGCGAGGCGACCGGTTTCGTCTCCATCGGAGTCTCAGCGGATGCCGCGGCGATCCGTGCCGGCTTCTCCCGCACTCAGCTCGACGAGTACGGCGTGCGCAGCCAACTCCGCGCAAGTGCCGCGCCCGCCTGGGAGTCGACCATCCCGGTGACGACGCCGTCCGGCACCGTGCTGGCGCACGACGAGGGCGCGCGGCCCGACACCACGTTGGAGTCGCTGGCCTCGCTCGAACCTCTGTTCGCGGATGATCCGCTGTGGGAGCGGGTGGAACGGCACCTCGGCATCACGACGGGTTCCGACCGCGGCCGTCACACCGTCGGTACGGCGCCGCAGTTCGCGGATGCCGCCGCCGCGGTCGTGCTCGCCTCGGAGGCCGGGGCGCAGCAGTCCGATCGGACGCCGATCGGAACGGTGCTCGGCTGGGGTCAGGCCGCGGTCCGCTCGCCGGGCCTCGAGGCGACGGTGCCCGCCAGCAGGAAGGCGCTCGACCAGGCCGGGCTGCAGGCGAGCGAGTTGTCGGTCGTCGAGGTGAACGAGTCCTTCGCGGTGACTCCCCTGCTCCTCACCCGCGAGCTGGGACTGCCGGCCGACTTCGTCAACGCGCATGGCGGCGCCATCGCCGTGGGCCACCCGCTGGGTGCCTGCGGCGGAGTGCTCGTGGCGAACGCGTTGGACCAACTGCGCCGGAAGGGCGGCGGCTACGGCCTCGTCGTGATTCCGGCGGCGCTGGGCTTGGCCACCGCCGTCGTCATCGAGTCCTTCGCGTGACCGTGCCGGTGCCGGAACGCAGCCGCCCGAGACGCAGACACCCCGACAGGAGCCGAAGAAGATGAGCAGCAGACGAGGCGTGTACCTCCTGGGTGGATCCCAGACGGACTTCAAGCGCAACCTCGCCGCCGAGGGCGTCGACGATGCGGTGTTCTCATTGATCCGGGAAGCCGCGCTCGGCGCCGTCGAGGACGCCGCGATCGATCCGGGCGACATCCAGCGCGGGCACGTCGGCAACCACTCGAGCGAGATCTTCACCGGACAGTCGCACCTCGGCGCCATGCTTCCGGCCGTCACGGAGGAGTGGAGCCAGTTGCCCTCATCGCGCCATGAGGCAGCGTGCGCATCGGGGAGCATGGCCGCGCTCGGCGCCATGGCCGACATCGAGGCCGGCTTCTACGACGTCGTCCTCGTGCTCGGCGTCGAGCAGATGCGCAACGTCCCAGGCACCGTTGCGGCGAACAATCTGGGATGTGCCGGCTGGCGCTCCCGAGAGGATCTGGGCGAGCTGGCGTGGCCCACCGCGTTCGACCGCATCGCCGACGAGATCTCCCGGCGCTACGGCGGCATGACCACCGAGCATCTCTCGAGGCTCGTGCAGAACAGTCGGGCCAACGCGCGCCGCAATCCGCTGGCGCAGACGCGCGACTGGATCGAGACCGCGGCGTCCTTCGCCGATGACGACGAGGCGAACCCGATCGTGCAGGGGGCGCTGCGCAAGAGCGACTGCGGGCGCATCAGCGACGGCTCCAGCGCCGTGGTGCTGGCGAGCCGCGAGTACGCGGAACGCTGGCGCACGAGACGTGGGTACGCCCAACTGCCGCCGCGCATCACGGGCTGGGGGCACGCGACCTCGTCCATGGCACTCGACGAGAAGCTGCGCGCCTCCGTCGACAGCGAGTTCCTCTTTCCGCACCTCCGGGCTGCGATCGCCGACAGCTACGGCAGGGCCGGCATCGGAGGACCCGACGACCTCGATGCCATCGAGCTGCACGACTGCTTCTCGATCAGCTCGTACATGGCCATCGACCACCTCGGCATCACCGAGCCGGGCAAGGGCTGGCAGGCGATCGAGGACGGCCGCATGGAGATGGGCGGGTCCATTCCGGTGAACCCCTCCGGAGGACTGCTCTCCGGCGGCCATCCGGTCGGAGCGACGGGCGTGCGAATGCTCAACGACGCCCGCCTGCAGGTGACCGGCCGGGCGGGTGAGACGCAGGTCGAGGGCGCGAGGAACGTGGCCACCCTGAACTTCGGCGGCAGCGTCGCGACCGTCGCGAGCTTCGTCGTCGGGCGCGACTGACCGCCAGAGCCCACGGGCTCAGCCCTCGATGAGCCTGGCCGACTCCCTGACGAGCGCGGGCACGCCATCGGCGAGAGTCGGCGCGAACCGGTCACCCGGCCGCTCGCCGTTCAACCACCGCGTGTAGATCGCCTCGCAGAAGACGGCGGCCTTCCACAGCGCGAGGGCCTGATACCAGCGGAGTTCCGACAGATCGAGTCCGGTCGCCGCGCCGTACCGTGCCGCCAGTTCCGCCCGAGACGGATAGCCCTCGTAGCGGGTGACCGGCGTGAGCTCGAGCGGAGTCGACGCCGCTCCCGCCTCCGCGTACGTGGCGAGGAAGTATCCGAGGTCGGCGAGCGGGTCGCCGACGGTCGCCATCTCCCAGTCCAGGATCGCCAGCACCCGCGGCGGGGCGCCGTGCTCGAACATGAGATTGCCGATGCGGTAGTCGCCGTGCACGACCGAGGCCCGCTGACTCGTCGGGGAGTTCGCCGCAAGCCACGATGCAACGGACGCGATCTCCGGCACGGACCGCCGCGTCGAGGCATCCCACAGCGAGGAGAACAGGCCCACCTGCCGCTCCAGGTATCCGTCCGGCCGGCCCACGCGCTCGAGGCCGCCGCCGGCGGCGTCCACGTCATGGAGCGTGACGAGCGCGTCGACGGCCGCGAAGGCCGTGGCCCGGCGCTGCTCAGGAGTGTCGAGCCCGACGAGCTCCGCGTCGGTGATGACGGCGCCGTCGAGGTGGTCCATCACATAGAACGGCACGCCGAGCACCGAGTCATCCGCGCACACGGCCACGATGTTCGGCACCGAGATCCCGGCTGCCTTCACGAGCAGCTGGATGCGCGACTCGCGCACCATGTCGTGGGTGGACTTCGGCAGCGGCGGACGCGGGCCGCGCCGGAGCACGAGCGAGCGCTCCCCTCGGCGGAGCAGGTACGTCAGGTTCGAGTGGCCCTCGCCGATGCGCTGCCACGAGATCGCGCCCGAGCCGAGCCCCTCGCCATCCAGGAAGCCGGTGAGGGCATCGAGCACCAGCAGCGGCGGTCGCGCCATCGCCTCGGCATCCGCTCTGGTGGCCACGACCTCCACCCCGTCAGGTGTCGAAATCACGACGCCGCACCGGCCACGATGTCCATCCTCGCGGCCCCCGCAGCGACCTCCGTGCGACGGCGCGAGGAGGCGCGGCGGGAGATCGCCCACTTGTGCGTCTCGTTCGAGCCGTCGTAGATGCGGAAGGGTCGCACCTCGTTCATGTACGAGGCGAGCGGGAGACGATCGGTGACGCCGTCGCCGCCGCAGAGCTGGATCGCCCGGTCGATCACGCGGAAGACGGCCTCCGAGCAGTGCACCTTGGCGATGGACGACATGGCCGATCCGGCCTTCGGATCGCGTTCGAGCAGCGCTGCGGTCTTGGCGATGATCGCATCGGATGTCTCGATGTCGATGACCGACTGCGCGATCATGTCCTGCGCGATGCCCAACTCGGCGATGCGGTGCCCGAAGATCTCGCGCTCGTCGATGCGGTCGAGCACGATGTCGAGGGATCGACGAGCGAGGCCGAGCCATCGCATGCAGTGCGTCAGCCGGGCCGGGCCCAGCCGCACCTGCGCGTAGCGGAAACCCTCCCCTGGCGCGCCCAGCACCGCGTCGTCCGTGACGAAGCAGTCCTCGAAGTGCACGTGCGGGTGTCCGCCGGCGATCGCGCGGTCGATCGCGTGGATCTGTTCGCCGATCCGGATGCCCGGATTGTCCATGTCGACCAGCAGCATGGTCGCCCCGGCCGGGACGCCCTCGCCGGCTTCGTTGCGGGCCATCACGATCGCGAAGCCCGCCACCTCGGCGCCGCTGATGAACCGCTTGTGGCCGTTGATCACCCAACCGCCCTCGACCTTCACCGCCTCGGTGCGCAGCGCATCCGGGTCGGATCCGGCCCCCGGGTGCGGCTCCGTCATCGCGAAGCAAGAACGTACGGCACCCGATGCGAGGGGCGCCAGGTAGCGCTCCTTCTGGGCCTCCGTCGCGATGAGGCCGAGCATGTGCATGTTCCCCTCATCGGGTGCCATGCAGTTCAGCACGCTCGGCCCGATCGGCGAGTAGCCGGCCTCTTGGAAGACGGCCGACCAGTGCTCGATCGGCACGCCCTGCCCGCCGTACTCACGAGGAGCGTGCGGGGCGAAGACCCCCACGTCCTTTGCGGCCGCCATCAGCGTGGCTCGCAGCTCTTCGCTCAGGCGCACGTCGGGGCCCGGCTCTGCGGGGATGACGACGTTGCGGATGAAGTCGCGCGTGCGCAGGCGCAGCGCTTCCAGCTCCGGCACGGGACTGCTCATGCCGCTCCTCCTGCCGAGAGCAGCCCACCGTCGAGCACCAGGGTCTGGCCGGAGACCCACGCGGAGTCGTCGGACGCGAAGTAGGCGACTGCGCCGGCGATGTCGTCCGGGGTGCCGAGCCGCCCGAGCGGATAGGCGGCAGCGACTTCCTCCTCCTTGCCTTCGTAGAGCACGCGGGCGAACCGGGTCTTGACGACCGCGGGGGCGACGGCGTTCACACGGATGTCGGGTCCGAGTTCGACCGCCAGGGTGCGCGTGAGGTGGATGAGCGCGGCCTTCGTGATGCCGTACATGCCGATGCCTTCGGACGGGATGAGGCCGGTGACCGAGGCCACGTTGACCACCACCCCTCGCCGCGCTGCGAAGCCGAGCGCCTCGTGGTGGTAGGCGGCCTGGGTCCAGGCGAGCGTGCCGAGCACATTCACCTCGACGAGCTTGCGCGCACCGGTGAGATCGAGGTCGATCAGCGGCCCGTAGACGGGGTTGATGCCCGCGTTGTTGACCAGGATGTCGAGGCCGCCGAGCTTGCGGGCGATGGTGTCCATGACCTCGGCGCGGTGCTCGGGGTCATCGCTCTTGCCCGCGACGAAGATCGCCGTGCCTGCAGGGAAGGATGCTGCGGCTTCGGCGAGCGGCTCGGGCTTCCGGGCGGTGATGCAGACCCGAGCTCCTTCGGCGACGAGCCGTCGAGCGATGGCGAGCCCGATGCCGCGGCTGGCCCCGGTGATCAGGGCCGTCCTGCCGGCCAGGCGGTGAGCGTTGACTGCGTTGTCGTTGTCCATATGCATCCGTTGTCGTCGGACCGAGCGAGCGTTCGGTAGCCTCAAGTGTCACGAGGCGGAACGGGAGTGTCAAGCCCCGTCCGTGGCATGATGCGATCCAGCAGACGAGGAGGTGGCGATGACCGGCGATGACGAGCCCGCAACGCGGATGAACTGGCGCGACTTCGAGAAGGACCCGCTGCCGCCGTTACTGCGAACCGCCGTGCAGACCTTCGTGGCACACGGCTATCACGGCACCAGCACGCGCACGCTCGCGGCGGCCGCGAACATGTCGGTGCCCGGTCTGTACCACCACTTCGCGTCGAAGCAGGCGATCATCGTGGCCATCATGGACCACGCCATGGACGACCTCTGGCGCCGGAGCGACGCGGCACTCGCGGAGGCCGGATCCGACCTCGATCAGCAGCTGCGGCTCCACGTCGAGTGCCTCGCCCTGTTCCATGCGCATCGCAAGGAACTCGCGTTCCTCGCTGCGACGGAACTGCGCAGTCTCGAGCCCGTTGCGCGCGCCAGGCACATCGCCGCCCGCGATCGCCAGGAACGCATGCTCGTCGAGATCCTGCGCACCGGCACCGCGCACGGCGCCTTCGTCGTGGCCGACCCCCGTCAAGCCGCTCGCGCGATGATCACCATGTGCACCGGCGTCTCGCAGTGGTTCGATGCTGCCGGACCGTTGTCCGCCGCACAGATCGCCGAGGACTACGCCGGCTACGCGGAGCGCATCGTACGAAGGTGAGGCGGATTCGAGTCGGCATTCACCTCGATCGCATGAGCAGAGCAGCCGACAGGGCGATACGGTACCGATCATGACGATCGATGGACTCTACAACTTCCGAGACACCGGCGGAACGCCGCTCACGGCGGGCGGCACGACCAGGAGCGGCGTGCTCTTCCGATCTGACGCGCTGTCGGGTCTGACGCAGACCGGACTCGACGAACTCGCCGCGACCGAGATCGGTGTCATCGTCGATTTCCGCACTCCCGAAGAGCGGAAGGCCGCAGCCGACCGCATTCCGACGTCACGTCCGTTCGAGGTCGCCGAACTCGCGCTGCTCGAGGGCGCGATGGCCGACATGGCGCAGAACGCCCTCTCCCACGGCGCATCGCCGTCGCCCGAGACGGCCGCTCAGGCGACGCCGTCGATACCAACGTTGGGCGAGCTCTACGTCGGCATGGTGCAACACGGCGCCGCCCGGTTCGCCGAGGTGGCACGCCTCATCGCGGCGTCGACGGATGACTCGCCCTCCGCGGTGCTCGTGCACTGCACGGCCGGCAAGGACCGGACCGGTGTCGCAACGGCGCTCATGCTCGATGCGGTCGGCGCAGAGCGCGCCGCGGTCGTGGCGGACTATGCCGCCTCCCAGGACAACCTCGCCGGCCCCTGGGCCGACGGGATGCTGCACATGATCTCGTCACTCGGACTCCCCCTCACCCCCGAACTGCGCACGCTCGTGACGGGAACTCCTCCCGATGCGATCGAGCAGGCTCTCGCCTGGGTGGACACGGAACACGGGGGCGCTGCTGACTACCTCGGTTCGGGCGGGCTCACGCCCCACGAGCTGACGGGCCTTCGCACGCGCCTCGTCGGCTGACGACCGGCGGGTACTCCCTTCGTCGTATCTTCGGACGAACGCCGCGCCCCATCGTTGTCCGTGCCGTCGCACGCGGATAGCGTTGGGCGAGCTGCTGAGGAGGCACGAGTGATCGAGACGACACGACCGGACGAACTGCGGACCGTTCCCGACGAGATCCTCGAGGAGCTCCGTGCTCGACTCCTCGAACGAGGAAGCTCGCTCGCCAACGATGAGTCAGTCGATGGCGGCCTCGAGTTCCAGGTGCGCGCGATCGTCGCAGAGACGCTCGCCGCCGTCGAGAACGCCGTCGAACGCCCCGCCGTCTCCGTGGAGTACCACGACCTTCCCGACCTCAGCTCCCATGGCCAGCGCTCCGCTGCGATGGCGATGGATCCGGCAGAACCGCTGATGGCCGCCGAACTCCTGTTCTCGATCGCCCTGCCGAAGATCGCCGACGAGCGCCCCGGCCGCGAACTCGACATCGCAGGCGCATTGCACCACGCGATCTGGCGCCGCTTCCCGCCGGGCGCGATCGCGTACGTCGCGGTGCTCCGCGGGCGGCTGCAGCTGTCGCAGTACGAGACCAGGCAGCGCATCTCCCGCGAGCTCCACGACCGTATCGCCCATGGCATCGCCGCCGGCCTCCAGCGTCTGGAGATCGCCAACGCCACGAGCCCGGATGAATCGCTGACGGCAGCCATGCGGATCCTGCGAGTCGCGCTCGCCGATACCCAGGATCTCGCACTCGACCTGCGCTCGCTCGTCGGCGACCGCTCGCTGCTCGAGGCGATCGAGGAGTACGCCTACGCGACCGGCGGGGGCGGTGTGCTTCCTGTTCACGCCGTCGAGACCGGGGCCGCACGCCCGTTGACTGCGCTGGCCGAGGAGGAGCTCTTCATGATCGTCATGGAGGCGACCCGGAACGCCCGAACCCATGCGACACGGGCGACGGCGATCACGGTCCGCCTCGAGTGGTCGCCGACCAAGGTGACGATCACGGTCACCGACGACGGAGACGGCTATGACCACAAGCCCCAGACGACCTCGCTCGGCCTCCGTGGCATCGCCGAGCGCGCCGCCCTCATCGGCGCATCCGTCGAGTTCCTGAACCGCGCCGGCGCTACCGGCCTGAAGCTCTCGCTTCCGTTCGTGGCGCCGCGGAACGCATGAACTCCGCCGCCGCTCCGATCCGCGTCGTCATCGCGGACGACCATGATCTCTTCCGCGACGGCATGCGGGCGATGCTCTCGGTCGGCGCCCGAATCGCCGTCGTCGGAGACGCGTCCGACGGCGAGAGTGCGATCGCCACCACGATCGCCATGCGTCCGGATGTGCTGCTGCTCGACGTCGAGATGCCGGGCGTGCCGGTGCTGTCGACCATCGCTCGGGTACTCGCCGAGTCGCCGGGCACCCGGATCGTCATCGTCACGATGCACCGCGACCGTGTGCTCGCCGGCCATCTGCTCGCGGCCGGAGCGAGCGCGTTCATCTCCAAGTCGGCGACCTCGGCCGAGCTCATCGATGCCGTCCGTCGGGCGACCGCGGGCAACGCCGAGCGGGTCGATGCTCCCCCGGCGCCGTCGGTGCTCTCGCATCGGGAGCGCGAGGTGCTGAAGCTGATCGGCGACGGACTCTCCAATCAGGCGATCGGCCAGCGGCTCTCCATCTCGACCGGCACGGTGAAGCGGCACAACACGCACATCTTCGCGAAGCTCGGTGCGAGCTCCCGCACGGATGCGGTTCGACGCGCATGGACCCTGGGCGAGCTCGCCGACCCCCGGCCCTGATCGCCCGGACGAGAGGAGACGGCAGGGTCCACTCGCGCGTCGCGCGACGCGTCCGGTCCGGCTCGTCCGAATGCCACCTTCGTGGCATACCGGCGGCGCGCCCGTCGAGCGAGGCTGGAGGCACGTACTCGCGGGGGTCCGTACGACCTGGAACGAACCAGGGCTGGCCCTGACCCGTTCTTTACCCTCGCCCACGTTAGATGGGACACCATGGACGCACCACCTCGCTCGAGCAGCCTGACCGACACCACGCCACGGATGAGCCGCACGCAGAGCCGCATCCTCTGGCTCGTCATCGTCGCTGGTACGTTCGGCGGCCTGCTCATCGCTGCGAACGCCGCGTTCGCGTCGCAGCCGGTCGATGACCGGTCGGAGTACGCGTACCAGCTGTCCGCACTGGATCCCGAGGTTCGGAAGCTGCCCATCGTGACGCACATCCCGGAGACGGCGCGCGATATCCGGGTGACGTGGAATCCGGCGACGGGCGCCGCAGCTGCAGCGTGGAACGCCCCGGCGGATACCGCCCCGCCCGAAGGGTGCGAGACCGTTGCGAATCCGGCGCCCCCGGGCTTCGCCGAGCGCGTCATCCGTCTCGGCCCCGAGCCGTACGACGGTCTCGACTGCGGCGACGTCATCCTCGCCAAGCGCAGTGGCGCGACGTACGCGTGGACGGTCGGTTCCTGACCTGTGCCGACGGCGCTCAGCCCGACTTCGCCTCACGGGGAACTGCACCGAGGTCCTGCGCCGGGACCGACCCGGTCACCACCGCATCGACGTTCATCGAGCCGTCGACCGGGCCGACGATCGGAATGGGCGTGGTCGGCGTCGGAGCGAGCGGTTCGACGCGCATCCTGCCGAGCCGCCGATGCTCGAGCACATAGGCGGGAACGAGCAGCGCGATCGCGCCGAGCCACGCGAGTGGATTGCTCCAGACGACACCGACGAACCCGAACGCCGAACCGAGCACGATCGCCGCGCCCACCCGCATGACGAGTTCGACCACTCCGGTCACGGTCGGCGCCACCGTGCGACCGAGGCCCTGCAGCACACCCCGCAGCACGAACAGCACTCCGAGCGCCGTGTAGGTGAAGCCGTCGACCACCAGCATGTACGAGGCGGCGTCGACGACCGCCTCCGACCCGTCCCCGACGAACACCCGCACCAGTTGCTCGCTGAACACGATGAGGGGCGCACCGATGGCGATCGCCGCACCGATCGACATCCAGGTCGCCTGCACGACTCCTCGCCGAATGCGGTCGGGACGCTGACCGCCGAGATTCTGCGCGGCGAACATCGATGCGGCGAGGCCCAGCGACGACAGGAGCGCCACGGCGATCGAATCGACACGGGATGCGGTCGTGTAGGCGGCCACCGCGTCGGCGCCGAGTTCGTTCAACGCCACCTGGACCGTGAGCGTGCCGATCGCGATGATCGAGGTCTGGAAGCCCATCGGCATTCCGACCCGCAGGTGCTCGAGGATCTCCGCCCGCGAGACCCGCCAGTCGGCTCGGCGCACGTGCAGCACCGGAATCCGGCGACGGATGAAGTCGAGGCACAGCACGACCGACACCGCCTGAGCGACGACCGTGGCCAGCGCGGCCCCCGCGACACCCCAGTCGAGCGGACCCACCATGAGCACCACGAGACCGATGTTCAGCAGGCACGAGAGCGTCAGGAAGACGAGCGGGGTGCGCGAGTCGCCGATTGATCGGATCACAGCGGACAGGTAGTTGAAGAACATCACGGCGGATGCCCCGAGGAAGCTGATCTGGGCGAACACCGTCGCCTCTGCGAGCAGTTCGTCGGGAGTCTGCAGCAACTGCAGCGTCGGACCGGCGATGAGCGGGGCGCCGATCGTGAGCACGACGCTCATTGCGCCGGTCAGGAGCGTGCCGGCCGCGACCGAGCGGCGCACGGCGTCGAGGTCGCGCGAACCGAATGCCTGCGCCGTGGGGATCGCGAAGCCCGACGTGACGCCCCACGCGAATCCCAGCAACAGGAACAACAGGGACCCGGTCGCGCCGACCGCTGCGAGCGAGTCGATGCCGAGTTGCCTGCCGACGACGATCGCGTCGACCACCTGATAGAGCTGCTGCACCACGTTGCCGATGAGCAACGGAACCGCGAAGACGAGGATGACCCGCCATGGGGCGCCGGTGGTCAGGGTTCGTGCCATGTGATCTCAACGGTTCGGAGGGAAGGAAGGAGCGCGATGTTTGCGTCACCATCGAGTATAGGGATGCCCCGGGTCCCCGCGCATTCGTGCCACCGCGCCGCTGACCAGACGTGACCTTCAGCGGCAGTTCGAGTCCGGTGTCGAGGCGACCTACCCGTGTGGAGCCCAGAAGGGCCGAGAATGCCTCAGGGCGCCCGCAGTTCCTCTGGCTCGACGACGACGTCGACGAGCGCTCCATTGCGCCACACCGTCATTTCCATCCGATGTCCGATCGCACCCGCGACCATCGCACGTTGCACGTCGGTCGGGTTCAGGATGGCGATGCCGTCGAGTGAGATGACGATGTCACCGACCTGTGCACCGCCGGCTGCGGGGCTGCTCGGGACGACTGAGACCACCTGCATGCCGGTATCCGACCCGACTCTCGCGGCTGCCTCGGGGCCGAGCCGGACCTTTGCCCCGGCGATCCCGAGCCAGGCACGGCGCACCCGGCCAGTGGTGCGCAAGGCGTCGATGATCTCGATCGTGGTCCCGTTGATCGGCACCGCGAGTCCGAGCCCGAATCCTGCGACGGCAGTGTTGACTCCGACCATGCGGGCGGAACTGTCCGCGAGCGCCCCACCGCTGTTGCCAGGATTGAGAGCTGCGTCGGTCTGGATCACCTCGTCGATCACGCGTCCGGATCGGGTCGGCAGTGAGCGCCCAAGGCCGGAGACGATGCCGGCGGTGACGCTGCCTGCCAGCCCCAGCGGGTTGCCGAGGGCAACCACGAGCTGGCCCACTTGCAGCTCGGCCGCATCACCGAATGTCACTGGTTGCGGCGTCGGTCCGTCAGCGCGGAGCACTGCGAGATCGGAGAGCGGGTCGGCGCCGACGACGTCGGCCGGAACGGAGGTGCCGTCCGAGAAGGCCAGGCTCACCTCGAAGGCTCCCTCCACGACGTGGGCGCTCGTCAGAAGATGACGTTCGGCGGTGATCACCGTCGCGCTGCCGGCACCCCTGCCGTGGCGCGTGCGCACGTCCACAGCCGCGACCGATGGCAGCACCGTCCGCGTCACGCGCATCACCGTCGTCGAATAGGCATCCAGTGCCTCCGCGTCAGGAGAGTCTTCGTTCACGGAGTCAGTCTGCTTCGTCATTTCGGCCGGCGGGACGAGTTCGCTCAGAGCGCACACCGTCTGCGACTCAGAGGGCGTATCCGTCACCTCACCGGCGAAGAGTGAATTTCAGGCGACCGACACCCGACGACACTATTCAGTGTTGCTATCTACTAGTACTCATGCCTACTATGTACCGGTAGGTAGTCACACCGAGTAGTCGGCGGAGGAGAAGTCGAACAGCTCTGCTCCACCCGAACAGCACGGAAGGAAGACACGGACTCATGTCCACAACAGAGACGACCACGAGGGACGCCACTCGACCGAACGGAATTGCCGAACGTCTGTTGGGCGAACGCCACTCGCTGCCCCTTTCGATCGCGCTGCACCTCGTCCCTGGCGCCCTGATTGTCGCCGCCTACCTGTTCATCGCCGAACCCTTCGTCTCCGCCATCGGGTACCCGGCGTTCCTCGGCTGGGCGATTGCGCTCTGCCTGATTCTCGTGCCGATCCAGTTGGTGCTGCTGTGGCTGGGACGCATCCGCAACGGGAAGCTCTCCCTGCGCGGCGTGCTCCACTACACCGACAAGCCGCTCCCGCGCGGGAAGCTCGTCGCGATGGTCATCCCGCTCATTCTGTGGATGGGGGTGCTGGGGTTCGCCTTGGCTCCGATTGACAGCTTCTTCTTCGAGAACTTCTTCACCTGGATCCCGTTCGCCGGCGACGGCAGCGCGACCACGTACCTCAATGGGTACTCCCACTCGGTGCTGCTCACCACGATGGTGATCTGCCTGCCGCTGACCGGGATCGCCCTACCACTGATCGAAGAACTCTACTTCCGCGGCTTTCTGATGCCGCGCATCGCTCACCTCGGCGGCTGGGCGCCGGTGCTCAGCACCGTTCTGTTCTCGCTGTATCACTTCTGGTCGCCGTGGGTGTTCGTCTCTCGCGTGATCTTCTTCTTCCCGGGGCCCTGGCTCGTCTGGAAGAAGAAGGACATCCGGCTATCGATCGGGATGCACGTCGGCGTGACTTCGATCGCAGCGACCGCCGGCACGATCGCCATCGCGCTGAACCTCGTCCCATGACACATGCCCGCTCGCTGCGTCCTCCTACGCAATCTCCGCACTTCCGCCACTCCTCGAGTGCTGGCTGTCGGACATCGACGCCGCGCACTTCGAGGTCCTCTTCGAAGTCGGAGGAGTCCGCCGGATGCACCTCGAGGAAGATCGTGCGCGACTCCTTCGGGATGTGGCAGGCGCTCGAGCATCGCGATCGATCCCGAGCCCTTGAAGCTCTCGTTCGCCACGCGGCGGTCGACCGGCAATGCGCCGGCGAGGGTCAGCACGACGAGCACGATCGTCGCGAACGGCGAGAGCAGTCCGGCCGCGAGCGCAGCGGTGGCCGGCTGGTAGCCGAGCGTCGAGAAATAGTCGACGCCGGTCAGGCACATCCCGCCACCATGAGTGCGTGCTCTCGGTCCTCGCCGCATAGGCCCCCTGATGGGAGCCGGTCGAATCCGAGAGCCCGTCGAGGAGCCAGTTGCGGAAGCCCTGCCGCTCGTTCGCCAAGTTCGACCTCAGTACGCCGTCCCCCACCGCAGGATCTCGAGCGGCGCGATCCAGTCGTCGACCGCCTCGAACGCTTCCAAGCGGAGGGTATGGACGACACTCACACACTGCTTGATACTGCCTGCGCAGGCTCCCGCAGGAGGCATTCGAGTATCGACCGGCGCACGGGGTGCGCGATCGCGTCGAAGAGAGTGGCTCGTTGCCGCAGCATCCGTCACCTTTTCCCTTGCTGTAACGCGATTGGTCGGCGTGTTGGGTGTCGCAGGCGGGCCGAGCACCAGTCCACCACCACGGAAGACTGAACGAATCGAGCGGCTATCCGGCGATACCCGGCGGAGTTCGGGTGGATGCCGTCCAGTAGGTCGTCGACATCGTCAGGTCCGAACAGCGCGGTTCCGTCGAGGTAGACAAGATTTCCGTCGCGCTCAGACCGCTGCTCGACGATGCTGCTCATGAGGGCCCGGACTGCACGGAGGGTGAGCGCGTCGTCCGTGTACGGTACGCCGGCTTCGGCTCGACGCGTGGCGAGATAGCGCTGCTGGCCGTCGTCGTATTCAACCGGTCCGGCGGTGTCCTCCAGCATCGGGCAGGTGATCGGCGAGATGAGCAGGATCGGGGTATCTGGCTTGCCTTCGCGGATGGTGTCCAGGAATCCGTGGAGTGCTGAGACGAAGGTGCGACGTTTGAGTGAGTCGGCGCCGACGATGTTGATGCCGACCTTCAGTGAGATGAGATCGGCGTCATTGTCGCGCAGGGTTCGTGCGACGAACTGGTCGAGGTGAGCGCTGGACCCCAAGCCCAGGCTGGTGATTTCCAAACCCAGCTCGCGCGACGCCGCCACGGGCCAGACCCCGAACGGTGTGTCCGCTTCAGCGCAGTGGCTGATCGAGCTTCCGTGGTGCAACCACTTCGGCACGTCAGGTTGAGGTGCGGGGAGGAGCTGCGCGTCCGCACGGATGTCGTGGATCTCGACGGACGCATTGTTCGGTAGCCAGAGGGTAATGTCCTGCTCTCGCCCGCCGGCCCCGACGTCGACCCGGGCGATCGTCGGCCGTCCGGGAACGAGAGTCAGGTCGTTGGGATTCGTTCCGCGTCGATAGCGCCCATCGATTGAGGTTTCCGCCGAGTGCGGTCGCCCATCAATGGTGACGCCAAGGACGGCCGGAACCATCTCCTGGGGTGTGTTCCCCAAGATCAGCCGTGTGGAGGTGAACTCGAGTTCGATCCACCGAGCCGCGGTCGAGAGTGCGATCCGCACTCCTGAGCACTGTTCGGAGGCCAGGGCGAGCATCGGTCCGTCGAATTGACTGCGTGTCCACTCCGGCAGGCGCGCCGGCATCAGCCCGGCGGCTGTCGTCCGGATCGTGAGTGCGCCGCGGATGGAGCTGTGAAGCAGGGCAGCGATTCCCTCGCGCATGGGCTGCTCGGGCGACCTGGGAGTGGGGTCGCTCATCAGTCCACGTGAAAGATCTCGGGAATGGTCATCCACCATTCGCCCGCTGCCCTCTCGGGAAACGGTCGCTGCAGCGGGCCGCAGACCGCCCACCAGCGTTGAGTCACAGGGTCTTCAGCGATCCAGGCCATGTCGGCGTCGTAGTCGTCACCGACGTACTCCATGTAGGAGAAGAGCACGTCGCCGTGCCGGAAGATCGAGTAGTTGCGTATGTTGCCCGCCGAAAGCCGTTCGAGCACCAGCGGCCACACGTCAGCGTGCAGGCGCTCGTATTGCTCGCGGTTCTCGGGAGGCATCCCGATCACTGAACCGAGCCGCCTCATCGACGCTCCCCCGCCGCGCGCGCCCGGAGGTGGGTCAAGCCACCGTCGACTTCGAGCGCTGTGCCCGTGATGGAGCCGGACATCGGACTTGCAAGGAAGGCGATCGCGTCGGCGACTTCGGGAGGTGTCACCATGCGGCCGGTGGCCTGGCGGGCATCGAGGGCGGCTCGCTCCGCATCCGGGTCTGCGAAGCCCTCGAGCATGCGCTCGACGAACGGGGTGGCGACCGTGCCAGGGCTCACGCAGTTCACACGTACTCCCTCTGCGACATGATCGGTCGCCATGGCATATGTCAGGGCGAGGACCGCACCCTTCGACGCGGAGTAGAGCGCACGCTGCGGGAGTCCGTTCAGCGCTGCGACGGAGCACAGGTTGACGATCGCGGCCGCCGGTGATCGTCGCAGCCATGGCAGGGCGGCCGCCGCGACCCGGGCCATGCCGATGACGTTGACGTCGAGCACGCGCGCCCACTCGGCGTCGCCGTTCTCTTCGACGGTCCCGACGGCGCTGATGCCGGCATTGTTGATGATGATGTCGATGCGGCCGAAGGAGGCTGCGACCGCCGCGATGGCGGCTTCGACGCTCGCTCGATCGGTGACGTCGGCTTCGAAGGCGACGAGCGGGTGCGTTACCTCGGTGGTTCGGTCCAGCACCGCCACTCTGGCCCCACGAGCGGCGAGCGTCTGCGCCGCGGCGAGGCCGATGCCGGATGCCCCGCCCGTGACCACGGCCACCAGACCTTCAAAATCGTTCATGCTTGCACCATCCTCTGCCGGGCCCGTCCGAGCCCGTCGATCTCGAGTTCGACGATGTCGCCGGCCCGCAAGTACGGGTTGCCGGGTGTTCCGAGCGCAACGCCGGCGGGCGTACCGGTGTTGATGACGTCACCCGGATGCAGCACCATGAATTGGCTCAGGTACCACACCACGTGGGCGACCGTGAACAGCATGTTCGCGGTTGTGCCGTTCTGGCGCATTTCGCCGCCGACCCAGAGGCGCAGGCCCAACTGCTGCGGATCGGGGACCAGGCCGGCCGGCACCAGCTCTGGTCCGAACGGGTTGAAGGTCTCACAGCTCTTGCCCTTGTCCCACTGGCCGCCCCGCTCGAGCTGGAACTCCCGCTCTGACACGTCGTGTGACACTGCGTACCCTGCGACATGGGCGAGCGCGTCGGCGGCCGAGTCCAGGTACCGGGCGGTTGAGCCGATCACGACACCGAGCTCGACCTCCCAGTCGGTTTTTCGGGATCCGCGCGGAATGAGCACATCGTCGAATGGCCCCACCATCGTCGATGGATCCTTCATGAAGACGACGGGCTCGGTCGGGAGCGCCGCCCCGGTCTCTGCGGCATGGTCGCTGTAGTTGAGGCCGATGCAGACGATCTTGCCGGGCCGTGCAATGGGAGCCCCGATCCGCATCGTGGAGGCGTCCAGTTCGGGAAGCAGCCCGAGCGCGCCCGCCAATCGAGAGATCCCGTCGGACCCGAAGAAGGCGCCGTCGAAGTCGTGAGCGACGGGGCGCGCATCGAGGGTGCGCCCGGCATGCCGGACGACGGGGAGCTCCTCGCCGGGCGCGCCGAGGCGGGCGAGGGTGAACGGTTCAGTCATCGGTGGCCTTCGTGTCGTCGAGTCGGTAGAAGGATCGGGCGGTCCCCGCGAGGATGGCGGCCCGGTCGTTGTCGTCGACGTCAGCAAGCAGGTCTCGGATGCCTCGCCACACCCGTGCGTATCCTCCGGCGATGAGCGACACCGGCCAGTCACCGCCGTACATGAGGCGGCCTGCTCCGAAGACGTCGAATGCGTGCTCGAAGGCCGGGCGGACCGTTTCGACGGTCCAGTCTCCGGGTTGACCCACAGCCGAGTACAGCCCGGACACCTTGCCGTAGACGCGCGGATTCTCGGCGACTTCGGCGAGCAGTGAGGCCCAGGGCTGCCAGTCGTCCGACCCGATCGGTGGCTTGTTGAGGTGGTCGAGCACGATGGTCAGCTGCGGATGCCGCTCCGAGATCGCGACGACCGCCCGAAGGTGTTCGGGAAGCACCCCGACGACGTCGAACGGGACGCCGGCCTGCTCCAGGAGGCCGAGGGTTGCATCCACGTCAGGGCGGAGAAGCCAGTGCGGATCCGTGCGATCGTGGATCAGGTTGCGGACGCCGCAGAACTTCCGCTCACGCTGCAACTCGGCCAGTCGGTCCGCTGCCCGGTCAGGTTCGTGCAGGGGAACGTACCCGACAACGCCGACCACGAGGGAGTTCTGCCTGGCGACCTCGAACATGTGCTCGGTGTCATCGTCGTTGTCGGCGGACTGGACGAGCACCGTACCGGTCACGCCGACCGCCTCGAAGTCCGGCAAGACCTCGTGCATGTCGAAGGTGCGGTACAACCGTCCAGCCTCGGGGCCGAGCCAGGCGTATTCGGCTCGTTCGAGATTCCAGACATGCTGGTGGGAGTCGATGATCTCGCCTGTTGAACGCTCAGACACTGCGCACCAGACCACGTTCGACGAGTGCCGTCCAGAACTCTTCGGGGATGCGGGCCGTATACCGACGCACTGTCTCCGCCACCTGCTCCGCGGTCCTCGTCCCGACGACAACGGAGACCACTGCCGGATGCCGATGCGGGAAGGCGATAGCGGCCTCCGGCAGTGTGATGCCGAATTCCTCGCAGACATCGGCGAGCCTGTTCGCGCGTGCGATGGCCTCGGACGGCGCTTGGGCGTAATCGTAGGAGGAATTCGCGGCCGGACGAGCTGTGGCAAGGAGTCCGGAGTTGTAGACCGCGGCGGCCACGATGCCGACGCCGCGCTCCTCGGCGAGGGGCAGGAGCTCATCCAGGGCTCCCTGCTCGAGCAGGGTGTAGCGCCCCGCGAGCATGATCACGTCGATGTCGTGGCGCCGGACGAACTCGGCGGGCATCGCCGACTGGTTCATCCCGGCGCCGACGGCACGGACCACTCCTTCATCGCGCAACTCGATCAGCGCCGGGATCGCCTCGGCATGGGCCGCTTCGCCGTGCTCATCGGGGTCGTGCAGATACGCGATGTCGATGCGGTCGAGCCCGAGCCGGTCGAGGCTTTCGAAGACGGACCGGCGGATGCCGTCGCGGCGGAAGTCCCATTGGCGTCGCACCGTGGCGGGAACGACGAAGTTCTGGTCGTCCATGGCGCCTTCGGGATTTCCGCTCGGCACGAGCAGCCGGCCCACCTTCGTGGAGAGGACGAATTCGTCACGCGGACGTGTCGACAAGGCGTGTCCGAGCCGGCGTTCGGAGAGGCCGAGGCCGTAGTGAGGGGCCGTGTCGAAGTATCGGATGCCGGCATCCCAGGCCGCATCGATGGTGGCCGCGGCCTCTTCGTCCGTGATCGCACGACCGAGGTTCCCGAGCTGGGCGGCGCCCATCCCGAGTTCTGTCAGCGACACCGTGGTTCGGAGCATGCGACGTCGTACGGATGTGACCTGCATAGCTAAGCCACCCTCGCATCGTCGAGGCCGTCGAGGTCCCAGTCGATGCCCAGGCCGAGCGTCTCGGGAGCCCACGCCGCGCCGTCGCGGATCGTGATCTCCGAGGTCGTGACGGCGCGCAGCTGCGGGATGTGCTCGAGGTAGAGGGCGTTGGGAATCGCGCAGGCAAGGGAGAGGTGCAGTTCCATCAGGAAATGCGGTGCGACAGTGACGTTGAACGACTCAGCGAGATGCGCGACCTTCAGCCAGGGGGTGATTCCACCGACCCGGGCGACATCCACCTGAACGATCGACGCGGCACCGCGCTGGAGGTACTCCCGGAACTGCCCGACGGAGTACATGCTCTCGCCGACCGCCACGGGAATCGCCGTCGTGTTCGCGAGCCGCTCGTGGCCGGCGACATCTTCAGCGGGGAGCGGCTCCTCGAACCAGAAGATGTCCAGGTCGCGGAACAGGTTCGCCCGACGAATCGCCTCAGCGCTGGTGAGCGACTGATTGGCGTCGATCATGACGTGGAACTCAGGGCCGACCGCCTCACGCACCGCACTCAAGCGTGCAAGGTCGTGGTGGGCATTCGGCAGGCCGACCTTGATCTTCGCTCCGGGCAGGCCTCGGTTCCGGCTCGCGAGCGCCTGAGTCACGAGTTCGTCAGGCGAGAGGTGAAGCCACCCGCCTTCGGTGTCATAGACCGGCACAGACGGCGAGGAGCCGCCCGCGAGTTTCCAGAGCGGGATTCCGGTGCGTCGCGATCGGGCATCCCACACCGCCGTATCGATCGCGGCGAGCGCCAGGGACGTGATCGGCCCTATCGTGGTGGCTCGGGTCGAGTTGAAGGCGGCGTACCAGACGGCTTCTGGGCGATCCGCGTCCTCCCCGATCACGGCGTCGAGGAGACCGCCTCGCAGCATCTCGAGAACGGCACGGCCACCCGTGCCGATGGTGTAGCTGTAGCCGAGCCCGGTCAGTCCGTCGGCGGTCGTCAACGAGACGAACACCGTCTCCTGCTTGAGGAACGCTTGCACCGCATCCGTGCGTTTGGTTTCGACTTCGAGGTCGACCAGCCAAGCCTCGGCGGAAACGATCGTCGCGCCACGTGTCATTGAAACAATCTCCTTGGTTGTGATCCCGCAGATCTTCGAGGGCGGGGGCTCATGCGCGACGTCTTCAGTGGTCAGCTCTTGACGGAGCCGGCGAGAACACCACGTACGAGCAGCTTCGAAGACGCTACGAAGACGATCAGGATCGGGACGGCGACGATCAGGCCGGCAAGGGCGATCTCGGGCTGTCTGATGGGGAGGATGCTGGCTCCGATGCCGGGGTTGAGTGCCGGGGTGGCGCTGAACAGCACGCCGAGGCCGACCGGCAACGGCAGGACCTCCCCCGAGGTCACCATGACGTACGGGAGGAAGTAATTCACCCAAGTGGCGGTGAAACTGAAGAACGCGAGCATCCCGAGCAGCCCCTTCGACAGCGGCAGCGCGACGCGCCAGAACGTTCCGAATTCCCCCGCGCCGTCGATGCGTGCGGCTTCGTAGAGTTCCTTGGGGATCGAGGTCGAGAAGTAGATGTACGCGAGGAATACACCGAACGGGTAGAACGAACTCGTCAGGATGATGGCCCACGGGGTGTTGTAGATCCCGAGCGCGGTCACCTCGATGAAGAGGGGAAGCACCAGCGCAACCGGGGGCACGATCATCGCGATGAGCGTCGTCATCAACAGCGTCCTGCGGAACGGCAAGGGCGCGGTCGCCAGCGCGTAGCCGGCCAGGATCGCCGTCGCGCACGAGATGAACACGATCGTCGCGGTGTACCAGACCGAGTTCCAGATCCAGGTGACGAGTCGGCCGTCTTGGAACAGCATCAGGTTGTTCCACGCAACGGCGTACTGGTCGAACGAACCGAAGGCGAACGGACTCAGCGACGTCAGCTCGTCGGCCGTCTTGGAGGGCGCAAGGACGAGCCAGATCATCGGCACGACGCTGAACACCGCGAAGGCCACCAGCACGATCCAGGTGACGATCCGACCCGGCAGGCGTCTGACGTTCAGTGCACGCGAACGTGGTGCCCGAGCGGTGCCGACCGTGGTCATCGCGTAAGTGTCTGTGCTCATGGTGGTGCTCATATCGCGCTCCCTGCCGGCATGGCGGCACGTGCCGCCTTCTTGGATCTCTTCGTCGTCGGTCGCGCTTCCTCGAAGAAGTCGGTTCGGAAGATCGCGATCAGTGCCGCGATGATGCAGATCACGAGGAGCATCAGGGACAGCGCCGCGGAAGCCCCGAGATTGCCCGACTGGAAGGCGAACGAGTAGCTCAGCTGGTTGAGGGACCAGTTGTCTGCGAGCCCGGGATAGACAGTGGAGGAGATGAGGTAGGGCTCGACGAAGATCTGGAGCCCGGCCGCGAAGGTCAGGATGGACATGTAGATGAGGTAGCGCCGGATGAGCGGCAACTTGATCTGCAGTCCGATCTGGAATGCGTTCGCCCCGTCGATCCGCGCCGCCTCGAGGATGTCGTCGGAGATCGACTGGAGGGACCCGTACTGCACGATGATCCAGTTGCCTGCACCGGTGAAGAAGGCCATCAGCACGAAGATCCAGACGAGGTTCCCCGTGTTCCAGATCTGGCTGCCCTCCGTGATGCCGACCGCTCGAAGGAGGTCGCCGTAGGGGCTGTACGTCGGCTCGAGCATGAAGTACCAGACGAGGATCGCAACGGCGCCCGAAATGGATGCCGGGACGATGTAGGCCGCCCGGAGCGGTACCGTCCAGCGGCTGCGGATGGCGTCGAGCAGCAGCGACATCGCGGCCACCACGAGCACCATGAGCGGCACGTAGATCACGAGGAACGTTGCAACGTTGGTGAGCGCGGGCAGGAAGCGGAAGTCCTGGATGACGACCAGGTAGTTGAGAAATCCGCCCGCCGGATTCACCATCGACGGCTTGAGTGCAGTGAAGAACGCCATCACCACAGGGACGACGCCGAAGGCGACGAGCAGTATGAGGTACGGGGCGAACATCAGTGACCCCGAGAGGGCGCTCATCCTCTTGATTCGCGAACGCGCCATTACGTTTCCGAGCCTTTCTCTTGCAGTCCCGGGGGGCCGACGCCGTATGGCGCCGACCCTCCGGGGACGAGTTCGGCGGCCAGTTGCTACTGGGTCACCTTGTAGCCCGAGCCGGGCGCGAGCTGGATGAGCGACTCCTGGAACTTGCGGGTCGCTTCCGCGACCGGGGTTCCGGCGTTGATCTCGGTCTGCAGCACTGCGCCGACCTGGCCCTGGATGTCGTAGCGGACCGGCTTCTCGCTCGGATTGATGAGTGTGGCCTGCTGCACCATGGCCGGAACCGGGCTGGATGCGTAGTACGGGTCCGATCCGACGCGCTCGGCCCAGGCCTCGAAGGCCGGCCCGGATCCTGGGAAGGTGACGGAGTCCGCCAGGAGCTCGGGGTCGGTCGCGAGGTAGGTGACGGCGTCAGCGGCGGCGTCCGGGAACTTCGAGTGCGACGATGCCATCCAGATGCCGCCTCCCCACTCGCCCGAGTATGCCTGGTCGTTGCCATCCCAGATCGGCATCGGTGCGGCTGCGACGTGTCCCTCGGGAATCGCCCACGAGCTTTCGGGCCGAAGCACGAACTCACCGAACCAGGAGGGGCCGAATGTCATGGCGACCTTGCCGGCCTGCGCGACGTCGGCGAGGAATCCGGCATCGAACGACGATCGGGTATCGAGCACACCAGCGTCGACAAGTGGCTGCACGAGGTCGGCCACTCGCGTGCACTCCTCCGCATCCGGATCGATGCGCACCGTGGTCGAGTCATCGGCTGCGGCCATCGGGCAGCCGCTGGGCCACAGGTAGGAGGCGTAGTAGTTCTGGTCGCCGATCGCGCCTGCGACGTAGCCGGTACCCTCCAGCTTCATCGCCTCCGTCGCGAACTCCTCCATCGTCGTGGGCACCGTCAGCCCGAGCTCCTCGAACACGACGGCGTCATACCAGAGCACGCTCTGGGCGAGATCGTTCTTCAAGCAGTAGTAGTCGCCATCGATGAGACACCAATCGTTGGCGCCGTCATAGCTCTTGAAGACGGACTCATCGACGGTCTCGGACAGGTTGGCGGCATAGCCGTTGCTCGGGTCGGCGAGGATGGCGACGTCGTTCGGTCCGCCAGCGAACACGACGTCGGGCCAGCCGCTCCCCGTAGTGTTGAAGAGCGAGATCTTGGTCAGGAGCTCGGCCGTGTCGATCACCTCGACGGTGACATCCACGTCACCCTTCACGGATTCCTGGTAGGCCTTCGCGGCCGGCTCGCGAACCGAGTCCACCCAGATCAGGAGTTCGGGCGTTCCGCCCCCAGCGTCTCCGCTGCCGGCCGTGCAACCGGCCATGCCGAAGACGGCCATCAGCGCCAACGGGAGCGCAAGTCGTTTGTTCATGTCTATTCCTTTTTTCGTGCTGTGTCTTGGGCGAAGGAAATGATCGACCCTCGTCATTGAAGGATTCTCGGAAACCACTACTGACTCTCCACTCTCACACTCGGTCGATGGCGACCTCCTCACGAACTGCAACGGGCGACAGGGCGCCCACCGCGTCGACTTCGACGAGTTCGCGGGGCGGCCCGCTCTCTTCCCACTCGCTTTCCCAGCCCACTCCCGGCGTGAGCGGCGGATGCACGTGGCCATCGGCTCCCACTTCGCGGGGGCGGGCCACGGGGTTCGAGAGAACCAGCGCCTCGTAGTACGTGTTGTTCTTGATCGCCATGCAGAGGTGTCTCGCCACGGGGCCGCCACCGTGCACCTCGGCCCGCAGGAGGTGAGCATCGGCCAGATGGGCGATGCGCATGGCACCAGTGACCCCGCCTCGGAGCACTGCACTCGTACGCACCGCGGACGCGCACCCACTGGCGATGAAGTCCGCTGCAGCCATGTGCGCTCCTTCGGCGACCTCGCACACGAGGAGAGGAACATCGACGCGCTCCCCCAGCGCCTTGTACGCGCCGACGCTGAACTCCTTCATCGGCTCCTCGTACCAGAGATAGTCGGCCTCGCTCAGCGCCCGGCCGAGGTACGTCGCATCGAGCAGGTCGAACGCCGCCGACCCGTCGTACATCAGTGGAACATCGGGTCCCACGTGCTCACGCAGCGCCTCGGAGAGCCGTGCGTCGGCGCGGGCATCACCCCACGCGTGAAGCTTGATCGCCGGGAATCCGAGCTCGAGGCATTGGTCGGCGACATCGAGGTACTGCTCGATCGACCCGAACGTGACGGTGGAGGCATATGCCGGAATGGACGATCGGAACGAACCGAGGAGCTGGAAGAGCGGGAGCTTCGCGGCCTTGGCCCCGATATCCCAGATCGCCACGTCGACGGTGCCCATGATGTGGACGGGGTAGCGCTCGATGCGGTCGATCTCCCACAGCCGATGCCACAGCAGTTCTCGCGCCAGCGGATCCTGGCCGACAAGCTCGGCCCGCAGTCGGCGGTCGACGATGTCCTGGAGGATCACCCCACGGTTGGTGAAACTCAGCCCGACGACGCCATCGTCGGTTCGCACGACGAGCCACGCGCCGTCGACCTCCGGGTCGGAACCGGGAAGCCCGTCCCGCCACAGGAATGGCGGATCTTGGGCCGGGACACTGACACGGACAACTTCGACCGAGGTGATGAGCATTTTCGTATAGTATAGGATTCGAAGACAAACACAACCCCCGACTTCCGCAGTTCGGGTTGCCGCCCATGACGAGCGGCGAGAATACTATGGGAAACACGACGGTTGCACGCAGACGGCAGCGTATCCCGAGCCGAGAGAGCGAACTGACTTGACGATCGCGAGCACTGAATCCCTTCGGGAAGGTGAGCCACCGCGGTCGCCTCGCTCTGCGTTGGCCGACGAGATCTACGAGGCGCTCCGCGCGATGCTGCTCGACCACACGATCCCTCCTGGTCAGCGCATCAACATCGATTCCGTGGCACGCGAGCTCAATGTGTCGCAGACACCAGTGCGTGAGGCCCTCGCTCGGCTCGAATCGGATGACCTGGTCATCAAGCAGCCGCTCCGCGGATACAGCGCAACAGAGTTGCTGACGGTAGATGAGACCGACGACCTCTTCCGATTCCGTGCACTCATCGAACCGTGGATGGCGGGGCGGGCCGCAGAAGAGCGCTCTGCTGAAGACCTCGACGAACTCATCGCTGAGATCGAACGAGGGAGACAGTCCCTCGAACTCGATCTCGACGCCACGTACGGAGAACTCTCACGTCACGACGAACGGTTTCATTTCCTTATCGCGCGCATCGCCCGGAGTGACTTCGTCAGGGATGCATACACACGCGCACACTGCCAGTTGCACGTGTACCGGCTCACCCAGGCGGCCATCGCTCGCCGCCGAGCGTCGCGAGAAATGGACTCCGTGGAAGACGAGGACGGCATCTTCGATGCGAAGGGCAGAGGGGTCGTCACGATCATGGAACACAGTCTCATCGCGGACGCGATCCGCGCGGGTCAAACGCACGCCGCGGCGGCCCACATGCTCGACCACATCGAATCGGCCAGAACCCGCCTCCCGCTCGATCACGCATCGCTTGCAGGCCCTTCGGCGCGGGTGACGCCGACGTAGGCGAGCATGGCCGCTGTCTGCCAGGCATGGTCACCTTCACCCTCAAGGTCTCCGTTCGCCGCATGGCTCCAGGTGTGACCACTTCCAGGAAGCTCCTGAGGAGACGCCCGGCTCCACACCCCTCACCCTCGCTCGGTGCGCCGTCGTCACGCCCCGGCCGCCATCGACGCCATGATCAGGCCGGTGGACGCCGCGAGCTGATCCGCCGGCGCTCTCTGCCCAACGGGCAACAGCTACTCAGCTCCTACATCGACAGCCGAGGATTCTCAGCGTCGAGCTCGGGTCGCACCTCGAGAGCGCTGAGAAGATCCGAGTTCGATCGGCCGGCCGATGTAGAGGAGCGATCGCTTGAGCACCGCGGGCAGAACAGTCGCATCCTCGCCGAACGGCTGTGCATACGGCGAGCTGTTCGGCGAGCGGGAGCGCGGCCTTCACGGCTTCGTCGATCATCGCCTGGTCGCCGATGAGCGACTGGTTGGAGACACCAATTCCAGAACTCGCACGGGAGCGGCACCGGTGAGCAGTCGTGGATGCCCACGAGTTCGTCGACGCCGTCGCGGAGCGTCTGCCACTGCTCGTCCGTAGAGTGCGCAAAGCGCGCAGACGGACATGACGACCTCCTGAAGGTCCCGATTCTTCCGCCCTTGGTCAGGGCCGACGGCTGGTTACCCGCCCACATGGATGACGGGCCGCTCGTGGGGGTCATTCTCGACCTCGCGGATGATCTCTCGTACGACGGGTGGTGTGTCGCCGCGTCCGAGCAGGATGTAGCGCATCATGTGTAGGAGCGGGTTGCCCTCGGACCACTCGAAGTATGCGTGCGGGCGTACGCCCGTGGCATCCCTCATCGCGAGTAGGATCGCGGCGATCGCGTTGGGCGCCGCGGGGCTGTCGGCGCGCAGCACGCGGTGGCCGTCGACCTCGACTCCGTGCACTTGGAGGACCTCGCGGAATTCCGAGGGGTCGATGATGTTGATCTCGAGGAAGAGCACGTCGGCGCGACCGGGCACAGGGTTGAGCCGGCGTTGGCTGAGTTCCTTCTCGAGGTACTCGGCGGCGTCGCCGACACCGGGCCGGTTGGCGATGATGCTGAGTCTTGAGTCGTAGATCAGCGAGTCCTTGATGAACTGTCGCGCTGCGTCGTCGAACTCGATGCGCTCAGCACGAATCTCGGTCGTGCGTGCGAGCCGAGACACGACGGATACCGTGACGATGCCGAGGATGAAGAACAGCGAGATGGTGATGCCGTCGGGTTTCTCGATCACGTTCTCGACGAATGCGTACCCGAGGATCTGGGTCAGGACGGTGAACCCGACGCTGGCAACACGCTGACGTCGGCGGATCGCGGAGACCAGCACAGCGAATGAGGCCGACACCATCATGGCCAGGATGCCGGTGGCATAGGCGCCAGCCTGCGCGTCGACGTCGGCATTGAAGGCGATCGTGATGAGGATGCTGATCGTCGTGTACACGAGCACGACCGGGCGCACGGACCGGCTCCACTCGGGCGCCATGCCGTAGGTCGGCAAGTATCGGGGCACGATGTTGATGAGTCCGGCCATCGCCGATGCACCGGCGAACCACAAGATCAGCACGCTGCTGATGTCGTAGACGGTGCCGAACCCGTCGCCGAGGAAGTCGTGGGCGAGGTAGGACAGCGCGCGGCCGTTCGCTTCCCCGCCGGCCTCGAACGCCTCGGCGGGGATCAGGATCGTGGTGACCAGGCTGCTCGAGATCAGGAACACGCTCATGATGACCGCCGCGGCGGTGAGCAACTTCTTGGTGTTCCGGATGCGGGACGCGAGCCGCTCCTCGGGTGTCGCGCCCTTCGACGCCACCAGGGGCATCATGCTGACCCCGGTCTCGAACCCGGAGAGTCCGAGCACGAGCAGCGGGAACGCCAGCAGTGCCGGGACGATGATCCCGGAAAAGCCGCTGCTGGAGGTGAGGGCGGCCACCCACTGCTCAAACGCCACGGGCTCAGTGACCAGCCGCACGATTCCCTCCACGATCACGATCGCGTTCAGGCCGAGAAAAACGGTCACGAGGGGAATCGCGACGTTCACCGCCTCGCGGAAGCCGAGCAGGAACACCCCACCGAGCACGAGCAACAGCAGAACCGTGATCGTGACGGCCTGCCCGTCGAGCGCGTCCGGGGTGAGCGGGTTCTCGATCAGGTGCACCGTGGCATCCGCCGAGGACAGCGTGATGGTGATGATCCAGGAGGTCGCGACGAACCCGAGGAGGATGAGGACGAAGATCTTGCCCTGCCAGAACGGGAGGAGCCGCTCGAGCATCGCGACCGAGCCCTGGCCGTGCGGACTCTCCTTCGCGACCCGGCGGTACATCGGCAGCATGCCCAGCAGGGTCAGGGCGACGATGAGCAGCGTGGCGATCGGAGAGACCGCGCCAGCCGCAAGCACCGCGATCGAGGGGAGATAGGACAAAGTCGAGAAGTAGTCAACGCCGGTCAAGCACATGACCTTCCACCAAGAGCTCTGCTCCGCGGTGGTCGATTCCATCGTCTCGGGGCCGACCGGCTGCACCGTGTGCTTGAACAGCCACCGCGAGAACGGCGTCCCGGAGCCGGTCTCCTTGGGTCCCGGCACCGTGGCGGGGAACTCGAACTAATCCCATTCGGGCATGGACGGCTCCTCTGCGGACCGCGTCGGCGCGGACCCTGAAATCATCGCACCCGGCATCGCACCCGGCAACGCACTTGCACCACGCGCACGACGTCATTTTCGTCCCGCGCACCGAGTGCGACCGCCTGCTACAACGTGTCGGGCCGCTCTTCATTCGCCACTGACTCGATCCAATCGATGATCTCGTCCGGAAGAAGGAAGCCCAAGTCGCCGTTCCCGCCGACCGCCCGTGACGACCGGCACAATCGGTGCCGGCTGTTGCGGGCTCCCTTGAAGCCTTCCGAGGACATCCGAGGTGTCCCGCGCGTCAATGGCGACCGGAAGGACGGAGGTGAACCCTTGTGCGGCGAGCGTCATCGCTCGATCGAACAGTTCGAGCTCACGGATGTCTTGGAGAGCACGTATCGCGAAGCGTCCGGCGGCCGAGCGCACGCCGGCCCGCATCAGTCGGTTCACCGCGGATCGGCGAGATATTCGAGGCGGAAGGCACCAGGACGTCCCGATGACGATCGTTCGACGACGCTCATCCCGCGTCCGCTTTCGCGACGCCACCGAGCACCCCGAGCACGGTGCAGCCCCGCCGACGTTGGCGGGTCGACTACGGGATGACCGAGGCAGCCGGGTCCGATTCCTCCCCGAGCCGAGTCAGCTGGAAGAGGTGGAGCCATCGTCTGTGATAGCCGAGTGCGGCATGCCGGCGTCCGTGGATGTTGCCGGTCAGGACCACGCCGGGATACGCGGAGATCAGCCCATCCCAGTCGCGTGCTTCCTCGATTCGGGCGACCGCCGCCACCTCGTCGAAATCTGCTGCCGACTTCCTCGTGTTGCAGAGCGCGTGCATGGCTGTGAGATTCTCATCGTCACCCGGACCTCCCCTGGCATGGGGGACGGTATGGTCGGCCTCGAGGGCGAGTACCCAGTAGGCCGGGTGGATCCGATCTCGACCGTAGTGCGCGTCGTACGCGAACATGTCGGGGAAGACATCGCTGATCCCGACCATGACGCATCGGGCAGCCCCCGGCCGCCGCACAACGAGCAGCGAAAACGATCTCGGAGGAAGACCCTCGCCCTGATCTGATCGGAAACGGCTCGCGGTCTCGTGCCGAGCAGGTCTGGGGCGGTGGTTCGGGTCGCGCTCACCTTCCCATGCCACCGCTCATCGGATATCGGAGCCAGACTGCTCCGGGCAGAAGCCACATCCTGGATTGCCAGCGCGGAGGCGACGGCCGACAACGCATCGGCGTAGAGATCGACCGCATCATCTGCGAACTGATCGACGAGAACCATGGCGTAAACCTACCCGTCACGCCTTCGGCTCCCCCGGATGATGCTGCGAAACTCCGCGAGCTCCATCGACGCCGGAGCGGAGATGGGTAGGGACTGATGCTGCCCGACTCGCTTCACCTCGCGACCTGGTCGCAACCATCAGGTGCCTGCTTGGTCTCGCGGATCGCTCGAACCAGAAAACCCCCGGAGAACCGTGGTTCTCCGGGGGTGTTGGTGGATCTGAGGGGACTCGAACCCCTGACCCCCTGACAGACGTTGCCCCGGCCCACTCGTGACAGCCCGCCGACCATGGCAGATCAAGCGGCCAAGCGAATGCCTACGGAATACTCACCTGCACACTCGGAGGTGCTGAGTAGATAGCTGCTGCGAGCCTTTCGTCTCCATGCTGAGCCCGTCCAGGGCCTCAAATCGACGGCCTCGAACCCGAATAGAGCCCCGGCCCCCTAAAGTGAGGACTTGTCATGATTTGCCTTGGCGAGTAGGAAGTGGTCGAGGGCATATCCGCCCAGAGAAAGTGAATTGAAGAGGGAGTCGTGGGTCATGGACGACCAGACGAACGAATTCGAACTCAGAGTCATCGACTCGCTGGAGAGCTACGCGCCGCCAGAAAAGCGCGAGGGCATCAGCACGGCGGACTCTTTGACGACGCCTGAGGAGGCGCTCGAGGCGATCAAGACGACCAAGGGTGGCGACGAGATTCTCAGCCGGCTGCCTGAACTCGAGAAGCTCGACTTGTGGTTCCCGGCCGCGGTCTTCCGCGTGTGCTCAAAATCCGGGTCCGCTCGATACCTCGATATTTGGGATGCGGATCACTTCGACGGCTTCACGGACATGCAGCGCAACCTCAACGATTGTCGCGCCTGGTTCTCCGCGGACGGGTACGACGCGTGGGGGTCGGGTCAGACGAAGACTGGTCGCGTCAACTGCTACTTCAATGCGTCGAGCGCGGGAACATACATCTGTAACGCTCGACTGGAAAGCTATCCGTCGGCGTCGCAGGCCTCCGTCGAATGCCGCATCGACAACAATTCGTTCGGACCGCTGACTTGGTCCGGCACGATAAACCAACCGCATACGGCCAACCTGTCGCAGGGCGGCCATCACTTCCGAATCTGGCAGCGATCAGGGTCGTTCTTCTTCCTCAGCCTCACGGTCTGGCGAGTGGGGTGAATTAGCCGCCCCCGAATATCTCCGAGCAACGTCACAGCCGCGCCGCGTTCGCCACACCGGGCGGCTATGTCGCTCTCTCCACGGGCTGTACTGTCGACGTCACCGTCGGTCAGCGTTGGCACGCATTCCAACTCGCTCTCCATACAGAATGTTCCGGGTCAGTCGGGAAGTTCGTGGGCGCAGAGGATCGCCCTGTGTTGCGAAAGCGCTTGTGCAGCCGGTCGTCATGATGCCGCCGATGGCCAGCGTCGAGACTCCCGCGAAGACGGCTCGCGGAGATCGCATCTGACGAGGATGGCATGAGGGCGGGACCACGAGGGCCGCCCGAGACCGACAGGCTTACCGCGCGCGCAGCGTTCAAGTACGGCCGCAGCTGCGTGAAGCCCGCACTCGTGCAGGCCACGCTGCCGCTCATCGGCTTCGTGCTCTTCGCCTTCGCCTGATCCGCTCCAGCGGCCCCAGCGCTACGATCGCCTCATGGGCAGCGTCGCGGGTGCCGCATCGATCGAGCCGAGTGCCGACGTCGACGCTCGTGCGCACCTCGGCCCCGGAGTCCGCGTCTGGCATCTCGCCCAGGTGCGCGAGGATGCCGTGGTCGGCGCCGAGACGACGATCGGGCGCGGGGCGTACGTCGGCCCTGGGGTCCGTATCGGCTCGCGCTGCAAACTGCAGAACCACGCGCTCGTGTACGAACCAGCAGTCGTCGGCGACGGCGTCTTCATCGGCCCGGCCGTCGTCTTCACGAACGACGCCCACCCGCGCGCGGTGAACCCCGACGGCTCGCTCAAGAATGCCGAGGACTGGGCGAAGGTCGGCGTGGTCGTGCACGACGGGGCGGCCATCGGGGCGAGGAGCGTCTGCGTCGCTCCCGTCGAGATCGGCCGATGGGCCCTCGTCGCCGCGGGAGCGGTCGTCATCCGCGACGTGCCGGACTACGGAATCGTCGCAGGGGTGCCAGCGCGCCGGATCGGCTGGGTCGGCCCGCACGGTGTACCGCTCGAAGCCCACGGCGACGGCCGGTTCCTGTGCCCGGTGAGCGGCGACGTCTTCCTCGAGGCGGATGGCGTGCTGACAGCGGTGTGACGACGCCATATCCCCCGAAGTGGGTCTGGTCGGCGCTGCCGCTTGGGGGTACGTTCGAGCCAGTTCCGTTCCGTACTCGGCTTCTGGGCTCCGAGAATTCGGCGGGCGAATAGGTGATCGCATGCGTCAGCGTGCGACGGCGTGACGTACCCGCGTCGCGACTGGGCAACTGACGGGCCGGCTTCCCCCGGTCTCGTATCCCGTGTCCCCCGCCCGATCGTGGGCTCTCTCACCCGAGGCGTCCCTGTGACTGCGCTCCTTCAGAGCGCCGCTGCTGAGACCACCGTTTCGCGCGGTGGCAAGCGACGGTCGCTCCACGCGTCGGTTCCCGCACCAGCGGCGACCGCGACGACGGTCGGCGCGCCCGAGTGCGGTCGACACGATGGTTGACGCACGCCAGCTCGCATCCGTCTCGCCCCCGCCGCGTCGGCCGAGGGGCCACCTCCACCTGGTCGCCGGACACTCGGCGCCGCCGAACCGACCTTGGGCGTCCACCTACCGGATGCGCTTGATCGTGTGCGACGCACTCGCCATCGCGCTGACTGTGGTGGCCGCCCTCCAGGCGGCACTGCTCATCGCCGGACACGCGACCGCGCTCTGGTCCATCGCGGTGCCCGCCGCCGTCGCAGGCATCGTCTGGATCTCCGCCCTCGCCGTGCTGCACACGCGAGACGAACGACTGTTCGCCGTGGGTGCGGAGGAGTACAAGCGCCTGATGGGCGCCAGCACCATCGCGATCGGCGTCATCGCCGTGGCGTTCCTCAGCATCGACGCCGAGGTGCCCAGCGCGTACCTGCTCGTGGCGTGGTCGCTCGGGGTGCCATTCCTCCTACTCGAGCGATGGGGATGGCGCCGATGGCTGTCCCACGAGCGGCAAGCGGGTCGCGCACTGTCCTGCGCGATCGTCGTTGGCGACGCCGACGAGGTGGCGCAGGTCATCACCCGGATGAGTCGCGGGCCGGCGGTCTACACGGTCGTCGGGGTCGCCGTGGACAGCCTCACCTCGAAGACGAGCCTGCCCATCGGCGAACGCACCTTCCCGGTGCTCTCCTCATCATCGGCCGTCGCCGGCGCGGCCGAACGGCTCGGTGCCCAAACGATCGTCGTCGCCGGTGGCACCTCCGTCAGCCCCTCGTTCGTGAAGCATCTCGCTTGGACGCTCGAGGGCACGTCGATCGACCTCGTGCTCGCGACACGACTGACCGAGGTCGCCGGGCCGCGCATCCACTTCCAGGCGATCGACGACCTCCCGCTCATGCACGTCGACATCCCCAGGTTCGAGGGCGGCAAGCATCTCGCAAAACGGGGTCTCGACATCTTCGGCGCCGGGTGCGCCCTCATCGTGCTCGCGCCGCTGCTGCTCGGGATCGCGATCGCCGTGCGCCTCGACTCCCCGGGAGGAGCGATCTTCCGGCAGGAGCGCGTCGGCCGCGGCGGGCGCACCTTCACCGTCTTGAAGTTCCGCTCGATGTGCGCGACCGCCGAGCAGGACCTCGCCGCCCTGCGCGACCGCGACCAGGGCAGCGGCGTGCTGTTCAAGCTGCACGACGACCCTCGCGTGACCCGGGTCGGCAGAGTGCTGCGCAAGTACTCGCTCGACGAGCTGCCGCAGTTCTGGAACGTCTTGGTCGGAAACATGAGCCTCGTCGGCCCGCGCCCGCCGTTGGCGAGCGAAGTCGAGGGATACGAGGCGCATGTCCGTCGGCGCCTGTACCTCAAGCCCGGCCTGACCGGCCCGTGGCAGGTGAGCGGACGCAGCGACCTGACCTGGGAGGAGAGCGTGCGGCTCGACCTCCACTACATCGAGAACTGGTCGCTCATCGGCGATCTGATGCTGCTCTGGCGCACCCTCCACGTCGTGGTGCACCCCGTCGGAGCCTATTGACGGGACGGACGACATGACTGGGCGCCGCATCCTCATCCTCGTGATCGCGTCGATCGCGCTCATCGCCGGCGCTGCCGGTGTGGCGAGCACCGTCTCGCAGTCGAGCCGCTCGCCGTTCGTCGCGGGTGGCGAGGCGGGCACGCTCGGAGACGCGGCGGCACCCGAACGGGCGGATGACGCGGGCGAGGGCGCTCCTCCGTCGGGGGAGCCTGTGGATGGCGGAGGCCTGCCACCCGTCGAGAGCGAGGTCACGGCTCCCCCGGCAGTCGAGCGACCCGCGGAGCCGGCCAGCGAGGTCGGCGGACGGGTCGAGGGATTCCCCGAGCTCATCCCGATCGTGGACGGGTCGAGGATCGTGTCGAGCGCGGTGACCGCAGACGGCGGTCGCCTCCAGGCGACCCTCGTCGCCGAGGCCTCCGTCGCACCGGAGGAGGTGCTCGCGAGCTATCGGCGGGACTTCGCGATGCTCGCGTTCGCCCCCGTCGAAGCGCCGTCGGTGGGTGGCAGCACTGCGCTCACGTTCACCAACGGCACCGACTCGGTGCTCGTCACGGTCACCGGCTCAGCGACCGGTGGAACCACCTACTCGGTCTTCGGGATGTTCGACGTCGGATCGGAGGGGTGAGGATGTACATCAGCCTGTCCGACCGCCGACGCCGCGAGGATGCCTCGACCGGCGCACCGGCTGCGACCGGGCGCGCCGCCCGCGTGTCCTCCACCGTCGTCGCACTCGGCGTCGTGAGTCTGCTCACCGACGTCTCATCCGAGGCGACCGCGGCCGTGCTCCCCCTCTACCTCACCGCGGCGCTCGGCCTGTCCGTCGTGGCGTACGGCGTCATCGACGGCCTGTACCAGGGCGTCAGCTCGGTGGTGCGCATCGCTGCGGGGTGGGCGGCGGACCGGGGCGATCGCCCGAAGCACGTCGCCCTCGTCGGCTACGGGCTCTCCGCCGTCGCCCGGCTCGGCCTCCTGTTCGCCGGCGGCTTCGGCGCCATCACTGCAGTGGTCGTCGGCGATCGGATCGGCAAGGGCATCCGCACCGCGCCGCGCGACGCGCTGATCGCCGCCTCATCGCCGCCGACGGAACTCGGTCGGTCGTTCGGCTTGCACCGCATGCTCGACACCGTCGGCGCGGCCACCGGGCCCGTCATCGCGTTCGTCGTGCTGCTGCTGGTGCCGGAGGGCTATCGAACGGTGTTCGTCGTCTCACTCGCCTTCGCACTCCTCGGCGTCGTCGTGCTCGGCGCACTCGTGCCCGACCGGCGGCCACGCGCCGAACGCGCCCGCGATGGCGTCTCCTCCGCTCCGTTCCGGTGGCGCCTGCTCACCGCGCCTCGACTGATCCGACTGCTGGTGGCGGCCGGGCTCCTCGGCCTCGTCACGATCGGCGACGGATTCCTCTACCTCGCACTCCACGACCGGCTCGACTTCGCGCCGATGTGGTTCCCGCTCCTCTTCGTCGGCACCAATATCGTCTACCTCACCCTCGCGGTGCCGATCGGTCGACTCGGCGACCGTGTCGGCGGACGTCGCGTGTTCATCGGCGGCCAGGTCGTGCTGCTCGGCGCGTACGTCCTCGCTGCGCTGCCGATCGCGGGGGCCGGTGCCGTTGCCGCGACGATCGCGTGCCTCCTGGCTCTTGGTGTGTTCTACGCGGCGACCGACGGGATCCTCGCGGCGCTCGCTTCGGCGTTCGTCCCCGTGGCGGCGCGAACGAGCGGCATCGCCGCCGCGCAGACCGTCGTCGCTGCGACGCGCTTCATCGCCGCCACCGGATTCGGGTTGCTCTGGTTCGCGCTCGGCTCATCGGCCGCGCTCGTCATCGCCGCATGCACGCTCGCCGTGCTCATCCCCGTCGCGGCGCTCCTCCTGCGCCCACGCGCTTCGGAGGGAGGTGCATCGGCATGGACCTGACCGGTCGCCGTCTCTTCGTCGCCGTCGCGGCGGTGGTGCTGCTCGGCGGTGCCGCCGCCTACGGCGCCGTCGCCTTCGCTGCTTCGCGGTCGGTGCCGCTCGGCTCGGCGTCGACTCCTCTCACCGCGATCGAACCGGACACCGTGCTCTTCCGGCAGATGGGCGGCGGTGCGCTGCACGGGTTCGTCGCCTCCGTCGACGTCGACGACCCCGGCGGCCCGCGCATGACGTCTGACACCCCGTGCGACCGCCTCGACGCCGACGCCACGGGCCTCGTCTGCCTGCACTCCGATCTCGGCCTCACCACGACCTTCGAGACGCGGGTCCTCGACCGCCGGCTGCGGGTGCTCGAGAGCCGACCCCTCGCCGGCATTCCGAGCAGAACCCGGCTCTCGCCCGGCGGCGAGCGCTTCGCGACGACGTCCTTCGTCACCGGGCATTCGTACGCGGGTTCGGAATTCTCGACGTCGACGATGATCGTCGGGCCGGGCGACACCGACTCCGGCGAACTCGAGGACTTCGCCCTCATCGTCGACGGCGCAGAAGTGACGGCGGCCGACGTGAACGTCTGGGGCGTCGCCTTCGCCGACGAGGAGCGATTCTTCGCGACGGCATCGTCGGGCGAGCATCGCTGGCTCGTGCGGGGCGACCTCGGCGAGCGCACGCTCACCGCGTTGAGGGACGAGGTCGAGTGCCCGTCGCTCTCCCCCGACGGCTCGCGCATCGCCTTCAAGCAGAACCGTTCCGATAGCGCTCAGCCCGACTGGGCCATCGCGGTGCTCGATCTGGACGACGACCGGGTGACGGTGCTCCCCGAGCCGGCGTCGATCGATGATCAGGTGGAGTGGCTCGACGACGACACCCTGCTCTACGGGAGGACGCAGGAGAACTCGCCGGGCGACGCCGACGTGTACACGATCCGGGCGGACGGCTCCACCGACCCCGAGCTGTTCATCGAGCACGCGTGGTCTCCGGCGGTGGTGCGACCATGAGTGCGACCGTCACGCGGGTTCGGCTCGGCGGGGTGCCCGTCGACCTCCTCGGTCGAAGCGAGGCGATCGACACGATCTCTTCGCGCTTCGAGCAGTCGGTCGGCCGCCCCCTCGGCGTCGCCTCGATCAACCTCGACCACGTCCACTACTTCGGCGACGCCGCCCCGGTCGGCCACGCCCTGCACGACGGCGATGCCGCCCCCGTCGAGTGGCTGAACCTCGTCGACGGCGCCCCGCTCGCGGCCGCCGCGCGACGCATCACGCACCGCGACTGGCCCCGCCTGGCCGGCAGCGACCTCATCGACCCGCTCCTCGACCGCGCCGAACTCGCCCACAGCACGGTCGGATTCATCGGCGGCACTGCGACGACGCACGAACACCTCGCCCGGCGCCTCGCACTCACCCACCCGGTGCTCCGTCTCGCCGGCTGCTGGGCCCCCGACCGGGCGGAACTGGTCGACGACGCGGTCGGCCGGGCGATCGCCGATGACATCGCGGCGCACGAGGTCGGCCTGCTGATCGTCTGTCTCGGCAAGCCGCGCCAGGAACTCTGGATCGAACGGTACGGGGCAGCGACCGGCTCCCGCGTGCTGCTCGCGTTCGGGGCGGTCGTCGACTTCCTCGCCGGCCGGATCGGGCGCGCACCGCGGTGGGTCGCCGACCACGGGATGGAGTGGGCGTGGCGTCTCGCTCTCGAACCGCGCAGGCTCGCGCACCGCTACCTCGTCGACGGACCACCGGCCTACCTCGCGGTTCGCCGGTCGAGCGGCGCGCCCTCTGGTGCAGGACCAGAACGGAGGGCAGCCGGATGACGCTCACCGAGCAGTCGGCGCCGGTCGCGGAGCACGCGACGGCACGGCCGCAGCACCCACCCGTGATGCGTGGATCGATCGTGATCCCGGCGCACGACGAGGAGGCGGTGATCCTGCGCACGCTCGACGGCCTGCGCCCGCTCATCGAGCGGCGCCTCGTCGAGGTCGTGGTGGCGTGCAACGGGTGCTCCGACGGCACCGCGGCGCTGGCGGCATCCGTCGATGGGGTGACGGTGCTGCAGACTCCGCGCCCGTTGAAGACCGCGGCACTCAACGCCGCCGACGACGCCGCCACGCAGTGGCCGCGTCTCTACCTCGACGCCGACATCGCGATCAGCGCCGAGGCCGCGCTCGAGGTGCTCGATACCGTCTCCCGTGGCGAAGCGCTGGCCGCCCGCCCGGAGTTCCGCTACGTCATGGCCTCGGCCTCCGCACCCGTGCGTGCCTACTACCGAGCGAGAGACCGGCTGCCCAACACTCGAAGCGGACTCTGGGGGGCGGGCGCGTTCGCGCTCGGCTCCGAGGGGCACGCGAGGTTCGGCGAGTTCCCCCGGGTGATCGCCGATGATGTCTTCGTCGACCAGCACTTCTCGGCATCCGAGAAGCGCATCGTGCCGACGAGCCCCGTTCCGGTGCGCGTACCACAACGCGTCCGGAACCTGATGGCGGTGCTGCGCCGGCAAGCTCGGGGCGCTGGCCAGCTCGCCATCAGATCAACGAGCGGCACGGCGCCGTCGACCGTGCGGCAGCTCCTCCGCTCCGTCCGCGGGCCTCGCTCGGCCGCAGACGCCCTCGTCTATGCGGTGCTGAGCACGGCGTCACGGCGCCCATCGTTGCGGCGCCGTCCGAGCCTGTCATGGGAGCGCGACGAGTCCACGCGCGTCGCGGAGCCGACGCGCATCGCGGAGCCGAAACCACGGCACCGATCGGCCGGTCAGCCGGCGACGTTCGCCGGCATCGACGATCCCGCCGAGGTTGCCGCGATCGTCGTGACGTACGAGAGCCGCTCGTGCATCGATGGGCTGCTGGACTCGCTCCGCGCCGAGGCCGAGGCCCACTCGATCCGCGTGATCGTCGCCGACAACGCGTCGAGCGACGGCACCCTCGAGCACGTGCGCGCCCGCCACCCCGATGCGATCGCGTACAGTACCGGCGCGAACCTCGGCTACGCCGGCGCCATCAACAGCAGCGCGGCGATGATCGGCGCGGCGCGCGGCATCCTCGTCCTGAATCCCGACGCGGTCGTCGACCCGGGCTGCGTGCAGGCCCTGCTCGATCGACTCGATGCGAGCGGTGCAGGAGCGGTCGTGCCGGCCATCCGCGAGGCGGACGGCGCGATCTCGAGGTCCATCCGCCGGGAGCCCAGCCTGCTCGGCACGCTCGGCGACTCGCTGTTCGGGGCCCGACTCCGACGACGGCCGATGCGGCTCTCGGAGACGGTCTTCGCCCCGCGCGCATACGACTGCGCGCACCCCATCGATTGGGCCACCGGCGCGGCGATCCTCTTCGATGCCCGACGCTCGCGGGCCGTCGGGGCATGGGACGAACGGTACTTCCTGTTCTCCGAGGAGACCGACTACTTCCGCAGACTGCGCGACGCCGGCGGCACCGTCTGGTTCGAACCGGCGGCGGTCGTCACCCATGCGCAGGGCGGATCGGGACGCTCGCCCGCCCTCAACGCCCTCTCGGCCGTGAACCGCATCCGCTACGTGCGGAAGTACCACCTGCGCGCCTACGCCGCCGCATTCCGGTGCATCGCGGTGCTCGCCGAGGTCCTCCGGGTCGGCCGCCCGCAGAGCACCGGCGCCCTCGGCGTCGTGCTCAACTCGGACCGGTGGGCCTCCGATATCCCCCACGCGCCGCAACCTGCGGCCGCGAACGGCGGATCGCCTCCGGCCGGCATCTCGTTCGGCTACCTCGTGCCGGAGTTCCCCGGACAGACCCACACCTTTTTCTGGCGTGAGATCGAGGAGCTCCGCCGCCTCGGCGCACGGCCTCGGATCGTCTCCACCCGGAGGCCGAGAACCGCCGCAGGCGCCCACGTCTGGGCCGAGCGCGCCACAGCCGAGGCGAGCTTCTTGTTCCCCGGGTCGCCGGGCCGACTGCTCGAGGCGACGTGGCTCCTCCTGTCCACGGCCGCGCGCGGGCGACTCGGTCCGCTCACCCGCGAGATGGGGCGCGCTCTCGAGGAAGTCGACATCGGTCGCATGCGACTCCTCGGCCTCGCGATCGCCGGCGCCGAACTCGCGATGCTCGCCCGCCGGGAGGGCTGGCGACACGTGCACGTGCATTCGTGCGCGGACTCGGCGTGGATCGCCCTCTTCGCCCACCTGCTCACCGGGTTGCGCTACAGCCTGACCGCGCACGGCCCGCTCCGCGATTACGGCGGCGGTCAGAAGGCGAAGTGGTCGCGTGCGGCATTCGGATTCGCGATCACCGAGCGGCTCCGAGGCGAGATCCTGGCCGAGCTCGACGGCAGCCTCCCCGGCGAATTCGCCGTGGCTCCGATGGGTGTCTCTCCCGAACGATTCTCGCGCCGGACGCCGTACCGGCCGTGGGTCCCCGGCACGACGGCCCAGGTCTTCAGCTGCGGCCGGCTCAATCCGAGCAAGGGCCACGACGACCTCGTGCGCGCGCTGGCGCTGCTCGTCGCCGGCGGCCACGACGTCGAGCTGGTGATCGCCGGCGAGGACGACGGCGATTCGGGGTACCGCGGCCGACTCGAGGGCCTGATCGACGCCTCGGGCCTCGCCGATCGGGTGGCCCTGCTCGGCTCCGTCTCCGAGGAGGCGGTGCGCGCCGAACTCGAACGCGCGCACGTCTTCGCCCTCGCGAGCCATGCCGAACCGCTCGGCGTCGCCATCATGGAGGCGATGGCGATGGGGGTCCCGGTCGTCGTGACGGGCGGCGGAGGCGTGCCGGAGCTCGTCGAGGACGGCGTCACGGGCCTGCTCGCCAGGGCGCACGCCCCGTGGATGATCGCGGGCGAGATCGCACGTCTCCTCGGGCGGCCCGAGCTCGCCTCGCGGCTCGGTTCGCAGGGGCACGACCGCGTGATCCACCGGTTCACCAGTGCGACGAGCGCCGCGATGCTGCTCCAGCGGGTGGAGACGAGTGCGCGGATATCCGCCGGTGACGGTCGGAGCCTCTCATGAGATGGCGCACGCGCACGGCGGTGGCGCTGTCGGTCGGCGGCGTCGCCGTCGCCGGCGCGATCGCGATCGCGATCGTCGTCGCGTCGAGCGCTACGACGCGCGCAGCGTCCGATGCTCCGGCCGGCCCCCCACCCGACTCGGCATCGGAGTCCGGCGCCGTCACGGTGCGGGCGGTCGACGGCGGCGCCGACTACTACGGACACTTCGAGGACGGGCTCCCCGACGACCCCGGCTTCTTCCCGATCGGAGTCTGGTTCGCGAGCGTCACCTCGTCGTCGGACACGGAGGCCGACCGCAGCATGGGCGTCAACACCTACGTCGAGCTCACCGCGAACTCCTCGCTCGAGCTCATCGCCGATGCGGGCATGCACGCCATTCCGAGCGTGCCGGAGGACGGCGCCGCCGGCCTGCTCGTGGCCGACGAGGTCGACATGTGGGCGGGGCCGGGAGACGGGGCTTGGACGGGAGCGTACCCGGGCGACGGCCAGGTGTGCACGGGCGACGTCGCATGCGGGTACTCGATCATGGCCGAGCTCGTCGACGGGGCGCCCGCCGGCCTCATGACCGTCGCCAACTTCGGCAAGGGCGTCGCCTTCTGGGAGTCGGATGTGGAGGCGCAGCGGTTCCTCGAGTTCACCGACGTCGTCTCGACCGACGCCTACTGGTTCACAGACCCCAACATCTGCGGGGCGACGGAAGGCGGATGGGGCCCGGGCGACGGCGAGGCGATCCCCGACGGCGAGTGCCGGATCGCCGCGAACTACGGGTGGACCGTCGAGCACCTGCGCTCTCTCGTCTCGCCGGCGTCGTCGAAGCCCGTCTGGCAGTTCGTCGAGGTCGGCCAGCCGTTCGGCGACGGCCCGGTGGTGACAGGTGCACAGATCCGCTCGGCCGTGTGGAGCGGCATCATCCACGGGGCTCGCGGGGTCGTGTACTTCAATCACGGTTTCGGTGATGCCTGCAGCACCGAGAATGTGCTGCGCGACGCGTGCGGCGATCCGGTTCGTGAAGAGGTCGCTGCACTGAACCGACAGCTGGCCGATCTGGCCCCCGCGCTCAACGCGCCGTTCGTCGATGGGCTCGTCGACGTCGACGGCTCCGTCGACGTCGCGGTCAAGCTCATCGACGACGGGTTCACGATCATCGCCGGGGCGACGAGCGCGAACGACGGCGAAGTCGGCTTCACGATCGAATGCGGGAACGCCGCGACCGCGACCGTGGTCGGAGAGGACCGCACGATCCCGGTGGTCGACGGCCGCTTCTCCGATCGGTTCCCCGACAGCGACACCGTTCACGTCTACCGGCTCGAGGGGGGCACCTGTGATCTCTGACCCGAACGCCGGCTCGCTCGCGCCGACCATCGATGTCGACCGCGCCGGGCAGCCGGTGCCCGTGCGCGGGAACGTGCCGCTGCTGCTGCGGTTCACGCTCATGGCGATCTTCATCTTCCCGGCATCGATGGTGATCGAACCGATCGGGGCTTCTGGAACCGTGCCGATCCTCCTCTGTCTGCTGCTGCTGCTCTTCTGGCTCGCGTCGTGGATGTGGGGCCTGCACGACCCCGTCCCCGTGCGACATCCAGGCCGGCTCGCGATCTCGCTGCTGCTGCTCGCGTCGTTCGCGTCGTACGCCGCCTTGTACGCCGGCTGGACCGGAGGCAGCACCGACGTCACCCGCGCGGCCGCGGACCGGTGGCTGCTGCTGCTCGCCGCGAGCACCGCCCTCGTGCTCGTCGTCGCCGAGTCCATCCGCAGCATGGCGGATGCCCTGCAGGTCGTCCGGGCGCTGCTCACGGGCGCATTCTTCTGCTGCCTCGTCGGCGTCGTGCAGTTCACGTTCCGAGTGAATCCCGTCGAGTGGATCCAGGCCGCGATGCCGGGATTCGCGTACAACGGCGGGGACACGCCGTTCCAGATCCGTGGTGCACTCATGCGCGTCGCGGGCACGACGTTCCACTCGATCGAGTTCGGCGTGGTCGCGTCGATGCTGATCCCGCTCTCGATCTGGCGGGCGCTGAACGACCCGTCCGGCCGCCGGTGGTTCCACTGGGCCCAGACCGCACTCCTGGTCTTCGCCGTGGCCACCACGGTGTCCCGCTCCGGCATCTTCGCACTCGTGGTCGCGCTCGTCGTGTTCCTGCCTTTCCTGCCCCGGGTGATCCGCCGGCGGGTGCTCCTCGCCTCTCCCTTCGTCGTGGCTGCCCTGTTCCTCTTCGTGCCGGGTTTCGTCGGAACGATCGGCGCGGCGCTCGGCGCCGATTCATCCGATCCGTCGATCGCGACGCGGGTCAACAACTACCCGCGTGTGGCGCTCATGCTCGACACACGCCCGTTCCTCGGCGCCGGGCCGGGCAACTACTCGCCGCCCGATGCGCTGAAGATCCTCGACAACCAGTACCTGGGTGCGATCGTCACCCTCGGTCTCGTCGGCCTCGTGGCGACGATCGTGTACTTCGTGCTGCCCGCCATCGCGGCGATCCTCGCAGCCAGGGCCGCCGCCGACCCCGTGCTCAAGGGCCTGGCGGGCGCCGTTGCCGCGGGAACCCTCGTCGCCGCCGCCTGCTCGATGACCTTCGACTCGCTCTCGTTCCCCGTGTTCGCCCTGCTCTATCCCGCCTTGGTCGGGCTCGCAGGAGGCGTCTGGCGCCTCGTGCGCGCCCGAGCAACCGGGTCGGGCGACCACCGAACGCCGGAGTCCCGACACCATGCCGTTCCGGTCGCGACGGGGCGACCAACGACGGACACGACCCGAACCCGTCCCGATGGCGAAGGAGCCTGAGTCATGGATCCCACCGGAGTGCTCAGTTCTCTGTGGAAGTACCGCTGGTTCGTCCTCCCGGCGATCCTCCTCACGCTCGGCGTGGCCGCCTACGTCTACGCCCTCGGGCCGCGGAACTACGAGTCCACGATCAGCTACGCCCTCGTGAATCCGAATGTCCCGACCGAGGCCGACATCGAGCGCGACCCCGCGCTGGCGCAGCTGAACGGCGACAACCCCTACCTCCGCTCGACGGACCCGAACCTCGTCGCGAACGTGGTCATCACGCGCCTCAAGTCGCCCGCGACCGCAGCGTACCTCGAGGACACCGGCTTGAGCCGCGACTTCACAGTGGCGCCCGGCGTCGGCGGCAGCGGCTTCATCGTCGAGATCACCGGTGTCGGTTCGACGCCGGAGCAGTCGGTCGGCACGTCTGCTGCGCTCGGCGAGATGTTCGAGCGGGAGCTGCGCACGATCCAGGAGGTCAACGGCGCCGACGAGCGGTTCCTGTTCACGTCGCTCGTGGTCGCCCAGGCGGACCAGGCGTCGGAGCAGTTCTCGAGTCGGCTGCGCGCCGTCGTCATCGTGCTGATCGGCGGCATCGTGCTCGTGTTCGGTGCGGTCTCGCTCGGACGGTCGATCGACGCGGTGCAGGTGCGGCGTCGATTGCGCGCCGAGAGCGACGCGGAGTCCCTCGGGGAGGTCGGCCTCGCGGTAGGCGCGGAGGCGGAATCGAGCGGTCCGCAGACGGCCGTGGCCGGCGAACCGGACGGACCGGCGTCGGACGGACCCGCGCCGGACGGACCCGCGCCGGACGACTCCGAGCCAGTCGGCCCCGAGGTCGCCGGCCGCGCCGAGATGGACGACGAATCGGACGGGTACGACCTCGATCAACCCGGCGAAGCCGATCGGCCCGACGAGCCGGACTCGCTCGACGATCCCGACGCCGACGCGCGCGAGCTCGAACTCCCCGGCGCACGGCGATGACGGGTCAGCCGAGATGCCCGGCGAAGCGGCGCATCGCATCCCGCCGCACCACGAGCGCCGTGCCCGACTTCGCCGACACCATGACCGCGACATCCGTCTCGGCGACCTCGTCGAGGAAGTGATCGAGCCCATTGCGATCGAGGGCGATCTCGTCGGGGTGGCTCCGGCAGCGCATGTCGACCGTCACCCCGGTGAGCGTCGTGCCGAGCACCTCCTCGACGTAGACGCCGTAGAGGATCATCTCGGAGAAGTGCAGCTCGTGGCCGATGGCCGTCGCCCACGCGCGCCCGGTCGCGTCCTCGATGCGGCGGAGCATCGCCCGAACGATCGCCGGGTCCCACGCGCACGGCCAGGAGATGTAGTCGGGCAGGCTGCTCGGCATCTCGGGCGACAGGCCGAGGAGCCGCCGGGCGACCTCGTGCCAGATCACGTGGCGCGGCAGCGAGTCGGTGACCGCGTCGGGCAGCCGGTAGAGCGGCAGGCGGCCCCCCGGCGCGAAGGTCTCCCCGTCGAACGGGCGGATGAACTCGACGTCGGAATCGACGATGAGCGCGATGTCGGAATCGACGGATGCCGCGGCGGCGAGTTTCACGATCTGCTGCGCGATCCATCCGCGCACCGGCGGGAACGGCGACTCGATGTTCACCCACGCGTTCATCCCCAGCGCCTTGCGGAGTTGGGGCGGCATGACGGCGGCCACGTCGACGATGATCGCTCCGGCCGCGGCCAACGGGGCGAACTTGTGCAGGTCGCGACGCGGAACGATGATGCGGTGCTTCGTCGCCGCCGGCGCGAAGCGCGCGACGGACGCATGAAGGTCACGGCACAGCTCGTAGTCGGGAGCGTAGCTCGGCGTGATGACGGTGAACCCCGGCGCGCCCGTCATCGGCCCGGCCGTTCGGCAGCGGCGTTCAGGAGCGGCCGGCCGCCGACGCCGACCTCCTCGAGGATGGTGGCGGCGACGACTTCCTGGGCGAGGTCCCACCCCACGCCGTGTCGTGCGCTGAAGTCGGCCGCGTGCGCTGCATGGTCGAGATTGTCCTCGGATTCGACGAGCTGCGCCAGGGCGAGAGCGATCCGCCCCGGACTCGACGGCGCCCAGACAGCATCGGGGTGATGTAGCACCGCTCGCGAATGCACGGTGTCGTTCACGACCGGAATGGCGCCCGACGCGAGCATCTCCTCGACGACGAGCGTGATGTTCGTGAACGACAGGGCTGGGCCGCCGACGACCCGGTTGTACAGCTCATTGAGCTGCTCGGGCGACAGGGTGCCGTGCTGGATGACCGGAACGCGCCAGTCGGACACCCGGTCGCCGACGATGTGGATCTCCTGCTCGGGATGCATGCCGTGAAAGGCATGCAATGCGAGCTTTCCGAGCAGGTAACCGCGGCGGTCGTTGCCCCGCTTCGCATAGAAGACGATGCCCGACCGCGACGAGCCGTCGAGGATGAGCCGGTATGCGTCGCCGTCACGGCCGAATGGCGCGAGTATTGACCCGACGTCGATCGCCGCGAGCTCCGCCTGCACCATCTCGCCGAGTGCGATCGTGCGGAATCCGAATCGGTAGCTGTCCTCGGCGAGCGCGCGGACGGACCCGTGCGGGTGGAAGAGCGGTTCGAAGTCCTGCACGAAGTAGAGCCGGGCCATCGGCGCCGTGCCACGGGAGGCGAGCACGTGCGCCGTCTCCCACGAACTCGCGACCATCGCCTCCATCCCGTCGAAGGCGGGTGCCGCCGCCGCATCTCGCACCTCTGCCCGCAGCCATGGCCAGTTCTCGCGGATCAGCCGCTCATGACGACGAACGTCGCCGCCGCGGGCATCGTAGAGGTAGACGGTCGAGGCGATGCCACGCGCCTCGGTGCCCGCGATCATGCGGAACAGCGTCGTGTGGCCCCCGGAGCCGGGTCCCGGCGCCGTGCACAGCCAGCCCACCGTGATCGGTTCACCGTCACGGTGCGGTCGCGGTCCCGGCAGGAGACGTGCATCGAGCGGGTCCGCGAGGTCCGCCTCTGCGATCGCCGACTCCAGTTCCGCGGCGCCAGTGCGCCGGTAGAGCTCGTAGGCGGCCCGGCGCAGCACGCCGCGCGCGCCCTCACGTCGGAGCCGCGACCCGATCTCGGCGATGCTCACGCGGCCGGCCATGCGCGGCTCCGTCCCTCGAGGCCCCTGGCGTGGACGAACTCCTCACCCTCGGGAGGGAACCCGAACGCCTCTCGGATGGCCCGCACCACCCGGACGACCTGCCGTGCCGACATGTGCGGGAAGATCGGCAGGCTGAGGATCTGCGACGACGCGGCATCCGTCACCGGGCAGTCGGCGATCTTCATTCGCTCACCGGCGAGCGCGGGCGAACGGTGCAGCGGGACCGGGTAGTGGATGCCGCTGGCGATGCCCGCCGCCGCGAGCTCGGCGAGCACGTGCTCACGGTTCGGCACCCGCACCACGTAGAGGTGCCAGACATGCTCGTTGCCCTCGGCGGTCACCGGCAGCACGACCTCGTCGATGTCGTGCAGCAGCGCGTCGTAGACGGCGGCGATCGCGCACCGCCTGGCGTTCCAGTCCTCGAGGTGCTTGAGCTTGGCGGAGAGCACGATCGCCTGCACGGCGTCCAGTCGCGAGTTGAACCCGAACACCTCATGCTCGTACTTGCGCTCGCTGCCGTGCGAGCCGATCATGCGCACCCGTCGTGCGATCGACGCGTCGTCTGTGGTGACGGCACCACCGTCACCTGCTGCCCCGAGGTTCTTGCCGGGGTAGAAGCTCGTGGCCGCGATGCGGCCGATGCTCCCGGCGACCTGTCCGAGGCGCCGTGCGCCGTGCGCCTGCGCCGCATCCTCGACGACGACCGCGCCGACGCGTCGCGCGACGGGCACCAGGCGCTCAACCGGTGCCGCCTGTCCGTACAGGTGCACCGCCACGATCGCCTGCGTCGCCGGCCCCGCCGCGGCCTCGACGGCTGCGGGGTCGATCAGCAGCGTTCGCTCGTCGACGTCGACGAGCACCGGGACGCCGCCGGCCCGGATGACCGCCTCCGCTGTCGCGATGAACGTGTTCGCGGGGAGGATCACCTCGGCGCCCGGCCTGACGCCGACGGCGCGCAATGCTGCCTCGAGTGCGTCGGTGCCATTGCCCATCCCGATGCAGTGACGCGAACCCGTGAACGCAGCGTACTCGTGCTCGAACGCCTCGACCTCCGGTCCGCCGATGAACGCGCCGGAGGCCAGGGCGGCCCGCAGCCGCGGGAGCACCTCGTCATCGACCTCGTGCTGCTGTGCGGCGAGATCCGTGAATGGCACGGTCATGACGCGACCTCCTCGTTGTGCGTGGCTTCGTACGGCTTCTGCACAGCCGCGTCGGCACCGTTCCGACCGGCCCTCGACCGGAACGCGGCGACATAGCGGAGGCCGAGCGGCAGCGTTGCCGCAAGGTACGCGACGATGCCGGCGACGCCGCCGGCGAGCACCGCGACGATGGGGGAACCGGCGGTCGATGCCACGAACCCCGAAGCGAGCGCGCAGGCGCCCGCGCCGACGGCGGGCAGCAGCGACGCCCGTAGGATGGCGGCGGCCGAGGCCCCGACGCCGCGCTGCACGAGCGCGAGGTAGATCGGCACGACCACGAACCAGGCGACGACCGCGTGCGCATACCCGGCACCTGCGATCCCCCACTGCGAGACGCCGAACCAGAGTGCCGGGGCGAGGGCGATGAGCCAGACGACCTGCACCCAGAACAGCCCGAGCGTACGACCCGCGCCCACGCAGAGATCGGCGAACAGCTCGCTGAGGATCCGCGCCATCCCGAAGATGCCGAGGCCGAGCATGGCGGATGCCGCGGGCGCCCACCGCTCCCCGAACAGCGTGACCATGAGCGGGCCTGCGATGCCGATGAGCAGCGCCGAGATCGGGAACGCCGCGAAGGAGAGCCCTCGCACGACGCGAACCGCCTCGCCGGGCAGCGTGCCCGCGGCATGCAGCCGTCCGAACGCTGGCACGGCGACCGTGCGCACGATCGCCGTCACGACGCTGCTCGGCAGGCTCGCGAGGTTGAAGGCCATGAGGTAGAGGCCGAGCGCGACCGGGTCGAGCAGCCGACCGACGACGACGTAGTCGAGGTTCAGGGTGGCGAAGACGACGAGGTTCGCGGCGGCGAGCGGGAGGCCGAGACGGAGGATGCCGCCCGCCTCGCGCCGGTTCCACCCGGGCGCGTACCGCCGCGGCGTGATGATCCAGTACCCGACGGCCGCGACGAGCTGCCCGCCGACCCGCGACCAGGCGAGCGCCAGCGCCCCCCACCCCCAACCGGCCATCGGCACGACAAGCACGATCGAGACGGCGATGTTCGCGAGGTCGACCGCGATCCGGCGACCCTGGAGGAAGTCGCGCCAGACCATCGCGGTCGGCACTGAGCAGAGCCCGGCGAGCGCGACGGTGATCGAGAGCACCCTGATGACGTCGGCCGCAGCGGGGTCGCCGAGCACCGTCGCGAGCCACGGCGCCGTGACGACCATCGTCCCGGTGAGTGCTGCGCTCGTGATCAGTGCGATCGTGAACACCGTGGGCGCGATCTCGTCGGGGTCACGGTCGCCGCGGCCGAGCGCCGCCGTGGCACCGAGCTCGGCGATGTTCAACGCGATCGTCTGCACGACGAGCGCCACGGCGAGTGCGCCGAAGTGCTCCGGCGCGATGAGCCGGGCGACGATGATCGTCGCGACGAAGCTCAGCACACGCGAGGCGCCGACATTGACCGCGCCCCACATCGCACCCCGGCGCACGCGTCGGGCGAGCGGGGTGGGAACCGGGGTCGCGTCGGTCATGACACCCCCATGTGGCGCCACACCGTCCAGCGCACCCGGTCGAGCTGGCGTCGGGTCGCCTCGATGCCGCGATGGCCGAGGTCCGGCGGCGCGCCGCCCTCCATCCGGAGCAGCCGCCGCACCACAGCACGCCCGCGACGACCGCGCAGCGACGACCGTCGAATCTGGCCGGCGACCCGGAACAACTCGGATGCCTCGTCGACCCCGCCGCCACGATCGAGCTCGCGTTGCGCGAGCAGCAGCGCCTCGCGGGCGATCGCCCGTTCGGCGCGGGCGATCAGCCGGTCGTGCTGCGGCACCGCCTCGCGGGCGCCTGGTGCGGCGAGTCCGCGGAAGGCGAGTGCGCGATGACGGAGGTCCTCGGCCATCCCGGCAAAGGCGGTGAGATGCATGTTCGACGCGTGCACGCGGTACATGGCCTGCACGGGCCCGTTCACGCGCGCGACATCCCACCTGGCCGCGGTGCGCAGCCAGTACTCGAGATCGCCCGAGTGCGGCAGTGCCGGGTTGTACGGGCCGACGTCGCGCATCGCCGCGGTGCGCATGACCACCTCGGGCGAGAGGATGAAGCTGCGGCCGCGCCAGCACGCCACCGTGATCCACTCGCGGCCGCGCCACACGGTGCAGCTCGTCCGTCGGATCCTCGCCGACTCGGCCGACGCCGGCATCGGGCCAGCGGCGTCGTCGAACTCGAGCGGCCGGCCGTAGACCATGCCGACGGTCGGCTCCGAGAGCATGAGACGGGTCGCCCGCCCGAGCGCGCCGGGCGCGACGATGTCGTCGGCCGAGATGAGTGCGACGAACTCGGTCGTCACCGCCGCGAGTCCGTCGTTGTACGTCGCGATGTGACCGGTGTTCTGCGCGTGCGCTATGACGTTGACCCGCCGGTCCCGTGCGGCGATCCGGCGCGCCACCTCGAGCGAGTCGTCGGTGGAGGCATCGTCGACAATGATCACCCGGGGGTCGACATCGCGCTGCTCCAGCACGGCGCGCGCCGCGACATCCAGATACCGACCGTAGTTGTAGCAGGGGATGACGACGGTGACGCCTGGACAGACGCCGCCCGATCGCGGCCACCGCAGCTTCATCACGCACCGCCGGCCTCGGCGTACCGCATCGGTGAGGCCGGAACGCCGACCCAGGTCGCTCCGGCCGGCACGTCGTGGAGCACCACCGCGCCCATGCCGATCACGGCGTCGGCGCCGATCGACAGGTGCTGGCGTACGGCGGCGTTCATGCCGAGCGTGGCGCGCCGCCCGACGCTGACGCCGCCGCCGAGGGAGACCCCGGCGGTGAGAGTGGCGAAGTCGCCCACCATGCAGTCATGGGTGATGGTCGTGTTGGGCATCACGACGACGTGGTCGCCGAGCAGCGCGTCAACGGTCACGACGACGCCGGCGAGCAGGATCGAGCCCACGCCGATCGGGCTCTCGCCCGGATTGCGCACGCTCGGGTCGATGAGCGTCGCGTACCGCGAGCGGTCGACACCGAGACGGGCGAGCCGTGCGACGACCCGCTCCCGCGCCGCGCCCGACCCGATGCAGACGAGCAGCCGAGCCTCTGGGATGCTGAGCACCCTGTCGATCGGCCCGATCACCGGCACCCCGGCGACAGGATAGGGCAGGCGCGACGCGTCGTCGTCGACGATGCCGATCGGGTCGAGGCCCGCCGCGCGAGCGACGACGATCGCCTCGCGGGCGAGGCCGCTCGCGCCGATCACCAGCAGCGGATGCATCAGGCCACCGCCCCGCGGATGACCGCGACGACGCGGTCGATGTCCGCATCGTCGAGACCGTGGTGGAGCGGCAGGATCAGCGTGCGATCGGTGAGCCGCTCAGTCGTCGCGAGCGTCGCGTCGCCCGTGTCCCTGAACGCGTAGGCGGGCTGCCGGTGCGCGGCCATGATACCGCGCCGTGCGGAGATGCCCGCCTCGGCGAGCGCGGCGAGCAGCCCGTCGCGCCCGAGCGGATACGGCTCGGAGACCTCCGCCCAGTACGACTGGAAGTTGCTCGAACCGTACGGCCGATCCTCGACCGGCCTGACGCCGGCGAGCCCGGCGAGCCCCTCGGCGTAGCGGCCGGCGAGCTGCCGACGCCAAGCCACCATCTCGTCGAGCCGGCCGAGTTGCACAAGGCCGATGGCCGCCTGCACGTCGGTCATCCGGTAGTTGAACCCGACCTCGTCGTATGCCTCGGCCGGGGCGAGGAGGCTCGCGTGCCGGTCGGCGGCGGAGATGCTCATGGCGTGCTCGCGGAGACGACGGGCACGGCTCGCCCAGTCGGCTCGCGCGGTCGTGAGCATGCCGCCCTCGCCGGTCGTGAGGAGCTTCCGCGGATGGAACGACCAGGCCGCGATGTCGGCGCCCGAGCCGACCGGTGCGCCGCGGTAGCGCGATCCCGCGCCGCATGCGGCATCCTCGACGACGACGACGCCGATCGGGTCGCAGAGCGCTCGGATCGGCTCGAGATCGACCGGCATCCCGCCCTGGTCGACGGCGATGACGGCGCGAGTGGCCGGCGTCAGAGCTGCGGTAATCGTCTCGGCCGTGAGGTTGCCGGTCGCGGCCTCGACGTCGGCGAACACCGGTCGGGCGCCGACGTACACGACGGCGTTGGAGGTCGCGATGAACGAGAACGACGGGACGACGACATCGTCGCCGGGCCCGATCCCGGCGACGACGAGGGCGAGGTGCAGGGCCGCGGTGCAGCTCGAGGTCGCAACCGCGTGCCCGGCCCCCATGCGCTCGGCGAACACGTCTTCGAACGCGGCGACCTTCGGGCCCTGTGCGATCCATCCCGACGCGATGACCTCGGCCACGGCGTCGGCCTCCTCTGCGCCGAGCCAGGGGCGCATGACGTCGATGCGGGTCGCCTGCGGGGCGCTCATCTCATCACCGACCTCGACGCGGCGATGTCGGTGCGCAGCGGCCGCCACCAGTCCACGAGCTCGCGGAGGCCCTGTTCGAGGCCGATCCTCGCCTCGAAGCCGAGCTCGCGGCGCGCGGCCGCCGTGTCGGCGAGTCGGCGCTCGACCCCGTTCACGTTACGGGCGGGTCCGTGCTCGACGTCGGCGTCGGAGCCCATCGCCGCAAGGAGGGCCCGCGCGAGCTCGAGCAGGCTCGTCTCGCGCCCGCTCGCGATGTTGTAGATCCCGTCGTCGACATCCGATGCGGCGGCGAGCAGGTTCGCCCGTGCGACATCGTGCACGTTCACGAAGTCCATGGTCTGCGCGCCGTCGCCGAGCACGAGCGGGGGCAGCCCGTCGGCGATCCGCTCCATCCAGCGCACGAGCACCTCGGTGTAGTACCCGTGCACATCCATGCGCGGTCCGTACACGTTGAAGTAGCGCAACGCCACGAACGGCAGGCCCTCCATCGCGCGGAAGCTGCGGAGCAGCCCCTCGCCGAACGACTTCGCGGCCCCGTAGAGGGTGTCGTTGTTGTGGTGATGGTGGCGTTCGCCGGTCGGGAACTCCTCCGCCATGCCGTACACGGACGCACTCGAGGCGACCACGAGCTTGCCGGCCCCGTGACGCGCCGCGGCCTCCACGACGTTGAAGGTGCCGTCGACGAGCACCTCGAGCGCGAGCCGCGGCTCCTCTGCGCACTGCGTGATCCGGATCGCGGCCTGGTGGAAGACGAGGTCCTTGCCGCGCGAGAGCCGGTCGACGATCGCGCGGTCGCGGATGTCGCCCTCGACGAGCGAGACCCTCCCCGACGCCAGCGCGGCGGCGAGGTTCTCGACGCGTCCGCGCACGAGGTTGTCGAGCACGTCGATCGAGGCGGCACCGGCCTCGAGCAGCTGGTCGACGATGGTCGACCCGATCGTCCCGGCACCGCCGGTGACCAGCACTCGCGATCCCGCCAACCCGGTCATCGCACGACCTCCAGCTCGCTCGGCAGCTCGTCGCGTTCGACCGGGGCGAGGCTTCCGGCGGCCGCGAGACTGCGCGTGGCCGCTTCGAGCACCCGCAGGACGCGCAGCGCGGCTCGGCCGTCGGTCCGGGCCGGTCGGCCGGCCCTGATGCTCGACGCGAACTCGGCCACCATCGCCGCGAGCGGCTCGTGCTCCGGCAGCGCCGGCGACCAGGTGTCGCCGAGCCGGTACGAGATCGTCGCAGCGGTCCGGTCCGATGGGTCGTCGGATGCCGCGGCGAGGTCGACGCCGCGATCGTAGACACTCACCCGTTGCTGGGGGTTCAGGTCGTCCCACACGAGCGTGCGGCGGGAGCCGCCGATCACCATGCGGCGGATCTTCGTGGGGCTCAACCAGTTGACGTGCACGTGCGCCATCGCACCTCGCGCGAGCGGGATCGAGAGGTAGCCGAGACACGACCGGCCGGCGCCCAACGGATCCGAGCCCTGGGCGGCGACGGCTTCGGCCGTGAGCCCACCGGGAAGGATGAAGTCCATGATCGACAGGTCGTGGGGCGCGAGGTCCCAGAACACGTCGACGTCGGACTGGATGAGGCCGAGGTTGATGCGCACCGAATCGATGAAGAGCAGGTCCCCGAGCGCTCCCTCTTCGACGAGCTCGCGGATCTTCTGCACCGCCGGCGTATAGCAGTAGGTGTGGTCGGCCATCAGCACGAGGCCGGCGGCCTCCGCCGAGCGGATCATCGCCCCGCCGTGGTCGGTGCTGTCGGCGAGCGGCTTCTCGACGAGCACGTGCTTGCCGGCGCGCAGGGCCGCGAGCGCGAGGCCGTGGTGCGTTCCGGCGGGCGTCGCGATGGCGACCGCATCGAGAGTCGGGTCGGCGAGCAGCTCGTCGACCGAGTCGGTCACGTCGACATCGCCGAAGCCGCCGACCACCCGTCTCGCCCGGTCGAGGTCGAGGTCGCAGACGTAGGCGAGTCGCCAGTCGTCGCTCGACCGCAGATTGCGGACGAGGTTCGGCCCCCAGTAGCCCGCCCCGATCACGGCGATGCCCAGTCGGTCCATGTTCTCCGCCTTCCGCCGTCCGCGCAGGAGCGCTGCGTGCCGGATCACCCTCCGGGCGTGAACAAGACGTCCGCCCAGTAGTTGTGGGAACTGACGGTGCCCGGATAGCCGGCGCCGTACACATAGACCCCGCCGACGGAAACGGTCGAAAGCGGTGCGGCGACGACCGCCTCGGCCAACGCGCCGAGGTCGGCGGCATACCGGCCGCGCGGGGTGGAATATGTGGCCCGGTACTCGACGGCGGGGGTGATCGGCACCGGGGCGGCGAAGTAGACCGTCTGCCATCCGCTCACGGTCTCGCCGATCGAGGTGGCGGAGGCGAGCTCGGTGCCGTCGGGAGCCCAGAGTCGCACGATGTGCGTGTTCGCGTCTCCGGTGGCCTTGTAGAAGCGGATCCCGCTCACGGTGCCGGCCTGGGTCGAGGTGAAGCGCATCCCCAACTGGATGAGGGTGGCGTCGTCGAAGTCGGTCCTGGCCGGCACGGCGGTGTCAGGGAAGAACGACATGGACGTCGGCTGGGCCCTGGTGGTGAAGCTCCAGTTGCCGCCCGCGGGGCTCTGCCCGCCGATCGAGACCGCGGCGCTGTACGTCGTGACCCACTGCAGCGGCTGATCGGGCACGAACGACACCGTCGAGCTCGCGGCATCCCATTCGCTGTGCCCGGCGACCGGGCCCGATGGCCCGGTGAGGGCGATGGTGGGTGTCGTGACAGGGGAGGCGGACAACTGGGCTGATATCCGCTCCCCCGTCCCGACGTCTGTGCGCCCCGCTGCGGGGCTGGTCGAGACGACGGTCACCGGGGCGACGGTGGCCGTCCGGAAGAGCACGTCGACGAAGTAGTTCGTCTGGTTCCACGTGAAGGTCGGCATCGCGCCGCCGGCGCCGTAGCGGTAGCGGCCGTTGCCGGCCGCCGGCGCCACAAGGGGGCCGGAGGATGCCGCGCCCTGGAAGTAGCCGCCGGTGGCCGCGTAGTGACCCTGCGGTGCCAGGTACGACACGACGTACTCTGCGCCGACCTGGAGCGGGATCGGCGTCTCGAGCAGGGCGGTCTGCCAGCCGGTCGCGGTCTCGTCGGTGAAGGTGACCGTGGCGAGACGGGTTCCGCTCGCGTTCCACAGCGAGCCGGTGTGCGTGCCGCCGTTGCCGGAGCCCTTGTAGAAGCGGATCGCCGTGACGCTTCCGGCGCTCGTGGCGGTGAAGGAGACGCCGAGCTCGACCGACGAGCCGTCGTCGATCGAGGTCGAGGCCGGTGTCGCATTGCCGAACAGCGAGTAGCTCGTCGTCGTTCCGCTGGAATCGGCCGTGGTGAACGACCAGGTGCGCGTCGCGAGGGCCGAGCCGGCGTCGGAGCGCACACCCGACAGTGAGACGGTCACTGTCGCGGCGTTCGGCAACGGCGCGGAAGGCGTGAACGTGATCGTCGTGCGGTCGGCCGAGAGCGCCGCCGATCCAGCGATCGGGCTGCCGGCGCTCGTCGCCGACATCGTGAAGCCGGGCGCGACGGGCACGGAGAGCTTCGCCGAGATCGTGCTGGCGCGGTCGACGTCGAGCGCGCCGGCGGCGGGCGTCGTCGCGACGAGGGCGATGGGGTCAGCGCCCTTCTCGAAGACGACGTCGACGAGGTAGTTGGTCGTGCTCGTGCTACCTGGGAATCCCGTGCCGTAGGTGTACGCACCGGCGTTCGCCGCGGCGCTGAGCGGGCCGTACGCGACACCTCCGCCGGCGAATGCTCCTGGCGTCGCCGAGTACTTTCCGACCGGGGCACGATAGGCGGCGACGTACTGCGTGCCGGCCTTCACGTTCACCGGCACGGCGAAAGTGACGGTCTGCCATCCGCTCGTGCTCTCGCCGGCGAAGGTCGCCGTGGCGAGTTCGGCTCCGGCGGCCGACCAGAGCGTGCCGATGTGCTGGCCGGTGTTGCCCGCCCCCTTGTAGAACGCGACGCCGGTGACGGTGCCGTCGACTGCCGGAGTGAACTTCACGCCGAGCGTGACCGCAGCGGAGTCCGCGACCTCGAGCACCGACGGGGTGGTCGAGTCGTTGAACAGGCGGCACGGGCAGACGCCGGCCGCCGGCGTGGGCTTGACCGTCGTGAACGTCCAGCGCGAGACCTCGGCCGGCGGCGTGGTCGCGCCGGACGCGGTCGCCTTGAGCACGACGGTGTAGCTCACGAAGCCGTTCAGCGGTGCCGTCGGGGTGAAGGTGGCGACCCGGGCAGCGGCGTCGTAGCCCGTCGTCCCGGCGACGGCGTTGCCGAGCTGGTCGGTCACCGTGAAGCCGACGGAACCGGCGACGACGGCCTTCAGGAACCTGGCACTCATCGCCGTGCCGAGGGGCACGCTCGTCGAGCCGGGCAGGGGCCAGAGGTTCGATGCGGCGAGCGGCGTCGAATCGGACGACTCGTAGATCGCGTCGACGAAGTAGTTGCTGCTCTCGAACGAGTTCGACGGATGCTCGCCCGGCGCACCGTAGACGGCGGCGGGCGGGGCGCCGAAGCCACCGTCGACGAGCAGCGGCTCATGGGCGATGCCGGACGCCCAGAAGGCGTTGGACTGCACCGAGTAGTGCCCGCGCGGCGCGGTGTACGACACGGTGTACCTGGTGCCCGCGATGACGGGCACCGAGGGTGAGAAGGTCGCCTTCTGCCAGCCCGACCCGGTCTCCCCGGTGAAGGTCACGGTGGCGAGCCGCTCGCCGAGCGGCGACCAGAGCGAACCGGCGTGCACGCCGGTGTTCGCGGCCGACTTGTAGAAGCGTACGCCGGAGATGTATCCGTCGTCGGTCGGTGTGAACCGCAGGCCGAGTTCGACGGCGGAGGCGTCGCCGGAGTCGACGACGACGGGCACCTGCGTGCCGAAGACCGAGTACGGTCCGACCACAGCGGTTGCGATCGTGGCCGCCTGGCCCGGCAGGTTGGCGCTGTCGTCGATCGCCCGCGCACGGATCTGGGCGGCGCCGCGGCCGTGCTGCACGTAGGTGTAGCTCCAGTTCGTCGTTCCGTTCGCGGGATGCCACGAGGTGCCGCCGTCGGTCGAGACCTCCACCCCGGCGACCCGTCCGCCGACGTCCGCGGCGGTGCCGGTGACGACGACGGTGGCACCGTTGGCGATCTGCGCCCCGGCGCCCGGCGCGGTGATGGCCGCGGTCGCGGGCGTCGTGTCGGTGCTCGCCGCGGCGGCCACGAGGCCGGACTGCAGGGTCGTCGGGAACGCGCGCATGTCGGCGAGCACATTGACCTGCGCCTGCTGCATGCGCTGGTCGGCGGGCGCACCAGCCCCGTCGTGCTCCTGGTCGAGGCCCCAGGCCCACTGGATCGACCCGGCGGAGAAGATGAGGGCGCCGCTCGGCGCACGGTACAGCGTGAGGTGGTGCGTGGTGGTGCCGGGCAGCACGGTGTTGCCGTAGTCCTGCAGGTACTGCGGAGTCGGCCCGGTCGTCGTCGAGAGCCGGATGAGCCCGGGCGGACGCGAGCCGTTGTCGAGGTCCTCGTTGGACTCGTACCCGATGGTGTGCGGGGCGAGGGCGGCGCTCGTTCCGTTCGCGAGGTTCGCGAGCGAGGTGCCGCGCCAGAGCCGGAGCTTGCCCTCCGCCGCCGACACCGTTACCGGGAGGTCGTTGTGGTTGGCCATGTAGAGCGTGCCGATGAGCGCGTTCTCGGGTCGGTTGGCCCCGGCCGAGGTCGGGGCGAACCGGGGGTCGCGCCACGTGCCGGTCCACTGGGTGGTGGGGTCGATCTTCTGGTTCGCCCAGGTCTCCTTGTAACTGACGAGAGTGCGATACGGCGTGGCGCTGGAATCGGCGGATGCGGCGTAGCGCGTGCGCCAGTACCCGTCGTTTCCGCCGAGGAACTGCAGGTTGACGCCGGCATCGCGGGCCGCCTCGATGTTCGCCCGCTGCGCGCCCGACCAGTATTCGTCGTGTCCGACCGAGAGGAAGACCTTGTGGTTGCGAAGCAGCGCGCCGTTGCGATCGCTGTCGACGCCGGCGAGGTAGGTCACGTCGTAGCCGTTGCGCTCGAGGAAGCGCACCTGCGCGTACTCGCTCGAGAAGTAGAAGTCTCGGCCGTTGTTGTCGTCCCTCGTCGCGAACGGCCGGTTGTAGCTCAACTTGTAGGCGCGCCCGTTCTGGCCGCCTGCGTAGAAGTTCGAGCCGCCGTAGCCGTTGTAGGCCTGCCAGGTCGGGTCGGCTGTCTGGAAGACGACGTCCGAATGGCTGGCGTCGTTGCGCACGATGAACGTGATGTGACTCTTCCCGCCCGTGTCGGCCCGGCTGAGCAACGCCACGTACACGCCCGAGACCGCATCGGCGGGCGCGTTCCACGATGCGGAGACCTTCCAGTTGCCGCAGTCGACGAGTTCGGTCGCGACGTCGGTGATGCATCCGGGCTGGGTCTGCGGCAGCGTGGCGCTCGGCGAGACTGTGGCGACCTTGCGGGCGCCGAGGCCCTGATACCAGCCGGTGCGGTAGATCGCGATGGAGTACGCGCGAGCGGTCGTCTTGACCTTGAGGTCAAGTCGGGCACCGGCGTTGACGCTGATGTCGGTCGCGAAACCCTGGATGTCATCGGAACCGGCGCCGTCGATGTCCCACTCGGATGGACTGGCGCCCGGCTTCGCGTTCTCACAGGCGACCGGGTTGGCGCAGGCGGCGAACGCGGCCTCCGGAAGGCCGATGAGGCCGGCCGCGATGAGACCGAGCACGGCGACCGAGGTGATCACGGCGGCGAGAACTCGAACCCTCGCAGTTCGAGGGCGGCAAGCTGGGGGCTGGGCTGGGTGGGACACGGGCAGGCCCTTGGAACGTGGGACTCGACGCCACGTCAAAGCAAAAGAGCAGTGCCTCGGCGCGCAATCAGGTGTGGGCGCAGGCCGTATCGGTCTGGGTGAAAACACGATCCGAACTCAACATTGAATTCTTCTCATGTTTCTCGGGGGTGAGACCAGTTGTACTCTCGTCGCCGGGCCGCCGCTGCCCCCACTTCGGATGACATCCGGTCGGAGCGTCGCCCGCCGACCGTCAGTCCGCCGCCGGATCCGGCGCGGCAATGATCTTCAACCGGTCGATGAGCTCGCCTGCGTGGTTCGTGCTCAGGATGACGCGGGTGAACTCGCCGGCCGCGAGCTCGAGCACGACCGCCGAGCGCTTGCCCTTCATGATCACGAAGTCGGTGCCGCCGTGGTACTTCCACACGCCGACGGCGACGACGAGCGGGATCTCGGTGCCGCGACGACGGATACCGCGGATCCAGATCCACGGGTCGTCGGTGATGGTCGCCGAGCGGATGTCGTCGCGCTGCACCACGAGGTCGTCGGAGCGAGCGCGTGACGCGCGCCGCCAAGGCGGCCGCCGCACCCGAGACAGCGGCGGCCGCCGATATCGAGGCGGACGCGGAGACCGAGGTGGGGTCGCCGACGCGACGACCGATGCCGCCCCGGAGACCGACCCCATGGCGACCGTGCCCGAGTCTCCGCAGGCTGAGCCGATGCTGCTTCGCCGAGACATGGGCTGACGACGTGGCCGAGAGCGGTGCTTCATCGGCTACTTCCTCGCCGACCGGTTGCGCCTGGCGGCCGAGATCGTGTGGACCGAGTACCGGCGCGAGACGGAGTCCGCTTTGGCTCGTGACGATCGTCCGCATGTAGGAGTGGATCGGCCCCGCCGACAGGCAAGTCGCGGGGCCAACTCGAACCGCCCTCGCCGCGCGGCCCTACGCCCGCGCGCTTCCAGGAAGGAGGGTACGGGCTTATCCCAAGACGCTTATAGGCGCTGTCGATCTCGTCGAGCGGGCCTGGACAAATGGCACGCCACCGGATTCGACATCACGAGGATCGACTCTCGTCGACGAGCTCGGCCGCGACTACGGCGAGATCCGCGCCTCGTCGACGACGGCCGTAGCTCCTTGCCAGTGGACGCCAGCGGCATCGGCGGCGGACTGATCGTGCACGAGGTGCCGGTCGGCGGCACAGGCGGCTACGCGGGCGAGTTCGGTCAGAACCGGCCCGGGGATCGCCGCCGCGAACGATCGGCTGGCCACATGGGGCGTGCTCGAAGACGAAGTCGATCGTGCTCGCCTGCTCGCCGCCGTCGGACCCGCAGCCGCCGATGAGCCGACGCTGCGCGCTGCACTGTCGGCCTCGGATTCACGCGAGGTCGCCGACGAGGTCGAGCGCCAGCGGAGGATCCTCGCCACAGCACTCGGTAACGTCATCAACGTCCTGAACCCATCCCTCGTGGTGCTCGGCGGATTCCGTGCAACCATCGCCGAGCGGGACCTCGCCGCATTCGAACTCGCCGTCGCCGCTCAGGCGCTCCCGCACGCGACCGAGGAGCTCTCGATCCGCGTCGCCTCGCTCGGCGAGGACCGACTGCTCATCGGCGCCGCCGAGATCGTACTCGCAGACCTCCTCGCCGACCCGCTCCGCGCGGCAGGCTGAGCGCCGAGCACGGTAGGAACCGTCCCGGAAGAGTCGACCCGCCTCAGTTCGTGGCGCGAACGAGAATGGCCGAATGAGGCGACAGTGGTTCCGACCCCTCGTCGCGGGAACGCGTCGAGCATGTAGTCACCGTCGAGGCGCTCTGGCAGGCGGCCCGCAAGGTCAACGCGGGATCTGCTGATGTCGTCACGGCCGAAGCAAGACTGCATGAGGGTGGGTCCATGTCAGACCGTCATCGTGGCGCACACGACAGTGATGACGGGCACGACATCACCGTTAAGGCGTCGCGGGCTTGCTCCCAGAGATGACGAGAATCCCGCCCAAACCGATCATCAGGGCGCCGCCCGTGGCTGACATGGCGGACATGCGCCGCGGCGAGCGACCGAACCAGTTGCGGGCGGCACTCGAGGCGACCACCCATATCGAGTCGCAGACAAGCCCGATCACCAGAACCACCACGCCGAACTCCACCAGCTGCAAGGGAACCGAGCCGGAGCGGACGTCGACGAACTGGGGCAGCACCGCGACAAAGAACGCTATCGTCTTCGGGTTCGTCAGACCGACAACAAACCCCTCCGTGACCTGTCGAAACGGAGCACGAGGAACGGCGCGCCCGGTTGTCGCTGCGGCGGCATCCTTCCGGTGGCGGATGGCGTGCACGCCCAGGTACGCAAGGTAGACGGCTCCAGCGATCTTCACGATGGTGAAGACGACGACCGACTGCGCGATCACCGCCCCAACACCCAATGCCACCGCGATCACGATCGGGATGCCGCCGAGGGCGATGCCCAAGATACTCAAGAAGCCACTGCGACGTCCGAGAGCGATGGAGCGCCCAATGGTGAACAGGACACTGGGTCCCGGGATGGCGATCAGGACGAACGCGGCGACGACAAATGCGAGCAGATTCTCGATTGGGGCCATCCGAGAAGCCTAGGACACGTCACCTTTTGGCTGAGTCAGGTCAAAGACCGACCCCCCGACCGATCGAGTAGCGGCGCTCAGAACCACTCTCCCAACGGCACCCGCAATGACCGACTCACGCAACGGGGCTACCCGATCGCGACGATGCCCACCAGACGCCCAATAGCGTCGGCGTCACCGATCCTCACGAAGCTCAGCTACCCGTCGAGTCGTAGCGCGAGGCGTACGGCGAGACGCCCGCTGGGCTCATCGAGGTCGATCGGCACGAGTTCACGTGCGCGCCGCAGACGCTGAAGCACCGTATTACGGTGCACGTGCAACAGTTCAGCGGTCTCGCTCGTGTTCGATTCGAGGTCGAGATACGTGCGCAACGTCCGCACCAGTTGCCCGCTCGTGTCCGCGGCGCGAAGCGGTGCAATCAGCGCAGTGACGACCTCCCGGGTCACGCCGTCGGGGATCCAGCTTTCGACGAGTCGATTCGCCGTCATGGCGTCCGAGCGCTGGACGACAGCACTCCCATGCTCCGCCTCGGCGAACGCGAGGGCATGCCGAGCCTCACCAAGGGACGCACCGAGCCCGGCTACACCCTCGCGGGCACCTCCGATGCCTGCGTAAAGGCGAAGACCGGGATATGTGCGCTCGACGCCGTTCAGCGCCGCCTTCAGCCGCGCCGCGATCTGTCCGATCGCGGCGCCGTCCTGGCTCGTGCCTGCAGTGACCCAGAACGCCAGGGTGCGGTCCAACCCGATCGGACGCATCTGGAAGGCGTGAGCGTGGAGCCCGTCGTCGAGGGCATGCGCGATGGTGGCGCGGGGTAGCGCCGAGACGGCGCTCTCGGCGCGGATCTGCACTGCGACGTGCCATCCGAAAAGCTGCCAGCCCCGTGCGGTGGCCTGTTCCACCTCCCCGAGCGTGATGTTGTCGCCTCGAGTGAGGAGATCACCAAGCAGAGCTCCGGCGTCGCGGTTCTCGCGCTCAAAGGCGAGTGACGTTTGGGCGAGATGTGCCGAGAGCGCGAAGGTTGCGATGCGGAGGGCCGTAAACACGTGGCTCAAGCGCGAATCGAGTCCCCGCGCGACGAGGGCGGCCAGCCAGAACCGTGGATGGTCGCCCACCAGTGGGAACGCCGGCGCAAGCAGGAGTCGCTGGCCGTTGCCGGCATCGAGTGATGTGTCAACGAGGTCACCCCGTCGCTCTGAGAGTGCGATGCGCTCGGCGATCGCGGTCCGCCCGCCCAAGGCGGGACCGGCGACCGAACGCCCATCCGCTCCGACCAAAGCGACCGGGACGTCGAGTGCGTTGGAGACTCGGGTTACGATCACGGCGAGGTCGGCAGCCGGCTGCTGCAATGTCTCGCTCAGAAGGCGGATGGCGCCGGCTCCCACGAGCTCAGGGTCGCGTACGAGCTGCTCGACGCGGGACTGCAACTCGCTCGGGTCGAGTTCGACCTCGCGCCATATCGCGATGCCGAACCGCACGGCCAGGCGCTCTGTCGAGAGCGGGATGCGGTCTGGGCCCGACTCCACGACGAGACAGCTGACTCGCACGGCGGCCGCGCGGCGCAGGATGAGGTCGAGGGCAACGTCGCCGCTACGTGCGACCTCCCGCGGGACGATCACCAGTGAGTTCGGTCGCTGGCGACCTGCGTCCTCGGTGTTCGCGATCGTCGCAACAGTTGTGACCACACGGTCGAGAGTCTCCTCTCCACCACACATACGCGCTCGGCTCGCCTCGTCGGCGAACGTTTGAACAACCGCTCGGACGGTGAGCACGGTCCACCTCCCTGTGCAGAGTGCTGATGATGCGGTCAACTATAGGCATACTGCCCCGTGACTCCAACGAGTCGGTCGGGGATCCTTGCTCGAAAGGAGATCCAGCATGCGATTCACTAGCTCTGACGTAGCGCCCATGGCGCTGGGAGCCGCGGTGCTCGGCGGCGGCGGCGGGGGCGAGCCGTACGTCGCGGAAGTCGCGCTTGCCGAGCTCATGCGCCGACACGGCCCGATAGATGTGGTGGCCGTCGACGAACTGGACGACGACGACAGGGTTGCACCGATCGCGCTGATCGGGTCACCGTTTGCCATCGGCGAGAAGCTGCTGAGCCTCGAAGCCATCGACTTGCTCGCATCGGAATCGCCCGCCCGCGGGCCGGCCCCGACCGCAGTCATGCCCTACGAAATGGCCGGCGTCAATGCGATCTACCCGCTTGCGGCCGCCGCGCACCTCGGTGTTCCCTGCGTCGATGCGGACTTCACCGGGCGCGGAGTGCCGGGACTGGACCTCACCGTGCTCGAACTCGATCATTCCCATCCTCGAACTCATCTGCTTTGCGATTCCCGCAGTCGCTGGGTGGAGCTCACGACCTCTGCAGGGTTCTCGACGGAGCAACTCATCCGGCCGGTTGTCGAGACCATGGGCTGGCTCGCCGCGCTCAGCACATCCACGCTCACACCCGAGTTCCTCGCAGCGCACACGCTCGACGGGACACTCAGCCGTTGCCTCGAGATCGGCACCGTGTTCGCGGAACTGTCGACGATGAATGCAGTGGGCGTGGATCAGGCGCTTCGTCGAATCGATGGGGTTCGCCTGGCAGAGGGGGTCGTCTCGCAGCGCGTTTCCCAAGCAGACACGACCGGGCAAAGGTCTTCGGTCACGATTGCGCCCGACACCGCGGGTGAAGCGCTGACCCGTATCGAACTGCGCAACGAGTTCCATGTCGTTGCGCGCGACGGAATCGTACTCGCGACCATCCCCGACATCATCGTGGTTCTTGCTCGCGAGACGTGGACGCCACTCTCGGTCGAAGACCTTGTTCCAGGTCGTGGAGTCACGGTGATCGCGCTCGCATCGCATCCGCGCTGGAGGACGCCCGACGGCGTTCGGCTTGCCGGCCCGCGAGCGCTCGGACACGGAATCGACTACGTCGACTTCGCCAAGCAGGTGGCGTCGTGACCACCGTGCCGCCGAATGGCGGCGGGCTGCGCCTCGGAATCATCACCGGGACTTCGCACGTCGAAGTTGCAGCAATCGACCGCGATGACGAGGTCGTCGCCGCCGGCCGTTGGGAACGCGAAGTCCTCATGGAAGACCAATCCGGCGACGGACTCGGGTGGAGCACATCGGTGGAACACGCGCTTGCATCGGTCGTCGACGCCACGGCATCGACGCGAATCCAGTCAATCGTGGTCGGCGGAACCCACCTGCGCGAGACGCTCGATAGCCGACGTCCGCTTGCGCGCGTGGGTGTACTGCGCCTCGGAGCGCCTGCGACGACGGCCGCGCCACCATTCGCGGGCTGGCCCGACTCACTCGTGCGCCGCATCGGCGGCCCGCGAACGATTGTCGCCGGAGGGGCGGACCTCGACGGCAGCGACCTCGCCCAACTTGACGAAGCGGCAGTGATCCGGTTCGCGAAGTCGTGCGACGGCGCGATCGACGCCATTGCGATCTCCGGCGTGTTCTCGCCCGTTGCTGCCGCGGGCGAGCTTCGAGCCGCGGATCTCGTCGCTGATGTGCTCGGCCCGGCCGTGCCCGTCACAGTCAGCCACAGCATCGGCGGCTTCGGCCTTCTTGATCGAGAGAACGCCGGCATCCTCAATGCCGCCCTCATCCCGGCAGGAGAGCAGATGGTCGCGAGCACACGTGCAGTGCTCACGCGGCTCGGGATCGATGCCGAGCTCTTCTTCGTGCAGAACGATGGGACCCTCCAGGTAGCCGCCGCTGCGACCTCAACGCCGATCCGATTTCTCGATGGCAGCCTCGCTGCGACGATCCGCGGTGCAGGGTGGCTCGCGGCAACATCTGATGCTGTCGTCGTTGCCCTGGAGTCGGCCTCCACGCGAGCGGGAGTGCTGCGCGAGCGCTCGGTCGCACTCGAAATCGGACCGTCGATCACCGCCGGGGTTCGAATGAATGTCGAGTTGCCGCTCGGATACGCTCTCGACGCTGGCAGCGTTGCCGAAGCCGTCGAACTCATGAGTCGACACGCACCGCAGGTGCCGACGATCATCGTCGGGGACGGGGCCGTCCCCTCGGCCGGCCTCGGTCGCGTTCCTCGATACGCCGAGATCGCCGGTGCGGTCGGCGCGGCCCTCGCGCCGGTGAGCGCCGTGGCGTGGGAAGTCGTGATGGCGGGCAGTGATGAGGCCTCCCGTATCCGCGACGCCCGCCAGCGTGCTGTCGACCTGGCGATCCTCGCCGGCGCCGACCCATCGACGTCGGAGGTCGTCGCCGTTGGCGAGACCGACCTCAGCCAGATGCTCGGCGGCGCGAGGCGCCTCCGATTTCGTGCCGAGGGGCGACCGTTCACCCCGACTACAGAACCGCACCACACCGAGCGCGCCGAAGCGCACCACCAGGAGAGACAAGAGAGCAGGGAATCACCATGAGGAAGACATCCTTTGCCAGCGTCGCCGCCCTCGCGGCAATTGCATCACTCGCCCTGTCGGGCTGCACAGCTGAGTCCGAGCCGGCCGCCGAGGGAGGCGATGAGCCCTACACCGTTTGGTACGCCGACGTGATGGACGCGAACCCCATTGCCAACGCGATCACCCAGGGATTCAACGAGGTGCTCACCGAAAATGGAGTAGATGTCGTGCGGTCGCTCGCCGTCGACCCTACGACTGGCAACATCGACCTCGCCGTCCAGTCCCAGGCGCTCACTCGAGCGGTGTCGGCGAACCCCGACGCCATCGCGTACTTCGTGCTCGACCCGACCGCGTCCCGACCGCAGATCGAGCAGGCGAAAGAGGCCGGCATCCCCGTGTTCGCGGCGTTCGGCAAGCCCGACTTCGAGGTCAACGGGTACATCTCGCTCGCCGACGAGGCTCAGGGCTACGCCGCAGCGAAGTACCTGGCCGACAATCTGCCCGAGGGCGCGAAGGTCGCGGTGATCGGCGGCCCGGCGACACCGAACGTGCTTGCCGAGGAGGCTGGCGCGATGAAGGCGCTTGAGGAGGCCGGAGTCGAGATCGTCGGCGACGTCGAGCAGCAGCGCAACCTCGCCGACAACGCCGCCGGGGGGAAGGAAGTGATGCAGGGCATCCTCTCGCGATTCCCCGATGTGCAGGGCGTCTTCTCGTACAACGACGATTCCGCCCTCGGCGCGATCGCGGCGGCCAAGCAGGCCGGTGCCGACGTCGCGTTCACAAGCCGCAATGGCACCGCTGACGCCGTCGGTGCGGTGCAGGCAGGAGACCTGCTGGCGACGTGCGATCTGCAACCGCTCGAGGTCGGTCGGGCGCTCGGACGTGCCGTGCTCGCCCAGCTGACTGGCGAACGCGACTACCAGGGCACCGAGGAGATCGAGGGCCCGACGAGCGACGCCTGTCTTGTCACCGCTGAGAACGCCGCCGACTGGAAATCGCCCGAAGACCAGATCGACTTCGTCGACATCACCCTCGGCTGACGCATGAGCACCCTCATCGGATTGCGCGATGTCTCGGTCGACTACTCGGGGAACCGTGCACTCGACTCTGTGACTCTCGACGTACACGCCGGCGACGCTCTCGCCGTCGTGGGGGCGAACGGCTCGGGCAAGACGACTCTGCTCAACGTGCTCACAGGTCAGCGGCTGCCCAGCGACGGTGCAGTCATCGGTCCCGAGGGTGAGCTGCGGCTCGTCTGTCCGGCCGACGCACTCGCCCTGGGCATCGTGCTCGTGCCGCAGGAACCGCAGATGGCACCGACACTGCCGGCGTGGGAGAACCTCCTACTCGGGGCCCGCTCGCTCACCGCCTCAGCGCCGAACCGAGCCGATCGTGATGCGGCCCGACGCAGAGTGCGTGCAGTATTGCCTCACATCGACCCCGACACGGTGGCCGGAGACCTTCGCAAGGCTGATCGGGCCGTGTTGGGCCTCGAGCGTGGAATGCTGGCCTTGCCGCGGATCCTCGCGCTCGACGAACCCACCGCCGTACTCGGTGAGCAGGGCGTCGATCTCGTCGAACAGGCCACGAAGGCGATCACGGATACCGGGGGCGCGGTGGTGCTCGTCAGCCATCGTCTGCGCGACATCGTGAGGTTGGCAACTCGGGTGGCGGTGCTCGTCGATGGCCGGCTCGTGCTCGATCGCCCGGTCGCCGAAGTCTCGGTGGAGAAGATCGTCGACACGCTGGCGGCCGGTCGTGGAGTTGAGGTCGCACGAAGCAGGGGGCAGCGTGCGCGCCCCTCGAGACAATCAGTCTCACCTGTGCTGGAAGTGACGACGGATCGCGAACGATCCGGTCTCGAGTTCGAAGGGCTCGCCGTGCACGCGGGCGAGATCGTCGGCATCGCCGGTATGGCCGGCAGCGGTCGTAGCCGACTCTGCAAGCTCGTCGCAGGCGTAGCTGGCGACACCGACGGCGTCCGGTACGAGGGCGCGGCGGTACCCCGCACGGCTCGTAGCGCGCGTCGCGCTGGGATCGCCTACATCCCCGAGGATCGCCTGCGCGAAGGCGTGTTTCCATCACTCTCGGTCGCGAGCAATATCGAGATCGGGGACCTTGTGCGCCGCGGACTCGCCGCGATCGTACCGTTCAAGCCGGCCGCCTCCGCGACGGCGCGCGTCATCGAGCGGTTCGGGATCCGCACACCTTCCCAATCGGCGGACATCACGGCACTCAGCGGGGGCAACGCGCAACGTGTCGTCGTGGCGCGAGAACTCATGAACGAACCGCGGCTCCTCATCGCCGACGAGCCGACACAGGGAGTCGATCGGACTGGGCGGGCGGCGATCCACGACCTCCTCCGCGACTTCGCAGAGCGCGGGGGCGCCGTCTTGCTTGTGAGCTCCGAATTCGAGGAACTGCAGGAATTGGCCGACCGGCTGTACGTGATGGCCGACGGCCGCATCGTCAGCGCGGAACCCGTGACCACCCCCTACTCGCGGCTCGTCGCCCTCGCCACCGGCGTCGACGAGTCGGCCTCCATCTGAAAGGTGCGGACCATGACACAAGAGACCCAGATCCGCGAACCGGCGCGTCGCGCCGAGGCGCGCGGCTACCTGCGCGATCATGCCACCGACCTCGTTCTGCCGATCGCCCTGGTCGTGCTCATCGTCGTGGGATTGACCCTGTTCCCGAGTTTCCGATCGGTCGGCAACTTCGTGAACATCCTGACCTTCTCCTCGATCCTCCTCATCGTGGCAATCGGCGAGACGTTCGTCGTGATCGGACGAGGTGCCGACCTCTCCGTCGGGTCCATGGTCGGCTTCTCGGGTGCGATCCTCGCGATCCTCGTGATCGACGGCTGGCCACCCGTGCTCGCGGCGGCGACTGCGCTCATGTTCGGCGTCGGCATCGGCATCGCGCAAGGACTGCTGATCGCGAAGCTCCGGATCTCCTTCCTCATCGTGACGCTCGGCACATTCGCGATCCTGCGAAGCCAGGTGCAGGTGCTCCTGCAGGGCCAGAGCAAGACAGTGTCGGTACCGTTCCTCGAAACGCTGGCGACCGGGCGCGTCGGGCCGATTCCGATCATCGTGATCGTCGCGGTGCTCGCATACCTCCTTGCGACCTGGGTGCTTCGCGGCACCGGGTTCGGGCGGGCGCTGTACGCCGTCGGCTCGAGTCCTGAAGCCGCCCGCCTCGCAGGCATCCCGGCCGCCAAGGTCACCATCATCGCATTCGCGATCAGTGCTCTCGCCGCTTCCTTCGCCGGCCTGTTGACGGTCGGATCGCTCGGCTCGGCGCAGACGACCGCGGGCACCGGCATGGAGATGACCGCGCTCTCGGCCGTGCTGCTCGGCGGAACCCGGTTCTCCGGCGGATACGGAAGTGCGACGCGCACGCTCTTCGGTGTCCTCTTCCTCGGTGTGCTCAACAGCATCCTCTACGCCGCGGGCGTCAGCTCGTTCTGGCAGGGCACGGCATCGGGACTCGTCCTCATCGCCGCCGTCGCCCTCGATCGAACGCGCAAGGACTGACCGCTGCGCACGGTCGTCCACTCCACACCACACTCGAATCAAAGGAGAACACCATGCCACTGCGCATCGGAATCGATGTCGGCGGAACGAACACCGACGCCGTTGTGCTCAACGGACGTCACGTCGTCGCCGCGACCAAGGCGACCACTACACCGGATGTCACCGGCGGCATCCTTCGTGCACTGACCGACGTGCTGCCGGGCATCGATGTCGCCGAGATCTCGTCGGTCTTCATCGGCACCACGCACTTCATCAATGCGATCGCCCAGGCCCGCGATCTGGAGCCCGTTGCAGCCGTCCGGCTCGCGACGCCGCCGCAGTCGCTCCTCCCGATGATCGATTGGCCCGAGCGTCTGCTCGGAGTCGTCGGCGACCATTTCTACGTCGTAGCCGGTGGTGCGCAGTTCGACGGCAGCCTGTTGAATGAGCTCGACGAGGACGGGCTCCGAGGTGTCGCGGCGACGATCGCGGCCGCAGGCGTGCGGCAGGTCGCCCTCAGCTCGGTCTTCTCCTCGGTCAACCCCGAGCCCGAGATCCGCGCTGCCGAGATCCTCCGCGAGGAGCTGCCCGGCGCGAGGATCACCCGCTCCGCGCTCGTCGGCCGCGTTGGACTCCTCGAGCGTGAGAACGCGACCATCCTCAACGCCTCGCTGCTCGGGCTCGCCGAGCGCGTCATTGATGGACTAGAACGGGTGGTCGAGAGCCTCGGAATCCGTGCGCCGATCCTCCTCTCGCAGAACGATGGCACCGTCATGACGCTCGATCGCGCCCGCGAGTTCCCGATCTTCACGATCGCCTCGGGTCCGACTAACTCGATGCGCGGTGCAGCTCTCCTGTCGGGGTACGATCACGGTGTCGTGGTCGACGTCGGCGGAACGACGTCGGACATCGGAATGCTTCAGCACGGATTTCCGAGGGAATCCACAGTGGCGATGAGTCTCGCGGGAATCCGCAGCAACTTCCGCATTCCCGACGTGCTCTCGCTCGCCCTCGGTGGCGGCACCGTCATCGGCGATGGCGGAGGGCGGGTCGGACCCGAGAGCGTTGGATACCGCATCGCTGCGGAGGCGCTCGTCTTCGGCGGTGGCACGATGACGTTCACCGACATCGCCGTCGCCGGCGGAGCCGCGCCGATCGGCGACGCCAACGGCGTGGCAGGCCTACCGAACGACCTGGTGACCCGTGCCCTCGGGGTGGCGGGCGAGCGGCTCGTGGCGGCGATCGAACGAGCGAAGCTGACCTCCGGGGACGTTCCGGTCATCGCCGTCGGGGGCGGTGCTGCGCTGTTGGCCGCGGTACCGGGCCTTGACGGGATCATCATCCCCGACCACGCCGGGGTCGCCAACGCGGTGGGTGCCGCCTTCGCGGAGGCCGGCGGCGAGATCGACCGTGTCTACAAGCTCAGTGGCCGGACCCGAGCGGAGGTGCTCGAGTCCGCCATGGCCGAGGCCCGAGGGCTTGCGATCGGGGCCGGTGCCGACCCATCCGACGTCCGCATCATCGACGCCGAGGACATACCTCTCACCCACCTGCCCGGCGGTCTCGCCGTGCACGTGCGCGTGAAGGCAGTCGGTCCATTCCTCAGCCCCGTTGCGATTCTGGAAGGAATCTGATCATGTTGCTCATCGACGAGGCTGCACTCGACGACATCACCCTCGGCTCGACGGTCCTCGGAGCCGGCGGCGGCGGCGACCCGTATGTGGGCATGCTGCTCGCGCGCGACGCGATCCGCCGCTTCGGCCCGGTACCGCTGGTGCCGCTCGACGAGATCGCCGACGACGCGAACATCGTCTTCATCGCCGGTATGGGCGCACCAGGTGTGCTCATCGAGAAGCTCCCCCGTGCCGCTGAGTACGAGCGGGTGCTGCGGGAGCTCGAACGGTTCACCGGTATCACCTTCGACTACGTCTGTCCTGCCGAGGCGGGCGGACTGAACGCCGTGACGCCGTTCGCGACCGCCGCCGCGGCGGGGGTGCCGGTGGTCGATGCTGATGGCATGGGTCGTGCCTTTCCTCACCTCGAGATGGTCACGCCGACGCTTTACGGCGGCAGTGCGACGCCGATGGTGATGGTCGACGAGCACGGGAACAACATGTACCTCACCACGGAGGCGAATCCGTGGGCGGAATCGTACGCGCGAGCAGCTGCGGTGGCGAGCGGCGCAAACACGGCGATGGCCCTGTACCCGATGACCGGTGCTCAGGCGAAGGAACGCCTCGTGCGCGGCGCCCTGACCGTCGCGGCTGAGATCGGGAGAACCATCAAGCAGGCGCGCGTCGACCATGTCTCTCCCGTCGATGCTGTACTCGAGAACCAAAATGGCGTCCTGCTGTTCCGCGGCAAGGTCGAACAGGTCGAGCGCCGCAACGAGGGCGGCTGGACCATCGGCACCGCGAATCTCAGCGGCCTCGACGAAGATCGTGGACTCTCGTTCGTGCTGCACTTCCAGAACGAGAATCTGGTGGCGGAGCGCGACGGCGCCATCGTCGCGACGACCCCTGACCTCATCATGGCGATGGAGCTCGATTCCGGCCAGCCAATCCCCGCTGAGGAGATCCGATACGGCTACCGCGTCGCGGTGATCGGGTTGCCGAGCGACCCGCACTGGAGAACGCCCGCCGGCATCGATCTCTCGGGCCCGCGGCGCTTCGGCTACGACTGGGACTTCGTGCCGGTGGAGGGGTTCCGCCGGTGAGTCGCCTGGTTTTGCACGGCGGCACCGTATTCGACGGCACGGGTACCGAACCCCGTGCGGTCGACGTCGCGATCGAAGCCGGGCGGATCGCCGCCGTCGGCGACGCACTCTCGGGCGATGCACGCATCGACGTCACGGGCATGCTCGTGGCTCCGGGCCTCATCGACTGCCATGTCCACGCGCAGTTCGACGGCATGGACGTGGTGAAGGCGGCATCCCAACCATTCTCGATGCAGTTTTTCGAAGCCGCGCGCAATCTTTCAACGATGCTCTATTCCGGGGTGACGACGGCGCGTGACGGCGGCGGCATCGATCTGGGTGTGAAGACAGCAGTCGAAGCCGGGCTCGTGCGTGGCCCGCGACTCGTGATCGCGATCACGGTACTCAGCCAAACGGGCGGGCACGTGGACGGCTGGAACGTGCATGGCGATGTGCAACGGTTGCTCGTGCCTCATCCGGGGCGCCCCGACACGGTGGTCGATGGCGTCGACGCCATGAGGAAACGTGTGCGGGAGATCATCCGGGCTGGCGCTGACACCATCAAGGTCTGCGCGTCGGGCGGGGTGATGTCGCCGCGCGACGATCCGCAGCATCCGCAGTTCTCGCTCGAGGAACTCGAGGTCTGCGTGCAGGAAGCTCGCGCGGCCGGCCTCGATGTGATGGCTCATGCGCACGGAGCGGCGGGCGTGAAGCAGGCGTTGCGCGCCGGCGTGCGCTCGATCGAGCACGGCGTCTACCTCGACGACGATGCGATCGAGCTGTTCCTCGAGACCGAAGCCTGGCTCGTGCCGACGCTCCTCGCACCGATCGCCCTCGTCGAAGCCATCGATGCCGGAATGAGCGTGACGCCGGACATGGAACGGAAGGCGCGTGGGATCGCTGGGGCGCACCTTGCCTCGGTGGCTCGCGCCCATGCGGCCGGCGTGCGGATCGCGATGGGCACTGACAGCGGAGTGTTCGCGCACGGCCACTCAGCGAAAGAGCTTCACTGGCTCGTTCGCGCCGGCCTCAGCCCGCAGGAGGCCTTGGTTGCCGCGACCTCATCGGCCGCTGAGCTGCTCCGGGTCGATGGGGAGATCGGCACAGTCGGCGAGGGCAAGGCGGCCGATCTGATCGTCCTCGGCGCGGATGCGTGGAACTTCGAGCGATTCTCCGAGAACCTCCGCCTCGTGATCCATGACGGGGTCATCGTGTCGGATCGACGCCCACTCGAAGAGCGAGTGGGACACCATCAACGCGCATATCCAGGCTCATTCCTACAATCGCATGTCAGCGACGGCGCCCGCGACAGCGGGTTCTGAGTTTGGCCCGGATCGAAAGCACAGAACGAGAGCCGCACAGCGCGCACGGTCGTGACGAAGGGGCGCAGGGGCGCAGGGCGCGCAGGGTCGAAGCTTCAAGGCCTCGAGAAGTTGCCGAGTCGAAGCAACTCCGGGACAACCGACCTCCGCATGGTGAACGTGCTCGATCGGGACGACTTCACACTCATCGCAGCAAGGCAGTGCAAATCTCCGCGTCCCAACGGGCCTCCGCGCCCGTCCATATCTCGTAAGCAACATTCGGACGGAGGGAGCAAAGCATGTTGGACTTGAACTTGTGGGCGGTACTCCTGGCTGCGGCGTCGACGCTACTCGTAGGATCGGTCTGGTACGCGCCGAAGGTCTTCGGCACTCGATGGGCCCTTCTTGCGAAGGTCGATCTTGAAAACCCATCGAACGCGACCGGAGCGATTCTCGCAACGACAGTAGTGAGCTTCGTAACTGCCATCGTCCTCGCGCTTGCAACCCACACCGCGTGGCTCGCGTTCGATGTCAGCTACTTGGAAGCAGCTCTGGCAACAGCCGTTCTGATGTGGGCCGGATTCACGGCGGCACGATTCGTGACCCATGATGCATTCGAAGGCCGGCCGGTAGCGCTCACATTCTTGAACGTCACCCACGAGCTCGTCACCGACGCGCAAGACATCACCGACCTGCTCGACTCCACCGCGGGCTTCTCTGGCGACCGCACCTTCGCCTACTCCACCACCCGGCACTTCAGCCGCAGCGGCGCCGACCTCATCCTCTGAGGCAGCGCGATGACAGAGCAGACACGACGGATGTCTCGGGCGCGGTGCATGCCGCGGATGCGACGGGCGCGATGAGCACGACACGAGTACAACGCGCCCTCGACGACGAACTCGCCAGCCTCGGTATCGGGCTCTTGATCGGCGCGGCCTGCCTCGCGCTCCTGCTCCGCGCCGCGGGCGCGGTCGCGGCGTGGGCGACCGGACTCCCCCAGCCGGCGCGCGGGCCGGAAGCCGGACTTGCCGTGCTCCTCCGGCCCGGGCGATCCCACTGCCGTGCTGGACGCGCCCGGCCTGCACCCGTCGCATTCTGGATCGCCGCCACCGTCCTGATCGGCACGGCCATCGCGGCAACCGTGTGGTCATGGCGGATGCTGCGCACCGCCGGCCGAACCACGAAGACCGACCCCCACCACATCCCAGGCATCGCCACCCGCGCCGACGTCAGCCACGCGGCATCCCGCAGCGCCCTCATGAAACGCGCCGCCCACTTGCGACCCTCACTGACTGATGCGAAGCCGACCGACGTTGGATACGTCCTCGGTCGCTCCTGCGGCACGGATGTTTGGGCGAGCATCGAGGACTCGATGCTCATCATTGGGCCGCCTCGCTCCGGCAAGGGCGTGCACATCGTGATCAACGCGATCCTCGATGCCCCCGGCCCTGTGGTCACCACTTCGACCAGGCCCGACAACCTCACAGCCACGCTCCGCGCCCGCAGGCGTATCGGCCCCGTGGCGGTGTTCGACCCACAGCAGCTCGCTGCCGGAGTGCCCGCTGGCCTGCGCTGGTCACCGATCCGTGGCTGCGAGGACCCGCTCACTGCGATGATCCGCGCCACCGGACTCGCCGCTGGTGGGGTCGACGGCGGCGGCTTCTGGGAAGCCAAGACCCGCACCGCACTCCAAACCCTCCTCCACGCCGCAGCACTCGACCACCGCCCACCCGCCGAGCTCTACCGTTGGACCCTCGACCCCGCCGCAGCCCACGACGCCGTCGCGATCCTTCTCGGCAACCCCGCCGCCGCCACCAGGTGGGGCGACTCGCTCCAGGCCATACTCGAAGCCGACCCCCGCACCCGCGACTCGATCTGGCAGGGCGTGTCCCTCTCCCTCGGCGCCCTCGCCGACCCCCGCGTACTCGACGCCGTCTCCCCCGGCGACGGCGAGGGGTTCGACCCCGAAGCGTTCCTTCGCAGCAACGGCGCCCCTTACCTGCCCGCGACCGGCGCCGGAGCGAACAACTCCGCCGCTCTCGTTGCCGCGTTCGTCGAAGACCTCAATGAGACCGCCTTCGTCGTCCGAGGCGATTCGTTGTGGATCGCTGTGGAACGGGGCGGAAATCCAAAAAGGCCCCAAAAAGGCCCCAGAAGCCCTGTTTCAAAGAAAAGAACCCCTGAGAACTTGACGTTCATCAAGGGCTTTGGTGGATCTGAGGGGACTCGAACCCCTGACCCCCTGCATGCCATGCAGGTGCGCTACCAGCTGCGCCACAGACCCGTTCTGCCTCGCTTGAGGCAACGAATTGAGCTTACACCAGCCTCCGCCCGCAGACGAAATCGAGGGACTCTCGACCGGTGAAGCCCGCTTCGATCAGCTGCTCGCAGCGAGCAACGGCGCCACGGGAAGCGCCGGGCAGTCGGCCCAGAGACGCTCGAGGCCGTAGTAGAGCCGCTCCTCCTGGTGGAAGACGTGCACGACGAGATCGCCGAAGTCGAGCAGGATCCAGCGCCCGACCTGGTGGCCCTCGCGGCGCCTGGTCGGCGTACCGGCACGGCCGAGCACGTCTTCGATCTCGTCGGCGATCGCCATGACGTTGCGCTCGGAGTTGCCGGTCACGATGAGGAACACGTCGGCGAACGGGAGCTGGCGCGACACGTCGAGCGCGACGAGGTCGTCGCCGCCCTTCGAGTCGGCCGCACGCGCTGCCAGCGCGAGCGTTTCGAGGGCCTGGTCGGATGCAGTCATGCGCTCACTTCCGGTGCGTGATGGATGTCTCGGATCAGAACAATCCCGCCATGGCACCGATGACGAGGGTTGCCACGACGCCGAGCGCGAGCACTCCGGCGGTCACGGCGAGCACGAGCGGAACGTTCATGCCCTCCTTCTTCGGCGGAGCGATCATGGCGCGGGAAGCGCCCTGGGTGCTGATGGCACGAGTCGCCGCGACAGGCGCGGCGCCGGTGCCGACGTCTTCGATCTGGTCGAACAGGCGATCGACGTCGGAGGAGTCGATGCGGCTCGGGTGCACGCCGCTCGCGCCGAACGAGCGCGGCAGGTCGATGGAGCCGGTGGCGATGATCTCACCGCTCGCGGCGAGCGGTGTGCCGAGCGAACCGTGGTCGGGCAGCGTCGGCAGGATCAGCGCGTTCGTGGTCGTCGGAACGCCGTGGCTCACGCCACCGCGCGAGAGCAGCTGGTCGAACGGCTCGGCCGACTCGACCGGAGCGTTCAGTTGCGAGGTCCAGTGCCCCACTGCGGGCGACGGCGCGGCGTATGCGTCGTCGGGCTGAGCCGGATGCGTCGGCCCCGCCGAAACAGGGAAGGACACGGCAGGGCCGGGAATCTCGCGGGTCGCGCCCTCCTGCTCGGCTTCATCGTCTTCGAGATCGAACTCGTCGAGCTGGGCGCCGTCGAGCATGGCACGCAGTTCACGGCGCGTGAGCGTGCGCTCGGGCGTCGTGGCCTCGTGCGCGGACTGCGCCGAAGGCTGCGGTGCAACCGCAGGCGCCTGGGGCGACACGGGTCGCGGTGCGAACGGGCTCTGCTGCGGGGGCGCGGGCGGCGCCGCGGCGGGCGGCGCTGTGAATGCGGAGGGAGCCTCGCCGAACCCGCCGGCGGGGCGGGGAGCGGCGTAGGCGGGACTCGCCGCGGACACAGGGAGCGAGGGGGCCGGAACCGACTGCGCCGGCGCAGCCACGGGCACCGGCTGCGGAGCCACGGGCACGGGCGCCGGAGCGGGCGCGGCCTGCACGGCGGCATCCGGGGTCACCGAAGGCTCCTGCTGCTCCAGCAGTCGCTCGCGTTCGCGCATTTCGCGGCGCGTCAGCGGCGGATCCTGCGACGACGTCATTCGACACTCCGGTAGAGATGGTGCTTGGAGATGTACTGGACGACCCCATCGGGCACCAAGTACCAAACCGGGAAACCCCGGTGCACCCTGCTCCGGCAATCGGTCGACGAGATCGCCAGTGCCGGAACTTCCAGCAAGCTTACGTCTTGCTCGGGCAAACCCGAAACGGACAGCACATGTCCCGGGCGACTCACAGCAACGAAGTGCGCGAGATCCCAGAGCTCCTGCACGTCTTTCCACGACAGGATCTGCGCGATCGCGTCCGCTCCGGTGATGAAGTAGAGGTCGGCGTCGGGCCGTTCGCTGCGGATGTCGCGCAACGTGTCGATCGTGAACGTCGGCTTCTCGCGATCGATGTCGACCCGGCTCACGGTGAAGCGCGGGTTCGACGCCGTGGCGATCACGGTCATCAGATAGCGGTGCTCGGCCTGCGTGACGTTCGACTTGTACGTCGGTTGGCCAGTCGGCACGAACACGACCTCATCGAGGTCGAGCGACTGCGCGACCTCGCTCGCCGCGACCAGGTGGCCGTGGTGAATGGGGTCGAACGTACCGCCCATCACTCCGATGCGAGGCCGGCGCTCCGCGACCATCATCGCGTGCCCGCCCGCCTCAGTGGCTGCCGTGCTCTTCTCCGTGGCGTGCGGCGTAGGCCGCGGCCTTGGCAGCGTGGCGGTTCGCCACGTCTCGGTACGACGCGACGACGAATCCGAGGGCGGCGAAGATGATGAGCGCGATGAGGCCGTAGACCCAGGACTCCATCGGCAGCTCTCTCGCGTGCACCGTCTCGGTCAACACCGTCGCGGTCTGCACTGCGGTGACAAGGCTCATTCGCCGTTCCTTTCGAATCCTGCGGGTCGTGCTCCAGACAGTCTAGCGAGGTCAGCTGCGCACATGTCCGGCACCACGCACGATCCACTTCGTGCTGGTCAGTTCGGGCAGCCCCATCGGGCCACGGGCGTGCAGCTTCTGCGTGGAGATGCCGACCTCCGCGCCGAAGCCGAACTCGGCGCCGTCGGTGAACCGGGTCGATGCGTTCACCATCACCGCGGCGGCGTCGACCTCGTTGAGGAAGCGCTCCGCGTTGCCGAGGTCGTTCGTCACGATCGACTCGGTGTGCTTCGTCGAGTAGCGGCGGATGTGCTCCATCGCTTCGTCGATCGAGTCGACGACCCCGACCGAGATGTCGAGCGACATGTGCTCGGTGGCCCAGTCCTCATCGGTGACGGGCGCCACCTCGGGCCGGATCGCCCGAACGCGATCGTCGCCGTGCACGGTCACTCCGGATGCCTCGAGGCGCGCGAGCACCGGCGGCAGCAGCCGCTCGGCCGCATCGGCGTGCACGAGCAGCGTCTCGAGGGCGTTGCAGACGCTCGGGCGCTGGGTCTTCGCGTTGTGCACGAGTTCGACCGCCCAGTCCTCGCGAGCGCTCTCGTCGAGGAACATGTGCACGACACCGGCTCCGGTCTCGATCACCGGGACCTTCGCCTCGTCGACGACGGCTCGGATGAGTCCGGCGCTGCCGCGAGGGATCAGCACGTCGACGTAGTCGCGGGCCTGCATGAGGTGCCGGGCGCCGGCGCGACCGAAGTCGTCGACGGTCTGCACCGCATCGGCGGGCAGGCCGACCGCATCGAGCGCATCGCGGAGCACTCCGACCAGCACCCGGTTCGTCTGCTCGGCGGCCGTGCCGCCGCGGAGCACCACCGCATTGCCGCTCTTCAGTGCGAGAACGGCGATGTCGATCGTGACGTTCGGCCGCGCCTCGTAGATGGCGCCGATGACGCCGAGGGGAACCCGGATCTGGTCGATCCGCACGCCGTTCGGCAGCGAGCGGCCGCTGACCGTGTCGCCGACGGGGTCGGTGAGGCCGATGACCTCCCGCACCGCCTCCGACAGCGCGGCCACACGCCGCTCGTCGAGGGTGAGGCGATCGAGCAGGCCGGTGCCGAGCCCCGCGGCTCGACCGGCCTCGAGATCGAGGGCGTTCGCGGCGATGATCTCGGCGGTTCGCGTCGCCAGCAGCTGCGCCACCTGTTCGAGCGCCGCGTCCTTCTCGGCCGTCGAGGCGCGGGCGAGGCGCCGCGAGGCGTCCTTCGCGGCCGCGAGGCGGGCGTCGATCACCGAGACGTCGAGGTCGGGCTGGTCCATGCCCCAAGCCTAGGCGAGCGGCGTGTCGCGCTCCGTCGTGTGACGTGCGGGCGCCGGGTCGAACCAGGTGCCGATGTCGTGACCCGCGAGTGCTTCGGCGACGAGCGGCGTCGCCGTGATCAGCACGGATGTGCCGGCTTCGGCCGCGATGCGGGCTGCAGAGACCTTGGTCTCCGCTCCCCCGGTGCCGACCCCTGCGCGGCCGACGGAACCGATCTCGACACCGGCGAGCTCGTCGCCGTACGCCACATGGGCGATGCGCTCGGCTCCGTCGAGATGCGGCGGCTTCGTGTACAGCGCATCGACGTCGGAGAGCAGCACGAGCAGGTCGGCGCCGATGAGCTCGGCGACCAGTGCCGCGAGACGGTCGTTGTCGCCGAAGCGGATCTCGTGCGTCGCGACCGTGTCGTTCTCGTTCACGATGGGCAGGATGCGGAGGGCGAGGAGCCGGTCCATCGCGCGCTGCGCGTTCGATCGGGGCGTCGCGTGCTCGAGGTCGCCGGCCGTGAGCAGCACCTGGCCGGCGAGCACGCCATAGCGGTCGAGGCTCGTCTGGTACCGCCACATGAGCACGTTCTGGCCGACGGCGGCAGCGGCTTGCTGCGTCGCGAGGTCGGTCGGCCGTCCGTCGAGACTGAGGAGCGGGAGCGCCGTGGCGATCGCTCCGGAGGACACGAGCACGATCTCCGCACCGCGCGCGTGCGCGGCCGCGAGGGCGTCGACCAGCGGACCGATCTGCTCGGCGTTCTCACCACTGATCGACGAGGAGCCGACCTTGACGACGATGCGGCCGGCGGCGGGGATCTCGGAGCGGCTCGCGGGGGTCATTCCCGATCCTCGCCGTTCGAGTCCTTCCCGGCATCGGCGGCCGCTGCCTTCGCCGGGGCGTCGGCAGCACTGTTCGCCGCTGCATCGGCCGCCGTCTGCTCGTCGGCTTCCGACCACATTCCGGCGGTGCGCTCGCGCTCGAGCTCTGCGCGGGCCTCCGCCTTGGCGTCCATGCGCTCGTAGTACTCGCTGCGACGCTCCGCGCGCGTCGCACGGCGGTTCTCGTCGAGCCGGGTGTCGGTACCGCGCGGTGCGGTGATGAGCTCGGCCGTCGAGGTGAGCGTCGGCTCCCAGTCGAAGACGACGCCGGAGCCCTTGCCGATCACGACCGTCGAACCGGCGTCGGCACCGGCGCGCACGAGCGCGTCTTCGACACCGAGCTTCGCGAGGCGGTCGGCGAGGAAGCCGACGGCCTCGTCGTTCGCGAAGTCGGTCTGCTGCACCCAGCGCTCGGGCTTCTGGCCGAGCACGCGGTACATGGTGCCGTAGCTGCCGCCCTCGGCGCGCACGGTGAAGCCGGGGTCGTTGGAGGCCTTCGGCCGCAAGACGATGCGCTCGGGAACCGGCGTCGCCTCGGCTTCCGCGCGAGCCGTGTCGACGAGCTCGCCGAGCGCGAATCCGAGCTGGCGCAGACCCTCGTGGCTGACGGTCGAGATCTCGAACACGCGGTAGCCGCGCGCCTCGAGGTCGGGGCGCACGAATTCGGCGAGCTCACGCGCCTCGGGCACGTCGATCTTGTTGAGCGCGATGATCTGGGGGCGCTCGAGGAGCGGCAGCTGGCCGTCGGGCACGGGGTACGCGGCGAGTTCGGCGAGGATGACCTCGAGATCGGTGATCGGGTCGCGGCCGGGTTCGAGTGTCGCGCAGTCGAGCACGTGCAGCAGGGCCGAGCAGCGCTCGACGTGGCGGAGGAACTCGAGTCCGAGGCCCTTGCCTTCGCTGGCGCCCTCGATGAGACCGGGGACGTCGGCCACGGTGAAGCGGTGGTCGCCGGCCTGGACGACGCCGAGGTTCGGGTGCAGCGTCGTGAACGGGTAGTCGGCGATCTTCGGGCGCGCGGCCGACATGGCGGCGATCAGGCTCGACTTGCCGGCGGACGGGTAGCCGACGAGCGCGACATCCGCGATGGACTTGAGCTCGAGCGTGATGTCGACCTCGTCGCCGAGCGTGCCGAGCAGGGCGAAGCCTGGTGCCTTCCGCTTCGTGGTCGAGAGGGCGGCGTTGCCGAGACCGCCGAGGCCACCGGCCGCCGCGACGAAGCGCGTGCCGGGCTCGGTGAGGTCGGCGAGTTCTTCGCCGTCGGTGTTCTTCACGACGGTGCCGACGGGCACGGGGAGTTCGAGGGTCTCGCCCAGGGCGCCGGAACGGTGGTCGCCCATGCCGGGCTGTCCATTCGCGGAAGAGCGGTGCGGGCGTCCGTGGTAGCCGAGCAGCGTCGTCACCTGCGGGTCCGCGATGAGCACGATGTCGCCGCCGTTGCCGCCGTTGCCGCCATCGGGGCCGGCGAGCGGCTTGAACTTCTCACGGCGAACGGAGACGCAGCCGTTCCCGCCATGACCGGCACGCAGGAACAGCGTCACCTCGTCGACGAAGCTGACCATGCTGCATCCTCCAAACCGAGTAAAACACGTGAGGGCGGGCCGAAGCCCGCCCTCACGATGAACGTCGATCGACTATTCGCCGACCGCCACGATGTTGACGACCTTGCGGCCGCCCTTGTTGCCGAACTGCACTGCACCGGCCTCGAGCGCGAACAGGGTGTCGTCGCCACCGCGACCGACGCCCGCGCCCGGGTGGAAGTGCGTGCCGCGCTGGCGGACGATGATCTCGCCTGCGCCGACGACCTGGCCGCCGAAGCGCTTCACGCCGAGGCGCTGCGCGTTGGAGTCACGACCGTTGCGAGTGGAGCTTGCTCCCTTTTTGTGTGCCATTTCGCTTCTCCCAGGCCTTACTTGATTCCAGTGACCTTGACGCGCGTGAGGTCCTGACGGTGCCCCTGGCGCTTCTTGTAGCCGGTCTTGTTCTTGAACTTCTGGATCACGATCTTCGGACCGCGGAGGTCGTTGAGAACCTCGGCCGTGACCGTGACCTTCTCGAGCGCCTTGGCGTCGGAGGTGATCTTGTCGCCGTCGACGAGGAGCACCGCGGCGAGCGTGACGTTGCCGTCCTTGTCTGCCTTGATGCGGTCCATCGTCACGATGGTGCCGACTTCGACCTTCTCCTGCCGACCGCCGGCGCGCACTACTGCGTAAACCACTACTCGTACCTATCTCTGGGGAGCCCGAGGGCTCCGACTGTCTGATGGGGTGTCACTGCACGGTCGCCCCAGCGGGAAGAAGGGTGGTGACTGGCAGAAAACTGTGTGCAGGCGATTCTGGAGTTCGGTGAACCGAGTTCCGGAGACCTGCGGATGGGCGCACCGTGATAAGCGGCGGCACCAACGGTCGAGTTTACCGGATGTCGGGAGGCCGGTCAAACGCGCTGCACCGGCGAGTCGCGGGCTCGCCGCGTAGGATCGGCCCATGACCGTGCTCATCGACACGCCGCTCTGGCCGAAGCACGGCACTGTCTGGGCTCACCTCGTCAGCGACGAGTCGATCACCGAACTCCGCGAGTTCGCTGAGAGTACGGGATTGCCGCCGAGATCGTTCGATCTCGACCACTACGACGTGCCGGTCGAGCGGTACGACGACCTCGTCGCGGCCGGGGCCGTGCCGGTCTCGCCTCGGGAGCTCGTCGAACGACTCCGCCGGAGCGGGCTGCGCGTCACGCCGCGTGAACGGCGCGAGCGCGCAGCCCGGGACTCACTCGGCTGAGTCGGATGCCGCGTCGTCGCCCGAGCCGTCGGCCCGGGTGATCACGGGCGGGCCGCCGGCGGTGGTGCTGAGCGCCGTCGTCGAGACGCGGCGGCTGCGCGAGCGACCCTCGCCGGCCTTCTTCGGGGCCGGGAGCGCGTCGAGCACCGAGTCGAGGAGCACCTCGGTCTCGGCGACCCGGACGGGCCGCTTGCGCGACGCGGGCGCCACGGGCAGGTCGAGGATCTGCGTGACCTCAGGTGCCGGCTGCACGGGCTCCTGCTGCGCCTCGACCGGCGCGGGCTCGGCGGCGGCGGTCGCCGGTGCGGCGCCCTGCTCCTGCGAGACGCGACGGTGACGGCCGCGACGGCGACCACCCGAGGTCTCGGCCGGCTTCTCGCCGGCGTCGGCCTGCGGGGCGACCGGCGCGCGGCCCGCGGCATCCGCTGCCGGCTCTTCGGGCTTCTGCTCCGTGTGCGGAATCGTCGACGCGGCGATCTGCGCCAGCGCGTTCTTGACGTCGTCGGTGATCGCGTGGGTGCCGGTGTGCGCCTTCGGTTCTGCCGGAGGCTGCGTCGACGGCTGCTGGTTGCCACCGCGACCGCGGCGACGCTCGGGCTGCGACTGCTGAGCCGAACGGTGCTTCACGACGGGCTCGTGGTGCACGATGATGCCGCGACCGGCGCAGACCTCGCAGGGCTCGCTGAACGACTCGAGCAGCCCGAGGCCGAGCTTCTTGCGGGTCATCTGCACGAGGCCGAGCGAGGTGACCTCGGCGACCTGATGCTTCGTGCGGTCGCGCGAGAGGCACTCGACGAGTCGGCGCAGCACGAGGTCGCGGTTGGACTCGAGCACCATGTCGATGAAGTCGACGACGATGATGCCGCCGATGTCGCGGAGCCGGAGCTGGCGGACGATCTCTTCCGCCGCCTCGAGGTTGTTCTTCGTGACGGTCTCCTCGAGGTTGCCGCCGGAGCCGACGAACTTGCCCGTGTTGACGTCGACGACGGTCATCGCCTCGGTGCGGTCGATGACGAGCGAGCCGCCGGAGGGCAGCCACACCTTGCGGTCGAGCGCCTTCTCGATCTGCTCGCTGATGCGGAACTCGTCGAAGGAGTCGCGCTCACCGTCGTACGCCTCGACGCGCTCGAGCAGGTCGGGAGCGACCGCGCGGAGGTACCGCTCGATGGTCTGGCGCGCTTCGTCGCCCTCGATGACCATCTTCTGGAAGTCCTCGTTGAAGACGTCGCGCACGATCTTGATGAGCAGGTCGGGCTCGGAGTGCAGCAGCGCAGGCGCCTGCACCTTCTCGAGCTGCGTCGAGATGTCGGCCCACTGCGCGATGAGGCGGTTCACGTCGAGCGTGAGCTGCTCTTCGGTGGCACCCTCGGCCGCGGTGCGCACGATCACGCCCTGGTTGTCGGGCAGCACCTCCTTGAGGATCTTCTTCAGGCGCGCGCGCTCGGTGTCGGGGAGCTTGCGGCTGATGCCGTTCATCGAGCCGTTGGGCACGTACACGAGGTAGCGACCGGGCAGCGAGACCTGGCTCGTGAGGCGCGCGCCCTTGTGACCCACCGGGTCCTTCGTGACCTGCACGAGCACCCGGTCACCGGGCTTCAGTGCGAGCTCGATGCGGCGCGGCTGGTTCTTCTCGCCGTTCTCGGCTGCGGCCTCCCAGTCGACCTCGCCCGAGTACAGCACAGCGTTGCGGCCACGGCCGATGTCGACGAACGCGGCCTCCATGCTCGGCAGCACGTTCTGCACGCGGCCGAGGTAGACGTTGCCGATGAGCGATGCGTCCTGGTTGCGAGCGACGTAGTGCTCGACGAGCACGCCGTCTTCGAGCACGCCGATCTGGATGCGGCCGCCCTTCTCGCGCACGACCATCGAACGGTCGACCGACTCGCGGCGGGCGAGGAACTCGGCCTCGGTGATCACCGCGCGGCGGCGGCCGGCGTCGCGCCCGTCGCGCCGACGCTGCTTCTTCGCCTCGAGCCGCGTCGAGCCCTTGACCTTCTGCGGCTCGGTGATGAGCTCGACCTCGCGGGGCTTGCGCACCTTGACGACCGTGTTGGCGGGCTCGTCGGCATTCGCACGGCCCTCTTCGCCGCTGCGACGGCGCGTGCGCCGCCGGACGGTCGACGACTCGTCGTCGTCGCGCTCGCGACCGGCGCGGTCGTCACGGGGCTCGCGCTCACGTCCGCCGCGGTCGTCACGACCGCCGCGCTCCTCGCGCTCGGGCCGATCGAAGCCCACGAGCACCGGCGGCGCGTGGAAGATCAGCGAGGTCGTGGTGAGCGTCGCAGGGATCGGCGAGACCGCGACGGTCTCGACGACCGCCTCGACGACGACCTCGGCAACGGGCGCAGCGGATGCCTCGGCATCGGCTGCCACGGCCGGCTCGCCCTCGGGCGAGGCGGACGGGGCGGCCACCGCAGCTGCGTCGACGCTCGCGGCGTCGACCGTCTCGTTCGCGGGGACGACCGGCGCAGCGGCATCCGGCACCGCCTTCTCGGCGACCGGCGTCGCCGGCGTCTCGACCGCGGGCGTCACCTTGCTGTCGACCGACTTCGCGCGACCGCCGCGCCGAGCGCCGAAGAGGCCGCCGCGACGTCGGGTCGGGCCGTTGCCGGCCTCGGGTTCGTTCGTGTTCTTCTCGTTGCCTTCCACCATCTCTGGTGCACTCCTACGCCGGTTCCGACAGCCGCGCCGTCGTCCCGTACTCGTCTGGAGCGGCTCCGCGCTTGCGCCGAGCCGCCGAATCCTTCATTACTGCGACCGGCAGGTTGCCTGTGTCGCCACGTCTTGCGGTGCGTTCACCGCCCACTCGGATGCGCTGCATCCTCAAAGCCCTCATTGGCGTCGTGCCGGGCGCGGCCCGGACGACTCCTTCGATTATCGCATGATCTCGCAGCTGGGGGCGGAATCGGCATGCCATAATCCGAGCATGCAGGACTCCCCCAGCCGTTCCCGGCCCATCGGCCTCGCCGTCTTCCTCCTGATCGCCGGGGGCCTGGGCCTCCTGGCAGCGTACGAGCTCTCCCTCGAGAAGGTGCTCTCGCTCATGGACTCGTCGCACATCCCCTCGTGCAACGTCGGGGTCCTCGTCGGCTGCAGCACCAACCTCGCCTCCTGGCAGGGCGCCGTCTTCGGATTCCCGAACCCGTTCATCGGCCTCATGGCGTGGCCCGTCGTCATCACCATCGCCATGGCGATCCTCGCCGGGGCGACGTTCTCCCGCTGGTTCTGGGCGGCGTTCAACGTCGGTGTCGCCGGCGCACTCGTCTTCGTCGGCTGGCTCATCTACCAGAGCATCTACGTGCTCGACGTGCTGTGCCCCTGGTGCATGCTCACGTGGGCGGTCACGATCCCCTTGTTCTTCGCGCTCACGCTCTACAACCTCCGTGAAGGCAACATTCCGGCGTCGGCGCGCGTCCGGCGACTGGCGGGCAGCTGGCTCGGATGGGTGCCGCTCATCACCGTCGTCTGCTACGCCGTGGTCGTGCTGCTCGCCCAGGCGCAGATGGACGCGATCCCGCGGGTGATCATCGACCTGCAGAACGCCTTCAGCTGAGACGCGGATGTCGCGGCGCCCGGGTGACCAGGGCGCCGCGACATCCGTTCAGCGATGCCGAGGCTCGACGCCTCAGAACCAGAGGTCGAGCTCGCGCTCGGCCGACTCGACCGAGTCGGAGCCGTGCACGAGGTTCTGCTGCACCTTCAGGCCCCAGTCGCGGCCGTAGTCGCCGCGGATCGTGCCGGGAGCCGCCGTCGTGGGGTCGGTCGTGCCGGCGAGCACGCGGAAGCCCTCGATGACCCGGTTGCCGGCTACGCGCATCGCGACGATGGCGCCCGACTCCATGAACTCGATGAGGGGCTCGTAGAACGGCTTGCCCTCGTGCTCGGCGTAGTGGCGGGCGAGCAGCTCGCGGTCGGGCTGCACGAGGCGGATGTCGACGAGGGAGTAGCCCTTGGCCTCGATGCGACGGAGGATCTCGCCGGTGAGGTTGCGTGCGACGCCGTCGGGCTTGACGAGCACGAGGGTCTCTTCGATGGGGGTCGTCATTGCTGTTCCTTCCATTGCGCGGCCGCTGCCGCTCGTTCTCGGTCGATACGTGCGCCGGCGACCATGCAGTACCACCACATGCCGCCGAAGAGCGCGCCCACGACGAACATCGCGGGGTTGAGGAAGCCCGACGCGAGGATGAGCACCTGGATGACCCAGCCGAGCGTGTACGCCCAGCTGTATCGCAGGAGCCCGATCGTCACGATCAGGGCGAGGATGATGACACCGCCGGCCGCGAGCGCGACCCACGAGGGCAGGGCGCCCTCGACGCCGCCCTGGGCGAGCCCCCAGATGACGAGGGCGGCGAGGAAGACCACGATGACCTCGAAGCCGAGCACGATGGCGCCGAGGCTCTGCCGGATGGAGCGCGGCGGCGCCGCAGGCGCGGCAGCGGCCGGCGTGGTGTCGTCGGGTTCGGGCGTCGATGTCGAGTCGCTCATGCGCGTCCCCATTCACGGTCTGCGGCGATGCCGATGGCCTCGCCAACGAGCACGATGGATCCGGCGACCACGACGGCGCGCTTCGGCCCGGCCTCGGCCCAGGCGCGGGCCTCGTCGAGGGCATCGTCGAGGCGCTCGACGGCCTCGACCCGGTCGGCGCCCGCCGCACGGGAGACGGATGCCGCGAGCTCGTCGGCCCTGATCGCACGGTCGGAGTCGGGGACGGTGACGATGAATCGGGTCGCGAGCGGTGCGAGGGCGCCGACGATGCCCTCGACATCCTTGCCGGCGAGCACGCCGAGCACGAACGCGACCTCGTCGAAGTCGAAGTACTCCCCGAGCGCGGCCGCGAGCGAGGCGGCACCGTGCGGGTTGTGGGCGGCGTCGACGAGCACCGGCGGCTCGGTGCCGACCATCTGCAGGCGCCCGGGCGAGGTCACCCCGCCGAGGCCCTGCTGCAGCACCTCGTCGGCCAGGCGCATCGTGCCGGCGCCGAGGAACGACTCGACGGCGGCGATCGCCACGGCGGCGTTCTCGGCCTGATGGCGCCCGAAGAGCGGCAGCGCGAGGTCGCGGTAGTCGCCCGCGAGGCCCTTCACCGAGATGAGCTGCCCGCCCACGGCGACGCGCGAGTCGAGGACCGCGAAGCCACCGCCCTCGACGGCGAAGGTTCCGCCCTGATCGGCGGTCGCGTCGCGCAGCACCGTCAGCGCCTCCGGTGACTGGAACGCGGTGACGACAGCGGCCTCGGGCTTGATGATGCCGGCCTTCGTGCGGGCGATCTCCTCGATCGTCGTTCCGAGCGCCGACTCGTGGTCGAGGTCGATGGGCGTGAACACGGCGACCTGGCCGTCGGCCACGTTCGTCGAGTCCCACTCGCCGCCCATGCCGACCTCGAGCACCACGACGTCGACGGGGGCGTCGGCGAAGCACGCGAATGCGAGCGCGGTGAGCGTCTCGAAGAAGGTGAGCCGGGGCTCGCCCGCGGCGTCGAGCTCGGCATCGACGATCGCGATGAACGGCTCGATCTCCTCCCAGTTGCGGGCGACCGCCTCGTCGGCGACGGGCTCGCCGTCGATGAGGATGCGCTCGGTGAACCGCTCGAGGTGCGGACTCGTCATGAGCCCGGTGCGCAGGCCCCCGGCGCGCAGGATCGACTCGATCATGCGGCTCGTCGAGGTCTTGCCGTTCGTGCCGGTGATGTGGATCACGGGCGCGGCGCGATGCGGGTCGCCGAGGATCTCCACGGCTCGGCGCGTGGCGCCGAGGCGCGGCTCGGGGGCGGCTTCGCCGACCCGTTCGAGGAGACTCCGGTACACGGCGTCGGCCGCGTCGGCGTAGTCGAGTTCGTCGGTCATGCCTTCGCCACCTCCACGGTCAATCGCGAGGACTCGCCGACCGGCTTCGCCTCGCCGTCGGGGGTTCCGGCGATCACGGACAGTTCGGTCGCGAGCGTCTCGCCGGCGATGAGTTCACGGTGTCGCTCCGCCGCCGCCGCGCCGACCTCGTCGAGCGTGAGCGTGAGGCGGATGCGGTCGCCGACCTCGAGGCCGGCTGCCTTGCGCGACTCCTGCACCGCACGCACGACGTCACGCGCGAGGCCCTCGGCCTCGAGTTCGGGGGTCGTCGCGGTGTCGAGGATCACGAACCCGCCGTCGGCGAGCAGCGCGAGCGCGCTCGACCCGTCGCCGGAGCCGCCGGCTTCGAGCACGAGCTCGTACTCCCCCGCCTCGAGCGCGATGCCGCCGGCGACGACCGAGTCGCCCTCGACGCTCCAGTCGCCAGAGCGGGCGGCCTGGATCGCCTGCTGCACGGTCTTGCCGAGCCGGGGACCGGCGGCGCGTGCGTTGACGGTGAGGCGCTTCGTGACCCCGAAGCGCTCGGCGCTCGAGACGTCGAGCGTCACGAGCTCGACGGCCTTGACGTTGAGCTCGTCGCGCAGGATCGCCTCGAACGGCGCGAGCGCCGCGGCATCCGTCGCGACGACCGTGAGCCGCGCGAGCGGGAGGCGCACGCGACGACCCGACTGCTTGCGCAGCGACAGCGCGGCGGAGCTGATCTCGCGCACCGAGTCCATCGCCGCCACGAGATCGTGGTCGACCGGGAAGGCGGCGGCGTCGGGCCAGTCGGCCAGGTGCACGCTGCGCCCGCCGGTGAGGCCGCGCCAGATCTGCTCGGAGACGAGCGGCAGCAGCGGGGCGGAGAGACGCGTGAGCGTCTCGAGCACGGTGTGCAGCGTGTCGAACGCCTCACTGCCGGAGCCGTCCGCCCCGACGCCCGCCCAGAAGCGGTCACGCGAGCGACGCACGTACCAGTTCGTCAGCACGTCGCCGAAGTCGCGCAGCTTCGCCGCGGCGAGCGGCGAGTCGAACGCCTCGAAGTCGGCCGTGACGCCGGTGACGAGCTCGCCGAGCTTGGCGAGCAGGTAACGGTCGAGCACGTCGGTCGAGTCCGTGCGAGCGGATGCCTCGTAGCCGCCCTCGCTCGCCGAGTTGGCGTACAGCGAGAAGAAGTACCAGGTGCTCCACAGCGGCAGCATGAACTGCCGCACGCCCTCGCGGATGCCCTCCTCGGTGACGATGAGGTTGCCGCCGCGCAGCACCGAGCTCGACATCAGGAACCAGCGCATCGCGTCGGAGCCGTCGCGCTCGAAGACCTCGGAGACGTCGGGGTAGTTGCGCAGCGACTTCGACATCTTCTGCCCGTCGCTGCCGAGCACGATGCCGTGGCTCACGACGTTCGTGAACGCGCGCCGGTCGAACAGCGCGGTCGAGAGCACGTGCATGACGTAGAACCAGCCGCGCGTCTGGCCGATGTACTCGACGATGAAGTCGGCGGGGTTGTGGCTGTCGAACCACTCCTGGTTCTCGAAGGGGTAGTGCACCTGTGCGAACGGCATCGAGCCCGAGTCGAACCAGACGTCGAAGATGTCGGGGATGCGCCGCATCATCGAGCGACCGGTGGGGTCGTCGGGGTTCGGGCGCACGAGGTCGTCGATGTACGGGCGGTGCAGGTCGGGTTCGCCGTCGGGGTTCACCGGCAGGCGGCCGAAGTCGCGCTGGAGCTCCTCGAGCGAGCCGTAGACGTCGATGCGGGGGTACTCGGGGTCGTCGCTCTTCCACACCGGGATCGGCGAGCCCCAGTAGCGGTTGCGGCTGATCGACCAGTCGCGCGCGCCCGCGACCCACTTGCCGAACTGGCCGTCCTTCACGTTGTCGGGCACCCAGTTGATGTCCTGGTTCAGCTCGCCCATGCGGTCGCGGAACTCGGGCACGCGGATGAACCAGCTCGAGACGGCCTTGTAGATGAGCGGGTTCCTGCAGCGCCAGCAGTGCGGGTACGAGTGCTCGTAGCTCGCCTGGCGGAGCAGGCGCCCTTCGGCCTTCAGCAGCTGGGTGAGCGGCTTGTTCGCGTCACTCCACAGGAGCCCCGCGACATCCGTCACCGCCGGCAGGAACCGGCCGCCCTCGTCGAGCGAGATGATGACCGGGATGCCCGCGGCCTCGGAGATCTTCTGGTCCTCCTCGCCGTAGGCGGGCGCCTGGTGCACGATGCCGGTGCCGTCTTCGGTCGTGACGTAGTCGGCGACGAGGATTCGCCAGGCGTTCTCGAGCCCGTAGGCCTCGACGTCGGCGTAGTAGTCGAAGAGACGGTCGTAGGCGACGCCCTCGAGCTCGTTGCCGCGAACCGTGCGGGAGACCGCGGCGCGCGCCTCGTCGGCGGACTCGTAGCCGAGCTCCTTGGCGTAGTTGCCGACGAGGTCGATCGCCAGCAGGTACTCGCCGCTGAGCACCTCGGTGTCGGATGCCACGGCGCCCGAGACGGCGGTGCCGACCTCTTCGCGCAGCACGGTCGCGTCGGGCGTGCCGTTCGGCCCCGCGGGCACGACGGCGTACTCGATGTCGGGCCCGACCGCGAGGGCGAAGTTGGTGGGCAGGGTCCACGGCGTCGTCGTCCACGCGAGCGCCCGCACGGCCGTGAGGCCGAGCGACTCGGCCTTCGCCCCGACGAGCGGGAACGTGACCGTGACCGTCTGGTCCTGACGCATCTTGTAGACGTCGTCGTCCATGCGCAGCTCGTGGTTCGAGAGCGGCGTCTGGTCGCGCCAGCAGTACGGCAGCACGCGGTAGCCCTCGTAGGCGAGGCCCTTCTCGTGCAGCGTCTTGAACGCCCAGATCACGCTCTCCATGAACGTCACGTCGAGCGTCTTGTAGTCGTGCTCGAAGTCGACCCAGCGCGCCTGGCGGGTGACGTACTCCTGCCACTCCTTCGTGTAGCGGAGCACGGCGTCGCGAGCGGCCTGGTTGAAGGCCGCGATGCCCATCTCCTCGATCTCGCTCTTGTCGGTGATGCCGAGCTGCCGCTCGGCCTCGAGCTCGGCGGGCAGGCCGTGGGTGTCCCAGCCGAACCGGCGGTGCACCTGCTTTCCGCGCATGGTCTGGAAGCGCGGGAAGAGGTCCTTCGCGTAGCCCGTCAGCAGGTGCCCGTAGTGCGGCAGGCCGTTGGCGAACGGCGGGCCGTCGTAGAAGACCCACTCGGGAGCGCCCTCGCGCTGGTCGATCGAGGCCTGGAACGTGCCGTCGGCCTTCCAGAAGGCGAGCACGTCGCGCTCGACGGCGGGGAACTCGGGTGAGGGGGCGACACCGTGGTCGTCTGGGGTACGGGGGTACACGCTCGCTCCTTGCGGGGACGGATGCTCTCACGAGGACGCCGGTGCTCGATCGAGCGCCGCCGCGGTACCACCTCGCTTGCGAGTCGCGCCGTGCGGCCGACTCGCCCCTCATTGCCGGCTGTGACGGGCCGCCCCGTTCGGTTCTACTGCCGAGCGGATGCCGCGTGGCTCCCACCTGGGTTCTTCCGAAGACTCCCCGGTGATGGCCGGATCGACGTCGTTTGCTTCACGACTGCTGCACCGGCCGAGGGCCGGATCGAAGTCGTTGGCGTCAAGACTACCGCGTCGGCATGGGGCGGAGCACGCCGGAGGCGCGGGGCGCCGAGCGGTACGCCTCGCTGATGAGCGCCAGCAGGGCGGCTTCAGGCAGCTCGTGGTTCTTCGCCTCGTCGACGAGGTCGTACACGGCACCTGCGAGCGCGGCGTGCCCGCCGATGCGCACGGCGACGACCGCACCCCTGCCGCGATGGAGCTCGATGAGGCGTTCGTCGCGAAGCCGGTGATAGGCGCGGAGCACCGTGTGCACGTTGACGCCGAGCGAGTCGGCGAGTTCGCGAGCTGCGGGCAGGCGCTCGCCGCCCGAGAGCCGACCGTCGATGATCGACGCGCGCAGCCCGGAGGCGAGCTGCTCGAAGAGCGGCGCATCGAGGGTCTGGTCGAGCCGGATCAGCATCTTCAAAGTCTATTGTTCTAGTGGAATACGAACAACTTGCTTGTCGGGACTGCACGCCGATGTCAGGATGAGTTCGGGCCACGCCGATGCGAGCCCGCCCCAGCTCCCCACCGCAAGGACCTCGATGCGTGCTGCACCCGTGACCACCTCCCCGCTCGTGCGCAGGCTCGGCATCGCCGGCGTCGCCCTCGTCTCGACGATCGCACTCGCCGCCTGCCAGGCACCCGCACCCGAGGCATCCGGCGAACCGGTGTCGGGCGGCACGCTCAGCTACGCGAGCGGCGACGCCGAGCCGACCTGCCTCGACCCGCACGTCGGCGGCAACTACCCGCAGGCGCTGCTCGCCGGCCAGTTCCTCGAATCCCTCGTCTCGCGCGACGACTCGGGCGAGATCATCCCCTGGCTCGCGGAATCGTGGACGGCCGACGCCGACGGCCTCACCTGGGAGTTCACCCTTCGAGACGACGTCGCATTCACCGACGGGACGCCGCTCGACGCCGAGGCGGTGAAGGTCAACGTCGAACATCTGAAGGACCCGGCGACCCAGTCGTCGACGGGCTACCTCGCGCTCGGCAAGGTCGACCGCGTCGAAGTCGTCAGCGACCAGGTGGCCCGGTTCGTGATGACCGCCCCCGACAGCGCCCTGCTCGAGTCCCTCAGCCAGCCCTGGCTCGCCATCGAATCCCCCGCCGGTCTCGCCCGCGGCATGGACGAGAACTGCCAGGCGCCCATCGGCACCGGCCCCTTCGTCGTCGACGAGTGGGTAAAGCAGGATCGCGTATCGCTCGTGCGCAACGATGACTACACCTCCCCGCCCGCCGACGCGGCGCACGAGGGGCCGGCGTACCTCGAAGCGATCGACTGGCGCTTCGTCCCCGACGCCGCATCGCGATACGCGGCACTGCAGGGCGGCCAGGTCGACGTCATCGACAACCCCCAGCCCGACACCATCGCGGCCGCGAAGTCGAACGACGCACTCACCTGGCTCGATGCACCGCGCCCCGGCGCCGCGAACCGCATCGAGCTCAACTCGGGTCAGGCCCCGTTCGACGATGAGCGCGTGCGTGAGGCGTTCATCCGCGCGGTCGAGGTCGACGACGGCATCGACGCGCTCTTCTTCGGCACGGCGGAGCGGTCGTATTCGCCCCTCTCCTCGGTCGAAGGCGTCGCGTACTCCGACGACTCGCTGTTCGAGCCCGACCTCGACCGGGCGAATGCGCTCCTCGATGAAGCCGGATGGACGGAGCGCGACGCCGACGGCTATCGCGTGAAGGACGGCGTGCGGTTGACGCTGCGCTTCCCGGTGAGCACGAACCAGTCGATCCCCGCCGAGCAGTCGCTCTTCGAGCAGGTCCAGGCGACGGCCGGGGCAGCCGGCTTCGACGTCGTGATCGAGCTCCTCGACCTCTCGAGCTGGTACGGCGCGCTCGCGGCGCACGAGTACGAGATCGTGAGCGCCCCCTACACCAAGGTCGGCCCAGACGTCCTGCGCATCCTGTACCACTCCGACAGCATCACGCCCGCGCCGAGCGGGTACTTCGCGAACCTCGCCCAGCTCGACGACCCCGAGGTCGACGCGCTCCTCACCGATGCCGCGTCGACGACCGACGCCGGCTCCCGCGCCGAGCTCTACGAACGCGCCCAGCAGTTGATCCTCGGCGGTTACTACCTGCTGCCGCTGTACGACCAGCAGAACAGCTTCCTGCTCAGCACGTCCGTACAGGGGGCCCGCGCGATGCCGACCGTCTCGACGCCGACGTTCTATGACGCCTGGCTCGCCGACTGAGCAGCGCCGCTCCTTCGGCGGTGCGACCCTTCGCCGCGCCGGCCTGCTCGTGGCCGGCGCGGTGTTCGTGCTGTGGGCGGTGGCCACGCTGACCTTCTTCGCGATCCGGCTGATCCCCGGCGATCCGGCGCAGGCGATCCTCGGCGGCCCAGGATCGCAGGCGTCCCAGGAGGCGCTCGATCAAGTCCGGAGCGACTACGGGCTCGACCAGCCGCTCATCGTGCAGTACTTCGCGATGCTCGGTCGCCTGCTCACGGGCGATCTCGGAACGTCGTACGCCCTCAAGCTCCCCGTCGCCGACCTGCTCGCGGCCCAGCTCGGCGGCACGCTGCTCCTCTCCGCCCTCTCCCTGGTGCTCGCATGGGTTCTGGCGCTCGGTCTCGCGATCTGGTCGACCGGGCGCGGCAGGATCGCGAGCGCCGTCGGCGAGGGCATCGAGATCACGGCCGCTGCGCTGCCGCACTTCTGGCTCGCCGCCGTGCTCATCGCGGTCTTCAGCGTGGCGCTGGACTGGCTGCCACCGGTCGGGACCGGCACTCCCGCCGGGTTCGTGCTGCCCGTCGTGACCCTCGCGATCCCGCTCGCGGGATTCCTGGCCCAGGTCATGCGCGACAGCCTCCTCGACGCGATGCAGCAGCCCTTCGTCATGTCCGCCCGGGCCCGCGGCGAGAGTGCCGCCGGCTTACGCGTGCGCCACACGATCCGGCACGCATCCCTGCCTGCCATCAGCCTGTCGGGCTGGGCACTCGGCTGGCTGCTCTCGGGGGCGGTCGTCGTCGAGACGATCTTCGCGATGCCCGGGCTCGGTCGCACCCTGCTGCAGGCGGTGACGCTCCGGGACATCCCGGTCGTCACGGGAGTGGTGCTGCTGGTCGCGCTCGTCTACGTGCTCATGACCGTGCTGACCGATCTCGCCGCGCGCATCGCCGACCCTCGGTTGCGCCAGGAGTCGGGCCGATGAGCGATCTCGAACTCCAACAGGCCACAGCGGTCTCGGCTGCGGCGCATGCGCCCGCCCGCCGCAGAGGTCGGATGCCGCGGACCGGCACCCTGGTCGCGGGGGCGTTCGTGCTCTTCCTCCTCGCAGCGACCGTCGCGCCCGAACTCGTCGCGACACAGGATCCCAACGCGATCTCCCCCGTCGACGCGTTCCAGTCGCCGTCGCCCGCTCATTGGTTCGGCACCGACGAATCGGGTCGCGACATCTACAGTCGCATCGTCGCGGGCACCGCCACCTCGCTCCTCATCGGGGTCGCTGCGACCGCGATCGGCCTTGCGCTCGGGCTCGTGCTCGGGGTGCTGGCGAGCTTCGGCGGCCGGATCGTCGACTTCGGCGTCAACCGGCTCGTCGAGGTGCTCTTCGCCTTTCCCGGGCTCCTCCTCGCACTGCTCGTCATCGTCGTGTACGGTCCCGGACCCGTCACTGCGACAGTCGCGGTCGGCCTCTCCACGGCGCCGGGCTACGCCCGGATCATCCGTGGCCAGCTCGTCTCGATCCGCTCATCGCAGTACGTCGAAGCGGCGCGGGTGCTCGGCCGCTCCCCCGCACGCATCCTCGCTCGGCATGTTCTGCCGAACGCGCTCATCCCGATCTTCGTGCTCGCGACACTCGGCATCGGGCAGGCGATCGTCTGGGCCGCCGCCCTCAGCTATCTCGGGCTCGGCGCCCAGCCCCCGGCCGCGGAATGGGGTGCGATGCTCGCCGCCGGCCGCACCTACCTCGCGACCGCATGGTGGATGACGGTGTTCCCCGGGCTCATGATCGTCGGCACGACCATCGCGACGACGGTGCTCGGCCGCGCGCTCACCCGTCGCGGACGGGGCGAGCGATGACGAACACGCTCGCGCCGGTGCTCGAGGTCGCCCAGCTGCACGTCGGTTTCGACGGTACCGAGGTCGTGCACGGCCTCGACCTCACGATCATGCCCGGCGAGTGCGTCGCGATCGTCGGCGAATCCGGCTCGGGCAAGTCGGTGACGGCGCGTGCACTACTCGGCATGGCCGGCGCCGATTCGCGGACTTCAGCGAAGCGACTGCGCATCGGCGGTCTCGATCTGGGCGCGGCGAGCGAACGCGAGTGGCGACGTGAACGTGGGCGGCGGGCGGGACTCATCCTGCAGGATGCCCTCGGCTCGCTCGATCCGCTCCGCACCGTGGGCCGCGAGATCGAGGACCCGCTCCGGATCCATCTGCGGCTTCCGGCGTCCGAGCGCCGGGCCCGAGTACTGCAACTCCTCGCCGACGTCGGCATGCCCGACCCGGCGAGTGCCGTTCGTCGGCGTTCCGGCGAGCTCTCAGGCGGGCTTCGCCAGCGCGCGCTCATCGCCGCGGCCATCGCGCTCGATCCGCCGCTGCTCATCGCCGACGAACCGACCACTGCGCTCGACGTCACCGTGCAGGCGCGGATCCTCGCCCTGCTCGACGAGATCCGCGAACGCGGCACGGGAGTGCTGCTCATCAGCCACGACCTGGCCGTCGTGTCGCGTATGGCCGACCGCATCCTCGTCATGCGCGAGGGACGGATCATCGAGCAGGGCCCGACCGGTGCGGTGCTGGAGTCGCCGCGGGAGGACTACACGAGATCGCTCATCGCCGCGGTGCCGGCCGAGGTCCCTCGCGGAGTCCGGCTGTCCGCATCGCCAGTGCGGGCGGCGACGCCGCCGGGTGCACTGCCGACGATCTCCTCGGCGCCGCATCCGGCACACGATCCCGCCATCGTCGCGACCCCGCTGCTCGAACTCTCGCACCTGACGAAGACCTTCACCGTGCCGGGCGGACGCTTCACCGCCGTCGACGACGTCTCGCTCTCGCTGCATCGCGGTGAGACGCTCGGCCTCGTCGGCGAGTCCGGCTCGGGCAAGACGACGCTCGCTCGCCTCGCCCTCGCCCTCACGATGCCCGACAGCGGCTCGGTGAGCTTCGACGGCGAGGAGTGGTCGGCACTGGACGAGCGTCGCCGGCGCCCGACGCGCCATCGGATCGGCGCGATCTATCAGGACCCGCTCGGCTCCTTCGACCCGCGATGGAACGTCGGACGCCTGCTCGACGATGCGGTGCGCGGTGCGCGGGAGGCGGGCACGAACGACATCTCCGCCGGACCCACCGCTCCCGTCGTCGCCGCGCTCCTCGACCAGGTCGGGCTCGCGGCATCCGTCGCAGGCAGGAGGCCCCTGACGCTGTCGGGTGGCCAGCGGCAACGCGTGGCGATCGCCCGAGCCCTCGCCGGGTCGCCCGAGCTCCTGATCTGCGACGAACCAGTCTCCGCCCTCGACGTGACGATCCAGGCGCAGATCCTCGACCTGCTCGACGACATCCAGCGCCAACGGGGACTCGCCCTCCTGTTCATCTCGCATGATCTCGGCGTCGTGCACCACATGGCCGACCGTGTCGCGGTCATGCAGGCCGGCCGGATCGTCGAGTCCGGTGATGCCGACGCGGTGTTCGCACGCCCGGAGCATCCGTACACCGCCCGGCTCGTCGCCGATTCGCCGCGCCTCCCCCGCTGAACCGGGCTGCCGTGGCGCGCCGATGCCATCCAGCCGGCTCGCGGCGCGCTCTCCGGTAGGCTGGATCGTCGCACATTCAGGCACCTCACCACCGACACGGTGCCGCCGATATCGAACCGGAGCATCATGACCGACACCGCGCGCATTCCCGACAAGCCCGCTCTCGAAGGCCTCGAATCGGTCTGGGGAGGCGCCTGGGAGCGCGAGGGCACGTACCGGTTCGACCGCTCGTCGGCGACGCGCGAGTGCATCTACTCGATCGACACCCCGCCGCCGACGGCCTCGGGTTCGCTCCACATCGGTCACGTCTTCTCGTACACGCACACCGACGTCGTGGCGCGCTTCCAGCGCATGCGCGGCAAGAGCGTCTTCTACCCGATGGGCTGGGACGACAACGGCCTGCCCACCGAGCGCCGCGTGCAGAACTACTACGGCGTGCGCTGCGACCCCACGCTCGCCTACGTCGAGGGCTTCGTGCCGCCGTTCGAGGGCGGCGACGGCAAGTCGACGAAGGCCGCCGACCAGGTGCCGATCAGCCGTCGCAACTTCATCGAGCTGTGCGAGCGGCTGACCGTCGAAGACGAGCAGCAGTTCGAGGCGCTCTGGCGCCAGCTCGGCCTCTCGGTCGACTGGACCCAGACCTACCGCACGATCGGCGACGAGTCGCTGTTCGCGTCGCAGCTCGCCTTCGTCCGCAACGTCGAGCGCGGCGAGGCCTACCAGGCGCTCGCGCCGACCCTCTGGGACATCACGTTCCGCACCGCGGTCGCGCAGGCCGAGCTCGAAGACCGCGAGCAGCCGGGCCACTACCACCGCGTCTCGTTCCACCGCCCCGATGACGGCGTCATCGAGATCGAGACGAGCCGCCCCGAGCTCATCCCCGCGTGCGTCGCCCTCGTCGCCCACCCCGACGACGAGCGCTACCAGCCGCTCTTCGGCACGACCGTCACGACGCCCGTCTTCGGCGTCGAGGTGCCCGTCGTCGCGCACCACCTCGCCCAGAAGGACAAGGGCACCGGCATCGCGATGATCTGCACCTTCGGCGACATCACCGACGTCGTGTGGTGGCGCGAGCTCGACCTGCCGAACCGCGCGATCATCGGCTTCGACGGCCGCGTGATCGCCGAGGCACCCGACGCCATCACCTCGGAGGCAGGCAAGGCGGCGTTCGCCGAGCTGGCCGGCAAGACGACGTTCTCGGCGAAGCAGGCCGTGGTGCAGCTCCTCCGCGACTCGGGCGACCTCCTCGCCGACCCGAAGGCGATCACGCACCCGGTCAAGTTCTTCGAGCGGGGCGACAAGCCCCTCGAGATCGTCTCGACGCGCCAGTGGTACATCCGCAACGGCGCCCGCGACGAGGCGCTCCGCGAGCGGCTGCTCACGCACGGCCGCGAGATCGACTGGCACCCCGATTTCATGCGCGTGCGCTACGAGAACTGGGTCGGCGGCCTCTCGGGCGATTGGCTCGTGTCACGCCAGCGCTTCTTCGGCGTGCCGATCCCGGTCTGGTACCCGCTCGACGCCGCGGGCGACCCTGTGTTCGACGAGCCGATCGTCGCGACCCGCGAACTGCTGCCGGTCGACCCGTCATCGGCACCCGCACCCGGCTTCGACGAGTCGCAGCGCGGCGAGCCCGGCGGGTTCATCGGCGAGCACGACGTGCTCGACACCTGGGCGACCTCCTCGCTGACCCCGCAGCTCGCCGGCGGCTGGGAGCGCGACCCCGAACTCTTCGATCTCGTCTTCCCGTACTCGCTGCGCCCGCAGGGTCAGGACATCATCCGCACCTGGCTCTTCGCCACCACGCTCCGCTCCGAGCTCGAGCACGGCGTCGCGCCGTGGGCGAACGCCTCGATCTCGGGCTTCATCGTCGACCCCGATCGCAAGAAGATGTCGAAGTCGAAGGGCAACGTCGTCACGCCCGCCGGCCTCCTCGACCAGCACGGTTCCGACGCGGTGCGCTACTGGGCGGCGTCCTCGCGCCTCGGCACCGACGCCGCCTTCGACACGCAGAACCCGACGCAGGTCAAGATCGGCCGCCGCCTCGCCATCAAGGTGCTGAACGCGGCCAAGTTCATCCTCGGCTTCGACGGGCGAGCGGATGCCCCGGTGCTCGTGCCGGTCGACCGCAGCATGCTCGCCGAGCTCGCCGGGGTCGTCGAGCGCGCCACCCGGTCGCTCGAGTCCTACGACCACGCCCGCGCCCTCGAGCTCGCGGAGACGTTCTTCTGGACGTTCTGCGACGACTACCTCGAACTCGTCAAGGAGCGCGCCTACGGCGAGCCCAGCCCCGAGCAGGCCTCGGCGGTCGCGGCGCTCAAGACCGCGCTCGATGTGCTGCTGCGCCTGTTCGCGCCGGTGATCCCGTTCGCGACCGAAGAGGCGTGGCGCTGGTCGCACGACGGTTCGGTGCACGTGGCACCGTGGCCGACGCTCGACGACCTCGCGGCCCGCGGCGAGGCCGGCGTCGAGCTGCTCGAACTCGCGAGCCTCGCGCTGACCGGCATCCGTCGCGCCAAGACCGACGCGAAGGCCTCGCAGAAGACGCCCGTCACGAGCGCTGCGATCGCGGCGCCGGCGGCGACGATCCCGCTGCTGGAATCGGTCGCATCAGATCTGCGTGCGGTGGGGCGCATCGCTGAGCTCGGCTTCGTCGAAGCCGAGTCGTTCGAAGTCCGCGACGTCGTCTTCGAGGCGCCGTCGGAATAGGGGGAACCATGAGCTACGAGATCCGATCGGCCGGTGACGACGACTTCTTCGGGTGGCTGCCGCTCTTCGAGGCGTACTGCCGCTTCTACGAGACCGAACTCGACGACGCCAAGGCGCTGATCGTCTGGAACTGGATCCGAGACGAGTCGGAGCCGCTGCAGGCTGCGCTCGCCGTCGACGACGAAGGGCGCCCGGTCGGGCTCGCCCACTTCCGCGCGGTGCCGAACTCGCTGACGGCGACGCGCGGCATGTTCCTCGACGACCTGTACGTCGACGAGGGCGCCCGCGGGTCGGGCGTCGGGCGATCGCTCATCGAGTTCGTGCACGCTCGCGCCGCCGAGATCGGCCAGGGCGGCGTCAGCTGGATCACCGCCGAAGACAATGCGCCGGCGCAGCGCGTCTACGACCAGCTCGCGAAGCGCACCAGCTGGGTCACCTACGAGATGGACGCCTGATGCGCCTCGGCACGCGATGGGCGTTCGGCTCCGTGCCGCCGGTCAGCGTGCCGGCCGAGATGCGCGAGCGCATCGCGGCGGCCGAGACGGCGTTCACCGGTGACGGCGCGAACCGGCACTGGACGCTCACCTGGCTCGAAGGCCGACCGATCGCCGAGCTCGACGACGGCACGGTCGTGCGCGACACGATCGTGGACGCGCACGACGCCGACGAGGACTGGTAGCCGCTCGTTCGCGGTCGACGCGCGCGAACGGCGCCCCTGACACGCGCCTTTACGCGCGCGCGATGATCTCGCCGTGCGGCATGAGCAGCCAGCCGTCTTCGTCGGCGGCCCACGCCCGCCACGCGTCGGCGATCCCGCGCAGCTCGTCGATGTCGGAGTGACCCGACTCGATCGCGTGCGCGGCGAACTGAGACTCCGTGGCGCGTTCGGCCCAGGCGCCGCCCCACCACTCGCGTTCGAGGTCGGTGGCGAACACCCACGTCGTGCCGGTCGCGGCGATGTCGGTGAATCCCGCGTCGCGCGCCCAGCTCTTCAGGTGGCGCCCGGCATCGGGCTCGCCGCCGTTCCACTCGTGCACCGAGTGGTAGAGCTCCAGCCATCGCGTGAGACCCGGTGAGGCCGGGTTCCAGATGACGCCGCCGTAGTCGACCTCGCGCACCGCGACGACACCGCCCGGCTTCACGACCCTGCGGAACTCGCGGAGGGCGTCGACGGGCCGGGCGAGGTGCTGCAGCACCTGATGGGCGTGCACGACGTCGAAGGCGTCGTCGTCGAACGCGAGCGCGTAGGCGTCGCCCACCGCGAACTCGACGTTCGCGACGCCTTCGCTCGCCGCGAGACCGGTGGCCTTGGTGACCACGTCGGCGGCCGCATCGATGCCGACGACCGAGCCCGGTCGCACCCGACGCGCGAGGTCGATCGTGATGGTGCCGGGGCCGCTGCCGACGTCGAGCACGCGCGCACCTTCATGCAGGTGGGGCACGAGGTAGGCCGCCGAGTTCTCCACCGTGCGCCACGCGTGGGTGCGCAGCACGCTCTCGTGATGGCCGTGCGTGTACGCGTCGCGGACGACGGGCTCGGGGCGATCGGTGCTCATGCTTCGAGCCTATGCTCATGCCCGGACGTGTGACAGCGAACTACGGTGGAGGGATGAGCGACCACTCCAACCCGTTCCTCGAACCGAGCCCGCTGCCCTACCGGCTCCCCCTCTTCGCCCTCATCCGGCCCGAGCATTACCGGGAGGCGATCGAACTCGGCATGCACGAGCAGCGACGGGCGGTGGAGGCGATCGCGACGGATGCCTCGGCGCCGACCTTCGAGAACACCATCGTCGCCCTCGAGCGCTCCGGCGAGCTGCTCCGACGGGTCATGCCCGTCTTCGAGAACGCGAGTTCCGCCGACAGCGACGCCGCGATCGACGCCCTCGAGGTCGAGTTCGCGCCGCTCCTCGCGGCCCATCGCGACGCGATCCTCCTCGATCCGCGCATCTACGCCCGCCTGGTCGAGCTGCACGCTGCGCGCGACGAGCTCGGCCTCGACGCCGAGTCGGCGCAGGTGCTCGAGCGCCACCACCGTACGGCGACGCTCGCCGGGGCCGCACTCGGCGCCGCCGAACGCGCCGAACTCACCGCCATGAACACCCGCATCTCCGAGCTCACGACCGACTTCCAGCAGCGCCTCCTCGCCGACACGAACGAGCTGGCACTCCACCTCACCGACCCCGACGAGCTCGCCGGCCTCGACGCCGGTCGACGTTCGGCGGCGCGCGAGGCCGCCGTCTCCCGCGGCCTCGACGGGTGGCTCATCACGCTCGTGCTGCCGACCGGGCAACCGGCACTCGCCGCCCTCGAACGCGATGACGTGCGCGACCGCCTGCTCGCCGCGTCGCGAGCACGCGGATGCCGCGGCGGCGCCCACGACACGCGAGCCGCGCTCCTCGAACTCGTCCGCCTCCGCGCAGATCGGGCCCGGCTCCTCGGCTTCGACAGTCATGCGGCGGCCGTGACCGTCGATGAGACCGCCGGCACGCCCGAGGCCGTCGCCGAACTCCTCGATCGGCTCGTGCCCGCCGCCACGGCCAACGCCGGGCGCGAAGCGCTCGCCCTCGCCGAGCAGGGGACGGCGAGCGGCCGACGGCCGGTCGAGGCATCCGACTGGGCGCTGCTGAGCGAGGCGGTTCGGCGCGAACGGTACGCCGTCGACCTCGAGGAGATGCGCCCGTACCTCGAGTTCGATCGCGTGCTGACACGCGGCGTCTTCCGTGCGGCGGCGCTGCTCTACGGACTGACGTTCGCCGAGCGCGCCGACCTCGTGGGCTACCATCCCGAGACGCGCGTGTTCGAGGTGTTCGAAGAGGACGGCACCGCGGTCGGCCTGTACCTGCTCGACCTCTATACCCGCGATTCGAAGCGCGGCGGCGCCTGGATGAGCTCGCTCGTCGAGCAGTCGACGCTCGAGGGAACGCTCCCCGTCGTCGTGAACAACATGAACGTCGCGCGGCCTGCCGACGGTGAGCCGACGCTTCTCACGCTCGACGAGACGGAGACCCTCTTCCACGAGTTCGGGCACGCACTGCACGGACTGCTCTCCGACGTCGTGCACCCCTCGGTGTCGGGCACGAACGTGTACCGCGACTTCGTCGAGCTGCCGAGCCAGGTCAACGAGCTCTGGGTCCTCCGGCCCGAGGTGCTCGGCGAGTACGCCGTGCACCACGAGACCGGCGAGCGGATGCCGCAGCAGCTCGTCGATCGCCTGCTGGCGTCGCGCACCTTCAACGAGGGCTTCGCCACCAGCGAATACCTCGCGGCGGCCGTGCTCGATCAGGCGTGGCACCGCCTCTCCCCCGCAGACGCCGCCGCAGTGACCGACGTCGCCGATTTCGAGCACCGGGCCCTCGCTGCGGCCGGACTCGACGCCCCGTTGGTGCCGCCCCGCTATTCGAGCACGTACTTCGCGCACGTGTTCGCGGGCGGTTACGACGCCGGGTACTACTCGTACATCTGGAGCGAGGTGCCCGGCGCCGACATCATGGCGTGGTTCGTGGCGAACGGCGGCGCGACCCGGGCGAACGGCGACCGTTACCGGCGCGAGATCCTCGCCCCGGGAGGCTCACGCGACCCGCGGGACTCGATCCGCAGCCTCCTCGGGCGCGAACCCGACATCGCCGCGCTCCTCGAGCGGCGCGGCCTCGCCTGAGACGACGGATGCCCCGTGCAGCATGCTGCACGGGGCATCCGTCGATCGAAGCGGTCGGTCAGATCGCGAGATCGCGATTGCGCGGATCGCGAGGTGTCAGATCGCGAATCCGAGGGCGCGCATCATGTCGCGGCCGTCGTCGGTGATGCGTTCGGGGCCCCACGGCGGCATCCACACCCAGTTGATGCGGAACGCGTCGACCGTGCCGTCGAGCGCCTCGGCGGTCTGCTCCTCGATGACGTCGGTGAGGGGGCATCCGGCGCTCGTGAGCGTCATGTGGATGACCAGCGCATCGTTCTCGTCGTCCCAGCCGAGGTCGTAGATGAGGCCGAGGTCGACGATGTTGACCCCGAGTTCGGGGTCCATGACGTCTTTGAGCGCCTCGGTGACCTGATCGAAGCGCTCGGGCGCGAGTGAGGTGACCATGCTGCGATTCTACCCTCGGCCTATTCGGCCGGCACCGCTTCGGCCGCGGACTCCGCGACCTGGTACCGGTCGTAGCCCTCTTCTTCAAGACGGTCGGCCAGTTCGGCGCCGCCCTGCTCGGCGATCCTGCCCGCGACGAAGACGTGCACGAAGTCGGGCTTGATGTAGCGGAGGATGCGCGTGTAGTGCGTGATGAGGAGGACGCCGAGGCCGGTGTTCGCGTGGGCTCGGTTGACGCCCTCGGAGACGATCTTCAGCGCGTCGACGTCGAGACCGGAGTCGGTCTCGTCGAGCACGGCGAACTTCGGCTTCAGCAGCTCGAGCTGGAGGATCTCGTTGCGCTTCTTCTCGCCGCCCGAGAAGCCCTCGTTGACGTTGCGCTCGGCGAACGCCGAGTCCATCTTGAGGTTCGACATCGACTCGCGGACGTCCTTGATCCAGCCGCGGATCGCAGGCGCCTCCCCGTCGATCGCCGTCTTGGCGGTGCGGAGGAAGTTGGTGACGGTCACGCCGGGGATCTCGACGGGGTACTGCATCGCGAGGAAGACGCCCGCGCGGGCACGCTCGTCGACCGACATCTCGAGCACGTTCTCGCCGTCGAGGAGGATCTCGCCCTCGACGACCTGGTACTTGGGGTGGCCGGCGATCGTGTACGCGAGGGTCGACTTGCCGGAGCCGTTCGGGCCCATGATCGCGTGGATCTCGCCCTCGTTGATGACGAGGTCGACGCCGCGCAGGATCTCGCGCGTGCCCTGCTCGGTCTCGACGTTGACGTGGAGGTTCTTGATCTCGAGAACGGACATGTTCGTAGTGGTCTCTTTCGGTTGCCGGCCGTTCCGGGCCGGAGAAGGTGTGTCAGACGGTCAGGGTGACCGCGGGATCGATGTGGACGTCGCCGTCCTTGAGCTCGACCTGGTAGACCGGGACGGGCTCGTACGCGGGCAGCGTCAAGGGCTTGCCCGTCTTGAGGGAGAACATGGAACCGTGCGCCCAGCACTCGAGGGTGTCGTCTTCCACGAAGCCCTCTGCGAGCGAGATGTCGCCATGCGTGCAGGTGTCTCCGATGGCGAAGACATCACCTGCAGCGTCTTTCACGACGGCGATGGGAACGCCCTCGAGCACGAAGCGCGACGCTTCGTTGACGGCGAGATCGTCGATGGCGCACACACGCACGGATGTCACGTCAGCGACCTTCCAGTTCAGCCTCGATCGCCGCCGTGAGGCGGGCTTCGAGGTCGGCCGAGCCGATCTTCTGCACGATGTCGGTGAGGAAGCCGCGCACGACGAGGCGACGCGCCTCGTCTTCGCGGATGCCGCGTGCCATGAGGTAGAACAACTGCTCGTCGTCGAAGCGGCCAGTGGCACTCGCGTGCCCGGCGCCCTCGATGTCGCCGGTCTCGATCTCGAGGTTCGGCACGGAGTCGGCACGGGTGCCTTCGGTGAGCACGAGGTTGCGGTTCTGCTCGTAGCTGTCGGTGCCGACCGCGGCGTTGCCGATGAGCACGTCGCCGATCCAGACGGTGCGCGCACCGGCGCCCTGCAGCGCGCCCTTGTAGGTCACGCGGCTCTTGGTGTGCGGTGCGTCGTGGTGCACGTAGACCTGCTGCTCGAGGTGCTGACCGGCATCGGCGAAGTACAGGCCGAGGGCCTCGATGTCGGCGCCCTGCTCGGCGAGGTGGGTCGACGGGTTCACCCGCACGACCTTGCCGCCGAGCGAGACGACGATGTGCTTCAGGAACGAGTCGCGGCCGAGGCGGGCGAACTGGCTCGAGAGGTGCACGGCCTCGTCGTCCCACTCCTGCAGCGAGACGACGGTGAGGGATGCCCCGGCGCCGACGAGGATCTCGACGTTCTCGCTGAGTCGGGCGGCGCCCGTGCCGGCGAGCACGACGAAGCCGCGGCTGTTCGGCGCGGCCTCGATGACGGTGTGCGCGGCGCGCGGCGTGTCGCCGAGCGCGGTGCGGGTCACGACCGCGATCTTCTCGTCTTCACCGGTGACGGAGACGAGAAGGGCCTCTTCGAACGTCGACCACGCGTTGGCGCTCGCGCGCTCCTCGGGCGTGCCCGCCGTGCCGACGCGGGCGTCATCGCGCGGGATGTAGGAGAACGAGATGCCCGGGACATCCGTCGTCTCGATCGTCAGTCGCGAACCGTCGAGTTCGCCGCCCGTGAGGTCGGCGAACGCGGCGACCGGGGAGAGCTTCCACTCGTGCTCGCGGCCGCTGACCGGCGCGAAGTCCTCGACGTTCACCGAGCGGAACCGCTCGGAGCGGGTCTGCACGGGCACGAAGGCGCCGTCGGAGTGCGCGACGAGGCCGTGCTGGCCGGCAGTAGGCATAGCTGTGCTGGTCATCTGATCGGTCATTCCTAGCCGACGCTGCCTTCCATGCCCATCTCGATGAGCTTGTTGAGTTCCATCGCGTATTCCATCGGGAGCTCGCGCGCGATCGGCTCGATGAAGCCGCGCACGATCATCGACATGGCCTCGGTCTCGTCGATGCCACGGCTCATCAGGTAGAAGAGCTGCTCCTCGCTGACCTTCGAGACCGTGGCCTCGTGTCCGAGCTTCACGTCGTCGACGCGGATGTCGATCGACGGGTAGGTGTCGGAGCGGGAGATCGTGTCGACGAGCAGTGCATCGCAGACGACGCTGTTCGCCGAGTGGTGGGCGTTCGCGTCGATGCGCACCTCGCCGCGGTAGCCGGCTCGGCCACCGCCGCGTGCGATCGACTTCGAGACGATCGACGACTGCGTGTACGGCGCCATGTGGATCATCTTCGCGCCGGCGTCCTGGTGCTGACCGGGGCCCGCGAATGCGACCGAGAGCGTCTCGCCCTTGGCGTGCTCGCCCATCAGGAAGATCGACGGGTACTTCATCGTGACCTTCGAGCCGATGTTGCCGTCGACCCACTCCATGGTGGCGCCTTCGGCGGCCGTGGCGCGCTTGGTGACGAGGTTGTAGACGTTGTTCGACCAGTTCTGGATGGTCGTGTACCGAACGCGGGCGTCTTTCTTGACGATGATCTCGACGACGGCCGAGTGCAGCGAGTCGCTCTTGTAGATCGGCGCGGTGCAGCCCTCGATGTAGTGCACGTAGCTGCCCTCATCGGCGATGATCAGCGTGCGCTCGAACTGGCCCATGTTCTCGGTGTTGATGCGGAAGTAGGCCTGCAGCGGGATCTCGACGTGCACGCCCTTCGGCACGTAGACGAACGAACCGCCCGACCACACGGCCGTGTTGAGCGCCGCGAACTTGTTGTCGCCCGCGGGGATCACGGTGCCGAAGTACTCCTCGAAGAACTCGGGGTGCTCCTTCAGCGCGGTGTCGGTGTCCATGAAGATGACGCCCTGGCGCTCGAGCTCTTCATTGATCTGGTGGTAGACCACCTCGGACTCGTACTGGGCCGCAACGCCCGCGACGAGGCGCTGGCGCTCGGCCTCGGGGATGCCGAGCTTCTCGTACGTGTTCTTGATGTCGTCGGGCAGGTCTTCCCAGGTCTGGGCCTGCTTCTCGGTCGACCGCACGAAGTACTTGATGTTGTCGAAGTCGATCTCCGACAGGTCGGCGCCCCAGGTCGGCATGGGCTTGCGCTCGAAGAGTTTCAGGGCGCGCTGGCGACGCTGGAGCATCCATTCGGGCTCCGCCTTCAGCGCGGAGATGTCGGCGACCACCTCCGGCGAGATGCCGCGTCGGGCCGAGGCCCCCGCGGCGTCGGAGTCGGCCCAGCCGAACTCGTAGGTACCGAGCCCTTCGAGTTCCGGTCGGTCGATCAGTACGTCCGTCATGCTCTCCCTCTTCTCCTCCCGTGCAAACCGGCTATCAGGCCGGCTCATTCCCCTCGTGAGTCGAGGTGCTCGTTGAGTGGGTGATGATGTGCCCGGTGGCGCTAGTGCCAACCTAAGATGGTATGCGGCCCGTGGCGCGCGATCTCGCGCGGTCGGCGGGCCTACCAACCCCTCAAGTCTATAGGGTCGCGGCGGGCGCGGGGCAGGACTCCCAGTGCCATCACAGCGCGATCCGGATCAGGAACGACCCGCGTGACCCGCACTCTCCGCTTCTTCGCCTGGGCCTCGTTCATCGCCCAGGTCACGATCATCGCGACGGGCGGCGCGGTGCGCCTGACGGGTTCCGGTCTCGGCTGCCCGACCTGGCCGACCTGCACGGCCGAATCCCTCGTGCCGACCGACGAGCTGACCTACCACTCGCTCATCGAGTTCGGCAATCGCCTGATGACCGGTGTGGTGGGCATCATCGCGCTCATCGTGTTCCTGCTGGTGTGGCGCATCCGGCGCGAGCGCCGCGACCTCTTCGTGCTCTCGTTCCTCGTCGGCATCGGCATCGTCGCGCAGGCCATCGTCGGCGGCATCACGGTGTGGACCGGGCTGAACCCGTTCATCGTCGGGTTCCACTACGTCTCGTCGCTCGCCCTCGTCTGCATCTCCGCGGCGTTCCTCGCGCGCATGGACTCCCCCGCCGGTCCCCGCGAATCCGCGGTGCCCGGCTGGTACGCGGGCCTCACCCACGTCACGAGCGCGGTGCTCTTCATCTCCATCGTCTTCGGCGTGCTGACCACCGGTTCGGGCCCGCACTCGGGCGACACGGAGGCCGGCCGCACCGGCTTCGACTCCGTGTTCCTCGAGCACGTGCATGCCTGGCCGGGCTACGCACTGCTCGCGCTGACCCTCGTGCTCGTCATCGCGGCCTGGCGGCTGCGCCTGCCGACCCTGCGCTGGTCGATCGCCCTGCTCGCGATCGAGCTCGTGCAGGTCGGTGTCGGCCTCTACCAGGCGCGCAACGGCCTGCCCGCCCTCGCGGTCGGCGTGCACATGGTGCTCGCGGCGCTGACGGCCGCCGCGATGACGATCGTCATCATGCGGCTGAAGCGCCCGGTGACGAGCGGGGTCGCGGCCGGCGAGGACGCGGCCGCCGAGGCATCCGCTCGCTGAAGCCACCACAGCTTCGGGAGGCCTCACGGCTTCGGGAGGCACCACGGTTTCTGGAGGCCTCACGGCTTCGGAATTCTGCACCCGAACGGCGCGCTTCGACCGATCCCTCCGATCGGGCGCAGATCACCGAGATCACGCCGAACGCAGATGCAGGCCCTGGCCGACTGCGCGGACGATCATGTCCTGCACGCTCGGCCAATCGTCGATCACCTGCCGGTATCCGACCCGGATGACGCGGTAACCGCGCAGCATCAGCGCCGCATCGTGCGCATTGTCCTCGATGCGCTGCTCGCCGACATGATGCCCTCCGTCGATCTGCAGGACGAGGCGATCGCCGAGCAGGAAGTCGACCCGGTGCCCCTCGATCCACGCCTGCGGCACGATCCGGAGACCGAGCCATCGCAGTCGCGGGAGGACGATCGATTCGAGCCCCGAATCGGCGAACGGGTTCGCTGCGGCGAGGACGTCGCGCGCCCGTCCCCTCAGCGGAAGGCGCGAGAGCACGTCGAGGTCGACGAGCCGCTTCCGCAGGGCGGAATCCCAGACCGCGAGGGCCGCTTCGAGCGGTTGGCACGCCGCCACGACGGCGAGCACGTTCTCGATCGGATCGACCAGTGAGTCCGGATGCCGCGGCAGCAACGGTTGCGCCCAATGCACCGTTCCGTGGACCCGGGGCACCGCCGCATGCGGGTCGGCGGCGACGTGCAGGTGCGGGTGCGCGAGCACCCAGAGTCCGAGACGCCGAGCCTGGGTGATGCACGAGAGCACCGACCCAATGCTCGCCGCCGTGACGAGCTCGTAGTCGGCGTCGGGCAGGGCCAGCCAGTTGCGCCGCACCCGGACGACGCGACCCCGATCGATGGCGGTTCGGAGGTGGTGCCGTGAGTATCCGGCGGACTGGAGGGTGGTCGCTCTCGCGACTCCCCCGGTGCGACGCATCGCGTATTCGAGATCTCCCATGGAGACCGACGATGACGCAGCGCCGCGGGCCGGACCGCCGCGCGACTCGAGTTGTGCGAGAGCAGCCGAGGACCCGGTCTGGGGAGGAGCGGTCGCCCGCACCGTGAGATCGGAGATCTGCACACGCTCGGACGAATACCGCCGGCTCGATCCGATCCGAGCGCGATCTCCGAATCTGCGATGGGACCGGCGCGACCGGCGAGCGGGAGACCGCGACGCCGCGCCTCAGGTCAGAACGGCAGCAGCGGGTCGATGCCGACCGCGAGGAAGAGCAGCGACAGGTACGCGATCGAGCCGTGGAAGACCCGCATCGGCGAGACCTGCTCATGGCGGATCGCGAGGTTGTAGAGGCGGTGCGTCTCGTAGATGAACCAGATGCCCGTGACGACCGCGACGGTCGAATAGACGAGCCCCATGTCGGCGACCGGGATGAGCAGCAGCGAGCAGGCGACCGTCGCCCATGCGTAGAGGATGACCTGCAGCCCGACCTGGGCCCGGCCGCGCACGACCGCGAGCATCGGCACTCCGGCGGCAGCGTAGTCCTCCTTGTACTTCATCGAGAGCGGCCAGTAGTGCGGCGGCGTCCAGAGGAAGATGATGAGGAAGAGGATGACCGGCGGCCAGCTGAGATCGCCGGTGACCGCGGCCCAGCCGATCAGTACGGGCATGCAGCCCGCGACGCCGCCCCAGACGATGTTCTGGGCGGTGCGGCGCTTCAGGATCAGGCTGTAGAAGACCACGTAGAGCAGGATCGCGCCGAGCGAGAGCGCCGCGGCGAGCCAGTTGGTGAACAGGCCCAGCCAGACGATCGAGGCGATGCCGAGCGCGTACGCGAAGACGAGCGCTTCGCGATCGGTCAGCTCGCCGGTCACGAGCGGGCGCCCCTGCGTGCGCTTCATGACCCGATCGATGTCACGGTCGATGTAGCAGTTGAACGCACCGGCCGAGCCGGCGCTCATGGCGCCGCCGATGAGCGTGGCGATGAGCAGCCAGAGGCTCGGCAGCCCCTGCTGGGCGAGGATCATGGTCGGCGCGGTCACGACGAGCAGCAGCTCGATCACGCGCGGCTTCGTGAGGGCCAGGTAGGCCGAGAGCTTGCGCCGGACGGTCATCGCCGGACGGCGGTCTCTGGTCTCTACGGCTGCCTGCATCGTTCCTCTTCCGGCGCGCGGGCGCGCATGTGCCGCCACGCCCATCTCCGATTCTATGACATCATGTGTCGCCCGTTCGGTTCGGCCCCCTTCCGCGCCCCTGCGCCTCACTTCCGAGCACGACGACGGTGAGCATCGCGTCACCGTCATGAAACATGAGGAGTCCATATACTTGGCATTGCGCGCCCGACGGGCGGATTCGAACTGCCGTCCGGTGCGACGACCAGCGGGTCATCCGGCGGGCAATTCGCGTTGAAGCGATTCCAGCGGTGATCGGGGACCATCGGTTCGCCGGCACCGTCCAATGACCGGAAGGAACAGCACCTCGTGGCAACTCTGCAGTGGGAACCCATCGATGACCAGGCGGTCGACACGGCACGCGTACTCGCGGCCGACGCCGTCGAGAAGGTCGGCAACGGGCATCCCGGCACCGCGATGAGCCTCGCGCCCGCCGCGTATCTCCTGTTCCAGAAGGTCATGCGCCGCGATCCCGCCGACCACGCGTGGCTCGGCCGCGACCGCTTCATCCTCTCCGCGGGCCACTCCTCGCTGACCCAGTACGTGCAGCTCTACCTGGCCGGCGATGGCCTCGAGCTCTCCGACCTCCAGTCGCTGCGCACCTGGGGCTCGAAGACCCCCGGCCACCCCGAGTACGGCCACACCGCCGGCGTCGAGATCACGACCGGACCGCTCGGCCAGGGCCTCGCCTCCGCGGTCGGCTTCGCGTACGCGGCGCGTTTCGAGCGGGGCCTGTTCGACCCGGATGCCGCGGCGGGCACGAGCCCGTTCGACCACTTCGTCTACGTCGTCGCGGGTGACGGCGACCTGCAGGAGGGCATCACGAGCGAGGCGTCCTCGCTCGCCGGCCACCAGCAGCTCGGCAACCTCGTCGTGATCTACGACTCCAACCAGATCTCCATCGAAGACGACACGAACATCGCCTTCACCGAAGACGTCGCGAAACGCTACGAGTCCTACGGCTGGCACGTGCAGACCGTCGACTGGAAGAAGACGGGCGAGTACGTCGAAGACGTCGCCGAACTGCACCGCGCGATCGAGGCGGCCAAGGGCGAGTCCGGCAAGCCGTCGATCATCATCCTGAAGACGATCATCGGCTGGCCGTCGCCCGGCAAGCAGAACTCGGGCAAGATCCACGGCTCGGCGCTCGGCGCGGCGGAGCTCGCCGCGACGAAGGAGGTGCTCGGCTTCGACCCCGAGCAGAGCTTCGTCATCGCCGAAGAGGTCATCGCCCACACGCGCGGCGCCGTCGAGCGCGGCGCGGCCGAGCACGCTGAATGGCAGCTCGCCTTCGACGCGTGGGCCGCCGCGAACCCCGAGCGCAAGGCGCTCCTCGACCGGCTCGAGGCCGGGCAGCTGCCCGCCGACGTCGAATCCGTGCTCCCGGTCTTCGAGGGCGGCACCGAGGTGTCGACCCGTGCCGCGTCCGGCAAGGTCATCAACGCCCTCGCGGGCGTGCTGCCCGAGCTGTGGGGCGGCTCGGCCGACCTCGCCGAGTCGAACCTGACCACGATCAACGGGGCTGCCTCGTTCATCCCGGCCGAGTGGTCGACGCACGAGTTCTCGGGCAACCCCTACGGCCGGGTGCTGCACTTCGGCATCCGCGAGCACGCCATGGGCGCGATCGTCAACGGCATCGTGCTGCACGGAAAGACCCGCGCATTCGGCGGCACGTTCCTGATCTTCAGCGACTACATGCGGCCCGCCGTGCGCCTCGCTGCGCTCATGAAGGTGCCCTCGATCTTCGTCTGGACGCACGACTCCGTCGCCCTCGGCGAAGACGGCCCGACGCACCAGCCGGTCGAGCAGCTCGCCACGCTCCGCGCGATCCCGGGCCTCACGGTCGTGCGCCCCGCCGACGCGAACGAGGTCGCGCACGCCTGGCTTCAGATCCTGAAGCGCACGGATGCCCCGGCGGGCATCGCCCTCACCAGGCAGAACATCCCCGTGTTCGAGCGCGGCGACGCCGAGGCATCCGGTGACACCCTCGCTGCCGCGTCGAACGTGGCGAAGGGCGCGTACGTGCTCGCCGAGGCCGCATCGGGCTCGCCCGACGTGATCCTGATCGCGACCGGCTCCGAGGTCCAGCTCGCCCTCGCCGCACGCGAGACGCTCGCCGCCGAGGGCATCGGCGCACGCGTCGTCTCTGCGCCGTCGCTCGAGTGGTTCGAGGAGCAGCCGGCCGAGTACCGCGAGCAGGTCCTGCCCGCGGGCGTGACCGCCCGTGTCTCGGTCGAGGCCGGACTCGCACTGTCGTGGCACCGCTACCTCGGCTCGCACGGCCGTGCGGTGTCGATCGAGCACTTCGGCGCCTCCGCCGACTACAAGACCCTGTTCCGCGAGTTCGGCATCACGGCTGAAGCCGTCGTCGCCGCCGCGAAGGAATCGCTCGCGTCGGCCTGACGCGCGCCAGAAGAGGAGACACTCCCATGACCAGCTCCCCCACTGCAGCACTCTCGGAGGCGGGCGTCAGCATCTGGCTCGACGACCTCTCGCGTGAGCGCATCGCCTCGGGCGACCTCGCCCGACTCATCGCCGAGCGCAACGTCGTCGGCGTCACCACCAACCCGACGATCTTCGCCGGCGCCCTTTCGAAGGGCGACGGGTACGCCGAGCAGCTGCACACCCTCGCCGCGGCCGGCACCGACGTCGACACGGCGGTCTTCGAGATCACGACCGACGACGTGCGCGACGCCGCCGACGTCTTCCGCCCCGTCTACGACCGCTCGAACGGCTTCGACGGCCGCGTGTCGATCGAGGTCTCCCCGGGCCTGGCCCGCGACACCACCGGCACGATCGCCGAGGCCAAGTCGCTGTGGGCCAAGGTCGACCGCCCGAACGTCATGATCAAGATCCCGGCGACCGTCGAGGGCCTGGCCGCGATCACCGAGGCGATCGGCTCGGGCATCAGCGTCAACGTGACCCTCATCTTCAGCCTCGACCGCTACCGCCAGGTCATCGCGGCCTACCTCGCCGGCCTCGAGCAGGCCAAGGCCGCCGGCATCGACCTGACCACCATCCACTCGGTCGCCTCGTTCTTCGTCTCGCGCGTCGACACCGAGATCGACAAGCGTCTCGTCGCGATCGGCTCCGAAGCGGCACTCGCGCTGAAGAGCAAGGCCGGCGTCGCCAACGCGCGCCTGGCCTACGAGCTCTTCGAACAGGAGTTCGGCGGCGAACGTGCCGCGACGCTCCTCGCCGCGGGCGCGAACCGCCAGCGCCCGCTGTGGGCGTCGACGGGTGTGAAGGACCCGGCATTGCCCGACACGCTTTACGTGACCGAGCTCGTCGCTCAGGGCGTCGTGAACACGATGCCCGAGAAGACCCTCGAGGCCACGTTCGACCACGGCGTCGTCGTCGGCGACACCGTCACCGGCGCGTACGCCTCGGCGGGCAAGGTGCTCGATGCCCTCGCCGCCGCCGGCGTCGACTACGACGACGTGACGCTGCTGCTCGAGAACGAGGGCGTCGACAAGTTCATCGTCTCGTGGAACGAACTGCTCGACACCGTTCGCGGCGCACTGGAGGCCGCACGATGAGCTTCCGCATCTCGGTGAGCGGCGCAGCGGCCGACGCCGTGCGCAGCACCGTGCCCACGCTCGTCGCCGACCTCGTGGCGAGCGGCATCACGGCGCAGGACGCTGCGCTCTGGGGCCCCGAAGCCGAAGCGGAATCCGCGAAGCGACTCGGCTGGACCGAGGCGGTGGCGATCTCCCGCCCGCTCGTCGCCGAGATCGAGGCGCTCCGCGAGGAGCTCGAGGCGGCCGGCGTCGACCACATCGTGCTCGCCGGCATGGGCGGTTCGTCGCTCGCACCCGAGGTGATCACGCGCACCACGAACGTCGACCTCACCGTGCTCGACTCCACCGAGCCCGGGCAGGTCCGCACGGCCCTCGCCGACCGGCTCGCGACGTCCGCCCTCGTCGTCTCGTCGAAGTCTGGGTCGACGGTCGAGACCGACAGCCAGCGCCGGGTCTACGAGCAGGCGTTCCGCGACGCCGGCATCGACCCCGCGACGCGCATCATCGTCGTGACCGATCCGGGTTCGCCCCTCGACGAATCGGCCCGCGCCGCGGGGTACCGCGTGTTCAACGCGGACCCGAACGTGGGCGGCCGGTACTCGGCGCTCACCGCGTTCGGTCTCGTGCCCTCCGGGCTCGCCGGCGTCGACATCTCCGAGGTCCTCGACGAGGCCGAGACGATCGAGCTCTCGCTCGCCATCGACAGCCCAGAGAACCCGGGCCTCGTGCTCGGCGCCGCGATCGCCGCCACCGTCCCGCTCCGCGACAAGCTCGCGATCATCGCCGACGGCACCCACATCGTCGGGCTCCCCGACTGGGCGGAGCAGCTGATCGCCGAGTCCACCGGCAAGAACGGCACCGGCCTCCTGCCCGTCGTGCTCGAGGTCGACGCGCCCGAGCTCGGCGAGCACCTCTCCGACCTGCAGATCGTCCGCATCGTCGACGACGCCGGCGACGAGATCTTCGGCCGCGACGACTCCGGCGAGATCCGCGTCTCGGGCACCCTCGGCGCCCAGCTGCTCGTGTGGGAGTACGCGACCGCGGTCGCCGGCCGCATCCTCGGCATCAACCCGTTCGACCAGCCCGACGTGGAGTCGGCGAAGATCGCCGCACGGGGCCTCCTCGACGCCCGCCCCGAGCCCACGCCCGCTGCGTTCGTCGAGCAGGGCATCGAGGTGCGCGGCACCCCAGAGGTCATCGGCGCCTCGAGCGACCTCGCCTCGGCCATCGACGTGCTGCTCGAAGAGCTGCCTGCCGACGGCTACCTCTCGGTCCAGGCCTACGTCGACCGCGTCGCCCACCCCGAGCTCGAGCGGCTCCGCGGCCTGCTCGCCGCCCGTGCCGGTCGCCCGGTCACGTTCGGCTGGGGTCCGCGGTTCCTCCACTCGACGGGGCAGTTCCACAAGGGCGGCCCTGCGGTCGGTGCGTTCCTGCAGATCACGCAGACGCCCGCCGTCGACGTCGCCATCCCCGATCGGCCGTTCACCTTCGGTCAGCTGATCGCCGCGCAGGCCTCCGGCGACGCGAGTGTGCTCGCCGAACACGGTCGTCCGGTGCTGACGCTCACGCTCACCGATCCCTCTGCCAACACGGCGACGCTGTTCGACGTCGTCGCCTGATATCCCGGAGGAACGATGCAACCGGCCGCGATCACCGCGAAGCACAATCCGCTCCGGTCCCCCAAGGACTACCGGCTGAACCGCATCGCGGGTCCGTCGAGCCTCATCATCTTCGGCGTCACGGGCGACCTGTCGCGCAAGAAGCTGATGCCGGCGGTCTACGACCTTGCGAACCGGGGGCTCCTGCCCCCCGGTTTCGCGCTCGTCGGGTTCGCGCGCCGCGAATGGGCGGATCAGGACTTCGAGCAGGTCGTGCACGACTCGGTCAAGGAGTACTCCCGCACCGAGTTCCGTGAGGACGTCTGGAAGCAGCTGGCCCGCGGCATCCGCTTCGTGCCCGGCGATTTCGACGACGACGCGGCGTTCGACCGGCTGCGCGCCGTCGTCGACGACCTCGATCGCGAGCGCGGAACGATGGGCAACCATGCGTTCTACCTGTCGATCCCGCCGAAGTCGTTCCCGCTCGTGACGGAGCAGCTGAAGCGCTCCGGGCTGACCGAGCAGCGCGGCGACCAGTGGCGCCGCGTCGTCATCGAGAAGCCGTTCGGCAGCGACCTGAAGACCGCCCGCGAGCTGAACGACGTCGTCGCCTCGGTGTTCCCGCCCGACTCGGTCTTCCGCATCGACCACTACCTCGGCAAGGAGACCGTCCAGAACATCCTGGCGCTCCGCTTCGCGAACCAGCTCTACGAGCCCATCTGGAATGCGAACCACGTCGACCACGTGCAGATCACGATGGCCGAGGACATCGGCGTCGGCGGCCGAGCCGGGTACTACGACGGCATCGGCGCTGCGCGCGACGTGATCCAGAACCACCTGCTGCAGCTCCTCGCCCTCACGGCGATGGAGGAGCCGATCTCGTTCGAGGCCGGCGACCTGCGCGCCGAGAAGGAGAAGATCCTCGCGGCGGTGCGCCTGCCCGCCGACCTGGCGACGGGCACTGCCCGCGGCCAGTACGCCGGCGGCTGGCAGGGCGGCGAGAAGGTCATCGGATTCCTCGACGAAGACGGCATGAACCCCGAGTCGACGACCGAGACCTACGCAGCGATGAAGCTCACGATCGGCACCCGGCGCTGGGCCGGTGTGCCGTTCTACCTGCGCGCGGGCAAGCGCCTCGGCCGACGGGTCACCGAGATCGCGGTCGTGTTCAAGCGCGCCCCGCAGCAGGTGTTCGCCGACAGCCAGACCTCGCAGCTCGGCCAGAACGCGCTCGTCATCCGCGTGCAGCCCGACGAGGGCGTCACGATCCGATTCGGCTCGAAAGTGCCGGGTGCCGGCATGCAGGTGCGCGACGTCACGATGGACTTCGGCTACGGCCACGCGTTCACCGAAGCGAGCCCCGAGGCCTACGAGCGCCTGATCCTCGACGTGCTGCTCGGCGATCCGCCGCTGTTCCCACGGCAGGAGGAGGTCGAGCTCTCGTGGAAGATCCTCGACCCGATCGAGGAGTTCTGGGCGACGCAGGGGCAGCCCGAGCAGTACCGCCCCGGCACCTGGGGCCCCGCCTCGGCCGATGAACTCCTCGAACGCGACGGACGAAGCTGGAGACGCCCATGATCGTCGATCTGCCCGACACGACGACCAGTCAGGTCTCGAAGACGCTCGTGAAGATCCGCGAGGAGGGCGGCGTCGTCGCCCTCGGCCGCGTGCTCACCCTCGTCATCGCGACCTCGCCGGGCGCTGAGGAAGAAGCGATCGAGGCGGCGAACGACGCCTCGCGCGAACACCCGATGCGCGTCATCGTCGTCTCGACCGAGCCCGGCACCGAGACCTCGGCCGTGCCGCCGCGGCTCGATGCCGAGATCCGCGTCGGCGGCGACGCCGGTGCCAGCGAGGTGATCGTGCTCCGTGCCTGCGGGGACGCGGCACTCGATGAGGAGAGCCTCATCATGGCCCTCCTCCTCCCCGACGCCCCGGTCGTCACCTGGTGGCCGGGTGCGGCACCCGCGGTGCCGGGGCGCTCCCCGCTCGGCCGGATCGCGCATCGCAGGATCACGGATGCCTCGGCGCAGCCCGATCCGCAGGCGGCGCTGCGCGCACTCGCCGGCAACTACACGCCGGGCGACGCCGACTTCGCGTGGACCAGGCTCACCCTGTGGCGGGCCCAGCTCGCCGCCGTGCTCGACCAGCCGCCGTACGAGCCCGTCACCCGCGTGCATGTCAGCGGCGCGGTCGACTCGCCGTCGACGACGCTCCTCGCCGCATGGCTGCGACTGCAGCTCAACGCGCCGACCGAGTACGAACTCGCCGGTCCCGAGTCCGGCTACCACGGCATCCACGGGGTTCGTCTCGAACGCGACGGCGGCGCCATCGAACTGATCCGCGACGTCCCCGGCATCGCGACACTCCGCCAGCCGGGCCAGCCGCGGCACGACCTCGCGCTGCCGCGCCGCAATCTCCGCGACTGCCTCGCCGACGAGCTCCGTCGCCTCGACCCCGACGAGCTGTACGGCGAGGTCATCACGAGCGGGCTCGCGCTCCTCGAGGGCAGCGAAGAAGGAGAACTCGCGTGACCAACGAACGGCGGGTGCTCGTGCACCCCGACAAGGCATCACTCGCAGGTTCGGTGGCGGCCCGCTTCATCACGAAGCTCCTCGACATCCTCGACACGCAGGCGGTCGCCCACGTCGTGCTCACCGGCGGCTCGATGGGCGGAGCTGTGCTGCAGTCGGTCGGCGCCTCACCCGCTCACACGTCGATCGACTGGTCTCGCGTGCACTTCTGGTGGGGCGACGAGCGGTGGCTGCCGGCCGGCGATGCCGAGCGCAACGACGAGCAGGCCCGTGTCGCGTTCCTCGGCGGGCTCGACCTGCCGGCGGAGAACCTGCACCCGTTCCCCGCCTCCGACTCCGGGCTCGACCTCGACACCGCGGCGGAGGTCTACGCGGCGGAGCTCTCGTCGCACGGCGTCGACGGCACGCCGCATCCGATCTTCGACATCACCTTCCTCGGCGTCGGTCCCGATGGGCACATCGCCTCACTGTTCCCGCACCGTTCGGGCATCCAGGTGACCGATCGAACGGTGATCCCCGTGCGCAACTCGCCGAAGCCGCCGCCCGAGCGGCTGAGCCTCACCCGGCCGGTCATCAATGCCTCGCAGCGCGTGTGGATGGTGCTCGCGGGCGCCGACAAGGCGTCGGCGCTCGGTCTCGCACTCGCGGGCGCGAGTCGCGACGAGGTGCCGGTCGCCGGCATCAAGGGGCGGCGTCGCACGGTGTTCTTCGTCGACGCCGACGCGGCATCCGAAGTTCCCGACTCGCTCATCGCGCGCGACTACTGACCGGGCGACGCGACGTTCGCGTACGAAGAAGGGGGCGGCCAGCAGGCCGCCCCCTTCTCACGTTCGTGCGTCGGATCAGTCCTTCGGGGCTTGACCGCGACGCGTGCGCAGCTGCGTGAGCGCGTCGTCGAGCAGCGCCGCCGCCTCTTCGTCGGTACGACGCTCCTTCACGTACGCGAGGTGCGTCTTGTACGGCTCGAGCTTCGACACCGACGGCGGGTTCTCGCGGTCGCGGCCGGCCGGCAGGCCGGTCGACGGGCTGTCGATGGTCTCGGGGATCTCCTCTTCGGGGAGCGTCGCCGAGAAGTAGCGCACGGTCTCGTTGCCGTGGGCGTCCCAGTAGCTGATGGCGACGCGGTCCGCGTGGAAGCCGCGGTCCTGCTCGCCCATGGGGCCCGCGCCGACGCGCGAGCCGCGGATGGCGCTGTTTCCTGATGCCATGGTGGTTCCCGTCAGATTCCGGAGTCGAACTTGGTGATGAGACCCAGCACGACGATGCAGGTGATCCACACGAGTGCGAGGATGACCGTGATGCGGTTCAAGTTGCGTTCGGCGACACCGGATGCACCGAGGCTGGAGGTGACACCGCCGCCGAACATGTCGGACAGACCGCCGCCACGTCCCTTGTGCAGCAGGATAAGCAGCGTCAGCAGCAGGCTCGTGAGACCGAGCAGCACCTGCAGGACGACCTGGAGAATCTCCACGGGTTGAACCTTTCCGGGCACGACAGATGGGTCGATGCCGACAATCGAGTATAGCCGGAAGCATGACCGTACCCGGGAGCGCATCGCACTCCCGGGTACGGGAGATCAGGCTCCGACGTGCTTCTTGAACCGCACGATGCTCGAGAACTCGGCGATGTCGAGGCTCGCGCCGCCGACGAGCGCGCCGTCGACGTTCGGTTCGCGCAGGAACGAGGCGATGTTCGCGGCCTTCACCGAACCGCCGTAGAGCACGCGGGTCGACTGTGCGACCTCTTCGCCGACGAGCTCGACGAGGAGCGCACGAAGCGCCGCCGCGACCTGCTCGGCCTGGGCCGGCGTCGCCGCCTGGCCCGAGCCGATGGCCCAGACGGGCTCGTAGGCGACGACGAGGCCCTTCGAGCCGTCGACGCCCTCGAGCGCTGCGCGCAGCTGGGCGACCGGAACGGCGCTCGGCCCGTGCGCCTCGAGGTCTTCTGCGGTCTCGCCCACGCAGACGACCGGCACGAGACCGTGCCGGTGCGCGGCCTTGACCTTCGCGTTGACCTCCGCGTCGGACTCCGCGTGCAGGGTGCGCCGCTCGGAGTGACCGATGATCACGTAGCGACAGTCGAGCTGCGCGAGGAACGCCCCGGAGATCTCACCGGTGTACGCGCCGGAGTCGTGCGTCGAGACATCCTGGGCTCCGTACCCGATGGGCAGGGAGTCGGCGGCCACGAGTGTCTGGACCGAACGCAGGTCGGTGAACGGGGGGAAGACCGCGACCTCCGCGTCGGCGAAGTCGTGCTTCGCGTCGGCGAGAGCCCACGCGAGCTTCTGCACGAACGCGATCGACTGCAGGTGATCGAGGTTCATCTTCCAGTTGCCTGCGATGAACGGGGTGCGCTTCACTGCCATCCGAGGACCTCCAGTCCGGGGAGTTTCTTACCTTCGAGGAACTCGAGGCTCGCGCCTCCGCCGGTCGAGATGTGACCGAACTGCGTGTCTTCGAAGCCGAGTTGACGAACGGCGGCAGCCGAATCGCCGCCGCCGACGACGCTGAGTCCGTCGACCTGCGTGAGCGCCTCGGCGACCACGCGGGTGCCCGCCGCGAACGGCGCGAGCTCGAACACGCCCATCGGGCCGTTCCAGAACACCGTCTTCGATCCGCGGATGCGATCTGCGAAGGCGGCTGCCGTGGCCGGGCCGATGTCGAGCCCCAGACCGGATGCCCCGAACGGCGTCTCCTCGATCGCATCCGCCGCAGCGACCACGTGCTCGGCGTCCGCCGAGAACGAGGCGGCCACGACGACGTCGCTCGGCAGCACGATGTCGACACCGCGCTCGGCGGCTTCGGTCAGGTACCCCTTGACGGTCTCGATCTGGTCAGCCTCGAGCAGGCTCGAACCGACCTTGTGGCCCTGGGCCGCGAGGAAGGTGAAGAGCATGCCGCCGCCGATGAGGAGCGCGTCGACTCGCGGCAGCAGGTGCGCGATGACGCCGAGCTTGTCGGACACCTTCGAACCGCCGAGCACGACCGCGTACGGACGCTCGGGATTCTCGGTGAGGCGGTCGAGCACGTCGAGCTCGGCGGCGATCAGGAGGCCGGCCGCGCTCGGACGCAGCTGCTCGAGCTCGTAGACGCTCGCCTGCTTGCGGTGCACGACGCCGAAGCCGTCGGAGACGACCGCGTCGGCGAACTCGGCGAGCTCGCCGGCGAACGCCGTGCGCTCCGCCTCGTTCTTCGAGGTCTCCCCCGGGTTGAAGCGGAGGTTCTCGAGCACGAGCACCTCGCCGTCGCCGAGGGCCGCGACCTTCGCCGCGGCATCCGCACCGACCGTGTCGACCGCGAAGGCGACGGGGACGTCGAGCAGTTCGCCGAGGCGGACTGCGACGGGGGCCAGGCTGTACTTGGAGTCGGGTGCACCGTCGGGGCGACCGAGGTGGGAGACCACGATCACGCGGGCGCCCTGGGCGACGAGCGCCGCCAGGGTGGGGACCGATGCCCGCACGCGGCCGTCGTCCGTGATGACCGCGTCCCGGAGGGGGACGTTCAGGTCACAACGGACGACGACGCGCTTGCCGGCGAGCGGACCGAGGGATTCGATCGTTCGCAGGGTCACAGATCCTCGATTCAGAGACGTTCGGCGACGTACTCGGTCAGGTCGACGAGACGGTTGGAGTAGCCCCACTCGTTGTCGTACCAGCTCGACAGCTTCACCTGGTCGCCGAGCACGCGCAGGAGACCGGCGTCGAAGATCGACGAGTGCGGGTCGGAGACGATGTCGCTCGAGACGATCTCGTCTTCGGTGTACTTGAGGATGCCCTTCATGGGACCCTCGGCGGCGGCCTTGTATGCGGCCTTGACCTCGTCGACGGTCACGGGGCGCGACGAGGTGACGGTGAGGTCGGTGATCGAGCCGGTGGGAACCGGAACGCGCAGGGCGAAGCCGTCGAGCTTGCCGACGAGCTCGGGGAGCACGAGGCCGATGGCCTTGGCGGCGCCGGTCGACGTCGGAACGATGTTGATCGCAGCGGCGCGTGCACGGCGGAGGTCCTTGTGGGGACCGTCCTGCAGGTTCTGGTCGGCGGTGTAGGCGTGCACCGTCGTCATGAGGCCGCGCTCGATGCCGAAGGCGTCGTTGAAGACCTTCGCGAGGGGTGCGAGGCAGTTGGTCGTGCACGACGCGTTCGAGATGATGTGGTGCCGCTCGGGGTCGTACTCGTGCTCGTTGACGCCCATGACGAACGTGGCGTCCTCATCGGTCGCGGGAGCCGAGATGAGGACCTTCTTCGCGCCGGCCTCGATGTGCTTGCGGGCGTCGGCGGCCTTGGTGAAGAAGCCGGTCGACTCGATGACGATGTCGACGCCGAGCTCGCCCCAGGGCAGGTTCGCGGGGTCGCGCTCGGCGAACGCCTTGATCGCCTTGCCGTTGACGATGATGTTGTCGTCGTCGTAGTCGACCGTCGCGTCCAGGCGACCCGTGATGGAGTCGTACTTCAGGAGGTGTGCGAGCGTCTTGTTGTCGGTGAGGTCGTTCACGGCGACGATCTCGAGGTCAGCCCCCTGAGCGAGGGCCGCACGGAAGTAGTTGCGGCCGATACGGCCGAAGCCGTTGATGCCGATCTTTACAGACACAGATGTCTCCTGTTTGACGATGGCGCGAACGCGCACTTTCACGGGTGAACTGGTCGGACGACGGTGTCCCCGGACGGGCCCGGGGACACCATCCGTTTACGACAGTAGCAGCAGCCCTGAGGTCTTCTCACCAGCTGTGGTGAACCGCTTCTGGACGTTCTCCCAGTTCGCGATACTCCAGAACGCCTTGACGTAATCGGCCCGCACGTTCTGGTAGTCGAGGTAGTACGCGTGCTCCCAGACGTCGAGCATCAGGAGCGGCACGATGCCGGCGGGCAGGTTGCCCTGCTGGTCGAAGAACTGCACGATGATCAGTCGTTCTCCGAGCGAGTCCCACGCGAGCACGGCCCAGCCGGAGCCCTGCACGCCGAGCGCCGTCGCGGTGAAGTGCGCCTGGAACTTGTCGAACGAGCCGAACTGGTCGTCGATCGCCGCGGCGAGGTCGCCGGTCGGCTTGTCGCCGCCCGCAGGCGAGAGGTTCGTCCAGAAGATCGAGTGGTTGACGTGGCCGCCGAGGTTGAACGCGAGGTCCTTCTCGAGCTTGTTGACGTTCGCGAGGTTGCCCGAATCGCGGGCCTCGGCGAGCTGGGCGAGGGCGGTGTTGGCACCCGTCACGTACGCCTGGTGATGCTTCGAGTGGTGCAGCTCCATGATCTTGCCGCTGATCGCCGGCTCGAGCGCCGAGTAGTCGTAGGGCAGATCGGGGAGGGTGTAGTCGGCCATTGCTTCTCCTTGTCAGATGCGCCGGATCCCCCGGGCGTCTCCCCGGGATTCCGCGGCTGCCTCTCGAGTCTATGCCCGCCGTCCAACCGGCCACGAGGTGCCGGCCCGCGCGACGGAGGCATGACGGATGCCTCGCGCGTCACCACGATCGAAGGTGCACGCCCCGCGCGGCGAACCGCCGGGGCATCCGCTCAGACCTCGTCGAGGTCGGCGGGAAGGCTCGCCTCGGTGCCCGGCACGCCGAGGTCGGCGGCGCGCTTGTCGGCCATAGCGAGAAGGCGACGGATGCGACCGGCGACGGCGTCCTTGGTCATGGGCGGGTCGGCGTAGTGGCCGAGTTCGTCGAGGCTCGCCTCGCGGTGGGCCAGCCGGAGTTCGCCGGCGTACTTCAGGTGGTCGGGGATGCCCTCGCCGAGGAGCTCCATGGCGCGCTCGACGCGGGCGCACGCGGCGACGGCGGCCTGCGCCGAACGGCGGAGGTTCGCGTCGTCGAAGTTCACGAGGCGGTTGGCCGTCGCGCGCACCTCGCGGCGCTGGCGCAGCTCCTCCCAGTTGCGCACGGTCTCGGTGGCGCCCATGACCGCGAGCATCGCGCTGATCGCCTCGCCGTCGCGGATGACGACGCGGTGGACGCCGCGGACCTCTCGGGCCTTCGCGGAGATGCCGAGCCGGCCGGCGGCTCCCACGAGGGCCATGGCGGTCTCGTTGCCCGGGCAGGTCACCTCGAGTGCGGCCGAGCGACCGGGGTCGGTCAGGCTGCCCTTCGCGAGGAACGCTCCGCGCCAGATCGCCGCAACCTCGTCGCGCGAGCCCGTGGTGAGCTTGTTCGGCAGGCCTCGCACGGGGCGACGGCGGGCGTCGAGCAGCCCCGTCTGTCGGGCGAGCGTCTCTCCGCCCTCGAGCACACGCACGAGGTACTGGTTCGAGCGCCGCATGCCCGTCGGCGAGATCACCGAGACATCGGGACGCACGCCGTAGATCTCCCCCAGGTCGCGCGTCACGCGGCGCACGAGCGTCGGAGAGTCGAGCTCCGCCTCGATCGCGATGCGGTTCGAGATGATGTGCAGCCCCCCGGCGAACCGGAGGATCGACGCCAGTTCGGCGACCCTGACCCCGGTCTTCGACACCTCGACGCGCGCCAGTTCCTCTTTCACGTCAGCGGTCAGTGCCACTTGTCGTCCCATCTCTCATATGTGTTGCAGCGGCTGCGATCACTCGCGTCCGAGATCCCGATCCTTCACACTCACGACGACACCGGGCAGCGCGGCGATGCGCTTGGCCAGCTCGCGCACCAGGGCGACCGAGCGGTGCTTGCCGCCGGTGCATCCGATCGCGATCGTCGCGTGTCGCTTGTTCTCGCGCTGGTAGCCGGCCAGCACGGGTTCGAGCGCCTTGGCATAGGCCTCGACGAACTCCATCGCGCCGGGCTGGCTCAGCACGTACTCCGACACGACGGCATCGTCGCCCGTCAGGTGGCGGAGTTCCGGGATCCAGAACGGGTTGGGCAGGAAGCGGGCATCGGCGACGAGGTCGGCGTCGGAGGGCACGCCGTACTTGAAGCCGAAGCTCTGCATGGTGATGCGGAGCCCCGCGTGGCCGGCTTCGGCGAAGGTCTCGGTGATGAGGGTCGCCAGCTGGTGGATGTTGAGGTCGGAGGTGTCGACGACGATGTCGCTGGCCTCGCGCAGTTCGGCGAGGCGGGCGCGCTCGGCGCCGATGCCGTCGAGCAGCGTGCCGTTGCCCTGGAGCGGGTGCGGGCGGCGCACCGACTCGAAGCGGCGCACGAGCACGGAGTCGGTCGCATCGAGGAAGACGACGCGCACGCTCACTCCGGTGCGGAGGGCCTGGATGATCTCGCGGAGCTCGGAGAAGAAGTCGCGCCCGCGGATGTCGACGATCGCCGCGATGCGCGGCAGCGACGTGCCGGCCCGCTCGACGAGCTCGACGAGGGGGCGCAGCATCTGCGGCGGAAGGTTGTCGACGACGTACCATCCGAGGTCTTCGAGTGCGTTGCCGACGGTCGAGCGTCCTGCGCCGGACATGCCGGTGACGATCAGCATCTCCTGCTGTTCAGAATCGACGGTCATCGTGTCGAAGCCCCCTTCCGCGTATCGACACCCAAGCCTATCTGGGTGCGGGGGCGCGATCGGCGTGCAGGGTGCGGTGCACCGTCGCCGCGAGCAGCGGGCCGATGCCCTTCACCTCCGAGATGTCGGTCTCGGATGCCGCGCGCAGCTGCTTCACGGATCCGAAGTGCCGCAGCAACTCCTTCACGCGAGACGGGCCGAGGCCGGGGATCTCGGAGAGCACGCTGCCGATGTCGCGCTTGCGACGCTGCCGCTGGTGGGTGATCGCGAAGCGGTGGGCCTCATCTCTCACGCGCTGGAACAGGAAGAGGGCGTCGCTGTTGCGGGGCAGGATGACGGGGTAGTCGCCGTCGGGCGTCCAGATCTCCTCGAGCCGCTTGGCGATGCCGCAGAGGTAGATTCCCTCGACGCCCGACTCCTCGAGCGCACGCGCCGCAGCCGCCACCTGCGGTTGCCCTCCGTCGACGATCAACAGGTTCGGCCGGTAGGCGAACTTCTTGCGACGTTCGGATGCCGCGGCATCCGTTTCTCCCTCCGGCACATCTGCTCCGTCGGCGGTGCTCGTGGCCGGCGCCGTGCTGCTCGCAGCGGGTGCATCCTGTGCCGTGGTGCTCGCCGTCTCGGCTTCGATCGGCGAGCCGATCGAGTCGGGCGACCGCAGGTAGGCCAGGCGGCGGGTGAGCACCTGGTGGAGCGAGTCGGTGTCGTCGGTCGAGTTCGGAATCGTGAACCGGCGGTACTCGTCCTTGCGCGGAAGGCCGTCTTCGAAGACGACCATCGAGGCGACGATGTTGGTGCCGCTGAGGTGCGAGATGTCGTAGCACTCGATGCGCAGCGGCGCGTCGGCCATGCCGAGTGCCTCCTGGATGTCTTCGAGGGCTCGCGACCGCGTCGTGAAGTCGGCGCTGCGTCGGGTCTTGTAGAGCATGAGCGTCTGCTTGGCGTTCTGCGTCGCGGTGGCGAGCAACGCCGCCTTGTCACCGCGCTGCGCGGCCCGAAGACGCACCTTGCGACCGGCGATGGTGCCGAGCCAGGTCTCGAGCGCCTCTGCGTCGTCGGGGAGCTCGGGCACCACGACCTCGGCCGGAGGCTTCTCACCATCGCCGTAGGCGTTCTGCACCACCGAGTCGACGAGGTCGCCGAGCGGCACGTCGAGCTCCTTGTCGACGGTCCACGAGCGCACACCGCGGATACGGCCGCCGCGCACGATGAAGAGCTGCACTGCTGCGGCCAGCTCGTCGTGGTCGATGCCGAAGACGTCGATGTCGACCTTCTCGCCGAGCACCACGGCGCTCTTCTCGAAGAACGACGTGGCTGCCTGCAGGCGATCGCGGAATCGTGCAGCCGCCTCGTAGTCCTGCACCGCGGCAGCCGAGCGCATGCGCTGGGTGAGCTCGCCGAGGATGCGGCGATCCTGATTCTGCATGAACGAGACGAAGCGGTCGACGTTCTCGCGATGCTCCTCGATCGTGACGACTCCGGAGCACGGCCCGAAGCATCGGCCGATCTGGCCCGCGAAGCACGGTTTTCCGCTGGCCATCGCCCGGCGGTAGTCGGAATCCTTGCAGGTGCGGATCGGGAACAGCTTGAGCAGGATCTCGAGCGTCTCGTTGACCGCCCAGACCTTCGGGTACGGCCCGAAGTACCTGGCGCCGCGGATGTTGCGGTTGCGGGTGACGACGGCGCGCGGCGCCTCGTCGGCGAGCGTGACCGCGAGGTACGGGTACGACTTGTCGTCCTTGAACTGCACGTTGAACGGCGGGTCGAACTCGTTGATCCACGTGAACTCGAGCTGCAGCGCCTCGACCTCGTTGGCGACGACCGTCCACTCCACCGAAGCGGCCGTCGTGACCATGCGCCGCGTTCGCTCGTGCAGGGTGCGAAGCGGCGCGAAGTAGTTCGACAGGCGCGCCCGGAGGTTCTTCGCCTTGCCCACGTAGAGCACCCGACGATCGGCGTCGCGGAACCGATAGACGCCGGGACTCGTGGGGATCTCGCCCTTCTTCGGGCGATAGGGCACACCCTCGGTGCCGGGCAGCACGGTGTTCATCGCCTCAGCTGGCGACCGCGGCTCGCACCGACGCCGCGTCGAGGATCTCGCGAAGGAAGTACCCGGTGTGGCTGTCGGTCACCGCGGCGACCTGTTCGGGCGTGCCCGTCGCGACGATCTGTCCGCCACCGGAGCCGCCCTCGGGGCCGAGGTCGATGATCCAGTCGGCCGACTTGATCACGTCGAGGCTGTGCTCGATCACGATGACCGTGTTGCCCTTGTCGACGAGCTTGCCGAGCACCTTCAGGAGCTTCTGCACGTCCTCGAAGTGCAGGCCGGTCGTGGGCTCGTCGAGCACGTAGACGCTGCGGCCGTTGGAGCGCCGCTGCAGTTCGGTGGCGAGCTTCACCCGCTGGGCCTCACCGCCCGAGAGCGTCGTGGCGCTCTGGCCGAGCTGCACGTAGCCGAGTCCGACGTCGACGAGGGTCTTGAGGTAGCGGTGGATGGCCGAGATCGGTTCGAAGAAGTCGGCCGCCTCGCTGATCGGCATCTCGAGCACCTCGGCGATGTTCTTGCCCTTGTAGTGCACCTGCAGGGTCTCGCGGTTGTACCGCTTGCCGCCGCAGACCTCGCACGCCACGTAGACGTCGGGCAGGAAGTTCATCTCGATCTTGATCGTGCCGTCGCCCGAGCAGGCCTCGCAGCGCCCGCCCTTGACGTTGAAACTGAATCGGCCCGGCAGGTAGCCGCGGGCCTTCGCCTCGGTCGTCTCTGAGAAGAGCGTGCGGATGCGGTCGAAGACGCCGGTGTACGTGGCGGGGTTCGAGCGCGGCGTGCGCCCGATCGGCGCCTGGTCGACGTGCACGACCTTGTCGAGCTGGTCGAGTCCGGTGACGCGACGGTGCTTGCCCGGCACCTTGCGCGCACCGTTCAGGCGGTTCGCGAGCACTCGGTAGAGGATGTCGTTGACGAGCGAGGACTTGCCCGAACCGCTCACACCGGTCACGGCCGTGAGCACGCCGAGCGGGAACTCGACGTCGACGCCGCGCAGGTTGTTGGCCTCCGCCCCGTGCACGGCGATCTTGCGCTCGGCGTCGATCGTCCGGCGCTGCTCGGGGATCGGGATCTCGCGGCGGCCCGAGAGGTAGTCGCCGGTCAGCGACCGCGTGTTCTTCACCAGGTCGGCGTAGCTGCCCGAGTGCACGACGGTGCCGCCGTTGACTCCGGCACCGGGGCCGATGTCGACGATCCAGTCGGCGGTGCGGATCGTGTCTTCGTCGTGCTCGACCACGATGAGCGTGTTGCCGAGGTCGCGAAGCGCGATGAGGGTGTCGATGAGACGACGGTTGTCGCGCTGGTGCAGGCCGATGCTCGGCTCGTCGAGCACGTAGAGCACGCCGGTGAGACCGGAGCCGATCTGGGTCGCGAGACGGATGCGCTGCGCTTCGCCGCCGGAGAGCGTGGCCGCCGCGCGCGACAGGTCGAGGTAGCTCAATCCGACGCGGATGAGGAAGTCGAGTCGCAGCTTGATCTCGCGCAGCACCTGCGCGGCGATCGTCTGCTCACGATCGGTGAGGGCGAGACGGTCCATGAATGCACGTGCATCGGTGAGGCTGAGCAGCCCCACGTCGGCGATGCTGTGGTCGTGGATGAGCACCGAGAGCACTTCGGGCTTCAGCCGCTTGCCCTCGCAGACCGGGCACGGCACCTCGCGGAGGTACTCGGACCACCGGGCGCGCTGCACGTCGGTCTCGGCCTGCAGGTACTGGCGCTCGATGTAGGGCACGACGCCTTCGAAGCCCGAGGTGTAGCTCATCTCGCGGCCGTAGCGGTTGCGCCACTTCACCTTGACCTCGAAGTTGTCGCCGCGGAGCACCGCTTGGCGGGCGACCTCGTCGAGCTCCTCCCACGGGGTGTCGAGCGAGAAGTCGAGATCGCGGGCGAGCCCGCCGAGGAGCTTCTCGTAGTAGTTGTAGAGGCTCTTGCCCTGCGAGGTCCACGGCAGGATGACGCCGTCGGCGATGCTGAGGCTCTGGTCGCCGAGCAGCAGCGCGTCGTCGACCGACATGCGGGTGCCGAGGCCCGAGCACTCGGGGCAGGCGCCGAACGGCGCGTTGAACGAGAAGGTGCGCGGTTCGATCTCGGTGAGCTGGATGGGGTGCTGGTTGGGGCACGACAGTTTCTCGGAGAACGTCGCCCACGCGGCGGAGCCGGTCTCGTCGACGTAGTTGACCTGTACGAGCCCGTCGGTGAGCCGCAGCGCCGTCTCGAGGGAGTCGGTGAGTCGCCCCAGCAGTTCGGGTCCGGCGACGAGACGGTCGATGACGACGGAGATGTCGTGCTTGATCTGCTTCTTGAGTTTCGGCGGATCGTCGAGCCGGATGACGTCGCCGTCGACGACGGCTCGCGAGTAACCCTGCGCGGCGAGGTCTCGGAAGAGGTCGACGAACTCGCCCTTCTTCTTCGACACGACCGGGCTGACCACCTGGTACCTGGTGCCCGCGGGCAGCTCCATGAGCTGGTCGGCGATCTGCTGCACGGTCTGCCGCTGGATGCGCTCACCGCACACCGGGCAGTGCGGCACGCCGATGCGCGCCCACAGCAGTCGCATGTAGTCGTAGATCTCGGTGATCGTGCCGACCGTCGACCGCGGGTTGCGGTTCGTCGACTTCTGGTCGATCGAGACCGCGGGGCTCAGCCCCTCGATGAAGTCGACGTCCGGGCGGTCGACCTGCCCGAGGAACTGCCGCGCGTACGCCGAGAGCGACTCGACGTACCGCCGCTGACCCTCGGCGAAGATCGTGTCGAAGGCGAGTGACGACTTGCCCGACCCCGAGAGACCCGTGAAGACGACCATCGCGTCACGGGGAATCTCGACGTCGACGTTCTGCAGGTTGTGCACGCGAGCGCCGCGGACACTCAGGTGCGAATGGGCATCGAGACGTGAAACTGGCACTCTTCGAGTTTAGAGAGCACCACCGACACGGATGCCCCGAGCACACGCGCTCTGAGCGAACATACGTTCGAATCGGGGTGCCCGCGCCGCGCCGGGCTACTCGGAATCGTCGCGTGCCGCCCGGCGTTCGCTGCGCCACACGATCATCCAACCGACCGCGCCTGCGGCGACCACGATGCCGATCGCCGATGCCACGGCGGCCGCCGGCAGGGGTGTGGCTCCTGCGAACGCCAGCACGAATCCGATGGGGACGGCCGCGCCGAGCGCGGATGCCGCCCCGAGCACACCGGCGCGGCCCTGTGCCGAAAGGCGCAAGAGCGGCGCGACGCCGAGCAACGCCACCGCGGCGGCCGCGCTGCCGGCGCAGAAGCCGACGATCGCCCCGGCCGCCGCACCGAACGCCAGCCCGACCAGAGCCCACCCTTCGGCGACGCCGCCGAGCTGCGTCACGACACCGATCGTCGCTCCGAGCCCGGCGCCGATGAGCATCGCGAGCCCGAACGACTTGGCGACGCGCAGCAGGATGCCGTCGGGATCGGGGCCGTACCGTTCGCTCGGCGGCGGAGTCGCAGCACGGCCCATACCGGTACTCGTCATCCGAGGTGTCCGGCCTTCTCCATCTGACGGAGTTCGCGCTTCAGGTCGGAGACCTCGTCGCGCAGGCGCGCTGCGAGCTCGAACTTCAACTCCCCCGCCGCGACAAGCATCTGGTCGTTCAGGTCTCGGATGATGTCTTCGAGGTCGTTGGCGCCGGCGGCCGCGATGCCCTCGCGCCGCAGGTTCGGAACCGACGTCTTCTTCTTGGCGTCGCGACCGGCGAGCAACGCCGCCGTGTCGGCCTCTTCTCGGGCGAGCACATCGGTGATGTCGGCGATTCGCTTGCGGAGCGGCTGCGGATCGATGCCGTTGACCCGGTTGTACTCGATCTGCATGTCGCGACGCCGAGTCGTCTCGTCGATGGCCGACTTCATCGAATCGGTGAGCACGTCGGCGTACATGTGCACCTCGCCCGAGACGTTTCGAGCGGCACGGCCGATGGTCTGGATGAGCGACGTCGAGGAACGGAGGAACCCCTCTTTGTCGGCGTCGAGGATCGCGACGAGCGAGACCTCGGGCAGGTCGAGGCCCTCACGGAGCAGGTTGATGCCGACGAGCACGTCGTAGACGCCCGCCCTGAGCTCCGTGAGCAGTTCGACGCGGCGGAGCGTGTCGACGTCGGAGTGCAGGTACCGGACCCGCACCCCGGCTTCGGTGAGGAAGTCGGTCAGCTCCTCGGCCATCTTCTTCGTCAGCGTCGTGACGAGCACGCGCTCATCACGGCCGGCACGCGTGCGGATCTCTTCGAGGAGGTCGTCGATCTGGCCCTTCGACGGCTTCACCACGATCTGCGGATCGACGAGCCCCGTCGGGCGGATGATCTGCTCGACGATGCCGTCGGCGATGCCCATCTCGTAGCGACCCGGCGTCGCCGAGAGGTAGACGGTCTGGCCGACGCGCGCCTTGAACTCGTCCCACTTCAACGGCCGGTTGTCGAGCGCGCTCGGCAGCCGGAACCCGTGCTCGACGAGGGTGCGCTTGCGCGAGGAGTCGCCCTCGTACATCGCACCGATCTGCGGCACGGTGACGTGCGACTCGTCGATGACCACGAGGAAGTCGTCGGCGAAGTAGTCGAGAAGGCAGTGCGGTGCTTCGCCGGCCTGACGCCCGTCGATGTGGCGCGAGTAGTTCTCGATGCCGGAGCAGAAGCCGATCTGCTCCATCATCTCGAGGTCGAAGGTGGTGCGCATGCGCAGGCGCTGCGCCTCGAGCAGCTTGCCCTCGCGCTCGAGCTCGGCGAGTCGCTCTTCGAGTTCGATGCGGATGGTGCCGATCGCGCGCTGCATCACCTCGGTGCTCGCGACGTAGTGCGAGCCCGGGAAGACCGGCACTGAGTCGAGCTTCGCGACCACCTGGCCGGTGAGCGGATGCAGGCTGTAGAGCGCTTCGATCTCGTCGCCGAACATCTCGATGCGGATCGCCAGCTCCTCGTAGATCGGGATGATCTCGATCGTGTCGCCGCGCACGCGGAAGTTGCCGCGCGAGAAGTCGACGTCGTTGCGCTGATACTGCATCGACACGAACTTGCGGATGAGCCAGTCGCGGTCGACCTGCTGGCCCACCTGCAGCGGCATCATCGCACCGAGGTACTCTTCGGGCGTGCCGAGACCGTAGATGCACGAGACCGACGACACCACGACCACGTCGCGGCGGCTGAGCAGCGAGTTCGTCGTCGAGTGCCGCAGGCGCTCGACCTCTGCGTTGATCGAGCTGTCTTTCTCGATGAAGGTGTCGGTCTGCGGAACGTACGCCTCGGGCTGGTAGTAGTCGTAGTACGAGACGAAGTACTCGACGGCGTTGTTCGGCAGGAGCTCTCGGAACTCGTTGGCGAGCTGCGCCGCGAGCGTCTTGTTGTGCGCGAGCACCAAGGTCGGTCGCTGCACCTGCTCGATGAGCCATGCCGTCGTCGCCGACTTGCCGGTGCCGGTCGCGCCGAGCAGCACCACGTCGGTCTCGCCGGCGTTGATGCGCGCGGCGAGTTCGGCGATCGCCGCCGGCTGATCGCCGCTCGGCGTGTAGTCGCTGATGACCTCGAACGGCCGGACTGAACGCGTGGCCTGCATGCTCTCCAGTCTAGGAGCGCCCGCCGACACTCCGGCCGGCGCCTGCTGCTATGCCCGGGCGCGGCGTTCTTCGACGATGCGGTGCCAGAGTTCGTCGGCCTGGCTCATCGTGTGCGCGAGCGACCCATCGGTGTCGATGACGACGTCGGCGATCGCGAGGCGCGCGGTGTTGTCGGCCTGGGCGTCGACTCGGGCTTCGGCCTGGCCGCGGTCGAGTCCGCGCACCTCGACGAGTCGCTCGACCTGCGTGCGGCGGGGCGCGTTGGTCGCGACGATCAGGTCGAACGGGTGGTCGACGGCCGCTTCGACGAGCAGGGGCACGTCGTAGACCACGACGGCGGCGGGGTCCTCTTGCTCCGCCTTCGCGATCAGGCGGCCGGAGAGCTCGCGCACAGCCGGGTGCACGATCGCGTTGAGCTTGGCGAGCTGCTCGGCGTCGCCGAAGACGCGCTCCCCGAGCTTCGCGCGGTCGAGGGTGCCGTCGCGGTGCAGCACCTCTGCGCCGAACGCCTCGACGATCGCGGCCAGCGCGGGCGTGCCGGGCTCGACGACGCGCCTCGCGAGCTGGTCGGCGTCGATGTGCACGGCGCCGTGCTCGTAGAGACGCCGTGCGACGGTGGACTTTCCTGAGGCGATGCCGCCCGTGAGGCCGATCAGATACACGCCTCCCACTCTATCCGTGCGACACTCGACGCGACGGCACCGGACGCGACGGCGCAGGAGGCGACCATGCTCGAACTGCTCACGGGGACCGGGCTCGCCCTCGCGGCTGGACTGAACGCGTGGATCCCCCTCGTGCTCATCGGCGCACTCGACCGCTTCACCGGCCTCATCGAACTGCCGCCGCAGTGGGCGTGGCTCGCCAACGAGTGGGTGCTCCTCATCCTCGTCGTGCTCCTCATCGTCGAGTTCGTCGCCGACAAGATCCCGGGCCTCGACTCCATGAACGACATCGTCCAGACGGTCGTGCGGCCGACGGCGGGCGGTCTCGCCTTCGGCTCCGGCGTGAGCGCCACGACCACCGCCGTCACCGACCCCGAGGCGTTCTTCACGTCGCAGCAGTGGGTTCCCATCGCGATCGGCGTGGGCCTCGCGCTCCTCGTGCACCTCGCGAAGGCCATGGCCCGGCCGGTCGTCAACGCGGCCACGGCGGGAGTCGGCGCGCCGGTGATGAGCGCCGCAGAGGATGCCGGCTCGTTCGCACTCGCCTTCGCCGCGATTCTCGCGCCGGTCCTCGTCGCGCTCGGAATCGTGGTGATCGCCGCACTCGTGGTCTTCGCGGTGCGCCGCCGGCGGGCGCGCAGCGCGCGACATCCGTCAGGCGCCCCGTGAACGCCGGAAGGCCGGCCCCCGAGGGGACCGGCCTTCCGTATCGCGGATCGCGACTAGTTGTTGCTCGAGAGCTTCTCGCGCAGCGCCGCGAGCGACGCGTCGTCGGCGAGGGTGCCCGCGCCGGCCGAGTCGCTCGAGAACGATGCAGCGCTCGAGGTGAACGAGTCGTCGGCCACAGCAGCAGCGTTCGCCGCGGCGACCTGCTTCTTGTGAGCCTCCCAACGAGCCTGGGCGGCAGCGTAGTCCTGCTCCCACTTCTCGCGCTGGGCCTCGAAGCCCTCGCGCCACTCGTTGGTCTCGGGGTCGAAGCCCTCAGGGTACTTGTAGTTGCCCTGCTCGTCGTACTCGGTGAGCATGCCGTAGAGCGCCGGGTCGAACTCGGTGCCCTCGGGGTCGACGCCCTCGTTCGCCTGCTTCAGCGAGAGCGAGATGCGGCGACGCTCGAGGTCGATGTCGATGACCTTGACGAAGACCTCTTCGCCGACCGACACGACCTGCTCTGCGAGCTCGACGTGCTTGCCCGACAGCTCGGAGATGTGGACGAGGCCCTCGATGCCGTCTGCGACGCGAACGAACGCACCGAACGGAACGAGCTTCGTGACCTTACCCGGGGCGACCTGACCGATCGCGTGGGTACGGGCGAAGACCTGCCACGGGTCCTCCTGCGTCGCCTTGAGCGACAGCGAGACGCGCTCGCGGTCGAGCTCGACGGAGAGCACCTCGACGGTGACCTCCTGGCCGACCTCGACGACCTCACTGGCGTGCTCGATGTGCTTCCACGAGAGCTCGGAGACGTGGACGAGACCGTCGACGCCGCCGAGGTCGACGAACGCACCGAAGTTGACGATCGACGAGATGACGCCCTTGCGGATCTGTCCCGGGTGGAGGTTCGCGAGGAACGTCGAACGCGACTCGGACTGCGTCTGCTCGAGGAGCGCGCGGCGCGAGAGCACGACGTTGTTGCGGTTCTTGTCGAGCTCGAGGATCTTCGCCTCGATCTCCTGGCCGAGGTACGGCGTGAGGTCGCGCACGCGGCGGAGCTCGATGAGCGACGCCGGGAGGAAGCCGCGGAGGCCGATGTCGACGATCAGGCCGCCCTTGACGACCTCGATGACCGAACCGGTCACGACGCCATCGGCTTCCTTGATCTTCTCCACGTCGCCCCATGCACGCTCGTACTGAGCGCGCTTCTTCGACAGGATGAGACGGCCTTCTTTGTCTTCCTTCTGAAGGACGAGCGCCTCGACGGTGTCGCCGACGCCGACGACCTCGCTGGGGTCGACATCGTGCTTGATGGAAAGCTCACGCGAGGGGATGACACCCTCGGTCTTGTAGCCGACGTCGAGGAGGACCTCGTCGCGGTCGATCTTCACGACGGTACCCTCGATGAGGTCGCCGTCGTTGAAGAACTTCAAAGTCTTCTCGACCGCGGCGAGGAAATCGTCAGCAGATCCGATGTCGTTGATCGCGACCTGCTTGGGTGCCTTGGTCGTTGCGGTTGTCATGTAGTGAATGCTCCGTAAAGGACAAAATCGAGCCCATCGCGAGGGAGAGCGATATGTTGATTCCGCGATGGGCATGCGGACAGGGATGTCACACGAGTGACGCTCAATCCTAACGGAAGCGCTCCCCCATTGGCAAACGACCGCGTCGGTCCGGCTGTGCCGGCGTCCGATCGGCAGTGGCGGGCACCGTTTCGGGCCTCAGGATGCTGCAAAGCGCCCCCTCGAGGTCGGGATACTCGAACTCGTAGCCTGCCTCGAGCAGTCGCTCGGGGACGACCCACCTGCTCTTCAGCACCAGCTCGGTCTCGGTGCGGATCACCGCGGTCCCCGGCTCGAGCATCCACCGCCACGCGGGCATGCCGAACGGCACCCCGAGAAGCCGGCGGATCGTGCGCATCAGCGTGCGATTGTCGCTGGGGTTCGGAGCGCTGACGTTCACGACGCCGTCGAGATCGGGCCGCGCCGCGAGGAAGTCGATGATGCCCGTGACATCGTCGATGTGCACCCAGCTGAAGCGTTGCCTTCCGCCGCGCGCCCCGAACTCGTGCTGCGTGCCCGCCGCTCTGCGAGCACGGGTCGCCGGCCATCTCCCGTCGAGCTGCGGTCCGCCGAGCCCGAACCGCGCGAGTCGGGCGAGCGGCCGCATCGCACTGCCGTCGCCGAGCACGATGGCGATGCGGAGCGCGACCCGTCGCGTCGACGGCAGAGCGCCGGCGAAGAACTCCGCCTCCCAGGCCTTCGCGACCTCGACGGAGAACCCGCTCCCGAGCTCGCCGTCGCGCTCGGTCATCGGGTGGTCCTCTGCGTGCCGGTAGATCGTCGCCGTCGAGGAGTTGAACCAGACGCGCGGCGGCGCCGCGGCGGAAGCCACGGCCGCACGCAGCGCCGCCGTCGTCTCGATCCGCGAACTGATGATCTCGGCGCGATTGCTCGGGGTGTACCGGCAGTTCACGTTCCTGCCGGCGAGGTTCACGAGCACGTCGCATCCGTCGACGATGTCGGCGATGGCCTCCGGGTCGCCCCACGAGGCATCCGCCGACGTGCCCCGACCGATCGTGCGGACGTCGATGCCCGCGGCGCGATACCTCGCGACGAGGTGACGCCCGATGAACCCGGATGCCCCGGCGATGACCACCCGCGTCATGCCGGCGTCGCTCAGTCGAGCAGCGCGGAACGCAGCGTGTCGAGCCCGACACCGCCGAGCGCGAGCGCGTTGCGGTGGAACTCGCGGATGTCGAACGACGCGCCTTCACGGCGTGCCACCTCGTCGCGCAGCTGCTCCCAGATGCGCTGGCCGACCTTGTACGACGGTGCCTGGCCCGGCCAACCGAGGTACCGGTTCACCTCGAAGCGCACGAAGCCCTCGTTCATGTTGACGTTCTGCCCGAGGAACTCGAAGGCGTACTCCCCCGTCCAGACCCCCTGGCCGTCGGGTCGCTGCTTGCCGAGGTGCACGCCGATGTCGAGCACGACGCGGGCGGCGCGCATGCGCTGACCGTCGAGCATGCCGAGCCGGTCGGCGGGGTCGTCGAGGTAGCCGAGGCCCTGCATGAGCCGCTCGGCGTAGAGCGCCCAGCCCTCGGCATGACCGGAGGTGCCGGCGAGCTGGCGCCGCCAGGTGTTCAGCTGGCCGCGGTTCACGACGGCCTGGCCGATCTGCAGGTGGTGACCGGGAACGCCCTCGTGGTACACGGTCGTGAGCTCGCGCCAGGTGTCGAACTCGGTGACGCCCTCGGGCACCGACCACCACATGCGACCCGGGCGCGAGAAGTCGTCGCTCGGGCCGGTGTAGTAGATGCCGCCCTCTTGCGTCGGGGCGATCATGCACTCGAGCGTGCGGATCTCGGCCGGGATGTCGAACTGCGTGCCGGCGAGTTCGTTGACGGCGCGGTCGCTCGTCTCCTGCATCCAGCGCTGCAGCGCCTCGGTGCCGTGGAGCTTCCGCGACGGGTCGTTGTCGAGGAAGGCGATCGCCTCGTGAACGGATGCCCCGGGCAGGATCTCGTTCGCGATCGACTCCTGCTCGGCGACCATGCGGGCGAGCTCATCGATGCCCCACTCGTAGGTCTCGTCGAGGTCGATCACGGCGCCGAGGAAGTGCTGCGACTGCAGCGCATAGATCTCGCGTCCGACGCCGTCGTGTTCGCCCGCCACGGGGTGGAGCTCCGTCTCGAGGAACTCCGCGAGCCGGCCGTAGGAGGAGGCGGCCACCGCCGCACCGTTGCCGAGGTGCTGGACGATCGACGGCGCGAGTTCGGTCTCGCCGGCCTTCGCGGAGCCGGTGAAGGTGCCGAAGAACCCATCGGGCTTCGCGATGCGCCGCGCCTGCGCGGCCACCTCGCGCACCTGACGGGCGGCAGGCACGGTGCCGCGGGCGATGCCCTCGCGCAGCGTCTCGATGTAGCCGTCGATGGCACCGGGGACCGCCTCGAGCCGGGTCGCGATGCGATCCCACTCCTCAGGGGCATCGGTGGGCATGAGGTCGAAGACCTCGCGGATGTCCTGGGCCGGGCTCGCGATCACGTTGAGGTCGCGCAGGTGCAGCCCGGCGTCGTGGCGCTCGAGCTCGAGCTCGAGCTCGCTGCCGAGGTCGGCGACGGTGATGCGGTCGACGTCGTCGACCGGCGTCGCCCCGCGGAGCGCTGCGAGCGCCTCTCGCGTGGCCGCGATCGACCGCTCGTGGCCCTCGGGAGAGTAGTCGGCCAAGCGGTCATCATGGGTCGTGCGACCGATGTAGGTGCCCACACCGGGGTGCAGTTCGACGAGAGTGTCGACCCACCCCTCTGCGATGCGATCGACGTCGGTCGGGGTGCGTTCACTCGATGCCATGAGAGCGAGCCTATGACAGCCGGGCGACATCGCGCACGCGACCGTCGGGCCGGACTCGGGCGCCGCGATCAGTGCGCCGCGTCCTCCCAGTTCGCGCCGCGACCGATCTGCACGTCGAGCGGCACGAGCAGTTCGGCCGCATTCGCCATGCGGTCGCGTACGAGCGCCTCGAGCGACTCGGACTCCCCCGCTGCGACCTCGAAGATGAGCTCGTCATGGACGGTGAGCAGCATGCGGCTCTCCATGCCCTGCGCCGCAAGGTCGTTCTCGACCCGCGACATCGCGATCTTGATGATGTCGGCCGCCGAACCCTGGATCGGCGAGTTCAGGGCGGCGCGCTCGGCATTCTCGCGGAGCACCCGGTTCGGGCTGTTGAGGTCGGGGAACGGACGGCGGCGACCGAAGATCGTCTCGGTGTAGCCGTCGATCTTCGCCTGCTCGACGACCATGCGCAGGTAGTCGCGCACCGCACCGAAGCGCTCGAAGTACTCCTTCATGAGCTGCGTCGCCTCTGCGCGATCGATGCGGAGCTGCTTGGAGAGTCCGAACGCACTGAGGCCGTAGGCGAGCCCGTACGACATGGCCTTCACCTTCGTGCGCATCACCGGGGTGACGTCGGCGGGGTCGACCCCGAACACGCGTGCGCCGACGAATCGGTGCAGGTCTTCACCCGCGTTGAACGCTTCGATGAGGCCGGGGTCGCCCGACAGGTGCGCCATGATGCGCATCTCGATCTGCGAGTAGTCGGCGGTGAGCAGCTCGGTGTACTCGGGGCCGTGACGGAACGCCTTGCGGATGCGGCGGCCGTCTTCGGTGCGGATCGGGATGTTCTGCAGGTTCGGGTCGTTGGACGACATGCGACCCGTGGCCGCGCCGATCTGCCCGTAGCTCGTGTGGATGCGCCCGTCGCCGGCGATCGACTTGTCGAGCGACTCGACGATCTGCCGCAGCTTCGTGGCGTCGCGGTGCTCGAGCAGGTACCCGAGGAAGGGGTGCGGGTTCGACTCCTGCAGGTCGGCCAGCGCGCTCGCGTCGGTCGTGTAGCCGGTCTTCGTCGCTCGCGTCTTCGGCATGCCGAGCTGGTCGAAGAGCACCTCTTGGAGCTGCTTCGGTGAACCCAGGTTGACCTCGCGGCCGATCTCGGCGAAGGCCGCCTCGGCCAGGCCGGCGGCGCGGGCACCGAGTTCGGCGGAGAGCGAGGAGAGCTCGTCGTGATCGACGGTCACGCCGCGCACCTCCATCGCCGCGAGCACCGGCACGAGCGGCATCTCGATGTCGGCGAGCAGCTGCCGCGAGCTCTCGGGGAGTGCGCGGAGCACGACGGGCGCGACGCGGAGCGCGTACCAGGCGTACTCGGGGGCGCCGGCATCGGTGCCCTCCTCCGGCATGAGCTGGGCCGGGTCGGCCTGTGGCACGGTCTCGCCGAGGTAGCGCTCGACGAGGTCGGCGAGCGTCTTCTCAGCGAGGATCGGCCGCACGAGCCATCCGGCGACGAGGGTGTCGACGACGAGTCCGTCGAACGCGAGGCCCGAGCGCATGAGCGCCTTCAGCTGCGGCTTCGCGTCGGTCATGATCTTCGGCGCATCGCTCGCGAGCCACGCCTCGAACGGCGCATAGTCGGAGCGGCCGGGCTGCCACGGGAGCTGCACGGTCTCGTCGGCGGTCGCGATGCCCGCGCCGATCACCTGGCCGTCGAGCACCTCGACGCTGAGGCCGAGACCGGCCGGCTCGGCGACGACGGCCCGCTCGAGCCAGACGGCGAGCTCTTCATCGAGGAGTCGGCGCGGAGTCGGCGCGATGGGAGCAGCCGGGGCTGCCTCCGCCGTCTCGGAGGCGGCCGAGGCCGAGCCGGACGCCGCGGACGCACCGTTGCCGTTGCCGTTGCCCGCCGCGATCTTCTTCATGCGCTCGAACAGCGTGCGGAACTCGAGTCGCTCGAACAGCGGCTGCACCGCCTCGATGTCGATCGGCTTCGCCTCGAGTTCGTCGATCGCGACGTCGAGCTCGACGTCGGTGACGAGCCGGTTGAGCCGGCGGTTGCGGATCGCGTTCTCTCTCTCGTCGCGCAGGTTCTGCCCGACGACGCCCTTGATCTCGTCGGCGTGCTCGAGGATTCCGTCGAGGGAGCCGTAGAGGCCGAGCCACTTGACGGCGGTCTTCTCGCCGACCTTGGTGATGCCGATGAGGTTGTCGCTCGACTCCCCCACGAGTGCCGCGACGTCGGGGTACTGCTCGGGCCGGATTCCGTAGCGCTCGACGACCGCGTCGGTGTCGTAGCGCTTCAGCTGCGAGACGCCCTGCGTGTTGGGGTAGAGCAGCGTGACGTCGTCGTTGACGAGCTGGATGGTGTCGCGGTCGCCCGAGACGAGGAGCACCCGATAGCCCTCAGCACGCCCGCGCGCTGCGAGCGTCGCGAGGATGTCGTCGGCCTCGTAGTCCTCCTTCTCGAGGGTGCGAACGCCCATCGCCTTCAGCGCGTCTTGCAGCAGCGGCACCTGCCCCTTGAACTCGACGGGGGTCTCACCACGCGTGCCCTTGTACTCGGGGTACTCGCGTGTGCGGAACGAGAAGCGGGAGATGTCGAACGCGACCGCGATGTGCGTCGGCTTCTCGTTCTGGAGCAACAGGAGCAGCATCGACAGGAAGCCGTGGATGGCGTTCGTGTGCTGACCGTCGCGGGTGGTGAAGCTGTCGACTGGGAGGGCGTAGAAGGCCCGGAAGGCCAACGAATGGCCGTCGACGACGAGGAGGGTAGGCTTTTCTGCGTCCGACACCCCCCAAGACTACAAGCGGCCGACGACACTTCCCGACGGCCCATCTCGAAGGCGAGCATGACCCAGACGACCGATCCGATCGACTACCTCCACACCCGCGGAACGGGTGCACTGGCCGAGAAGATGGGCATCGAGTTCCTCGAGTTCACGGTCGATCGTTCCGTGGCGAGAATGCCGGTGGAGGGCAACACGCAACCGGCGATGCTCCTGCACGGCGGGGCCTACGTGGTGCTCGGCGAATCGCTCGGATCCATGGCCGCGAACCTCTGGGCCGGCCCCGACCGACTCGCCGTCGGCATCGAGATCAACGCGACCCACACGCGCTCGGCGACGAGCGGGTGGGTCACCGGGGTCTGCACGCCGATCCACCTCGGCCGCACGCTCACGACGCACGAGATCGCCGTCACCGACGATCAGGGTCGTCGGTGCTCGACGATCCGCATCACGAACCTGATCAAGGACCGCCCGGCGGCCTGAACCGGCATGAGAACGGCGGATGCCGCGGCGAGACGTGTCGCCGCGGCATCCGCCGGAGGAAAGCTGGGTTGATTACTTCTTGGCCGCGAGCTGCTCGATGATGGCCTGCGAGACGTCTTTCATCGTCAGGCGGCGGTCCATCGAGGCCTTCTGGATCCAACGGAACGCCTCGGGCTCCGAGAGTCCCATCTTCTCGTTGAGGAGGCCCTTGGCACGATCGACGAGCTTGCGGGTCTCGAAGCGCTCGACGAGGTCGCCGACCTCGGCCTCGAGCGCGATGATCTGCGCATAGCGCGCCAGGGCGATCTCGATCGCGGGGAGCAGGTCGTTGGGCGTGAACGGCTTCACGACGTAGGCAAGGGCTCCCGCTTCGCTCGCGCGCTCCACGAGCTCCTTCTGGCTGAACGCCGTGAGGAGCACGACCGGGGCGATGTGGCCCTTCGAGAGCCGCTCCGCGGCGGAGATGCCGTCGAGCTGGGGCATCTTGACGTCCATGATGACGAGATCGGGCCGCAGCTCGGTGGCGAGTGCCACTGCGGTCTCGCCGTCACCGGCCTCGCCGACGACCTCGAAGCCGTTGTCGCGCAGGATCTCGACGATGTCGAGGCGGATGAGCGACTCATCTTCCGCCACGACCACGCGGCGCGGTGCCGACTGAGTTGGTTCGGTGTCTGTCACGGAGGAAAGCCTACGGTATTCTGAGCGAGGCCTTTGGCCGGTGTGGCGGAATGGCAGACGCGGAGCACTCAAAATGCTTTGCCCGAAAGGGCGTGTGGGTTCGACCCCCACCACCGGCACCTCAGCCGCGAGCGCGGCGCACCAGGTCGTGCTCGATTGCGAGGGTCGCCGCCTGGGTCCGGGAGTGCACCCCGAGCTTGGCGAAGATGTTGCTCACGTGGCGTTGCACGGTGCGATCGCTGAGCAGGAGCTCGGTGGCGATCATGTGATTGGTCCTGCCCGCGGCGACGAGTTGCAGCACCTGGGCCTCCCGCCGGGTGAGGCCGTGGACCGACCGCGCTGTCGACCCCGCCAGAAGAGCCCGCGCGTGCGCGAGGTCGGGTGCGGCGCCGAGCTTCGCGAAGGTCGCCGCGGCGGCCTCCAGTTCGAATTGCGCGCCCTCCTCGTCGCCCACGGCGCGACATGCGGTCGCGAGGAGGACCGCGGTCACGGCTGTCTCGTACGGCGCGGCCAGCTCACGCCATCCCGCAGCGGCTCGCCGCAACGGCGCGAGCGCGGCCGACGCCTTGTCGTCGGCCAGGGCGACCTCACCCACCGCCCGGGCGTGCTCGACCCGCGCCAGCGTCGTCTCGAAGACGTCCGCGCACCGGCCGAGTTCATCGACGGCGGCGGCTGCCTCGGGCAGCTCGCCCGCCGCAAGCATGATCGTGACGTACGCGGGCAGGAGGCTGCACCTGTCCTGTGGGCGCTCGGTCTCGCTGAGCGCTCGTCGTACACCGGCGGCCGCGGTCTTCACCTCCCCCCGGGCGAGGTGCATGAGCCCCAGCCCGGGCTGGGTCGCGGCACCCAGGCTGCTCGCCCGCCGGTAGGCGGACTCGGCCTCGGCGTGCTCCCCGAGCAGCCGGAGCGATTCGCCGAGTTCGTAGCAGGCATGTCCGGCCAGCCGCGCTCCATGCCCCCCGGTGAGCTCGTCGACGGCCGTCACGAGCTCACGCCGGGCTGCAATCCAGTCCCCGCGCCGCCGCTGCAGCACGGCGCGGTACACGCGGCAGTTCGCGAGGAACGGCGCGGACAAGGTCGGCACAGGCAGCGTGAACATCCATTCCTCGAGCGCTCGCTCCCACTCCTGGCCACGGGCCAGGTCATGCGCCTCCATCTCGGCGTTGGCGATCGAAGCGCAGAACAGCGATGCGGTCGTCCGCGGCGACGTCTCCCCCGCGGTCACTCGCAGCATCGCCTCGTCGAGACGCTCGAGACCTGCCTGCGTCGCACCGGCGTTGAGCCACGCCCGTCCGGTGAGCAATGTGGCGAACGCCTCCAGGTCGACGTCGGCCCGCTCGCGACCCTGTGCCCTTGCCGGTGCGAGCAGAGCCCGTGCGTCGTCATACCTGCCTGTGGCGAAGCATCCGTACGCGGTCGCCACGAGCAGCCAGCCGGGCTCGGTGCCGTACCCGCCCGCAACCTCCCGGAGCCGACCCAGCCAGCCGTTCGCGCGGGCCATCTCGCCATCCAGCAGGAACGCCTGCCAGAGCCAGAAAGCGTCCGTGGAAGCGGCATCGAGGTCGCCCTCCCCCACCCTGAGCGCGAACGCCCGGTCGAGGGCGGACACCGCCGCCTCGTGCCGGCCGCTGAGTTGTGCGCACTCGGCGAGCATCTCGAGGTCGTCAACCGCGAGTCCTTCAGGCGCATCGACCGCCAGGAAGCCGGCGCAGGCGTCGTCCCAGCGCAGCCCACGATGCGCCGCGCGGGCCCCGGCGAGCGCAGAAGCGGCATCGCTCACGGCGGCCTCCCTCGGCGTCCAGTCTCCCACTGCACGCCGCGGCTGGGTAGAACTGCCCATGCTGCGCAGGCGATCCGGCGGGAAGTGCCGATGCCGCGCGGCTCACGCCGCGGGACCTTTGAGGCTGAACACCCGGAACCCGGGCGACGTCGCTCTTAGGTTGAGCTCCGACCCCGGGCACCTGCCCGCAGCCATATCCACAGCCACTTCAGCAGCACGCATCAGGAGGACAGAGACATGATCAGCTACGAAAGCAGCACGTTCATCGCCAGGCCGGCGGAGCAGGTCTTCGCTTACGTCCAGGACGTGCGCAACGATCAGCACTGGCACATGGATGTCAAGTCGGCGACCGTCACCAAGGGCGAAGGCCAACTCGCTGTGGGCACCGTCTTCGACGTCAAGGGGATGGTCTCGGGTACCGAGGAGATCATCGCCACTGAGCCGCCCCATAAGGTCGTCCTCAAGGGCGGCGACATGGGGAAGATCGTTCCGATCGACATCCGCACGATCGAGCCGGTCGACGGCGGGGTGCGGTTCACCCGGCACATCGACCTCGACGCAGGCGGCTTCATGGGTTGGATGACGAATCGGATGCTCGGCTGGGCCACCAAGCGCAACGCCCAGTTCGTCGAGAACCTCAAGCAGGTCCTCGAACGGGGCTGACCCTGACGCGCCTCTGCGCAACGGCTTCCGCCGCAAAGACTGCACCGGCACCAGTTCATCGAGCGGCGAACGCCCTCAGCGAACGGACGCGGCGAGGTGCGCGTTCCGCTGTTCGATGAGACGCCGCAGGTACGGGCCGATCACGAGTTCTGCGACTCGGCCCAGGGTGCCGAGGGGTGCGACGAACCGCACCCGGTCGGTCATGATCGTGCCGCCGCCCTCGTCGGGCATGAAGCCGTGCTCGTGGCGGAAGGAACGGAACGGGCCGCGAACCTGCTCGTCGACGAACGAAGCCGGTTCCTCGAACTCCGTGATGCGACTCGTCATCCGGAGCGGCACGCCGAAATGCCACGCCCGCCAGGTCACCTCTTCGCCGCTGCCGATGAGCCCGGTCGTGACCCCCGCCACGGCTCGCTCACGCGACGCCGCCATCGAGGTGACGTGCAGGTCGATGCTCCGCGACAGGTCGAACGACCGCTGCACCGGCGTCGACAGGCGGGTGCGGCACTCGAACTCGACGACCATGCTCCGAGTGTGCCACTTCGACGCCGAGGCATCCGCTGCCCGTCGCCGGAACGCCGAAGGAGCCGGCCCTCTCGGACCGGCTCCCTCGCGTGATGCTGGTTACAGCACCTCGCCGACGACGTGCACGCGCACGTCGTTGGTGGTGCCGGGGATTCCGGGAGGGGAACCCGAGATGATGACGACCTTCTCGCCGTTGACCGCCTTGCCGGTCTTCGAGAGAGCCTCGTCGACCTGACCGACCATCTGGTCGGTGTGGGTCACGCGGGAGACGACGAACGACTCGACACCCCAGTTGAGCGCGAGGCGACGACGGATCGCCGGGTCGGGCGTGAACGCCAGGATGGGGATCTTCGAACGCAGGCGCGTCATGCGGCGCACGGTCTCGCCCGACTCGGTGAAGACGCAGAGGTACTTGGCCTCGACGAAGTCGGCGACCTCGACCGCGGCGGCCGTGATCGCGCCCGACTGGGTGCGGGGCCTCGTGCCGAGCGGCGCGATGCGGTCGAGCCCGTGCTGCTCGGTCGACTCGACGATGCGCGCCATGGTCTGCACCGTGATGACGGGGTACTCCCCCACGCTCGTCTCGCCCGAGAGCATGACGGCGTCGGCTCCGTCGAGCACCGCGTTCGCGACGTCGGAGGTCTCGGCGCGCGTCGGCACCGGGCTGTGGATCATCGACTCGAGCATCTGCGTCGCCACGATGACGGGCTTGGCGAGACGACGGGCGATCTCGACCGCACGCTTCTGCACGATCGGCACCGCCTCGAGGGGCAGCTCGACGCCCAGGTCGCCGCGGGCGACCATGATTGCGTCGAACGCCTCGGTGATCTCCTCGAGGGCGTCGACGGCCTGCGGCTTCTCGATCTTCGCGACGACGGGGACGCGACGGCCCACCTCGTCCATGATCTCGTGCACGCGCGTGATGTCGGAGGCGTTGCGCACGAAGGAGAGCGCGATGAGGTCGGCGCCGAGCTCGAGGCCCCAGCGGAGGTCGGCCTCGTCCTTCTCGGAGAGCGCCGGCACGTTGACCGCGACACCCGGCAGGTTGATGCCCTTGTTGTTGGACACCGGGCCGGCGACGATGACGCGGGTCGTCACGACGACGCCATCGGTCTCGATGACCTCGACACGGACCTTGCCGTCGTCGATCAGCAGGAAGTCGCCGGGCTTGACGTCGGCGGGCAGGCCCTTGAACGTCGTGCTGACGAGCTCCTTCGTGCCCACGACGTCCTCGGTCGTGATCTTGAAGATGTCGCCCTCGGCGAGCTCGTGCGGTCCGTCGGCGAACTTGCCGAGTCGGATCTTCGGCCCCTGAAGGTCGACGAGCACTGCGACGGCACGACCCGTGTCGTTCGCCGCCTTCCGCACGTTCTGGTAGACGCCCTCGTGCACGTCGTAGCTGCCGTGGCTGAGGTTCATCCGCGCGACGTCGACGCCCGCATCGAGAATCGCCCGGATCTGCTCATAGCTCGATGTCGCCGGCCCGAGGGTGGCGACGATCTTCGCTCGTCTCATTGGTGTGTGCTCCCGTGTTCTGCGCAAAGCGCTGGGTGTTGGTCGAAGCGCGCCGTGCGGCGCGCACTGGTCAGATGGAGAAGGCGTGCGCCGTCGAGGCGATGGGCGACGGCAACAGGGTCTCGCCTTCAAGGTAGCGGTCGACGGCGGATGCCGCAGCCCGTCCTTCAGCGATCGCCCAGACGATGAGCGACTGGCCGCGGCCGGCATCGCCGGCGACGAAGACGCCCGGTTGGGCGGTCGCGTAGTCGGCCTCGCGTGCGAGGTTGCCGCGATCGGTGACGGGCAGCTGCAGCTGCTCGTCGAGCGCAGCCGTCTCGGGCCCCGTGAATCCGAGGGCGAGGAGCACGAGGTCGGCGGGGATCTCCCGCTCGGTGCCGGCCTTCGGCACGCGACGGCCGTCGAGGTACTCGGTCTCGGCGACGCGGATGGCGCGCACCTCTCCGGCGTCGTTCGCGAGGAACTCGACCGTCGAGGCGAGGAACTGGCGGTTGCCGCCCTCCTCGTGGGCGCTCTGCACCTCGAACAGGGTCGGGTGGATCGGCCACGGCTGGTGCTCGGGCCGGCTCGCGCTCGGCTCCGTGCCGATCGCGAGGTTCGTGACCGACAGGGCGCCCTGGCGGTGCGCGGTGCCGATGCAGTCGGCGCCCGTGTCTCCACCGCCGAGCACGACGACGTGCTTGCCCTCCGCGGTGATCTGGTCGAAGACCTGGTCGCCCGCGAGGTGCCGGTTCGACTGCGTGAGGTAGTCCATGGCGAAGTTCACACCCGGAAGGTCGCGCCCGGGGATCGGCAGGTCGCGCGGGACGATCGCCCCGGTGGCGACCACGACGGCGTCGTAGCGCTCGCGAAGCTGCGCCCAGGTGATGTCGACGCCGATGTTCACGCCGGCGCGGAACCGGGTGCCCTCCGCGGTCATCTGCGCGAGCCGCAGGTCGAGGTGCTTCTTCTCCATCTTGAAGTCGGGGATGCCGTAACGGAGGAGGCCGCCGATGCGGTCGTCGCGCTCGAAGACGGCGACCGTATGACCGGCACGCGTGAGCTGCTGGGCCGCGGCGAGCCCGGCGGGGCCGGAGCCGACCACCGCGACCGTCTTACCCGTGAGGCGCCCCGGCGGCTGCGGCTGGACCCAGCCGTTGCCGAACGCCTCGTCGATGATCGAGACCTCGACCTGCTTGATCGTGACGGCCGGCTGGTTGATGCCGAGCACGCAGGCCGACTCGCAGGGCGCCGGGCACAGGCGGCCGGTGAACTCGGGGAAGTTGTTCGTGGCGTGCAGTCGCTCGGCGGCCGCGCGCCCTTCACCGCGGTACATGAGGTCGTTCCACTCGGGGATCAGGTTGCCGAGGGGGCAGCCCTGGTGGCAGAACGGGATGCCGCAGTCCATGCAGCGACCGGCCTGGCGACGCAGCTGCGCGGGGTCGCCCTGCTCGTAGACCTCCTTGAAGTCCATGATGCGCACCGGAACCGGCCGCCGCTTGGGCAGCTCGCGCTCGGTGACTTTCAGAAAGCCCTTGGGGTCAGCCATTCGTAACCTCCAGGATTCGCGTCCAAACCACGTCGCCGTCGGGGTCGAGCCCCTCGTCGACCGCGCTCTGGCGGGTTCGGAGCACTGCGGCGTAGTCACGCGGCAGCACCTTGGTGAAGCGGTCGTATCCGTCGTCGCCGGCGGCGAGCAGCGCCGCTGCGACCGCGGAGTCCGTGTTCGCGACGTGCTGTTCGAGCAGGTCGCGCACGATCTCGCGATCGGCGCTGCCGAGCGGCAGGAGCTCGAGTTCTCCGGTCGTCAGCGACTCGCGGTTCACCCGGCCCTCGCGCAGGTCGAGCACGTAGGCGGTGCCGCCCGACATGCCGGCGCCGAGATTGCGGCCGGTCTCGCCGAGGATGAGCGCGAGCCCGCCGGTCATGTACTCGAGCGCGTGGTCGCCCACACCCTCGACGACCGCGGTCGCCCCGGAGTTGCGCACCAGGAAGCGTTCGCCGACGATGCCGCGGATGAACATGCTGCCCTGCGTCGCCCCGTAGCCGATGACGTTGCCGGCGATCACGTTGCGTTCGGCGACGAATCCGCTGTCACGCGACGGACGGACCACGATCTGGCCGCCCGAGAGCCCCTTGCCGACGTAGTCGTTCGAGTCGCCCTCGAGCCGGAGCGTGATGCCGGCCGGCAGGAAGGCGCCGAGCGACTGGCCAGCCGACCCGGTGAGGGTGATGTCGATCGAACCGCTGGGCAGGCCGTGCTCGCCGCGCCGCACGGTCACCTCGTGTCCGAGCATGGTGCCGACGGCGCGCTCGGTGTTCCGGATGGGCAGCGCGATCTCGATGCTGCCCCCCTGCTCGAGCACGAGCCTGCTGCGGCGGATGAGCTCGTTGTCGAAGTGCTCGTCGAGCTCGTGGTCCTGACCACGGGCGTTGCGCCGCGGCTCGGACTCGGAGAAGTCGGGGCCGACGAGCACGGGCGTCAGGTCGAGACCGGAGGCCTTCCAGTGGTCGAGCGCGCGGTCCACGTCGAGCAGCTCTCGGCGGCCGATGATCTCGTCGATCGAACGGTATCCGAGCTCCGCGAGGTACTCGCGCACCTCCTGCGCGATGAACTCGAAGAAGTTGACGACGAACTCGGGCTTGCCCGTGAAGCGCTTGCGCAGTTCGGGGTTCTGCGTGGCGACGCCGACCGGGCAGGTGTCGAGGTGGCAGACGCGCATCATGACGCAGCCCTGCACGACGAGCGGCGCCGTGGCGAAGCCGAACTCCTCCGCGCCGAGCAGCGCGCCGATCACGACGTCGCGGCCGGTCTTCAGCTGCCCGTCGACCTGCACGACCACGCGATCCCGCATGCCGTTCAGCATGAGCGTCTGCTGGGTCTCTGCGAGGCCGAGCTCCCAGGGCGTGCCCGCGTGCTTGAGGGAGTTCAACGGGCTCGCGCCGGTGCCGCCGTCGTGCCCCGAGACGAGGATGACGTCGGCGAGGGCCTTGGCCGTGCCGGCTGCGACCGCACCGATGCCCGACTGGCTCACGAGCTTCACGTGCACGCGCGCCTTCGGGTTGGCGCGCTTCAGGTCGAAGATCAGCTGCTTGAGGTCTTCGATCGAGTAGATGTCGTGGTGCGGCGGCGGCGAGATGAGGCCGACACCCGCGGTGGCGTGCCGCGTGCGCGCGACCCACGGGTACACCTTCGTCGGCGGCAGCTGGCCGCCCTCGCCGGGCTTGGCGCCCTGGGCGAGCTTGATCTGGATGTCGTCGGCGTGCGTGAGGTACATGCTCGTGACACCGAACCGCCCCGAGGCGACCTGCTTGATCGCGCTGCGCCGCTCGGGGTCGAGCAGGCGGTCGAGGTCTTCGCCGCCCTCGCCGGTGTTCGACTTCGCCCCCAGCCGGTTCATCGCGATCGCGAGGGACTCGTGCGCCTCCTTGGAGATCGAGCCGTAGCTCATCGCACCGGTCGAGAAGCGCTTGACGATGGATTCGACGGATTCGACCTCGTCGATCGGCACCGCGGGGCGAGTACCGGTACGCAGGGCGAACATGCCGCGCAGCGTCATGAGGTCTTCGGCCTGCGAGTCGACGAGCGAGGTGTACTCGCGGAACACGTCGTAGCGCCGGTTCCTCGTGGAGTGCTGCAGGCGGAACACTGTCTCGGGGTTGAAGAGGTGCGGCGAGCCGTCGCGCCGCCACTGGTACTCGCCGCCGGTCGCCAGGCGCTCGTGCGCTCGAACGGCGACGTCCTGCGGGTAGGCCTGCGTGTGGCGGTCGAGGTTCTCGGCTGCGATCGCATCGATGCCGACGCCGCCGAGCTTCGAGGTCGTGCCGGTGAAGAACTCGTCGATGAAGCCCTGGTCGAGACCGATCGCCTCGAAGGCCTGGGCTCCCGCGTACGACGAGATGGTGGAGATGCCCATCTTCGACATGATCTTCAGCACGCCCTTGCCGAGCGCCTTGATGACGTTGTGCACCGCGTCTTCGGGCGAGACACCGGTGATGACCCCCGAGCGCACGAGGTCTTCGCAGCTCTCCATGGCGAGGTACGGGTTCACGGCGGATGCCCCGTAGCCGACGAGCAGCGCGATGTGATGCACCTCGCGCACGTCGCCGGCCTCGACCACGAGTCCGACCTTCATCCGGTTCTCGGAGCGGATGAGGTGGTGGTGCACCGCGGACAGCATGAGGAGCGACGGGATCGGCGCGAGGTCCTTGTTGGAGTCGCGATCGCTCAGCACGATGAACGCCGCGCCGTCGTCGATGGCCTGATCCACCTCGGCGCAGATCGCCGTGAGACGGGTGCGCATCGCCTCGGGACCCTCGTCGAAGCGGTAGAGCCCCCGCACGGTGACGGTCGTGCGGGCACCGGGCGACGGATCGATGTGCACGATCTTCGCGAGCTCGTCGTTGTCGATCACCGGGAAGGTGAGGGAGACCTGGCGTGCGTGCTCGGGACCCGCATCGAGGAGGTTGCGCTCCGGTCCGAGGGACGTGCCGAGCGAGGTGACGACCGCTTCCCGGATCGAGTCGAGCGGCGGGTTCGTGACCTGCGCGAACTGCTGCGTGAAGTAGTCGAAGAGCAGCCGTGGGCGCTTCGACAGCACGGCGATCGGCGTGTCGGAGCCCATGGCGCCGAGCGGCTCCTGCCCGGTGCGCGCCATCGGCGCGAGCAGGATCTTGACCTCTTCCTCGGTGTAGCCGAAGGTGCGCTGGCGACGGTTGACGGAGGCCGGCGGGTGCACGATGTGCTCGCGCTCCGGCAGCTCGGCGAGCTGGATGCGACCCTGTTCGAGCCAGTCGCCCCACGGCTCGGCGGCGGCGAGCTCGGCCTTGATCTCGTCGTCCTCGATGAGGCGCCCGGCCTCGGTGTCGACGAGGAACATGCGACCCGGCTGCAGTCGGCCCTTGCGCACGATGCGGCTCTGCTCGATGTCGAGCACGCCGATCTCGCTCGCGAGCACGACGAGGCCGTCGTCGGTCACGACGTAGCGGCCCGGGCGCAGTCCGTTGCGGTCGAGGGTCGCACCGACGAGCGTTCCGTCGGTGAAGACGATGGCGGCGGGGCCGTCCCACGGCTCCATGAGCATCGAGTGGTACTCGTAGAACGCGCGCCGCTCGGGTGCGATCTCGGTCTGGTTCTCCCAGGCCTCGGGCACCATCATCATGACGGCGTGCGGCAGGCTCCGGCCGGCGAGGGTCAGCAGTTCGACGACCTCGTCGAACGACGCGGAGTCACTGGCGCCCGGGGTGACGATCGGCCGCAGCGGTGCGAGGTCGCCGAGCACCTCGGACTCGAGCTGCGACTGGCGCGCCCGCATCCAGTTGCGGTTGCCCTGGATCGTGTTGATCTCGCCGTTGTGCGCGATCATGCGGAACGGCTGGGCGAGCGGCCACGACGGGAAGGTGTTCGTCGAGTACCGCGAGTGCACGAGCGCGAGCTTCGAGGCGAATCGCTCGTCGGAGAGGTCGGGGTAGAACGGCTCGAGCTGCAGGGTCGTGACCATGCCCTTGTACACGAGCGTGCGGCTCGAGAGCGAGGCGAAGTAGAGCTCCAGCTCGCGCTCGGCGCGCTTGCGCAGCCGGAAGGTCAGCCGGTCGAGGTCGATGCCCGACACCGTCGCGCCCGTCGAGGACGTGGCGACCGCCTGCACGAAGAGCTGCTGCACGACCGGCATCGCCGCCCGAGCGAGCGTGCCGAGTTCGTCGGGACGCACCGGAACTTCGCGCCATCCGATGACGGCAAGGCCTTCGGATGCCGCGAGCCCGACCAGTGCCTGCTTGACCCGGCTGCGCGCGGTGGGGTCGACGGGGAGGAACGCGTTGCCGACCGCGTAGGCCCCCGCGGCGGGAAGCCCGAACGCGGTCACCGCGCGGAGGAACGCATCGGGCACCTGCGTGACGATGCCCGCGCCGTCGCCGGTGCCGGCGTCGGAGCCGACCGCGCCGCGGTGCTCGAGGTTGCGCAGCGCATCGAGCGCCGCGGTGATGATGTCGTGTCCGGCGGTGCCACGGAGGGTGGCGACCATCGCGAGGCCGCAGGCGTCCTTCTCGGCTGCAGGGTCGTACATGCCCTGGGCAGCCGGAACGGTACCGAACCTCGAGAAGGGTGGGGTGAGCGACACGTGAACCGTCCTCATCAACTAAGTGTGCAGCGGGGGACGTCGTCGGCCCATCAAGGGAGATGTCTCGACGCGTGGTGCGGCGTCGCTTCGGAGAACGTTCTGCGGGGCGTTTACGCTGTGGTGGATCGGCTTGAGCTTGTGGCTGCCGTCACGCCCGTCTTGCTCTCACCCTCGACATCATCGTCGAGAGAGTCGGAGTCGGACTCGATGTCTTCGGAGTCTACCTCAGCATTTGGCGCGGTCCATTCACGCCCCGTCACGTACGGGCTCGGCTCGTCGCCGGTGTGCCGGCGACGCTGCACGAGGATCAGCACGATGCCGAGCACGACGGCAGCGAGCGACGCCCAGACGTTGACCCGGATGCCGAAGAACATCTCGCTCGGGTCGAGGCGGATCGACTCGAAGAACGCGCGACCCGCGCCGTACCAGATGAGGTACACGCCGAAGGCCTTGCCCCAGCGCATGTTGAACCGGCGCTCGAGCATGACGATGGCGATCGCGCCCAGCAGGTTCCAGACGAGCTCGTAGAGGAACGTCGGGTGGAAGAGCGTGCCCTCGGCGAGGCCGGCCGGGAAGGCCAGGTTGTCGGCGGAGATCTCGAGGCCCCAGGGCAGGTCGGTGGGCGAGCCGAAGAGCTCGTGGTTGAACCAGTTGCCGAGTCGGCCGATGGCCTGCGCGACGAGCAGGCCGGGCGCGAGCGCGTCGGCGAACGACCAGAAGCGGATGCCGGTGAACCGGCAGCCGATGATCGCACCGATGGCACCGCCGATGAGGGCGCCGTAGATCGCGTTGCCACCCTCCCAGATGTTCCAGATGGCCCCGGGCGCGAAGGGATTCCAGATGTTCGCCCCGGCATAGAAGTAGTCGTCGGGGTGCGTGAGCACGTGGTAGAACCGGGCGCCGATGATGCCGAGCGGCACCGCCCACAGGGCGATGTCGAGCACGATGCCGGGTTCGGCGCCGCGCTTGGTGAGGCGGCGCGAGGTGATGATGACCGCGAGGATGATTCCGACGAGGATGCAGAGCGCGTAGGTGTTGATGACGAGGACGCCCCACGGGACGGGGATCTCGAATGCGCGCCACGCGGGGTCTGGGCTCGGGATGCTGAACGGTGCGATCACGCCGGCTGTTGCCTTTCCTCAGTTGCGTCGGCCGCTGACGGCCTCAATGAGCGTACTTCACTCCGCGCGCGTGCCGCGCGCGAGTTCTGCGGCGAGCTCGCCGACGGCGGCCACTCCGCCGGTGGCCAGTGCGTTCACGAGGGCCGAACCGACGATCGCGCCCTCGGCGTACTCGAGCACCTCGGCCACCTGGGCGGCCGTCGAGATGCCGACGCCGACGCAGCTCGCGGGAGCGTCTGCCGCGGTCAGTCGCTCGACGAGGGTGCGAGCAGCACGGTCGACGTCGCTGCGGGCGCCCGTGATGCCCATGGTCGACACTGCGTAGACGAAGCCGCGGCTCGAGTCGACGGCCTGACGGATGCGGGCGTCGCTCGAGGTCGGCGCAGCGAGGAACACACGGTCGAGACCGGTGCGCTCGGATGCCGCGATCCACTCCGCCGCCTCATCGGGGATGAGGTCGGGCGTGATGAGCCCGGCTCCCCCGGCCGCCGCGAGGTCGTCGGCGAAACGGTCGACCCCGTACTGCACGACGGGGTTCCAGTAGGTCATGATCAGCACCGGGGCATCCACCCGCTCGGTGATGCGGCGCACGGCCTCGAAGCCGTCGGCGAGACGGAAGCCGTTCGCGAGGGCCTGCTGCGTGGCGGCCTGGATGACCGGGCCGTCCATGACGGGGTCGGAGTACGGCAGGCCGAGCTCGATGATGTCGACGCCGTTCTCGACGATCGACACCGCCGCTTCGACGCTCTCGTCGAACGTCGGGAAGCCGACGGGCAAGTACCCGATGAGGGCGCCGCCCGCAACGTCGTTCCGACGGCGGATGACGGGACCGACCGTGTTCATTCGGCGTTCTCCTGGTCGTAGAGCTCGAAGTAGCGTGCGGCCGTGTCCATGTCTTTATCGCCGCGACCCGACAGGTTCACGAGGATCGTGGCCTCAGGACCGAGTTCGCGGCCGAGCTCGAGGGCGCCCGCGAGGGCATGGGCCGACTCGATCGCCGGAATGATGCCCTCGGTGCGCGTCAGGAGGCGCAGCGCCTGCATGGCGGCGTCGTCGGTCACAGGGCGGTACTCCGCCCGGCCGATCGCCGACAGCCACGAGTGCTCGGGTCCGACACCCGGGTAGTCGAGACCGGCCGAGATCGAGTGCGACTCGATGGTCTGGCCGTCCTCGTCTTGCAGCATGTAGCTGCGCGCGCCGTGGAGCACGCCGGGGCGTCCCTTCGTGATGGTCGCCGCGTGTCGCTCGGTTTCGACGCCGTCGCCGCCGGCCTCGAAGCCGTACAGCGCCACGTCGGCGTCGTCGAGGAAGGCGTGGAAGATGCCGATCGAATTCGATCCGCCGCCGACGCACGCCGCGACCGCCGTCGGCAGGCCGCCCGTGAGGTCGATGACCTGCTGGCGCGCCTCTTCGCCGATGATCTTCTGGAAGTCGCGCACCATTTCAGGGAACGGGTGCGGACCCGCGACCGTGCCGAAGATGTAGTTGGTCGTCTCGACATTGGTCACCCAGTCGCGCATCGCGTCGTTGATCGCGTCCTTGAGCGTGCGCGATCCTGAGGCGACTGCGATGACCTCCGCGCCGAGCAGGCGCATGCGGGCGACGTTGAGTGCCTGGCGCTCGGTGTCGACCTCGCCCATGTAGATGACACAGTCGAGTCCGAAGAGCGCCGCCGCGGTCGCCGTCGCGACGCCGTGCTGGCCTGCGCCGGTCTCGGCGATCACGCGGGTCTTGCCGATGCGCTTGGTGAGCAGCGCCTGGCCGAGCACGTTGTTGATCTTGTGCGAACCCGTGTGGTTCAGGTCTTCGCGTTTCAGGATGACCCGGGCACCGCCGGCGTGCGCGGCGAATCGCGGCACCTCGGTGATGATCGACGGGCGGCCGGTGTAGCTACGGCCGAGCTCGGCGAGCTCGGCGCCGAACGCCGGATCGAGCTTGGCAAGGTCGTAGGCCTCGCCGAGCTCGTCGAGGGCGGCGACGAGGGACTCAGGCACGAAGCGCCCGCCGAAGTCGCCGAAGTAGGGACCGGTCTGCGCTCTGAGCGCCATGTCACACCGCCAGGAAAGCTGAGAGGTTGGCAATCGGGTCGCCGCCCGTGACGAGCGCCTCGCCGACGAGGACGACGTCGGCGCCCGATGAGCGGTAGTGGGCGACATCCGCTGCCGAGAGCACCGCGGACTCCGCGACGCGGATCGCGCCCTCGGGGAATCGCGGAGCCAGCCGGCCGAAGAGGTCGCGGTCGAGCTCGAACGTCGAGAGGTCGCGGGCGTTCACGCCGATGAGGCGGGCGCCGAGCGCCGCCGCCCGCTCGAGCTCATCGGCCGAGTGCGTCTCGATGAGCGGCGTCATGCCGAGCTCGATGATGAGGTCGTGGAGTTCGCGCAACGTCGTGTCGTCGAGCGCGGCCACGATCAGCAGCACGAGGTCGGCGCCCGCCGCACGGGCCTCGAACACCTGGTACGGCGTCGCGATGAAGTCCTTGCGCAGCACGGGCAGCGAGACGGCGGCGCGCACGGTCTCGAGGTCGGCGAGCGAGCCGCCGAACTTGCGACCCTCGGTGAGCACGCTGATGGCGCTCGCACCGCCGAGCTCGTACTGACGAGCGAGGGCGGCCGGGTCGGTGATCGAGGCGAGCGAACCCCGCGAGGGGCTCGAACGCTTGATCTCGGCGATGACCTTGACGTGTGCGGCCGGGCGCAGCGCCTCGAGCGCATCGAGCGCGGCCGGCCGGGCGAGTGCAGCTGCCTCGACCTCGGCGAGCGGAGCGCTCTCGCGGCGCGCCAGAGCGTCGGCGACAGCGTTCGCCGTCAGCTCGGCGAGCACTAGTGCGCCTTTTCGGCGACCTTCGAGCCGCCGACACCGTAGCCGGCGCGCGCGAGCACCCAGCCGACGATCGCGCCGACGACGAGGAGACCTGCCGACGCCCAGACGAGCCACTGCGCGTCGAAGAAGAAGGCGACCGTGCCGATCGTGAATGCGATGAGCATGATCGTGACGGCGGTCCATGCCGCGGGCGAGTGTCCGTGGCCGGGATCTGCGGTCTCAATGCTCATGATGCTCCTTCGTGCTGGGGTTTTCGTCGGCCAGTCTAGCGGTTCGCGCCACTGGGGCTCTCGTCGCCGCTCTGGTCGGCGTCATCGTCCGACGCGGTCGCGTCGTCGCCCGCCGGGCCGGCGGGGATGTCTTGGGTGCGGGCGTCGGCCGGTTCTCGGGCGGCTTCGCCATCGTCGTCGGTCGGGTCGTCGCCTCGGCTGAGACCGTCCCAGTCGTCGATCGCGCGATCTGAGGCCGGGCGCCCGACGGCTCCGGCCGCTGCGTCCTCCGCAGCCATGCGGGAATCGCTGTACCGCCGCGTGGAGGCCGGCCAGCGGCCGCCGGTCACGAGCACCGCGAGCCCGGCGAGCACGAGCAGCACGCCGCCGACGATCGCGAGCACCGGCCAGAGCGTCGCGGTGACGGATGCCACGAGCTCGGCGGTCGGCTCGGCACCGGCGACGCCCGTGGCATCCGTCACGGCAGGCGACACTGAGGCGACCGGGTCGGCGAGCGTCAGGCTCGCGGCGAGCAGCACGCAGCCGCCGAGGAGGACCTCGAGCACGCCGAGCACGAAGCGGATGCCGGGGCCGGCGATCCCGAGCGCCGCCACGAGTGCGAGACCGGCGAGGCCAAGCGCCGCGAGCGCCGGGGAGGCGATGCTGCCGGCGACCGCGATCGGATCCCCGACACCGCCGGTGGTGCTCGCCTCGATGACGAGGTCGAACCAGGTCTGGCTCCACGAGAGCAGCACGAGCCCGGCGCCCACCACCGTGGCGAGGATCGCGGGCATCTTCATGCGGGCCGGGTTCACGACTCCACCCGCCGCATCGCGTTGGCCACGGCGACGGCCCGCAGCGGCGCCGCGGCCTTGTTGCGGGACTCCTGGAACTCCGACTCGGGGTCGGAGTCGGCGACGAGGCCGCCGCCGGCCTGGACCCGTGCCACGCCGCCCGAGATCGTCGCGGTGCGGATCGCGATCGCGAGGTCGGCGTCGCCGCCGAACCCGAAGTAGCCGACCACGCCGCCGTAGAGGCCGCGCTGCGCCGGTTCGAGCTCGTCGATGATCTCGAGGGCACGGGGCTTCGGCGCCCCCGACAGCGTGCCGGCGGGGAACGTGGCACGGAAGACGTCGATCGCGTTGGCGTCGGCGACGAGATCGCCCTCGACCGAGGAGACGAGGTGCATGATGTGGCTGAACCGCTCGACCCGCATGAACTCGGTCACCTCGACCGTGCCGGCCGTGCAGACCTTCGCGAGGTCGTTGCGCGCGAGGTCGACGAGCATGAGGTGCTCCGCCTGCTCCTTCGGGTCGGCGATGAGCTCGGCTTCGAGATCGGCGTCGGCCTCGGGCGTGGCGCCGCGCGGCTTCGACCCCGCGATCGGATGCGTGAAGACGCGCCCCTGCTGCACCTTCACGAGCGCCTCGGGCGAGGAGCCGACGATCCAGTAGGGCTCCCCCGCCGTGTCCTCGAGGTGGAGGAGGTACATGTACGGGCTCGGGTTGAGGCTGCGGAGTACCCGGTACACGTCGATCGGGTGCGCGGTCGCCTCCTGTTCGAAGCGCTGCGAGATGACGACCTGGAAGATGTCGCCGTCGCGGATGTACTCCTTGGAGCGATCGACCGCCGCGAGGAAGTCGGCCTTGTCGGTGCGGTGCACGGGGTCGGCCGCACGCGCCAGGTCGATCTCGGCGAGCCACGCCTCGGTCGGCTGGGCGAGGCCCTGCTGCATGCGGTCGAGACGCGCCTGCGCGCCCTGCCAGAGCTGCTCGGGCGCTTCGCCCCGGTCGTTGAGCACCGACGCGATGAGCTGCACGGTGCCCGTGCGGTGGTCGACGACGACGAGTTCGGAGACGAAGGCGAATGCCTGGCCCGGCATCGGGAACTCCGACGGCGGCCGATTCGGCAGGTGCTCGATCTGACGGATCGCCTCCCAGCCGATGAAGCCGACGAGTCCGCCGGTCAGGGGCGGTGCACCCGGCACGTCCTCAGTGCGCCAGCGCTCGAAGAGCGCCTCCAGCGCGGCCAGCGGCGCGAGCACCGCTGCATCGCCGAGCGCCCGTTCGGCGCTCAGCCCGTAGTCCTGCCACTCGACCCGGTCGGATGCCTCGGTGAGCACGCCGTACGAGGAGACGCCGACGAAGGAGTAGCGCGACCAGATGCCGCCCTGTTCGGCGGACTCCAGCAGGAACGTGCCCGGCCGGCCGCCGGCGAGCTTGCGGTAGATGCCCACGGGAGTCTCGCCGTCGGCGAAGAGCTCGCGCACGACGGGCACGACCCGGCGCCCCGAGAGCAGGGCGGTGAACTCCTCGAAGGTGGTCGTGGCGTCGGCCAACGTGTGCTCCTCGTCGTCAGTCGGCGGGCGGGAATCCGGCGGTCACGGCGATCGGGTCGCCGTCGAAGCAGGTGCGGGTGCCGGTGTGACAGGCCGCACCGATCTGCTCGACGCGCACGAGCAGTGTGTCGGCGTCGCAGTCGAGCGCCGCCGAGCGAACGTACTGCGCGTGGCCCGACGTGTCGCCCTTGCGCCAGTACTCCTGCCGCGATCGCGACCAGAACGTGACGCGGCCCTCGGTCAGCGTGCGGCGCAGCGCCTCGCGATCCATCCAGCCGAGCATGAGCATCTCGCCCGTGTCCCACTGCTGGATCACGGCGGGCAGCAGCCCGTCGGCGTTGAAGAGAGCGCGTTCGAGCGCCTCGTCGACCGTCGACTCCGCGGTCATCGCACGATCCTCCCGTCGGCCGCCAGCGCGGCCTTCACCTCGCCGATGGTCAGCTCGCCGTTGTGGAACACGGAGGCCGCGAGCACCGCGTCGGCACCCGCCGCGATCGCCGGTGGGAAGTCGGCCACCTTCCCGGCACCGCCGGAGGCGATGACGGGAACGGTCGACAGCTCGTGCATGAGAGCCGTGAGCTCGAGATCGAAGCCCGCCTTCGTGCCGTCGGCGTCGATCGAGTTGACGAGCAGCTCGCCCGCGCCGAGCTCGATGCCCTGGCGCGCCCACTCGAGCGCATCGAGGTCGGTCTCGGTGCGGCCGCCGTGGGTCGTCACCACGAAGCCCGACGGAGTGCGATCGGAGCGCTTGACGTCGAGCGAGAGCACGAGCACCTGCGCGCCGAAGCGGTCGGCGATCTCGCCGATGAGCGCGGGGCGAGCGATCGCGGCGCTGTTGACGCCGACCTTGTCGGCGCCGTGGCCCTGCAGGCGAGCGACGTCGTCGGTCGAGCGGATGCCGCCGCCCACCGTGAGCGGGATGAACACCTGTTCAGCGACTCGCTGCACCATGTCGTACGTCGTCGAGCGGTCGTCGACCGTCGCGGTGACGTCGAGGAAGGTGAGCTCGTCGGCGCCCTGCTCGGCATACCTGGCCGCGAGCTCGACGGGGTCGCCGGCATCACGCAGGTTCTGGAAGTTGACGCCCTTCACCACGCGGCCTGCTGCCACGTCGAGACACGGGATCACACGGACTGCGAGAGACATGCGAGCCTCACAACCGGGCCGCGTGGATGGCGCCGACGAGGATCGCCCGGGCGCCGAGTTCGTACAGTTCGTCCATGACGTGGTTCATGTCGGTGCGCGGGATCATGACCCGCACCGCGACCCACTCGGGGTCGTGCAACGGCGACACGGTGGGCGACTCGAACCCGGGCGCCGCGGCGGTGGCGCGTTCGAGGTGCTCGAGCGGCACGTCGTAGTCGAGCAGCACGTACTGGCGGGCGACGAGCACGCCCTGCAGGCGCCGGAGCAGCGTCGCGGCGCCGGGCTTGTCGACACCGGAACCGATGAGCACGGCCTCGGAGTCGAGGATGACGGGGCCGAAGATCTCGAGCCCGGCCTGGCGGAGCGTCGAGCCCGTCGAGACGACGTCGGCGACGGCGTCGGCGACGCCGAGTCGCACGGCCGACTCGACCGCGCCGTCGAGCTTGACGAGCTTCGCGGGAGTGACACCGTGGCCGGCGAGGAATCCGCCGACGAGACCCGGGTAGCTGGTAGCAACCCGCACGCCGTCGAGGTCGGCGAGCTCGGTGAACGCGCCCGCCGGCCCGGCGAAGCGGAAGGTCGAGTCGCCGAATCCGAGGGGCGCGATCTCGGAGGCATCCGAGCCGGAATCGAGCAGGAGGTCGCGACCCGTGATGCCGACGTCGAGCGCGCCGGAGCCGACGTAGGTCGCGATGTCGCGCGGGCGGAGGTAGAAGAACTCGACCCCGTTGCGGGGATCGGCGGTGTGCAGGTCGCGAGGGTCGCGGCGACCGGTGTACCCGGCCTCCCACAGCATCTGCGCGGCGGTTTCAGCAAGCGAGCCCTTGTTGGGCACGGCGATTCGGAGCATTTCCTGACTTTCGTGTCGACGGTTCTGATCGGCCATGGGCGTGATCAGAGATGTCGGTACACGTCGGCGGGCGAGAGCCCCTTCGCCAGCATGAGCACCTGCAGGTGGTACAGCAGCTGCGAGATCTCTTCTGCGGTCTCGTCGTCGCTCTGGTACTCGGCTGCCATCCACACCTCGGCCGCCTCCTCGACGATCTTCTTGCCGATGGCGTGCACGCCGGCGTCGAGCTCCCGCACGGTGCCGGAGCCCTCGGGGCGGGTGGCGGCTCTGTCAGCGAGCTCGATGAACAGCTCGTCGAAGGTCTTCACCCGACAAGACTACCGGTGCCGGGCACCGGCCCATGCCGGTGCGCGGCCGCGCTGTCGCGGAGCGCCATGATGCGGTCGGCGGGCACGTCGGCTCCGAAGACCGCCGAACCCGCTACGAACGTGTCCGCGCCGGCCTCGGCGGCGATGCCGATCGTGTCGAGCGAGATGCCGCCGTCGACCTGGAGCCACACGTCGAGGCCGGTCTCGCGCACCACGCGGGAGAGGCGCTCGAGCTTCGGCATCGTCTCTGGCATGAACGACTGCCCGCCGAAGCCCGGTTCGACCGTCATGACGAGCACCTGGTCGAACTCGGGCAGCAGCTCGAGGTAGGGCTCGACGTCGGTGCCGGGCTTCAGCGCGATGCCGGCGCGCGCACCGATCTCGCGGAGCCGGCGTGCGAGTGCCACCGGGGCGTCGGTGGCCTCCGCGTGGAAGGTGACCGAGAACGCGCCGAGCTCGGCGTACCCCGGAGCCCAGCGGTCGACGTCGGAGATCATGAGGTGCACGTCGAGCGGAATCGGGCTGACCTCCTGCAGGCGCCCCACCATCTGCGGGCCGAACGTCAGGTTCGGCACGAAGTGGTTGTCCATGACGTCGACGTGCACGAGGTCGGCACTCGCGATGCGCCCGAGCTCGTGCTCGAGGTTCGCGAAGTCGGCAGCGAGGATGCTCGGGTTGATCCGCGTCGTCATGCAGCCACCCTATCGAGCGGCGTCGGCGACGCCGGCGCGCTTCCGGACCAGGGCGACGAACATCGCGTCGGTGCCGTGGCGGTGCGGCCAGAGCTGCACGGTCTCCGGCGCGCCCGCGAGACCGAGCGGATGCCGGGACACCCCCTCGATCACGGCACGCGTGTCGAGCTGTTCGGCCGCATCGCCGGCGCGGCGGAGCGCCGCGGCAAGGGTGCCGTGCGTCTCCGCGGTGTGCGGCGAGCACGTGACGTAGGCGAGGATCCCGCCGGGGGCGAGTGCGGCGAATGCGCTGTCGAACAGCTGCCCCTGGAGCTTCGTGAGCTCGGCGACATCCGACGGGGCCTTGCGCCACCGCGCCTCGGGCCGACGACGGAGCGCGCCGAGTCCGGTGCAGGGGGCGTCGAGCAGGATGCGGTCGAAGCCGCCCGGTGCGCCGAGCGCCTCGAGGTCGAGCTGGCGGCCGTCGCCGACGTGCACCGCGACGTCGAGCGGCACACCGGTGATCGCGTTGCGCACGAGGTCGGCGCGGGCGGGCACGGTCTCGTTCGCGGCGAGCTCGGCGCCGGCTGCGAGCGCCTCGGCGGCGAGCACCGCCGTCTTGCCACCCGGACCGGCGCAGAGGTCGAGCCAGCGCTCCCCCGCACGAACCGCCTCGGCACGGCTGAGCGCGAGCGCGGCGAGCTGCGAGCCCTCGTCCTGCACCCGGATGCGTCCGCCCGACCGCTCGGCCGCCGCGATCGGGTCGGCCGCGACGGCGCCGATCGGCGAGAACCGGTCGGGCTCGAACCCCTCGATGTCGGCGGTGTCGGCGCCGAGCCCCGGCAGCACCGCGAGGTTCACGCGCGGCGAGGCGTTGTCGGCGTCGAGCAACTGCTCGAGTTCTTCGGCACGGCCCTCGTGTTCGAGCGCGGTGCGGAGCGCCCGCACGATCCATTCGGGATGGCTCGTGACGGCCGCGAGCCTCGCGTCTTCGCCGCGCGCGCCGTCGGCGACGCGCTCGCGCCACTCCTCGGCCGACGTGCGGGAGATCGTGCGGAGCACGGCGTTCGCGAACCCCGCCGCCTTCGGGGCGACGCGTCGGGCGAGCTCGACCTGCTCGTTGACCGCGGCGTGCGTGGCGACCCGGGTGGCCAGCAGCTGGTGCGCACCGAGCCGGAGCACGTCGAGCACAGCCGGATCGATCGCGGAGGCCGGTCGGTTCGCGGCGAGCTCGATGACCCGGTCGTAGAAGCCCTGCATGCGCAGGGTGCCGTAGGTCAGCTCCGTCGCGAAGGCGGCGTCGGCCCGGTCGAGGCCGACCCGACGGATGCGCGTGGGCAGCAGGAGGTTCGCATAGGCCTCGTCGGCCCGAACGGCCTCGAGCACCTCGACGGCGACGATACGGGCCGGAGCGATGCGGGCGTGGGCGGTGCGGGCGGGGGCTCCGCCGCTGCTCCGACGCTGGCCGCCGCCGCCGTTGCTCCCGCTTCCCCCGGCGCTTCCATCGCGACGGCCGTTCATCGTGCCACCGCCGTGGTGCGGCCGGAGCCGCGCCACCAGTCACCCGCGTCCATCGCGGGTTTCCCGGCCGGTTGCACCCTGCGAAGTTCGAGCGGCGTCGTGCCGGTGCCCACGAGCACCCGGCGCGCCGACAGCACGAGCTCGCCCGGCGTGAGCGCGGGAGCGTCGTCGCCGCCCGACGGCGCGACGAGTTCGAGTACCTTGACCCGCTGCTCGTCGATCGTGGTCCAGGCGCCGGGTTCCGGGGTCACGCCGCGGAAGCGGCTCCGCACCTCGCTCGCCGGCTGCGACCAGTCGAGGCGAGCATCGTCGATCGAGAGCTTCGGGGCCAGGCTCGGCTCGCCCTGCTGCGGCACCGCACGCGCGGTGCCGCCGGCGATGCCGTCGACGACTTCGGCGAGCAGCTCGGCGCCCGAGGCCGCGAGCTCGTCGAGGAGCTCACCGGCCGTCTCCTCGCCCCGCAACGGATGGCGCAGCTCGGCGAACACGTCCCCGGCGTCGAGCTCGGGCACGAGCTGGAACACCGATGCACCGGCGACCGCGTCGCCCGCGATGAGCGAGTGCTGCACCGGTGCCGCCCCGCGCCAGGCCGGCAGCAGCGAGAAGTGCAGGTTGACCCAGCCGTGCACCGGTGTCGACAGGAGCGGTTCGCGCACGAGGCCGCCGTAGGCGACGATGACACCGAGATCGGGGGCCAGCGCCGCGATCTGCTCCGTCGCGTCGGCATCGAGGCGATTCGCCTCGATGAGGGGCACGCCGAGCCGGGTCGCGGCCTGGGCGACGGGTGACGGCGTCAGCACGCGCTTGCGACCGAGCGGAGCCGGCTGCCGGGTCACGACGCCGACGAGGTCATGGCCGCTCGCCGCGAGACGTTCGAGCGACGGGATGGCGACGGCAGGAGTGCCGGCGAAGACGATGCGGAGCTTCTGCACACTCCATTGTCGCCGACGAGGCGCCGACTACGGGACCTCGGGGTCGTCGAAGCGCACGCGAAGCACCGACGGCCGCTTCGGCGCCCGGCCTGCGACCGGCCGCCGCCGCTCCGTCGCGACCTTGATCATCTCGGCGCGGAGCACCCTCGCGACGGCGGCGCCGGCAGCGTAATCGAACCGCACGATGCCGCGCTCGAGACCGTCATCGGCCGGCACGGGACCGAGCGCATCGACGCCCGGAGCCGCCACCCGGGCAGCGGTCAGTGCATGGGCGACGAGGGCCGGGGCCGCGGTCACGCTCGCCACACGGACAGCCGGCGGGAAGCGCAGCGCCCGGCGGCTCGCGAACTCGCCGCTCGCCCACTCGGGGAGCCGCCATGATGTCAGCGCCTGCGCGAGTGCGCCGGCGACGCCGACGAGGTAGATCGGCGACCCGGGCGTCGCGAGGGCCGCAGCGTTCGCCCACCAGCGCAGGCAGTCTTCGGCGACGCGAAGTGACTCGCGCAGCAGCATCCGCTCACCGTCGAGCAGGAGCACGGCACGATAGCCGCCGTCCGCGATCGGCTCCGCACCGCGGGTCGCGACCACGAGCACGGGTTCGGCACCCACCCGGAGCACCGGTCGTTCACCGTCGGAGAGGATGATGCGCGCCGTCGGGAACGCCCGACCGAGTTCTTCGGCGGTGCGACTCGCCCCCACCGTCGCGGCGCGCAGCTTCGTGCCCTCGCAGACCGGGCAGCGCCAGGTGCTGCCACTCGTGCCGCAGAGCACGCAGCGGGGGTCGCCGCCGCTTCGCGGTACGACCAGGCCGCCGCCGCACGCCGTGCAGCGCGCGGGTTCGCGGCAGCGGTCGCACGTAAGCATCGGCGCATGGCCGGGGCGCGAGACCTGCACGAGCACCGGCCCCTCGCGGATCGCCTCCTGCGCGGCCCGCCACGCGCTCGACGGGATGCGGGCAGAACCCGGCTCGGGCGACGCCTGCTGCTCGGTCGGGACGACGCGGGGCCGCACGTGTTTGACCGCCGGCACCTCGCGCAGCCAGCCGATCTCGACGAGTCGTTCGACCTCGACGCTGCGGCTGTGGCCGAGGAAGACGAGCGCCGCGCCCGACTGCTCCTGCCGGATGAGGGCGGCGTCACGCGGATGCACCCCGGGGGCGAGTTGCTCGCTCTGCAGCGCATCGCCGTCGTCCCACATCGCGATGAGCCCGAGCCGTGCAGCCGGAGCGTAGACCGTCGAGCGGTTGCCGATGACGACCCGGGCGTCGGACCCGGTCGCCTCGAGGAACGCGCGGAACCGTTCGCCGCCCGTCTGGCGCGCATCGGTGCGGAGCACCCGGCGCGGGTCGACGCGATCGGCGAGCGCCGCCTGAAGCTGCTCCTGATCGCGGTAGTCGGGCACGATGATGAGGCTCGAGCGGTCGGCCGCGAGCGTGTGCGCCGCGGCCGCCGCGAGGGTCGCCGCCCATGCGCCCACCCACTCCCCCGAGTCGAGTCGCACCGGGCGGGGGTCGGCGGCCAGCGCCATCCGCTCGCCGGCGTCGATGCCCGTCTCGATGCGACCCCGCTCGTAGCCGGGGATCGGCGCGGCGGGACCGGGCAGCTCGCCCGGGTCGGCCTCGGCGCCGCGCCACGCGCGCTCGGCTCGCACGTATCGGCTCGGGATGGCGACCCGCAGGATGTCTCCGGCGTTGCCGGCCGCACGATCGGCAGCGGCGCGGGCGAGCGCCCACACCTCGGGCATGAGCAGCGGCACCTCGGAGACGACGTCCTCGAGCTCGCTCAGTCGACCCTCGAACTCGCTCGAGGACGCGACCTCGACGAGCCAGCCGTTGGCGATGCGACCACCCGATCGCAGCGGCACGCGCACTCGGACCCCGGCGACCGCGGCCTCGCGGAGCCGCTCGGGCACCGCATAGTCGAAGAGCTGGTCGAGTTGCGGCAGGGGCGAATCGACGAGCACTCGGGCGACGGAGCCGCCGGCCACGTCAGAGTCCGGCAGCGGAGCGGAGGTCGTCGACGCGGTCGAGGCGCTCCCACGTGAAGTCGGGCAGCTCGCGGCCGAAGTGGCCGTAGCTCGCGGTCTGGGCGTAGATCGGCCGCAGCAGGTCGAGGTCACGGATGATCGCCGCCGGGCGCAGGTCGAACACCTCGCGGATCGCGGCGGTGATCTGCTCGTCGGCGAGCTTGCCGGTGCCGAAGGTCTCGACGTAGAGCCCGACCGGAGCCGCCTTGCCGATGGCGTACGCCACCTGCAGCTCGAGGCGGTCGGCGAGACCAGCGGCGACGGCGTTCTTGGCAACCCAGCGCATCGCGTAGGCCGCTGAGCGGTCGACCTTCGACGGGTCCTTTCCACTGAAGGCGCCGCCACCGTGCCGGCTCGCACCGCCGTACGTGTCGATGATGATCTTGCGACCTGTGAGACCGGCGTCGCCCTGCGGGCCGCCGATCTCGAAGCGGCCGGTGGGGTTGATCAGCACCTCGAGTTCGGGCCGTGCGAGCTCGACCATGTCGAGTACGGGCCGGATGACGAGTTCTTCGACCTCGGCGCGGAGCTGTGCGGTCGACACCGCACGAGCGTGCTGCGTCGACAGCACGACGGTCTCGACGGTCTTCGGCACCTGGCCGTCGTAGCCGATCGTGACCTGGGTCTTGCCGTCGGGGCGGAGGTAGTCGAGTTCGCCGTTCTTGCGCACGGCTGCGAGCCGCTCGGCGAGACGGTGCGCGAGCCAGATCGGCACGGGCATGAGCTCGGGCGTCTCTCGCGTGGCGTAGCCGAACATGATGCCCTGGTCGCCGGCGCCCTGCATGTCGAGCGCGTCGTCGCTCGAGCGCTCGCGCGCCTCGAACGCGTGGTCGACGCCCTGGGCGATGTCGGGCGACTGGCCGCCGATCGACACCGAGACGCCGCACGAGCGGCCGTCGAACCACGCATCGGAGGAGTCGTAGCCGATGGAGGTGACGCGCTCGCGCACGATCGCCGGGATCTCGACGTAGCCGCTCGTCGTGACCTCGCCGGCGACGTGCACGAGCCCGGTCGTCACGAGCGTCTCGACGGCGACGCGGCTGTTGGGGTCTTCACGCAGCAACGCGTCGAGGATCGAGTCCGAGATCTGGTCGCAGAGCTTGTCGGGGTGTCCCTCGGTGACGGACTCGGACGTGAAGCGGCGGAGTGCGCTCATGCGGATTCTGGTTCCTTCGTGCTCTGCGCGGCATGCGCCGCAGTCGTCACTTGCGAGACAACCACGTCGAGGATGTCATGCGCCACCGACAGCTTGGTTCCATGTGCTCGTGTGACGACGACGCCATCGCGGCCGATGACGAGGATGCGGTTCTCATCGCTCGCGAAGCCCTCGTTCCAGCCGACTCGGTTGACGACGAGCAGGTCGGCGCCCTTCGCCTCGCGCTTGGCCCGGCCGAGCGCGAGCAGGCGCTCGTCGTCGGCCTCGGTCTCGGCCGCGAAGCCGACGAGGATCGTGCCCGAGTGCGGCGCATGGCCGAGGCCCGCGAGGATGTCGGGGTTGCGGACGAGTTCGAGGGTCAGGCCGTCGTCGCTCTGATCCTTCTTGATCTTCGCCTCGCTCACGGCCGCCGGTCGGTAGTCGGCGACGGCCGCGGCCATCACGACGACGTCGGCGCCCGCAGCAGCCTCGGTGACGGCGGCCTGCAGTTCGAGCGCGGTCGAGACGCGGCGGATGTCGCAGCCCTCGGGGTCGGCGACCTCGAGGTTCGCCGCGACGAGAGTGACGCGGGCGCCGCGGGCGCGCGCGGCCTCGGCGATCGCGATGCCCTGCTTGCCGCTCGAACGGTTGCCGAGGAAGCGCACGGGGTCGAGCGGTTCGCGGGTGCCGCCTGCGCTCACGACGACGTGCCGGCCTTCGAGATCGCGAGGGGCGACGGATGACACGGGCGAGACGCGCTCGCCCATGACGCGTTCGAGCGCCGCACGCACGATCTCGTCGGGCTCCTCCATGCGGCCCGGGCCGCTGTCGGCGCCCGTGAGCTGGCCGACGGCCGGACCGACGATCGTCACGCCGCGCGAACGCAGCGTCTCGACGTTCGCCCGGGTCGCAGGGTGCCGCCACATCTCGGTGTGCATGGCCGGCGCGATGACGACGGGCGCTTCGCTCGCGAGCACGGTGTTGCCGAGCAGGTCGTCGGCGAGCCCTGCGGCGAGCTTCGCGATCGAGTTCGCCGTGGCGGGGGCGATGACGATGAGGTCGGCCGCCTGCCCGATTGCGACGTGCCGCACCTCGGCGACCCCCTCGTACAACTCGGTGTGCACCGGGTTGCGGGAGATCGCCTCGAGCGTCGGCCGACCGACGAATCGCAGGGCGCCCTCGGTCGGCACGACGTGCACGTCGTGCCCTGCGAGCACGAGCGCCCGCACGACGCCGACGGCCTTGTACGCGGCGATGCCGCCGGTGATGCCGACGACGATGTTGAGCCGAGTCATCCGGCCCTCCGGATCACTCGGCGATCGGGCGGAGCCGGAGCTTGTCTTCGTTGATCTCGTGCAGTGCCACAGAGAGCGGCTTGTCGTCGATCGACGAGTCGACGAGCGGGCCGACGTTGTCGAAGAGGCTGCCTTCGTGCAGGTCCGCGTAGTAGTCGTTGATCTGCCGCGCGCGCTTGGACGCGAAGATGACGAGCTGGTACTTCGAGTCGACCTTCGAGAGCAGGTCGTCGATGGGCGGATCGATGATGCCGGACAGCTTCTCAGCCATGGAATGACTCCTTGATCGTGGGGTGCGCACCCGCAGTGCGCGGAAAGTCGTGGCGAGGGCAGCTCAACGCCGACCCTTGCGAGATCTCATCAAGTCTACGACCTCCTGCGCCGCTTCGGCGACGTCGTGGTTGACGACCTGGTGATCGAACTCGTCGACAGCAGCCAATTCCACCTTCGCCGTCTCGAGCCTGCGCTGCTGTTCGGCGGGGCTCTCGGTGCCCCGGCCGACGAGTCGGCGCACGAGTTCGTCCCAGCTGGGCGGCAGGAGGAAGACGAGCGTCGCCTCAGGCGCGGCGCGGCGGACCGACCGTGCGCCCTGGATGTCGATCTCGAGCAGCACGCTGTTGCCGGCGGCGATGGCCTCCTCGACCGCCTTGCGGGGGGTGCCGTAGCGCGAGGCGTTGTGCACGGTCGCCCACTCGAGGAGCTCCCCCGCCTCGACCATGCGGTCGAACTCGGCGTCGTCGACGAAGAAGTAGCTCTCCCCCTCGACCTCGCCGGGTCGCGGCGCGCGGGTCGTCGCCGAGACCGAGAGTCGCACATCGGGGTGGTTCCGACGGATGTACTCGGCGACGGTGCCCTTGCCGACCGCGGTGGGGCCGGCGAGCACGACGAGCCGGTCGCCCGTGCCGCCGTGCGCGGCGACCCAGTCGGCGAGGAACTCGCGGAGCCGGCGGCGCTGGAGACGGCCGAGGCCGCCGAGCCGCTTCGACGGCGAGATCTCGAGCTCCTCCATGATGCGGGCCGACTTCGTCTGCCCGATCGCGGGGATCGAGGTCAGGAACTCGGTGACGCGGAGACGTCCCTCGACGCCCTCAGGCGACTCGAACGCCTCGCGCAGCACGTCGAGCGGGCTGCGCGAGCCGGCCGCGATCGCCGACTTGACCGTCGCGCGGGCGCGGCGAGCCGCCACGGCCGCGCGGGAGGCGGCCACCCGGTCGACATCGGGCGGTGAGGGCCTGGTGGCCTCGGGAGCGGTCGTCGACTCAGACACTCGCCACCCCGACCTCGTCGACACGGCGGGTGATCGCCTCGGCGAGGCCGTCGGGCCCTGCACCGAGGATCGACCGCGACTCGCTCACGATGACGCCGCCGGCCAGCGACCCGAAGATCGCCTGGAGATCCCGGAGCTCGGCGCCCTGGTGCCCGAACCCCGGGGCCAGCACCGGCAGGCCGGGCTTGGGCGGGTCGGTGTCGAGGTCGATGCCCGAGCTGCGCAGGTCGACGGTCGCGCCGAGCACGACGCCGACCGAGCCGAGGGGCCGGTTCGCGACATCCGCTCGCCCGTGGTTCCAGGCGATGACGCCGTTCGTGACGGCCTGGGCGACCGTCGAGCCGGCTCGGCTCGACTGCTGCAGCACGGCGCGCTGGATGGCGGCGGCCTCGGGGTTCGAGGTCGCGGCCAGCACGAACGCACCCTTGCCCACTCGCTCGGCGGCCTCGAGCACACCGGCGATCGAGCCGAGGCCCTGGTACGCGCTGATCGTCATCGCGTCCGCCTCGAGCGTCGATCCCGGCGTCAGCCAGGCCTGGCCGTACGCCTCGACGCTCGTGCCGATGTCGCCGCGCTTCACGTCGGCGATCACGATCAGGCCGGCGTCGCGGGCCTCGGCCAGCACGCGTTCGAGCGCGGCGTAGCCGGCCGCACCGTGCCGCTCGAAGAACGCCACCTGCGGTTTGACGATGCCCACGCGCCCTGCAGCGGCGTCGACGGTGCGCAGACCGAACTCGCGCACACCATCGGCCGAGTCGGGAAGCCCCCACTGGTCGAGGAGCGTCACGTGCGGGTCGACGCCCACGCAGAGCCTGCCGTAGGCGGCGAAGACGGATTCGAGTCGATCGCCGAAGGGCGTGATGTCGGTCATGCGTTCGCCTCCCGGCGGAGTCCGTACTCCTGCAGGCTCGTGACCTCGAAGCCCTCGCGCTGCACGTCGAGCGACGCGACGGCCGCCGAGAGCTCGGCGATGGTCGTGAAGAGCGGGATGTCGGCGGCCACCGCGGCCGCGCGGATCTCGTAGCCGTCGGCACGCGACGAACGCCCGCTCGGGGTGTTCACGACGACGTCGACCTCACCGAGGTGGATGAGTTCGACCACGGATGACGCGTCGGGGCTCGTCTTCTCGCTGAACTTCAGCACCTCCTGGGCGCGGATGCCGTTGCGGCGCAGCACCTCGGCGGTGCCCTCGGTCGCGGCGATGTCGTAGCCGAGCTGCTGCAGGCGCAGCACCGGGAGGATGATCGCACGCTTGTCGCGGTCGGAGACCGAGACGAAGACCGTGCCCGAGGTGGGCATGCCGCCGTACGCGGCGAGCTGGCTCTTCGCGAATGCGGTCGGGAAGTCCTTGTCGATGCCCATGACCTCGCCGGTCGAGCGCATCTCGGGGCCGAGCACCGAGTCCACCATGATGCCCTCGCGGGTGCGGAAGCGGTGGAAGGGCAGCACGGCCTCCTTCACGGCGACGGGTGCGTCGAACGGCACCCGCGAACCGTCGGAGGCGGGCAGCATGCCCTCCTCGATGAGTTCGGCGACGGTCGAGCCGACCATGATGCGCGAGGCGGCCTTCGCGAGCGGAATGCCGAGCGCCTTCGACACGAAGGGCACGGTGCGGCTCGCTCGCGGGTTCGCCTCGAGCACGTAGAGCACGCCGGCGCCGATCGCGAACTGCACGTTCAGGAGGCCCCGAACGCCGATGCCCTCGGCGATGGCACGGGTGGCCTCGCGCACGCGGTCGACCTCGGCACGGCCGAGCGTCACGGGCGGCAGGGTGCAGCTCGAGTCGCCGGAGTGGATGCCGGCCTCCTCGATGTGCTCCATGACGCCGCCGATGTAGAGGTCGGTGCCGTCGTAGAGCGCGTCGACGTCGATCTCGATCGCGTCGTCGAGGAACCGGTCCACGAGCAGCGGGTGGCTCGGGCCGACGATGCCCTGGCCCTCGATGCGCTCGAAGTAGTCGGCGAGCGACGGCGAGTCGTAGACGATCTCCATGCCGCGGCCGCCGAGCACGTAGCTCGGGCGTACGAGCACGGGGTAGCCGATGCCCTCCGCGACGTGCACGGCGCCGGCGAGGTCGATCGCGGTGCCGTTCTTCGGGGCGAGGAGGCCGGCGGCGTCGAGGATGCCGGAGAAGAGCCCGCGCTCCTCTGCGAGGTCGATCGCCTCGGGGGTCGTGCCGAGGATCGGGATGCCGGCGGCCTCGAGGCCCTTGGCGAGCCCGAGCGCCGTCTGGCCGCCGAGCTGCACGACGACGCCGACGAGCTCGCCCGACTGCGACTCGGCGTGGATGACCTCGAGCACGTCTTCGAGGGTGAGCGGCTCGAAGTAGAGCCGGTCGCTCGTGTCGTAGTCGGTCGAGACCGTCTCGGGGTTGCAGTTGATCATGATCGTCTCGAACCCGGCCGCCGAGAGGGCGAACGAGGCGTGCACGCACGAGTAGTCGAACTCGACGCCCTGACCGATGCGGTTCGGGCCGGAGCCGAGGATGACGACCTTGCGGCGGTCGCTCGGCTCGACTTCGGTCTCCTGGTCGTAGCTCGAGTAGTGGTACGGCGTGAGCGCGGGGAACTCGCCCGCGCACGTGTCGACCGTCTTGTAGACCGGGCGGATGCCGAGGATGTGGCGCACCTCGCGGGCGTCGGCCTCGCCGAAGCCGCGGAGCTGGCCGATCTGGGCGTCGGAGAAGCCGTGGTCCTTCGCGAGCAGCAGGAGCTCGGTGTCGAGGTTCTCGGCGGTCGCGATGGTCGCTGCCACCTCGTTGATGAGCACGATCTGGTCGAGGAACCACGGGTCGATCTTCGTGGCCTCGAACAGCTGCTCGATCGTGGCGCCCTTGCGGAGCGCCTGCTGCACGACGACGATGCGGCCGTCGGTCGGCACGGATGCCACCTCGAGCAGCTCCTCGATCGAGCGGTCCTCTTCGCCCCAGTGGAACGACGAGCCGCGCTTCTCGAGCGAGCGGAGGGCCTTCTGCAGCGCGGTCGCGTAGTTGCGGCCGATCGCCATCGCCTCGCCGACCGACTTCATGGTCGTCGTGAGCGTGGGGTCGGCGGCCGGGAACTTCTCGAACGCGAACCTGGGCACCTTGACGACCACGTAGTCGAGCGTCGGCTCGAACGAGGCGGGGGTGACCCGGGTGATGTCGTTGGGGATCTCGTCGAGGCGGTAGCCGATGGCGAGCTTCGCGGCGATCTTGGCGATCGGGAAGCCCGTGGCCTTCGAGGCGAGCGCGCTCGAACGCGACACGCGCGGGTTCATCTCGATGACGATGACGCGGCCGTCGGCCGGGTCGATGGCGAACTGGATGTTGCAGCCGCCGGTGTCGACGCCGACGGCGCGGATGATGTCGATGCCGATGTCGCGGAGGTGCTGGTACTCGCGGTCGGTCAGCGTCAGCGCGGGCGCCACGGTGATCGAGTCGCCCGTGTGCACGCCGACGGGGTCGACGTTCTCGATCGAGCAGACGACGACCGTGTTGTCGGCGGTGTCGCGCATGAGCTCGAGCTCGTACTCCTTCCAGCCGAGGATCGACTCCTCGAGGAGCACCTCGGTGGTCGGCGAATCGTGCAGGCCCTGCGTGACGATGCGCACGAGGTCCTCCTCGGTGTACGCGAAGCCCGAGCCGAGGCCGCCCATCGTGAACGAGGGACGCACGACGAGGGGGTAGCCGAGGTCGAGGGCGAACTCCTTCGCCTGCTCGAGGGTCTTCGCGACGTGCGAGCGGGCGACACCGGCGCCGGCCTCGAGCACGAGGTCCTTGAAGAGCTGGCGGTCCTCGCCCTTGCGGATGGCCTCGACCTTCGCGCCGATGAGCTCGACGCCGTGCTTCTCGAGGATGCCGGCGTCGTGCAGCGCGATGGCGGCGTTCAGCGCGGTCTGCCCGCCGAGGGTCGGGAGCACCGCGTCGGGCCGCTCCTTGATGATGATCGACTCGATGATCTCGGGCGTGATCGGCTCGATGTACGTCGCATCGGCGAAGTCGGGGTCGGTCATGATCGTCGCGGGGTTCGGGTTCACGAGGATGACCCGCACGCCCTCCTCGCGGAGCACGCGGCACGCCTGGGTGCCCGAGTAGTCGAACTCGGCGGCCTGTCCGATGACGATCGGACCGGATCCGATGACGAGGACGCTGTTGATGTCGTCGCGCTTGGGCATTACTCGTTGCTTCCTTCGGTCGCGGTGCTCGTCGACGTCGTCGCGATCACCATGTCGCGGAATCGGTCGAAGAGGTAGTTCGCGTCGTGCGGGCCGGCCGCCGACTCGGGGTGGTACTGCACGCTGAACGCGCTGATGTCGAGGCAGTTGAGTCCCTCGACGACGTTGTCGTTGAGGCCGTAGTGACTCACCTCGACGCGGCCGAAGCCCTCGCTCGACTCGCTCACCCGGTCGATCGGCGCATCGACGGCGAAGCCGTGGTTGTGCGCCGTGATCTCGACCCGGCCGGTGGCCTTGTCGAACACGGGCTGGTTGATGCCGCGGTGGCCGAACGGCAGCTTGTAGGTACCGAAGCCGAGGGCGCGGCCGAGCAGCTGGTTGCCGAAGCAGATGCCGAAGTACGGCAGCCCGGCACGGAGGGTCGTGCGCAGCAGTTCGACATGGCGTTCGGATGCCGCGGGGTCGCCGGGCCCGTTGGAGAAGAACAAGGCGTCGGGCTTCAGTGCGAGCACCTCTTCGGCGGTGATCGTCTGCGGCACGACCTGCACGTCGAACCCGCGCTCGGCGAGGTACTTCAGGGTGGAGGTCTTCACTCCGAGATCGAGCACCGCGACGGAGCCGACTCGCTCGCCCTCGGCGGGCAGCGAGTAGGACTCGGTCGTCGAGACCGCCGCCGACAGGTTGGCCCCGGCCATCGCCGCGCCGCTCTGCACCAGGTCGAGCTGCTCGCCCGGTGTGAGGAGTGCGTCGTCGCCGGAGAAGATGCCGGCGCGCATGGCACCGGCGGAACGCAGGTGGCGCGTCAGCGCGCGGGTGTCGATGCCGCTGATGCCGACGACGCCCGATGAGGCGAGGTCGTCGTCGAGGCTCCGCTGCGAGCGGAAGTTCGACACGACCCGCGAGGGGTCGCGGACGATGAAGCCGGCGACCCAGATGCGGGCGGATTCCATGTCCTCGTCGTTCATGCCCGTGTTGCCGATGTGCGGCGCGGTCATCATGACGATCTGGCCCGCGTACGACGGGTCGGTCAGCGTCTCCTGGTAGCCGGTGATGCCGGTGGCGAAGACGGCTTCGCCGAGGGTGCGGCCGCGCGCACCGTAGGCGCGGCCCTCGTAGCGGCGTCCGTCTTCGAGGACGAGCACGGCGGATTCGCTCGTGCCGGCGGGGGTCTCAGTCATTCGAGGCCTCACTCTCCTGCTCTGGCCGCTGCGCGACTGACGCGGCGGCGATGTCGTTGACGGCCTGGATGATCCTGGCCGGGTCGCCCGGATACCGGGCGCGCACGTAACTGTCGACGCGAGGCTCGGCGTGCTCGGCCGCACCTCGCTCCTGGGCGATCCAGGTGAGGGCGATGAGGCCCTCGGGCTCGACGCCACGATCGATCGCGAAGCTCGCGAGCTGGGCGCCGACCAGACGGTCGGTCGGGATGAAGGTCGTCGACTCCCCCGCGATGCGGAGGATCACGCCTTCGGGAAGCACCTCGACGTGGGCGGAGCCGCGGAACGCGAGTCCCTGCACGGCGAGGCGTTCGAGGGGTTCGCCGATCGGGGTGGTCGCGACGTAGAGCACCTCGGCGTCGAGCACCGGTGCGCCGTGCACAGCGGGGACCGGGTAGGAGCCGAGCGTCTCGTCGCGCACGGTGCGCCGCTTCCAGGAGCGGAACATCAGCCAGCCGGCGACCGCGACGATCGCGACGGCGACGACGATGCCGATGAACTTATCCATGCGCGGCCCCCCAGACGGCGGCCGCGTTGCCTGCGACCTCGTCGTGCGGGCGCACGGCGCCGTCGAGGAAGGTCGGGTACCCGCCGTGGAAGGTCGCGACGACCCGGCCGGGCAGACGGCGGCCGAGGTACGGCGAGTTCGTGCTGCGGCCGGCGAGCCGGTCGAGGTCGAACTCGGATGCCGCGGCGGGGTCGTACAGCGTCAGCTCGGGCGCGGCTCCGACGGCGATCGCCTCGCCGTGGCCGTGCAGCCGGCCGATGCGGGCCGGTGCGGACGACATGACGCGCGCGACATCCGCCCAGCCCATGAGCCCCGTCTCGACGACGGCGGCATGCACGACCGCGAGCGCCGACTCGAGGCCGACCATGCCGTTGGCGGCCGCCTGCCACTCGCTCTCCTTCGCCTCGACCGGGTGCGGGGCGTGGTCGGTGGCGACGATGTCGATCGTGCCGTCGGCGAGGGCGGCGCGCAGCGCCTCCACGTCTTCGCTCCGGCGGAGCGGCGGGTTCACCTTGAACCGCGGGTCGTAGCCCGCGATGAGGTCTTCGGTGAGGAGCAGGTGGTGCGGGGTCACCTCGGCGGTGACGTCGATGCCGCGAGCCTTGGCCCAGCGGATCACCTCGACGGATCCGGCGGTGGAGACGTGGCACACGTGCAGGCGCGAGCCCACGTGCTCGGCCAGCAGCACGTCGCGCGCGATGATCGACTCCTCGGCGACGGCCGGCCACCCGGTCAGGCCGAGCTCGCCCGAGAGGGCGCCCTCGTTCATCTGCGCGCCCTCGGTGAGGCGCGGCTCCTGCGCGTGCTGGGCGATGACGCCGTCGAAGGCCTTGACGTACTCGAGCGCACGGCGCATGAGCAGCGGGTCGGAGACGCAGAACCCGTCGTCCGAGAAGACGCGCACGTTCGCCCGCGACCGGGCCATCGCGCCGAGCTCGGCGAGCTGCTCGCCCTTGAGGCCGACCGTCGCGGCGCCGATCGGCTGCACGGTGGCGTAGCCTGCGGCACGGCCGAGGCTCGCCTCCTGCTCGACGACGCCTGCGGTGTCGGCGACCGGGAAGGTGTTGGCCATCGCGAACACCGCGGTGAAGCCGCCGGCGGCGGCGGCCTGCGTGCCGGTGAGCACGGTCTCGCTCTGCTCGTAGCCCGGTTCGCGGAGGTGCGTGTGCAGGTCGACGAGACCCGGCAGGGCGATGAGCCCGTCGGCGTCGATCGTCGTGGCGCCCGCGGCATCCGCGATGCTGCCGACTCCGGCGATGACGCCGCCGTCGAGCAGGATGTCGGCCCGCTCGCCGCCCGGGAGGGTGGCACCGGTGATCAGGAAACGCTCGTTCATCAGGCGTCACCCCGTTCACCGGACAGCAAGAGGTAGAGGGCGGCCATTCTCACAGAAACTCCGTTCGCAACCTGCTCGCGCACGGTCGACTGCTGGGAGTCGGCTGCGCGGGCGGCGATCTCAAGCCCGCGGTTCATCGGGCCGGGGTGCATCACCATCGTACTGGGGGGCAGTGCGTCGAACCTGGCATCGTCGAGGCCCCAGGTGCGCGCGTATTCGCGGCTGTTCGGGAAGAACGCCGCGTGCATGCGCTCCGCCTGGATGCGCAGCATCATGACGACGTCGGGGGTGCCGCGCAGGGCGGCATCGAGGTCGTAGCCGACGCTCGCGGGCCACGAGCTGGTGTCGACCGGCACCAGCGTCGGCGGGGCGACGAGTTCGACCTCGGCGCCGAGCGTCGCGAGCAGCCACACGTTCGACCGGGCGACCCTGGAGTGCAGCACGTCGCCGACGATCAGCACGCGGACGCCGTCGAGCGCCCGCCCGCGGGATGCCGCGCCGTGCAGGCGCCGGCGCATCGTGAACGCGTCGAGCAGCGCCTGCGTGGGGTGCTCGTGGGTGCCGTCGCCGGCGTTGACGACGCCGGCGTCGATCCATCCGCTCGTGGCGAGCGTGTACGGCGCGCCCGAGGCGTGGTGGCGGATGACGACGCCGTCGGCACCCATCGCCTGCAGGGTCTGCGCCGTGTCCTTCAGGCTCTCGCCCTTCGAGACGCTCGACCCCTTGGCGCTGAAGTTGATGACGTCGGCCGAGAGTCGCTTCGCGGCGGCCTCGAACGAGATGCGGGTGCGCGTCGAGTCCTCGAAGAAGAGGTTCACGACGGTCTTGCCGCGCAGCGTCGGCAGCTTCTTGACCTCGCGCTCCTGCACGGCGGCCATGTCCTCCGCGATGTCGAGGAGCTCGATCGCCTGCTCCCGGCTGAGCTCGCGGGTGCTGAGCAGATGGCGCATCACGCCTCGCCCCCTTCGGTCGCGGCCGCGTCGGCGGGAGCAGCGTCATCGATCGTGACGGCGTCCTCGCCGTCGACCTCGCTGAGGCACACGTTGATGCGCTCCCGGGTCGAGCTCGGCAGGTTCTTGCCGACGAAATCGGCGCGGATCGGGAACTCCCGGTGACCGCGGTCGACGAGCACCGCGAGGCGCACCGCGCGGGCCCGGCCGAGGTCGCTGAGCGCGTCGAACGCGGCGCGGATGGTGCGACCCGAGTAGAGCACGTCGTCGACGAGCACGACGGTCTTGCCGTCGATGCCGCCCGGCGGCAGCTCCGTCGGCTGCGGCGTGCGCGTGCGAGTGCGAGTGAGGTCGTCGCGGTACATCGTGACGTCGAGCGCGCCGGCCTGCGGCGGTGCGGCGTCGGGTTCGATGCGGGCGATCGTCTCGGCGATGCGACGGGCGAGGATCACGCCCCTGGTCGGGATGCCGAGGATGACGAGATCGGAGCTGCCGCGATTGGACTCGAGGATCTCGTGCGAGATGCGGGTCAGCGCCCGCGAGATGTCAGCTTGACTGAGCACGGCACGTGCCATCAAACGACTCCCTTCTCCGCCTCACAGGACGGCCTTAAAGGTTGTCAACTCCGCCAATCCTATCGTGTCCCGCGAGTGGGGGGCTGCCGCGGGCGTTCGCGTCGCCGCGATCAGATGACGCGAACGACCCCCTGCCGCAGGCGGAGGGGGTCGTCGGCGAGACGGGCCGAGCGCACGGGATCACCGGATCGGACGGCTGAACGCCTTCGCCGCGATCACCATGGCGGCAGCCACGAGCACGACGTCCTTCAGGATGTACTGCGCGGTCAGCGTCGGTCCGCCCGCGGTGAAGAGCTCACCGCCGAAGAACACGAGTGGCGAGAAGACGCCGACGAAGGTCACGGCCAGCGCGAGCAGCCCGACCCTGAGCAGTACGCCCGTGACGAGCGTGACGCCGACGAAGACCTCGAGCGTCGCCGTGAGGGCGAGCGCCGCGTAGCCGTCGACGACGCCGAACGACAGCACGTTCCAGGTGCGGGTCACGAGCGCTTCGACGGGGCTCAGGCCGGGGAAGAACTTCAGCACGCCGAAGACGAGGAAGACGAGGCCGAGCGAGACCCGCAGTGCTGGGACGCCGGCGCGGGCGAGGAAGCGCTGCGCGACCGCCTGGGCGGCGTTCGCGCGATCGAGGATCGAGTCGTACCCGGTCGCGGTCGCGACGCGACCCGTGCCGATGGTGGTGCTGGACATGGTGCTCCTTCCGAGAGCAACGTGGGAGATGCCGGCCGGAATCGACGGCTCACCCATCACATCGCCACCACGATGACCCGTCGTCGGGAGTGCCGCTGAACCGCGCTCGGTGGTTCCACGGAACGCGCTCTCAGGGACACGGCCGCCGGACCCCCCGAGTGCGAGACACGCCGCGGCAGACGATCGTGCTGGAATGGACCATGGTCGATGTCATGATCGCCGCGATGCCGTTCCACGGTCATGTCGCCCCGATGTCGGCGGTCGCGCGGGCCTTCATCGCCCAGGGCCACACCGTGCGCGTCTACACCGGCAACGCGCACGCCGCACGTTTCGAGGAGCTCGGCGCGAGCGTCATCCGGTGGCAGGCGGCGCCCGATTTCGACGAGCAGGACCTCAGCGCGACGTTCCCCGTGCTGCGCGGCCGCAAGGGGCCCCGGCAGATGCTCGCGAACGTCGAGCAGGTCTTCGTCCGCACGGGTTCGGCGCAGTGCGCCGACCTGCTCGCGGCGTTCGACGAGCATCCGTGGGAGGTGATCGTCGCCGACGGCATGAGCCTCGGCGCGCACCTCGCGGCCGAGCGCACGTCGACGGCCTGGGTCACCGTCAGCATCGTGCCGCTCATGGTGCCGACCGCCGAGCTGCCGCCGCCAGGACTGGGGCTCCGGCCGGCTCGCGGCGCCCTCGGACGGGTGCGCGACCGGCTGCTGCATCGTGTCGTCGCGCTCGTCGGCCGCCCGATCAACCGCGCCTATCAGGCCGAGCGCGTCCGAGTCGGGCTGGCACCGAACGGACTCGGCTTCGACGCGGCGTGCACGTCGCCGCAGCTCGTCTGCGCCAGCGGCGTGCGCGAGCTGGAGTACCCGCGCGATCGACCGATCGAGCAGGTCGTGCACGTCGGCGAGCTCATCGGTCCGTCGAGCGACGATCGGCGGGTTCCCGGGAGGTGGGAGGCCCTCGAACGCGACGGGGCGCCGATCGTGCACGTCACGCAGGGCACGCTCAACGTCGACCCCCACGACCTGATCGAACCGTCGTTCTCGGCGCTCGGCCGGCAGCCGGTGCGCATCGTCGCAGCGACAGGCCGGGACGGCGACGATGCGCTCCCGTTCCCGGCGCCTCCGAACGCGAGCGTTGCCGACTTCGTGCCCTACGACCGGCTGCTCCCCCGCACCGACACGATGATCACCAACGGCGGTTGGGGCGGAGTGCTCGCCGCGCTCGCCCACGACGTCCCGCTCATCATCGCCGGCGGCGACGTCGACAAGCCGGAGATCGCCGCACGCGTCGCATATGCAGGAGCGGGCATCGACCTGCGCACCGGCCGTCCGAAGCCGCGCGCGATCCTCCGGGCATGGCGGGCGGTGTCGGCGGATGCCTCGTTCCGCACCCGGGCCGCGCGCATCGGCGCGGCACTGCGCGCCCACGACGGCCCGCGCGAGGTCGTCGAGCACACGCTCGACCTCCTCGAGGCGAGGAGGTCGTCGTGAGCGCAGGCTCGGAGCGCGCCTCGAAGGCGCCCGCGAGTCAGGCCTTGGAGTGCGAGATCGCCGCGAGCAGGCCGTTCACGAACCCGGCCGAGTCGTCGGTCGAGAGCACCGTGGCCGCCTCGACGGCCTCGGAGATCGCGACACCGTCGGGCACGGCGTCGTTGTGGATGATCTCCCACACGCCGATGCGCAGGATCGCGCGGTCGACCGCCGGCATACGCTCGAGGGTCCAGCCGTGCGAGTGCGTCTCGATGAGCTCGTCGATCTGCGCGCGGTTGTCGACGATGCCGTCGACGATCTCGCGCGCGTAGAGCCACGACGCGGCGCGCTCGGGCTCGCCCGCCGCCTTCTCCGCCTCGACGACGAGCATCTGCTCGACGGGCACCTGGCGCATGTCGGCCGAGTACAGCAGATCGAGCGCGCGCTTGCGCGCCTTGGTACGAGCGCTCACTAGTCGTTCACGCGGCCGAGGTAGTCGCCCGTGCGGGTGTCGACCTTGACCTTCGTGCCGGTCTCGAGGAAGAGCGGCACCTGGATCTCGTAGCCGGTCTCGACGGTCGCGGGCTTCGTGCCACCGGTGGAGCGGTCGCCCTGCAGGCCGGGCTCCGTGTAGGTGATCTCGAGCACGACCGACGCGGGCAGCTCGACGTAGAGGGGGTTGCCGTTGTTCAGCGCCACGGTCACCGACTGGTTCTCGAGCATGAAGTTCGCGGCGTCGCCGACGACGGTGCCGGGCACCGTGAGCTGGTCGAAGTCGGTCTGATCCATGAAGACGAAGCCGTCGCCGTCGCTGTACAGGTACGTGAAGTCGCGGCGGTCGACGTTCTCGATCTCGATCTTCGCGCCCGCGTTGTAGGTGCGGTCGACCGTCTTGCCCGACACGACGTTCTTCAGCTTGGTGCGCACGAACGCACCGCCCTTGCCGGGCTTGACGTGCTGGAACTCGATGACGCTCCAGAGCTGACCGTCGATGGAGAGGACGACGCCGTTCTTGATGTCAGCGGTGCTTGCCATGCGTGTGTGTTCCGTTCAGTTGCGAAGAGGCTCGGCCGGAATCGGCCGCAGAAGTTCAGTCGGTCGAGTTTAGTCGCTCGGTCGAGACTGCGCCAATGCGAGCGGATGCCGCCTCCCCGCCGCCGTTCTCAGGCGTGACGCAGCACCCACTCGACGGCCATGCGGTACGAGTCGCTCCCGAAGCCGGCGATCACGCCGGTGGCGACCCCGGAGATCACGCTCGTGTGCCGGAAGGTCTCGCGCGTGTGCGGGTTCGAGAGGTGCACCTCCACGAGCGGCACGCCCGCCTGCTTCAGCTGGGCGGCGGCGTCGCGCAGCGCGTAGCTGTAGTGGGTGAACGCGGCCGGGTTCAGCACGACAGGGAGCCTCCGGTCGACGGCCTCGTGGATCCAGCCGATGAGCTCGGCCTCGTCGTCGCTCTGCCGCAGGTCGATCTCGACATCGGCCGGCACCACGCCGGCGAGCGAGTCGCGGATGTCGGCGAGGCTCTCGCTGCCGTAGACCTCGGGTTCGCGGGTGCCGAGCCGGCCGAGGTTCGGGCCGTTGAGGACGAGGATGGTGGAGGTCACGCGGCAAGCCTATCCACCGGTGGGCTGCGGGTGACGGCGGGTTGCACCTCGCCGTGCGGATGCACCCCGTGTTCACCGGTTGGTCGGCATCGAGATCGCCGGCGGACATGTCAACGTGCGCTCGGCCCGATTGGGTTGCGTCCATGGCACATCGCATCCCACGCGCACAGACGCGCATCCTCGCCCTGGCCGCGGCGGCCGCCACCGCAGCCGTCATCCTCGTCCCCTCCCCCGCGAACGCCGCCGACGACGGCGAGCCGAACGGCCCATCCGTCAAGAAGACGGAACCCACCCTCGTCGCCCGGGCGACGCTCTCGGCCGACCACCTCGAGGCGGGCCCCGCCAGCGGCGCGGCGCTCACCACGACGGTGAACGGGCGTACCGGACCCTTCGCCGGCCAGGTCGTCCCCGGGTTCTCGGCGATGATCGACAACGGCGACGGCACGTTCTGGGCCCAGCCCGACAACGGCTTCGGCGCGAAGGGCAACTCGGCGGACTTCCTGCTCCGCAATTACCTCGTCCGTCCGGCCTGGCAGACCGCGGAGGGCGGCAGCGGCGAGATCCAGGTCGAGCGGTTCGTCTCGTACAACGACGCGAACGACGTGCTCGACTTCCCGATCGCGAACGAGGCGACGCCCGAGCGCCTGCTCACCGGCGCCGACTTCGACATCGAGTCGGTGGTCCGGGCGAAGGACGGCAGCTTCTGGGTCGGTGAGGAGTTCGGCCCGTTCCTGCTCCACTTCAGCGCCGACGGCACGCTGCTCGAGAAGCCGCACCCGATGCCCGGTGGCGCGAAGTCGCCGCAGAACCCGTACCTGCAAGCCGGCGAGACGCCGCGCGTGCGTGCGAGCCGCGGCTTCGAGGCGCTCGCGTCCTCGGTGAACGGGCGCTACCTCTATCCGATCGTCGAGGGATCCTACGCGGATGACGCCGACCTCCGCCGTCGCGAGATCCTCGAGTTCGACACCAGGTCGGGCGCGTACACGGGCCGTACCTGGAGCTACCAGACCGACCAGGACGCGAACGTCGTCGGCGATGCGTTCGCCGTGCGCAAGGGAGTCCTGCTCCTCGTCGAGCGCGACGACTTCGAAGGCGACCAGGCCGTGACGAAGCGCATCTACGAAGTGGACCTCAAGCGCACGGACGCCGAGGGCAAGCTGGAGAAGACGCTCGTGCTCGATGCGCTGCGCATCGCGAGCCCCGGGCTGCTCGGCGCGGGCGACGGCTACGGCACGGGCGACCCGTTCTCGCTGCCCGTGCAGTCGTTCGAGACCGTCGTGCAGCTGAAGGGCGGCGACCTCCTGATCGCCAACGACAACAACTACCCCGGCAACGACGCGCGCATCGGGGGCACCCCCGACGACACCGAGATCGACGTCATCGACCTCGATCGCACCCGCGTGCAGCCGTCCGACGTCACCGTCGTGGCGCATCGCGGCGCGAGCGGCTACCGCCCCGAGCACACCCTCGCCTCCTACGAGACCGCGATCACCGAGTGCGCCGACTTCATCGAGCCCGACGTGGTCTCGACGAAGGACGGAGTCCTCGTCGCCCGCCACGAGAACGAGATCAGCGGCACGACGGATGTCGCGTCCCGCCCGGTCTTCGCCGACCGCAAGGCCACGAAGGTCATCGACGGCGTCTCCGTCACGGGCTGGTTCACCGAGGACTTCACGCTCGCCGAGCTCAAGACGCTGCGCGCGATCGAGCGGCTCCCGCAGATCCGCCCGGAGAACACGACGTTCAACGGCCTCTACCAGGTACCGACCCTCGACGAGGTGCTCGACCTCGCGCGGCACTCGGTGAGCTGCGATGGGCTGCCGGTGGGCGTCTACCCCGAGACGAAGCACCCGAGCTACTTCGACTCGATCGGCCTCTCGCTCGAGGAGCCGCTCGTCGCCGAGCTCTCGCGCAACGGGCTCGACAGGGCCGATGCCCCCGTCATCATCCAGAGCTTCGAGGTGGGCAACCTCCGCGAGCTCGACGGGGCCACCGACGTGGGGCTCGCCCAGCTCATCAACTCGAGCGGTCGACCCTACGACTTCGCGGTCGCCGGTGACGCCCGCACGTACGCCGATCTCGCGACGCCCGCTGGCCTCGCCGAGATCGCGACGTACGCCGAGGGCGTCGGCGTCGAGAAGAGCCTCGTGATCCCCCGCACCGCGACCGGCACGCTCGGTGCGCCGACGACGCTGATCGCCGACGCGCACGCGGCCGGGCTCGAGGTGCACGGCTGGACGTTCCGCCGCGAGAACGCGTTCCTCCCGGCCGAGTTCCGTTCGAGCGCCGACCCCGCAGGCATCGGCGACCTCGCCGGCGAACTCCGGGTGTTCCTCGACGAAGGCCTCGACGGCTTCTTCAGCGACAACCCCGACCTCGGCGCAGCGACCGCAGGTTGATCCGGCTCATCCGATTCGAGAGCGGGCGGATGCCTCGGGCATCCGCCCGCTCTCGTTCGCGTGTCTCAGGAGGCGATCTCCTGATACGCGGCGAAGAGCAGCGACGGGTCGGGCGCGAGCATGACCGTGGGCTTCGCCAGGTCGTCCAGCACGATGAAGCGCAGCTGGCCCGCGCGGGCCTTCTTGTCGCGCTGCATCGTCGCGAGGAGCGTGTTCCACCGGCCGGCGGGGTACGTCGTCGGCAGGCTCAGCAGGTCGAGCACCCGCTTGTGCCGGTCGGCGACCTCGTCGGAGAGGCGGCCCGAGAGACGGCCGAGTTCTGCTGCGAACGCCATGCCGACCGCGACCGCCGCACCGTGGCGCCACTGGTACCGCTCGGCGTGCTCGATCGCGTGACCGAGGGTGTGCCCGTAGTTCAGGATCTCGCGGAGCCCCTGCTCGGTGAAGTCCTCTGAGACGACATCGGCCTTCATCCGGATCGCGAGCTCGACCACGCGGCGGAACTGCGGCGTCGACGGGTCGGTCGCGGCCTCGGGGTCGGCCTCGATGATGTCGAGGATCTCGGGGTAGCGGATGAACCCCGCCTTCACGATCTCGGCGAAGCCCGCGAGGATCTCGTTCTTCGGCAGCGTTTCGAACACGTCGAGGTCGCAGATCACGGCGGCGGGCGCATGGAAGGCGCCGACGAGGTTCTTGCCCTCGTTGGTGTTGATGCCGGTCTTGCCGCCGACGGCCGCGTCGACCATGCCGAGCACCGTCGTCGGCACCTGCACGACCTTGACACCGCGCAACCATGTCGCTGCGACGAATCCAGCGAGGTCGGTGATCGCTCCCCCGCCGAATCCGACGACCGCGTCGGTGCGGGTGAAGTCGGCCTGACCGAGCACCTGCCAGCAGAACGCGGCGACCTCGATGCGCTTGCCGGCCTCGGCGTCGGGCACCTCGGCGAGCAGCACCTGGTAGCGGTCGGAGAGCGCTTCGCGGAGTTCGGCCGCGCGGGCGCCGAGCGTCGCGGGGTGCACGATGAGCACCTTCGTCGGCTCGGAGCCGAGTGCGTCGCCGAGTTCGGCGAGCACGCCGCGGCCCACGATGACGTCGTAGCCCGATTCGCCGCCGACGCGGATGCTCGTGCGGGTCTCGTCTACGGTCATCGTGTTCCTCCGAAGCGCCCGGTGATGTCGTCGACGATCCGCGCGACCGAGCGACGCGAGGTGTCGATGCTGAAGTCGGCGACCGACTCGTACAGGGGGCGGCGCGCCTCGAGGATGGCGCTCCAGCGCTCGATGCCGCCGTCGGCGAGGAGCGGTCGGGTGCCGCCCGCGAGGCGCGGAGCCACCGCCGACGCGGAGACCTGCAGCCAGACGACGGGCAGTCCCGCGAGGTCGTCGCGGGTGTCCTCGTGCAGCACGGCTCCGCCGCCGAGCGAGATCACGGCCTCTTCGCGCAGCGCCTCGTCGACGACCTCGCGCTCGACGATGCGGAAGTACTCCTCGCCCTCCCGGTCGAAGATCTCCTCGATCGGCCCGTACCGTTCGACGATGCGCAGGTCGGTGTCGACGAACGGTGCGCCGACGGATGCCGCGAGCCGCTGCCCGACCCGCGATTTGCCCGCGCCCATCGGGCCGACGAGCACGATCGGCAGGGCGAGTCGCGGGGTGTCAGACACGATCTGCCGCGACATCCGCCGCAGTGCCTGCGGTGCGGAGCGTGTCGGGGATCGCCGCGAGGTAGGACTCGAGGTTGCGACGGGTCTCGGCGACCGAGTCGCCGCCGAACTTCTCGAGCACGGCGTTCGCGAGGGTGAGGGCGACCATCGCCTCGGCCACGACGCCGGCAGCGGGGACGGCCACGACGTCGGAGCGCTGGTGGTGTGCCGCGGCGGCCTCGCCGGTCGAGACGTCGACCGTCGGCAGTGCGTGCGGCACGGTCGCGATGGGCTTCATGCCGGCGCGCACACGCAGCACGGTACCGGTGGACATGCCGCCCTCGGTTCCGCCGGCACGGTCGCTGGCGCGCGCGATGCGACCGCCGTCGACGTGCAGCTCGTCATGCGCGACCGAGCCGCGGCGCCGGGTCGTCTCGAAGCCGTCGCCGACCTCGACGCCCTTGATCGCCTGGATGCCCATGAGCGCTGCGGCGAGCTGGGCGTCGAGGCGACGGTCCCAGTGCACGTGCGAGCCGAGTCCGGGCGGCACGCCGTAGGCGAGCACCTCGACGACACCGCCGAGGGTGTCGCCCTCCTTGTGCGCGAGGTCGACCTCGGCGACCATCGCGGCCGAGGTCTCGGGGTCGAAGCACCGCAGCGGGTCGGCGTCGAGACGGTCGACGTCGTCGGGCGTCGGCAGCGGGCTGCCGTCGGGCACCCGTACCGGCCCGATCGCGAGCGTGTGGGCGACGAGCCGGATGCCGAGCTCTCCGAGGAACGAACGTGCGATCGCGCCGAGCGCGACACGTGCTGCGGTCTCTCGAGCGCTCGCGCGCTCGAGCACCGGACGCGCTTCGTCGAAGCCGTACTTCTGCATGCCGACGAGGTCGGCGTGACCGGGGCGGGGGCGGGTCAGTGCGGCGCCGCGCCCGCGGCCGAGCTTCGCGGGGTCGATGGGCTCGGGGCTCATGACCTCCTGCCACTTCGGCCACTCGGTGTTGCCGATGCGCAGCGCGACGGGGCTGCCGAGGCTGAGGCCGTGGCGCACACCGCCCGAGATCGCGAGCTCGTCCTGTTCGAACTTCATGCGGGCACCCCGGCCGTAGCCGAGTTTGCGGCGCGCGAGGTCGGCGCGGATGTCGTCGAGTGAAACGGGGATACCGGCGGGAAGACCCTCGAGGATCGCGACGAGCTCAGGGCCGTGCGACTCTCCGGCAGTGAGCCAACGAAGCATGCTCCCATCCTTCCACAGGCTCAGCGAGCCGAACCGCGTGTGACGGCGACGCATCACCCACCAGTGCGACAGCGAGCGGCCCCGCACCCTTCCACAGGCTCAGGAGACGGCAGCGCGCATGGCGTCGAGCACGGCGTCCTCGTCGTCGAGCGGCGCGGTCGGGTGGCCGTTCACGAAGATCCGCACCTGCAGCAAGGCCTGGTGCAGCAGCATCCCGAGCCCGTGCACGACCGTACCCCCGCCGGCGAGCCAGCCCGCTGCGAGCGGCGTCGGCCATGGGTCGTACGCGACATCGAGCAGCGCGGCCGAGGCGATGAGCTCAGCGGATGCCTCGACGCCGAGGTCCGTGCCACCGGGAACGGTGCTCACCACGAGTTCGGCGGGCCGGTCGATCGCGAGTTCGGCCAGCCCGCCCTCTTCGACCTGGATCCCGAGACGCGACCCGATCCCGACGAGCGCGGCAGCGGAGCCCGGGCGCCGCACGAGCACCCGCACTTCGCGGGCGCCGAGCTCCGACATCGCGACGAGCGTTGAGGCGGCCGTCGCGCCGCCGCCGAGGAGCACGCCGCGCGACACCTCGTGGACACCGGCCTCGCGCAGGGTTCGCACGATGCCGCCGACGTCGGTGTTGAATCCTCGCCGACCGCCTTCGTCGAGCAGCACGGTGTTCGCGGCGCCCGTGGCGGCGGCGACGTCGTCGAGGGCGTCGAGGAGGGGCAGCACGTCCTGCTTCAACGGCATGGTGAGCGAGAGCCCGCGCCACGAGGCGTCGAGGCCGCCGATGAACTCTCCGAGTCGGAGGCCGTCCATCTCGATCGCCGTGTACTGCCACGGCAGCCCGAGGCGCTCATATGCCGCGCGATGCAGCGCCGGGCTCTTCGAGTGCGAGATCGGCGAGCCGAGCACGGCGAGCCGGCGGGGTTCACTCACAGTACGAGGCGTTCTCGTCCAGTGCGCACCACTCCTGCAGCCGGGCCACTGCTGCTTCGTGCTCGTCGACCGTGGTGGAGAAGACGGTCTCGCCCGTGGCCAGGTTCACCGGCACGAAGAACAGCCAGGGGCCGTCTGCCGGGTGGATGGCGGCGTTGATCGCGACATCGCCCGGGTTGCCGATCGGTCCGATCGGAAGCCCCGGGTTCGCGTAGGTGTTGTAGAGGTTCGACGCGTCGGCGCGCTCCTCATCGGTCGTCCACACGGTGTGCGTGTTGCCGGTGCCGTACGCGACGGTCGCGTCGGACTCGAGGTTGATTCCTTGATCGAGGCGGTTCTGGAAGACCCGCGCGACCTTCGGGAAGTCGTCGAGGTTCGACCCGGCCTCGCGCTGCACGATCGACGCGAGCACGATCGTGCGCCAGCGCTGGTCGGCCGGGACGCCGGCGGCGTCGAGCGCCTCGAACTGCCGGTTCACGAGGGTCTGCAGCACGGCATGGGCGTCGAGCCCCGGCTCCAGCGTGTAGGTGGCCGGGAACAAGAACCCTTCGAGCGTCGTGGCCTCCGCCGGTAGCCCGTAGCTCGCGGGCGGCTCGACGGAGGCGGCCTGCAGGTTCTCGAGCGGCACGTCGCTGCCCTCGGAGATGGCGACGAGCGTGTCGGGCAGCGAGGTGCCCTCGGGGATCACGAACGTGTTCTCGAGCTTGTTGGCCGGGTCTTGCAGCGCATCGAGCGCGGCCTGCGCGCTCATCTCCTCGGCCAGCTGGTAGGCGCCCGGGTGGAACTCGGGTTCGGGGCTCTGCTCCAGAAGGAGGTCGTAGAACGCGTCGTACGAGGCGGTGACTCCCTCGTCGACGAGGTTCGTCGCGATGTCGGAGCCGTTCTCGCCGTCGTGGATCATGAACACCACCTCGCCGGTGCCGGCACCGTCGAAGTCCGCAGCGGGAGTGAATCGCTCGATGACGGCGTTGATCGGACCCTGCAGGAAGAAGAACGCCACGGCGCCGAGCGCGACGACGATGAGGAGTGCCACGAGACAGCCCCACGCTCCGCGGCGCTTCGGCTTCTCGGGCTCGTACGGGTCGGAGTTCACGGCGCGTCGTTCGGCTCGCGACGGACGATCCGTCTCCGGCGCCGCCGGTTCCGCGACGATCGACTCGAAGAGCGGCAGTGTGGAGTTCGGCTGGGCGTGCGCGGCCGGCGCAGTCGGCTCACCGGCTTCGGCCAGAATCGCCGCAGCCTCGGCCGCCGCAGCCTGACGCTGCTCGGCCTCCCGCGCCTCCCGACGAGTCATCGGGCGCCCTTCGGGCCCGGGCTGCGGTGCCGAGGGTGCGTCGCTCGGCGTCTGCGCGGCCGGAACCGGTGCCGGCGCGGCATCCGCTGCTCTCGGCGCCCGGATCGGCGCATCGCCCGAGAGCATCGCGTTCCAGTCGGCGGTCGCGAGGTCGCGATCGTCGCGGTCGGGAGGAAGGTGGGTCACAGGGGGGATGGCCCTTCGTGGATCTCGATCATTCGCCCGGGCGGGCGGTCGAAATCCCGCTCGGCGTCGATGGCGTGTTGCAAAATGATAACGGCTGCAACTTGATCCACGATGGGACGTTGCTTGCGCGTCGACTTCCCGGTCGCGCGAAGCGCCTGTTGGGCACTCACGGTCGAGAGCCGTTCGTCGACGAGTCGCACCGGGATCCCCGTGCTCGTCAACCTCTCGGCGAACGCTATCGCATCGTCGGTCGACGGCGTCGACGCTCCGGACAGCGACAACGGGTTGCCCACGACGATCTCGATCACCTCGTGTTCGCGCGCGATCTCGAGGATGCGCGCGACATCGGCGTCGCCGTCCGCGGCACGCGGCACCGTCTCCACCGGGGTCGCGAGCATCCCGCCGGTGTCGCACCGCGCCACGCCGATGCGGGCGCGCCCGACGTCGACCCCGAGCCTCGCCCCGGTTCGCACGACGCCTACCCTCGGAGCGCCGAGCGCACCGCGTCGAGCGCAGCGGGGATCGCCGCGAGATCGCTGCCGCCGCCCTGGGCGAGATCGGGCTTGCCGCCGCCACCGCCGCCGAGCACTCCGGCCATCGTCTTCGCGAGCGCACCGGCGTTCGCACCGGCGTCTCGGGCGGCGGGTGACGTCGCGACGATCGCGACCGGCTTGCCGCCGACCTCTGCGGTCAGCGCTACGACGGATGCCGCATCGCCGAGCTGCGATCGCACGGAGGTCGCGAGTGCACGCAGTTCGTCGCCGGAGCCGAGCGAGCCGACCGTCTCGGCCACGAGCAGCACCTCGCCGGCGCGGACGGCCTTGGCGGCAAGCGCGGGCACGCGGTCGTTCAGCGCACGGGCCTCGAACTGCTGGATGCGCTTCTCGGCGGCCTTCAGGCTCGTGACGAGCTCGCCGACGCGATCGACGAGCTGCTCGGGGCGCGTCTTCAACGTCGAGGTGAGTTCGGAGACGAGCGCACGCTCCGACGCGAAGCGGCGGAAGGCGTCGAGACCGACGAGCGACTCCACGCGGCGGTTGGATGCGCCGACCGAGGACTCCCCCACGATGTTGATCATGCCGACCTCGGCGCTCGTCGCCACGTGCGTGCCGGCGCAGAGCTCGCGCGACCAGGGGCCGCCGATGTCGACGACGCGCACGACATCCCCGTACTTCTCGCCGAAGAGCGCCATCGCGCCGAGGGACTTGGCCTCGTCGAGCGGCATCTCGCGCGTGACGACCTCGAGGTTGTCGCGGATCGCGGCGTTGGAGATCTCCTCGATCTCGCTGCGGGTCTCAGCGGAGAGCGCCGAGTTCCAGCCGTAGTCGAGTCGCAGGTAGCCGGCCTTGTTGAACGAGCCGGACTGGTGGGCGTTGGGGCCGAGCACCTGGCGGAGCGCAGCGTGCACGAGGTGCGTGCCGGAGTGCGCCTGCGTGGCGCCGCGGCGGTACTGCTCGTCGACGAGGGTCGTCGCGGGCACGCCGACGCCGACCTCGCCCGCGGTCACCTTCACCGTGTGGCTGATGAGGCCCTTGATGGGCTTCTGCACGTCGAGCACCTCGAGCTCGAATCCGTCGCCGACGATGCGGCCCTGGTCGGGCGCCTGTCCACCGGACTCCGCGTACAGCGAGGTCTCGGCGAGGATCACCTCGGCGGTCTGCCCTGCGGTCGCGAACGGCACGGGGCGACCGTCGACGAGCAGGCCGAGCACGCTCGACGCGGTCGTCAGCTCGGTGTAGCCCGTGAAGATCGTCTCGCCCTTGGCCCGGAACTCGGCGTACACCGAGAGGTCGGCGAGCACCTTCTTCTTCGACTTCGCATCGGCCTTCGCGCGGGAGCGCTGCTCGGTCATGAGCGTGTCGAACGCCGCGCGGTCGACGGCGAGGCCGGCTTCGTCGGCCATCTCGAGCGTGAGTTCGATCGGGAAGCCGTAGGTGTCGTGCAGCAGGAACGCGGTGTCGCCGGCGAGCTGGCCGCGTCCGGACTCCTTCGTCTTCGAGACGGCGAGGTCGAGGATCGACGTGCCCGCGGTGAGCGTGCGGAGGAACGTCTCCTCCTCGCCGAGTGCGAGCTGCTCGATGTGCGCGTAGTCCTTCGCGACCTCGGGGTAGGCGGACTTCATCGCATCGCGAGACGCGGCGAAGAGCTCGCGGAAGGTGGGGCCCTCCACTCCGAGCAGGCGCATGGCGCGGATGCTGCGGCGCAGCAGCCGGCGCAGGATGTAGCCGCGCCCCTCGTTCGACGGGCTCACGCCGTCGCTCATCAGCATGAGGGCCGAGCGAACGTGGTCGGCGATGACGCGCATGCGCACGTCGTCGTCGTGGTTCGCGCCGTAGCGGCGACCCGAGAGCTCCGCTGCACGGTCGAGCACCGGGCGCACCTGGTCGATCTCGTACATGTTGTCGACACCCTGCTTGATGAAGGCGACGCGCTCGAGCCCCATGCCGGTGTCGATGTTCTTCTTCGGCAATTCCTTCACGATGCGGAAGTCGGTCTTCGACGTCACGTCATCGATGAGGTACTGCATGAACACGAGGTTCCAGATCTCGACGTAGCGGTCGTCATCGGTCGCCGGACCGCCGTCGGCACCGTAGGCGGGGCCGCGGTCGAAGAAGATCTCCGAGCAGGGGCCGGCCGGGCCGGGCTGGCCGGTGTGCCAGTAGTTCGTGTCCTTGCCGAGGCGCTGGATGCGCTCGTCGGGCAGGCCCGCGACCTTCTTCCAGAGTTCGATCGCCTCGTCGTCGTCTTCGTAGACGGTGACCCAGAGGTCGTCGGGGTCGAAGCCGTAGCCGCCGCCGGCCTCGGGAGTCGTCAGCAGCTCCCACGCCATGGAGATGGCGCCTTCCTTGAAGTAGTCGCCGAACGAGAAGTTGCCGTTCATCTGGAAGAACGTGCCGTGGCGCGGCGTTCGGCCGACCTCTTCGATGTCGTTCGTGCGGATGCACTTCTGCACACTCGTCGCGCGCGGGTACGGCGCAGGCACGAGACCCGTCAGGTACGGCACGAACGGCACCATGCCGGCGACCGTGAAGAGCAGCGTGGGGTCGTCGGAGACGAGTGATGCCGAGGGGACGACGGTGTGTCCGCGCTCGGCGAAGAAGTCCAGCCAACGCTGGCGGATGTCGGCAGTCTGCATGGTTCCGTTCTCGGTCGTGCCCGGGGCATCCGGGCCATCACATCGTGGGCGCGACTCAGAGAGACGCGGGCGTCTCGCCCTGCTCGGCCCGGAGCTCGGCGTCACGGGCGTGGTAACCCTCGGCGATCGCCTGGCCGAAGGCGCGCGCCTTCGCGTCGACCGCGGAGAAGAAGTCCCGCCCCTGCTTGGTCTGGTTGACCTGGTGCGCGACCGCGAATCCGGCCGCGACGCCGACGGTGAACCACAGAATGCTCTTCACGAGGTGCTCCTGCTCCCTGATCGATGTGTCGCCGACGCGGTGCGCTCGGCACGCCAATCACCAGTCTAGTGGCCGTGCCGCGAGCACCTGCCGGGTACGCGACAGGGGCCGCGGGAAACCCCGCGACCCCTGTCTCAACTGCTCTGCGTCAGCGAGCTGCGTAGTACTCGACGACCAGCTGCACGTCACAGGTCACGGGGACCTCGGCGCGCTTCGGGCGACGGACGAGCTTCACCTGGAGCTTGTCGAGCTCGACCTCGAGGTACCCGGGGAGCTTGGGCAGCACGTCGACGTGACCGCCGGCGGCCGCGACCTGGAAGGGCTCGGTGCCCTCGCTGCGTGCCTTGACGTGCACGAGCTGGCCCGGCTTCACGCGGAACGAGGGGCGGTCGACGAGCTGGCCGTCGACGAGGATGTGGCGGTGCACGACGAACTGGCGGGCCTGCGAGATGGTGCGGGCGAAGCCGGCACGCAGCACGATGGCGTCGAGACGCATCTCGAGCAGCTCGACCAGGTTCTCACCGGTCAGGCCGTCGGTGCGACGGGCCTCGTTGAAGGCGATGCGCAGCTGCTTCTCGCGGATGCCGTACTGGGCGCGCAGGCGCTGCTTCTCGCGCAGACGAACGGCGTAGTCGCTGTCCTGCTTGCGCTTGGTGCGGCCGTGCTCACCGGGAGCGTACGGGCGCTTCTCCATGTAGCGGGCGGCCTTCGGGGTGAGGGCGACGCCGAGCGCACGGGAGAGGCGGGTCTTGCTACGTGACTGGTTCGACACGAATGTCCTTTCGGAAGAATCTCAAGTGAAATCGCGGCGCGATCGTGCGCCGGGAATCTGTGTCAGAGGGATTCGCCAAGGGTGGATCGGCTACAGATCGCACCCGTTCGCCGGTGATCCTCTCGCAGCCGCGCTCGAGAATCAGGCTTCAGGCCAACGGAAATGATATCACGGCAGCGCCGCGCGCCCCACCGGGGGCTTCTCAGCCTCGCGGGGCTCAGCGCCCGCCACGCACGATGCGCCGCAGCTTCGCGAGTCGCGCAGACACCTCGCGCTCATTTCCGTGCTCGGTGGGCTCGTAGTACACGGCGCCGCGGAGCGACTCGGGCAGGTACTCCTGCGCCACGACGCCGATCTCGTCGTCGTGGGGGTACTTGTACCCCTTGCCGTGGCCGAGCCGCTTCGCACCCGGGTAGTGCGCGTCGCGCAGGTGCTTCGGCACCCGGCCGGCCTTGCCCTCGCGCACGTCGGCGATCGCCCGGTCGATGCCGACGTAGGCGGCGTTCGACTTCGGGGCGGTGGCCAGGTGCACGACGGCCTGCGCGAGCGGGATCCGCCCCTCAGGCATGCCGATGAGCTGCACGGCGTCGGCGGCGGCCACGGCCACGCCGAGCGCGCTCGGGTCGGCGAGGCCGATGTCTTCGGAGGCGAGCACGATGATGCGGCGCGCGATGAACCGCGGATCCTCGCCGGCTTCGATCATGCGCGCGAGATAGTGCAGCGAGGCATCGACGTCGCTGCCGCGAACCGACTTGATGAACGCGCTGATCACGTCGTAGTGTTCGTCGCCGTTGCGGTCGTAGCGCAGCAGCGCACGGTCGACGGCGCGGGCCACGATATCGGTGGTGATGACGGGCGCAGCGGATGCCGCGGCATCCGTCTCGACATCGGCGGGCGTGCCATCGTCGCCCGTCGACTCGTCGTCGTCGGTCTCGTCGTCGTCGCCGGACTCCGGCACGGCCGGAACCGCCTGCGCCGCGGCCACCGCCGCGGCCTCGAGCGCCGTGAGCGCACGTCGCGCGTCGCCGGAGGCGAGCCGGATGATGGCGGCCCGCGCCTCGGGGTCGAGCGTCACCTTGCCGGCCAGGCCGCGAGGATCGGCGACCGCCCGGTCGACGAGCACCCCCAGGTCGTCGTCGGTGAGGAGCTCGAGCGTGAGCAGGAGCGAGCGCGACAGGAGCGGAGAGATGACGGAGAACGACGGATTCTCGGTGGTCGCTGCCACGAGGATGACCCAGCCGTTCTCGACGCCGGGGAGCAGCGCGTCCTGCTGGGCTTTCGTGAAGCGGTGGATCTCGTCGAGGAAGAGCACGGTCGAGAGGCCGTAGAGGTCGCGGCTCGCCCGCGCCTCCTCCATGACCTGGCGCACGTCGCGCACGCCGGCGGACACGGCCGACAGCTCGACGAACTTGCGGCCCGACGAGCGGGCGATCGCCTGGGCGAGGGTCGTCTTGCCGGTGCCGGGAGGACCCCAGAGGATGACCGAGACCGAGCCCGACTCCCCCGAGCGATCGCCGGCGAGGGCGACGAGCGGGGAACCCGGCGTCAGCAGGTGCCGCTGGCCGGCCACCTCGTCGAGGCTCGTCGGGCGCATGCGCACCGCGAGCGGGGTCGCGCCTGAACGCAGCCCCGGGCCGGAATCCACCATGTGCTCAAGCGTAGCCGCGGCATCCGACACACAGGCTCGGCCCGGAGTCGACCACGCAATCACGCATCGTCGCGGCATCCGACACCCGATCTCGGGCCCTGATCGGTGCGGCGATTGGTCTGCGCACCCGCCCTTGCGTAGAGTCGGCACGCAGGAGTCCCGAGAAGGAGCATGCGTGGCATCGAACGACCGACAGGCGCGTGAAGAACGAGCACGCCTGCGCACTTACCAGGCACGCCAGGAAGTCCACACCCGGAAGCAGCGCCGGCGCACCCGCGACAACGTCATCGCCGTGCTCGGCATGGTCGTCGTGCTCGCCCTCGCGACGGGTGCGCAGATCTTCTACTTCAGCGGTGGACCCGGCGCCGAACCGGCCGCCACGGCGACGCCGACTCCGAGCCCTACGCCGGCGGAGGGCGAGAACCAGGGCGACGTCCCGTCGGCCGACATCGCCGAGGACCGCACCTGGACGGGCACGCTGACCCTCAATGACATCCCCGTCGGCATCGAGCTCGACGGCGCAGCGGCACCGCAGGCCGTCTCGAGCGAGATCAGCCTCATCCAGTCGGGCTTCTACACCGGCACGAGCTGCCACCGCCTCACGACCGAGGGCATCTGGGTGCTGCAGTGCGGCGACCCCAGCGGCGACGGCACGGGCGGTCCCGGCTACAGCTACGGCCCGGTCGAGAACGCCCCGGCCGATGCGCTCTACCCGGCCGGCACGATCGCCATGGCGCGCCTCGACTCGCAGTACAGCCAGGGCAGCCAGTTCTTCATCGTCTACGAGGACACGACGCTGCCCGGCGGCACCGGCGGCTACACGGTCATCGGCAAGGTGACGAGCGGTCTCGACGCACTCCGTGCGGGCGTCATCGACGCCGGTACGAGCGACGCCGACGGCGACGGCGCCCCGGACGGCGACGGCGCCCCGCTGGTGCCGACCACGATCACGGCGTTCACGATCGAGTGACCGCCCGCGCCGCCCTTCGGCGGTGCAATAGGCTTGATGCCGTCAACGTCGCCTGCGGGCGGCATCCGACATACGACAGGGTGAGGCCGTGACCGAATCAGAGCAGCAACCGTGGGGCCGCGTCGACGAGACGGGCACCGTCTTCGTGCGCACGAGCGACGGCGAACGAGAGGTCGGGCAGTACCCCGACGGCTCTGCTGAAGAGGCGCTCGCCTACTTCGAGCGCAAGTACGCCGACCTCGCCGGCCAGGTCGGCCTGCTCGAGCAACGTGTGCGCCGCGGCGCCCCCGCAGCGGATGTCTCGAAGGCCGTCGCCACGCTCCAGTCCTCCGTCTCGAACGCGAACGCCGTCGGCGACCTCGAGTCGCTCGCCCGTCGCCTCGAGGCGCTGTCGGGCACGACCAAGGAGCTGACCGAGCAGCAGCAGGCCGAGACCAAGGCCGCGGTCGCCGAGGCCGTGGCCGAGCGCACCGCGATCGTCGAGGCGGCCGAGGCACTCGCCGCCGGCGACCCCGCGAAGACGCAGTGGAAGCAGGCGACCGCCGAACTCGACGAGCTGTTCGCGCGGTGGCAGCGCCACCAGCAGGACGGACCGCGACTGCCGAAGAACGAGGCCAACGAGCTCTGGAAGCGATTCCGTGCGGCACGCTCGACGATCGAGACGCACCGCAAGGCCTTCTTCGCCGAGCTCGACGCCTCGCATCGCGACGTGCGCTCCCGCAAGCAGGCGCTCATCGAGCGAGCCGAGGCGCTCGCGCCGCGCGGCGCCGACGCGGTCGGCGACTACCGTCACCTGCTCGACGAGTGGAAGCTCGCCGGACGTGCGGGCAAGAAGCTCGACGACTCGCTCTGGGCGAAGTTCAAGGCCGCCGGCGACGTGCTCTTCAGCGCCAAGGCCGAGATCGATGCGCAGGAAGACGAGAGCTACCGCGCCAACCTCGACGAGAAGCTCGCGCTGCTCACCGAGGCCGAGCCGCTGCTCGCCGAGAAGGACCCGAAGCAGGCCCGCGCCGGCCTCAACAAGATCCAGCGCAAGTGGGACGAGATCGGCAAGGTCCCCCGCGACCAGGTGCGCGTCGTCGAAGACCGCCTCCGCAAGGTCGAGAACCACGTGAAGTCGCTCGAGGAGGAGCGCTGGCAGCGCGAGGACCCCGAGAAGAAGGCCCGCTCCGAGGGCATGCTCGGGCAGCTGCACGACGCGATCGACAAGCTCGAGGCCGAGCTCGCAGCGGCCGAGGCCGCGGGCGACGCCAAGGCCGCGACATCCGCTCGCGAAGCGCTCGACGCCCGCCGCGCCTGGCTGAAGGCCGTCGGCGGCTGAACGCTCCGCAGTGGTCGCGGACTCCTCCGCGACCACTGAACGACCCCGAGGTTCTCCACAGATCGCGGCCGTTCGGTTCCTGAGCCGGTGGGATGCCGCAGCATGACCTCATGGCCAGACTCCCGAGCGTGCTCGGCACCGACGACCTCCCGCTCGCCGAACTCTGCGCCGCGCGCATCGACGGCGAGGTCGTGCCGATCGACGACGGCTGGGCTCCGGTCGACGAGCCCGACCTGCCGGGCCTGCGAGCCGCCGCGGTCGCATTGCGCGCGCCGCGCGTCCTCGTGATCGAACGGCTCTCGGCCGCCTGGGTGCACGGGGCGCTTCCCGCTCCCCCGTCGATCGCGCAGTTCTGCGTTCCCCGAACCGCTCGCGTCGCCGTGTTCTCGGCGCCGCGCCTCGTCGTTCGCGAGGTCGTGATCGCCGGGGCCGACATCATCGACTATCCGAGCGCGCGATGCACCTCGCCCGGTCGCACGGGATTCGACCTGCTGCGCGAAGCGGCCGCAACCGACGCTGATCCCGAACCCGTCGTCGTCGAACTCTGCCGCATGCACCCGGGACTCGCGTCGGAGCTTCGCACCCGACTGATCGACGCGGTGCGAATGCCGCACCGGAGTTTGGCTCTCGATCGCCTCGGCCGTGTCGAGAACGAACTCGCGGCTCAGCCGTCGCTGACGCGGTACACGTCGTAGACGGCGTCGATGCGCCGCACCGCGTTGAGCACGCGGTCGAGGTGCGTGGTGTCGCCCATCTCGAAGACGAAGCGGCTGAGCGCGAGCCGGTCGGTCGACGTCGAGACGTTGGCCGAGAGGATGTTGACGTGGTGCTCCGACAGCACCCTCGTGACGTCGGAGAGAAGCCCCGCCCGGTCGAGCGCCTCGATCTGGATCTGCACGAGGAACACGCTCTTCGAGCTCGGCGCCCACTCGACGTCGATCATGCGCTCGGGCTCCTGCATGAGGCTCTGCACGTTGTGACAGCTCGCCTGGTGCACCGAGACGCCGGCGCCGCGCGTCACGAACCCGACGATCTCGTCGCCAGGCACCGGGGTGCAGCAGCGGGCCAGCTTGACGAGGATGTCGGGCGCACCGCGCACGAGCACGCCCGAATCCGAATGCCGCGGCAGCGGCCGGGACCGAACCGGGATCGGCAGGTCGGGTTCGTCGCCCTCGTCGACGTCGCGCACGAGCGCGACGACCTTCTCGAGCACCGACTGCGTCGACACGTGGCCCTCGCCGACAGCGGCGTACAGCGAGGAGACGTCGTCGTAGCGCAGCTGGGCCGCGACCTCGGCGAACGACTCCTGGTTCATGAGCTTCTGCAGCGGCAGGTTCTGCTTGCGCATCGCGCGGGCGATCGCGTCGCGGCCCTGCTCGATCGCCTCGTCGCGTCGCTCCTTGGTGAACCACTGGCGGATCTTGTTGCGCGCACGCGGGCTCTTGACGAAGCCGAGCCAGTCCTTGCTCGGTCCCGAGTCGGGGTTCTTCGAGGTGAACACCTCGACGACGTCGCCGCTCGACAGCTCGCTCTCGAGCGGCACGAGCCGCCCGTTGACCTTCGCGCCCATCGTGCGGTGACCGACCTCGGTGTGCACCGCGTAGGCGAAGTCGACTGGCGTCGCGCCGGCGGGCAGGCCGATCACGCGACCCTTCGGCGTGAAGACGTAGACCTCCTTCGCGCCGATCTCGAACCGCAGCGAATCGAGGAACTCCCCCGGGTCGGCCGTCTCGGCCTGCCAGTCGGAGATGTGGGCGAGCCAGGCCATGTCGGCCTCGTTCTGCCCCGACTTGTCAGCGGCGCGGCCGCCGGCCATGCGCTCCTTGTACTTCCAGTGCGCGGCGACGCCGTACTCGGCGCGCTGGTGCATGTCGTGCGTGCGGATCTGGATCTCGACCGCACGACCCTTGGGCCCGATGACGGTCGTGTGCAGCGACTGGTAGAGGTTGAACTTCGGGGTCGCGATGTAGTCCTTGAAGCGCCCGGGAAGCGGAGTCCACCTGGCGTGGATCGCACCGAGCACGGCGTAGCAGTCGCGCACCGAGTTCACGAGCACCCGGATGCCGACGAGGTCGTAGATCTCGTCGAAGTCGCGACCGCGCACGATCATCTTCTGGTAGATCGAGTAGTACTGCTTGGGGCGCCCGACGACCTTGCCGCGGATTTTCGCGGCCTTCAGGTCGTCGGTGATGAGGTCGATGACATTCTGCACGAACTCTTCGCGCTGCGGGGTGCGCTGCTTGACGAGACTCTCGATCTCGGCGTAGAGCTTCGGGTAGAGCACCGCGAACGAGAGGTCCTCGAGCTCCCACTTGATCGTCTGGATACCGAGACGGTGCGCGAGCGGCGCGTAGATCTCGAGGGTCTCTGTGGCCTTGCGGGCGGCGGATGCCGCCGGCACGAAGCCCCAGGTGCGCGCGTTGTGCAGCCGGTCGGCGAGTTTGATGATCAGCACGCGGATGTCTTTCGACATCGCGACGATCATCTTGCGGACGGTCTCCGCCTGCGTGGAGTCGCCGTACTTGACCTTGTCGAGCTTCGTGACGCCGTCGACGAGCATCGCGATCTCGTCGCCGAAGTCCGCCCGCACCTGATCGAGCGTGTATGCGGTGTCTTCGACGGTGTCGTGGAGCAGCGCCGCAGCGACGGTCTTCGACCCGATGCCGAGGTCGGCGAGGATCTGCGCGACCGCGATCGGGTGGGTGATGTACGGCTCACCGCTCTTGCGCTTCTGCCCCTCGTGGGCGCGCTCCGCGACCGTGTAGGCCCGTTCGATGAGGGAGAGATCGGCCTTCGGATGGTGCATCCGCACCGTGCGCATGAGCGTGTCGACCGCGCCCGACGGCTGCGCCTTCGAGAAGATGCGGGGCACCAGACGGCGCAGCGATGCCGTCGAGTTGACACCCGTCTCCGTCATCGATCACCTCCGGAACTCAATTATCGCCGCTCCGGAGGCTCCGACGTACCACACGGCTCACGCCGGCCGCGAACATCATGCGCTGGGCAGGGCCTCGGCATCCGTCGGAACGGATGCCGCGCGCTCACGCTCCTTCAACACCTTCTGGTCGTGACGGCTGATCGTCGGCTCGCCCTCGCGCAGCTGCGAGTAGAGCGGTGCGGCGACGAACACCGTCGACCAGGTGCCCACGAGGATACCGATCAGCAGCGCGAGCGAGATGTCGCGGAGCGTGTCGGCTCCGAGCACGCCGGCGCCGATGAAGAGGATCGCCGCGACGGGCAGCGCAGCCACGACGCTCGTGTTGATCGAGCGCACGAGAGTCTGGTTCACGGCGAGGTTCACGGATTCGGCGAAGGTGCGCCGAGACTCCTGGCCGTCTTCGGCGGTGTTCTCACGGATCTTGTCGAACACCACGACGGTGTCGTACAGCGAGTAGGCGAGGATCGTGAGGATACCGATGGTCGCCGCCGGGCTGATCTCGAAGCCCACCAAGGCGTAGATGCCCACCGTCACGACGAGGTCGCCGATCAGCGCGAGGATCGCCGCGAGCGACATCTTCCAGGTACGGAAGTACAGCGCCATGATGATGCCCGCGAGCAGGAGGAACGCGACGAGGCCGACGAGGGCCTGCCGAGTGACATCCGCACCCCAGCTGGGTCCGATGAACGAGGAGGTGACCTCCGACTCGGGAACGTCGTAGGCCTCGGCGAGAGCACCGGTCACGTCCTGCGAATCCGCCTGCTCGAGCTGGTCGGTCTGTACGCGCACGCCGGTGCCGCCGACGATCGCGACGCGCACCTCGGCGTCGGGAACCACGGAGTGCACCGCGTCGATCGCGGGCTCAGGCGTGGCGTTCTCGACCTCAGCGATCTGGAACTGGGACCCGCCGCGGAACTCGATGCTGAAGTTGATGCCGGTGAAGAGCGGCACCACGACCGACAGCAGGATCAGGATCCCGGCGATCGTGTACCACTTCTTGCGGCCTCCGACGAAGTTGAAGGAACGCTTTCCGGTGTAGAGGTCGTTGCCGAAGGTCGTGAGACGGTTCGCCATCAGGACTCCTTCCCTTCGTCGGACGAATCGGAGGCGCCCACTGCTGCAGCGGCCTTCCGTTCGGCGATCGTCTGGCGGCGCGCCGCTTCCTTGGCGCTTGCCGCGGTCTTCTTCGCCGGCTGTCCGACAGGCTTGCGGAACTCGGCACGACCGCGGTACACGGCGCCGAGGGCGTTCGGGTCGAGGCCCGACCAGGGGTTGCCGCTGGAGAAGAAGCGGGTCTGCGCGAGCAGCTGCAGCATCGGGTGCGTGAACAGGATGACCACGACGACGTCGATGATCGTGGTGAGTCCGAGTGTGTACGCGAAGCCCTTGACGCTGCCGACCGCGAGCACGAAGAGCACGACGGCTGCGAGCAGGTTGGTGGCCTTCGACGCGAGCACGGTTCGGAACGCGCGCTTCCAACCCGCCTCGACGGAACCGACGAGCGGTCTGCCGTCTCGGAGCTCGTCTCGAACACGTTCGAAGTAGATGATGAACGAGTCGGCGGTGAAGCCGATCGAGACGATGAGGCCGGCGATGCCGGCCAGCGACAGGCGGTACCCCTCACGCCACGACAGGATCGTGATCATCAGGTACGTGATGATGCCGACGATCACGAGCGAGGCGATGGTGACCGACGCGAGCGCGCGGTACTGGAAGATCGTGTAGATCACGACGAGGATCAGACCGATCAGACCCGCGATCAGACCCGACTGCAGCTGCGAGGTGCCGAGCGTGGGCGAGATCGTGTCAGAGGACTGCACCGTGAAGCTGATCGGCAGCGCGCCGAACTTCAGCTGGTCGGCAAGGGCCTTCGACGAGGCCTGGTCGAAGCTGCCGGTGATCTGCGGCTTGCCATCAGTGATCGCGCCGTTCATCGACGGGGCGGTGAGCACCTCACCGTCGAGCACGAACGCGAACTGGTCGCGCGGTGCCTGGCCCTGCAGCCCGAAGAGACGGGTGCTGACCTCGGCGAAGTCCTTGGTGCCCTCGTCGTCGAAGACGATGTTGACGGCCCACTGGCCCGTCGATGCACCGGTCTGCGTCTGCACCATGCCATTGGTGGCATCGGCGATGTTCTCGCCGCTCGCCTCCACTGGGCCAAGGAGGTACTTCACGGTACGGGTCCGGTCGCACGTGACGAGGGGTTCGTCGGCCGGTGCGACATTCGCGGAGTTCTCATCGATCTGCGCGCAGTCGAAGTCGTCGAACTGCTGCTGCAGTGCCGGAGTGATCCACGACGGGTCGCTGCCGTCGGTCGGCACCGCGGTCGGGGTCGACTCGAGTTCTTCTGCGGGCGCCTCGGTCGGCTCGGCGCTCGCGCTGGGGTCGGCGGACGTATCGGTCGCCGCGTCGGCGAGCAGCACCGCGCGGAGCTCGAGCTTCGCCGACTGCTGGATGCGCGCACGGGTCTGGTCGTCGAGTTCACCCGGGATGCGGACGACGACGTTCTGGCCCTCGGTGTTGATCTCGGCTTCCGAGACACCCGAGGCGTCCACGCGCTGGCGGATGATCGAGACCGCCTGGTCGAGCTGCTCCTGCGAGACGCTCGCGCCGGTCTCGACCTTCGGCTCGAGGATGATCTGCGTGCCGCCCTCGAGGTCGAGCGCGAGCTTCGGAGCCCACGACCCACCGCCCCAGATGACGCCGGCGGCATTGATGCCGAACAGCAGTGCGATGATGACACCCAGCCAGATGAGTGATCTCCATGCCTTGCGCACGGGGGTCGGCCGGGATGACCGCTTGGATGGTGCAGCCACGTGTTCCGCTTTCTCTGCAGAGAGCCCGCGCATCAGTGCACGGGCCCAGCCTCGGGATGAGTCTTAGTCGTCCGACTTCTTGGTGTCGGGCTTCTCGTCGGTCGCGTCGCCCGGCGTCGCGTCGGGCGCGGAGTCGAGACGCTCGCCGAACTCGGGCTCGCCCTCGACCGCCGCGGTCTCCTCGACGGCGTCGGCCTTCGGCTCGACGACGCGCGCGACGGTCTGACGGTGCACCGTGAGCACGGTGCCGGGCGAGGTCTCGAGGAGCACCTGGTTCTCTTCTTCGTCGATCGAGAGGATCGTGCCGAAGACGCCGAAGTTGGTCATCACCTTCGCACCAGGCTGCACCTTCGACTGCAGTTCGCGGGCGTCGGCCTGACGCTTGCGCGAGTTGCGGAACATGAAGAAGATCAGCACCGCCAAGACGGCGAGCATGATGATGGTGAACGGATCGAACGTCATGAGAGGAGAAGTACCTTCCGGAGTGCGACGCGCGCACGAAGTCGTCGGTGCTGAGGGGTCAGCTTCAAGGATTATAGGTCATCGATCGGAAGCGCCGCTGCAGAGCCGGACGCTTGATCGACGAGACCGAAGTGGCGCCACGCCGCGGGAGTCGCCATGCGACCCCTCGGCGTTCGGGTGATGAGCCCGATGCGCACGAGGAACGGCTCGACGACGGCCTCGATCGTCTCGGCCTCTTCGCCGACCGAGACGGCCAGCGTGTTGAGGCCCACCGGGCCGCCGCCGAACCGCGTGAGGATCATCTCCATGACCGCACGGTCGAGGCGGTCGAGCCCGAGCGGGTCGACGTCGTAGAGCTCGAGGGCAGCGCGCACCGAGTCGATATCGGCGCGTTCTCCGTGCACGAGGGCGTAGTCGCGGACCCGGCGCAGCAGGCGGTTGGCGATGCGCGGGGTGCCGCGGCAGCGCCCGGCGATCTCGGCGAGTGCCTCGCGGTCGACGTCGAGGCCGAGCATCGTGCCGGCTCGCGCGAGCACCTGCTCGAGCTCCGCCTCATCGTAGAACTCGAGGTGCGCCGTGAAGCCGAATCGGTCGCGCAGCGGGTTCGGCAGGAGGCCGGCCCGCGTGGTCGCCCCGACGAGCGTGAACGGGGACAGGTCGAGCGGTACCGAGGTCGCGCCCGCACCCTTGCCGACCATGATGTCGATGCGGAAGTCCTCCATGGCGAGGTAGAGCATCTCTTCGGCCGAGCGCGCCATGCGGTGGATCTCGTCGATGAAGAGCACCTCGCCGGGCACGAGCGAGCTCAGGATGGCCGCGAGGTCACCCGCGTGCTGGATGGCGGGACCGCTCGACATGCGCAGCGGCCGCCCGCCCTCGTGGGCGACGATCATCGCGAGCGTCGTCTTGCCGAGGCCGGGAGGCCCCGCGAGCAGGATGTGGTCGGGCGTGCGCTGCTGCAACGTCGCCGCGGTGAGCAGCAGCTGCAGCTGCCCGCGCACCCGGGTCTGGCCGACGAACTCGCCGAGGCTCTTCGGCCGCAGTGCGCCTTCGAACGCGAGCTCCGCCTCTGAGGCGAGCACCGGGTCGGTGAGGTCGAGGTCGTCGCTCATCGCGCGCGGCCCGCCTGCTGCGCCGGGCCCAGACGAGCGAGGGTGAGCCGCAGCAGCGTCGGCACCGAGGCGGCCTCGATGTCGGATGCCGCGGCGATCGTCTCGTCGACGGCGTCGGCGGCGACCCGCTCCGACCAGCCGAGCCCGGTGAGGGCCGCGAGCACGCTGTCGGCAGCGCCGCCCGCCACGACCGGCGCGTTCGGCGCGGACACGGCGGGCGCGACGAGCTTGCCCGCGAGCGAGACGGTGATGAGCTTCGCGGTCTTCGGGCCGATGCCGCTCACCTTGCGGAAGACGGCATCGTCGTCGCGCTGCACCGCCTCGGCGATCTGGCCGGGCGACAGCACCGACAGCACGCCGAGCGCCGACTTCGGGCCGACGCCCGTGACGCCGATGAGGAGGTCGAAGACGTCGAGTTCGTCACGGGTGGCGAAGCCGAACAGGGTCAGCGAGTCTTCGCGCACGACGAGCGTGGTGTGCACGGATGCCTCGTGGCCCTCGCGCATCGAGAGGGCCAACGCCGGGGTCGTGTTGACGTGGAACCCCACCCCGCCGACCTCGATGACGACCGAACCACCGGCTGCTGCGAGCACACGGCCACGAAGAGAGGAGATCACCGCTTCAGCCTACGGGCCGCCCCCGACACGGAGGCGGAGCGCTCCGCGGCGAGCCATGCCCGCTGTGCCGGTGTGAGCGCCGAGTCGGCGGCCGAACCGTCGGCCTCGTCACGGACGGCGGCGCCCGCGACGCCCCCGGTGCGCCAGGCGTGGCAGATCGCGAGGGCGAGGGCGTCCGCGGCATCCGCGGGCTTCGGCACCTCGTCGAGGCCGAGGATGCGGGCCACCATCGCACCGACCTGCTTCTTGTCGGCGCGACCGTACCCGGTGATCGCGGCCTTGACCTCGCTCGGCGTGTGCAGCGCGACGGGCAGCGCCCGGCGCGCGGCGATCAGCATGGCCACACCGGAGATCTGGGCGGTGCCCATGATCGTCGAGACGTCGCTGCGCGCGAAGACGCGCTCGAGTGCGACGGCCTGCGGCCGGTGCTCCTCGATGATCGCCTCGAGCCCCTCGGCGATGCGCACGAGACGGCGCGGGGTGTCGAGCTCGGCGGGCGATCGCAGCACCACGACGTCGACGAGGCGCGCCGTGCGGTTCGGCTCGACATCGACGACGCCCACGCCGCAGCGCGTGAGGCCTGGGTCGATGCCGAGCACTCGCACGGCGATCGGCTAGTCCGCTTCGAGCTCGGCCTGCACCTCGGGGGTGAGGTCGAAGTTGCTGTAGATGTTCTGCACGTCGTCGCTGTCTTCGAGGGCGTCGATGAGGCGGAACACCTTGCGCGCGGTGTCGGCGTCGATCTCGACCTTGAGCGACGGCACGAACGCGGCATCCGCCGAGTCGTAGTCGATGCCGGCCTCCTGCAGTGCGGTGCGCGCGGCGACCATGTCGGATGCCTCGGTGATGACCTCGAAGGTCTCACCCTCGTCGGTGACCTCTTCCGCGCCGGCGTCGAGCACCGCGCCGAGCACGTCGTCTTCGCTGAGACCGTCGGCCTTGGCGACGACGATGACTCCCTTGCGTGCGAAGTTGTACGCGACGCTGCCCGGGTCGGCCATGGTGCCGCCGTTGCGGGTCATGAGCGTGCGCACCTCGGCGGCCGCTCGGTTCTTGTTGTCGGTGAGGCACTCGATGAGGAGCGCGACGCCGTTGGGGCCGTAGCCCTCGTACATGATCGTCGTGTAGTCGATCGACTCACCGGTCAGGCCGGCGCCGCGCTTGATGGCGCGGTCGATGTTGTCGTTCGGGACGGAGGTCTTCTTCGCCTTCTGCACGGCGTCGACCAGGGTCGGGTTGCCGGAGAGGTCGGCGCCGCCCATCTTCGCGGCGACCTCGATGTTCTTGATGAGCTTCGCGAACGACTTCGCACGGCGCGAATCGATGATCGCCTTCTTGTGCTTGGTCGTCGCCCACTTGGAATGCCCGGACATGCGTCTCCTGAATCGAATCCTCGCGCGGCCGGGTCACGGCTCGCGCGCCACCATTCTAAGTCAGCGACGCTCGCCGCCGAGCCGTTCAGGCGAGCAGCTTGTGCAGCGTGCGCAGATTGCGGTTCGTCGTCGCCGGCTTGTAACGGGGCTTGCCGAGCAGCTTGGCGAACGGCGTCTCGAGGGTCGTGCCCGTGACTGGGTTCCAATAGAGCACCCCGTCGCCGCGCGAAATCGGGTCTGCGGCGGGGTCGGGCTCCCCCGCCGCCGCCACGAGCTCGTCGAGCGCCTTCTCGTCTGAAGCGAACACCACGTACGGCTGGCGCGACATATCGGATGCGTCGAACGGGAACGCCTCGACGACCCGCTCGAGCTGTTCGCGAGTGACCAGCACGATCCACGCCTCGTAGTCGAAGCGATCGCGCAGCGCCTGCTCGATGCGGGACTTCAGGGCGTCGGATGCCTCGCCCTCGGCCCCGTCGAAGGCGACGTTGCCGCTCGCGAGCACCGTGCGCACGTGCTCGAAGCCGAGCCGGTCGAACACTTCGCGCAACTCGACGGACTTGATCGTGATGCCGCCGACATTGACGCCGCGCAGGAGCGCGATCCACTTGGTCATGGGCCGAGACTACGCTGGCTCAGTCGAGTGGGATGCGTTCGGGTCTCGTCCAGCCCGTCCAGCCTCGCTCCTCCAGGAGAGCAATGAGCCGCTTCGCCAGCGGCGCCGAAGCCACCATCGTGCTATCCAGGAGTTCGACGAAGCGGTCCTCGAACCCATCTTGACGCGGGACCCCGGTGCCGATGGCGCGCTGGTTGATCCGGTCCAGGATGTCGGCAACCTCGACCACCCGCGGATCGTCGACCGACCACTCGATCGCACCACTGAGCAGACCGTAGAGCCGCACCATGTCGGGGTCGTCCAAGGCGGCGTGCTTGAGGACCATCATGGAGTCGATCTGATCGGGAACTTGGGCGGCGACCATGATCCAAGCATCCCGCTCGAGTTCGAGGTAGCGCTGGTCGACGCCGAGGTCGCGCAGCCGGTCGAGGTAGCCGATCACGCTCGGAGGAAGGGCGATCTGCTCTCCGCCCGCGAGCCTGGCGAGCCGTTCACGGGTCCGCTGCAGCCCTCGGATCTCCGAGCGCAGCCGATGGTCGATCTGCCGCACGCCATCGGTGAACTCCTCTGGACCAGCCTCCAGCAGGTCATCCACCTTCGCCAACGGCACGCCGGCGCTCGCCAGGACGTGGATCCGGATCAGCCGGACCACGGCAGCAGCGTCGTATCGCCGGTAGCCCGAGCCGTCGCGCGCCGGCTCCGGCAGCAGCCCGATCCGGTGATAGTGCCGAACCGTCGCCACCGTGATGCCGGCGTACGCGGCGAGCTGGCTGATAGTCAGCTTGTCGCTCACCCTGTCCTCCTCCGGGTTGCTCATTCGGCGCCCTTGAGCGCATCGCTCATGGCGATCTTGGCGAGTTTGCGCCCGGACAGCCACTTGGTGATCTCGTACACCACGAAGATCACCACGAAGCTGATCAGAACATGCCACGGATTCACCGTGATCGGAATCAGCATGTTGAGCGTCTCGGCAACGAGCCCGAAGAGCAGATTCGCGAAGGCGAGCATCGCGGGCAATCCGAGCAGGATTCCGACGACCACCGCCGGCGTCGCGCTGTTCAAGATCAATCTGGCGAGTTCCCGCCGGCGATAGCCCAGCACCTTGAACAGTGCAACCGTCCCATGGTTCTCTTCGACGATCAAGGACGTGACGAGGAACAAGATCACGACCGCGATCAGCACAGCAAGGGCAGACACAGATCCCATGATCAGCGACGTGGGTGCGCCGATCTGCTCGAACGCGCCGGGATCGCGGGTATCGAGCACACCGGCAAGTTTCGACTCGTCGAAATCCATCTCTTGGCTCGCCAGCACCGTACGGTAACTCCCCGCCGGCTGGCCGGTCAGCCGGTTGAACTCCTCCAGAGGCATGGTGACGAACTGCTCGCCATAGGCCTGAATGATCCCGTCGATCCGCAGGGTGTAGGACGCGCCGTCGAGCTTGCTGACGAATCGGAGGGTGTCGCCCACAGCGAGCTGCAGCCGGGTGGCCAACGGCTCGGTGATGTTGACCTGGTTCCGCGGCAGCGGAGAGCCACGCGTGTCGTTCAGCTTCATGCCGACCGAGTCCGGCAACATGCCCGTCAGGTAGAACCCGACCGCCTCGCGTCCTTCGGGATGCACCCGAATCGTGTTGTACGGCTCCGCGCCGGCCGGGACCGGCGAGTCCTTCAGGTCTTGCACCTCGGTGAAGTTGTACTCGATCTGATAGTTGTACCTGGTCAGTGCGCCGCGCTCGGTGACGATGTCCATCGAGTGGCTATACGTCAGCCCGAAGAGCATGACCATCGATGCGGCGGCCACGCCCAGCACCAAGAACAGCAGGCGCGGGATGCTCCGCACCTGCTCGCGGATCCGGAAGGCGGTGGCGAACCGGAAGCGGTCCAGCCGGAGAGCACGCTCCAGCGCCGTCACCTTTCCGGTCTTCTCGCCGCCCTTCATCAGATCAGCGGCGCGCTTGCCGAGGATTCGGCGGATCGACAGTGCGCTGGCCGTCCCGATCAACACGACGGGCGCGAGCAGCGAGATCGCAAGATTGTGCGGCGCGAAAAGCAGCCCGGCGTCCGGCAGGTTGTACGCGGCGAGCATGGTGCCGACCACCGGCGCGATGCAAGGCAGCGCCAGAGCGTGCCGGCCAGGCTGCCCGCCAGGGTGACCAGCACCGGCACGGCCAGATAGTGCCGAGTCAACTCGGCCCGACGGTAGCCGAGTGCGTACAGGCTGCCGGCGATGATGCTGTCGGCCTTGACTGTACGGGTGATCATCACGCCCACGATCACGCAGCCGAGGACGAAGAAGGCGATCGCGACCGGGAAGCTCATCGACTGCATGCTCGAGATGTTCCCCCAGGGCATGCTGATGCGTTGATTGTGCTCGGCTTCGATCCACTCCGTGACGCGGTAGCCATCATCGCCGAGCAGATTCCGTAGCGCGGCCGTCTGGGCCTCGATCCGATCGCGGTCATGAAAGCGCACGCTGTATGTCGTGCTCGCCGCCTCGGTGGCCGACGGAAGCGCCTCGATGTCGGCCTGCGCGGCGACGCCGATGCCGAACCCCGCGGTCGGCAAGACGTCGTAGAGCCCTTTCAGCGGATACACGTAGTTCGGCACGGCCACGGTGCCGACGACGGTGAAGGTTCTGCCGTCGAGGGTGAGGACATCGCCGACCTTCAGCCCCTGGGTCTGCAGGAAATGCGGATCGACGAGCACGTCCCCGGGATTGGCGAGGGCCTGACCTGAAGTCACCTGGGCGAGGTTGAGCTCTGCGCCGGGGCTCAGCAGGCGAAGCTCCCCCTTGGGCAGCCGGACGTCGTGTCGCAGCGAGGCCTCAATCGTCGCGCTGGACTCACGCTCCCAGTCGGCGATGTCGAGCGGCTTGTCGGTGGTGAAGGTGAGGTCCTCCTGCTGGTTCCGGTCGGCGAACCCGACCACCATGCGCTCCATGCTGCCGGCCACCCCGGTGGCCGCCGTGAAGTAGAAGCTGCCCAGCAGGACCAGGATCGCGATGCCGACGTAGCGGCCCATGTGCTCGCGCAGCATCCGCCAGATGCGGCGGTTGAGGGCGCTCACCACTGGATCCGCTCGGCGGGCACGGGCTGATCATGGTGCGTGGCTTCCTCGACCTGGCCGTCGCGCATCCGGTAGACGGAGTGGGCCATGTCGGCGATGGCGGCGTTGTGGGTGATCATCAGGATGGTCGTTCCGAACTCGGCATTCACCCGCTGGAGCAGGGCGAGCACACCGCGCGAGGTCTCCAGATCGAGCGCACCAGTCGGCTCGTCGCAGAGCAGCAGCCGTGGGCTCTTCACGATCGCCCGAGCGATCGCGACGCGCTGCTGCTCACCGCCCGACAGCTCGAGGGGGAATCGGTTCTTCTTGTCGGCGAGCCCGACGGCGGAGAGCACATCGTCGATCTTCAGCGGCTTCTCGCTGATGTTGGACACCACCTCGATGTTCTCTCCCGCGGTGAGGTTCGGCACCAGGTTGTAGAACTGGAAGATGAAGCCGACACTCGCGCGGCGATACTCGAGCAGTTGGTCGTCGGTGAGATCGGAGATCCGCTCGCCGTCCACCTCGACCGTGCCGCCGTCGGCCCGGTCGATCCCGCCGATGATGTTCATCAGCGTCGATTTCCCGGAGCCGGACGGACCGAGGATGACGCCGATCCGCTGACGTGCGAGTTCGAGGCCGGTGCCTCGAAGCACAGGCGTGACGATGCCTGTGCCATAGCTCTTCTGGAGACCTGATACTGCCAAGAACATGCCGCTGTCCCTCTCGTGTGAAACGTGTACGAGATCAGGGTGCAGGGTTGATGCAGCATCAAGGTCAAGCCCGAGTGGTGATGACCTCTGGAAATAGACCGTGCAGCGCGGTCAGCGCGGCCGCATGTTCACGCACATCGCCGTGCACGGCAACGATTCCGACGGTTGGGCAGGATGGGACGACCCCCTTGAACCCCGCCCGAGCTCCCCGGACGGACGAGCGCTCACCACCGCTTCAGACGCGGGTGCGGACCTTCGCGAGGAAGTACTCGTGGAAGCGGTGCTCTCCCGTGATCTCGGGATGGAAGCTCGTACCGAGGAGGTTCCCCTGCTCGACGGCCACCACTCGCCCGTCTGCGAGCGTCGCGAGCGGCGTCGCAGCAGCGCCGACGGACTCGACGACCGGTCCGCGGATGAACACCGCGTGCACGGGCACCTCGCCGAGCGCGGGGATGTCGAGATCGGTCTCGAACGACTGGTTCTGCGAGCCGAAGGCGTTGCGGCGCACGACGACGTCGAGCCCGCCGAGCGACTCCTGGCCGTCGATCGCGTCGAGCACGGTGTCGGCGAGCATGATGAGCCCGGCGCACGTGCCGTAGACGGGCAGTCCGGCGGCGATCGCGGCCTTCAACGGTGCCTGCAGCCCGAAGGTGCGCGCGAGCTTGTCCATGACGCTCGACTCGCCGCCCGGGATCACGAGGCCGTCGATCGCGTCGAGCTCCTCGGGGCGACGCACGAGCGACACCTCGGCGCCGAGCGTCGCGAGCACGTGCGCGTGCTCGCGGAAGTCGCCCTGGAGGGCGAGCACCCCGACGCGGGGGCCGGCCGAAGCCGACGCCACCGCGTCGAGGGATCCGCTTCTGAGGTTCGTCGTCACCAGCCGCGCTCGGCGAGACGGTGCGGGGCCGCCAGGTCGGCGACGTTGATGCCGACCATGGCCTCGCCGAGGCCGCGCGAGACCTGCGCGACGACCGAGGGGTCGTCGTAGAACGTGGTCGCCTTGACGACCGCGGCAGCACGCGCCTCGGGGTTGCCCGACTTGAAGATGCCCGAGCCCACGAACACGCCGTCGGCGCCGAGCTGCATCATCATCGCGGCATCCGCGGGGGTGGCCACGCCGCCGGCGACGAAGAGCACGACCGGGAGCTTGCCGGTCTCGGCGACCTCGAGCACGAGCTCGTAGGGCGCCTGCAGCTCCTTCGCGGCGACGTAGAGCTCGTCGCGCGTCATCGACTTCAGCTGGTTGATCTCGGAGGAGATCTTGCGGATGTGCTTGGTCGCCTCGGAGACGTCGCCGGTGCCGGCCTCGCCCTTCGAGCGGATCATCGCGGCACCCTCGTTGATGCGACGGAGCGCCTCACCGAGGTTCGTGGCACCGCAGACGAAGGGGGTGTTGAACGCCCACTTGTCGATGTGGTTCACGTAGTCGGCGGGCGAGAGCACCTCGGACTCGTCGATGTAGTCGACGTCGAGGGCCTGCAGCACCTGCGCCTCGACGAAGTGTCCGATGCGCGCCTTCGCCATGACGGGGATGGACACCTCGGCGATGATCGCGTCGATGAGGTCTGGGTCGCTCATGCGGGCGACGCCGCCCTGGGAGCGGATGTCGGCGGGCACGCGCTCGAGGGCCATGACGGCGACAGCGCCGGCATCCTCGGCGATGCGCGCCTGCTCGGGGGTGACGACGTCCATGATGACGCCGCCCTTCAGCATCTCGGCGAGGCCGCGCTTCACGCGGCTCGAACCCGTTTCGGATACGGTCACAGGGGGATCCTCTCGGACGTGCGCGACACGTTGTCGCGCATCAGAACAGACGAACAGAACTATTGTCCTAGGCCAAAAGATACCATGGTCGCAGACACGAAGAAGGGGCGGTGCGTCATCATCGACATCGAGGGTCGCTCAGCGGCAGAGATCGCCGACAGCCTGCGCACGCTCATCGAGCGCGGCGCCCTCCGCCCCGGCGATGCACTCCCCCCGGTGCGGACGCTCGCCGAACATCTCGGCGTCAACCGGAACACTGCGGTCTCCGCCTACCGGCAGCTCATGAACGCCGGCGTCGTCATCACGCTGGGCCGCGGCGGCACGAGGGTCGCCGGCGCCTCCACCGTCGCCCAGGAGGGCTTCGCCGCCGACACGGCCCTCCGCGACATCGGCACCGGAAATCCCGATCCCGCACGCATCCCCGACCCCTCGCTCGCACTGGCGAGCATCGCCCGACGCCCCGTGCTGTACGGCGAGCCCGTCATCGATCCCGGCCTGGCGCGCTGGGCGCACGAGTGGATGAGCGCCGATCTGCCGGCGGAGACGCCCATCCGCATCACGGTCACGAGCGGTGCCGCCGATGCGGTGGAGCGTCTGCTCGCCCAGGCGCTCACCCGCGACGACGCCGTCGCCCTCGAAGACCCGTGCTTCCTCACGAGCATCCACACCGTCCGCGTCGCGGGCTACCGGCCCGTCCCGGTGCCGATCGACGACGAGGGCATGACCGTCGCCGGGCTCCGGGCGGCGCTCGAGCAGGGCGTCCGCGCCGTCATCTGCACGCCGCGCGCGCAGAACCCCACCGGGGCCAGCCTCACCGAACGGCGCGCGGCCGAGCTGCGCGAGGTGCTCAGGGAGCATCCGTACGTGCTCGTCATCGAAGACGACCACTACTCGCTGCTCTCCCAGCTGCCGTACCACTCGCTCATCGGCGCCGAGCATCGGCGCTGGGCGCTCGTGCGCTCGGTGTCGAAGTTCCTCGGGCCCGACATGTGCCTCGCAGTCACCGCCTCCGACCCCGAGACCGCCGACCGGCTCGCGATGCGACTGACCCCGGGCACCACCTGGGTGAGCCACCTGCTGCAGCGGCTCGTGCACGCACTCGCGACCGATCCCGACGTCGAGGCTGGCATCCGCGCCGCCGGCGCGCACTACGCGGCGCGCAACGCCGTCTTCGCAGAATTCCTCACCGCCGAGGGCATCACGACACGACCCGGTGACGGCCTGAACGTCTGGGTGCCGCTCGGCGCGCCGGCACGCGCCGTGTCCGAACAGCTCATGCGGCGTGGATGGCTCGCACGACCCGGCGATGAGTTCGCCCTCGGCGACCACTCCCCCTCCGAGCACCTGCGCCTCACCGTGCACGACCTCGCCGATGCCGACTTGCAGAAGCTGGCGGCCGACCTCGGCGCCTCGATCCGCGCGGTTCGGCGATAGCGCCGACACCGCGGACGGAGCACCGGCGCGGGAGATGCGATGATCGAGCGGTGAAGATTCTCTCGATCCAGTCCGCGGTCGCCTACGGTCACGTCGGCAACTCCGCCGCCGTCTTCCCCCTTCAGCGCATCGGCGTCGAGGTGCTGCCGGTCTACACCGTCAACTTCTCGAACCACACCGGCTACGGCGCCTGGCGCGGACCGATGATCAGCCCCGACGATGTACGCGAGGTCATCACCGGCATCGAGGAGCGCGGCGCATTCCCGCAGATCGACGTGGTGCTCTCGGGCTACCAGGGCGGCGAGGGCATCGCCGACGTCATCCTCGACGCGGTCGCCCGGGTCAAGGCAACCAACCCCGACGCGGTCTACGCCTGCGACCCGGTCATGGGCAATGCGAAGTCCGGATGCTTCGTGGCCCCGGCGATCCCGATCCTGCTGCGCGACCGCGTGGTGCCCGCGGCCGACATCATCACGCCCAACCAGTTCGAGCTGGGCTTCCTCACGGAGACCGAGCCCGACACGCTTGAGTCCACGCTGGCCTCGGTCGATCTCGTGCGCGCCACCGGTCCGCGCACGGTGCTCGTGACGAGCGTCGAGCGCCCCGACCGCGAGGAGGGCACGATCGAGATGCTCGCCGTCGACGACGCGGGCGCCTGGATCGTGCAGACCCCGAAGCTGCCCATGAAGGCGAACGGTTCGGGTGACGTCACGGCGGCGCTGTTCACCGCGCACTACCGTCGCACCGGCGATGCCGCCGATGCCCTCGCACGCACCACCTCGAGCGTCTTCGACCTGCTCTCGCTCACCCAGGAGTCGGGCGAGCGGGAGCTGCAGCTCGTCGAGGCACAGGAGTCCTACGCCCACCCGCGCATGCAGTTCACCGTGCGCCAGGTGCGCTGACGACGACCCGGTCGAGTCCGCCTCAGCGAATCACGCTGATGCGGGCCACGCCTCGGCGATCTCCTGACGCACCTCGCCGAGCAGGCGCGGCAGCGCCTTCGTGCCCGCGATGATCGGGAAGAAGTTCGAGTCGAGCGCCCAGCGCGGCACGATGTGCTGGTGCAGGTGCTCGGCGATGCCGGCGCCCGCGATGCGGCCCTGGTTCATGCCGATGTTGAACCCGTCGCACTTCGACACCTGCTTCACCACCCGCATCGCGATCTGCGTGAGCTCGCCGATCTCGGCGATCTCCTCGGGCGTCGCCTCGTCGTACGTCGCGACGTGGCGGTACGGGCAGACGAGCAGGTGCCCGCTGTTGTACGGGTAGAGGTTCAGCAGCACGTAGGCGTGCGTGCCACGCGCGACGATGAGCGACTGCTCGTCGCTCATCTCGGGGGCGCGGCAGAACGGGCAGGTGTGCTCGTCGGGCTGCTGGCCGTGCTGGATGTACACCAGCCGATGCGGCGTCCAGAGGCGCTGGAACGCGTCGGGTACGCCGGCGAGGTCGGCCGCGGCATCCGTCGGCACGCCGTCGAACTCTTCGGGCTGGTACGCGCTCATGCGAACAGGTCGTCGCGCGTGACGACCTGGCGACGCTCCTCGATAACCTGCTTGATGCGCTCGACCGCCTCGGCGATCGCGACGCCGTTCTCCTGGGTGCCGTCGCGGAAGCGGAAGCTCACGGTCTCACCCGAGCGGTCGTTGTCGCCGGCGATGAGCTGGATCGGCACCTTCTGGGTGGTGTGCGTGCGGATCTTCTTCTGCATGCGGTCGTCGCTCACGTCGAGCTCGGCGCGAACGCCGCCGCCCTTCAGCTGCTCGATGATCGCGCCGAGGTAGGGCGCGAAGTCGTCGGCGACGGGGATGCCCACGACCTGAACGGGAGCGAGCCACACGGGGAACGCGCCGGCGTAGTGCTCGATCAGCACGCCGAAGAACCGCTCGATCGAGCCGAACTTCGCCGAGTGGATCATCACCGGCTGCTGGTGCGTGCCGTCGGCTGCGGTGTACTCGAGGCCGAAGCCCTCGGGCTGGTTGAAGTCGTACTGGATCGTCGACATCTGCCAGGTGCGGCCGATGGCGTCACGCGCCTGCACGGAGATCTTCGGGCCGTAGAACGCGGCGCCGCCCGGGTCGGGCACGAGCTGCAGACCGGATCGCTCGGCGACGTCGCGCAGCACGTTGGTGGCGACCTCCCACTGCTCGTCGCTGCCCTTGAACTTGTCGGAGTTCGCATCGCGCGTCGACAGCTCGAGATAGAAGTCGTCGAGGCCGAAGTCGCGGAGGAGGCCGAGCACGAAGTCGAGGAGGTGCTGGATCTCGCCGGGCGCCTGCTCGGGGGTCACGTAGCTGTGTGAGTCGTCCTGAGTGAGGCCGCGCACGCGGGTGAGCCCGTGCACGACGCCCGACTTCTCGTAGCGGTACACGGTGCCGAACTCGAAGAACCGCAGCGGCAGCTCGCGGTACGAGCGCCCGCGCGAGCGGTAGATGAGGTTCTGCATCGGGCAGTTCATCGCCTTGAGGTAGTACTCGCTGTTCTCGAGCTCCATCGGCGGGAACATCGTGTCCTTGTAGTACGGCAGGTGGCCGCTCAGCTCGAAGACATGACCCTTCGTGATGTGCGGGGTCGAGACGTACTGGAAGCCCTCTTCGATGTGGCGACGGCGGACGTAGTCCTCCATCTCGCGCTTGACGACACCGCCCTTGGGGTGGAAGACCGGCAGACCCGAGCCGATCTCCTCGGGGAACGAGAACAGGTCGAGCTCGGTGCCGAGCTTGCGGTGGTCGCGACGCGCGGCCTCCTCGAGGCGGTGCTGGTAGGCGCGCAGCTCGTCTTTCGTCGGCCATGCGGTGCCGTAGATGCGCTGGAGCTGGGGGTTCTTCTCCGAGCCGCGCCAGTAGGCGGCGGCGACGCGCATGAGCGACCAGCCGTTGCCGATCATGCGGGTGCTCGGCACGTGCGGGCCGCGGCAGAGGTCCTTCCAGACGGTCTCGCCGGTCTTCGGGTCGACGTTGTCGTAGATCGTGAGCTCGCCGGCCCCGACCTCGACGTTCTCGTTGTCGCCGCCGGCCGCTGCAGAGCCCTTGAGGCCGATCAGTTCGAGCTTGTACGGCTCGTTCGCGAGTTCGGCACGCGCCTCGTCGTCGGTGACGACCCGGCGCATGAAGCGCTGGCCGGCACGGATGATTCGTGACATCTCCTTGTCGAGCGCCTTGAGGTCTTCGGGGGTGAACGGCTCGACGATATCGAAGTCGTAGTAGAAGCCGTCGGTGACGGGCGGGCCGATGCCGAGCTTCGCCTCGGGGTTCACCGTCTGCACCGCCTGCGCGAGCACGTGCGCAGCCGAGTGGCGGAGGATGTTCAGGCCGTCGGGCGAGTCCATCGTGACGGGTTCGACCACGTCGGCGTCGGTGACCGTCGTGGCGAGGTCCTTGAGCTCGCCGTTGACGCGCATTGCGACAACGGATCGGTCGGTGAAGAGCTCGAAGCCGTCGGCCACCTGAATCCACTCCTTGAATCGGTCTACAGAACCCTTCAACTGTAGTCGCCGCGACCGAAGCCGATCAGCACCTCGGTGCTGTCCCGGAGCCGCGTCGCACCCGCCGGTTCTAGAGTTTTACTCATGTATGAGACATCGACAGAACTGGGCTCGCGCAGCGAGTTCGATGAGCGTGTGATCGAACTCGCCGACTTCGAGCCGGACGTCCGCCTCGAGGAGTGGGTCGAGAAGTACCGGATCGGCGAGCTCGTGCTCGGCCCGATCTTCTGGGCGCCGATCGACCACCTCTCCCCCGTGCACACCGTCGGCAAGGGACGCACGAACCTCACCCTCATCCGCCCCACCATCATGCAGACGGATGCCGTCACGCCGTACGCCGGCTTCGACCGCCGAGAGTCGCCCACCCGGAACCCCGCGGTCTCAATCCACTTCGAGCCGGCGGCCTACGGCATCACGGGGGTGGGCACGTACGTCTGCATCTTCTCCGTCGAGTCCGGCGGCCCGGTGACGCTGAACGCGAGCGGCTATGCGGCATCCGGAACCGTCGTCGGCGCAGGACCCAGGAGCGTGACCGGCAAGCAGACCGTGAGCGTCACCCTGAAGAACCTGCCCGCCTACGGCGGCTGGGCCGCCATAGAGCAGACCGCAGGCGACTCGTGGGCCTGGTACACGACCCGCATCACCTATCCCCCGCTCGTGTTCGAGCAGGTCGGGTGATCGCGCGACCCGTTCGACTCGGCGCACGATTCGCCTGTTCTTCGTCTGCCGACGGCCTGATTTCGCCGTCGGCGGTCCGAGCCTAGCGGTGCTTCAGCTGCCAAGAGTCTCCCGGGGGCTCCTCCTCGCTTGCGCGGGACCATCACGCGGCCGCAGCACACCAGATCGCCGCCTGATTAGGTCTCGACCGCCGCTGCGGGACCGCCCAGACGCTGCGACAACTCCTCCATCGCGTTTCCGAACGCTCTCTCAAGATCAATATCCAGGGCGTCGGCGATCGCAATCACGGACCACAGACAGTCCGCGAGCTCATGCTCGAGTGCCGCATCCAGATCAGAGTGCGGCCTCACCCCCGCCTTGCCCTGAGCAAGCTTCGCGAGATCGCCCACGTCACCCACGAGACCAAGGACGAGTTCGTTCGCTCCCCACGCTCGCCCGAACCGTTCGACATCCCGCTCGGCATACAACGCCGCCACCCGCCGAGCCATCTGCTGCATCGCCTGGAACTCCACGCACCAAGTATCCCGGCCCCCAGCGCCAAGGGCTGAATCACTTGGCGGACCACATACCCCCTCGTGTCGAGCTGGTCTGGTGATCGCACGCCCGGTTCGACAAGAAACGCACCCGTCGCGTCCGAGAGTGCCGCGTAGGCTCACTCCATGTCTCGTGTCCTCATCACTGGCATGTCTGGTGCCGGGAAGACCTCGGTGCTCAGCGAACTGGCCCGGCGCGGGTACCAGACCGTCGACACGGACTACGACCACTGGGTGCGTGAAGACGGCCTGTGGGACGAAGCTCGTATGAGCGAACTGCTGGGGTCGTATCGGAACCTGGTGGTTTCCGCTGCATCGCCCTTGTCGCGTGGTGCGGACAACGATCAGTGCACTCTCGCCGCCTTCGACGAGACGATGCGATATCGCCGTCAGCGCGGCACGAGAGCGACTGTCGCAGCGCAGCCGTTGCGCCTGCGGTCGGGGCCCATCGATATCCGAGCGCCGCAACGTTCCGCTGCATTCTCACCAGGTGAACCTGAAGCCTGTTGGCCCACAGTCGATCACATCCTGAAGCACGCGAGCTTGCCTTGCAGGTCCGACGTTCACGGTCGTCACTGCTCGATCGAAGCGGTCTGTGAGCCCGATATGAGGCTCCAGCAGCGTTCTTCCCAAATCTGCAGGAGGTACACCGTTCGCAGCAAGCCTCAGCGCGCCCCAGACTCCCGCTAGCTCATTCGTCCTCGCGCGGTAGGGCCAGTATTCCTGGATCGCTTGAAGCTCCGCCGGCGAAATCTTCCCGATGCTGCCAGGATCAACGGAGTCCACCGCCGCTTGGGAACCTGCGACGAAATCCTGTGCGCATCGAGCAATGGTGTCGTTCACGTCTGCTGCATTGACCTGGTTGTGCGCAAGCGACAAGATTTCTCGCCCCCAGCGGCCTTCGCGCCACTCAAGCACTTGGACCACCGGTTCGGGTGCAACAAACAGCACCGCGCGTCTCGACAACGGCACGACAAGGAATACCCGGTCCTCAACACGTCCGTCGCGTTCTACTTGATCAAGTTCGAACGCGTAGCCAAGATCCGATGTGCAAAGATCGTCCTCCACCTCCAGCATTGACCAGCGCGAGACCAGCAGTCTGCCCATGATGCCGTTACGCTGAACGATTCGATTCAGATTGAGGTTCGACTCGCTGAAAACTGCATCCTTCAGCCATCCTTCCTCATGGTCTTTCCATTGGTGAGCATTCGCTAGTCGCTCGCCGTACCACCTATCCCGGATCAGAAGAGACGCAACGAACGGGACCAGAACGTTGATCCAATGATCGAGGTCACACCGACCTTCGCTCAGTAAATCGAGCGCCGTTGGGAGCCGAGGTTCGTACTCCTTCCACAGCGCGTCGACGAAGCCTGCACCGTGCTCACTCATTGAGGCGTCGAAGTCGACATCGTAGAGGTTGTTCTCATAGCCGACCGTTTCGGCCTTGGCCAGATACGCGCGCGACGCCCCCTTACGCAGGACATTCAATCGTCGCGACCTGTATCGCTTGCCTTCGTCTACCGAGAAGCGGCCCAACAGCGCAGCCGGTACGAAATGATCCCCTGCCATCAGTCTCCTCGTTCGACTGTCGGTAGTTCAATGCGATAAGCCCAGCAGCTGCGAGCTACGGCTTCGACTCCACAGCGACGCGCAGCAGCGAAAGCCGCTGAGCAGACACGCAGAGTCATGGGGCCAGGGACGCGGCGAGCTGGTGGAAGTAGTTGTGTTTCGCCCAGGCGGCACGGTCACCGATGACATACAGTCGGCGTTTCGCGCGACTGGCGGCAACATTGACAAGGTTGACAGTGGATGCCGCCCATGCCTTCGCCCCAGGAGATGCTGGATCGCCGCCAAGCACCAAGAACACCACTGACGCCTCCCTGCCCTGGGCGGTGTGGATCGTTCCCGCCGTGAGTCCTGGGTAGGTCCGCGAAAGCGAGTCAAGCCGACCAGCGACGGCTCGGAATGGTGAGATCGCGATCACCTCTTCCGGCGGGATGCCATGATCGGCAAGATACGCGAGGGCGTTCTCCAGCCGGGCAATCTGGTTCTCCTGGAGATGGCTGCCCTGGGTCAGCGCGGGTTCGTCTACCCAGTGGCTCGGGGCGATGAGTGGACCGGTGGTGCTGTCGAAAAGGTCGGGCTGAACGGGGTCATCCAAGCGGCGTTTGACGCCGTTCACCATGATGCCGTTGTAGGCGATGTCGTTGCAGAGAGTGAACATCGGATCGTCACAGCGGCGATGTACCGTCAGCGGCGCGCTCACCCACACATGCCGGTCGCCCTGCTTAAGAGTCGTTCCACGGCGGGACACGCGGTCCGCGAGAGTCTGCACCGATGCATGCGGAGGCATCCAAGTATCCGACACACGGTAAGCGGTGGCGATGTCGCGCTGCGCCTTCGGCGGAATCGTCACGACCGGCTGGAGCTGGAGAGGGTCACCAACTGCAACCACTCGTTGAGCGCGCCAGATCGCGCCAGCAGCGTACTGCGGAGATGCCTGACCTGCCTCATCGACGAGGACCCAGCCGATGCTCTCTGGCCCGATGTCACCGAACATGCGCCCGAACGACGCGAATGTCGTCGAGACCAGCGGGACGACGAGAAAGAACAGCTGCCACGCTGCGCGCCTCTTCTCGGCCTCAAGATTGCGCGGTCCTCCGCCTGCGACGATTTCCAGTGCAGCACGCAGCCCTTGGGATACGTCCTTCGCAGTGTTCGCGAGGAATTCCTCGTGGAGCTGAAGGGCAGCGAGGAACAGGTCCGACCTTGCGGCGTCAAGCTCTGCGTCGAGCCAGGGAGCGTATAGCTCGCGCGCCTCACCCTTCCATGCTTCGTCAGGGTACGCCACCGCGAGTTCCGCCTTGTCGGCGTTGATCCGGCGTCGAAGCTCGGCCAGGAACTCTGACGCGTGCGCTCGCCCCGCCTCGGCATCGACAAGCTCGCGTCCGAGCTCCACCGCACGGCCTTCCGATCGACGGACCTGCGCCTCCGCCTGGTGCTGGGCAGCTTCCGTAACCTGCAGGCAATCCTCAAAGGGCTGCAGCCCTGCACGCCATTCACGAATTGCGCGTCCGAACGTGAAGACCGTCTCCAACATGCCCGGCTTGGCACCGACGCGGCGATCGCGAGCCGCCGCGGCGAGAGCCAACTCTCTGCCTGCCAGCTCGACCGCGCTCAGGTCCGCGACCAGTTGTTCCTCAATTCCGCGCAGATCGGATTGAATCCGAGCGGCGTGCTCGGCCCAGCTGCGCTCGACCTCTGTCGCTCGTGTGAGTTGCCTGAACCGCTCCTGCGCCTGCCGCCGCTTCGTAAGGAGCACGTCGACACGTTGCTCAGCGCGTGCGAAGTCGTCACGCGCTTCTTTCCAAATCTTGTGTGGCGCGCTGCCGTCGCTCCACCGGGCGAGACGGGTTTGCATGCGCGGCGGGCTGTCAGGCATCGGCTCCTTCGTGCGCGGGTCCTTCTTGTCGAACCAGAACGCCGAGTGGAAGGCGCTGCGATTGCGCTTGTTGCCGAGACGGGCGGCGACCAGTCCCCAGGCTTGGGTCTTGGGCGCGTCGTCTTTCTGTCCGTCGACTTCGGCAAGGACTTCCGTTGCGATATCAGCGAAGTAGTCGGCCTCGCCATGCCACCGGGAATGGATCGCATCGCGCGCCGGGATCTCCGCTGTCACGTTCTCGACAGCTGCGTTGTTCGCAGACACGACGACCATCTCGTAGCCGGTCAACTCCCGTCGCAGCTGCGGGACCTTCATGCTGTACTTGCCGGTGCTCCACCGGTGGATCGTCGACGTGAATGCATCCTCGGGACGAGCGAGCGCAGCCAGTTGTCGAGCTCGTTCGACGACGTTGCCGGCAAGAATGTCACGCAGCATGGTGGTCTTCCCCGTACCCGGCGGCCCATTCACCCCCATAAGCCCGCGACTAGGTGCAAGGTCATTGAGTGCGTGGTTCACTGCGAACTGCTGCCGCAGAGAAAGACCATGGGCAGGGTCGGAAGGCCAACGCCCCTTCGGGAGACGGTCCACTGATACTCCGTCATCGGCTGCCTCACGGGTCTGGATGACATCCACGCGGTCTCGATCGTTGAGAGTGCTGTCGCCCGTCAAGTAGCTCGCCAAGGCGTTACCGCAGTCGCCGTTCGCGACATCTGCCTGAACGGTCGCGAGGTCATCCAGGAAGAAGCTGTTCAGAAAGTCCGTATCGCTGGCTTCGTCAGCGCGCTGAGCCGAGACGGCCACCGACTGAATGACGATTGTATCGGTCGCGAGGCGGGGACTACCTACAACGCCCGCAATGCCTTGCGCAACACGCATCAGAGCCAGAAGGGACTGTCCATCCTGCGCAAGATGCGTGTCCGCACTCGAAGCCTCCCAGCGAGTCCTCTCAGACTCGTCCACCGCTTCATGCAGAGCCTTCGCAGCATCCGGAAAACCGTCCGCCCACGCGCGATCACGCACACCCTGCGTGTGGATCCGCCCCACAGCCCACAGCGCAGAAGAAAGTACAGCCGAGTCAGCTACCAACCTCCCGCTGCCATCAACCAACATGCCCGCGCACGCGCTACGACCGGCTGGACGCTCGTCATACGCATCCTTGTCGTCGCCGAAGGCCTCATGCAAGCACTCGTAGATCGATTCGAGATCGTAAACACCGAGATACACCGTGTGCTGCCAGACCCGTCGCGTCTTGCCCAACGGTTCAGGAGGCCGCAACGTTTCCCACGGCAGCGGAGCGTTCTGCTTCCACTCAACCACTTGCCGGTCCGAAGGCCGCGTCGACCGAGAAGTCAGCTTCGGAACGCCTTGCGGACTGAAGAGTTCGAGCATCCACCAGAATCGCAGAATCCGCTGCTGCTCTCCTTGCACCTGGGCGGCGCGAGGCGCGGCTACCACGCGTCCCCGTCTCGCCACTTTTGCCCGAGCTCGTCATCAATGATCGACTCCACGACGATGCGACCCGGCTCGCCCGAGTCGACGGTGTCGGCCGGTCGGGCGTCGATCGCTTGGATGGCGTTGACGACGGCTTCCAGAAGCGGCACAAGAGCGTGACTCTTCGGCAGGTTCGTGTTCCGGCCCCGTCCCGCCAATGATGTCGTCAGCGCCATGCTGTCCCACCCCTCGCTCTGCCAACGACACATTACTGGTGACTACAGACAGCTCGCGGGAGGCCGCGCAAAGCGGCCAGTCACTCCCGTTCCCCCGACGCAACGCGGGTTAGATAACCGCGAACCTCTTGAGAGGAATCTCCGTCTTGGCTCCCGCCCTTCCAACCGCCTTGCGTGCCAGTTCTACTGCACGTGTGCGACCTCGATCGACTTCCGTTCCCCGAACTGGAGCCGCGTGGGTCCGGTTTACGCTCTCGACTCCTCGCACGCTGCTGATCCTTCCACGCGACGAACGGGCGACTGCTGCGGGACGGCCTGTGTGTGGCTGTAGCCAGGACGATAGCCAGCCGCCCGCCGACACGCCTCGACTGCAGCATCCACCTGCGGGAACTGCTCGGGCGCGTAGACCAGTCCGCCAACGATGAAGAGATGATTCTCAACGAAGTCACGGTTCGTCTCGTCGACCAGGAACATGTGCACGCGGTTCATCGTGTCAACTCTGTGATGGAAGCACGGGCACGCAAGCCCGGAAACGACGAAAGCCCCGGCGATGCCGGGGCTTTCTTGTGGTGGGCGATACTGGGATCGAACCAGTGACCTCTTCCGTGTCAGGGAAGCGCGCTACCGCTGCGCCAATCGCCCAAGTCGAGAATGGAAGTTCTCAGCTTGGAGGTGGATACGGGATTCGAACCCGTGTATACGGCTTTGCAGGCCGCTGCCTCGCCTCTCGGCCAATCCACCGTGTCTGGGTTCACCACCAAAAGAACAGGAATGGGGCTTTCGCCCCATCCTGATCAGAGCGGATGACGAGATTCGAACTCGCGACCCTCACCTTGGCAAGGTGATGCGCTACCACTGCGCCACATCCGCGTTGCTCCGCATTTCTGCGTGCAGGAAGACTCTAACTGATTCCCTGAACGATTCACAAACTGACGGGGTCGAGCGGCGGATTCGCGCTGATCACGGGCGGAATCCGACCCCGCATCCCGGGCGTGTCGAGCGGGTTCGAGGCCTCCCCGAGCCTGTGCCGACGGCACACCCATCCCTCGATGTGCATTCACCCTCCTCGGTCGGCTAGTATCGAGTCCGCGGTCACCGCGTGTGACTCGCAAATCCCACATGGGCGATTGGCGCAGCTGGTAGCGCGCTTCCTTCACACGGAAGAGGTCGTCGGTTCGAGCCCGGCATCGCCCACGAAAGCCCCCACTCCACTGGGGGCTTTCTTCATTTCCGGGGTGTCTACGCTCCCGACGTCTCGGCCGCATCCGGCCGTCCCGTTCCCGTTGTGGCCTGCTGGGCCGCCGACTACCGTGTGCCCTGAGCACGCGCGAGGCGAGGGGGAACCATGTCGGGCGAGGTCTCATTCATCGAGTTCGGGGCAGCGGATGCCACGACTGCACGCAGCTTCTACGGCAAGCTCTTCGGCTGGACGTTCGAAACGGGTCCGGGCGGCGACGGCTACGCGGTCACCGGGGCCGGCGTGCCCGCTGGCGTGCACGGCGGCGACCCGGGCGCCGCGCCCTACGTCTTCTTCAGGGTCGAGAACCTGGACGCCGCGGTCGCCGCTGTCGAGCGGCTCGGCGGCACCATCGAGTCCCTCCCAGGCGGCGAGGATGAGGCGACCGTCGCGACGTTCGGCGAGTTCCGCCTGTGCCGTGATAATCAGGGGTCGCCGTTCGGGCTCCACAAGCCGCCACGCGCCTGAACTCGCCCGATCCTGACCGAGTGCACACGATCGCGCACCGGCCCGGACGACGACCTCAGCGCCAGCCGTAGCGCGCGTCGAGCGCCGCGGCCACGCGGCCGTAGCGCTCGGCGTCGAGGGAGGCCGCCTCACGGCGCATTCCTCCGGCACGCACGCGGAACACCCGGTCGATGCGCGCCCAGCTCGGCCGCCCCTCACCGTCCCAGGCGCCGGTGCCGAGCGAAACGAAGTCGCGGTCGCCGTCGTGGGCCTTGCTGGTCAGCTGCACGGCCAGGTAGTCGCCCGCTCCGGATGCCGCGACCACGACCACGGGGCGATCCTTGCCGCGCCCGTCGTTCTCCTCATAGGGCACCCAGGTCCATACGACCTCGCCGGGGTCGGGCTCGCCGTCACGGGACGGCGAGTAGCCCAGCTCGACGCCGCGGAGGCGGCCCGGATCCACCTCGATGGTGGCGGACTCCCCCGCCTGCCCCGGCGACAGCGTGTCGGTCGAGGTCGACGCCGGCTCAGGGGCATCCGCTGTTCGCGTCGTGCCGCCCTGCTGCGGCCGCGACTGGCCGACTGAGGAACGTGACGCCCCGGACCCGAGCAGCGCCCCGACGACACGGACGAGGGCGGTGAGGAAGCGATTGGTGTCTGACACACCGGCACACTACCCCACCGCCGTCGCGGTGATTCCGTCAGGTTCAGACGGTCTCGAGCTTGTACGCGTCCTCGCCGTGGAGCACGGTGTCGACGCCCGCGATCTCGTCTTCGTTGGTCACCCGGAAGCCCATCGTCTTCTGGATGACGGTGCCGATGATGAAGGCGAGCACGAACGAGTAGGCCAGCACCGAGAAGGCCGCGATCGCCTGCACGAGCAGCTGCGTCGGGTCACCGCTGTAGATGAGGCCCGTGTTGTTCGCGAAGAAGCCGAGGTACAGCGTTCCGATGAGACCGCCGACGAGGTGGATGCCCACCACGTCGAGCGAGTCGTCGAAGCCGAACTTGAACTTCAGGTCGATCGCGAGGGCGCAGACCGCGCCGGCGATGAGGCCGAGCACGATCGCCCAGCCGGGCGTGAGGGAGGCGCACGCGGGGGTGATGGCCACGAGACCGGCCACCGCACCGGATGCCGCGCCCACCGACGTGGGCTTGCCGTCCTTGATCTTCTCGACGAGGAGCCAGGCCAGCAGTGCCGCTGCCGGGGCGGCGAGCGTGTTGACCCAGGCGAGGGCCGCGGTGCCGTCTGCCGCGAGCTCGGAGCCCGCGTTGAAGCCGAACCAGCCGAACCAGAGGAGGCCGGCGCCGAGGAGCACGAACGGCGGGTTGTGAGGCACGTGGGCGCCCTTCGAGAAACCGACCCGCTTGCCGAGCACGAGCGCCAGGGCGAGGGCCGCGGCACCCGCGTTGATGTGCACGGCGGTGCCGCCGGCGAAGTCGATGACGCCGACACCGAAGGCCTCCTGCATGCCGAACGTGGTCCAGCCGCCGTAGGCGAACGAGCCGTCGTCGGCGAGGCCGAAGTTGAACACCCAGCTCGCGACCGGGAAGTAGACGATGGTCGCCCAGATCGCGGCGAAGATCATCCACGCGCCGAACTTCGCGCGGTCGGCGATGGCACCCGAGATGAGCGCGACCGTGATGATCGCGAACGTCGCCTGGAAGGCCACGAAGGCGAGCGGCGGGTACGCGGCATCCTCGGGCGTCTCGAGCAGGCTCGTCAGGCCGATGGCCGACCAGTCGATGGACCAGGGGGCGACGAGGCCCTCGGCACCCGGGAAGGCGATCGCGTAGCCGTACAGCACCCAGAGGACGCCGATGAGGCCGATCGCACCGAAACTCATCATCATCATGCTGATGACGCTCTTCGCCTTGACGAGGCCGCCGTAGAAGAACGCGAGTCCGGGGGTCATGAGCAGCACCAGGGCCGCCATGATCAACAGGAACGCGGTGTTGCCTTGATCCATCTCGAACCTCTCTCAGGAATACAGGTGGGGGAACCTGTGTCGCCAAGTTTCACGAGAGGACGTTTCGATCGGGACCATCTACTGTTTCGCGTCTGTTACGTACGGAGCCCGCAGGTAAACAGCACGTTTCCGAGCGCCGCTCAAGCGATGTGAATCGCCGGGGCGAACTGGATTCAGTCGTGCGGGGGCAGCTCGCCCGTGGTGAGCGCGATCATGCGCGACATCGCTCGGAGGTACTTCTTGCGGTAGCCGCCCGACATCATGTCGCCGCCGAAGACCTCGTCGAGCGGCAGGCCGCTCGCGATGATCGGCACCTCGGCGTCGTAGACGCGGTCGATGAAGGCGACGAGGCGCAGCGCCGCGTTCTGGTCGGTGAGCTCATGCACGCCCTCGAGGGCGATGAACTCGAGGCCGGCGACGAGCTTCACGTACTTCGAAGGGTGCACGGTCGCGAGGTGCGCGACGAGGTCGTCGAAGCCGTCGAGCGAGATCCGGTGGCCGCGCGCGGCGAGTGCCGCGGCCGTGCGCGAGACATCGGCGTCGCCCGCGAGCGATTCGGCGTGGCCCTCGGTGTCACGGCGGCGGTAGTCGAGCCCGTCGATGCGCAGCGTCTCGAAGTTCGACGACAGGGCGTGGATCTCGCGGAGGAAGTCCGAGGCGGCGAACCGGCCCTCGCCGAGCGCGTTCGGCGGCGTGTTCGACGTCGCGGCGACGCGCGTGCCGCCGGCCATGAGCTCGCCGAGGAACCGCGTCATGAGCATCGTGTCGCCCGGGTCGTCGAGCTCGAACTCGTCGATGCAGACGAGCTTCGCACCGCGCAGCAGTTCGACCGCCGGCTGGTAGCCGAGCGCGCCGACCAGGGCCGTGTACTCGATGAACGTTCCGAAGTACTTCGGTCCGTGCGCCACGTGCCAGAGCGCGGCGAGCAGGTGGGTCTTGCCGACGCCGAACCCGCCGTCGAGGTAGACGCCCGGCAGCTCGATGCGGGCAGGACGCTTACGGGAGAAGAACCCGCCCGGACGCTGCGCCGCGCGCCAGGCGCCGGCGAACTCGTTCAAGCGGTCGAGTGCGGCCTGCTGCGACGGGAAGTCGGGGTCGGGGCGGTACGACTCGAACGACGCGTGCTCGAACTGCGGCGGCGGCGAGAGCTCTGCAGCGATCTCGGCCCCCGAGATCGACGGGTTCCTCTCGACGAGACGGATGAGTGACTGGCTCGATGCCGTGGTCATGCTGGAGGAGCTCCCGGTGTGCATCTATTGCATCGGATGACAGGGCTGCTGACTTCGCCCCCTGCGCCGCGTAGATTCGTGGTGGACAGGTGATCAGCCTAGTCCGCTCCCCCGAACACCCCGCCCGACCAGGCGATCCCAGGAGGTACCCCATGTCCGCCGAATTCGACGCCGCTGCGAAGCTCGCCGAGTACGCACACCCCGAGCGTCTCGTCACCACCGACTGGCTCGCCGAGCACCTCGGTCAGCCCGGGTTGGTCGTCGTCGAATCCGATGAGGACGTGCTGCTCTACGAGACCGGGCACATCCCCGGTGCCGTGAAGATCGACTGGCACCTCGACCTCAACGACCCCGTCGTGCGCGACTACGTCGGCGGCGAGCAGTTCGCCGCCCTCCTCGGCTCGAAGGGCATCGCCCGCGACACCACCGTCGTCATCTACGGCGACAAGAACAACTGGTGGGCCGCCTACGCGCTCTGGGTCTTCACCCTCTTCGGCCACGAAGACGTGCGCCTGCTCGACGGCGGCCGCGACCTCTGGATCGCCGAGGGCCGCGAGCTCACGACCGCGGCACCCGAGGTGACGCTCGTCGAGTACCCGGTCGTCGAGCGCGACGACCGTGCGGTGCGCGCATATAAAGACGACGTGCTGGCCCACTTCGGCAACCCGCTCGTCGACGTGCGCTCCCCCGAGGAGTACAGCGGCGAACGCACGACCGCGCCCGCCTACCCCGAAGAGGGCGCCCTGCGCGCGGGTCACATCCCGACCGCGGCATCCGTGCCCTGGGCCCGTGCCGCGGCCGCCGACGGCACGTTCAAGTCCCGCGCCGAACTCGACGCGATCTACCGCGACGAGGTCGGTCTCGCCGACGGCGACGACATCATCGCCTACTGCCGCATCGGCGAGCGTTCGAGCCACACCTGGTTCGTGCTGAACCACCTCCTCGGCTTCGAGAAGGTGCGCAACTACGACGGCTCGTGGACCGAGTGGGGCAGCGCCGTCCGCGTGCCCATCGTGACCGGCGAGGCGCGCGGCGAGGCGCCCGCCCGCTGACGCCGCGCCGGGCGGGGGCGTCGCACGACATGGGAGAATGGATTCCGATGAACGCGACGACCCTGCCCGCACGACTCGCCGAGACCCGCGAGGACTTCCTCGCACTCGGCGTGCGCGATCGCCTGCAACTGCTGCTCGAGTTCTCGAACGAGCTGCCCGAGCTGCCCGAGCGCTACGCCGACCACCCCGACCTGTTCGAACGGGTCGAGGAGTGCCAGTCGCCGGTGTTCATCTTCGTCGAGGTCGCAGACGGGCGGGTGCACCTGTACGCCACGGCGCCGGCCGAGTCGCCGACGACGCGCGGCTTCGCCTCGATCCTCGTGCAGGGTCTCGACGGACTGACCGCCGACGAGGTGCTCGACGTGCCCGCCGACTACCCGCAGTCGCTCGGCCTCGGCGCGGCGGTCTCCCCGCTTCGCGTACGCGGCATGACCGGCATGCTCGGCCGCATCAAGCGACAGGTGCGCGAGCGCATCGCCGTCTGAGCTCGACGCACTTCGCGGACTCGCGAACTCGCGAACTCGTCGTCAGCCGACGATCTGCGCCTCGTCACCGAGCCGTTCCGGGCTCTCGCTGTGGCGTGCGAGCCAGTCGTGCACGAGACCTGTCCACCGATCGGGCTCGGCGTTCCAGAGCTTCGTGTGACGTGCGCCCTCGAACTCCTCGAAGTCGATGAGGTCGGGCCGAGCAGCGGCGAAGCGGCGCGAGCCGTCGATCGGCACGAACCCGTCGTCGACGCTGTGCATGAGCAGCATCGGCACGTCGAACTCGTCGGCACGGGCGATCGGGTCGAGGTCTTCGACGGCGATCGGCGCGCCGATGCCGGTGAGGCCGCTGCCGAGCGGTCCGCCGAGCAGCCGCACCACGAGGTCTCCGAACTCGGGCGGCAGGTTGTTCAACTGCCCTTGGAAGCGGAGGATGTCGGCCCAGTCGATGGCCGGCGAATCGAGCATCACCCCGACGAGCCGCTCGCGCACCTCCGCAGATCGCAGCACCGCCTGGAGTGAGATGGCGCCGCCCATCGACCAGCCCATGAGCACGATCTCCTCGGCGCCGTGCTCGACCGCGAACCGGGTCGCGGCGACCACATCGGCCCACTCGGTGCCGCCGAGACCGTACTTGCGGTCCTCGCTCTCAGGCGCCTCGCCGTCGTTGCGATAGGAGATGAGGAGGGTGTTCCAGCCCACGGCGTGCGCCGGCGGCACCGCGCGCAGCCCTTCGGGTCGTTTCACGCCACGGCCGTGCACCTGGATGACCCAGCGGGTCGAGTCATCCGTCGCCCTGATGAGCCAGGCCGGCGCAGCGCCGAGCTCCGTCTCGACGACGACGTTCTCGTACGGCAGCCCGAGCTCCCAGGGGCCGAGGTGGTACCAGCCGTTGATGCGGCCGCGAGTCGCCCGGTCGAGGCGACCGAAGTCGATGGATTCGATGCTGCGCCGCACCTCGCGCGCTCCGTCCTCGATGACGTCGCCCAGACGGGCATGACCGGCGTCGCGGTCGAACCAGAGGCCGTAGCGGCCGGGCATGCGCGTCTCCTCCGAGCCGACCAGCGTGATCTCGCCCGCGGCGAGGTCGACCCTGGTGATCCGCACGTCCTCTTCGCGTCGCTCGGGCGGCGTGACGACCTTCCGCGCGAAGAACACCGCAGTGGCGGCGGTCGCGGCCCCGATCGTCACGGCGATGAGCCCGACGGCGCCAAAGGCGATCCCGATCGCGGAACGTGCACCGCGCTTTCGACGCATCCGTTTCCTCCCGAAGCAGTCATCGTGTGCCGGTGGCGCGGCGTGCCGCCGACGTCCCCAGTATCCGAGACTCTAGTCTGCACTCGTGCCCGACTCAGCGCCTCCGCTTCCCTCCGAGTTCGAGGCCGCCCTCGAGTCATTGCGGGCGGCCACCCCCAGGGCGGAACTGCGCATCTCGGAGATCCCCGCTCCCGGCTCGCTCGCCCCGAACGCCGTCGCGCTCTCGGCCGACGTCATGCCGAGCCGACATGACGACTCGGAGCTCGGCACCGGCCGGTTCGTGCTGTTGTACGACCAGAGCGAACCAGAGGCCTGGGGCGGCCGCTTCCGCATCGTCTGCTTCGCGCAGGCGCCGCTCGAGACCGACATCGGCCTCGACCCGTTCCTCGCCGACGTCGCCTGGTCGTGGCTCGTCGACGCGCTCGACGCGCGGGGTGCGCGCTACATCGCCGCATCCGGCACGGCGACGAAGATCCTCTCGACCGGCTTCGGCGAGCTCGCCCGCCAGGGCGACGGCGCGCAGATCGAACTGCGCGCGTCGTGGACGCCCCTCGACTCGGCCATCGGCCCGCATGTGGAAGGCTGGGCGGAGTTGTTGTGCATGCTCGCAGGACTGCCGCCCCGATCAGAAGGGGTGACGCCCCTGCCCCGTCGGAGGACGAACCGTGGATGAATTCCAGGTGATCGAGACCCCCGCCGCCTTCGATGAGGCGGTGAGGCGGATCCTCGACGGCGAGGGCCCGATCGCAGTCGACGCCGAACGGGCGAGCGGATTCCGCTACTCGCAGCGGGCCTATCTGATCCAGATGTTCCGGCGAGGCTCCGGCACCTTCCTCTTCGATCCGCCGCAGATCCCCGACTTCTCGGCACTGCAGGACGCGATCCGTTCCGAGGAGTGGGTGCTGCACGCGGCGAGCCAGGACCTCGCATGCCTTCGCGAGGTCGGCCTCGACCCCGAGCGCATCTTCGACACCGAGCTCGCAGCGCGCCTCCTCGGCATGCCGAGGGTGGGGCTGGCCTCGGTCGTCGAGGAGCTGCTCGACATCAAGCTCGCCAAGGAGCACTCGGCGTCCGACTGGTCGACGAGACCGCTGCCGCAGTCATGGCTGAAGTACGCGGCACTCGATGTCGAACTCCTCGTCGACGTGCGCGAACGCCTCGGCGCCCGACTCGAGGAGGACGGCAAGGCCGAGCTCGCGGCCGAGGAGTTCGACGCCGTGCTGCACCGTGCCGCGAAGCCGCCGGCTGCCGAGCCCTGGCGCCGGCTCTCCGGCATCCATGCCATGCGCAGCCCCCGCAATCTCGCGGTCGCCCGCGAACTCTGGCTCTCGCGTGACGAGCTCGCGACCGAGCTCGACGTGGCGCCCGGTCGCCTGGTTCCGGATGCCTCGCTCCTCGCCGTCTCCCGCACGCTGCCGTCGACCCGGCGCGCCCTCGCCGACCTGCGCGAGTTCAACGGCCGCGCGAGCCGCACCGAGCTCGACCGCTGGTGGAGTGCCGTCGAGCGCGGACTCACGACCACCGAGCTGCCGCAGGTGCGGGTGCCGAGCGATGCTCCGCCGCCGCCGCGAGCCTGGTCCGCACGCAACCCCGAGGCCGACGCGCGCCTCAGGCTCGCGAAGGCCGCCGTGACCGAGGTCGCCGAGCAGATGAACATGCCGGTCGAGAACCTGCTCACCCCCGATCACCTGCGCCGGGTGGCATGGACGCCGCCCGCGGAGACGACAGCAGAGGCCGTCGGCGAGGCGCTCCTGGCCCTCGGCGCACGCCAGTGGCAGGTTGCCGCAACCTCACAGAGAATCGCCACTGCATTTGTCGAGGCGGCACAATCCGTCGAGGACGCCGCCTCCGACGCTTCGTAGATTCCGTCAAGCGATTCAGCGCCTCCACAGCGGCGTTCGTAGGATCGAAGCATCCTGACCGAAAGTGAGCTGCAGCGTGGCTGATCAAGCTGAAGTCGTATTCGTCGATGGGGTCCGCACCCCGTTCGGCAAGGCCGGCGACAAGGGCATGTACTGGAACACCCGGGCCGATGACCTCGTCGTGAAGGCGATCGTCGGACTCCTCGAGCGCAACCCGAACATCCCGAAGGACCGCATCGACGACGTCGCCATCGCCGCGACGACCCAGACCGGAGACCAGGGCCTGACCCTCGGCCGCACGGCCGCGATCCTCGCCGGACTCCCGAAGACCGTGCCGGGCTTCTCGATCGACCGCATGTGCGCGGGCGCCATGACGGCCGCCGCGATGATGTCCGGCTCGATCGGCTTCGGCATGTACGACATCGCGATCGCCGGCGGCGTCGAGCACATGGGCCACCACCCCATGGGCTCGGGCGTCGACCCGAACCCGCGCTTCCTCAGCGAGCGCCTCGTCGGCGAGGACGCCCTCGTGATGGGCGCGACCGCCGAGCGCATCCACGACCGGTTCCCGCAGCTCACGAAGGAGCGCAGCGACCGCTTCGCCCTCGCGAGCCAGCAGAAGACGGCGGCGGCGTACGCCGCGGGCAAGATCCAGCAGGACCTGGTGCCGGTCGCGATCCGCACCGAGCAGGGCTGGGGCCTCGCCACGCGCGACGAGGTCATGCGCCCCGAGACGACGCTCGAGGGCCTCGCCGCCCTGAAGACGCCGTTCCGCCCCCACGGCCGCATCACGGCCGGCAACGCATCGGGCCTGAACGACGGCGCGACCGCGGCGGTCCTCGCCTCCGGTGCCGCTGCGAAGGAACTCGGCTTGTCGCCGAAGATGAAGCTCGTCAGCTACGCCTTCGCGGGTGTCGACCCCGAGATCATGGGCATCGGCCCGATCCCGGCCACCGAGAAGGCGCTCCGCAAGGCGGGCCTCTCGATCGACGACATCGGCCTCTTCGAGATGAACGAGGCGTTCGCCGTGCAGGTGCTCTCGTTCATGGACCACTACGGCATCGCCGACGACGACACCCGTGTCAACCCGTGGGGCGGCGCGATCGCGGTCGGCCACCCCCTCGCCTCCTCGGGCGTGCGACTCATGAACCAGCTCGCGAGCCAGTTCACCGAGCGCCCCGACGTGCGCTACGGCATCACGAGCATGTGCGTCGGCCTCGGCCAGGGCGGCACCATGGTCTGGGAGAACCCGAACTACGACAAGAAGGCGAAGAAGGCCTGATGACCGACTACACGAAGATCGACTTCGACTCGCTCGCCGCACTCTCCGACGACGAGGTCGTCACGCACTCCTTCGTGCGCGACGTGCCGATCTCGGACGGCAAGACGCTCGCCCTCGTCACGCTCGACAACGGCCGCGACCACACCCGCCCGAACACGCTCGGCCCGGTGTCGCTGCTCGAGTACGCGAAGACCCTCGACGAGCTGAAGGCGCGCGCCGCGGCCGGCGAGATCCACGCCGTCGCGATCACGGGCAAGCCGTTCATCCTCGCCGCGGGCGCCGACCTGTCGAAGGTCGCCGAGATCCCCGACCGCGACATCGCGCGCAAGATGGGCCAGCTGGGCCACTTCGCGCTCGGCAAGGCCTCCGAGCTCGGCGTACCGTCGTTCGTGTTCATCAACGGCCTCGCCCTCGGCGGCGGCCTCGAGATCGCGCTGAACGCCGACTACCGCACGGTGGATGCCTCGGTGCCCGCCGTCGCCCTGCCCGAGGTCTTCCTCGGCCTGATCCCCGGCTGGGGCGGCGCGTACCTGCTGCCGAACCTGATCGGCATCGAGAACGCCCTCAAAGTCGTCATCGAGAACCCGCTGAAGCAGAACCGCACGATGAAGGCCGACGACGTGATGGAGCTCGGCATCGCCGACGCGAAGTTCGACTCGGTCGCCTTCCTCGAGGACTCGATCAAGTGGGCCGACGGCGTCGTCTCCGGCCGCATCAAGGTGAAGCGGCCCAACGAGCCCGGCAAGGTGGAGCGGCTCGTCAAGTGGGACGCGGCGATCGCGATCGCCACGAAGATGCTGAAGAGCCGCATCGGCTCGGTGCCGAATTCGCCGTACGCGGCGCTCGAGCTCATGAAGGCGGCCAAGAGCGGCACGAAGGCCGAGGGCTTCGAACGCGAAGACGAGGTGCTCTCCGAGCTCATCGTCGGCGACCAGCTCCAGGCCTCGATCTACGCCTTCAACCTCGTGCAGAAGCGCGCGAAGCGCCCGGCGGGCGCGCCCGACAAGTCGGTCGCGAAGAAGGTCACCAAGGTCGGCGTGCTCGGTGCCGGCTACATGGCGAGCCAGCTCGCCCTGCTCTTCGTGCGCCGTCTGCGGGTGCCGGTGGTCATCACCGACATCGACCAGGCGCGCGTCGACAAGGGCGTGGCCTACATCGCGGAGGAGATCGACAAGCTCCTCGAGAAGGGTCGCATCTCCCCCGACGAGGCCAACCGCCTGAAGGCCCTCGTCACGGGCACCACCGACAAGGCCGACTTCGCCGACTGCGACTGGGTCATCGAGGCCGTCTTCGAAGAGCTCGAGATCAAGCAGAACGTCTTCGCCGAGGTGGAGCAGTTCATCTCGCCCGAGGCCGTGCTCGCCACGAACACCTCGTCGCTGTCGGTCGAGCAGATCGGCGCGAAGCTCGCGCACCCCGAGCGCCTGGTGGGCTTCCACTTCTTCACGCCGGTCGCGGTCATGCCGCTCATCGAGGTCGTGAAGACGCCGCACACCGACGAGGCGACGCTGTCGACCGCCATGGTCACGGCGAAGAACCTGCGCAAGAACGCCGTCATCACCGCCGACACCCCCGGCTTCGTCGTCAACCGGCTCCTCGCCGTGCTGCTCGGCGAGGCCATGCGGGCCGTCGACGAGGGCACCTCGTTCCAGACCGTCGACGAGGCGATCGCCCCGCTCGGCCTGCCGATGGCGCCGTCGGTGCTGCTCGACCTGGTCGGGCTCAAGGTCGGTGCGCACGTGCTCGACACCCACCACGCGGCGTTCCCCGACCGGTTCTACCGCAGCGAGAACCTGCACAAGCTCGCCGACTACGGCAAGCTGCTCGACAAGGACGACAAGGGCAAGGTCAAGGGCTTCGACAAGGGCGCCCTGAAGATCGTCGCCGGCGGCAAGAACCCCCGCTCGGCCGACGAGATTCTCATCGCCCTGCAGGACGGCCTCGCCCGCGAGGTGCGCCTCATACTCGACGGCGGCGTCGTGGCGGCCGCAGAGGACATCGACCTCTGCATGGTGCTCGGTGCCGGATTCCCGTTCCAGATGGGCGGCCTGACGCCCTACCTCGACCGGGTCGGCGCCTCCGAGCGCGTCTTCGGCGACACGTTCCACCACCCGACCATCACGGGAGTGGGCGCGTAGCCACCAGCACGACCAGAACGGCCCCCGGCGAAAGGCGGGGGCCGCTTCTATGCTCGGTGCATGGCGAAGTTCCAGTACTACGTCGCTGCAAGCCTCGACGGCTTCATCGCCGACGAGCATCACGGGCTCGAGTGGCTGCTGCAGTTCGGCTTCGATGCGTTCCAGGAGCACTACGATCGCTTCTTCGCCGATGTCGGCGCGGTCGTGCTCGGCGCCTCCACGTACGAGTGGATCCTCCGGGAGCAGCCCGGCAACTGGGACTTCGGCGCCCGGCCCGCCTGGGTGCTCACGCATCGGCGGCTGCCGGTACCGCCCGACTCCGACATCCGGTTCGCGTCCGGCGACGTTCTGCCGGTCGCCGAGGCCGCACGAGCGGGCGCGGGCGATCGGAACGTCTGGATCGTCGGCGGCGGACCGACCGCCGCCCAGTTCCTCGAGGCTGGGCGGCTCGACGAACTGCTCGTGACCTACATGCCGGTCGCACTCGGCCGTGGCAGACCGCTCCTGCCCGTCGCCACGGTGACGCCGCGCTTCACGCTCGTCCGAACGACGCCGTTCCCGAACGGCGCGGTCGAGCACGTCTACCGCACGGGTTGACGCCCGGCGAACGTCAGACGCGCGGCTGCGGACGGGTGTCGGTCGACACCTCGGCGTCGATGCCGGCGCCGCGAGCGTGCGGCAGCTTCGAGCCGAGCACCATCGCGGTGACGTCGCGTGCGATGTGCTGCGGGGTCAGTCCGACCCGCTCGAGGATGTCGCCGCGCGAACCGTGGTCGAGGAACTCGTCGGGCAGGCCGAGCTCGGTGACGGCCGTGTCGACGCCCGCCTCGCGGAGGTCCTGCCGGATGCGGGTGCCGATGCCGCCGACGCGGATGCCGTCTTCGATGCTGACGACGATGCGGTGCTCGGCGGCGAGGTCGATGACGCTGCGCGGCACCGGAACGACCCACCGGGGGTCGACCACGGTCGCGCCGATGCCCTGCGCCTCGAGCCGCTCGGCGACCTGCAGGCCGGTGTCGGCCATCGGGCCGACCGTGATGATGAGCACGTCCTTCCGCTCGGACTCGGCGAGCACATCGACACCGTCGGCGGTGCGCCGGACCGCGTCGAAGTCGACGCCGACGGTGCCCTTCGGGAAGCGGATGACGGTCGGTGCGTCGTCGACGACCACGGCCTCGCCGAGCTCCTCGACGAGCCGTACGGAGTCGCGTGGTGCGGCAATGCGGATGCCGGGGACCACCTGCAGGATCGAGAGGTCCCACACGCCGTGGTGGCTGGGGCCGTCGGGGCCGGTGACTCCGGCGCGGTCGAGCACGAAGGTGACGCCGGCCTTGTGCAGCGCCACGTCCATGAGCACCTGGTCGAAGGCACGGTTCATGAAGGTCGCGTAGACGGCGACCACCGGGTGCAGGCCGCCGAAGGCGAGGCCGGCGGCGGATGTCGCGGCGTGCTGTTCGGCGATGCCGACGTCGAACACGCGGCTCGGGAAGCGCTCCGCCATGCGATGCAGCCCGGTGGGGCGCAGCATCGCGGCGGTGATGCCGACCAGGCGCTCGTTGCTCTCGGCGAGGTGCACGAGCTCGTCGGCGAAGACGCTCGTCCACGACGGGGCCGATGCGGTCTCGAGCGACTCCCCGGTCTCGGGGTCGATCTGGCCGACGGCGTGGAACTGGTCGGCCGCGTCACGCAGGGCGGGTTCGTAGCCCCGCCCCTTGTCGGTGATCGCATGCACGATGACCGGCGCACCGTAGGCCTTGGCCTGGCGGAGCGCCGACTCCATGGCGCGCTCGTCGTGCCCGTCGATCGGGCCGATGTACTTGATGTCGAGGTTCGAGTAGAGCGCCTCGTTGTCGGTGAAGCGGCTGAGGAAGCCGTGCAGGCCGCCGCGCACGCCGCGGTAGAACGCGCTGGCCGGGGCGCCGAGGCGGTCGAAGGCGCGACGACTCGAGAGGTGCAGGTTGCGGTACGTCTGCTTCGTGCGCACCGTGTTGAGGAAGCGCGCCATGCCGCCGATCGTGGGCGCGTAGGAGCGGCCGTTGTCGTTGACGACGACGATGAGCTTGCGCGTGTTGTCGTCGGAGATGTTGTTGAGCGCCTCCCACGTCATGCCGCCGGTGAGTGCACCGTCGCCGACGACGGCGACGACGTGCCGGTCGTCCTGCCCGGTCATCTCGAAGGCCTTGGAGATGCCGTCGGCCCATGACAGCGAGCTCGAGGCGTGCGAGCTCTCGACGATGTCGTGCTCAGACTCCGAGCGCTGCGGGTAGCCGGCGAGACCGCCGGTCTTGCGGATCGTGGAGAGGTCGCGGCGCCCCGTCAGGAGCTTGTGCACGTACGACTGGTGCCCGGTGTCGAAGACGATCGCGTCGCGCGGGGACTCGAAGACGCGGTGGATGGCGATGGTCATCTCGACGATGCCGAGGTTCGGACCGAGGTGCCCGCCGGTCTTCGAGACGGACTCGACGAGATACTCGCGGATCTCGCGCGCCAGCTGATCGAGCTGTTCGGGACTCAGCGCATCGAGATCACGGGGTCCTGAAATGGTCTCGAGCAGGGTCATGCGTCTTGCCTCCGGAAGGTCGCGGGCGGTCCCGCTGAACGGAACGAGTCTACGCCGGGCTTCATGCGAAGCCGGGCAGAGAAGGGGGCGATCGGCAAGAAGCCGACCGCCCCGAATCCCTTGCGAGCGTTTAGACGAGCGAGCGCAGCACGTACTGCAGGATGCCGCCGTTGCGGTAGTAGTCCGCTTCACCCGGCGTGTCGATGCGCACGACCGCGTCGAACTCGACGGTCGCCTTGCCGGGAGCGGAGTGCTCGCTCGGCGTGGCGACGACGTGAACGGTCTTCGGCGTGACGCCCTCGTTCAGCTGCTCGAGGCCCGAGATCGAGACGACCTCGGTGCCGTCGAGGCCGAGCGACGCCCAGCTCTCGCCTGCGGGGAACTGCAGCGGGACGACGCCCATGCCGATGAGGTTCGAGCGGTGGATGCGCTCGAAGCTCTCGGTGATGACCGCCTTGACGCCGAGCAGGCTCGTGCCCTTGGCCGCCCAGTCGCGCGACGAGCCGGAGCCGTACTCCTTACCGCCGAAGATGACGAGCGGGGTGCCCTGCGCCTGGTAGTTCTGGCTCGCGTCGTAGATGAACGACTGGGGCGCGTCGGCCTGCGTGAAGTCGCGCGTGTAGCCGCCCTCGACGCCGTCGAGGAGCTGGTTCTTCAGGCGGATGTTCGCGAAGGTGCCGCGGATCATGATCTCGTGGTTGCCGCGACGCGAGCCGTAGGAGTTGAAGTCCTTGCGGTCGACCCCGTGCTCGGTCAGGTAGTGACCTGCCGGGCTGTCGGCCTTGATCGAACCGGCCGGGCTGATGTGGTCGGTCGTGACCGAGTCGCCGAGCTTGGCGAGCACGCGGGCGCCGGCGATGTCGGTGACCGGGGTCGTCTCCATGGTCATGCCGTCGAAGTACGGGGGCTTGCGCACGTACGTCGACTCGGCATCCCACTCGAAGGTCGCGCCGGTCGGCGTCTCGAGCGAGCGCCAGCGCTCGTCGCCGTCGAACACGCCGGCGTACTGCGTGACGAACATGTCCTTGTTGATCGAGGTGTCGATCGTGTGCTGCACCTCGGCGGCGTCGGGCCAGATGTCCTTCAGGAAGACGTCGTTGCCCTCGGTGTCCTTGCCGAGCGAGTCGACCTCGAAGTCGAAGTTCATCGAGCCGGCGAGAGCGTACGCGATCACGAGCGGCGGGCTCGCGAGGTAGTTCATCTTCACGTCGGGGTTGATGCGACCCTCGAAGTTGCGGTTGCCCGAGAGCACCGCGGTCACGGCCAGGTCGGAGTCGTTGACCGCTGCCGAGATCTCGTCGAGCAGCGGGCCCGAGTTGCCGATGCAGGTGGTGCAGCCGTAGCCGACGGTGTAGAAGCCGAGGGCCTCGAGGTCGTCGGTCAGGCCCGCCTTCTCGTAGTAGTCGGTGACGACCTTCGAGCCCGGCGCCAGGGTGGTCTTCACCCACGGCTTCGCCTTCAGGCCCTTCTTCGCCGCGTTGCGGGCGAGGAGGCCGGCCGCCAGCATGACCGACGGGTTCGACGTGTTGGTGCACGAGGTGATCGCCGCGATCGCGACCGCGCCGTGGTCGAGCACGAACGTCTCGCCGGTGCCGAGCGTGACGTCCGTCGGCTTCGAGGCCGTCGCAGGAGCGTGGCTCTTGTGGTGGTGCTCGTGGTGGCTGTACTCGTCTTCGGGCGAGTTTCCGGGCGGGTCGGATGCCGGGAAGGACTCGGCGCCCTCGAGGTCGACCAGGTCGTGGTCGACGGTCGCGTAGTTCAGGAGGTCCTTCTCGAAGGCGATCTTGGACTCCGAGAGCTCGATGCGGTCCTGCGGACGCTTCGGGCCGGCGATCGAGGGAACGACGGTCGAGAGGTCGAGCTCCATGTACTCGCTGAACTCGGGCTCGCTGTCGGCGTCGTGCCAGAGCTTCTGGAGCTTGGAGTACGCCTCGACGAGGGCGATCTGCTCGTCGCTGCGGCCAGTGAGGCGCAGGTAGTCGAGGGTCACGTCGTCGATCGGGAACATGGCGGCGGTCGAGCCGAACTCGGGGCTCATGTTGCCGATGGTGGCACGGTTGGCGAGCGGCACGGATGCCACGCCGGAGCCGTAGAACTCGACGAACTTGCCGACCACGCCGTGCTTGCGGAGCATGTCGGTGATCGTGAGCACGACGTCGGTCGCGGTGACGCCCGTGGGAATCGCGCCCGACAGCTTGAAGCCGACGACCTTGGGGATGAGCATCGAGACGGGCTGGCCGAGCATGGCCGCCTCGGCCTCGATGCCGCCGACGCCCCAGCCGAGCACGCCGAGGCCGTTGACCATCGTGGTGTGCGAGTCGGTGCCGACGCAGGTGTCGGGGTAGGCGCGGAGCACTCCCTCGACCTCGCGGGTGAAGGTGACCTTCGCGAGGTGCTCGATGTTGACCTGGTGCACGATGCCGGTGCCCGGCGGCACGACCTTGAAGTCATCGAACGCCGTCTGGCCCCAGCGGAGGAACTGGTAGCGCTCGCCGTTGCGCTCGTACTCGATCTCGACGTTGCGCTCGAGCGCGTTCTCAGTGCCGAAGAGGTCGGCGATGACGGAGTGGTCGATGACCATCTCGGCCGGCGCGAGCGGGTTGATCTTGTTGGGGTCGCCGCCGAGCGCGACGACCGCCTCACGCATCGTGGCGAGGTCGACGATGCAGGGGACGCCGGTGAAGTCCTGCATCACGACACGTGCCGGCGTGAACTGGATCTCGGTGTCGGGCTCGGCCGTCGGCACCCACGACCCGAGGGCCTCGATCTGCTCCTTGGTGACGTTCTTGCCGTCTTCGGTGCGCAGGAGGTTCTCGAGCAGCACCTTGAGGCTGAACGGAAGCTTCTCATGGCCCGGCACGGTGTCGAGTCGGAAGATCTCGTAGGACTCATCACCGACGCGGAGCGTGTCCTTCGCCCCGAAACTGTTCACTGCAGACACGATGTCCTCTCCTTCGCGGATGCCGCCGGACATGCAGGCGGCACTCCATCTTCTCCGTCAGACATGGGGCTGTTCCAGCAAGGGTAACCTAAGCCACTCGCCCGCCGACAGGCCTCGCACGGTGTGCGGATTTATCTTGACGTCGAGATAACTCTATCACTCGGCAGCGCGAGCGGATGACGGGTAGACCGCCCGCACGACCAGCCAGGAGAAGACCAGCACGAGCGCATAGAGCGGGACGCCCATGAGCAGGCGGGTGGCCCCGAGGGCCTCGACGTTGTCGACGAGATAGAAGGGCAGCTGCACCGCGAGGCGCGCGACGAACAGGCCGATCCAGACGAGCGTGAGGAACTGTGCGGCGCGGTACTTGCGCTTGTCCTGCTTCCAGGCGATGCCGTCTCCCATGAGGAACCCGACGATCAGGCCGATCGCCGGCCAGCGCACGAAGAGCGAGATGGTCAGCGCGAGCGCGTACGCGGCGTTCGTGAAGAACCCGAGCACGTAGTTGTCGCGTGCGTCACCCGACCAGAGGGCGAGCGCTGCTGAGGCGAGCACGCCGATGAGGCCGGCGATGGCCTGGGTCGGCTGGCCCTTCACGACGAGGCGGGCGATCGTGAAGATCACCGCGAGGCCGACGGATGCCACGAGCGCCGGCACGAGCGCAGCCTGCGGGTCTTGACCGGCGAAGCTCGTGAGCCCGCTGTAGACGAGGAGGAAGACGAGTCCGGGCAGCAGCGCCTCGAGGATGCCCCGGACACCGCCGACCGCCGTGAGGAGGTCGCGGCCGCTCAGCTTCTCGTCGCGCGCGAGCGCGCCGAGTCCGCTCTTCTCCGCGGCGGCGGCCAGTTGCCGGCCGAACTCGCCGGCTTCGGCGGACTCGGCGTCCGCCGCGGCATCCGCTCGATCGCCCTCGTCGGGGCGCGGCGAACCGGACGGGTCCGTCATCGCGGTCACACCGTGGGAGCGCCCGCGGAGGACGCGGGCATGCGCAGCGGGATGAGATCGCGCGGCGGCATCGGCGTGGTGCCGCGCACCACGACGATCGAGCGGAAGAGGTCTTCGACCTTCGCGGCCGCGGCGGGGTCGACCGCCGCCTCGCCCGCGATCACGCCGCGGAGGAACCAGCGGGGGCCGTCGACGCCGATGAACCGGGCGAGTCGCATCTGACCCTGCTGGCCCTCGCCGGCGGCGACGGGGATCTGCGCGAGCAGCTCGGGGCCGAAGGACCCCTCGCGCACGGTGGTCGAGCCGCCCTGACGGGCGATCTGGTCGGCGATCTGCGCGCGGATCTCGTGCCACAGTCCGCTCGAGCGCGGCGCGGCGAACGGCTGCACCTGCAGCGTCGAGTTCGCGTAGTCGAGGCCGATCGCGACGACGCGCTTCGTGCCCTCTTCGACCTCGAGACGGAGGTGGAGTCCTTCGCGCGGCAGCACCTTCACGCCGCCGAGGTCGACGTAGGGGCGAACGGGGTTCGCCTCCGCCTCGTCGAACGGGCCGGCGGCTGCACGGTCTTCGGGCGCCGACTTGGGCTGTTCGGCGGGGAAGTCGCCGCCGGTTTCGATGTCGCTCACGCGTTCACTCCTGACTTGTGCTCCCCGAATCCGGTGGAGCCGAATCCCCCTTCGCCGCGCAGGCTGCCGGGCAGCCGCTCGACCTCGACGAATCGAGCGCGGCTCACCGGCATCACGATGATCTGGGCGATGCGGTCGCCGGTCTCGATCGTGTGCGCCTCGCGGGCGTCGGTGTTCAACAGTGCGACCTTGATCTCACCGCGGTAGCCGGCATCGATGGTGCCGGGCGCGTTGACGATCGTGATGCCGTGCTTGAAGGCGAGGCCCGAGCGCGGCACGACGAAGCCGACGTAACCGTCGGGCAGTGCGATCGCGACGCCGGTGCCCACCGTGGCCCGCTCGCCGGGGCCGAGCACGACGGACTCGGAAGCGTGGAGATCGGCGCCCGCGTCGCCCGGATGGGCGTAGTTCGGGACGCGGTCAGCGGTGATCAGCACATCGACGGAATCGGTCACTGTTCGAGGGTAGTGCAGAAGTCTGGTCGAATAGAGCCATGCCCGACTACCGCGAGAAACTCTGGCCGACGCCGTGGATCTACATCGCCAGCCTGCTGCTCATCCCCTCCAGCATCCTCGTGCTGGCGCCCGTCTCGATGCCGGCCGGCATCGCCACCGGCGTCATCCTCTATGGCGCGACCGTCGCAGCGCTCAGCGTGACCGCGCCCGTCATCGAGGTGGCAGAGGGCCGGCTCCGCGCCGGTCGCGCCTCGATCGCCCTCGCCGACACGGGCATCGCGACCGGGGCGACGGATGCCGCAGCTCGCGTCGAACGGGGCACGGGTCTCGATGCCAGGGCGTTCCTCGTGATCCGCGGCTGGGTGCAGCCCGTCGTGCGGGTGCCGATCACCGACCCGACGGATCCGACGCCGTACTGGCTCATCTCGACGCGTCATCCGAAAGAACTGGCCGCCGCGATCAATGGATCACGACGGCCTGAGCGTACCGAGCCGGGCGTCTAGGACGCGCACTCCATGCAGATCGGTCCGAGCTTCGTCTCGTGGTCCATCTGCGAACGGTGCTTCACCAGGAAGCAGTTCACGCAGGTGAACTCGTCGGCTTGCGGCGGAAGCACCACGACGTCGAGTTCGACGTCGGAGAGATCGGCACCAGCGAGGTCGAACCCACCGGGGTTATCGGCGTCGTCGACATCCACTACGCCCGACATCTTGTCGGGGACGCGCTCCTTGAGGGCCTCGATCGACTCGGAGTCGTCTTCGGTCTTCCTCGGTGCGTCGTAATCCGTTGCCATTCCCATCCATTTCTTCATCGCCGATGATTCGGCGGCCATAGTCTGCATCAAATCGGTGGCGTTAGCAAACCACTTTCGCAGCGTTTCCACAGCTGCTCCGTGCTCAACTTCCGGCGCGCCCGGGCTATTCCCACGAGCACACATCAGGACGTGGCATCCTTGGGCGGAGACGAAGGCACGGAAGGGCTTGTCGCGATGCAGGAACTCAAGGTAATCGGAGTCGAGAACGGCGCGTTGCTCGCCGCCTCCGACGATGGAGCGCGCTTCCGGATCGAGATCGACGAGGTACTGCAATCTCGCATCCGCCAGGCGCAGCCCGAACAGCACACCGGTCCGAAACCCTCACCCCGCGAGGTGCAGGCGCACATTCGTGCAGGGATGTCCGCCGAGGAGGTCGCACAGGTCACCGGGGCGTCGATCGACTACATCCGCCGCTTCGAGGGGCCGGTGCTCGCCGAGCGCGAACACATGGTCACCTCCGCCCTCGCCGTCCCCGTGCACGTCACCCCCGAGGCCGATCCGGCCGATGAGCAGCCCGTCTTCGGCGGCGTCATCCGCGAGCGACTCGCGCAGCTCGGCGCCCACGGCGAACGCTGGGCGAGCTGGAAGGACGAGGAGCGCGGCTGGATCATCAAGCTCGAGTTCACCGCGGAGACCATCGACCACGACGCGCGCTGGAGTTTCGAGCCCCGCAAGCAGTCGCTGCAGCCGCTGAACTCCGAGGCGATCACGCTCTCGCAGCAGGGCGAGATGAAGGGCGGGCTCATCCCCCGCCTCCGCGCCGTCGGACCCGACTCAGAGGAGTCGCGCTTCGACAGCGGCGCCTTCACGTTCGAGGAGCCCGAGCACGGCGACTTCGACACGGCACCGCACCTCGAGCCGCTTCCGTACGCGCGCACGCCCCAGGCCTCGAGCCCGGCGGTCGCACGTGCGGCGATCAAGCGAGCGGATGAGCCGAAGCAGTCGCTCGGCGAGACCGCCGACCTGCTCGAGGCTCTGCGTCGCCGTCGCGGCGAACGCGAGGCGGCGGGCAGCGAGCCCGAACGTCAGCAGGCACCGCTCGCCCCGACCCCGGTGCAGGAGACCCAGGAGTCGGAACAGTCCGCCGAGGAGAAGCCGGGCGCCGCTGCTCGCAGCATCTGGGGCGGCAAGGGCGTCTCGAGCAACTCCGGTGCTCGCGGCAGCGCCAAGAAGGGCCGCGCATCGATGCCGAGCTGGGACGAGATCGTCTTCGGCGCACGCACCGACGACGACCTCGCCTGACCTCGCGACCGAACCCGCTCCTGCGTCGATCTCGACCGATCGACGATCGCACCCTCCGAACGCCGCCGAGCCTCGTGCTCGGCGGCGTTCCGCATGCGCGCACCCGGTGTTACGATCGAACATATCTTCGAATCGGTGAGGTGCCCATGTCGCTCGTGCAGGAGTACGTCGAGCTCTGGACGAGCGACGACGGCCGCCCCGAGCGTCTCGTGTGGCGGTCCCGCCGGTTCCGCGTGAACGACACTCCAACGACCCTCGTCGGCCCGTGCGACTGGTGGGCGCCGGTGGCCGGGTACGACGTCGCGCCCGGCCGGCCGCCGCTGCAGATCACCGGATGGCGCTTCCAGGCCAGCGCCGACGACGGGGAGACGCACGTGTTCGACGTTCGCCGTCACGACGGCCGCTGGGAGCTCGTGCGCGTCTTCGACTGACTAGACGGGCTCCGCGTCGAGATCGCGCTCGTCGTCGCCTGAGCGGCGTGCTGCGGCCGCTGGCGGCGTCGCTGCGCCCGCCCCTGCGGGTGCGGCCGGGCGGCCGAGCCACAGCATCAGCACGCCGCCGACGGCGAGCCCCCAGAATGCGGAGCCGATTCCGACGACGGCGACCCCCGATGCCGTCACGAGGAACGTGCCGATCGCGGTGATCCGCTGGCTCGGGTCCTCGAAGGCTCCGGTCAGCGCGGTGACCATGGCCCCGAGCAGGGCGAGCCCGGCGACCGCGGTGATGACGATCGGCGGTGACGCCTGCACGACGGCGGCCGCGAGACCGGCGCCGGCGCCGAGCACGAGGTAGACGATGCCCGAGGTGAACGTGGCCACCCACCGTCGACGGGGGTCGGGGTTCGACTCGGGGCTCGCCATGATCGCCGCGGTGATGGCGGCGAGGTTGAGCGCGTGGCCGCCGGCGAATGCCGCCGCCGTCGAGGCGACGCCCGAGGCGACGAGCACCGGCCGCGGCGCGAGCCGGTAGCCGAACGTCGACATCACGGCGAACCCCGGCACGTTCTGCCCGGCCATCGTCACGATGAAGAGCGGGAGACCGAGACTCACGATCACGAACGGGTCGAAGACGGGCGCCACGAACTGGAGCTGCGGCCGCACGGCCTCGCTCTCGAGCACCGCGGGTCCGGCCAGCACGGCGATGCCGATCACGGCGACGAGCATCGCCGCGGGCACGGCCCACCGCGGGGCGAGGCGCGCGAGCAAGAGCCACACGAGCACCATGGGCACGGCGATCGCCGGCTGCTCGACCGCGGCGAACACCGGGGCCACGCAGATCGGGAAGAGGATGCCGGCGAGCATGGCGCTCGCGATCGGCTTCGGAATGCTCGTGATCGCCCGGCCGAGCGCCGGCCAGAGCCCTGCGAGCACGATGAGCGCGCCGCAGACGATGAAGGCGCCGATCGCGGCGGCGAACTCCTGCGTGGTGGCCGCGGCGGCCACGAGCAGCGCCGCGCCCGGGGTCGACCAGGCGAACGAGACCGGCATGCGCGTGATGAGCGGCAGCACGATGCACAGGAGACCGGTGGCGATGCAGAGCGCGAAGAGTCCGGACGCCGCCTGCGTCTCCGAAGCTCCAACGGCGGTGAGGCCCGCGATCACCAGTGCGAACGAGCTCGCGAAACCGGTGATGGCCGCGATGACGCCGGCGACGACGGTGTGGAAGATGGGCGGAGCTCGCTCTCGACCGGGTTACGCCGACTTCTCGGTGCGGCGCTGCTTGGTGTGCGGCACGATCGTGGGCGCGGCGTTGTCGAGCACGGCGGCCTTCGTGACCACGACCCGGGCGACGCCCGTGGAGGACGGCACCTCGAACATGATCGGCCCGAGCACCTCCTCCATGATGGCGCGGAGACCGCGGGCACCCGTCTGGCGGAGCACCGCGAGATCGGCGATCGCCTGCAGCGCCTCCTCTTCGAAGTCGAGCTCGACGCCGTCGAGTTCGAACATGCGCTGGTACTGGCGGACGAGCGCGTTGCGCGGCACCGTGAGGATCTCCATGAGCGCCTCGCGGTCGAGCGGCGTCACCGTCGCGACGACCGGGAGACGACCGATGAACTCGGGGATGAGTCCGAACTTGTGGAGGTCTTCGGGAAGCACCTCGCTGAAGATGTCGGCTTCGTCCTCTTTGTTGTGCAGCGGTGCGCCGAAGCCGATGCCGCGCTTGCCGGCCCGCGAGGAGATGATGTCCTCGAGGCCGGCGAACGCGCCGGCCACGATGAACAGCACGTTCGTCGTGTCGATCTGGATGAACTCCTGATGCGGATGCTTGCGGCCGCCCTGCGGCGGCACCGAAGCGACCGTGCCCTCGAGGATCTTGAGCAGCGCCTGCTGCACGCCCTCACCGGAGACGTCGCGCGTGATCGACGGGTTCTCGGCCTTCCGGGCGATCTTGTCGACCTCGTCGATGTAGATGATGCCGGTCTCGGCGCGCTTCACGTCGAAGTCGGCGGCCTGGATCAGCTTCAGCAGGATGTTCTCGACGTCTTCGCCGACGTAGCCGGCCTCGGTCAACGCGGTGGCGTCGGCGACGGCGAACGGCACGTTCAGCTGCTTCGCGAGCGTCTGCGCGAGGTAGGTCTTGCCGCAGCCGGTGGGGCCGATGAGCAGGATGTTGGACTTGGAGAGCTCGACGTCGTCGCGCGCGTCGGCCGAGGTCAGTGCCGCACGGGAACGGACGCGCTTGTAGTGGTTGTAGACCGCGACGGCGAGTGCCTTCTTCGCGGCCTCCTGGCCGATGACGTACTCCTCGAGGAAGCCGAAGATCTCCTTCGGCTTGGGCAGTTCGAACTCGCCGGCCTCGGTCTCGCCGGCTTCGGCGAGGCGCTCCTCGATGATCTCGTTGCAGAGCTCGACGCACTCATCGCAGATGTAGACGCCGGGTCCGGCGATGAGCTGCTGCACCTGCTTCTGGCTCTTTCCGCAGAACGAGCACTTGAGCAGGTCGGCGCTCTCTCCGATGCGTGCCATCGAAACCCTCCCAGTCGACGAGTCTGTTCCGAGCCTAGCCCGAGAACGGGCCGATCGAGGGTAGCCTGCGGGATTCGACACGCTCGGTCGTTCGCGGGTCGCGAACCGGGACGTTCAGTCGAGGAGGTGCCGCAGATATCGCCGCGGGTCGTCGAGGTACCCTCGCCAGTGCGAGACCAGTTCGAGCTCCTCCCACGTCGTCTCGCGCATGCCCCACTCCCCCAGTTCGAGGATCGTGGCGCCCGGCACCGAGGCGAGCACGGGCGAGTGCGTCGCGCAGATGACCTGAGTGCCGCGCGACACCATGCGGTCGAGCCCGGCGATCCAGCCGAGGATCGACGAGAAGGAGAGCGCCGCCTCGGGCTCGTCGAGGCAGACGAGGCCGGCGAGGTACTGCGGGTGATTGAGCTTGTTGTCGAGCAGGTCGTTGAACGACTCCCCGTGACTCAGCGAGTGCAGGTGCCGGTCGGGGCTGTCGGGCAGCGCCTCGAGGTAGCTGTAGTAGCCGTGCATCGTCTCGGCGCGGAGGAAGAAGCCCCACCTCGGCGCCGACGGGCTGCGCTCGATGCGGAGCCACTCCGAGAGCGGCGACTCGCTCGGTCGCGTGGAATGCCCGCCGTTGTTGCTGCCGCCTTCGGGCGGCAGCCCGTACGCCGTCGCGATGCCCTCGAGCAGGGTCGACTTGCCGCTGCCGTTCTCGCCCACGAGGAACGTCAGGCCCGGAGCGAACTCGATGCCGCCGTCGCCGATCAGCTGATCGATCGCGGGAATGCTCGCCGGCCATGCGACACGGTCGATCGCGGCATCCGGATACAGCGAAACGCGGCGGATGGCCCGGCTGTCGTGCAGCCAGTCATCCGCCGCGTTCACGGTGCGAGCGCTATCGCGCGATCGCCGGCAGGCTCTTGCGGGAGCTGAGCACCTGGTCGATGAGACCGTACTCGAGCGCCTCGTTCGCCGACAGGATCTTGTCGCGGTCGATGTCGGTGTGCACCTGCTCGGGCGTGCGGTTCGAGTGATGCGAGAGCGTCTCCTCGAGCCACGAGCGCATGCGCATGATCTCGGCTGCCTGGATCTCGATGTCAGATGCCTGACCGTGCCCCGCCTCGCCCATGGCGGGCTGGTGGATGAGCACGCGGGCGTTCGGCAGCGCAAGTCGCTTGCCCGGCGTGCCGGCTGCGGCGATCACGGCTGCGGCCGAGGCGGCCTGCCCGAGCACGACCGTCTGGATCTGCGGACGGATGTACTGCATCGTGTCGTAGATCGCGGTCATGGCCGTGAAGGAGCCACCGGGCGAGTTGATGTAGAGGATGATGTCGCGGTCGGGGTCCATCGACTCCAGCACGAGCAGCTGCGCCATGATGTCGTCGGCGGATGCGTCGTCGACCTGCACGCCGAGGAAGATGATGCGGTCCTCGAAGAGCTTCGCGTAGGGGTCTTGGCGCTTGTAGCCGTAGGCCGTGCGCTCCTCGAAGCTCGGCAGGATGTAGCGCGAGCCCGGTGCCTGGACGCCGTTGAAGGCGGTGCCACCGAAAGCGGGGATGTTCATTCGCTCGTTCTCTCTTCTCTCGAGTGCCTACGCCTGGGTTCCGCCGCCACCGGCCACGTCGAGGGCCGATTCGCGGATGTGGTCGACGAAGCCGTACTCGAGGGCCTCCTGCGCGTTGAACCAGCGGTCGCGGTCGCCGTCGGCGTTGATCTGCTCGACGGTCTTGCCCGTCTGCGCCGCGGTGATCTCCGCGAGTCGCTTCTTCATGTCGAGGATGAGCTGCGCCTGCGTCTGGATGTCGCTCGCGGTGCCGCCGAAGCCGCCGTGCGGCTGGTGCAGCAGCACGCGCGCGTTGGGGGTGATGTACCGCTTGCCCTTGGTGCCGGCCGTCAGGAGCAGCTGCCCCATGGAGGCGGCCATGCCGATGCCGACGGTGACGATGTCGTTGGGCACGAACTGCATGGTGTCGTAGATCGCCATGCCCGCCGTGATCGAGCCACCGGGCGAGTTCACGTAGAGGTAGATGTCCTTCTTGGCATCTTCAGCGGCGAGCAGCAGCAGCTTCGCCGCGATCTCGTTCGCGTTGTCGTCGCGCACCTCGGAGCCAAGCCAGATGATGCGGTCCTTCAGCAGTCGATCGAAAACACCGGTGCCTGGTGTCGGTTCGGCCATGTGTCGCTCCGTTTCCGTTGTCGCGTTCACTCGAATCTATCCGGTGCAACGCGCGTGAACGGGGCTGTTCGCCCTAGGCGGATGCCGCGAGCTCCGCGGCGTATGCGGCGAGCGACACCCGATACCGCTGCGGGTGCGGCGCGAGGGCCGCGAGCGCCTCGGATGCCGCGAGGCGGGCGTCGCCCGCATCGACCCGCGCGAGCGCTCGGAAGGCGATCACGGCATCGCGCAACTCACCCGCCTCGGGCTCGATCGCGTCGAGGAGGGCGATGGCCTCGAGCGGCCGCCCGAGGTTGCGGATCGTCGAGGCGAGCTGCAAGTGCGCCTGCACGCGTTCGGAGCCCGTGAGCCCACCCGCGATGGCCTCGCGGTAGAGCGGTTCGGCCTCGGCTTCGAGGCCCGCCGAGTCGCGGGCGCCCGCCTGCTCGAAGAGCGCGATCGGGTCGCCCTGCGGGCGTTCGGCCGCGAGCGCGTCGATGCGGCGGATCACCTCGTCGTCGCCGAGCGGCTGCGCCTCGGCCCAGACGGCGTCCACTCGTTGCTGCCACTGCGACATCCGGTCCTCCTCGGACGAGAAACGGGGCCGAGCGAATCGCCCGGCCCCGTTCAGGGTTCGATCACCGAATTACTCGGCGTCGGCCGTCTTCGTTGCGCGCTTCTTCGGCGCGGGCTTCTCAGCGGCGGCCTCATCGGCGGCTGCGGCCTTCTTCGGCGCGCGCTTCTTCGGCGCGGGCTTCTCAGCGGCCTCGGCCTCTTCGACGATCTCTTCGGCCTCGTCGACGACCTCTGCCTCAGCCTCGGCCTCGGCAGCGGCGACGGCCGTGAACTCCGAGAGGTCGACGGGCTTGCCCGCGGCATCCGTCACCTTCGCCTTGCCGAGCGCGATCGCGAGCGCCTTGTTGCGCGCGACCTCGCCGACCATGGCGGGGATCTGGCCCTGCTGGCTCAGGATCTGCACGAACTCGTTGGGGTCCATGCCGTACTGGGCCGCACCCTGCACGAGGTACTGGGTCAGCTCGTCCTGGCTGACCTGGACCTTCTCGGCCTCGGCGATCGTGTCGAGCAGGATCTGCGTCTTGAACGCCTTCTCGCTCGACTCGGCGACCTCTGCGCGGTGCTCGTCGTCTTCGAGACGGTTCTCGTTCTCGAGGTGACGGTGCACCTCGTCGTCGATGACCGCCTGCGCGACCGGCACCTCGACGAGCTCGAGGAGCTTGTCGACGAGGAGGTCGCGGGCCTGGCTGCCCTGGCCGAACGACTTGTTGCGGGCGACCTGCTCCTTGAGGCTGTCGGTCAGCTCGGCGAGCGTGTCGAACTCGCTCGCGATCTGCGCGAAGTCGTCGTCGGCTGCGGGGAGCTCGCGCTCCTTGACCGCGGAGACGGTGACGGTGATCTCGGCGGTCTCGCCCTCGTGGTCGCCGCCCAGGAGCTTCGATGCGAAGGTCGTGGTCTCGCCTGCGGAGAGCGTGTCGAGGGCCTCGTCGATGCCCTCGATCAGGTCGCCCGAGCCGAGCTCGTACGAGATGCCGCTGGCGGTGTCGACCTCGGCGTCGTCGATCTTGGCGACGAGGTCGAGGGTCACGAAGTCGCCGGACTTGGCGGGACGGTCGACCGTGATGAGCGTGCCGAAGCGGCTGCGCAGACGGTCGAGCTCCTCAGCGACCTCGTCGTCCGCGACCTCGACGGAGTCGACCGTGAGCTCGAGGCCGTCGTAGGCGGGCAGCTCGATCTCGGGCCGGACGTCGACCTCGATGGCGAGCAGCAGGTCGCCCGAGAAGTCCTTGTCGCTGGGCCACTCGACGATGTCGGCCTCGGGGCGGCCGAGGGGGCGCAGCTCGTGCTCGGCGACGGCCGCGCGGTAGAACCCGTCGAGGCCTTCGTTGACGGCGTGCTCGAGTACGGCGCCCTTGCCGACGCGCTGGTCGACGATGGGCGGCGGCACCTTGCCCTTGCGGAAGCCGGGCACGTTGATCTGCTCGGCGATGTGCTCGTACGCGTGGGCGATGCTGGGCTTCAGCTCCTCGGGCGTCACCGAGATGGTGAGCTTGGCGCGAGTGGGGCTCAGCTTCTCAACCGAAGTGGTCGGCATGTGGAAGTTCTCCTGTTGTGTGGAAGTTCGTGTCGAGTCGTGGAACTCGTCGGGGCGACAGGATTCGAACCTGCGACCTCCCGCTCCCAAAGCGGGCGCTCTACCAAGCTGAGCTACGCCCCGAGTCGCGACTCAACTCGTCGATTCAGCCGCGCGGGCATGCCGAAGCATGCGTCAGACGGATGGACCCCCGAAAGTCTACTGCACAGCGCAGGGCGCTCGTTGTGCACCGTCCAGCCCCGACGCGCAGGGGTTCTTGTGGATGAATCGCCCCGAGCGGCGCCTCCCGTGGCAGAGTGTCGCCATGCCCGAGCATCCCGCCGATCGTCGCGACCTGCGACGGTGGCCCTCCGATCCCGCGCAACTCATCGACACGACGCTCTGCCCGGCGTGCTTCAGCGCCCTCCGATCGTCCGTGTGCGAGACCTGCGGCCTCGACCTGTCGGTTCCCGCAGCGGGCGGACTGCTCGCCGCCGGTCGCACGGTGCACGAGGGCGAAGCGGCCCGACAATCGCTCATCACGAGCCTTCGAGCAGAGCAGGCGGCTCGGGTTCGCGAGGCTGCCGCTGCTGTGGCTGCGGTACAGGCGATGGATGCCGCGGCTCCTGCCGCCCCGGCCGTCGTTGCCGCCGTGGCCACCCCGCTCACGTCGGTGCCGGTGCCGATGCCCGCGCCCGGCACCGCCCCCGCCACCGCCACCGCGCCCGTCGTACAGCAGGCAACCGCCCCCACCGCTCCCCCTGCGGCCAGGGCTGGCGCCCCGGTATCCGCGGCCGCCCCTCCTCGTTCGGGCCGCTCCGGCGTCCAGGTGCTGCTCCTGACGCTCGGCGTCGTGCTCATCTCGATCACGGCGATCGTGTTCCTCTTCGTCGCCTACCTCGTAGCGAGCCTCGAGGTGCGATCGGTCATCATCGCCGGCGCGAGCGTCGCCGTGCTGGGCGTCGCCTGGCTGCTCAGGGCCCGCCGCCTGCCGGGCACGGCGGAGGGCGTGGCATCCGTCGCCATCGTGCTGCTGCTGCTCGACGTCTGGATCGTGCGGGCCAACGAACTGTTCGGCACCGAGACCGTCAGTGCGTCCGGGTACACCGGCGGTGCGCTGCTCGTCGTCGCCGCCGTGCTCGTGGGCGTGCGGGCGGTCAGCGGAATCCGCGTCGCGGGATTCGCCGCGGCCGCGCTCGCCCCGATCGGCGTGTTCCTGCTCGCCAGCGACGCGGCGCCGCAGGACCAGCTCAGCACCCCGTTCCTGGTCGGGTTCCTGGCCGTCTCGGTGCTCGGCTCCATCGCGGTACTCCTGCCCGCCATGGTCGAGCGGACGATCGTGATGGCGGCGGGCTTCGTCGCGGGAGCGCTCGCCCTGATTCCCGCGACCTTCGCGCTGCCCGAGGTTCCGTGGAGCCAGCTGTGGGAGCACCTCGCAGTGGCCGCCGCATGGCTGATCGCGTTGCTCGCGGTGCGCGTGCGTCGGGGCGTGGCTCCGGCGTGGGGCGGAGTCGCGGCACCGGTGCTCGGGCTCAGCCTCGCCCTCGCCGCGGCGCTGCCGATCTATCGCGAGCTCGAGACCGCGCAGTCGCTGTGGCTGGCACCGGCGGCCGCGGGCCTCGTGGCCTGCCTGTTCGCCGCGGGCACGCGTCTTCGCGGCGGCGCGGCGGGCGACGCACTGTCGGCGTGCGTGGCGGCGGTGATCGTCGCCGCCGGTTCCGCGGCTCCTGGGGCGTTCCTCGGTCTCGGCGCGATCGGGTCGACGCTGGCCTCGAGCGTGCCGCCATGGCGGCTCGAGCTCGACTCCCCGATCGCGACCACCGAGCCCGGCCACGAGCTCACCGTCGTCCTCGTGCCGCTCGTGGTCGCCGTCGGCTCGCTCGCAGTCACCTTCCTGCTGCGGCGTGGCCGCGCCCTCGCAGCCCTCCCGATCGGCGCGGTCTTCGTGGGTGCGCTCGTCGCCGCTGCCGTCGCACCGGGCGTCGGCGTCTCCGCCGCCGCCCTCCTCGTGCTCGCGGGCGGCGCCCTCCTCATCGCACTCCGCCGCTTCGCGATCCCCGGCCTGCTCGCCGTACTCGTCATCGCGGGCGTCGGCAGCGGCGCCCTCGCCTGGTGGGTGGGCTACTCGAACGCCGAGGTCTGGCCGTGGGCGACCGCGCTCGTGCTCGTGCTCGCTGTGCTCGGCCGGCTGCTGGCACCCCGGATCTGGCCGTCGACCGCCGCCCCTGCGATCGGAGTCGCGCACCTCGCGATCGCCTCGACGGTCTTCGCCGCCGCGGTCTTCTCGATTCCGCTGTGGATCGAGTCAGGCGGCGCATCGCTGGTCGACGCCTGGGCGACGCCGTGGATGTGGCTCGCCACGGTCGCCTCCGCGTTGCTCGTCGCCGCCGCACTCGTGCGGGCCGGCAGCGCCCGCGATCGGCTCGCCGTCGTCGTTCCGCTGTTCGCGGCATCCGTCGTCTCGATCTGGGCGCTCGCGTTCGAAGCGGATGCCTCGCTGCGCTGGCTGCCCGCGGCCGTCGTCGTCGTCGCGGGGGTGCTCTGGCTCCGCCTCGGCACTCCGGCACCGCTCCGCATCGCGTTCGCGGCCGTGACCCCCCTCGCACTCGGCTTCGCCTCGGCCGTCGCCGTCGACCTCGTCGTGGGGCCCGAGCTCGTCGCGGTGGCACTCGCCGGCGCCACCCTGCTCGCGGCGGCGCTCGCGCACGTCGTTCCATCGCCCCCGGGAGCGACGCGTCCGGTGTGGGCTGCCGCTGCGGGCGTGGTGGGGCTGACCGCCCTCGTCTCGGGCCTCACCGACACGTTCGACACTGGTGACACGTGGCTCGTACTCCTCCTGCTCACCCCGGTGCCGCTCGTGCTCGCGGCGCTCGACGGCGACCCGATCGGCGGCGATCGGCCGGCACGGCACCTCGGATGGCTGAGCCTGGGGCTCGGCGTCGCCACCGTGTGGACGTGGCTCTCGAGCGACGGCGTCGATGACGCCGAGGCCTACACGCTGCCGCTCGCCGCGGCGCTCGCCGCCACCGGCGGCCTGATCACGTGGCGGCGCACTGCCGGCGCCGCCGCCGCGAGCGGCCGGACGGCACTGTTCGGGTCCGCGGCCGCGGTCGCGGTGCTGCCGAGCGTCGGCCTGGCGGGCGACTCCGAACTGCGAACGCTCCTGCTCGTCTCGATCGGCATCGTCGTCGCGATCGCCGCGACCTTCCTGCCCGACGTCGCGCGCGGGGTGCCGATCCGACTGCTCGGCGTGCTCACCGGATGGGTCGCATTCACCGGCGCCGGACTCGTGCGTGGTGCCGCCGTCGCCCTCGGCAACGCCGACAGCGTGCTCATCGTCGAGTTCTGGCCGGTCGTCGCCCTCGCGGCGGGCGCTGCGATCGCGGTGATGTGGGCCCGCACCGGGTCGCGGCCGGCATGGCTGGCGGAGGTGCTGCTCGCGGCATCCGTCGCCCTGGCGGCCGTGCCGACCCTGATCGCGATCGTCGACGGTCAGTCGCCGGTGGTGCGCGCGGCCGTGCTGTTCGCGGTGCTCGCGCTCGCCCACATCGCGGCGGCCGCGACCTCTGCTCGGCCGGTGTCCGGCGCGGTGTTCGGCTGGACGACCCTCGGCGTGCTCGTCATCGGCGGCCTGCTGGCACTCGTGTCGGGTCAGGTCGATCCCTTCGACGTCGTCACCGCATCGGTCGGCATCGCGCTCATCGGTGCGGGATGGTTCCGGATGCTGCACTCCCCCGAACTCGGCAGCTGGCCGGCGCTCGGCCCCGGTCTCGCCATCCTGCTCGTCCCGCCGCTCGGCGCTGACTTCACCGATCCCGAGCTCTGGCGCATCGTGACCCTCGGCGTCGTCGCCGTCGCCGTGGTCGTCATCGGCGCGGCCCGTCGCCTGCAGGCGCCCCTGCTGCTCGGCGGGGCGGTGCTGCTCGCGCACGCGCTCGTGCAGTTCTGGCCGTGGATCACCGACCTCTACGAGGCGGTGTGGTGGTGGCTGTGGCTCGGCATCGCGGGCGTGCTGCTCGTCGTGCTCGCTGCGACGTACGAGCGCCAGCTGCGCCTCGCCCGCGGCACCATCCGTACGATCGCGGCCCTGCGATAAGTGGGCGACGCCGGCGCGCGTCACGAGACGGGGGTCATCGTGTACTACGATGATCCAGTGCCCGCGAGCGGGTACGCGGGGATGTAGCTCAATGGTAGAGCCTCAGTCTTCCAAACTGATTACGCGGGTTCGATTCCCGTCATCCCCTCCACGCTCAGAAGTCGAGCCTGCAGATCGTTCCGCCTGTCGAAGCCGCTGGCAACCGCCCCTTGAGCGAGTGCCTCACCCGGATCGGCACCTTCCCACAACGAATCGAAGCTCTCCGCGTTGAGCCGGACAGCGTCCTCGCGGAGGTGGACTCGATGACCGCCACCGTCGTGGAATTCTCGAATCAGCTGCTCTCCGACGCGGGCTTCACGCCGTCGGGCACGGATACCTACTGTCGAAGGTCCTGTCGAAGGTCGGTCGTCGCGGGACCGGCTGGGACGGCGGCGGTTCGAGGCCAGGTCCAGGCGAAGCGCAGGATGAAGGCCAGGAGCAGCACCTCGATTCCGATGGAGAGGCCGTAGAAGAAGGCCCACTCCGAGGTCGCCCCTGCCGCGTTGAACGCCGTGTAGGGGATGAGGAGCGATGCGACGACGAGGTTCGTAGCGCGGTTCACGCGGGCGGGCAGCGTCATGGAGAGCACCACCATCAGGGCCGGGATCGACACGGACGCGAGGAAAATGGTCAACAACGTCGAGCTGATGTCGAACTTCCAGATGAGGCCGTTCAGGATGCCGTCGACGACGCCGGGCTTGTAGAGGTTGAAGAGGTCGACGTAGATGTAGAGGAACATGAAGCTGGTCCATGCTGCGGCGATCTTGGCCTGCACGGGGACGGGCGGATTGTCGAGCAGGTTCGGGGTGTTCGTTCGGATGGTCATCGGTTTCTTCTTTCAGGAGGAGCGGTCCGTCCGCCGGAGTGGCGGCAGATCTGGGCGTGCGTACGCACGGGTTGGGTCGTTCTCGTCGGTCCGGTAGTCAGACGGTGATCACGACCTTTCCTCTGGTGTGGCCGGCCGCGATGTAGCGGAGCGCGTCGGCTGCTTCGTCGAGGGGGTAAGTGCGGTCGATGACGGGCGTGACCTGCCCGGTCGTGAGCAGGTCGGCCAGGGTGAGCAGGTCCTGGCGCTTCCCGACCGACGTGAAGGGCTTCAGCTGCTGACGGGTGAACCCGGATAGCACGCGCGCTGTGACGATCCGACCGATGGGGCCGAGCCAGCGGCCGCCGCGTCCACTGTTGGGGATCAGGGTGCCGGTGGGCGTCAGCGCTCGGCGGACAGCCGCCAGGGGCTGGGCTTCCACGTTGTCGAGGATGACGTCGTAGCGCTTCTCGGCGCGGGTGAAGTCGGTCTTCGTGTAGTCGACGACGTGGTCGGCGCCGAGTGAGCGGACCAGGTCGACGTTGCGGGTGCTGCACACCCCCGTCACCTCGGCGCCGAAAGCCTTGGCGATCTGTACGGCGAAGGAGCCCACGCCGCCCGACGCGCCCGTGACCAGCACCGTCTGGCCCGGTTGAACGTTCGCGATCTTGCGCAATGCCTGCAACGCCGTCATGGCCGACGTGGGCATCGTCGCCGCGTCCCCGACCGACACGTCGGCGGGCACGGGCACCAGGTTGTCCGCCGGGACGCACGCGTACTCCGCGAGCGTTCCAGCGGTGCTCCACCCGAACACCTCGTCGCCGGGGCGGAGCGCGGTGACGTCCTTCCCGACCGCTGCCACCACACCGGCGAGATCCCTGCCGGGGATGCCGTTGCGCGGCCGCCGGAGCCCGAACACCAGGCGCACCACGTACGGCTCCCCGGTCATGACGAAGTAGTCGCCGAGGTGAACCGAGGCCGCGCCCACCTGGACGAGCACATCGCCTCGACCTGGCGCCGGGATCGCGACCTCCGACGACTGGAGGGCTGAGGGCGGGCCGTAGCAGTGCTGCACGGCGGCCCGCATCGTCGTCCCGGCCAGACCTGACGCCGACACCAGGCGTTCTCCCGCACCCGATTGCTGTTCGATCCCCACAGGAAGACTCCTCTCGTCCGAGCTGCGACGCTCAGTGGCTCGTACACCGTACGCGTACGGTGTACGCGTACGGTGTACTATGACGCGTACGGTGTACGCTTGTCAAGCCGGTCGAGAGAAGCGAGGGGACCGTGTCTGCGAGGGAAGAACGCGAGGTCGCGTCAGACGCGGGGCTGAGCAAGCGGCGCGTGGTGGTCGAGGCGGTCCGGCTCGCCGATCGCGAGGGGGTCGCCGGGCTGAGCATGCGCCGGTTGGCCGGCGAGCTCGACGCGGGCGCGATGACGCTCTACCGCTACGTCGCGAGCAAAGACGAGCTGCTCGACGCCATGGTCGACCTCGTGTTCGAAGAGATCGAACTCCCGTCGGAAGAATCCGACTGGCAGTCGGCGATGCGGCGGCGGGCGGTATCCACTCGACAGGTTCTCGCAGGCCACCCGTGGGCGATCGGCCTGTTGGAATCGCGGACGTCGCCTGGGCCCGCGAATCTCCGTCACCACGAAGCGGTCACCGCCTGCCTGCGGAGAGCCGGCTTCACAGTCGTGATGGCGACGCACGCCAACTGGTTGCTCGACAGCTACGTCTACGGCTTCGCCCTGCAGGAAGCCGGCCTCCCGTTCGACACCGCCGACGAGTTCGCGGACCTGGGCGAGGGCGTCTACCTGCCCCAGCTTCCACCTGACGAGTTTCCCTACCTCAACGAGTCCGCTGCGGCGCTCGTCGCTGCCGGCTACGACCCGGCCGAGGAGTTCACCTTCGGCCTCGACCTCGTCCTCGCCGCCCTCGAGCCCCTGAGAGCCTCCGCATAGCGACGCTCACGGAGCGCCGTCGCACCTCTGCTCCGACCTCGGCGAACGAGGTCGAGGTCGACCGAACGGGGTGTGACGCCCGGTGTCAACCCCAGATCAGCCGAGCCTTCCCTTCCTTGAAATATGCGAGCACCCGCGTAGCGTTGAACACGACATACGTTCAGGGAAGGTGGACCATATGACCGACACCAAGATCGCCCCCAAGACCCCGAAGGCCGGCGCGAACGCCGACGTGGCATCGGGCGTCGCCCAGTTCCTCACCCCCGTCGTGCAGGAGCTCGTGGCCCTCGCCGTCAACGGCAAGCAGGCGCACTGGCACGTGCGCGGCGTGAACTTCATCGCGGTGCACGAGCTGCTCGACGACGTCGTGGCGCACGCGCAGGAGTGGGCCGACCTCGCCGCTGAGCGAGTCGTCGCGCTGGGCCTGCCCGTCGACGGCCGCCTCAAGTCCGTCGCCGACAAGAGCGGTGCTGCGAACCCCAAGCTCGGCTTCCAGCCCTACGACGAGGCGATCGCCGACATCGTCGCGCAGATCGACCTCGCCGCCGAGAAACTCGCCGAGGCGATCGACGGCCTCGCCGAGCTCGACCCGGTGAGCCAGGACGTGGCGATCGAGATCCGTCGCGGCCTCGACAAGGACCGCTGGTTCCTCTTCTCGCACGTCGCCGTGAAGTAACGCGCGATGGCGGGCTGACGGGCCCGGGTGCAGAATGCCGGTATGACGGCCGATGCACCCGGGCCCGTTTCGTCTTCGGCGGATGCCGCGGGCGCAGGTTCCGGCGCGGCATCCGACCCGACGCTGACCGATGCGCAGAAGTCGCTCCGCGCGCAGATGCTGGCCACCGAGCACTGGAGCCTGCTCGCCTCGCGGTCGACCACGCAGAGCGAGGTGCTCACCCGCATCGCGATCTTCCTCACGCTCGTCTCGGCCGGGCTCGTGACGCTCGGCGTGCTCGGCAACGCCACCGAGTTCCGCGGCTGGTTCGGCATCGCGGCGCTCGGCATACTGGTCCTGCTCGTGCTGCTCGGCGTCATCACGCAGTTCCGCGTGTTCAACACCGCCACCGAGGACCTCGCGTACGTGCTCGCGATGAACCGGCTGCGCGGCGCCTACCTCGACCTCGACCCCGGAATCGAGCGGTACTTCCTCATGGGCACGACCGACGACGAGACGGGGATCGGCCAGACGTACTACCCGTTCGCCGTGCGCGACCGCACGCAGGTCTTCGCGAGTTCGGCGATGGTGATGCTCGTCGTGAACACCGCGCTCATCGGCCTCCTCACCGGCGCGCTGATCTACACGCTCACCGCGTCGGTGGGGTGGTCGGTCGCCGTGGGCGCGGTCGTCGCGGTGATCTCGTTCCTGTTCTGGATGTTCCGGGGCTACCGCAGCTACCTGCAGGTGCTGCGCACGCACGTGCCCCTGCGGCGCAGCCCGCCGGCGTGACCAGCGGCGCGACCCGCGTGACCTGCGACGAGACGCGCGGCGTCAGCGCTGCAGCCAGGTGAGCACCGCGAGCACGCGCCGGTGGTCGGTGCCGGAGTCCTCGAGGCCGAGCTTCTGGAAGATCGACGTGACGTTCTTCTCCACGGCGCCGACGCCGATGAAGAGCTGCTTCGCGATGCCGGCGTTCGTGCGCCCCTCGGCCATGAGCGCCATGACCTCCCCCTCGCGGGGCGTCAGCGACTCGAGCGGGTCGCTGCGGCGGGCGAGCAGCTCGCGCACGACCTGCGGGTCGAGCACCGTGCCGCCCTGGCTGACCCGTTCGACGGCGTCTTCGAGCTCGTCGAGCGAGGCGACGCGGTCCTTCAGCAGGTAGCCCATGCCGCCCTCCCCCGAAGAGAGGAGCTCGTGGGCGTAGGTGCCCTCGACGTACTGGCTGAGCAGCAGCACCCCGACCTTCGGCATGCGGCGCCGCAGTTCGATCGCGGCGCGCACGCCCTCGTCGCGGAACGTCGGCGGCATGCGCACGTCGAGGATCGCGAGGTCTGGCCGGGTCTCGTCGAGCGCGGCGAGCAGCGAATCGGCCTCGCCGTAGGCGGCCACCGTCTCGAAGCCGGCCTCGTCGAAGAGCCGGACGAGCCCCTCGCGAAGCAGCACCGAGTCCTCGGCGAGCACGATGCGGAGCGGGGCGCGATCGGTCATGCCCCCCACACTATCGGCGGGCGAGCGGATGCCTCGCGGCCACGGATCTCGAGACGCGTCCTCCTCCGTCGGTCGCTCCTCGATCAACGAAGGAGGACTGCTCGCATCCTCCTTCGTCGGTTCCTCGATCGACGAAGGAGGACTGCGCTCGGTCAGCCCTGCGGAGCGGTCTCCCCTGCTGCGAGCGGTGCGAACGGGATGTGCGCGCCGACCGTCGTGGGTCCGCCGACGGGGCTGTCGACGACGAGCAGGCCGCGCAGGCCCTGCACGCGGTCCTCGAGGCCGGCGAGCCCGTGCCCGGCGGTCTGCGACGCGCCGCCGCGGCCGTTGTCGGTCACCCAGAGGTCGAGCCAGTGCCCGGTCGCGCCCGTGTCGCGCGTCGAGACGGTGAGGCGGATGCCGCTCGCCTCGGCGTGCTTCACGGCGTTCGTGAGCAACTCGGCGGCCACGAAGTAGGCGTTGCGTTCGATCGTCGCGGGCAGCGCGGCATCCGTCGGCAGCTCGATCTCGACCGTGACCGGAATCGGGCTCCGTGCTGCGACCGACTGCAGGGCGACGGCGAGGCCGCGGTCCTGCAGGATCGGCGGGGCGAACCCGCGTGACAGCGCACGCAGCTCGTCGAGCGTCTCGCGGGCCTGCTCGCGCGCCTCGCCGAGCAGTTCTCGCGCCGACTCGGGGTCGCGGTCGATCTTGCGCTCGATCGCCGCGAGGTCCATCTGCAGGCGCACGAGCCGCTGCTGGGGGCCGTCGTGGATGTCGCGTTCGAGGCGGCGGAGCGACGCGTCTTCTGCCTGCACCGCGGCGCCGCGGGAGGCGGCGAGCTGCGCGACCTCGCGCTCGAGGGCCTCGGAGCGCCACGCTCCGAGCACGCCGCGGGCGATGACGTCGTGCAGCAGGGTGAGGCCACGGAACACGAACGGCAGCGCGGCGAGGAAGATCAGGCCGATGACGAACTCGAAGGCCGCCTCGCCGACACGGGGGTCGACGTTCAGCGTGTTGCCCGGGAACAGCCAGTCGATGACGACGTCGTAGAGCCAGAAGTCCTGATCGCCGCGGCCGTCGGGGATGTAGCGCTCCCAGATCCAGCCGGTCGTGCCGCCGAGGGCGACCGAGGTCCACGCGATCGTGATGCTCCACGAGATGATGCTGATGATCGGGTTGATCACCATGCCGTGCAGCAGGTAGAGCCAGTAGTGGCCGTCGATGAACGGTGCGAAGACCGTGCGCCAGAAGCCCTGCTCGCGCTGCTCGCGATCCCACACCGGGCGGGTGATCGCCCGCCGGCCGGCCCAGCGCAGCCGCACGAGCTCCAAGGTGCCGAACCCACGGGCGATGAAGAGCGATGCCACGACGATGAAGATGCCGAAGACCAGGAAGATCAGGCCGAGTCCCGTGGAGAACGTCGTGGAGAGCACGACGAGCCCGGTGATCGCAATCGGCATGGTGAGGATGAGGAAGGCGAACTCGCGCGGCACCTTCGCCCACAACGACCAGTAGCTGAAGCGTTTCGGCGCGGCCTCCGTGGTCGCGGCGGACGCGGGCGGCGTGGCGGCGATGGTGGTGGTGGTGTCAGTGCTCATGGTTGGTTCCCTCGGTAATCGTGGCACGCTGACCGGGCTCGACGACGGCGAACTGGCCCATCATCCCCTGATCTTCGTGCCACAGCAGGTGGCAGTGGTACATGTACGGCGTGTCGGGATCGGAGTAGTCCTCGAAACGCATCAGCAGTTCGTACTGCTTCTCGGGCTCGGTGAAGATCGTGTCCTTCCAGCCCGCGAGCTCGGGCGGCGGCGCTACGCCGTCGATCGACGCGATGCGGAACTGCACGTCGTGGACGTGGAAGCTGTGCGGCACCTGCGTCGCGTTGTCGACGATCCAGCGCTCGAGCGTGTCGACGGTCACGGTCTCGTCGATGCGGCCCATGTCCATCGACTCGCCGTTGATCTCGAAGCTGTCGCTGAGGGTGAAGGTGCGGGTGGTGGCGACATCGGCCTCGTCGAAGTCGTCGATCGTGTTGAGCGCGGTCGGCACCGGCGGCGCCGGGTCGAGCGTCGCCGCCGCGCGCACCTCGAGCACGTCGAAGGCGTCGCTGCCGCCGTTGGTGTCGGCGACCGGCCCGACGAGTCCGGCGATCTCGGGAGTCATCTTCGACTGCAGCACGACGCGTTCGCCGGGCGCCACGCGCAGCAGCACCTCGGCGCGTTCCCCCGGCGAGAGTCGCACCTGGTCGAGCGTGACGGATGCCTCGAGCAGGCCGCCGTCGGTCGCGATGAGTTCGACGGGGCGCGCATCGCCCCACGCGAAGGCGTAGGTGCGCGCCGTCGAGGCGTTCAGCAGTCGCAGCCGCACGAGTTCGTCGGAGACCTCGAGGTACGGACTGCGCGTGCCGTTGACGATGAGCTCGTCGCCGAGCCCGCCGGCGTAGCCGCGCTGCGTCGACTCCTGCTCGCCTTCGGTCGAGAAACCGGAGTCCTGCACGATCACCGGCACGTCGTCGACGCCGTACTCCGACGGCAGTCCGAGTGAGCGCTCGTGCTCGTCCTTCAGGATGAACATGCCCGCGAGTCCCTTCGCGACGTGCTCCTCGGTCTCGCCGTGGGGGTGCGGGTGGTACCAGAGGGTCGCGGCCTGCTGGTCGATGTCCCACTCGGGCGACCACGAGGCATCCGGAGCCACCATCTGGTGCGGGCCGCCGTCCATCTCGGCCGGCAGGTGCATGCCGTGCCAGTGCACGGTCGTCGGCTCGTCGAGGGAGTTCGCGACGTCGACGCGCACGTGCTCGCCGCGATCGGCGACGAGCGTCGGGCCGAGGTAGCTGCCGTTGAACCCCCAGGTGCCGCTCGGCACCCCGGGGGTGAACTCGGTCGTGCCCGCCTGCGCGTCGAGCGAGAACACCCGCGTGCCGTCGGCGTCGACGGTGGACTCCGCGAGCGGCGGGATCGCGAGCGGGGTGTCGAAGTCGACCTCGCCGACCGTCGAGATCGGACCGGGTCCGACGACGCCGCAGCCGGCGAAGGCGATCGCCACGAGCCCGCCGGCGGCGACTGCGGCGAGCGCGGTGCCGAGCACGGCGCGGGGGCGACGGAGACGAGGCGGTCGAAGACGTGTGACTGGCATGGTTCAAGCCTCGCGAACGGCGCGCACCGACCACAGCCGGAGGACAGCCGAATCGGGGCGGGGGTTTTCCCCCGCCCCCGTCGACGTCAGAGCGCCTGGTGCGTGAAGCGCCCGGCGAGAAGCGTCGCGGCGACCGGCATGGTGCGGAGATCGTCGACCGATGCCGCGAGCGGGTCGAGTTCGAGCACGGCGACGTCGGCGCGCATCCCCATGCGAACGGTCGCTCCCTGCCCACCGGTCGATGCGGCGAGCGCGGCGCGCGCTTCGATCGCCTGTTCGGGATGCCACGGCTCGCGTCCATCGCGGGTGCGGCCCACTGCGGCGGCGATCGCGACCCATGGGTCGAGTGGCGCCACGGGCGCATCGGAGCCGAGGGCGAGTTCGACGCCGGCCGCCGCGAGGTCCGCGAGCATGAACGCCCGGTCGGTGCGTCCGGCCCAGTAGCGTTCGGCGACGTCGCGGTCGTCCATCGCGTGTTCGGGCTGCACGCTCGCGACGACGCCGAGCCGTGCGAAGCGGGCGATGTCGTCGCGGCGCAGCAGTTGCGCGTGCTCGATCGAGCCGGTGCATCCGACCGCCTCGAACGCGTCGAGCACCCGGGCGTTCGCCTGGTCGCCGATGGCGTGCACGGCCGGGGTGATGCCCGCATCGCGTGCGCGGCGCATGAGCGGCACGAGTTCGTCGTAGGGCACGGTGGCGAGCCCGTACGGGTGCTCGTCGGCGCCGAGCCCCGGGTACGGGTCGAAACACCACGCGGTGCGCGTGTTGAGCGAGCCGTCGGTGATGACCTTGTACCCGCCCACGGTGACGAGCCCGGCGGTTCCGGGCACCTCGTCACCGGTTCGGAGCCCTTCGGCGATCGCGCGATCGAGGTGCTGCGTGTAGATGCCGAACGAGACGCGGAGCGCGTCGACTCCCCTGGCGACACGGCGCACCCAGTCGTCCCGGTTCCAGCGCATCTCGTACTCGGAGACGCCGACCGCACCGCGTGCCGCCACCCGCTGCGCGGCATCGGCGACCCAGCCGTCGAGTACGGCATCGGCCACGTCGTCGATCTCGCGCACGAGCCGGAAGCAGTCGTCTTCACGCAGCACCCCACTGGCGCCGGCGAGCTCGCTCGCCCCGTGTCGCCGGAGCGCGGCCGAGTTCAGCCAGCAGGCGTGCAGGTCGGCCGAGACGAGCACGACCGGCACCTCGCCCGAGACGGCGTCGAGCACCGCGCGGGTGGGGGCGTCGGCCCAGAGCCCATCGCGGTAGCCGAACCCGATCACCTCGACGTCGCCGCCGGCGACGGATGTCTCGACGAGACGGGCGACGGCCGCCGCCGACTCGGCGCCGGCCAGATCGAGGCGGCGCGACACCATGGCCCACTGGGAGAAGTGCACATGCCGGTCGTACAGGCCGGGCACGACGAAGCGCCCGTCGACGTCGAGACGGCGGATGCCTCCGGACGATGTCTCCCCCTGCGGCGTATCCCCAGTCGGCACCACCGCGACGACGCGGCCTCCGGCGAGGTGGAGGTCGACGACCCCGTCGGCGCCGGGCAGCCGTGCACCGGCGAGGATCAGCGGCTCGGCGGCATCCGCTGCGCCGGCAGTCCCGACCGGGACGTGCTCGCTGCTCTCGCTCACGCCTGCGCCGCCCGCATCGCGTCGTGGGTGCGGCGCATCTCCGCGGCGAGCGCGGGGCTGGCGTACGGGCCGTCGCCCTCGAGCTCGCCGATGATGCGCTCGACGGTCTCGGGCGGGCGGTTCTGGCTCATCTTGTTCTTGGCGACGTACCGCGTGATGGGGATGCGCAGGCCGACGGTGCCCGCGGCGATGCGATCGGCGTACTCGGAGTTCGCCGCCGTGCCGCGCATGCGCCGCGGTTCGGGCATGGCGTCTTCGAAGTGATCGACGAGCGCCTCGAGCACCCGCAGGTTCTCGTCGTCCGAGAGCAGCTCGGGTGTGCCGTACAGGTGGGCGGAGACGAAGTTCCAGGTCGGCACGGCGGGCTTCGCGTCGTACCACCCCGGCGAGATGTAGCCGTGCGGCCCCTGGGCGACGACCATCACCTCGTGACGGCCGAGCTCGTGCACGACCTCGTCGGGGCGGCCCACGTGCGTGAGCAGCACGATGCCGTCGGCCGCCTCGTCGAGCAGCACCGGGTAGTGCGATGCCACGAGACCCGAGGCATCCGTCATGCTGACGATCGTCATCCACGGGTGCTCGCGCACGAGGCGCTTCACGCCGCCGTCGCTCGCAAGGGTGAAGCTGGGGTTCTGGCGCATGCGGCTCCTTCGGCGGATGTCTCGGTCAGGCCTGGCAGTACGGGCACCAGTAGAGCTTGCGAGCGCCCATCTCCTCGAGCACGATGTTCGTACCGCACACCCGGCAGGGCAGGCCCTCGCGCTTGTACACCCAGTGGCGATCGTCGCGACTGGCCATCGCAGCACGGTACGCCTCGGGGTCGAGGTCGTCCATCGTCATCATCTGACCGGTCTCGACACCGATGCGGAGGAGCTTCGCCCAGTCGCGCCACAGGTGGCGCACGTGCTCCTCGGGAACGAGCTTGCCCGGGGTGTGCGGGTTCTGCTTCGCCCGGAAGAGGAGTTCGGCCCGGTACACGTTCCCGATGCCCGCGACCACGTTCTGGTCCATGAGCAGCAGGCCGATCGGGGTGGCCTTCTTCAGGATCGTGCGGGTGAAGCGCTCTTCGGCCTCGGGCCCGTCGTCGAGCAGCGGGTCGGGGCCGAGCCGACCGACGACAGTCTCGACCTGGGCGGGGTCGAGCACTTCACAAGCCGTAGGCCCGCGCAGGTCGGCGCAGATCGTGTCGGTGAGGAGCCGCACCCGCACCTGGCCGATGGGCTCGGGCGGGAAGGTGTCGAGGCCGAAGCCGTCCTTCTCCTTCTCGGACTCCGACATGCGCAGTCGCGTCTTGCGCGGCGCACCGATCGACTGCAGCGAGTTCTCGCCCGCCGAGTCGAAGACGACCGCGTCGGGGTTCGGGCCGTCGAGGAAGGTGCCCGCCTGGTTCGTCTGGCCCATGCGCCCGTTCGCCGAGGCGATCGTGGCATCCATCAGGATCTCGCCCGCGAAGTCCCACGCCCCGTACATGCCGAGGTGCACGCGCAGCCAGGCATCACCCTCGAAGCCGAGGAACATCTGCTTGCCGACGGCCCGGGCATCGGTCATGCGCCGCCCGTCGATCTCGGCGGCCCCGGCGGCGAACCGGCCCTGCGGGCTCGAGGCGCGCACGACGTGCCCGACGAAGTTGCGTTCGAACTGCCGGGTGATGCGGTGGACGGAGTGACCCTCGGGCACGTCAGAGCCCGCTGGTTGAGCCTGTCGAGACTCCGCCGTCGGCAGACTCGGGTGAGACGTCGACGCCCTTGCCCGCGATGACGCCGGTCGTCTCGTACTCGGCGAGCTGGGCGATGCGGCGCACGTGCCGCTCGTCGCCCGAGAAGGGCTCGGCGATGAAGGCGTCGATGTACCGGATCGCCTCCTGCACGGTGTGCTGGCGGGCGCCGATCGAGATGACGTTGGCGTCGTTGTGCTCGCGCGCGAGCATCGCGGTGTCCATGCTCCAGACGAGGGCTGCGCGGATGCCTCGGACCTTGTTGGCCGCGATCTGCTCGCCGTTGCCCGAACCGCCGAACACCACGCCGAGCGCGCGGACGCCGGCGGCCTGGTCGCGGGCGACGCCGAGCGCCGCGTTGATGCAGAAGGCCGGGTAGTCGTCGAGGGCGTCGTACTCGGCCGGGCCGTGGTCGACGACCTCGTGACCGCCGTTGGTCAGGTGATCGACGAGCGTGCGGCTGAATTCGAGGCCGGCGTGGTCGGTCGCGATGTGGATGCGCATGCGCCAAGTCTAGGGATTCGGCGTCCAGGTGAGCGCACGACCGTGCGGCTGCGCCCAGGCCTGCTGCACGCCGTCGAGGGCGAGCACGAGGTCGCTGCCGTCGTTCGGCACGTCGTCGCGCACGCGGATGCCGCCGACCACGCTCCGGCCCTCGACCGAGAGCCAGTGGCCGGGCAGTGCGGCGACCTGCCTGGCGAAGTCGTCACGACCCGACACGTCGAGGTACATGAGCACGGCCGTGTGGAAGACGACGAGCGTGGCGTCGGACGGTGCGGATGCGGCGAGCGCGGCGACCCGCTCGTTGAGGTCGCCGCTCACGAGGAGCGGCGGCCTGCGGGCGGCGATCTCGGCGGCGGCACGGAGCCGGACCCTGCGATCGTCGTGCTCGGGCCACACGAGGGCCTCGAGCCAGTCGACGTCGGCCGGCGAGCGCACGTCGAGCGGATGGAGGTCGATTCCCGCACGCCACACGACCTCGGGCATGGCGGTGGGCACGGGGACCGGCGCATCACCGCGGAGCGTGCAGTCGAGCACGACCGTGCTCGGGCCGTCGACGGGGTCGAGCTGCTGGTGCCCCGCGTATCGATAGCTGTACCGGTCGGGGTAGAGGCAGAGGCCGGCGGATGCCCCGACCTCGAGCAGCGCGATCGGCCCCTCGATGCCGCCGAGCAACGGCAGGTGCAGGGCGCAGCGCGCTGCCTCGTTGGTCTGCGTCGCGTGGGTCAGTGCGACCTCGCGCACCTCGCTCCAGTGTTCGGCGAGCCACTCGGCGAACTCGGGGTAGGCGCCGCTCGGCGCGCCGAGCAGGCGCGCAGCCGAGAAGACGAGGTTCGGCTGCCGCTTCGGCGGGGGCAACTCGTCGATGAGCGCGAGCGTCGAGGCATCCGTCGCCACCCCCGCGGCCCAGGCCTCGTACGTGGCGGACATGCCGCGTGCCTCGACCTGGGCGAACGAGCGGTACCGGGCCGCGGTCGGTGCGGACGCATCGGTGCTGGTGCTCATGCGGTCACGCTACTCCGACGGTCGCGCACCCGTTCCGCTCAGCGGCACACAGGTGATCGTGGGGTGTCAGCCCGTAGAATTCGCGGATGCCCTCCGAGACCTCCGACCCCTCCATCGCGCCCACCATCGACGCGCGGGATCTCGAGACGACGCTGCGGGTGCTGGCCGCGCTCAGCGAGCTCGACGAGGACGACCCCGACTTCGAGACCGTCCGCCACGCCACGGCGAAGATGTTCAAGTCGGTCAAGGTCGCGCGCCGGCTCGCGAAGCGGAAGATCGTGCAGGATGCCGACCGCGCCGTGATTGCCGCGACGGCCACCGGTGCCCCGACCCGTATCGACGACGAGACGCGCGGCGCCGACCTCGTGAGCGGCACCGACGCGCGCACGGCCGGCGAGCTGCGCGTCGCGCGTCCCTGCTACATCTGCAAGCAGCGGTACACGCTCGTCGACGCGTTCTACCACCAGCTCTGCCCGACGTGCGCCGCCATGAGCCACGCCAAGCGCGACGCGCGCACCGACCTCACCGGCAAGCGGGCGCTCCTCACCGGCGGCCGCGCCAAGATCGGCATGTACATCGCGCTGCGCCTCCTTCGGGACGGTGCGCACACCACGATCACGACGCGGTTCCCGCGGGATGCCGCCCGGCGCTTCGCCGCGATGCCCGATGCGAGCGACTGGCTGCACCGCCTGAAGATCGTCGGCATCGACCTGCGCGATCCCGCGCAGGTCATCGCGCTCGCCGACGACGTGGCGGCTCAGGGCCCCCTCGACATCCTCATCAACAACGCGGCGCAGACCGTGCGCCGCTCCCCCGGTTCGTACTCACCTCTGGTGGAGGCCGAGTCCTCTCCGCTGCCCGACGGACCGATGCCCGAACTCGTCAGCTTCGGCCACACCAACGACGCGCACCCGCTCGCGCTCGCCGACTCGGTGTCGAGCCACCCGGTGCTGTCCTCCGGCCTCTTCGCCGGCACGATGACGGCCGACGACCTCACCGCGCTCGCGCTCGCACCCGGGTCGAGCTCACTCGCGAAGCTCGCCGATCGCACCGCGATCGACGCCGGCGGACTCGTGCCCGACCTCCACCACGAGAACAGCTGGAGCGCGGTCGTGCAGGACGTCGACCCGCTCGAGATGCTCGAGGTGCAGCTCTGCAACACCACGGCACCGTTCATCCTCGTGAGCCGCTTGCGGGCGTCGCTCGCCGCGTCATCCGCGCGCCGCACGTACATCGTGAACGTCTCGGCCATGGAGGGCGTGTTCAGTCGCGGCTACAAGGGACCGGGGCATCCGCACACCAACATGGCGAAGGCCGCGGTGAACATGCTCACCCGCACGAGCGCGAAGGAGATGCTCGCCGACGGCATCCTCATGACGAGCGTCGACACGGGCTGGATCACCGACGAGCGCCCGCACCCCACGAAGGTGCGCCTCGCCGAGGAGGGCTTCCACGCGCCGCTCGACCTCGTCGACGGCGCCGCACGGGTCTACGACCCGATCGTGCGCGGCGAAGCCGGCGAAGACGTCACCGGCGTGTTCCTGAAGGACTACGCGCGCGCCGACTGGTGATGAGCGCTGCGCCGGGGCATCCGCTCGCCCGGTGGTCGTCGAACCTCCGTGACCGCGGGCCCGCCCGCGAGCTAGGCTGATGCACGTTGCCTGCGGCCACGAGCCGCGTCGATGACTGCCGAAGGAGCAGACGTGCCCGGAGAGAACCTCACCCGAATCGAAGCCGAGGAGCGTGCTGCGCTCGTCTCGGTGCGCGACTATGACGTCGTGCTCGATGTCACCACCGGTCCGGAGGTGTTCCGCACTCAGACGACCGTGCGGTTCACCGCGACCGCGGGTGCGTCGACGTTCATCGATGCCATCACGGCGGCCGTGCACTCGGTCACCCTGAACGGCGTCGAGCTCGACCCCGCAGTGGTGAGCGACGGCGTGCGCATCCAGCTGCCGAACCTCGCCGCGGAGAACGAGCTCGTCGTCGTCGCCGACGGCCGCTACATGAACACCGGCGAGGGCCTGCACCGCTTCGTCGACCCCGCCGACGGCGAGGTCTACCTCTACACGCAGTTCGAGGTGCCCGACTCGCGCCGCATGTTCGCCGTGTTCGAGCAGCCCGACCTCAAGGCCGAGTTCAAGTTCACGGTCACGGCGCCCTCGCACTGGCAGGTCGTGTCGAACCAGCCGACGCCCGAGCCCGAGCTGCACCCGTCGGGGCGCCGCGCCGACGACGTCTCGACGGCGACCTGGGCATTCGAGGCCACCCCGCGCATGTCGAGCTACATCACCGCGCTCGTCGCCGGCCCCTACGACGTCGTGCGCGACGAGCTCACGAGCTCCGACGGGCGGGTCATCCCCCTCGGCGTGTTCAGCCGCAAGAGCCTCTCGCAGTACCTCGACGCCGACTACATCTTCGAGAAGACGAAGCAGGGCTTCGAGTACTTCGAGGCGAAGTTCGACGTGCCCTACCCGTTCACGAAGTACGACCAGCTCTTCGTGCCCGAGTACAACGCCGGTGCGATGGAGAACGCGGGCGCGGTGACCTTCACCGAGGTCTACGTGTTCCGTTCGAAGGTCACCGACGCGATCAAGGAGCGCCGGGTCGTCACGATCCTGCACGAGCTCGCGCACATGTGGTTCGGCGACCTCGTCACCATGAAGTGGTGGAACGACCTGTGGCTCAACGAGTCGTTCGCCGAGTGGGCGTCGACGATCGCCACCGCAGAGGCCACCGAGTGGCACCACGCGTGGACGACCTTCAACTCGATGGAGAAGAGCTGGGCGTACCGTCAGGACCAGCTGCCCTCGACGCACCCGATCGTCGCCGAGATCCGCGACCTCGAAGACGTGCTCGTCAACTTCGACGGCATCACCTATGCCAAGGGCGGGTCGGTGCTGAAGCAGCTGGCCGCCTGGGTCGGCATCGAAGCCTTCTTCACGGGCGTCTCGGCGTACTTCAAGAAGCACGCGTGGGGCAACACGACCCTCGCCGACCTGCTCGGCGAGCTCGAGGTCGCCAGCGGCCGCGACCTGTCGGCCTGGTCGAAGCTCTGGCTCGAGACCGCGGGCGTCAACACCCTGCGCCCCGAGATCGCGACGGATGACGCGGGCACGATCACCTCGTTCACGGTGCTGCAGTCGGCCCACCCCGACTACCCCACGATCCGCCCGCACCGCGCCGCGATCGGCTTCTACAACCTCGTCGACGGCGCGCTCGTGCGCGAGCACCGCGTCGAGCTCGACATCGACGGCGAGCGCACGGATGTCGCCGAGCTCGTGGGCCTCGCGCGCCCCGACCTCGTGCTCCTGAACGACGACGACCTCGCGTACGCGAAGATCCGTCTCGACGAGGCGTCGCAGCACGTCGCGCTGGGGAACCTGTCGAAGATCGAGGACCCGCTCGCCCGCGCCCTGGTCTGGAGCTCGGTGTGGGACGCGGTGCGCGACGCCGAGACGAGCGCGAGCGACTACCTGGAGCTCGTGCTCGGCAACATCGCGAGCGAGACCGAGTCGACGACGCTGCGCATCATCCTCGCGAACGCGCAGCTCGCGGCGAGCTCGTACGTCGCCCCCGAGCGTCGCTCCGACGCGCGCCGTGTGCTCGCCGACGGGTTCTGGCAGCTCGCACAGCAGGCCGCGGCCGGCAGCGACGCCCAGTTCCAGTTCGTGAAGGCGTTCGCCTCGATCGCCGAGGCGGGTTCGCACGTCGACGCCCTCGCGGGCCTGTTCGACGGCTCCATCACGCTCGACGGCCTCGACATCGACACCGACCTCGGCTGGGAGCTGCTCATCGCACTCGTCGCCGCCGGTCGCGCCGGCGACGCCGAGATCGACGCCCGCCTCGAGTCGGACAAGACGGCCACGGGTCAGGAGTCGGCCGCGCACGCCCGCGCGGCGACGCCGACCGCCGAGGGCAAGCAGCGCGCGTGGGCGTCGGTCATCGACGTCGACACGGCGACGAACTCGGTCGTGCGCACGACTGCGACCGGCTTCGTGCGTGCCGACGACCAGTCGTTGCTCACCCCGTTCATCGAGCAGTACTTCGGCATGCTCGGCGACATCTGGCAGAACCGCAGCTACGCGATCGCCGAGAAGCTCGTCGACCTGCTCTACCCGGCGCCGCTCGCGAGCCGTGCGCTCGTCGACGCGAGCCACGCGTGGCTCGCGCAGAACGCCGACGCCGCGCCCGCGCTGCGTCGTCTCGTGGTCGAGAACGTCGCCGGCGTCGAGCGCGCACTCGCCGCGCAGGCGCGCGACGCGCAGTAGCACCGGCACGACCGTCCAGGGCGGGTCGGCATGGTACTTCGGTACCATCCCGGCCCGCCCTGAACCATTCTTCAGGCGGATGCCCCGGGGCCGCCCGATCTCTAGCGTTGAAGCATGATCACGGCAGAAGGGCTCGTCAAGCGCTACGGCGCGAAGACCGCCGTCAACGACATCAGTTTCACCGTCCGCCCCGGTCAGGTCACTGGCTTCCTCGGCCCGAACGGCGCGGGCAAGTCGACCACGATGCGCATGATCGTCGGACTCGACCGACCGAGCGCAGGTCGCGTCACGGTCAATGGCAAGCCCTACGCCGCGCACCGCGCACCCCTGCACGAGGTCGGCGCCCTCCTCGACGCGAAGGCCGTGCACACCGGCCGGAGCGCCTACAACCACCTGCTGGCGATGGCGGCGACGCACGGCATCGGCGCGAGCCGCGTGCGCGAGGTCATCGAACTCACCGGACTCGAGTCAGTGGCGCGCAAGCGCGTCGGCGGCTTCTCGCTCGGCATGGGCCAGCGCCTCGGCATCGCGGCAGCCATGCTCGGCGACCCGGCGACCCTCATCCTCGACGAGCCCGTCAACGGCCTCGACCCCGAGGGGGTGCTGTGGGTGCGCCAGTTCGTGCGCCACCTCGCGTCAGAGGGCCGCACGATCTTCCTCTCCTCGCACCTCATGAGCGAGATGGCCCTCACCGCCGATCACCTCATCGTGCTCGGCCGCGGCGAGATCATCGCCGACGCCCCCGTCGCCGACATCATCGCCGGCGGCACGCGTCCCCGAGTGCTGGTGCGCTCGCCGCACTCCTCGCAGCTCGCCGATCTCCTCGCCGCCCCCGAGGTCGCGGTGATCCGCTCGGAAGCGGGCGTGCTCGAGGTCACGGGCGTCGCAGCAGCCGGCATCGGCGACCTCGCCGCGCAGCACGGGCTCGCGATCCACGAACTCACCCCGCTCAGCGCGTCGCTCGAGGAGGCCTACATGGCCCTGACCGCCGACGCCGTCGAATACCGCACGGAGGCCGTCCGATGACCACCATCACCCCGCCGCTGGCGCACCCCTCGCAGCGCGCCCGCTCCACCTCGCTGTCGTTCGGCGGCGTGCTCCGCTCCGAGTGGATCAAGCTCCGCAGCCTCCGCTCGACCACTTGGTCGTACCTCATCGTGATCGCGATCTCGCTCGGCATGGCGCTCATGATGTCGCTCAGCATGGCCAGCGGCATGAACGGCGGTGCTGATGCCTCGGGCATGCCCGCCGCCGACCAGCTGACGCTCGTCGTGCAGTCCTCGGTGTTCGGCGTCTACTTCGGCCAGCTCGTCGCGGGCGTGCTCGGCGTGCTCGTCATCAGTGGCGAGTACACGACCGGCATGATCCGCTCGACGCTCACGGCCGTGCCGAAGCGACTGCCGGCCCTCGCGGCCAAGGGCGTCGTGCTGTTCGTCGCGACGTTCATCGTCGGCCTCATCGCGAACCTCGGCGCGTTCCTCGTCTCCTCGATGGCCTTCGCGGGCATCGGCGTCACGGCGAGCATCGCCGAACCCGCGGTGTTCCTGCCGCTCCTCGGCGGCGCGCTTTACCTCGCGCTCGTCGCGGTGTTCGCGCTCGGAGTCGGCACCATGATCCGCAGCAGCGCTGGCGGCATCGCCGCGGTGCTCGGTCTCCTCCTGCTCCTGCCGATGGTGCTGCAGATGATCCCCGCCGAGTGGGCGCACGACCTCGTGCCGTACCTGCTCCCGAACGCGGGCATGAACATGTTCACCTCGACGACGGCGGAGCCCACCGCCGACGGGTTCGGCGTCTGGCTGAACCTCCTCATCGTGCTCGGCTGGATGGGGGCATCCATTGCCGGCGCCGCGGTGCTCCTGAAGCGACGGGACGCGTAGAGTCCAGTCCATGACGGAAGCACCCATCTCCCCCGGCTACCCGGCTTCGGTAGTCGGGGGAGAACTTCGTCTGCCGAAGCCGCCGGGCGTGATCCGGCAGTTCTGGGCGCGGCACCCGTGGCTCACGGACTCGCTGATCACTGCGCTGTACTTCGTGCCGACCTTCGTCGGAACGATCGCACTGATGTTCGTCCCGACCCCGCCGCCTGTGTGGATCGCCATCGCGCAGTTCGTCGCCATCGCAGTGGCCGCCGCTGCGATCCTGCTGTTCCGGCGCCGACGGCCATGGCTGCTCGTCATCGTCGCCTGGATCGTCTGCCTCGTCGTCTATCCCTTCGGGTCGACCGACGTGCTCCCGCTGCTGCTCGCCCTGTACGCCCTCGCCGTCTACGGCTCGACCCGCTCCGCCTGGATCGGCTTCGCCGGTTCGGTGGTCGTCACGACGGCCTCGTCCTACATCGCCGTCTGGACCCAGGCCGATGACACCGTGGCACCGTTCGGCGCCAACGCACCGGCATCCGCCTCGCAGTTCACGGTGCTGCTGCTGATCGCGACGCTCATCGGAGTGACCGTCGGCAACCGGCGCCGGTACCTGAACGCCCTCATCGCCCGCGCACACGACCTCGCCCGCGAGCGCGACCAGCAGGCCCAGCTCGCGACCGCGCTCGAGCGCTCGCGCATCGCCCGCGAGATGCACGACATCGTCTCGCACAGCCTCACCGTCATGGTGACACTCGCCGACGGTTCGGCGGCGACCGTGGGCCGCGATCCGGTGCGCGCCGCCGAGGCCATGGCGCACGTGGCCGACACCGGCCGTGCGGCGCTCGTCGACATGCGACGCATGCTCGGCGTGCTGGCCGAGCCCGACGATGCGTCGGCCTGCCCCGACGAGCTCGCTCCGCAACCGGGCACGGCGGCGCTGCCGGTGCTCGTGGAGCGATTCCGCGCGGCCGGGCTGCCGGTGCAGCTGACGACCGTCGGGCCGCCGATCGTCGACCCGAACCTGCAGCTGAACGTCTACCGCATCGTGCAGGAGGGGCTCACCAACGCCCTGCGGTATGCGGCGACCGCGCATCGCGTCGACGTCAGCGTCGAGCACGCCGCCGGCACGGTGAAGGTCGACGTGCTCGACGACGCCGCCGTCGCATCGACGTCCGAACTCGGCAGCGGCGGCAAGGGACTCGTCGGCATGCGGGAACGGGTCGCCCTCTACGGCGGCACGCTCGAGGTGGGTCCCGGCAGCGTACGGGGCTGGCGACTGCACGCCGAGCTCCGAGCCGAAGAGACGACACCGACCACACCGACCGAACCACGCGCAGCGAACCCCGAGGACCCAGCATGAGCACCGCACCGCCTCCCATCCGCGTCGCAATCGCCGACGACCAGTCACTCGTGCGCACCGGCCTCCGCATGGTGCTCGAAGCCGAGCCCGATCTCGTCGTCGTCGGCGAGGCCGCCGACGGGCGCAGCGCGATCGCCCTCGTCGACTCACTCGAGGTCGACGTCATGCTGATGGACGTGCGCATGCCGGACGTCGACGGCATCGCCGCCACCGAGGCGATCGCCCGAGGCGGCACGGCCACGCGCGTGCTCGTGCTGACGACCTTCGATCTCGACGAGTACGCGTTCGCCGCGATCCGCGCCGGCGCGAGCGGATTCCTGCTGAAGGACTCGAGGCCCGCCGAGCTGGTCGGCGCGATCCGCACCGTGCACGCCGGCGAGGCCGCGCTGGCCCCGCGCGTCACCCGCCGGATGATCGAGCTGTTCGCCGGCGAGCTGCCGGGCACGGCAGCGCCGAGCGGCGCCCCGGGGCTCGACTCGCTCACGCCCCGCGAGCGGGAGATCCTCATCGCCATCGCCGAGGGCCGGAGCAACCCCGAGATCGCCGAGCAGTTCTTCCTCTCGGAGTCGACGGTGAAGACCCACGTCGGCCGGGTGCTGCAGAAGCTCGACGCGCGCGACCGCGTGCAGCTCGTGATCTACGCCTACGAGCACGGACTGCTGTCGATGCCCGGCTCACCCTGAGTCGCTAGGCTGGCGAGTCGACGACCACACGGAGGCCACTGAATGCCCGCTGCCGATCTGACCCGAATCGAAGCCGAACAGCGCGCTCGGGTCGTACGTTCCCCGCGATACGACATCCGACTCGACCTGACGGGTGCGGGCGACACGTTCCGCAGCGAGACGCTCGTCTCGTTCGACGCGGAGGCCGGGGCGACGACCTTCATCGAGGCCTGCACCACCGAGGTGCACGAGATCTCGCTGAACGGCCGGTCGCTCGACCCCGCGGAGGCCAGCGACGGCACGCGCATCCGCCTCGACGATCTCGCCGCCGAGAACGAGCTCCGTGTCGTCTCGACGGCCGCCTACACCAACACCGGCGAGGGCCTGCACCGCTTCGTCGACCCCGTCGACGGGGCGACCTACCTCTACACGGAGTTCGCCGTCGCCGAGGCGAACCGAGTCTTCGCGGTCTTCGACCAGCCCGACCTGAAGGCCTCCTTCACGTTCACGATCACCGCGCCCGCGGCCTGGACGGTGCTGAGCAACGCCGCGACACCGGAGCCGACGACGGCCGCCGCCGGCCCGGAGGCGACCGATGCGGTCGCGACATGGTCGTTCGAGCCCGGGCCGGTCATCTCGAGCTACATCGTGGCGATCATCGCCGGCCCGTACGCCGCGTGGCACGGCAGTGCCCGCAGCGTCGACGGCCGCGACATCCCGCTCGGAGTGCTGACCCGCGCCTCGCTCGCCCGGTACGCGGAGCCGGAGGTGATGTTCGAGCTCGTGCAGGCCGGTCTCGCGTTCTACGAGACGGCCTTCGGGGTGCCCTACCCCTACGGCAAGTACGACCAGATCTTCGTGCCCGAGTACAACTGGGGCGCCATGGAGAACGTCGGCGCCGTCACGTTCAACGAGTCGTACCTGTTCCGCTCACGGGTCTCCGACGCGCGGCGCGAGCGGCGCGCGATGGTCGTGCTGCACGAGCTCTCGCACATGTGGTTCGGCAACTCGGTCACGATGAAGTGGTGGAACGACCTCTGGCTCAATGAATCGTTCGCCACGTGGGCGTCGACCCTCGCGACCGCTGCCGTCACCGAGTTCACCGGTGTCTGGGCGACGTTCGCCAGCGATCAGAAGACGAACGCGGCCGAACAGGACCAGCTGCCGTCGACGCATCCGATCGTCGCCGAGATCGCGAACCTCGCCGACGTCGAGGTCAACTTCGATGCGATCACCTACGACAAGGGCGCCTCGGTACTGAAGCAGCTCGTCGCCTGGGTCGGCCTCGACGCCTTCCAGCGCGGTGTCGGCGCCTACCTCACCGCGCACGCCGGCGGCAACGCCACGCTCCGGGACCTGCTCGACGAGCTCGAGGCGGCGAGCGGCCGCGACCTCACGCGCTGGTCGGCGCTCTGGCTCGAGACGGCCGGCGTCAACACCTTGCGCGCCGCGATCGAGACGGATGCCTCGGGCACGATCACCGCCGCACGCATCGAGCAGTCCGCGGCAGCGGGGCATCCGACGCTGCGCCCGCATCGCCTCGCGCTCGGCTGCTACGAGCTCGGCGACGCCGGGCTCACACGGACGAACCGCATCGAGCTCGACATCGACGGCGCCGCGACCGAGGTGCCCGAACTCGTCGGGCGGCGACGCCCCGACCTGCTGCTCGTCAACGACGACGACCTCACCTACGCCAAGGTGCGGCTCGACCCGACGTCGCTTCGAACCGCGATCGACCACCTCCCCGAGCTCACCGACCCCGTCTCCCGCGCCGTCGTGCTCGGTTCGGCGTGGGACGCGCTGCGCGACGCCGAGGTGCCGACCATCGAGTTCGTGCGACTGGTCATCGGCAGCATCGGCCACGAGACGCAGTCGGCGGCCCGTGCGCTCGCACTCGCTCGACTCGAGCTCGCGATCGGGCGCTACCTCGCCGAGGAGCACCGCACGCAGGTCGCCGCCGAGGCCGGCGACGCCGTCTGGGCACTCGCCGAGCTCTCCGAGCCGGGCTCCGACACCCAACTGCAGTTCGTGAAGGGCTTCACCCGCGTCGCCTCGACCGCCGCCCACGCCGACGTGCTCGGGAGCCTGCTCGACGGCTCGATCAAGCTCGCGGGGCTCGGGATCGACCTCGACCTGCACTGGGAGCTCGTGGTCGCGCGGGCGACGCTCGGCGCGGCAGCCGACGAGGAGATCGACGAGGCGCTCGCGCGCGACGACACGGCCAAGGGACGCCTCCTCGCCGAGACCGCGCGTGCGGCACGCCCCGATCAGGCGGTGAAGGATGCCGCGTGGCACCGCGTCGCCACGGACGCGGCACTGTCGAACGACCTCGCGCGCGCGATCGCCGACGGCTGGCAGCGCACGACGCAGCCCGAGCTGCTCGCGAGCAGCGCACCCGCCTACTTCGACGCGCTGCAGGGCGTCTGGGCGAGCCGGAGCTTCACGATGGCCTCGCTCATCGTGAAGCGGCTCTACCCGGCGTCGTTCGTCTCCTCCGAGCTCGCGGACCTGACGCGCACCTGGCTCGCGGCGAACCCGGCGCCGGCGCCGCTGCACCGACTCGTCTCAGAGCACCTCGACGAACTCGAGCGTGCACTCGCCGCGCAGGCGCGCGATGCCAGCGAGCTCTCGGGCACGGCTCAGTAGACTTTCACACCATGCTCGGTTTCGACACGCCCTCCCCCGACGAGAACCCGGTGAATCCCGACTTCTGGGCGCAGATCGCGTCGTACTGGGCCGAGAACTGGGACGTCGTGCTCGGCAAGATCATCTCGATCGTCTTCATCATCGCGTTCGCGCTCCTGATCCGCTGGGTGCTGCACTTCGTCATCGAGCGCGTCGTCAAGCAGATCGTCACGGGTGTCAAGAAGAAGCAGGACGTCACCGACACCCAGGCGCTGCAGGCGTCGCCGCTCGCGGCCGTGCGAGTGGTGCAGCGCACCCGCACGCTCGGCACGGTGCTCACGAACATCGTCAACGTGACGCTCTTCATCATCGTCGTGCTGCTCATCGTCGACACGATCAACAATCAGATCCTCGGCTCGTTCGCCCTGCTGACCGCAGCGCTCGGCGCCGGCCTCGGCTTCGGTGCCCAGAACATCGTGAAAGACGGGCTCAACGGCCTGTTCATGGTCGTGGAGGACCAGCTCGGCGTCGGCGACGTCGTCGATCTCGGCCCGGCGACCGGCATCGTCGAAGAGGTGCGCATCCGCGTCACCAAGATCCGCGACGTGAACGGCACCCTCTGGTTCGTGCGCAACGGCGAGATCCTCCGCGTCGGCAACATGTCACAGGGCTGGGCTCGGGTGATCGTCGACCTCGCCGTGCCGTACGACGTCGACGTCGACGAGGTCGAGGCGACGCTGCTGCGAACCGCGACCGAGATGGCGCACTCACCCAAGTGGCGCTCCCGCGTGCTCGAGAAGCCCGAGGTCTGGGGTCTGGAGTCGGTCACGGCAGAGGCGCTCGTCATCCGCGTGGTCATGAAGGTGCGCTCCTCGGCGAAGGACGACGTGGCGCGCGAGCTGCGCATGCGGCTCAAGCGCGCGCTCGACGAGACCGGCGTGAAGCTGCCGAGCCTCACCAGCGTCGTGCTGGCAGGATTCGAGGGCGCCACCCGGGTCAAGGGCGCGAAGCCGCCGAAGACGACCCCGAACGCCGTCGTCGCCGCGGGCGACACCGGAGCCGCCGCGGCCCGTGCCGCAGTCAAGAAGCCGCGCGCACCCCGCGCACCGAAGCCGCCGGCCCCGCCGGCCGGAGGAGCATCATGAGCGAGCAGCTGCCTGCCGAGGCATCCGGACCTCCGCGACCGGCGAACGTGCCGCTGCGCGGCACCGAGCACGGCTCGGCACTCGGCCCCTCGTTCTACGAGACCGTCGGCGGGCGGCCGACCTTCGAGAAGCTCGTCGCGGAGTTCTACCGCGGCGTCGCCGGCGACCCCGTGCTGAAGCCGATGTACCCCGAGGAGGACCTCGGTCCGGCCGCCGAGCGGCTCACGATGTTCCTCGAGCAGTACTGGGGCGGCCCCGGCACCTACAGCGAGCAGCGCGGGCACCCCCGCCTGCGCATGCGCCACCAGCCGTTCACGGTGAACCCCGATGCCCGCGACCGCTGGCTCGCGCACATGCGGGTGGCGGTCGACTCGCTCGACCTGCCGCCGCTCGCCGAGGAGACCCTGTGGGATTATCTCCAGCGAGCCGCGCACGCGATGGTCAACACGTTCGACGAATAGCAGCACCACCCGATCCCACCCGAACCCCACGCACCACCCGAGACGAAGGAGTCCTTGTGGCCGCCTCCCCCGCACCCGCCGCGACCGAACGCACGCAGAAGCCGGCCGACGCCATCGTCGTCGGCGCCGGCCTCTCCGGCCTCGTCGCTGCGGCGGAGCTCGTCGATGCCGGCAAGCGCGTCGTGATCGTCGACCAGGAGCTCGAGGCGAGCCTCGGCGGGCAGGCGCACTGGTCGTTCGGCGGGCTCTTCCTCGTCGACTCCCCCGAGCAGCGCCGCATGGGCGTGAAGGACTCGCTCGAGCTCGCGAAGCAGGACTGGGACGGCACCGCCGGATTCGACCGTGAAGACGAGGACGACTGGGGTCGGCGCTGGGCCGACGCCTACGTCGAGTTCGCCGCGGGCGAGAAGCGCGCCTGGCTGTACGAGAAGGGCGTGCGCTTCTTCCCGATCGTCGGCTGGGCCGAACGCGGCGGCTACAACGCCATCGGCCACGGCAACTCGGTGCCGCGCTTCCACATCACCTGGGGCACCGGCCCGGGAGTGCTCGCGCCGTTCATCGCCAAGGTGAAGGCGGGTGAGGCCGCCGGCCTCGTCGAGCTGCGTCACCGTCACCGCGTCGATGAGCTCATCGTCGAGGACGGGGCCGTCGTCGGCATCCGCGGCGCGGTGCTCGCACCCGACGGAGCCGGCCGCGGGGAGCCCTCGAACCGCGACGAAGTCGCCGAATTCGAGCTCCGCGCCCCCGCCGTCGTGGTCGCCTCCGGCGGCATCGGCGGCAACCACGACCTCGTGCGTGCGGCGTGGCCCGAGCGGCTCGGCACGGCACCCGAGCACATGCTCTCGGGTGTGCCGGCACACGTCGACGGGCGAATGCTCGGCATCGCCGAGGCATCCGGCGCCCGGCTCGTCAACGGCGATCGCATGTGGCACTACACCGAGGGCATCACCAACTGGGACCCCATCTGGCCGATGCACGGCATCCGGATCCTGCCCGGCCCGTCGTCGCTCTGGTTCGACGCGACCGGCAAGCGGCTGCCCGTGCCGCTCTTCCCCGGATTCGACACGCTCGGCACGCTCGAGCACCTCATGACGACCGGGCACGACCACTCCTGGTTCGTGCTCACCCAGAAGATCATCGAGAAGGAGTTCGCCCTCTCGGGCAGCGAGCAGAACCCCGACCTCACCGGCAAGGACCTGAAGCTCCTCGCGCAGCGGCTCGGCTCCGGCGCCCCCGGGCCGGTCGAGGCGTTCAAGGAGCACGGCGTCGACTTCGTCGTCGCCGACACGCTCGACGAACTCCTCGAGGGCATGTGGGCGCTCTCGCCCGAGGCCGAACTCGACACCGCGAACATCGAGCGCGAGATCGTCGCGCGCGACCGCGAGGTCGACAACGAGTTCACGAAGGACCTGCAGCTCACCGCCGTGCGCGGGGCACGCAACTACCGCGGCGACAAGCTCATCCGCGTGGCCACGCCGCACCGGATCCTCGACCCGAAGGCCGGCCCGCTCATCGCGGTGAAGCTGCACATCCTCACCCGCAAGAGCCTCGGCGGCATCCAGACCGACCTCGATTCGCGCGCCCTCGGAACGGACGGCGCACCGGTGCCCGGGCTCTACGCCGTCGGCGAGGCATCCGGATTCGGCGGAGGCGGTGTGCACGGCTACCGTGCACTCGAGGGCACCTTCCTCGGCGGATGCCTGTTCACCGGTCGGGCAGCCGGGCGCGCGATCGCCCGAGGCTGAGGCATGCCGTCCGGGACGATCGCCGACTGGTTGCGGGCGCAGCCCGCGCTCACCGGCAATGCACCGCGGCTGGACCTCCAGGCGCTCCCGCACGATCCTGTGGCGCTGTTCGTGGACTGGATCCGAGATGCGGCCCGCGCAGGAGTCGCCGAGCCGCACGCCGCGACCCTCGCAACGGTCGACGCCGACGGCCTACCGGACGCGCGCACGCTCATCCTCAAGGACGTGAGCGAGCGCGGGTGGGCCGTCGCGGGGCAGCGCTCGTCGCGAAAGGGCTCGCAGCTCGCGGCGCACCCGGTGGCCGCGCTGAACTTCTGGTGGCAGCCGGTCGTGCGAGCGGTGCGAGTGCGCGGCACGGTGCTCGAAGCGAGCCGCGAGGAGAGCGATGCCGACCTCGCGGCTCGGTCGGCCGCGGCCCGCGCCGGGATCGAGCCCGGCGACTGGACGCTGTGGCGGATCGTGCCGGCCCGGATCGAGTTCTGGCAGGGCTCGCCGGATCGCCGGCACACGCGGATCGTGTACGTCACCGACGGCGGGGCATGGTCGCGACAGGTGTCAGGAGCGGAGCAGCCCTAGGCCTTCAGGCTCCAGGGCTTGCGACGCACGAGCACGTGGCCGCGGCGCGAGGAGAGCCGGGTCCACGGGCCCGTCTCGAAGAGCTTGACCTCGTCGTCGCCGAGGAACCCGAGGCTGTACGCCGCGAACGCGGCACCGGTCGGCACGTACTCGACGCCCTCGACGCCGCGCCCCCACACCTCGGAGCGCACGCGCTGCACGAGCTGCTCCCCCGTGCCGGCGGGGATCGCCTCGGCGACCTCGTCGATGCCCGCACGGGCGGCGGCCTCGAGCGTCGCGGCATCCGTCGTGCCGAGCGGTCGCCAGCCGCCCCGCGGCGGGGAGATGCCCGCCCAGGTGACGGTGTTGACCTCGGGCGGCCGCGACATCGAAACGGGGCGCGAGTCGTCGTCTTCGCCGAGCTCGCCCCGGGCGCGAACGATGCGTTCGACGAGGGAGCGCATCGGCACGACCGAGTCGAACTCCTCGTCGTCGGCGAGCGCGAAGGTGCGCAGGCCGAGCACGGTGGGGCTCTCGTCGAGGATGCCCCGCGGATAGAGGATCGCGGTGTACACGGCGAGGATGCCGGAGCCCGCGATGAGGCGCACGGAGCCGTCTTCGACGCGACCTGCGCGCTGCAGGTACGTGTGCAGATCTCCGAGCGACAGGCTGTCGGCGAGCGTGAGTTGTTGAGCCATCTCCTGTCTAAACTACCAAGAGAGCGCCGCCGCCCCGGCGGTCACACGCTCTGAGGGTCACGAGCGGTCACCGACCACCGACACGGAGGAACGATGAACGGTCCGATCGACGGCCTGCTGAGCACTCTGCACCTCACCGACACCGGTGCACGCACCACGGAGGACATCTTCACGGGTCCGTCGCAGTGGATGCCGCTCGGGCGTGTCTTCGGCGGCCAGGTGCTCGCCCAGTCGTTGATCGCCGCGATGCGCACGGTGCCCGACGACCGCACGATCCACTCGATGCACGGGTACTTCCTGCGGCCCGGCGACGTGGCGCACCCCATCACCTTCTCGGTCGACCGCCTGCACGACGGCCGCTCGTTCTCGACCCGGCGCACGCATGCGTTCCAGAACGGCGTGCCGATCCTCTCGCTCATCGCCTCGTTCCAGACCGAGGACGACGGCGTCTCGCACCAGGTGGAGATGCCGACCGACCTTCCCGACCCCGACACCCTGCCGACGACGGCCGACGTGCTCGGCGCGTTGGACCACGACATCGCCCGGTACTGGTCGAACGAGCGCGCCTTCGACGTACGGCACATCCCGTCGCCCGTCTACCTCACGGTCGAGGGCGAGCGGGTCCCGCGCCAGGCGGTGTGGATGAAGGCGTTCGGCCGCCTGCCCGACGACCTCAACATGCATCGGGCCGCGCTCGCGTATGCGAGCGACTATTCGATCCTCGAACCGATCCTCCGTGCGCACGGTGTCGCCTGGGCGACGCCGGGTCTCAAGATCGCGAGCCTCGACCACGCCATGTGGTGGCACCGTGACGCCCGGGTCGACGAGTGGCTGCTGTACACGCAGGACTCACCGTCGGCGAGCGGCGGTCGCGGCCTCTCGCTCGGGCGCATCTACACCCGCGAGGGCGTGCTGGTGGCGAGCGTGGCGCAGGAAGGCATGGTTCGGGTGCCTGCGCGCGACGCGAAGCATTCGCCTGAATAGATCCTGTGGAATCCCTCGCCCGCTCCCGATGGTGACCCAGAATGGGGCAATGGGCGCTCGCGTGACGTGAGCGACGCGGACGAAGGAGTTCTGGCGATGACCGATCCCACACGACGCACCATCCTCACTCTCGGTTCCGCCGGTGCCGTCGGCGGAGCCCTGGCGCTCGTCGGGTGTGCAGCGGATGCCCCGAGCCCCACCGGCGCCGCATCGTCGCCGCCCCCGACGCTCGCCGAAGAGACGCCCGCCGAACCGTCGGCTGCGCCCGACGCGCCGGCGCTCGGTGACGACATCGCGGCGGTCGCCGATGTTCCCGTCGGCGGCAGCATCGATGCGACCATCAACGGGGAGCCCGCCCTGATCGCACAGCCGACCGCGGGTCAGGTCGTCGCGTTCAGCGCGATCTGCACCCATCAGCAGTGCGTGGTGGCCGCTGCGGGCGACGAGTTCCACTGCCCGTGCCACGGGTCGATGTACGACGCCGCGACGGGCGACGTCATCCAGGGTCCCGCGCTCGATCCCCTGACGCCGATCGGCGTCGCCGTGTCCGGTGATCGCATCGTCGCGACATCCTGACGATGGACTACTCGTTCGCCGGGCTGCCACTGCACGTGCTGCTCGTGCACGCCGTCATCGTGCTCACGCCGCTGCTCGGCCTGACGCTCGTGGTCGTGGCGGCCTGGCCCGCCGCGCGCCGCGTGCTGTGGCTGCCGGCCCTCATCGGCGCGGCGATCCTGCTCCCACTCGGACTCGTCACGATCGAGGCAGGCAAGTGGCTCGAGCAGCGCGTGCCGCCGGCGCCGCTCATCCAGGTGCACACGGCCCAAGGCGAGGACATCGTGCCGTGGCTCATCGCGCTGCTCGTGCTCGCGGTCGCGATCGCCGTGTGGGCGCTCGTCGAGCGTGCCGCGCGGCGACGCGGCGCCGCAGACGGCGACGTCGCGAGTCGAGTCGCAACACCGGGTCGGGGCATCCGCATCGGCGTGGGCGTCGTGCTCACCGCGGCGGCGCTCGTGATCGCCGCCGGGTCGACCTGGACGCTCGTTCGCATCGGCGAGGCCGGCAGCCGAGCGGTCTGGGAGGGCTCGTTCAGCGACGAACCCCTCGCCGACTGAGCGGCGCCGCCTCAGGTCAACGCCGTCGGAACGTGATCGGATCGCCGAGGTATGGCTCCCAGGCCGCCCGCTCGCCCTCGCCGATGCGGCGGGGCCGTTCGGTCACGGCATCGACGAGCACGACCGTCGTCACGGCGCGGGTGTACAGCTGCCGCGGCTCGACGCCGACCGGCGAGTAGACCTCGTAGCAGACGTCGAGGCTCGCGCCGCCGATCTGACCGATCCAGAGCTCGATGTCGAGCGGCTGGCGCTGGTACGGGACCGGTGCGAGGTACTCGACCTCCTGACGCGCGATCAGGGTGATCGTGGTCGCGCCCGGCGTGGCGTCGAGGACTGCGGTCGACGCTCCGGCGGCGTGTTCGGATGTGTCGTCGCTCACCCAGAACGCCTGGATGCGAGCCTCCTCGAGCAGGCTCAGCATCCGGGCGTTGTTCACGTGCCCGTAGGCGTCGAGGTCACTCCACCGCAGCGGAGTGGGCACGTGAAGGCGCATCTCAGTCCCTGGTGAGCTTGCGGTAGGCCGAACGGTGCGGCTTCGCCGCGTCGGGCCCGAGCCGTTCGATCTTGTTCTGCTCGTACGACTCGAAGTTGCCCTCGAACCAGTACCAGTTCGCGGGGTCTTCTTCGGTGCCCTCGTACGCGAGGATGTGCGTCGCGATGCGGTCGAGGAACCACCGGTCGTGGGTGATGACCACGGCGCAACCGGGGAACTCGAGCAGCGCGTTCTCGAGGCTCGACAGCGTCTCGACGTCCAGGTCGTTGGTCGGTTCGTCGAGGAGCAGCAGGTTGCCGCCCTGCTTCAGCGTGAGCGCGAGGTTCAGACGGTTGCGCTCACCGCCCGAGAGCACGCCGGCCTTCTTCTGCTGGTCGGGCCCCTTGAAGCCGAACTGCGACACGTAGGCGCGAGAGGGGATCTCGGTCTTGCCCACGATGATGTAGTCGAGGCCGTCGGAGACGACCTCCCACAGGTTCTTGTTCGGGTCGATGCCTCCGCGGCTCTGGTCGACGTACGAGATGTCGACCGTCTCGCCGATCTTCAGCTCGCCGCCGTCGAGAGGCTCGAGCCCGACGATGGTCTTGAACAGCGTGGTCTTGCCGACGCCGTTGGGGCCGATGATGCCGACGATGCCGTTGCGCGGCAGGCTGAAGCTCAGGTCCTCGATGAGGATGCGTTCGCCGAAGCCCTTGCGGAGCTTCTTCGCCTCGATCACCTGCGCGCCGAGGCGCGGACCGACGGGGATGACGATCTCCTCGAAGTCGAGCTTCCGCGTGCGCTCGGCCTCGGTCGCCATCTCCTCGTAGCGCGCCAGACGCGCCTTCGACTTCGCCTGGCGGCCCTTCGCGTTCGATCGGACCCACTCGAGTTCTTCGGCCAGACGCTTGGCCAGCTTCGCGTCCTTCTTGCCCTGGACGCTGAGTCGCTCCTGCTTCTTCTCGAGGTAGGTCGAGTAGTTGCCCTCGTAGGGGTAGAGGCGACCGCGGTCGACCTCGCAGATCCACTCGGCGACGTGGTCGAGGAAGTACCGGTCGTGGGTGACGGCGAGCACAGCGCCGGGGTACTTGGCGAGGTGCTGCTCGAGCCAGAGCACGCTCTCGGCGTCGAGGTGGTTGGTGGGCTCGTCGAGGAGCAGCAGGTCGGGCTTCTGGAGCAGCAGCTTGCAGAGCGCGACGCGGCGCTTCTCACCGCCCGAGAGCACGGAGACCTGCTCGTCGCCCGGCGGGCAGCGCAGCGCGTCCATCGCCTGCTCGAGCTGGGAGTCGAGGTCCCACGCGTCGGCGGCGTCGATGGCCTCCTGCAGCACGCCCATCTCGGCGAGCAGTGCGTCGAAGTCGGCGTCGGGCTCGGCCATGGCGAGCGAGATCTCGTTGAAGCGGTCGAGCTTCGCCTTGATCGGCCCGACACCCTCCTGCACGTTCTCGAGCACCGTCTTGGTCTCGTCGAGCACGGGCTCCTGCATGAGGATGCCCACGGAGTAACCGGGGCTCAGTCGCGCCTCGCCGTTGGACGGCTGGTCGAGACCGGCCATGATCTTGAGGATCGTCGACTTGCCGGCGCCGTTCGGGCCGACCACGCCGATCTTCGCTCCGGGCAGGAATGCCATCGTCACGTCATCGAGGATGACCTTGTCGCCGACCGCCTTGCGGGCGCGAACCATCGAGTAAATGTAATCAGCCATGTCGCCTACCAGTCTATGGGGCGGGTCTGGCCCACGAGACAGGTGCCGGTGCCGAGCGGCGGACGCACGGCGCCGTGGTATCCGCCGGACTTCGGACCGTACTGCCCGATGAGGCATTCGCCTTGGAACAGCACGGAGAACTGCACGGAGTCGGCCGCCTCGCCGATCGTCGTCGTGTCGGCGGTGACCTGCATCTGCGCCTTGTCGAACCCGGCCGCGGTGAGGGCGTCGACGAAGTCCCGCCCGCCGGCCGCGGCGTTCGCCGCCACGACCCCGCCGTTGACCCAGTCGAAGTAGGGAAGGTTCTCGGCCGCCGAGAGTTCGGGCTTGAACTCCGGGGCCGTCGGCGCGGGGGCTCCACCGTCCGACGGCGTCGGCCGCGCCGTCGCCGTCGCCGGGGCTGTCGGCTGCGGGTCGTCGAAAGTGCACCCCGCCAGTCCGACGATGATCGCGACGCCTGCGAATGCCAGGGCCGCGGTGGTACCGAATCGCCGTCTCATCGTTCCCCTCACCGGCGGTGGCGACCGCCCGAGCCGATTCTAGGCGGTAGGCCGTCGATGTCGGCTCGGACGGGCCGTCGGCAGGCGCGAGCACTCCCGGTCAGCGGGCGAACGAGTCTTCGAGCTGGGGAACCTCGAGATCGTCCGCATCGTCCGCATCGTCGGGCTCGCCGCCCGTGGCGGCGTCCGAGTCGGCGTCGGCGGTGCCGTCGCCGTCGGCGTCGAATCCGAGCGGCCGCAGAGCAGCGGTGCCGGGCCACGGGGAGGTGGCGTCATCCGACATCCCCTCACCGGCGGCGGCCGTCGCGTCGAACCCGTCGACCGAGTCGCCCTGCGGGGTCGCTGCAGCCGCGGCATCCGCTGGACGAGCGGACCGGACCTTGGCGTAGGAGGTCACGCACCAGGCGAGGTCGTGCCCGATGGAATCGGCCTCGATCTCGACGGCCGTGCCCGAACGCTCGCCGGTCTCCCACGCCCGCAACCGGAGTCGACCTCGGATGATGACGCGCTCGCCCTTGCGGATCGAGAGGCTCGCATTCGTGGCGAGTTGCCGGAACGCGGAGACGGTGTACCAATTGGTCTCGCCGTCCTCCCACGCGCCCTTCGTGCGATCGAACACGCGTCGCGTCGAGGCGAGCCGGAACGTGGTGATGGCGAGTCCGCCGTTGGTGACGTGATGCTTGGGATCGGTTCCCACGACTCCCGTCACGGTGATGATGTCGGTCATGTGCTGCACTCCTCGGTCGGATGCCGCCGCGAGTCGACGGCACGCGGCCCCGGGATGGCGCTCGTGCCGGATCGTCACCCGGAGCCGCGTCCGATCAGCATCCCGGCCGGCCGAGGCATCCGGCGCCCTCCGCCGCGAACCGTGCAGAAGACGCCCTGTCACACGAATGTGGAGGAGGAGTCGGCGACCTAGAGTTGCTCCATGAGCTACGTCGCCCTCACCGAACGCTACGACCGCATGCGCTACAACCGGGTGGGCCGCAGCGGCCTCAAACTGCCCGCGCTCTCGCTCGGCCTCTGGCACAACTTCGGGCACGAACGCCCCTATGACACGCAGCGCGCGATCGTGCGCCGCGCCTTCGACCTCGGCGTCACCCACTTCGACCTCGCGAACAACTACGGACCGCCTCCCGGCAGCGCCGAGGTGAACTTCGGCCGCATCCTCGCCGACGACCTCGCGCCGTACCGCGACGAACTGATCATCTCGTCGAAGGCGGGCTACGACATGTGGCCGGGCCCGTACGGCGACTTCGGCTCGCGCAAGTACCTGCTGTCGTCACTCGACCAGAGCCTCGGTCGTCTCGGCCTCGACTACGTCGACATCTTCTACTCGCACCGCGCCGATCCCGAGACGCCGATCGAGGAGACCATGGGCGCCCTCGCCTCTGCAGTGCGCCAGGGCAAGGCGCTCTACGTCGGCATCTCGAACTACGACCCCGACCAGACGCGAGCCGCCGCCGCTGCGCTCGAGGCCGAGGGCGTGCCGCTGCTCATCCACCAGCCGCGGTACTCGATGTTCGACCGGCAGATCGAAGACGGCCTGTTCCCGGCACTCGAGGATGTCGGCGCCGCGAGCATCGTCTACTCGCCGCTCGCGCAGGGACTGCTGACCGACCGCTACCTGGGCGGCGACGTTCCGGCGGGCTCGCGTGCGGCGACGAGCCGGTTCCTCTCCCCCGACCAGATCAGCGACGAGTACCTCGAGCGTGCCCGCGCGCTCGACGCGATCGCGAGGGAACGAGGCCAGACGCTCGCGCAGCTCGCCCTGTCGTGGGTGCTCAGGCAGCCCCTCGTCTCGAGCGCCATCATCGGCGCCTCGAGCGTCGCCCAGCTCGAGCAGAACATCGCGGCCCTCGACGCCCCGCCGCTCACCGGCGACGAGATCGCACGCATCGAGCCGTTCGCCGCGCACGGCACTGTGCTCGGCTGAGTCCGTTCGGGCGGAACGACCCGGCGACGGTCGCCGTTCGACCATCGAGCGGATGTCGGTGGCCCGCCGTACTCTCGTGACACACCGCAGGGCCGGCTGCACCACGAGAGGAGCGACATGTCCGCCATCGCCACGAACGCCACGCGCACACGCGAACCGTTCCCCGACGTCGTGCCCGGCCTGCAGATCTCTCCGGCAGCCCCCGGGCTGTGGCGGGTCACCCGCCCCCAGGGCGCCGTGCTCGGGCACATCGAGCAGCGAGGGGTCGGCGCCGAGCTGCGGTTCGGGGCGAAACGGCTCGTGGCGGGCGGCATCCGCTCGATCGAGCTCGGCGAGTTCTGGTCGTCGCGCGACGCCGCCGAAGTGTTCCGCTGAGCTGGGGCGACGCGTATTCGGGCGCGCCGTCGACGCTCGATCGCCGCGACACACGGCGGGAGTAATCTGCGGCCATGCAGTGGTGGAACGATCTCATCTCATGGCTCGGTACGAGCGCCTCGCGGCCCACGGTCTTCTCGGCCGTCGTGCTCTTCTTCGCGGTGCTCGCCGCCGGGCTCCTCGCCGTCTGGATCGCCAATCTCGCGATCAAGCGACTCGTCGCGCAGCGCGATCGTGAGTCGAAGGCGGCTGCGATCGCCGCGCTCGTCGACGCCGCCACCGAGGCCTCCGTGTGGAACTCGCTGACCCCGCAGGAGCAGGTCCTCGCCGACCGCGCCGTCGGCCAGGCCGACATCATCGTGCGACTGCTGCCGATCCGCGGTTCGGACGTCGCGGCGAACTGGGCCGCCCATCAGCTCCACGAGCTCAAGCGCGCGTCGGCGACGTTCGGGTACCAGCTCGACCCCGCGGTCGTGGAGTTCCGCGACCGACTGCTCGAGTGGCAGCGCCACCCGGGGCGCACGCGCCGCCAGTTCCTGAACGACCTCGCGCGGTGGCGCACGCAGCGCCAGGAGCCCGAACAGGCCGCCGTCGACCAGCAGGACGCCTGGGTCGCCGAGCAGCATCAGCAGCGCTACCAGGGCAGCGTCAGCATCACCGATGACGTCGCCACGTCCACCGCGAGCACCGCGCCGACGGCGACGCTGCAGGGCGAACCGCTGCGCTGATCCGCACCCGCGGCCGAGTACGGGCGCCGGATGCAGGGCGCTGAGCGTCCGTCGTCGCTGACGCTCAGCGCCACCACTCGTCGAACATCGACACCGGCACGGTGCGCTTGTGCCGCGTCTGCAGGAACCGCGCCTCGATGCGCTCGGCGACCGTATCGTCGATCTCCTCGCCCTCGAGGAAGGCGTCGAGGTCGGCGTAACTCAGGCCGAGGTTCGCCTCGTCGGACTGACCGGGGTTCCCGTCGAGCAGGTCTGCCGTCGGCACCTTGAGGAAGAGTCGCTCCGGCGCACCGAGGTGCTCGAGCAGTGCGCGGCCCTGACGCTTCGTGAGCCCGGTGAGCGGCAGGACGTCGGCTCCCCCGTCGCCGTACTTGGTGAAGAAACCGGTGACGGCCTCGGCCGCGTGGTCGGTGCCCACGACGAGCAGCGCCCCCTCACCGGCGAGGGCGTACTGCGCAACCATCCGCATGCGCGCCTTCACATTGCCCTTGCCGAAGTCGCTGAGCGGCACCTCGGTCGCCTCGGCGAAGCCGTCGGCGAGACCGTCGACGCTGCCCTTGATGTTGAAGACGACGGTCTCCTGCGGCTCGATGAACGTCAGCGCCAGCTGGGCGTCGTCTTCATCGCGCTGCACGCCGTACGGCAGCCGGACGGCGATGAAGCGCGACGGGGTCCCCTCCGCGACGAGTTCGTCGACGGCGATCCGGCACAGTCGCCCGGCGAGCGTGGAATCCTGTCCGCCGCTGATGCCGAGCACGAGGCCCTTGGCTCCCGTCGTGCGCAGATACGACTTCAGGAAGTCGATGCGGGCGCGCACCTGCTCGGCGGGGTCGATGGCGGGGGTGACGTTGAGTTCGGCGATGATTCGCGACTGCAGCTCTCGCATGCCACGACCATACCGCCGTCATGTTTCCGGCATGCGAAGCGGATGCCCGCCCGCCGCCCGGGCATCGGAGCGGGCCTCCGCTACCATCTCGACTGGCACCCTCGTGCCGCGAACGGAGTGCCCCGTGGAGATCTCGATCGGAACCATGGTGCTCGTGCCGGCGATCGCCGTCGCAGCACCGCTGCTCGTGCGCGCCATCGGCCGCTGGGTGGTCATCCCACTCGTCGTGTTCGAGATCGTGCTCGGCCTGCTGCTCGGCCCCGCAGTGCTCGGCTGGGTCGTGCCCGACGACTTCATGACGCTGCTCGCCGACTTCGGACTGGCGATGCTCTTCTTCCTCGCGGGCAACGAGATCGACTTCCGTGCCATCCGCGGACGGCCGCTGAGCCGCGCGGCCATCGGCTGGATCGTCTCCCTCGCCGCGGGTATCGGCATCGCGACGGTGCTGGCAGCCGACCTGCCCGCCGCGGCGTTCATCGGCATCGCGCTCACCTCGACGGCGCTCGGCACGATCATGCCGGTGCTGCGGGACTCGGGCGACCTCGGCACCCCGTTCGGCATCGCCGTCATCGCGCTCGGCGCCGTGGGCGAGTTCGGCCCGCTGCTGGCGATCTCCATCTTCTTGAGCGGCCGCAGCCCCCTGCTCGCCACCGTCGTGCTGCTCACGTTCGCCGTCATCGCCGGCATCGCCATCTGGCTGGCCGCCAAGGGCGTCGGCAAGCGGATGCACCGCGTCATCACGGCGACCCTGCACACGAGCGGCCAGTTCGCGGTGCGTCTCGTCATCTTCGTGCTGCTCGCCCTCGTGGCGCTCAGCATCGTGCTCGACCTCGACATGCTGCTCGGGGCATTCACCGCCGGCGTGCTCTACCGACTACTGCTGTCGGGCGCACCGGAGCGCGACGTCGAAGTGGTCGAGACCAAGCTCGAAGCGGTCGGCTACGGATTCCTCGTGCCGGTGTTCTTCATCAACACCGGAGTGACCTTCGACCTCGCCTCGCTCTTCGGCGACGTCAGCACGACACTGCTCCTGCCGATCTTCCTCGTGCTGCTGCTGCTCGTGCGCGGCCTCCCGTCGCTCCTGGCCGCGCCCGTGGGATCGAGTCGGCGCGATCTGGTGGCGACGGCGCTGTTCGGCGCCACCGGCCTGCCGATCATCGTCGCGGTGACGGCCATCGGCGTCGACAACGGCGACCTGCCGAGCGGCACGGCGGCCGCGCTCGTCGGTGCCGGCATGCTGTCGGTGCTGCTGTTCCCGCTGATCGCACTCGCCATCCGCAAGGGGCGATCGGATGCCTCGGCCAAGGCCCCCGAAGACGACCCGTTCGTGCCCGTCGAGGGCTGAGGCGCTCCAGATCTGCAACGAGTTCAGTCGCGGATACACAGGGCGATGCGGAAACTACATGTCGTGACGGCTTCTTGAATCCGCATCTTCGCTAGTCTGAGAGTGCGGTCTTCGCCTCCGTGGCCAAAAGGATAAGGCAGCCGGTTTCTACCCGGCCGATTGCGGGTTCGAATCCTGCCGGGGGCACCAGCGGTACGTGTGAGGAATCTGATGGGTTCGACGGTGCCGCGGCGGCCGGGATGGAGCATTCCCTGTCCCGGCCGCTGACCCCAAATGGAACGACGCTGCTTGGTCGCGAGTTCGAATCAGGCGCCAGGAGACGCTCTTCCTTGCTCGTCGAGGAGTTCGTGGTGCCACGAACGACCCCGCCGAGCAATGGTGACGATTGCGTGGCAGTTGCGACATCTCACGTCGCACTTGCGAATCTCGGCTTCGATGACCTCGAGGCTCCGGCCGCGCCGCACAAGGTTCGCGATCGAGTCGATCTTCTCGCCTCGTACATGATCGAACTCCAACACCCGCAGGTCGAGATTGCCGCAGTCCACACATCCGACAGCGAGGTGTGCGATGACCGCTCGTCTCGCCTCGATCAGCCGCCGCGCACTGGTCGCACGCACGTTCGCGGCGTGACGCGCTGCATTCGCCCGGTAGTAAGCCTTCTGACAATCTCGACAGTACGAGTGGAGGCCGTCACTGTTCTTCGGTGATCCGTTGAAGCTGGTGCTGGGCAGTTCGATTCTGCACCGGAAACACGTCTTCATGTCGCGAAGCTACCGTGAAGCACCGACGCTCTCGCCCATGCGGATCCTGCGATGGCACCCGAGCGCGACGTCGGAGCGCCCCGATAGACTCTCCGCATGCCTTCATCGAGTGACCGCCTGGTCTGGATCGACTGCGAGATGACCGGACTCGACCTCGAGGTCGATGAGCTCGTCGAGATCGCGGTCATCATCACCGACTACGACCTCAACCCCGTCGACGCCGGTATCAGCATCGTCATCAAGCCCGACGCCAGTGCCCTCGAGTCGATGGGCGAGTTCGTGCGCACGATGCACACCCAGTCGGGACTCATCGAGGAGATCCCCAACGGGGTCAGCGTCGCCGACGCCGAGTACCAGGTGCTCGAGTACGTGCTGAAGCACGTTCCCGACGAGCAGAAGGCGCCGCTCGCCGGCAACTCCATCGGCACCGACCGCGCCTTCCTCGCGAAGTACATGCCGCGGCTCGACGGGCACCTGCACTACCGCAGCGTCGATGTCTCCTCGATCAAGGAGCTCGCCAAGCGCTGGTTCCCCCGCGCGTACTTCAACTCGCCCCAGAAGAACGGCGGGCACCGTGCGCTCGCCGACATCCAGGAGTCGATCCGCGAGCTGCACTACTACCGTCGTGCGGTCTTCGTGGCGGAGCCCGGACCCTCGACGGCCGAGCTCCAGAGCCTCTCGGCGGCCGTGGTGAACGAGTTCGCCTCCAAGGTGTAGTAGGCTCTTTGAGTTGCCAGATCGCGTGAGCGGTCGGCACATGGTGGGTATAGCTCAGTCGGTAGAGCGCCTGGTTGTGGTCCAGGAGGTCGCGGGTTCAAGCCCCGTTACTCACCCCAAGTTTTTCTTCACCGCCTCCGATCGGAGCCGCTCGTGGAACTCGATGCCGAAGCGTTCGAGGCGATCGTCGTCGATGAGCTCGACCGTCTGCCCGATGACATGGTCGACGGCCTCGAGAACATCGTGTTCGTCGTGGAGGACCGTCCCGAAGACGGCTCACTCGACCTGCTGGGCCTCTACGACGGCTTCGCGCTCACCGAGCGCGACCGCTACGGGTTCGGCGAGATGCCCGACCGCATCATCCTCTTCCGCGAGCCGCTGCTGGCGATCTGCGCCGACGAAGACGAGCTCCGCGAAGAGATCCACGTCACGCTCGTCCACGAGATCGCCCACTTCTACGGCATCGACGACGACCGGCTGCACGAGCTGGGCTGGGCGTGATCCGCGCCGGGTTACGCTGATCCCATGAGCATGACCCCCGGCCGCATCGTCGGCATCGCCGTCGGCGCGATCGCGATCCTCGGCATCGGGGTCTACGGCCCGGCGATGCTCCTCGGCCCGCTCCCCGCGGTGAGCGTCACCGTCGCAGAGGGGCCCGCAGCGGCATCCGGCGACGGCGCGACGGCCGTGACTCTTCCTGCGGACGGTGCGAGTGCCATGGCGGTGCTCGCCGACGACGGAGCGTCGACCACGCTCGCCGTGGCCGGCGACACCGAAGCGGTGCCGATCGGCGGCGCCGTCAAGCTCGTCACCGTGCTGGCCACCCTCGATACCCTGCCACTGCCGCCCGACAGCGGCGGCCCCGACATCACGATCGGGCCGGACGACTACACCGACTACCTCCGCTACGTCGCCGAAGACACCCGAACGCTCGCGGTGCTGCCCGGCGAGAAGTGGACGGAGCGCGACGTGGTGCGCGCCGTGCTGCTGGCCTCGAGCAACAACCACGCCGACACCCTGGTGCGCTGGGCCTTCGGCGGCGTCGACCCGTACGTCGAGGCCGCGAACGCGTGGCTCGCCGAGAACGGGTTCACCGCCACCCGGGTCGCCGATGCCACCGGGCTCTCGGGCGACAACGTCGGGACCCCTGAGGAGCTCACGAGGCTCGCCGGTCTGGTGCTCGCCGATCGTCGCCTCGCGGGGCTGTTCGCCGTCGGCGACGACCCACCCGCGGTGACCGGCGAGCGGAACATCCCCGACATCGTCGCGCGCCCCGGTGACGCCGGCGTGCGCGCGCTCGCCCGGAGCTACACCGACCAGGCGGGTGTGAGCTTCGTGTACACCACCACCGTGCCCGGGCTCGAAGGCCAGCCGCCCCACCGACTGGTCGGCGCCATGACGCTCATGCCCGACTACGAGACGCTCGACGCCGCCGTGAGCACGGCCGTGACCTCGAGCGCGCAGTCGGCGGCACCGGTCGAGATCATCACGGCCGGCACGCCCTACGCGAGCGTGGAGGCGGCTTGGGGCGACCGAGCCGACCTCATCGCGTCGGTGAGTCGAACGGATGCCTCGTGGGGCGACGATGCCGCCGAGGCATCCGTCACCGTCGAGCCCTTCACGACCGCTCCGTCGGGCAGCGACGTCGGGCGCATCAGCTTCGCGACCGCGAGCGGCGACGTCGCCTCACCGCTCGAACTGACGAGCGCCATCGGCGATCCCGGCCCGATCTGGCGTCTCACGCACCCTGCTGCGCTCATCGGGGCGTTCTTCGCCGACCAGCAGGGCTGACCGGCAGACGTACCGCCTCAGTCGTTCTCGTCGTCGGACTCGACCGGGTCGGAGTCGTCGGCGTCGAACCGGAACTGCACCCGCACCTGGCCGTTGACCTGGCGCTCGTCGACCGCGTCGTACCAGAACAGCGATTCGAGACCGTCGACGGCGGCGACCATGCCGACGCGCTGCTCGGGCTTGCCGCCGACGAGGATGCGCTGCTCGAACTCGCCCTCGAGCGGGCCGTCGAGGAACTCCGCGACGTACTGGGCGGCTGTATCTGTGCTCATGTCACTACCGTAGCCCTCGGCATGCCCGAACCGGCAGGTCGTACCGCAGTTCGGGGGCGGCGTTCCACGGGCACCGGCCGCAGGCACCGGCCGCAGTCCGCAGGCCGCGGTCGACTGCTCAGACGCCGGCGACCCGCACGCGCGCATCGGCACGGCGGGCGGGCGCGGTGCGTGCGACGTACCGGCGCCACTGGCGCTCCCACAGGTCCCAGTACGGGTCGAACGCCCCGGCGTCGCGCTCGAGTGCGCGGCGCTTGCGCACGCGAGGCGATGCCTCGACCCAGATCGCAACCGCCTCGACCGACGATGTCGCGGCGAACGCCCCGCAGCCCTCGACGATGAGCGCCCGGCCCGGCCTGCTCTGTTCGATCGAGCCGACCCGATCGGCCGCCCAGTCCCATCGTCGCCACGTACCGACCGCGCCGCGTGCGTGGCGAGCCACGAGTTCGTGCGCGAGCGCCGCTCCGGCCGACTCGAGCCCCTCCCAGCCCGGGTACACGTCGTCGAGGCGCACGAGTTCGGGCGCGTGGCCCGGCCACGCCTGCACGAGTGCATCGGCGAGGGTGCTCTTGCCGGACCCGCTCGGCCCGTCGATCGCCACCACCCGGGTGCGTGCCGCGCGGCATCGCTCGAGTACGAGCTGCACCGCGGATGCCGCGGCGGCGGTCGCGAGGGCCGCGCGCTCGTCGCCCGCGGTCACGCCCACACCGCGTGGAACGTACCCGCCCAGAGCGCGGCGCCGACAGCGAGCACGGCGATGCCGACGGCGATGCAGAGGAGCGCGGCATCGGGCCAGCCGACTCTGGACTCGCGCGCCCACGTGCGCGGGTGGTCGGAACCGAACCCGCGGGCCTCCATCGCCGTAGCGAGCTTGCTGCCGCGCCGGATGGCGAGCACGAGGAGGGCGAACGCCATGGTCGCGAACCGGCGGATCACGCCGTGATCGCCGATGCCGCGCGCACGGCGCGACAGCGCCATCGCCCGCCAGTCCTCCATGAAGAGGCCGACGAGTCGTGCGCCCGCCAGCGCGCCGAGCACGAAGCGACTCGGGAGGCGGGCGACCTGCGCGAGCCCGTCGGCGAGTTCCGTCGGGTCGACGTTCATGAACAGGAGCACCGCGGGCAGCCCGATGGCGAGCACGCGCACGGTGACCGCGACGGCGAGCTCGATCGACCCGTCGGTGACGCGCGCGAGCCAGAACGACCAGTACTCGGTGCCCTCTGGCTGGCCGTAGAGCAGCATGCTGAGCCCGGCGATCGGTGCCGCGATGAGGATCGGCCAGGTCCGGGCGACGAGCACCCGCGGCGTCACCCCCGCCATCGCGAAGAGCACGAGCTGCACGACGAGCGCGACGGCGGCGCTCACCCAGTCGACGGTGAGCAGCAGCGGCGTCGTCAGGAGCATCGCCGCGGCGAGGCGGCTGACGGGGTTCACCCGGTCGACGAGGTGCAGTCGAGGCGCCCTGGTCATGCCGCAGCTTCCATTCGCAGTGCGTCGCTGCCGAGGTCGAGGTGCTGGTCGCCGAGGGCGTCGAGGTACGCCGCATCATGGCTGACCGAGAGGAGGGTCGTGCCGTCGTCGACGAGCCCGCGCAGCAGGGTCACGAGCTCGATCCAGGTGAGGCGGTCCTGCCCGAAGGTCGGTTCGTCGAGGATGACGACGCGCGGTTGCGCGACGAGCGCGCATCCGACCGTGAGGCGTCGCTGCTCGCCACCCGACAGGGTGAACGGGTTCGCCTCGGCGAGGCGGTCGAGCCGCAGTCGTTCGAGCACCTCCCGGGTGCGCCGCGCCGTCGTCGCGGCGTCCAGGCCGAGAGCGCGCGGCGCGACTTCGAGCTCGCGCTGCACCGTCGAGGCGACGAACTGATGCTCGGGCTCCTGGAACACGGTGCCGATGCGGGTGAGGAGTTCTCGTGAGCGCCACCGGATCGGGTCGGCCTTCAGGCCGCCCGCCAGTTCCGTCGAGGCCCGCACCCGCCCCGCCAGCGGTGGCAGCAGTCCGCCCATCGTGAGTGCGAGCGTCGACTTGCCGGCGCCGTTCGGCCCGGTGAGCACCGTCGACGCTGCGCGGGGCAGCGCCAGCGTGAGACCGTCGCGCACGACGGCGTCGCTCCGGCGCCCGATCGTGAGGTCGACGCCATCGAGATCGACGACGGATGACGCAGGCGCGGGCCGCGCGGCCGACACCGCCGGTGGTACACCCGGCACCCAGACGCCGGCTGCGAGCAGCGCTTCGCGCTGCGTCGCGACGACCTCTGCCGGATCGCCGTCGGCGATCAGCCGGCCGTTGCGGCCGAGCACGACCACACGGGTGACGAGGTCGATCCAGACGTCGACGCGGTGCTCGACGACGACGAACGTCGCGCCCGTGCGTTCGAGGGTGCGTGCGACCGCCTGGCGCACCTCGTCGACTCCCGCGGGGTCGAGGTTCGCCGTGGGCTCGTCGAGCAGCAGCAGTCCCGGCCCCATCGCGAGGGCGCCGGCCAGCGCGAGGCGCTGCTTCTGGCCGCCGGAGAGCGCGCTCGTGGGGTGGTCGAGCGGAAGATCGAGCCCGACGTCGTCGAGTGCCCGCCGCACGCGCGGCCAGATCTCATCGCGCAGCACACCGAGGTTCTCGCACCCGAAGGCCACGTCATCGCCCACCCTCGCGAGGATGACCTGCGAATCCGGGTCCTGGAGCACGAGGCTCGCTCGCCCGCGTACCGCCCCCGGCCACTCGCCGTCGATCAGGAGCGAACCGGTCTCCTCCCCTTCTTCTGCGCCGCCGTGGACGCCGGCGAGCGCGTGCAGGAGGGTCGACTTGCCCGACCCCGAGGGCCCGAGCAGCAGCACCCGCTCCCCCGGCGAGACGACGAGGTCGATGCCATCGAGCGCCGAGAGCTTGCGCCCGGCATGCCGCCAGCCCCACCCGCGCGCCTCCACGCGCGCGGGACGGGTGGCGTCGAAACGGTCCGCCACGTCAGACCCGCTGGGCCACGTCTTGACCTGCGGCGAAGCGGCTGAGTGCCCCGGTCGCGGCGAGACCGCGCACGATGAGCCAGCCGAGGAGTCCGGCCAGCACCGCGCCCGAGATGACGACGGTCGTGAAGTAGAGCCCGAGGAACTCGGCGGACTTCGCCAGGTTGCCGGAGGTGAAGAGTTCGAGCGTCCAGGCGGCGGCGCCCGCGGCGGCGCCCGCGAGCATCGCGGGCAGGAGGCCGAAGCGGCGGTAGGCGAAGAGCGCGAAGACCAGTTCGGCGCCGAGTCCCTGCGCCAGGCCGGAGTAGATCGTCTCGATGCCCCACTGGTTGCCGATGAGGGCGGAGACGATCGCCGCGAGCAGTTCGACGAAGAGCGCTGCGCCCGGCTTGCGGATGATCAGCCCGCCGAGCACGCCGCCGATCAGCCAGATGCCGACGGCGACGCCGCCGAGCCCCGGGGTGAGGGCGTCGGCCGCGCTGAACCACGCGTAGCCGACGTTGTTCCAGAAGAGGAAGAGCAGCCCGGTCGCGACGCCGATGACGCTTGCGACGACGATGTCGACGACCCGCCAGCGCAGATCGCGCGGCTTGCGGGGCGTGGAGGGGCTGCTGGTCTCTGATGCTGCAGTGTGCACTGTCGTGCCCTTTCGATTCGTGGAAAGAGGCACGGGAAATTGAGATGTGATTGGCCTCCCTGCGCTGGCATGACCCAGATCAGGTTCGACGGTCGAAGGTTGAGAACCTTCCTCTCAGCCCGGCTCACCGGACTCCCGTGTTCGCACACGAGTATACGCCGATGGCGCGGGCCAAGGCGGCAGCGGCCGATTCCGCTGCCGCTGATCGCCGTCAGCGCTTGAGCGCGCGGATCACCATGCGGAGTGCTTTGCCGGTCACCCAGACGAGCGGCGTCGCGACGAGCAGCAACCCGATGAGGTTCGGTTCGAAGCGGACATCACCCGAGCGACCGACGTATGCGCCGAGCGGAATGGAGAGCCCGCCACCGCCGCCGCCACCCGCCTGATCGCCGGCTCCGTCCGAGCCGCTTCCTGCGCCGAAGCCGTAGTATCCGAGCGCCACCGGCACGAGCGTGGTGCCGTCGATGTCGACGGCGTCGCCGTACGAGGTCTTGACGCCGACACCGGCGACGGTCTCGGCAAGGTCCAGAACGAGTTCAGCCATGCGTCCACGCTACCCGCGCCCCGGTCCGTGAACCACCCCTCGGGGCAATCCCGAAGGACTCAGCGTGCGTCGCCGCCATCCGGGTCCTTGCGGCGCGACGACTCGACCCGATCGGCAGCACGGCGAACCAGGGAAGCCGGGCGAACCGCACCTCGCCCGAACCGCGCAGTCACCTCGTCGATCGTGCGCTCCGCATCGCGCCACTCCTCGTCGGGGTCCCACAGCATCGCACCGCTGCCCGACGCCCGGAGCTGCTCGGCACGCACCCCGATCAGACGGATGCGCGCTCCGTCGCCCGCGAGCTCGCCGAGCGCAGCGGATGCCTCGTCGTAGATGCGCCGCGCGACATCGGTCGGCTCCCCCAGGGTGCGCGACCGCGTGACGGTGCGGAAGTCGCCGTAGCGGAGCTTCAGCACGACCGTACGACCGACGAGCCCGGCCCGGCGCAGTCGCACCGCGACATCGTCGGAGAGCCGCAGGAGTTCGCGTCGCAGCTGCTCGAGGTCGGTGAGGTCGTAGCCGAAGGTGACCTCGTGCCCGATGCTCTTCTCTTCGCGCCCGGTGACGACGTCTCGTGCGTCGACGCCCATCGCGAGATGGCCGAGCTTCGACGCGAGTGCCCGCCCGAGCGCCCGTTCGAGGGCGTCTGCCGGCATCGCGGCGACGTCGCCGACCGTGCGCAGTCCGATGCGGGTGAGCGACTCCTCGGTGACCTTGCCGACGCCCCAGAGTGCGGAGACCGGGAGCGGATGCAGGAACTCGAGCGTGCGGTCGGCCGGCACGACGAGCATGCCGTCTGGCTTCGCGCGACTCGATGCGACCTTCGCCACGAACTTCGTCGCCGCGACACCCACCGAGCAGGTGAGGCCGGTCTCGTCGTAGACCCTCCGGCGAAGGCTCCACGCGATCTCGGCGGGGCTGCCGTGCAGTCGTCGGGCGCCGGACACGTCGAGGAACGCCTCGTCGATCGAGAGCTTCTCGACGAGCGGCGTGACCTCTTCGAAGATGGTCATGACGCGACGCGAATACTCGGTGTAGCTCGCGTAGTCGCCGCGGAGCACGACCGCGTTCGGGCAGCGCTGCAGTGCGAGCGACATGGGCATCGCCGAATTGACGCCGAAGCGGCGGGCCTCGTAGCTCGCGGCGGACACGACGCCGCGCCCGGCGGTGCCGCCGACGAGCACGGGCTTGCCGCGCAGATCGGGCCGTTTCAGCAGCTCGACGGAGACGAAGAACGCGTCCATGTCGACGTGCAGGATCGGTGTCGCCGAATCGTCGACCGGACCGGTGGTCACTTGGCGCGACGAGCCGTCCTGCTTGCTCATGATGCGACCATATCCGCTGCCACCGTCATCAGGTCCGCCGACGGTCGACGGCGGCGAGGGTCAGAACCCGAAGTCGCCGCCACCGCCGAAGTCGCCCCCACCGAAATCGCCGAAGCCGCCGAAGTCACCGCCCGAATCGGCACCTGACGCGTCGTACCCGCCGTCGGCACCGGCATCCCCGCCGCCATCGGCGCCCGAGTCGCCTGCGTCGCCATCGGCCCCCGCCTCGACAGCCGAGGGGTCGGGCAGGAACGCCTGCGCGATCGCCGAGCCGACGACCACACCGGCCACCGAGCCGAGCAGCGAGCCGGCGAACATGCCGCCGAACGAGGGGCCGCCCTGCTGGGGGCGCCCGCCCGCGGCATCCGCTCGGTTGAAGGCTCGCTCGACGCTGCCGGGTGCGCGCAGCTCGGCGCGCGTCGCGGCCCGGGCCAGCGCGCTCGGCTCGTCGGAGACGAGTCGTTCACCGGCAGGGGCTTCCTCGCTGAGCGAGGCGAAGACGGCCTGGCGCTGCTGCGGCGTGAGCTTCGCGAACGCCTCGGCGTGCACCGCCTCGACCGACTCGGGCGGAGCGGTGCGCAGCAGGTACCGGTAGCGCTCGACTGCGAGTTCGTCGTCGCTCAGCCTGCGGGCCGGCTGGGCCTGCTGCCTCGGCGGCTCGGCCGGTACTGCACCGAAGAGACGGTCAAGGAATCCCATGTTGTCCTCGTCAATCGTTCAGGGGACGACCAATCTATGGCCGACAGCATTGAGCGTGCTGTGAATCGGGTGCGCGCCGCTCGCATCGCGTCGGCCACGTCACCGGGGTCGTAGCACCGTGAGCGTGCCAGAATTGCCATAGGGCCGGACGAAGTAGTCGGAGGGGTCGTGAGCGAATCGAGCGCACCGCATCCCACCGGGTTCGCGCCCGGCGCAACCGCGCGTGATCCCGTCATCGATCTCGTGCGCGTGCTGTGCGTCGCACTCGTGGTCGTGGGCCACATGCTGATGATCGGCGCGGCGGTCGTTCCCGGTCGCGGACTGGTGGTCGAGCGCACACTCCTCGAGACGAACTGGATCGGCCCGGTCACGTGGATCGCACAGGTCATGCCGCTGTTCTTCGTGGTCGGCGGATTCGCCGGCATCGGCGCTTGGCGGCGCCTCGAGGCATCCGGAGGGTCGGCGGCCGACTTCATCCGCTCTCGCATCCTCAGGCTCGCGCGCCCGTCGATCGCGCTGTTCGCCGCGCTCGCCCTCGCCATACTCGTGATGCACCTCACCGGTGTCGATCCCGTTGCGGTCCGGCTCATCGGCATGGGAATCTCGTCACCGCTCTGGTTCCTCGCGGCGTACGCCTTCGCGCAGGCCTCCCTCCCCGGGCTCGCGACGTTCCACTCCATGGCGCCCTGGCGGACGCTTGCGACCCTGGCAGCCGGCGCGCTGACATTCGACGTGCTGCGCTTCGCGACCGGCATCGAAGCACTCGGACTCCTGAACATGACGTTCGTCTGGTTGTTCGTGCAGCAGCTGGGTTTCTGGATGGCCGACGGATGGTTCCGCGCCCGGTCGAAGGTCATCGTCGCGGCGATCGGCGGCAGTGCCTACCTCCTGCTCGTCGGCCTCGTCGGAATCGGATACCCCGGTAACATGCTCGACAATCTCAATCCGCCGACCTTCGCGATCGTCGCACTCGCCGTCGGACAGACGTGCCTGCTCGTCCTCGTGCATCCGGCGCTCGCGCGCCTGATGACCGTGCGGGTGGTACGCGCGGTGGTCGCGACGGTCGGATCCCGCTTGATGACGATCTACCTGTGGCACCTGCCGGTGCTCGCGCTCGTGATCGGCCTGCTGCTGCTCACGCCCCTGCCGTCACCGTCGGCCGGCTCCGCCGAATGGTGGTTGACCCGGCCGGTGATCTTCCTCGTCATGGTCGGGGTGCTCGCCGGGATCTCGATGCTGTTCGGCCGATTGGAGCGCCCGTTGCCGAGCCACGGGAACCGCGTGCCCGACTGGTCGGCCGGACTCGCCGCCGCGTGCATGGTCGTACCGCCGTTCGCCGTGATCGTCTTCGGTCTCGACTTCGTCGTCGCCGCGTCGAGCGCGATCCTGCTCACGGCGGCCGTACTCCTCCTGCGCCCGCTGCCCGCGCGCCTGCGCGAGCGCGGCCCGACCACCGTCGCGCTCTAGCGATCGGAACGGCCGCATCGCTCGCTCGCCTGAACGAGTCGGAGTCGAGCGACGCGACCGCGCCTGATCAGGCCTGAGCGCGCTCGAGCACGAGCTCGCGTACGCGAGCAGCGTCGGCCTTGCCCTGCATCGCCTTCATGACCGCACCGATGACCGCGCCGGCCGCCTGCACCTTGCCGTCGCGGATCTTCGCGAGCACGTCGGGCTGCGACGCGAGCGCCTCGTCGATGGCGGCGATCAGCGCGCCGTCGTCGGAGACGACCGCGAGGCCGCGCGCGTCGACGACCTGCTGCGGCGAGCCCTCGCCGGCGATGACGCCCTCGAGCACCTGGCGGGCCAAGCGGTCGGTGAGCGTGCCGGAGTCGACGAGCTGCGCGAGTTCGGCGACGTGCTCGGGCGACACGAGGCCCGACGCGTCGACGTCGGCGGCATTCGCGAGACGGGCGATCTCACCCGTCCACCACTTGCGCGCGGCGGCGGGCGTCGCGCCAGCCGCGACGGTCTCGGCCAGCTCGTTCAGCATGCCCGAGTTCGCCACGATCTGGAACTCGTCGTCACTGAAGCCCCACTCGGACTTCAGGCGTCGGCGGCGCGCGGCGGGCGCTTCGGGCAGCGCGGCGCGCAGCTCGTCGACGAGCTCCTTCGAGGGCACGACCGGCAGCAGGTCGGGCTCGGGGAAGTAGCGGTAGTCGTCGGCGTCGGACTTCGGACGGCCGGCGCTCGTGGCACCGGTGTCCTCGTGCCAGTGGCGCGTCTCCTGGATGATCGTGCCGCCGCCCGCGAGGATGGCCGCCTGACGCTGGATCTCGTAGCGCACGGCGCGCTCCACCGAGCGCATCGAGTTGACGTTCTTCGTCTCGGTGCGGGTGCCGAGCTTCTCCTGGCCGCGCGGCCGAAGCGAGACGTTCGCGTCGCAGCGGAGGTTGCCGCGCTCCATGCGCGCCTCGGAGATGCCGAGCGAGAGCACGATGTCGCGGATCGTGGCGACGTACGCCTTCGCGAGCGCCGGGGTGTCGGCCTCGCCGCCGAAGATCGGACGCGTCACGATCTCGACGAGCGGAACGCCGGCGCGGTTGTAGTCGACGAGCGAGTACTCGGCGCCCTGGATGCGGCCGGTCGAGCCGCCCACGTGCGTGAGCTTGCCCGCATCCTCCTCCATGTGCGCGCGCTCGATCGGCACCGTGAAGACGCGGCCGTTCTCGAGCTCGACCTCGACCTCGCCGTCGAACGCGATCGGCTCGTCGTACTGCGAGATCTGGTAGTTCTTCGCGAGGTCGGGGTAGAAGTAGTTCTTGCGTGCGAACCGGCTCGACGGCGCGATCTCGCAGCCGAGCGCGAGGCCCAGGCTGATCGAATACTTCACGGCGTCGCCGTTGACCACGGGCAGCGAACCCGGCAGGCCGAGGCAGACGGGCGTGATGAGCGTGTTCGGCTCGGCTCCGTGGAACTGCGAGTTCGCCGGGTTCGGGGCCGAGGAGAACATCTTGGTCGTGGTGTTCAGCTCGACGTGCACCTCGAGGCCGATGACCGGTTCGAAGAGTTCGAGGGCCTTGTCGAAGTCCATCAGTTCAGCGCGGGCCATCAGAGTGCGCCTTCCTCGGTCGCGGTGAGCTCATGGGCGGAGAGGTCGGGGGCCTGCGCGAGGAGCGGTCCGCCCCAACGCGCTTCGAGCAGCTGCTCGAGTGCGGCACCGACGTTGTAGAGACGCGCGTCCTCACGCGCCGGCGCCAGGAACTGGATGCCGACGGGCAGGCCGTCTTCGGGCGCGAGGCCCGACGGCAGCGAGATGCCGGGCACGCCGGCGAGGTTCGCGGGGATCGTCGCGATGTCGTTCAGGTACATCGATACGGGGTCGGCGAGCTTCTCGCCGAACTTGAACGCGGTCGTCGGCGCGGTCGGCGACGCGAGCACGTCGACGTTCGCGAACGCCGCGTCGAAGTCGCGCTGCACGAGCGTGCGCACTTTCTGCGCGGAGCCGTAGTAGGCGTCGTAGTAGCCCGCAGAGAGTGCGTAGGTGCCGAGGATGATGCGGCGCTTCACCTCGGGACCGAAGCCCGCCTCGCGCGTGGCCGACATGACCTGCTCGACGGTGCCGCCGCCCTCGGGCGTGACCCGGAGGCCGAAGCGCACCGAGTCGAACTTCGCGAGGTTCGACGACGCCTCGGCCGGGAGGATCAGGTAGTACGCCGCGATGGAGTACTCGAAGTGAGGTGCGGAGACCTCGACGATCTCGGCGCCGTTCTTCTCGAGCAGCTCGAGCGACTCGTGGAAGCGCTGACGCACGCCGGCCTGGAAGCCCTCGCCGTCGAGTTCCTTGATGACGCCGATGCGGAGGCCGGAGACATCCGCTCGCCGCACCGCGTCGGCCATCGACGGCCACGCCTCGGGGATCGACGTGGAGTCGAGCGGGTCGTGCCCGGCGATCACGTCGTGGAGGAGGGCCGCGTCGAGCACGGTGCGCGTGACGGGGCCGATCTGGTCGAGCGAGGAGGCCAGGGCGATCGAGCCGTAGCGGCTGACCGCGCCGTACGTCGGCTTCACGCCGACGGTGCCGGTGACATGCGCAGGCTGGCGGATCGAGCCGCCGGTGTCGGAGCCGAGCGCGAGGGGTGCTTCGAACGCCGCGACGGATGCCGCGGAGCCGCCGCCGGAGCCGCCGGGGATGCGGTCGAGGTCCCAGGGGTTGTGGGTCGGACCGTACGCCGAGTGCTCGGTCGACGAGCCCATGGCGAACTCGTCCATGTTGGTCTTGCCGAGGGGGATCATGCCCGCCTCGCGCACCTTCGTGACGGGCGTCGCATCGTACGGCGGGATCCAGCCCTCGAGGATGCGGGAGCCCGACGTGGACGGCATGCCCTTCGTGACGAGCACGTCCTTGATCGCGATCGGCACGCCCGCGAGCGGGCCGAGGGGTGCGCCGGCGGCACGCCGGCGGTCGATCTCGGCAGCCGTCTCGATGGCGCGCTCGCCCTCGACGTGCAGGAACGCGTGCACGGCACCGTCGACCGCGGCGATGCGATCGAGGTGCGCGCGGGTGGCCTCGACCGAGGAGACCTCGCCGGCGGCGAGCTTCTCGCCGAGTGCGGCCGCCGACAGGCGGATCAGTTCGTCGCTCACTGCTCTTCTCCCAGGATGGCCGAGACCTTGAATCGCGAGTCGTCGGACTCGGGGGCGCCCGCGAGCGCCTCGTCTGCGGTGAGCACGGTCGTGCCCACGACGTCGTCGCGGAAGACGTTCTGCATCGGGATCGGGTGGCTCGTCGGCGGCACGTCGGGCGTGGCGACCTCGCTCACCTTCTCGACCGCGTGCATGATCTGGCCGAGCTCCGTGGTGAGGTGGCCGATCTCTTCATCGGTGAGCGCGATGCGGGCGAGGTTCGCGAGATGCGCGACCTGCTCCGCAGTGATTTCGGACATGCTGCTCCGTCGTCTCGGGATGGGGATGCATCGATTCTATCGGGGCTCGCCGAACAGCCCGATGCCGTACTTCTGCAGGAGCTCGTACGCGTCGGCGTAGGTCTCGGGCTCCTCGTCGTCGGGGCGCCCGAACTTCGCGAGCAGCAACCCCAGCAGGCCGCGTGCCGGCGGGCTCAGCGGCTTGTCCTTGTGCGCGTGCCCGGGGTGCGGGGCATCGGCCTGCGGGTTCGGCGGGATGTACTGCGGGGTCGTCGACGGCCAGGTCAGCGGATGCCTCGGCGTGTCGAGGTTCACCGCGGTGAACATGTCGTTCGCCTCGGCGTCGCGCCGAGTGAGCGGCTTCAGCCCGTGCAGCTTCGCCAGGGTCGCGATCACGGCGCCGTGATGCATCTCGTCGTTGATCACGCTGCCCGCGCGCGTGTAGGCGGAGACGGCGATCGCCGGTACGCGGCATCCGAGTCGATCGAAGCGGAAGCCCATCTCGCCGGCCGGCTCGTCGACCTCCGGCGGCGTGGCCGACGGCGGGGGCACGTGGTCGTAGCATCCACCGTGCTCGTCGAAGGTGATCAGCAGCATCGTGTTCAGCGCGTTCGAGCCGTCGGAGGACGCGCTCGCCTTGACGGCCTCGTAGATCTCGTGGACGAGGGCCTCGCCCGCCCTGACATCGGAGATCGCACTGTCGACGACCTCGGTGCCGTCGACATCGCTCTCGCGGAGCCTGCCGAACGGCGGGTGGAAGTCGTTGTGGTTGTAGGTCATGCGCGGTTCGATGAACGAGTACGCCGGCAGCTCGCCGTTCTTCACGTCGTCGTAGAACTGCTCCATCGTCGCGAAGTGCGCGGTGCGCCAGTACTTCTCGAGCACCGGCGCGTGCAGCACGCCCGTGAACGAGACGAGCTGGAGTTCGTCGAAGTAGACCCGCCACGAGATGCCCGCGTCTTCGAGGCGATTGAAGATCGTCGGGGTGGCGGGCGCGTCGAGCCACTTGGTGTACCCACCACCGTGCTTGTTCGTGACGAAGCCGTGCGAGGTCGAGGCGTGGAAGAAGGAGCGGTTGCAGAAGGTCTGCGATGGCACACCGGCGTGCCAGGCGTCGTACACCGCGAAGTTCTTCGCGAGGGTCGAGAGCACTGGGAGCATCTCGGCGGAGAACGAGCCCATGATCTGCGCGAGCTCCCCGGGATCGGGCGCTGTGCCCTTCTTGAGTCGCTCGTAGTTGACGAGGTAGTCGGTCACGAAGCCGTCCATGGCGGGCTTCGCGTTCGACTTCGGCGCGTTGAAGGGCGTCTGCATCTGCTCCACGAAGAGCTCGGCATTGCCGGGCGGGTCGATCGTGTTGAAGATCTGCGTGTTGACGTGCGGGTATTCCTCGCCCGGGTCGGGGTTCGGACGCCCCATGATCTCGTCGGTCGCCCCCTCGTACACGTGGGCGGCGATCGTCGTGCCGTCGGGAGCCGTGTTCGAGTAGTCGCCGAACGCCAGACCGTCGAACTGCGCCCCGTCGGGCAGGTCGTCGGTCGAGTACAGCCAGCCGAGCAGGTTGTCGAAGGAGCGGTTCTCGCCCATGACGACGACGAGATGGTCGAAGCCCGCCTTCTCGCGGGGGCTGAAGGCGGCGAAGTCGTCGGCACCGGCCTCGTAGCCGAGCGCGTGTCCGATCGAGGCGCCAATCGCGGCCCCGACGCCGCCGCCGACCACGGCTCCGGCGGCTGCGACTCCGCCGAGTTTCAGGAAGTCGCGGCGGCTCGACCCGCCGGTGCCGCTCGGTGACTCATCGGACCCGCGCTCGGTCTCGTCATCTGCCATGTCCCCTCCAGCATCGCCCCGGTGCCGCGCCCGTGATCAGTCGAGCGCGTCCGGCCCTTCAGCCACGAGCACCGCGAACTGCGCGGCGTCGAGCACCCGGATGCCGAGCTCTTCGGCCTTCGCGAGCTTGGAGCCGGCGCCAGGGCCGGCCGCGACGAAGTCGGTCTTCTTCGAGACGCTCGAGGCCGCCTTGCCGCCTGCTGCGATGATCGCCTCCTGCGCGCCCTCGCGGCTGAATCCCTCGAGCGACCCGGTCGCGACGACGGTGAGACCCGCCAGCACTCCCCCGGCGTCGGCTGCCGCGCCCGGCCCCGGATGCCCCGGGGTCGCGAACTGCACGCCCGCCGCCGTCCACCGATCGACGATGTCGAGGTGCCAGTCGATGCCGAACCATTCGATGAGCGAGTCGGCGATGATGCCGCCCACGCCCTCGACCTCGGCGAGCTGCTCACGGGTGGCGGCGCGGATCGCGTCGAGCGAGCCGAACCAGTCGGCGAGCGCACGGGCCGCGACCGGGCCGACGTGACGGATGTTGAGCGAGACGAGCAGCCGCCACAGCGGCTTCGTCTTGGCCTTCTCGAGCTCGGCGAGGAGCTTCGTCGCGGCCTCGGACGGGCCGACGACCCGGAAGTCCTTCTTCACCCCGGCGGCACGGCGCTCGGCCGGCGTCATCGTCTCGGTGCCGGGCGGGTAACTCGCGGGTCCGAGCTTCTGGAACGGCGCACGCCGCACCGGCACGCCCGTCTCCTCGTCGACCTTCGGCTCGCCCGTCTCCGCGTCGCGCACGACGACCTCGATGGGCACGAGCTCGTCGATCGTGAGGTCGAAGAGCCGGGCTTCGGTCGCGAGCGGCGGTTCAGCCGGAACGGAGGGCTGCGTGAGCGCCGCGGCCGTGACCTCACCGAGCGCCTCGATGTCGAGGCCGCCCCGCGAGCCGATGTGCTCGACGCGGCCGCGCACCTGCGCGGGGCACGACCGCGCGTTGGGGCAGCGCAGGTCGATGTCGCCCTCTTTCATGGCGCGCAGCGGCGTGCCGCACTCGGGGCAGAGCTCGGGCATGTGCCACTCGACCTCGGTGCCGTCGCGCAGCTGCTCGACGGCACCGAGGATCTCGGGGATGACGTCGCCGGCCTTGCGGAGCACCACGGTGTCGCCGATACGCACGCCCTTGGCCTTCACGACCTGCTGGTTGTGCAGCGTCGCCTGGCGCACGGTCGAGCCGGCGACCTTGACGGGCTCCATGACCGCGTACGGGGTCGCCCGGCCGGTGCGGCCGACGCCGACCACGATGTCGAGGAGCTTCGTGTGCACCTCTTCCGGCGGGTACTTGTAGGCGATCGCCCAGCGCGGGGCCCGGCTCGTGGCGCCCAGCTCGTCGTGCAGTGCGAGCTCGTCGACCTTGACGACGATGCCGTCGATCTCGTGCTCGACGTCGTGCCGGTGCTCGCCGCGCTCGGCGATGTAGCCGGCGACCTCGTCGACCGTGGCGAATACGCGGGAGTGCGGCGAGACCGGCAGACCCCAGCTCGCGAGCAGCGCGTAGATCTCCGACTGGTTGCGGACATCCGGCCGGGTCGATGCGGCACTGCGCCACGCGCCGATGCCGTGCAGGTACATCTCGAGTCGGCCGAGCCGCTCGCGCATGAGCGAGAGCTCGAAGGCGTTCTTCTTCTCCCGGCGCTGGCGCAGGCTGCCCGCGGCGGTGTTGCGGGCGTTCGCGAACTCGGGGTACTTCGTCGGGATCTCGTCGGCCGCCCGGCCCTTGGCGATCTGCTCGGCCTCGAACGCGGCCTGCAGCTCGTGCTGGCGCTCGTTGAGCGCCTCGAAGTCGCTCGTGCGCAGGAACACCTCGCCGCGCACCTCGAAGAAGGCAGGGTAGCCCTCGCCCTCGAGTCGGTGCGGGATCGCCGGGATCAGGTCGATATTCTCGGTGATGTTCTCGCCGACCCGGCCGTCGCCGCGGGTCGTCGCGGTCTCGAGCACGCCGTCGCGGTAGGCGAGGCTGATGGCGAGGCCGTCGATCTTCAGCTCGGAGAGCCAGTGCACCGGCCGACCCGCTGCTGAGGCGGTCTTCGTCGCCCAGTCGCGGAACTCGTCGATCGAGAAGACGTTGTCGAGGCTGAGCATGCGCTCGGCGTGCTCGTGCTCGAGGAAGCCCGCCGAGACGATGGCCGCGCCGACCTGCTGGGTGGGGCTGTCTTGACCTGCGAGTTCGGGGAACGCGCGCTCGAGCGCCTCGAGACGGTGGAAGGCGTCGTCGTACTCGGCGTCGGAGAGGGTCGAGTCGCCGTCGCCGTAGTACGCGAGCCGCGCACCCTCGATGCGATCGGCGAGCACGGTCGCCTCGGCTCGCGCCGCGTCGAAATCGGTCGGAAGGCCGCTGTCACCGGAGATGTCGCTCACATCGCCAATCCTATGAGCGACCGCCAACACTGCGAGGAGCCGTCGACCGAGAGTTGCAAGACGCGGCTACGCGTCGACCGGAACCGCGCTGACCGTTCGGTCGATCGTGAACTGGCCGAGCACCCGCGTGCCGACGTAGATCACGGCCGTCTGGCCGGGCGCCACGCCGTCGAGCGGATGCCCCGGCGTGACGACGAGTTCGCCGTCGACGAGCTGCGCGACGGCCGGCACGGGGTCGGCGTGGGCGCGGATCTGCACCTCGCACTCGAACGCAGTCTCGGGCTGCTCGGGCGCGAGCCCGGCCCACGAGAACCGCGACCCGGCGATGACGCCGATGGCCAGCGCCTCCTTCGGGCCGACGACGACGGTGTTCTCCTTCGGACGCACCTCGAGCACGAAGCGGGGTTTGCCATCGGCCGCTGGCGTGCCGAGGCGCATGCCGCGGCGCTGGCCGACGGTGAACGAGTGCGCTCCCTCATGCGAGCCGACGACGGCGCCCGAGCGGTCGACGATGTCGCCCGTCTCGGTGCCGACCTTGTCGGCGAGCCAGCCCCTCGTGTCGCCGTCGGGGATGAAGCAGATGTCGTAGGAGTCGGGCTTCTGCGCGACGGAGAGTCCGCGCTCGGCCGCCTCGGCGCGCACGAGCGTCTTCGACGGCGTGTCGCCGAGCGGGAAGTAGGCGTGCGCGAGCTGTTCGGCGGTGAGCACCCCGAGCACGTACGACTGGTCTTTCGCCTCGGCGCTCGCGCGGTGGAGTTCGCGGTTGCCCGAGGCATCCGTCACGATCTTGGCGTAGTGGCCGGTGGCGACGGCGTCGAAGCCGAGGGCGAGCGCCTTCTCGAGCAGTGCGGCGAACTTGATGCGCTCGTTGCAGCGCATGCACGGGTTCGGGGTGCGCCCGGCGGAGTACTCGGCGATGAAGTCGTCGACGACGTCGGCCTTGAACCGCTCCGAGAAGTCCCACACGTAGTACGGGATACCGAGCACGTTGGCGGCGCGCTGCGCGTCCATCGAGTCCTCGATCGTGCAGCAGCCACGGCTGCCGGTGCGCAGGGTGCCGGGCATGCGGCTGAGCGCCAGGTGCACGCCGACGACCTCGTGGCCGGCCTCGACGGCACGCGCAGCAGCGACGGCGCTGTCGACGCCGCCGCTCATCGCTGCGAGAACCTTCATGCCTCCAGTGTAGGCAGGCCGGCTGAGCGGATGCCCCGTAGCCCGGGTCGCGGCTGGTTCAGCGGTCGCCTCTCGACCACTCCGTGCACAGCTTCGGAGATTCGCGCTGATTCGGAGCGGATCCCACCGCGGCGTCCGAACGGCTGCAGAACTCCGAAGTCGTGTTCAGGCGCGGTCGAAGGAGGTGGCGCGGGCGGCGAGCCCGGCACGGGCGGCCTGCGCGTGCGCGGCGGGCAGCGCGGCCAGGAACGCATCGACATCGGACCCGGTCGACCCGTGCCCGATCGTGATGCGGAGCGCGCCGCGGGCATCGGCCTCCGAGCGGCCCATGGCCATGAGCACGTGCGACGGTTCGGGCACCCCGGCTTGGCAGGCAGAGCCCGTCGAGACCGCGACGCCGGCGGCATCGAGCAGGAAGAGGAGCGAGTCGCCCTCGCACCCGGGGAACGAGAAGTGCGCATTGCCGGGCAGCCGAACGGATGCCCCGGGGCCGATGTCGCCCGAGAGTCGCGCATCTGGCACCACGTCGCGCACGCCCGCGATCAGCCGGTCGCGGAGCACTGCCATGCGGGCGGTGTCGGCGTCGAGGCGCGAGGCCACGAGCTCGGCGGCCGCCGCGAACGACGCCGCAGCCGCGACATCCTGCGTGCCCGATCGCACCTTGCGCTGCTGGCCGCCGCCGTGGATGAGCGGCTCGACCGCCGCCGACCGGTCGAGCACGAGCGCGCCGATGCCCGCCGGTCCGCCGATCTTGTGCGCCGAGACGCTGAGGGCGACGAGCCCGGCTCCGCGCGGGGCGTCCGTCGCCCGGCGCAGGCCGTGGACGTCGATCGGCACCTGGCCGTATGCCGCGATCGCGTCGAGGTGCAGGGGCACGCCGGCCTGCGCGGTCAGGCGCGCGACCTGCTCGACGGGTTCGATCGTGCCGACCTCGTTGTTCGCCCAGAGCATCGTGACGAGGGCGACGGATGCCGCGTCACGGTCGAGCTCGTCGGCGAGCACGTCGAGGCGCACCCGGCCCAGCTCGTCGAGCGGGATCTCGACGACTTCGGCCCCCTCATGGGCGACGAGCCATTCGACGGTGTCGATCGTGGCGTGGTGCTCCCCCGCCGGCACGAGGATGCGGCGACGCGAGGCAGGCGACCCGGCAGCGACCCCAGCCACCGTGCGGCGCTGCCACCAGATGCCCTTGATCGCGAGGTTCACGGCCTCGGTGCCATTGCCCGTGAAGACGATCTCGATGCCGTCCGCGCCGAGGGTCGCGGCGATGCGCTCGCGCGACTCCTCGAGCAGTCGCTTGGCCTGCTGGCCCGCGCTGTGGATCGAGGAGGGGTTGCCCACCACGGCGAGCGCGGCGGTGAGCGCCTCGATCGCCTCGGGCAGCATCGGCGTGGTCGCCGCATGGTCGAGATAGACCATTCGCCCTCCAGCTCTCCTCGTCACGAGCACCGCGACACGACGTGTGCAGCCACTCGGGAGGCGCTCGTCCTCCACGAACTACTGTAGATCGCATGCCTGAGCGCGATCCCCTGCACGAGCTCGGCGTTCGCGCGGGCGCCGAGGGCGGCATCGCCCGGGTCTGGTCGCAGCACGCGACATCCGTCGACCTCGTCGTCTTCGATGCCGACGACCTCGACTGGGCGATCGCCCGCACGCCGCTCGTGCGCGACGAGCACGGTGTCTGGCAGGGCGAGTCGGCCGAGCTCCGCCCCGGCGCCCACTACGGCCTGCGCGTCGACGGGCCGGCGGGCGTCGAGCACGCGTTCAATCCCGTGCACACCCTGCTGGACCCCTACGCCCGTGGGCTCTCGCGCGCCGATGACGGCTCGTGGCGCGGTGTCGCCCTCGAATCGCTCATTGAGACGGGCTTCGAGTGGGGCGACTCCGCCAAGCCTCAGGTGCCGCTCGACCGCACCGTGGTCTACGAGGCGCACGTGCGCGGCTTCTCGAAGCTCAACCCGGCCGTGCCCGAGCCGCTGCGCGGCACCTACGCCGGGCTCGCGCACGATGCATCGCTCGAGTACCTCACCAGCCTCGGCGTCACGACCGTCGAGCTCCTCCCGGTGCACGCCTTCGTCTCGGAGGAGCGCCTCGTGCGCCAGGGCAAGGTCAACTACTGGGGCTACAACACGCTCGCGTTCTTCGCCGCGCACGCGCCGTATGCGAGCGCAGCGGCCCGCGCGGACGGCGCTGCCGCAGTGCGGCGCGAGTTCGCCGGCATGGTGCGCCGCCTCCACGAGGCCGGGCTCGAGGTCGTGCTCGACGTCGTCTACAACCACACCGCCGAAGAGGGGCGCGAGGGGCCGACGACCTCGTTCCGCGGCATCGACAACGCCGCGTACTACCGCCACGACGCGCACGGACACTACGTCGACACCACCGGATGCGGCAACAGCCTCGACTTCGCCGCCGCGGCACCCCAGCGACTCGTGCTCGACTCGATGCGGTACTTCGCCGAGGAGCTGCAGGTCGACGGGTTCCGCCTCGATCTCGCTGCCACGCTCGGCCGCGACGCACGGGAGACGTTCACTCCGGAGCATCCGCTGCTGCGCGCCATGCTCGACGACCCGGTGATCGGCGCGTCGAAGCTCATCGCCGAGCCGTGGGACGTCGGGCCCGGCGGCTGGCAGACGGGCAACTTCCCGAACGGCTTCACCGAGTGGAACGACCGCTACCGCGACCGCATGCGCGACTTCTGGCTCGGCGACCTGCGCCGCGAGCGCGACACCGGCTCGGCGGGCAGCGGCATCGGCCGCTTCGCCACGCGTCTCGCAGGCTCGTCGAACACCTTCTCCGGCGAGCGCGGGCCGCTTGCGAGCCTCAACTTCGTGACCGCGCACGACGGATTCACGCTCGCCGATCTCACCGCCTACGACGTCAAGCACAACAAGGGAAACGGCGAGGGCAACCGCGACGGCACGGACTCGAACAACTCGTACAACCACGGCGTCGAGGGCGAGGCGGCCGACCCGGTCGTGCGGGCCGCGCGTCGGCGGAGCATCCGGAACCTGCTCGGCACCCTGCTGCTCTCGGCGGGCGTGCCGATGATCACGGCGGGCGACGAGTTCGGGCGCAGCCAGCGCGGCAACAACAACGCGTACTGCCACGACTCGCCGCTCACCTGGCTGGCGTGGGAGGCGGCCGACCGCCCTCGGTTCGCCCCAGAGCTGTTCGAGACCGCGCGGCACCTGATGCGGCTGCGCGCTGAGAACCCCGCGCTGCGCCCCATGCGCTTCGGACGGCTGGGAGAGACCGTGCCGAGCGCCACGCAGATGGACTGGTTCAACGCCGACGGCGAGACCATGGACATCGACGACTGGAACTCCCCCGCCGAACGCACCCTCCAGTTCCTCGCCGCCTCTACACCGGAGACCGAGGCACTGAACCGCATCCTCCTCGTCGTGCACGCGCACGAATCGAGCGCCGAGATCGTGCTGCCCGAGCACGACGAGGTGAGCGGGTACACCCTGCTGTGGGACTCCGCCGAGGAGGCGCCGGCGGCGGCGCTCGGCTCGTCCGCCTCGCCTGTTTCGGGGCCGCTCGGCCCCGGGTCATTCGCCCCCGGCACGTCGATCACGGTCGGCGGCCAGTCGATGCGCCTGTACCGCGCAGAGGGCGGGCAGTGATGGCGAAGCGAGCGGATGCCTCGGCGGGCACCCCGGCGACCGTCGCCCTGACCCGGGCCGGCGTCGCCTTCACCGCGCTCGGTTACGACCACGACCCGCGCGCCACGGCCTACGGGCTCGAAGCCGCCGAGAAACTCGGCCTCGATCCCGACCGCGTCTTCAAGACCCTGCTCGCCAGCGTCGACGGGGCGCTCGCGGTCGGCATCGTACCGGTGGCGATGCAGCTCGACCTGAAGGCGCTCGCCGCGGCCCTCGGCGGCAAGCGCGCCGAGATGGCCGATCCCGCGGTGGCCGAGCGTAAGACGGGCTACGTCGTCGGCGGCATCAGCCCCATCGGCCAGAAGACGGCGCTGCCGACCGTGCTCGACGAGTCGGCGATCCTCTGCGAGACGATCTACGTCTCGGGCGGGCGCCGCGGGCTCGACCTCGAGCTCGCGCCCGACGACCTGCTCGCCGTCACCGCCGGACGCTACGCGCCGATCGCCCGCACCCGCTGAGCTCAGGCCACGGTTGGCGTCGCGGCCGGTGCGCGAAGTGTCCTTCCGGCGGATATACGAGCCGCCACCCCGAGATCTCCTGCCGAGTACCGGCGCGCCGGATCGTATATCCGCACGGGTGACAGGGCGTGACGCCGCGCGTCGGCCGAGACGGGCTCAGTCCGCGACGGCCACGAGGCCCAGCTCGGCGGTCGAGAGCAGCAGCGGATGCCGCGGCACCACCCGAACCGTATAGCCGAACGCCCCCGCCCGGTCGAGCACGACCGACCCCGTGTAGAGGTGCTGGCCGGGCCGGACCTGCGCCGCGGCATCCGCGACGACGAGTGCTTGGCGCTGTGCGGCATCGATGGTCTCGTCGGCGCGACTGCGACCGTAGACCACCTCGACCGTGACGTCGTCGGGCGAGAGCTCGCCGAGTTCGACGACGGCCCGCAGCTGCAGCTCGTCGCCGACGTGCGGTGCGTCGATGCCGCCCGACTCGACGTGCGCCACGTGCACGCCCGGCCACGCCGCCCGCACCCGCGCACCCCAGCCCGACAGCTCGCGGGCTCCCCGCGCGCTCTCGGCGGCGACCACGGCGAAGTGCTCGGCCGCCGGTCGGTACAGACGTTCGACGTACTCGCGCACCATGCGATCGGCGCCGAGTTCGGGCGCGAGCACGGCGAGGGTCTCGCGCACCCGGCGCACCCACTCGACCGGCACGCCGTCGCCGTCGCGTTCGTAGTAGCGCGTCGCCACCCGGTGCTCGAGCAGGTCGTAGAGGGCCGCCGCCTCGAGGGCGTCGCGCTCCCCTGCATCGCCTGCCGCATCGGCGGAGGGAATGACCCAGCCGAAGTCGTCGCCGGCGAACTCCGCCCACCAGCCGTCGAGGATCGAGAGGTTCAGGGCGCCGTTCATCGCCGCCTTCATGCCCGAGGTGCCGCAGGCTTCGAGCGGGCGCAGCGGGTTGTTGAGCCACACGTCGCAGCCCGGGTAGAGCTTCTCGGCCATGCCCATGTCGTAGTCGGGCAGGAACACGATGCGCCCCCGCAGCTCGGGCTGTTGGGCGAACTGCACGAGCTGCTGGATCAGCCGCTTGCCTTCGTCGTCGGCCGGGTGCGACTTGCCCGCGATGACGAACTGCACCGGCCGCTCGGGGTTCGTGAGGATCGCCTTCAGCCGCTGAGGGTCCTGCAGCATGAGCGTGAGGCGCTTGTAGGTGGGCACCCGGCGGGCGAAGCCGACCGTGAGCGTGTCGGGGTCGAGCACCTGCGACACCCACTTCGGCGGCTCGGCGCCGGAGTGCTGCTCCCGCCAGGATGCCGCGAGCCGGCGCCGGGCATCGTCGACGAGCTGCTGGCGCATGGCGCGCTTGACCGCCCAGAACTCGCCGTCGGCGAGCGCGGGGCTGCGCCAGTCGGCGTGCTCGGTGTCGCCCGTGCCGAGCCGGGTCTCGGCGAGGCCGAGCAGGGCGGGGTCGGTCCAGGTCGGGGCGTGCACGCCGTTCGTGATCGAGGTGATCGGCACTTCCTCTGCATCGAAGCCCGGCCAGAGGTCGCCGAACATGCGCCGGCTCACCTCGCCGTGCAGCTTCGAGACGCCGTTCGCGTGCTGGGCGAGCCGCAGCCCCATGACGGCCATGTTGAACGCGCTCGTCGCCGGGTCGGCGCCGGGCTCGACCCCTAGCGCGAGCGCGTCGGCCGGGTCGACGCCCGGGAGTAGCGAACCCGACAGGTACCGCTCCACGAGGGCGCGGTCGAAGCGGTCGATGCCCGCGGGCACCGGGGTGTGCGTCGTGAAGACGGTGCCTGCACGTACGAGCTGCAGCGCAGCGGCGAAGGTGAGGCCCTCACCGATGTACGTCGCGATGCGCTCGAGGCCGAGGAAGCCCGCGTGGCCCTCGTTCATGTGGAAGACGTCAGGCGCGGGGCTCCCGCTCAGTTCAGTCCACGCCCGCACCGCACGGGCGCCGCCGATGCCGAGCAGCAGCTCCTGCAGCAGCCGGTGCTCGCCCCCGCCGCCGTAGAGACGGTCGGTGACCGAGCGCAGCTCGTCGCTGTTCGTGGGGATGTCGGTATCGAGGAGGAGCAGCGGGATGCGGCCGACGGCGGCCTTCCACACGCGAGCGTGCAGCGAGCGGTCGTCGGGCAGCGCGAGGGTCACCTGCACCGGGGCGCCATCGGGCGCGCGCAGCAGCGTGAGCGGCAGGCCGTCGGGGTCGAGCGCCGGGTAGCGCTCCTGCTGCCAGCCGTCGGGCGAGATCGACTGCGAGAAGTACCCGGCCTTGTAGAAGAGCCCGACGCCGACGAGCGGCACGCCGAGATCGGATGCCGCCTTCAGGTGATCGCCCGCGAGGATGCCGAGTCCGCCGGAGTACTGCGGCAGCGCGGCGGTGATGCCGAACTCGGGCGAGAAGTACGCGATGGTGCGCGGGGCCTCGGCCCCGAGCGACTGGAACCAGCGAGGCTCCGCGAGGTACTCGCGGAGCTCGGCGCGTTCCCGCTCGGCCCAGTCGAGGTAGCCGCTGTCGCCCGCGAGTTCGGCCAGCCGGGCCGGGTCGACCTCGCCGAGGAACGCGACCGGGTCGCGATCGGAGGCCTGCCAGAGCTCGGGATCGACGTGCTGGAACAGCCGGCGGGTCGGTTCGTGCCACGCCCAGCGGAGATTCGCGGCGAGCTCTTCGAGCGCACCGAGCTCGGGTGGGATGACCGCGCGGACCGTGAACTTGCGAATCGGCTTCACGGCTCCACCCTAGGAGCCGCAGATGTCGGTTGCGTGAACGAGTCGGCTACGGTGCCGCCAGCTTGCGCTCGATCCTGAGCGCTCCGATGCCGCTGACAGCCGGGCCGGTGTCATACGTGCGCTGCACCTCCACTGCCGCGAAGTCGTACCCGAGTTCCGCCTCGACCTGCGCGAGCGCCGCGCGAGCTGACACGGAGGGCGGGTCGTCGGGACAGCAGCAGAGCACGATCACCTCATGGAGGCCATCGTCCCGCCTCGCTAGGCCGTGCACCGAGTACCACTGCCGCCCTTCAAACTGGGCCCTCGTCCAGTACTCGTCGAAGAACGTGTAACTCGGCGGTTCAGCTCGCAACCGGTCCAGGATCTCCTCCAGCCGGGCCGGGTCCAGCGGCGGTCGCCGAAACCACGTCTGATCGTGAGACGCTTCGCTCTTCTGCGAGCCGATCCGCACCACGCCCGAGTCCCGGTTTCGTGTGAACTTCTCGATGGATGTCGTGTACGACGATTCCATCGGGTGGTCGTACAGCACCGCCGGGCCGAGCTTCGGCTGATCCTCGAAGTGCTCGACGCCCACAAGGTCCTCATCCAGCGGGTCAACCTCACGCCCTGGTGTCCACGTGAACTGGAGAACCTCCGTCGTCCGCTTCACCCAACGGAGGACCTGGAGCTCACCGCTGACCAGCGGTGAATCTGGGTCAATAGTGCCCATCGACAGCTTCCTTCCGTTGAGGTGAGCTCATCGGGCTGGAGTTCGCAACCGCTTGAGCGTTTCGACGAGCTCACTCACGCGGTTTTGTCCCCAGGAGACCGTGAACATCCCATCAGCAAAGGGAACGATCTGGAGCGCGCCAGGGGATTCTCCGGTTTCGAAATGGATCGCGTGAGCGGTCTTGAACTGCAGCTGAACAAGTTCGGGCCGCAGATCCCGAATCGAGCCCCAGTCAATTTGCCAGAACTTGACCGGGTACGGTGCGGACCCGCGCCAGAAACTGAGTCCGTCGACCGAAGCGACCGCCGTATAAAAATGAGGCAGTCGGCCAACTGACGCGGGGTTTTCCCGCCTGTTCGCTTCTGATCGCAAAAACTGCATCAGCGCGGGAGTCATCTCTGCGGTGAAGAGGACAGCGTCAGGATGATCTTTTGCGAGCCGATGCAACCGCATCCTGGCGAACTTTGCATACGCAAAGTTGAGCGCGAGCCCAAATCCAATTCCGGCAGCCAGAAATGGAAGGAACTCAAGGATATCTGCCCAGCCGTCGCCTCGGGATCCGAACGCACGAATAGCCACTAGCGCGAACGAGCCAAGCGTGAGCAAGACAGCGAACATCAACCCAACCGGGAAGCCGACTTTCATGTGTCCCTCTTGCTCGTAGGCGCTCTCAATTTGGTGTCCCCCTCGAAGTGAATTCGGGCGCTTCGATGCGGGCTCTCGCCCGAAGGAGTGCCTTGAGTTCATTGACACGTCGTCGCCCGATCGGGAACGCACCGGCTGGGCCACTGCCAACCGGCAGGAGGGGGAACTCGAATACGCGCCCATCGCGTGAGAACGACAGTGTGATGCCTCGGAACGACCGCGGCCCCATCACGACATCGCTGAGCTGCGCATCGACCACGTCGGTCCAGGGGATCCGGAGCACGTCGTGGGGGGCAGTCGACCCATCGTAAAAGACCATGTCAGCATCAGCGTCGACCACCGTGAACCTCCACGTGGCGAACTCTGCGTCGCTATAGGCGCGGTCGGCGTCGGCATCATCACGAAGGTGCGCAACAAGTCGCGCCGCAGGTTCGGTGACCTGCGTCGTGCACAGGATCGCCATACCCGGGTTCCGGCGAAGAACACGATTTCGAAGGAGCGTCCGACGATAGATCAGGAGCATCGCCAGATAGCCCGCGAGCGTCAGGGCGACCGGAACGACCAGCGTGCGCGCGACGATCGACCAAGCCTGCTCAGGCGCCGCTGCGGCATCCCGCGTCATCGAAGACACCCAGAGAACGGTCTGTCCGATGACGAACACCAGGAGCAGGTACCAGCCCAGCGTTCGCCCGTGGCGAGGCACGTTGCTCATCGTCATTCTCGATTCCGTAGTTCGCAGCCTCCGCTGGCCAACACGTACCGCGCGTTGATCACGATACTGCTCACCGTGTAGACAACCGCGACGCAGGAACAAGCGAGGGTCCCGAAGGGCTCGAACCTCGCGAGTTCAGCGATGGGCCGCCGCGGAGCATCCGTCTATCGCGTCGAGCAGGACGTCTTGGTAATACACCGGCTCTCCCCCACCGAAGTAGATCCTGAGCCGGGAGTCACTGCCGTCTGTCACCGCGCGATCGAGGATGACAACGACGGTCGAATCCGCATCGGCCGCGAGCTGTCGGTCGAGCCACTCCTCGCTGCGGTTCCGCTCCATTTCCGAGCGGACCGCTCTGCTCGGAAGAGACCCGGGCGAGTACATCTCCATCGATGGCCCGAGGACGTCGACGCCCACCAGATGCGATGTCGGCGCGTCGACCAGTTGGAAACGCTCGATCGCCCACGGAACTCGATCACCGTCGGATCGGACCGGCAACTGGAGCATGACGTCGTCGCCCCCGCCTGCGCTGAAACAACCGGCAGCGTCACTATCGATGGCGAGTCCGTCGTACTCCGACGGGGCACATGCAGTGAGCCCGAGTACGGAACCCGTGACGAGCAGCGCCATGGCAGCCATCCGGATCGACTTCATGGCCCACCTCGATGAGTCGGCCGACGCGTAGCAGTGTTCGCACGCCGTCGACGATGGCCGGGCGACGCGGTCACCCGGTAGCTCCTGGCTGACGCTGGATGATCCACGCGCGCATGCTCAGCGCACCAGCGAACGACACCAGCAGAGGAATCCACATGATCGGCACAAGTGCCACGAACATGGTGGCGGCCACAAGAACGACGCAGGCACCTGCCCCCACGATGAATACTCCAATGGCCGCGAGCGTGGCTTGGGGCGCAATGCCCACTTTGAAGACTCGTCGAGAAAGCGCCGCAAGACCGACGCCAGCACCGAAGGCACCAATGCCTGCCAACGCCCCGACGGGTAGTGCGAAAACGAGCGCAACTCCTAAAGCGATCAGGCTCCCCATGGGATCACCGGTCGCGTTGAGCAAAACCTGAACGACCGCTACGAACCAGCCCGTGAAAATGCCAGTTGCGGCAGCGATGAGTAGTGACACCAGCGGGCTTGCCGGCTTTGAGGACTTCAACTGATCTCCGCGGTTCATCTTCGTCGCCCAGCACAGATTGGCGCCGCTACCTCCTCCGCGAAGGAACTCACACGCGGTCTCGCGATCCTATGCGTCCACCATTGCACGTGGCATCACCCCCAAACGGGGGCCATGCGCACCCGCTCTACGCGAGCGCGAGGTACTGGTGCACGAACGCCACCGCCATGCCGCCTTCGCCGACGCACGCGGCCACCCGCTTCACCGAGCCCGAGCGCACGTCGCCGATCGCGAACACGCCGGGCGCGCTCGTCTCGAGCGCGAACGGGCGCCGGTCGATGGCCCACTGCGCCGTGGCCGCGGCATCCGGCCCGGTGAGGATGAAGCCGTGCACGTCACGGGCGACGTCGGGCGGCAGCCACTCGGTCACCGCGTCGGCGCCGATCATGACGAACACGACGCCCGCGTCCTTCCTGGCCGTCGCTCCGGTCGTTCGGTCGGCGACGTCGATGGCCTCGAGGCTCGACCCTCCGTGCAGCCCGACGATCTCGCTCCGCGTCTGCACTCGAACGACGTCGTTCGCGGCGATCTGGTCGATGAGGTAGCGCGACATGCTCGCCGCGAGCGATTCGCCGCGCACGAGCATCGTCACCGACCGCGCATGGCGCGCGAAGAAGAGTGCCGCCTGGCCGGCCGAGTTGCCGGCGCCGACGATGCAGACGTCGGCGCCCTGCGCGATCGAGGCGTCGCTGCGGGCCGCCCCGTAGTAGACGCCGCTGCCGCGGAACCGGTCGATGCCCGGCACCGGCAGCGACCGCCAGGCCACTCCGGTCGCGACGATGACGACGGGTGCGCGCAGCACATCGCCGCCGTCGAGCACGATCTCGCTGAACTCGGCGCCCGGCACGACCGCCTCGACCGTGCGGGTCACCACGATCTCGGCGCCGAGCCGCTTCGCCTGCTTGAGTGCGCGACTCGCGAGGTCGTCGCCGGAGATGCCGAAGGGGAACCCGGTGTAATTCTCGATACGCGTCGACGTGCCGGCTTGGCCACCTGGAGCGACGGACTCGATCACGACCGTGCGCAGACCTTCCGCCGCGCCGTTGACGGCGGCGGTCAGCCCCGCGGGCCCGGCACCGAGAATGACGACGTCGTAGTCGGATGCCGCGGGCACGACGTCGAGCCCGACCGCTGTCGCGACCTCGCGCAACGAGGGGTCCACCGTGCGCGCGCCGCCGTGTTCGAGGATCGGGTACCGCTCGCCGGCGATCCGTTCACCGAGGGTCGTGCGCTCGAACGCGATCTGGTTGCGGACGAGGAATCCCGTCACCTCGTGCGTCCGCGCATCCGATCGCGGCCCGATCACCCGCACGTCGGTGTCGGCCTGCTCTGAGGCGACCTCCTGCAGCCAATCGAGATAGCGCCGGGCGAGGCCGGCGACGCGCGCAGGGATCGACGGCACCGCCGCCGCGAGCGTGTAGTAGACCTTGACGTCGAGCTTGATGATCCGCGCTCCCTCCGCGCCATCCGCTGCTCGCCCACTCGCGGGGAACGGGGTGCTGAGCGTCATCGGCACCTCGCCGAAGAACTGCCCCGGCTTGCGGCGGCCGATCACCCGCTCCTCGCCGTTGATCACCTTCGTGAGCTCGGCCCCGCCCTCGACCACGATGAAGAGCGCGCGCTCGTCGCCCTCGTGCGCGAAGTACTCGCCGGGCACGAGTCGGATGTCCTCGACCGCCCGGGCGAGCTCGTCGAGCGTCTCGTCGGGCAGCGGCGCGAAGATCGGGATGCCGCGGAGCGTCTCGGCGGTGATCATGCCCGACGGTATCCACGCCGCGACATCGCGTCAACAGTCGCGCCTGATCGCGACGACCCGACCGTCTTCGCGGGTCCGATCCTGCCCGGACGCGCTACGGTCGAACCGTGACGACCGCCCCTGTGCTCGCCGGCCGGATCCCCGTGACCCGGCTGACCCCCGCCGTGCCCGATTCCCGCTGGCGCCCCAAGGCGTTCGAGGGCGAGGTGGTGCCATTCCGCGCGACCGTGTTCCGCGAGGGCCACGATCAGGTGGGCGCGATGCTCATCATCACGAGCCCGTCGGGCGAGGTGCGCCGAGAGCGGATGTCTCCGCTGGCGGCCGGCACCGACCGGTGGGAGGTCGAGGTGCTCCTCGACGAGATCGGAGAGTGGCGCTGGCACGTCACGGGCTTCGACGACGAGGTCGCGACGTGGCGGCACGACGCCGCGCTCAAGGTCGACGCCGGGGTCGACGCCGAGCTGATGTTCGAGCTCGGCGCCCGCCTCATCGACCGGGCCGTCGCCGAGAAGACCCGGCCGCTCGCGGCGCGGAAGCGCCTCACGGCACTCGCCGCCGGGCTGCGCGATGGCGCGGCATCCGTCACTGCTCGTCGCCCGCTCATCGACGACCCGGCCCTCGCCGAGTTCGAGGCCCGACCGCTCGCGCGGCTCTCGACGGACTCCCCCGAGCACGCGATCCTCGTCGAGCGTCGGCATGCGGGCGTCGGCGCCTGGTACGAGTTCTTCCCGCGCTCGGAGGGCGCCCGGCAGCTGAAGGACGGCTCGTGGAAGTCGGGCACCTTCCGCACCGCGGCCAAGCGCCTCGACGGCGTCGCCGCGATGGGCTTCGACGTCGTCTACCTGCCGCCGATCCACCCGATCGGGGTCACCAACCGCAAGGGGCGCAACAACACGCTCGACCCGGGCCCGCACGACCCCGGCTCTCCCTGGGCCATCGGCGGGCCGCTCGCCGACAGCACCTCCGGCGGCCACGACGCCGTGCACCCCGACCTCGGCACGCTCGCCGACTTCCGCGCGTTCGTGCGACGAGCCGCCGCGCTCGGCATCGAGGTCGCCCTCGACCTCGCGCTGCAGGCCTCGCCCGACCACCCATGGGTGACGGAGCATCCCGACTGGTTCACCCAGCTGCCCGACGGCACGATCCGCTACGCGGAGAACCCGCCGAAGAAGTACCAGGACATCTACCCGGTGAACTTCGACGACGACCCCGACGGCATCTTCGACGAGGTGCTGCGCGTCGTGGGGCACTGGATGAAGCAGGGCGTGCGCATCTTCCGCGTCGACAACCCGCACACGAAGCCGCTCGCGTTCTGGGAGCGACTGATCGCAGCGGTGAATGCGGATGACCCGAGCGTCGTGTTCCTCGCCGAGGCCTTCACCCGACCGGCGATGATGCAGGCCCTCGCGATGGTCGGGTTCCAGCAGTCGTACTCGTACTTCACCTGGCGCAACACCAAGGCCGAGCTCGAGGAATTCCTGACGAGCGTGTCCCAGGACACGGCCGACTTCATGCGGCCGAACCTCTTCGTCAACACCCCCGACATCCTCACCGAATACCTGCAGTTCGGCGGGCCTGCCGCATTCACGGTGCGCGCGACCGTCGCCGCGACGGCGGCCCCGCTCTGGGGCGTGTACGCGGGCTTCGAGCACTTCGAGTCGGTCGCCCGCCCCGGCGCCGAAGAGGCGATCGACAACGAGAAGTACGAGTACAAGCCGCGCGACTTCGTGGCCGCCGAGCGCGAGGGCCGGTCGCTCGCGCTCTACCTCGGCATCCTCAACCGCATCCGCGCCGAGCACCCGGCGCTCGGCCAGCTCCGCAACATCCGCTTCCACGCGAGCGACGACGACTCGGTGCTCGTCTACTCGAAGCACCTCGAGGGCCGCTTCACGGGCACGGGCGCCGACGACACGATCATCGTCGTCGCCAACGTCGACCCGCACTCGGTGCGGGAGACGACGGTGCACCTCGACCTCGAGGCGCTCGGGCTCGAGCCGGGCGCCCGCTTCGAGGTCGACGAACTCGTCACCGGCGAACGCTGGGAATGGGGCGCCGACAACTACGTGCGGCTCGACGCCTTCACGCGGCCTGCGCACATCCTGCACGTGAGAAGGGCCACGGATGCCTGAAACGCCCACCGCTCCCGCCATCGCCGACGACGTGCTCGCCGCCGTCGCAGAGGGGCGTCACCCCGACCCGCATTCCGTGCTCGGCCAGCACGGGTTCGACGCGCCGCAGCTCGCGGGGCCGCTCACGGCGATCCGCACCCGCCGGCCGCTCGCCGAGGCGGTCGAGGCGGTCTTCCCGGGCGGCGGCGTGCTCCCCCTCGAGCACGTCGGACACGGCATCTGGGCGGGCGCAGGTGTCTTCGGCCCGAGCGACTACCGGGTGCGCGCCCGCTACGCCGACGACGCGGAGTGGACGAGCGACGATCCCTACCGCTTCGCGCCGACCATCGGCGAACTCGACCTGCACCTCATCGGCGAGGGCCGGCACGAGGAGCTCTGGCGGGTGCTCGGCGCCCACTACCGCGAACACTGGGGCGTCGCCGGCAGCGTCGGTGGCACGGCGTTCACGGTGTGGGCGCCGCGAGCGGCCGCAGTGCGCGTCACCGGCGCGTTCAACCGCTGGGACGGCACCGGGCACGCGATGCGCAGCATGGGCCCGACGGGAGTCTGGGAGCTCTTCGTGCCCGACGTCGAGCCCGGCGCGGTCTACAAGTTCGAACTGCTCACCGCCGCCGGCGAATGGATCATGAAGGCGGACCCCATGGCCCGCCAGGCCGAGATCGCCCCCGCCACCGGATCCGTCGTCTCGCGCAGCACCCACGAGTGGACCGACGGCGAGTGGATGTCCCGCCGTGCCGGCGCCGACCTCCACGCGCTCCCGATGAGCATCTACGAGCTGCACCTCGGCTCGTGGCGCCCCGGCAAGGGCTACCGCGACGTCGCCGACGAGCTCATCGAGTACCTCGAGTGGCTGGGCTACACGCACGTCGAGTTCATGCCCCTCGCGGAGCATCCGTTCGGCGGCTCATGGGGCTATCAGGTGACCGGCTACTACGCGGTGACCAGCCGCTTCGGCTCCCCCGACGACCTCAAGTACCTCATCGACCGGCTGCACGGCGCGGGCATCGGCGTCATCATGGACTGGGTGCCCGGCCACTTCCCGAAAGACGAATGGGCGCTCGCCCGCTTCGATGGCCGGCCGCTCTACGAGCACGCCGACCCACGTCGCGGCGAGCAGCTCGACTGGGGCACCTACGTCTTCGACTACGGCAACCCGCGGGTGCGCAACTTCCTCGTGGCGAACGCACTCTTCTGGTTCGAGGAGATGCACGTCGACGGGCTGCGGGTCGACGCCGTCGCCTCGATGCTCTACCTCGACTACTCACGCGCGGAAGGCGAGTGGCTGCCGAACGTCCACGGCGGGCGGGAGCACCTCGAGGCCATAGCGTTCCTGCAGGAGGCCACCGCGACGGCGTACAAGCGCAACCCCGGAATCGTCATGATCGCCGAGGAGTCGACGAGCTGGCCGGGAGTCACCGCCCCCACCGAGAGCGGCGGCCTCGGCTTCGGCTACAAGTGGAACATGGGATGGATGCACGATTCGCTGCAGTACATCCAGAACGACCCGATGTACCGCTCGCACCACCACCACGACCTCACGTTCTCGTTCCTCTACGCGTTCAGCGAGCACTTCGTGCTGCCGATCAGCCACGACGAGGTCGTGCACGGCAAGGGGTCGCTCGTGCGCAAGATGCCCGGCGACCACTGGCAGCAGCTCGCGAACGTGCGCGCCTACCTCGCCTTCATGTGGGCCCACCCCGGCAAGCAGCTGCTCTTCATGGGGCAGGAGTTCGGCCAGCTCTCCGAGTGGAGCGAGGAACGAGGACTCGACTGGTGGATCCTCGACCAGCCGAGCCACCGGCAACTCGCCGAGTTCGTCGGCGCACTGAATCGCGGCTACCGCGCAACGCCCGCGCTCTGGCAGCTCGACGACGACGCCGCCGGGTTCGAGTGGATCGAGGGCGGCGCGGCCGCCGAGAACGTCATCGCGTTCCTCAGGTACGACCGCGTGCGACGCCCGCTCCTCTGCGTCGTCAACTTCGCGGGGGTGCCGCACGAGGGGTTCCGGATCGGCCTGCCGGGTGCCGGGCGATGGCGAGAGGTCATGAACTCGGATGCCGCGGAGTTCGGCGGCTCGGGCGTCGGCAACCTCGGAGCGGTCGATGCCGCAGAGACCCCGTGGGGCGGTCGCCCGGCATCGGCGTCGTTCACCCTGCCACCGCTCGGCGCCGTGTGGTTCGCACTCGATGCCTCCGACTGATCGATCGGCGTCGTTGTCGGCGCCTCAGTCGGCGTCGCGTCAGTAGAGCAGGGTCGTGAGGCGGCGCCGTGCCACGGCGACACGCGGGTCGTCGGTGCCGACGACCTCGAAGAGCTCGACGAGTCGCTCGCGCACGAGCTTCTTGCCGTCGGCGTCGAGGCTCGGGAAGAACGTCAGCAGGCGGTCGAAGGCGTCCTCGACGTGCCCGCCCGAGAGGTCGAGGTCGGCGACGTCGAGCTGCGCGCCGAGATCCTGTGGCGCCGCGGCGGCGGCGTTGCGGATCGCGTCGAGCGTCTTGCCGTGCAGCCGTCCGAGCAGGTTCGCCTGCGCGAGACCCGCGACCGCGAGTGCGTCGCGCGGGTCCTGGGCGATCGCGGTGCGGTACGCGGATGACGCGGCGGCGAAGTCGCCGCGTTCGATCGCGTCGTACGCCTCCTGGTGCAGCGGCGGCAGCGGCTCCTCGACGGGCTCGGCGGGCGCGCCGTCCGTGTCGGCCCCGTTCTCGCCGGGCTCGATGCTGCCGGTCACGCCGTGCTGGCCGGCGAGCTCGAGCAGTTGGTCGAAGACCTGGTCGATGACCTCGTCGGGCTGCTCACCCGCGAAGAGCGGCACGGGCTGACCGGCGACCACTGCGACGATCGTCGGAATGGCCTGCGCCTGGAAGGCCTGCACGAGCTGCGGGCTGCGGTCGGCGTCGGCGGCCGCGAGCACGAGGCGACCCGCTCGAGCACGGACCAGGCGTTCGAGCGTCGCGAGCAGGGCCTTCGACGGCTCGCTCCACGTGGCCCAGAGGGCCACGATGACCGGCACCGTGCGCGAGAGTTCGAGGGTGGAGCCGAAGGCCGCGTCATCCGTCTCGAAGACGATCTGATCGCTCGGTCCGGATGCCGCGTGCGCACCCTGCCCGCCAGTGGCGCCCTGCGCCTGACGCTGCACGAGCGCCGACAGGTCGACCGCCCCGCGAAGCGCGGCGCCGGAAGGGGGAATCGGGTTTGTCACGGTACCTCCGAAGCTCCGATGAGACTCTCCGACCAGCCGAGCAGGCGGATCTGGTCTTCAGACGTGTTCCCGACGCCGGGAACGTAGAACAGCAACTGGATGCCGACGACCCGCTGCACGCCCTTCGCGCTCTTGCCGGTGAAGCCGGAGAGTGCCGCGGCCGGACCCGGCTGGAACCCGATCGTGCCGCCGTCGTTCGGCACGACGTTCTCGGTCTGCTCGATCGAGACGGTCACGAGAGCGCCCGCGTCGTTCGTCGCGAGGGCGATCGTGGGGCTGTCGCCGGGGACGGTCGAGTATGTGGCGTCCACCGTGGGCGGCAGTGCGTCGTTCGTGGCCTGCTGGCCCGCCGGGCCGAGCTGCGCCATGAGCGTGTCGCCCTCGGGGTCGAACAACGGCGCGTACGTGGACGCCTCGCCGCTCGTCAGCATGTCGGCGTACGCCGCGGCCACCTGGCCGGTCGGCAGCACGAGTCCCTTGAACTCGGGGGAGATCGGCGGTGCGCCGATCGAGGCGGGGGCGACCTCGGGAACGTCGGCGTCGGGTGCGAGCGCCATCGCGTACTCGATCTTGTAGTTCTCGCGCGGCGTCTCCTGCACGAGCACGAGCGCGCTCGGGGCGATCGTCGGGTCGTCCGAGTTCTTCGCGATCGTGAGCACCGTGCGGGGCCAGCCGGTGGCCTGCTGCGGGAGCGTCAGGGTGAGCGGCGAAGCCGGGATCGGCGTGGGCAGCGGATGCTCGCCGAGGGTTCCGCGGATCGCGTAGTTGGCGGCACGGGCCTCGAGCGCCGGACCGGCGAAGCGCTCGGCCGCGGCCGTGGCGTCCCGGGAGGTGTCGACCTCGGTGGCGAACACCGCGACACGGCGCATGATGCGCTCCATCTGCGGCACCGTCACGGCGGGCTGGGCCTCGGGCGACTCTTCCTCTGCTTCTTCGTCTGCTTCTTCGTCGCCGGGAGCCGGCGTCGTCGCGATCGGGGTCGCCGGGGCAGTGGTCTCGGGTGCCGCCTGCCCGTCGAAGCTCGGCCAGTAGTCGGGCGAGCACGCCGTCAGCGCGAGCGCCGGGATGACGAGGAACGGCACGATCGCGATGCGCTTGGCACGACCGATGGCACGGCGGCTGGACCCGCCGCCGATCTGCGTGCGGCCGGGCTTGGGTGCGCTCGGCAGCTTGCCGCCGGACCCCTTCGGCCCGTTGCGGCGCGGGCCGCGCGAACGGCGGTGGTTCATGAAGCCCGAGATCACGAGTGCGATGCCGAGCAGGAAGACGAGTGCACCGCCGACGATCAGCGGGCCCGCCCAGGGGGTCGCGTTGTCGAGAGGCCAGTCGATCTTCACCTGGGAGGGCGGATAGTCGCCGCCGTCGGCGCTGATCAGCACCGAGATGTCTTCGGGCACGTCGATCGTGGTGGTGAGCACGCGCTCGTCGGAGAACTCGTCGAGCCACAGGTCGGAACCGGCCGGGGACGGCACGACTTCCTCGGTCTCGGCCTCGGCCGTCGGGGTCTCTGTCGTGGCGGGCGGGGTCGTGGCCGGCGGGGTCGTCGACGACGCCTCGTCGGCAGTGTCCTCGGCGACGACCTCGTTGGTCAGCTCCTCGGCTTCCGCGTCGTAGCCGACCGACGCGTACTCCTCGTCACCGAGCCAGGCCTCGACATCGGAACTGCGGCCGTAGGCGAGGAACGCCTTGGGCGAACCCGAGACAGTGATGGTCTGCTTGCCCGGATGGGCGGCGAGCGCCTCGGGCTCGATCACGATGAAGTCCGCCTCGACGTCGGACAGCTGGGCGGTCATCGAGACTCGATCAGGCTCCAGGAAGACCGTGCGCTGGGCGATCCCGAGCCCGATCATCACGGCCGCAGCGACGAACGCCACGATAGCGAAGACGAAGCGCACGAACACAAACCTCCATTGCCGCCCAATCGGCGACCTCTGACAAAGAACAGTCCACACTATCGACGGAATCTGGGAGAGACCTAACCACTCGCTGGACGAATGGTGTCTTCACGGCCTCCGCGCGACCCGTACAATCGGACACACCATCCCGCATGCGCCCCCACGAACGCGGGACAGAGCCCGGAGGAAGAATGGCCGTCGAAGAGACCGAGTTCACGCAGGTGTTCCGCGGATACGACAAGGATGAGGTCGATAAGGCGATCAATGGACTTCGCCGCGACATCATCGCTGCGAACACCCAGAGCACCGACAGCGTCAAGGAGAACAAGCGTCTCCTTGCACGCATCGATGAGCTGACCGCCGAGCTCGAAGAGGTCGGCAGCCCCACCTTCTCGGGCCTCGGCACCAAGCTCGAGAACACCCTGCGTGTCGCGGAGGAGCAGTCCACCCGCCTCATCGCGCAGGCCGACATCGATGCCGAGAAGCTCCGCCGCGCCGCCGAAGACGAGTCGCACCTCATGCGCTCCGACGCGCACGAGCTCGCCGAGCGCACGCTCACCGAGGCGCGCTCGCAGGCCAACCGCATCCTCGAGAACGCCCGCGCCGAGGCCGACGACATGGTCTCGCGCTCGCACGAGGCCAGCGAGCAGCTCCGTCAGGACGCCGCCCGCGATGCCGCGGCGATCCGCGGCGCCGTCGCCACCGAGACCGCCGAGATCCGCACGAGCGCCAAGCGCGAGTCCGCCGCGATGATCGCCGCGGCCGAGCGCAAGTCCGCCGAGATCCTCGTTGCCGCGAACTCCGAGGCCACCGAGGCGCGCGCCACCGCAGCCGGGCTCACGCAGGAGACCGAGCAGACCCGCGCAGAGGTCGCCATCGAGCTCGACCGGGCACGTGCCGAGCTCGCACGCGAGAGCGAGCAGGCCCGAATCGACCTCGCCGCCGAGACCGAGCAGTCGCGTCTCGACCTCGAACGACAGTCAGCCGAAGCACGCGCTGCGATCGAAGCCGAGATCGCAGAGCGTCGTGCCGCCCTCGTGCACGAACTCGACCAGGCACGCAGCGACCTCGACCGCGAGCTCGAGGGCAGCCGGGCCGAACTGGCCCAGCAGCGCGAGCAGGCGCAGATCGACATCGATCGCGAGGCCGAGGCCGCACGCCTGAAGCTCCAGCACGAGCTCGAGCGCATCCGTGCCAAGCACGCTGCCGACCTCGAGCAGATGCGAGCCGACCTCGCCCTCGAGCAGGAGCAGGCACGCGCCGACTTCGACGCCGAGTCCGAACAGGGCCGGATCGACCTCGACAACCAGCTCACCGCGATGCGGAAGAAGACGACGCACGAGGTCAACCGCATGCGTCGCGAGATCGAGAAGGCACACCTCGACCTCGAGTCGGAGCTCTCGACCAAGCGCGACGAGGCGGAGCAGGAGCTGCTCGCCGCCCACCAGGAGGCCGTGGCGCAGACGCAGAAGTTCCTCGAGGACGCCAACGCCGAGCTCGCCGAGGCGGTCGCCCGCACCGCCGAGAGCCGCGCAGAGGCCGACCGTCTCGAGACCGAGGTCCGGTCCGACATCGCGGTCGTCCGCGACAAGGCCGACGACGAGGCTCGCGACCGCATCGCAGCCGCGCACGAGCAGGCGCGCAAGCTCATCGCCGACGCCGAGGAGCGCACGCGCGCCCTCGTCGCCGACGCCGAGGACCGCCTCTCGCAGATCAAGATCGAACGCGACGCCGTCGCCGGCTACTTCGAGAGCCTCCGTGGCGTGCTGACGCAGGCGGAGCAGATGGCAGCGAAGACGAACAAGTAGTCGTCCGAAGGAAGGGTGCGGCCGTTCGATGAAGATCCAGAACGCGTTCCGCATCGGGCTGGTCGGCACCCTCGGCGTGGGTGTCGGCCTCCTCATCCTCGGTTCGATCGCGACGCTGTCGACGATCATCGCCTACGTCGGCGTCGCGTTGTTCCTGGCCCTCGGCCTCGATCCGGCTATCAGCTGGTTCGAGCGCCGGGGGCTTCCGCGTTGGGCCTCGATCGTGATCGTCATGAGCGGGGTCGGGTTGCTCGTCGCCGGTCTCGTGATCGCGGTCGTGCCGATCATCGTGGACCAGGTGAGCCAGCTCGTCGAGGAGATCCCGCGGATCGTCGATCGGGTCGGATCGCAGGACTGGATCGAGAACCTGAAGGACCAGTTCCCGCAGGTTCCCGTCGATCAGATCAACGACCAGGTCACGAGCGCCCTCACCGACTTCTTCACCAACCCCGACAAGCTGAGCGAACTCGCCGGCGGCGTGCTGCAGGTCGCCGTCGCGATCGGCGTCGGGGTCTTCGGCGTCGTCATCGTCTTCATCCTGACGCTGTACTTCGTCTCGTCGCTGAACACCATGAAGCGCGCCACCTACCAGCTGGTGCCCGCTTCGAAGCGCGACCGGTTCGCCGACCTCACCGAGCAGATCACCCAGTCCGTGGGCCGATACGTGCTCGGCCAGGTCTCGCTCGCAGCCGTCAACGGTGTGGGGAGCTTCATCTTCCTCTCGATCATCGGTGCGCCGTTCCCGGCCGTGCTCGCCTTCCTCGCGTTCCTGTTCTCGCTCGTTCCGCTCGTCGGCACGCTGAGCGGTTCGGTGGTGATCGTGCTCGTCTGCCTCATCCCCGGACTGGGGTCGCCGCTGACCGCCCTGGTCGCGGCGATCTACTACATCGTCTACATGCAGGTCGAGGCATACTGGCTCAGCCCGCGCATCATGAACCGCGCGGTGAAGGTGCCCGGTGCGCTCGTCGTGATCGCAGCACTTGCGGGCGGATCGCTCGGCGGCGTGCTCGGTGCGCTCGTCGCCATTCCCGTGGCCGCGGCCATCCTGCTGATCATCAAGCAGGTCGTCGTGCCCCGCCAGAACGAACTCTGAGCAGTCGCGACGCTCAGACCGAGTCGGCAGGCCACTCCGTGGGCAACGGCAGCGCAGAAGGATTGACCGCCGCGACGATCTCGTCGAGCACGCGCCGAGTCTGCGACTCCCCCACCCACAGGTGCCTGCCACCCGCCACGTCGACCCGGGTGATCTTCGGCACGCTGGAGAACCGCTCCGCCGCCTCGGGCGGGCGCAGGTAGTCGTCGAACTCGGGAATCAGCGCGACGAGCTCGGGAGACGCGTGCTGCCACCGCGCGAGCTCGGCCTCGCTCGTGCGATGCAGGGGTGGCGAGAGCAGGATCGCACCGTCGATACCGTGATCGAGCCCGTACTTGAGCGCGAGCTCCGTGCCGAACGACCAACCCACGAGCCACGGGTGGGGCAGGCCCCGTTCCTCGACGAACGACATGGCCGCAGCGACATCCGCTCGCTCGGCGACGCCCTCGCCGAACGCCCCGTCGCTCGTGCCGCGCGGCGACGCGGTGCCGCGCGTGTTGAAGCGAAGCACCGCGAGATCCGCCAGCGCCGGCAGCCGTGCGGCCGCCTTCCTGATGATGTGCGAGTCCATGAAGCCGCCGGCCGTCGGCAGCGGGTGCAGGGTGACGAGCGTCGCGACCGGCGCCTGGTGCAGTGGCAGTGCGAGCTCGCCGACGAGGGTGAGCCCGTCGGCGGTGTGCAGCTCGATCTCCTCGCGGCGAGCGGGCAGTTCGACGCCCGCGCGGATCTCGATAGACGTGTCGCTCATACCGCGCCGATCCTCCAGCAGTGAGTGTGCCAATGACGGCGGGAGGCCAGGTCGGCCGCATCGCCGAGCACGCCGTCGGCGCGCCAGGCGACGAGGTGGGCGACGCCGGGTACGACGTCCTGCCCGCAGCCGGGACAGAGGTAGGCCTTGACCGCCTGCGCCTCAGAAACGGGTTGCACGTTCCATTCGCGGCCACCTCGCACCTCGGTGCGGCGCCACCCGGAGGTGAGCCGCTCGACGTCGAGTTCGGGGTGCTCCTCGCGGGCACGGGCCGCCCGGCTCCGGGATCGGTTCGAGCGCGCCATGGAGATCAGTCTAGGCGAGCGGACGAGGCCGCCGGCGCCGCGACCGGAGCGGTGCGGAGTCGGTGGACTCAGTACCAGCCGACGTCCTGCGAGTGCGCCCAGGCGCCGCAGGGGGTGCCGTACCGACCCGAGACGTAACCGAGGCCCCATTCGATCTGCGTCGCGGCGTTCGTCTCCCAGTCGGCTCCGGCGGTGGCCATCTTCGAACCCGGCAGCGCCTGCGGGATGCCGTACGCGCCGCTCCCGGCGTTGTAGGCGTTCACGCGCCAGCCGGACTCCTTGTTCCAGAGCGCCACGAGGCAGTCGAACTCGCTCGACGCCCATCCGCGAGCGGCGACGGCACCGGCGGCGTACGCCTGGGCCGAGCCGGGATCGGGGGTCACCGCGGGAGGCGCCCACCCGCTGCCTGCGCTCGTCGACGCGGGCGCGAGCTTGGCTTCGGGCTTCTTCTCGACGTCGTAGCCCTCTCGGGCGACGTCGATCGAGTAGTCGCCCTCGACCTCGAAGGCCTGCACGCTGGCCCCGCCGAAGCGGTCGCCTCCGCCGGCGTAGGTCGAGGAGGCGGTCGCGCCCGAGAACGGGTCGACGACGTTCACGAGCAGGAAACTGACGGATGCCGTGAACGCGAACACGACCGTCGCGGCCTGCTTGACCCTGCCGACACGGGGCTTCCTCACCGCGGGAGCCGGCGAAACCGTCGCCTGGGGACGCGACTCGACGGTCTCGTCACTTCCAGCATGTCTACCCACGGTTCGATGAGTGTATCGAAAGCGGGGTGACGGATACCAACTCGACGCGCGAGTTCATCGCACCGCGAGCATGACATCGACGACGGCATCGAGCAGGAGGTCGACCTGCGCCTCGCGATACCCGCCGCGCTGGGTCTTGAACACGACCGCGCGGACGTCGTCGATCGCGATCGGCCAGCCATCGCTGAAGTACCTCGTGAGCTTGTCGGCGAAGCGATCGACGTCGCGCGTGCTGTAGCCGCGCACGAGCGGGCTGACCCGGTCGAATCGGTGCCCCTCGGGCCGCGCGAGCCGGTTGGAGACGACCTGTGCGGTCGTGCGCGCCTCACGCAGCCATGCGTCGCTGCCGTGCAGCTGCGCTGCGACCTGCCGCTCCTGGGCCGCGAAGGCGTCTTCCAGACGCTCGAGGGCCTGGTCGACGTGCGTCGTGGAGTAGCCGCCCTTCTGCATGCCGAACGCGGTGAGTCGGATGCGATCAGAGGTCAGGGGCGCGTCGTCGGGCCTGGCGGTGCCGTCGTACGCGCGTCGTGCCAACTGGAGGAACGCCTCGACCTGGGCCGTGTTGTACCCGAGCTTTGGCTTGCGTGCGCGAGGGAAGGTGGAGTCCACCGCTCCATTATTGCGGAGCATCGGTGAGGAAGCGCTCACCCGAAGATCCGGAATGCGACGAAGGCGACGGCCGCCGACGGGAGGATCGAGTCCAGCCGGTCGAGGAATCCACCGTGCCCCGGAAGCCACGAGCTCATGTCCTTGATGCCGATGTCGCGCTTGATCAACGACTCGACGAGGTCGCCGAGCGTCGCGCTGAGGAAGATCGCGGCACCGAAGATGAGACCGAACCACCAGGTGTTGCCGAGCATCAGCGTCGAGAGCAGCACACCGGCGATGAGGCTCGCGGCCGCCCCGCCCGCGAAGCCCTCCCATGTCTTCTTCGGGCTGATGATCGGCGCCATCTTGTGCTTGCCGAACATGAGTCCGGACGCGTACGCCCCGGTGTCGGCAGCCACCGCGACGATGATGAACGCGAGGGTCCAGAACTGGCCGTCTTCGGCCGCGGTGAGCACCACCGCGAACGTCGCGAGAAACGTGACGTAACCCTGCACGAACGCACCGGCCGCGAGATCGCGACCGAGGTCGCGCCCCGAGCTTCGCATCGTCGGTACTGCCTGCTCGCAGAGCCGCCAGACGGTGACGATCAGGATGCCGCCGAGCACCGCGAGCAGCTGACCGCTCGCGCTCCCGTAGTAGGCGAGGGGCACGGCGGCCACCGCGACGACGACGGTCGGGATGCGCGGAACGTGGTAGCCGCCCTTGCGCAGTGCCTGCGCGAGTTCATAGCTCGCGAAGGCCGCGATGACGACCGCGAAGAGCATGAAGAGCTCTTTGAACACGAGGAGGCTGAGCAGGAGCACCGCTCCGAACCCGAGCCCGATCAGGGTCGCGAGGATCAGGTTGCGACCGGTGCGGGCCTGGATCTTCTCCTGCGCCTGATCGAACTGGGCCTTGCCGACCTCGAACTGCCGCTCCAGGTCTGCCTTTCGCGCATTGACCTGCGCTCGGAACTCCTCGCGCGAGGTTCGCTCTGGCCCCCCGGCGTCCGACTCATCCTCTTCTGGGACGCCTGACATCGTCTGCCTCAGACCTCGAGGAGTTCGGCTTCCTTGCGCTTCAGGGCATCGTCGATCGCGTCCACGTGGGACTTCGTGATCTGCTCGAGTTCCTTCTCTGCGCGCGAAACCTCGTCATCGCCGACGTCGCCCTTGAGCGCGTCGAGGTCGTCCTTCGTCTTACGGCGGATGTTGCGAACCGACACGCGGGCGTCTTCGGCCTTGCCGCGCACGATCTTGACGAACTCGCGGCGACGCTCCTCGGTCAACTCGGGCAGCGTCACGCGGATGATGTTGCCGTCGTTCGTGGGGTTCGCACCGAGGTTCGGGGTGTCGCGGATCGCCTGCTCGATGTCCTTCAGCGCGCTCTTGTCGTACGGGGTGACCACGAGGGTACGCGCTTCGGGGTTCTGCATCGACGCGAGCTGCGCGAGCGGCGTCGGGGTGCCGTAGTAGCTCACCATGATCTTCTGGAAGAGCTGGGGGTTCGCCCGGCCGGTGCGAACGCTCGAGAAGTCGTCTTTGGCGACCTCCACGGCCTTCTGCATGCGTGCGGTGGCATCGGAAAGTACGTCCGCGATCACGGGGGCTCCTTCTGGTTCGCTACTCGGGACAGTCTATCGACTGGAGGCGGGCTCGCCGTTGCTGACGATCGTGCCGAGGTCGGCGCCGAGGAGCGCCGCGGTGACGTTGCCGTGCGGCGCCATGCCGAACACCTGCATCGGCATGCCGTTGTCCATGCAGAGACTGAACGCCGTCGAGTCGACGACCTTGAGTCCGCGCTGCAGGGCCTCCTGGTAGCTGATGCGGTCGATCTTGTGCGCGTCGGGGTTCGTGCGGGGGTCGTCGGAGTAGACGCCGTCGACGCCGTTCTTCGCGACGAGCACGACCTCGGCGTCGATCTCGAGCGCGCGCTGGGCGGCCACGGTGTCGGTCGAGAAGTAGGGCAGGCCGGCGCCGGCGCCGAAGATGACGACCCGGCCCTTCTCGAGGTGCCGCTCTGCACGTCGCGGAATGTAGGGCTCGGCGACCTGCGTCATGGAGATCGCCGACTGCACGCGCGTCTCGGCGCCCGCCTGCTCGAGGAAGTCCTGCAGTGCGAGCGCGTTCATCACGGTGCCGAGCATGCCCATGTAGTCGGCTCGGCCGCGGTCCATACCGCGCTGGGAGAGCTCGGCGCCGCGGAAGAAGTTGCCACCGCCCACGACGATCGCGATCTCGACCGTGCGTGCGGCATCGGCGATCTCGCGTGCGAGCGAGCTGATCACGTCGGGGTTCACCCCGAGTGAACCGGCGCCGAACGCCTCACCCGAGAGTTTCAGCAGGACCCTGCGCTTGTGTTCCGTCATGCCGACCGATCCTTCCCCTCTGGGAGTCAAAGCTACTGGTTCGCCGGGCCCGGCGCAGTGCCGGGCCGCAGGCGATTTCGACGGGCACTGCCCGCCAGGCATCCGGAATCGCTCCGGACACAGCAAAGGAGTCCGGATCGCGAACGATCCGGACTCCTTCGAGGCACTTAGGCGCCGACCTTGAAGCGAGCGAAGTCGCTCACCGTGAGGCCCGCGTCGGAGAGGACCTTGGCGACGGACAGCTTGTTGTCCTTCGCGTAGTCCTGCTCGAGCAGTGCGACCTGCTTGAAGTAGGCACCGAGGCGACCCTCGATGATCTTCGGGAGGGCGGCCTCGGGCTTGCCCTCCTCACGCGAGATCTGCTCGACGATCGCGCGCTCCTTCTCGACCGACTCCGCCGGAACATCCTCACGGGTGAGGTACTCCGGGTTCGCGAACGAGATGTGCTGGGCGACCGAACGGGCGGTCTCAGCGTCTGCACCGGCGTAGCCGAGCACGACGCCGACCTGCGGGGGCAGGTCCTTCGACGTCTTGTGCAGGTAGATCGAGAACTGCTCGCCCTTGACGAGACGGACCTGACGGAGCTCGACCTTCTCGCCGAGGATCGCGGCTTCCTCGTCGATCACGGTCGCGACGGTCTTGCCGTCGGCCGGAGCGGCGAGTGCTGCCTCGATGTTCTCGGCACGGGCCGCTGCGACTGCAGCGAGCACGCGGTCGGCGAGCCCGACGAACTTGTCGCCCTTGGCGACGAAGTCGGTCTCGCAGGCGAGCTCGATCATGGTCGCGGTGCCGTCGCCGTTGTCGACGGCGCCCACGAGGCCCTCAGCGGTGGAGCGGTCGGCGCGCTTGGCGTTGCCCTTCGCGCCCTTCAGGCGGAGGATCTCCACCGCCTTCTCCATGTCGCCGTCGGCCTCGACGAGTGCGTTCTTCGTGTCGACCATGCCGGTGCCGAGGCGCTCGCGCAGGTTCTTGACGTCTTCGAGAGTGAAGTTAGCCATATCTCTGAAGTCTCCTGAACTCGTGGTCTTACTTGGACTCGGCGGCTTCGGCGGCCTCGGCGCCTTCGACGTCGGCGGCGGTCTCGGTCGCGGCGACCTCGGTCGCACCCTCGTCGACGACCTCGGCGGCTTCGGCCTTGGCCTCTGCGACGGTCTCGGCGACGACCTCGGTCTCGGCCGAAGCCTGCGCCGGGGTGGTCTCGGAACCGGCCTGGAGGAGCTCCTGCTCCCACTCGGCGAGCGGCTCGACGGCGGAGACGTTGCCCTCGGCCTCGGGCTTCTGGTGACGCTCGATGAGGCCCTCAGCAGCAGCGTCGGCGACGATGCGGGTGAGCAGGCTCACCGAACGGATCGCGTCGTCGTTGCCCGGAATCGGGTACTGGACCTCGTCGGGGTCGCAGTTGGTGTCGAGGATGCCGATGACGGGGATGCCGAGCTTCTTGGCCTCGTCGATCGCGAGGTGCTCCTTCTTGGTGTCGACAACCCAGAGCGCCGACGGCGTCTTCGTCAGGTTGCGGATACCGCCGAGCGACTTGTGCAGCTTGTCGAGCTCGCGCTTCTTGATGAGGAGTTCCTTCTTGGTGAAGCCACTCGTGGTGCCTTCGAAGTCGAGCTCCTCGAGCTCCTTCATGCGCGCGAGGCGCTTGGAGACCGTCTGGAAGTTGGTGAGGAGGCCACCGAGCCAGCGCTGGTTCACGTACGGCTGGCCGACGCGGGTCGCCTGCTCGGCGATCGCGTTCTGCGCCTGCTTCTTGGTGCCGACGAAGAGGATGGTGCCGCCGTGGGCGACCGTCTCACGCACGAAGTCGTACGTCTTGTCGATGTACGCGAGCGACTGCTGCAGGTCGATGATGTAGCTGCCCGAACGCTCCGTGAGGATGAAGCGCTTCATCTTCGGGTTCCAACGGCGGGTCTGGTGCCCGAAGTGAACGCCGCTGTCGAGCAGCTGGCGAATGGTGACGACGGCCATGAGCCGTACTCCTTTGTTCTCAGTTGTCGCTCCGGCCGGCGGCTGGAGCCCTGGCGCCCGGCACGGCTCCGCCGGTTTCTGCGATGAAGCAGAGAACTGGACTGAGTGGAGTCGTCGGCCGAAATGGCGCGCGTAGTCACCCTGGAAGACCGGGGTGCTCCCGATACTCTACCATCGGCACTCCCCCTCCCCAACCGCGGCCGGCACGGGCTCGTCCACGTCTCCGACGTCCGCGCGCGCGGATGCCCCGTGCACGCCGATCATCGGATCATGAACGCTCCGAGACCGGCCCGCCGGCGCTGGGTGGCGAGGCCGACATCGTCCATTGCCATCGTCGCGGTGCTCGCCCTGGCCGTGGCGGGATCCGCGGCGTCGGCGTCGGCATCCGCCCCGTCGCCGGGAGCGACTGAGCGGGTCGCGCTTGCCGGCTCGCCGTCGCCCGATGGACCGGCGGAGCCGTGGCGATGGCCGGTTCCCGCCCCCATCCGCGTCGTCGCCCCGTTCCGCGCCCCGCCGACGCCGTATGCGGCCGGCCATCGCGGCATCGACATCGCGTCGACCACCGCGGCCACCGTGGTCGCTCCAGCGCCCGGTGTGGTCAGCTTCGCGGGGATGGTCGCGGGGCGCCCGGTCGTCGCGATCGACCATGGAGCGGGGGTCGTGAGCGCGATCGAGCCCGTCGCGGCGCTCGTCGAAGCCGGCGCACCGGTGGCGGCAGGCGACGCGATCGGCACCGTCTCGATGGGCGGACACTGCGCCTCGGGCTGCGTGCACTTCGGAGTGCGGGTCGACGGCGAGTACGTGTCGCCGTTCCTGTTCCTCGGAGGTCTGCCGCGAGCGGTGCTGCTGCCGTTCGACTGAGTCAGGCGCGCGGGTGGGCCGTGCGATAGCTCTGCTTCAGTCGCTCCGATGACACATGCGTGTAGATCTGGGTGGTGCCGAGGCTCGCGTGCCCCAGGAACTCCTGCACCGCGCGCAGGTCGGCGCCGCCGTCGAGCAGGTGCGTCGCCGCAGTATGCCGGAAGGCGTGCGGCCCACTCGGCCCGGTGCCCGGAATCTCGGCGAGGATGGCGGCGACGAGCCGGTACACGCTCCGCACCCCCATGCGGCCGCCTCGTGCGCCGAGAAACACGGCGTGCGTGTCGGCGGATACGCTCACGGCGCTCTTGCCGGCAGCCGCACTCGTGCCCGCTCCCGCGACGATCATCGGCCGCGCTTCGTCGAGATACCGATCGATCGCGCGGGCCGCCGGCGCCCCGTAGGGAACCATCCGCTCTTTGGACCCCTTGCCGAGCACGCGGACGATGCGCCGCCGTCGATCGACATCGCCGAGATCGAGTCCGACGAGTTCGGAGACGCGGAGCGCCGAGGCGTACAGCAGCTCGATGATCGCGACGTCGCGCACCTCGGTGGGCGCGCCGTCGGCCGCCCGGGCCGACAGGGCGGAGAGCGCGTCGGTGACGGCCTGCTCGGTGACGACACGCGGCAGGGTGCGCTGCGCGCGCGGCGCTTTCAGTCGCACGCCCGGGTCGGCGTCGAGGAGCCCGCGCCGGGTGAGCCAGGCGGTGAATCCACGGGCGGATGCCGCCCGCCGCGCGATGCTCGTGCGGGCGAGTCCCCGCTCGGTTGCCGTCCAGAGCCAGTCACGCAGCAGCGGCAGATCGATGGCGGTCGCCTCGACCCCGCCGCGAGTCTCGGCGAAGGCGATGAGCTCGATGAGGTCGCTCCGGTAGGCGGCGACGGTGTGCGGCGAGTAGCCGCGCTCGATCGCGACGTGCGACAGGTAGTCGTCGAGCAGTCGGTCGAGGTTCACGAGTCCAGCTTGCTCCCGTGCAGGCCGGCACGACGCACGGCACGCCCGGAAGTGCGGCTCACTCCCCCTCGCGCTTGCGCGAGAAGCGCTCGAGGCGCTCGTCGGGCGATGCTGCTTCGATCTCGGCGAGGAAGTCCTCGTCGAGAGTCGTGACGGCCGCGTACCGGCCGACGGGCACGACGGAGGTCACCACCCCGTCGGGATAGAGGTGCACGAGGGAGAACGAGCGGCCTCCGTCGACGCCGGCGAGCGTCCGCGGCGACCTCGTGAGGTCCATCGTGTACGCCGTGGCCCCGGCGACCGAGACGGGAATGCCGGCGAAGCTCCCGTTCGTCGCGTAGTGCAGGTGACCTCCGAGGATGAGCCGCACGTCGCGACCGCGCACGACCTCGGCCAAGCGGTCCTGACCGCGGAGCTCGATCACATCCATGAGGGCGAGCGGTGTGGCGATGGGTGCGTGATGCAGCGCGATGACCGTGCCGTTCGCCGCGGGTTCGTCGATCGCAGCTGCCAGCCAGTCGAGCGCAGCGTCGTCGAGCTCGCCGTGGTGGTACCCGGGCACCGTGGAGTCGAGCGCGATGATGCGCAGCCCGTCGACCTCGATGACGCGATGCACGGGCGAGTCACCGGCCGGCTCGCCGAGCAGCTCCGCGCGGAACGCGGCACGCTCGTCGTGATTGCCCATCACCCAGATGAGTCGAGCACGCGCGCGCTCGGCGAGCGGCTCGAGCGATGCCCGTGCGAGGCGGTAGGCATCGGACTCGCCGAGGTCGGCGACATCGCCGGTGACGATGATCGCATCGATCGAACCGCCGAGTCGTTCGAGCTGCTCGGAGACCTCCGCGAGAGCCGCGACGGTGTCGGCCACCCCGCCGAGCGGTGCACCGCCGTGCAGAAGGTGCGTATCGCTGACATGGGCGATGACGTGTCGGGCCGCCGCGTACCGGCCGAGTTGCGGATGCTGCATCGAACCATCCTTCCGCCGCAAGCCTAGGGCGTGCCGCCGACGCGCCAACGACCGCCCCCGCAGCTTTCACTGGCGCGCGGCTTCGATGAAGCGGCGTCGAGCACCGTCGGACCGGGCGACGAATCGAGGATGCAGGACGGTCCCCAGAAGTGAGGACTTATTCAACTTCGGAAATGGGTATATGACTGCGAAGAGGGCCCAACTTCGGTCGGGACAACGGAAGAGACGGCACTGACCGATCTGACAGGACCTCGAGACACCAGGATGATCACCGCTCTCGCGTGATCGATGCGTGTCGAGTCGAGGAAGAGGTTGGTGACATGAACCAGGAAGCTGGTGTCTACGACGTCGAGAAGCCGGCTTTCACAGCCGGACACGCGACAGCGGGTGAAGGCCCCCCGCTGACCCCCGAGACCCTTGACGACTTCGTCGTATGGGCTGCCGGCGTGCCGGTCGGCGACATCGACGCCGTTCGACGAAGCATCGCCGATGTCCAGGACTCCGCGATCGCCGAGAGCCTGGGTGAGGAACTGTGGAAGCTCCCGGTCGAAGACGTCTCCCGCCACATGGTGCTGCTCTCGATCATCGGAGAACTCAGGGACCCTGCCCTCGAGGACGCTCTCGAGGCATTCGTCTGGCACGAACGCCTCGTCGACGAGAAGGTGGACGACGAGCCGGAGGCGTGCACCTTCGAAGCCCGTCCAGCGGAGATGCTGCAAGCACGCGCTGCCGAGATGCTCTCGTATCTGCGCACCGAATCGTCGGACAACGCGACGTTGCGGATCGCTACCGAGCACCCGAGCCGCGCAGTGCGGGCCTCCGCAATCGACGCCCACCTCTTCAACCATGACGACTCCCTGCACGAGATCGACCGGCTGAACTCGATCGTCAAGGCGGAGGACGTCGGGCTGGTCGGTGTCGCGAGGTTCACCCGAGGCTCCGACCGGGAAGACTTCGACCGTGCCATCGCGGAGTACTTCGACCGCCATCCCGATCAGGCCGCGCCCGCCGTGCATCCAGGTACGGAGCCGGATCCGCGGACCGACCGGCAGTAAGGGAGTGCACGATGTGCGAAGACAACAGGAATCTCGAAGAGATCGTCGTTCACGGTCTCATCGGAGTGATGGGCGTCAACTACGACGCCTTCAACTCGTGGGCACGCAACTACTTTCAGATCACGAACGACTCTTGGAACCCATGGGGGGTCGGTGACCCGAACGACAAGAGCCGCCCCTATGGGAAGACGCTCAACGCGATCTTCCTCATCGGGTATGCGCTGAGCGATGACATGAATCGTCAGTGGCATTCGCTGGAGGACTACGAGTCCTTGGCGGCGGGACCGAACAACAGGTTTCACGACCATAACTACAAACGGCGACTCGTGCAGGTGCAGCCGGAGGCGAGCGCCTCCGGGTCGAGGATCGACATGTTCTGCCCCCTCTTCGCGCAGGGGTCCATCTCGAATTTCGCGAGCCATCGAGCCGGTGTCCTCATTCATGAGGCGTGGCATCACTGGCAGTACAAGTACAACTTCAACTCGACGCACCCGACTGGCGGTGCAAGCACGTGGTCGCAGGGCGATAAGTACTACTTCCACGGGGTCGGCGCCTACGCCTTCGGACACTTGCATGCCTACAACACCAACCCGGCCCAGCTGCGTTTCCACTCGCCGTACCAAGTCGAAGCAGAGTTCTTCGCGGATCTTGCGGAACTCTCGCGCCCACAGGTCCCGACGATAGTGACGCAGACCGCCCGCAGCCATGGCAACATCCTTCTGGCCAACGCATTCGTCAACACGGTTGCCTATCGCATCGGAGATCCGAGACCCTGGTGAGGTCACGGTCAGCTGCATGAGAGATCAGCTGCGTTTGGCGCGCAGCCAGCCGAACGGATGCCGATTGGCCTGGCCCACCGCCTCGAGCCCGCCGAGTACGCCCATCACCGCCGATGGCGTCATGCCGCACCGACGTGCGATGTCGGCGAGCTCGCGTGGACTGCGAGTGCTCAGTGCGTCGAGCACGCGCACCGTCTCGGGCGACGCTGCGGTGCCGCGGGCGCCGCGATCGTCGGACTCCGACCTTGGCGGCCGACCTTCGAACCCGCCACGACGCCCGACTCCCCCGACGAGCTCGGCCATCTACTCGGCGTCGGTGACGCAGACGGCGTCGTACTCGCGGAACAGCCGATGGCATCCGGCGGAAGCGGGGCTGGTGACCGGGCCGGGCACCGCGCCGAGCGGCCGGCCGAGCGCGGCCGCATGGCCCGCCGTGTTCAGGGAGCCCGAGCGGAATCCGGCTTCGAGCACGACGGTGCCCTCGCTGGCCGCTGCGATCAGCCTGTTGCGCTGCAGGAACCGCCATTTCGTGGGCGCAGCGCCGCAGGGCAGCTCGGAGACGACCGCCCCCGTGTCGACGATGCGGGAGAGCAGCGTCTCGTGCCCCATGGGGTAGAACCGGTCGACTCCCCCGGCGAGGAAGGCGACCGTCGCGCCCTCGCTCGCGAGGGCGGACCGGTGCGCCATGCCGTCGATGCCGTACGCGCCGCCGGAGACGATCGTGAATCCGCGATCGACGAGTCCGGCGGAGGCCTCCATCGTGACGTGCTCTCCGTACCCGGTCGCCGCCCTGGCGCCGACCAGGGCGATCGAACCCGACGACCCGTCGAGTGCCCCCGTACGCCCGCGCACCCACAACCCGAGCGGTGCATGGACACCGAGCTCGTCGACGCCCACCGGCCAGCCCGCGTCGCCCGGGATCAGGAGACGCGCTCCGACGCGAGCGGCTTGATCCAGGGATCGAGCGAACGCTCCGTGATCGAGTCGCGGCGTCCATCGCTCGAGCCCGGTCGTCGCCTCGCGTTCATCGATCGTGCCCCCGGCCCGCGTGAGCCTGTCGGCGAACTCGGCCGGACTCACCGCGTCGAGCAGCAGGCCGGCCGTCGGAACGGCGCCGATCGCGTCGATCGCGCGGCCGAGGAGTCCGTCGCCGGGCTCGGCCACCGAACCGAGGAGCGCCCGGGCGTACACCTCGCCGAGTGCGAGGTCGTCGGTGATCGGAGCCGATCGCACGGCGGAGAGCTGGGGCAGGGCGGCTCGTGCCGCGCGATGGACGGTGTTCACAGTGGAAGCCCCTTTCTGAGGAAGAGTGCGCGCCCGACCTGCTCGAGCCCTGGAGCGCCGGCACCGTCGAGATCGGCGAGCGTCCAGGCGACCTTGAGGATGCGGTCGTAGCCGCGCATCGTGACGGTGCCGAGCTCGAGGGCGCGATCGAGGTCGGCGGTCGCGCGCCCGCCGGGATGGAGTCCGCCGGCACCGCGGAGCCACGGCCCCGGCATCTGGGCGTTCGTGCGCCACGGCGTGCCGCGAAGGCGGTGGGCGGCGCGAGCACGAGCCTCGATCACGCGTTCGCGGGCGACGGCGGTCGAGACTCCGGGGCGCTCCGCCCCGAGGCGGAGCCCTGCCGCAGTGATGCGCGGAACCCAGAGCTGCACGTCGAGACGGTCGAGGAGCGGGCCGGAGATTCGGGCGAGGTACCGGCGTCGCGCGGCGGGCGGACAGGTGCATTCGCCGACCTTCGCCCCGTGGTTGCCGCACGGGCACGGATTGGCGGCGAGCACGAGCTGGAACCGAGCCGGGAACGAGGCGACGGCGTTCGCCCTGTGAATGGCGATCGTGCCCGATTCGAGCGGCTGGCGCAGCACGTCGAGCACCGCCGACGGGAACTCGGGGGCCTCGTCGAGGAAGAGCACGCCGTGCGAGGCGCGTGCGGCCGCGCCGGGGCGGATCAGCCTGCTGCCGCCGCCGACCATCGCCGCGGCCGTTGCCGTGTGGTGGGGTGCTTCGAACGGAGGTCGGAGCGAGAGCCCGGATCGCGGCGGCCTGCCGGCGAGCGAGCGGAGGGACGCCGCCTCGAGCGCCTCATCGGCATCGAGGTCTGGCAGGATGCCCGGCAGCCGGGAAGCCAGCATCGTCTTGCCGGCCCCCGGTGGGCCGAGGAGGAACACGTGATGCCCGCCGGCCGCGGCAGCGAGGAGCGCCTCGACGGCGTCGTCGTTGCCCGAGACGTCGGCGAGGTCGCCGGACGAGGCGTCGTTCGCCTCGGACGGATCGGCTCGATCCGGCGCCGGAACCGGCTCGAAGATCCGCTCGTCGAACACACCGCCGTGGCGGACCGCCGCGTCGAGCAGCGAGGCGACTCCGATGACGCTGACCCCGGGCACGAGGCCCGCCTCATCGGCATTCGCCGTCGGCACCATGACCGTGTCGTACCCCGAACGCACCGCGGCGAGCACGGCCGGGAGGATGCCGTCGATCGGTCGCAGCCGGCCGTCGAGGCCGAGTTCGCCGAGGTGCACGACCCGCTCGACCGACTCGGCCGAGATCTCCCCGGCCGCCGCGAGGCAGGCGACCGCGATCGCGAGGTCGAACCCCGACCCGTGCTTCGGCAGTGCCGCCGGCGAGAGGTTGACGGTGAGTCGCCGCTGCGGAAGCGGACAGCCGGCGTTCACCGCTGCGGCGCGTACGCGGTCCCTGGCCTCGCCGAGCGCTGCATCGGGCAGGCCGATGATGATGAACGCGGGCAGCTGCGACGAGAGGTCGGCCTCGACCTCGACGATCGAACCGGTCAGGCCGAGGAGCGCCACCGAGCGCGTGCGGGCGACCGGCATCAGCTGATGCCCTCGAGGTGCTCGATGAGGGCCGGTGCCTCGCTCGGGGCGAGCACGGCGACGGCGTCGATGCGGATGCGCGAGGCCGCGGCATCCGTCGCCTCGCACCAGGCGATCGCGAGGCGCCGCATGCGCGCGAGCTTCAGGGGCGTGATCGCCTCGAACGGATGCCCGTAGTCACCGGACGTGCGCGTCTTGACCTCGATGAACACCGTGTCACGGCCGTCGCGCGCGATGATGTCGATCTCGCCGATTCGGCACCGCCAGTTGCGCTCGAGCACCTGCATGCCGCGCGCCTCGAGATGCTCGACCGCGAGTTGTTCACCGTGCCGGCCGAGCTCTGCATTGTGCGACATCCGCACCACCTCCGCGACCAGCGTCGTGGCTCGCGTCGCCCGCCATGCACGCCGGCCGCACAGCGGTGGAGAACGCGCGAAGATCCGGATTGGGGAGGCGGAGTGTCGCCGCGGCGGGCAGGATGGAGCGCAACACCGACCCGAGGAACGACGACACGAAGGATCGACATGACCATCGAACCGATGCCCCTCGACCACGAGTTCACCGCGCCGATCGGCGTCGACGTCAAGGGTGAGATCTGGGCCTGCGTCGAGATGCCGGGTTCAGCCGAGTTCTTCGGAACCGGCAAGGCCGTCAAGGTCGACGCGACGGTCGACGGGGTTCCACTGCGCGACGTGGGGCTCATGGTCACCGGAACCGGCGGGCACATGCTCTCGTTGAACGCGAAACTCCGGGCGAAGCTCGGCAAGGACATCGGCGACACCGTCACGGTGCGCCTCGAACGCCGCCTCAGCTGAAGCTCGCGGTCGACAGCGACGAGCCCGGCCGGAGCAACCGGCGGCGACTACTCGTCGAGCGCGAGCTCTTTCGGCAGTTCGAACTCGCGCGTGGCGAGCTCCTCGACGTTCACGTCCTTGAAGGTGAGCACGCGCACGGACTTCACGAAGCGGTCGGCGCGGTAGACGTCCCAGACCCAGACGTCCTTCATCGTCAGCTCGAAGTAGAAGTCGTGCTCGGTGTCGCGGCGCACGAGTTCGACCTCGTTGGCGAGGTAGAACCGTCGCTCGGTCTCGACCACGTACTTGAACTGCGACACGATGTCGCGGTACTCCCGATACAGGGCCAGCTCGACCTCGCGGTCGTAGTCTTCGAACTCGTCCTCATCCATCGCACTCATCCTACGCTGAGGTCGAAGAGCGTCGGCGTCGGCGGCACGCGATCGTGCAGCCACGTGGTGCGGTGCAGCTCGCTCGCGCCGTGCTCGTAGATCGCGGCGAAGTGCGCCTTGCTCGAGTAGCCCTTGTTCTCGTCCCACGAGTAGAGCGGACGCTCGTCGTGGGCGCGGCGCATGAACCGGTCGCGGTGCACTTTGGCGATGACGGATGCCGCGGCGACCGACGCGCAGTCGCGGTCGGCCTTGATGCGGGTGACGACTCGCGCCCGGCGTTCGATCGACGCACTCAGCCAATCGTGGTTGCCGTCGAGGAGGAGCGGCACATCGTCGATGAGCTCGTTGGCTGCCGACAGCTCGGCGTAGGCGCGTGCGCCGGCGAGCCCGAGGCAGGCCATGATGCCGAGCTCGTCGATCTCGGCCGCGCTGGCCTCGCCCACTGCGGACGCCCGCACCCAGGCGGCGGCGCGCGGCGCCATCGCCTCGCGACGCGGCTCGCTCAGGAGCTTCGAGTCGCGAAGGCCTGCCGGCATGCGTCGGTCGGCGGAGTCGATCAGCACGAGACCGATCGTGACCGGGCCGGCGAGGGCGCCGCGACCGACCTCGTCGCAGGCGAGCATCATGGGGGCGTCGGCGAGGAACTCCCGTTCGACGCGGAGCGACGGAACCGCTGCGGGCGCCATCAGTCGCTCGCCTCTTCGACGCCGTCGAAGACCTCGGGGTAGTTGCCGAGCCATGCCCAGTGCTCGACGGGCCAGCTGACGACGAACGCACGACCCACGACGTTGTCGATCGGCACGAAGCCCTTGAGCGGCGTCTCGCCGTTGTAGCGCGAGTCTTTGGAGTTGTTGCGATTGTCGCCCATGACCCAGAGCGAGCCCTCGGGCACGACCACGTCGAAGTCGTCGCGCGAGGCCTTGGTGTCGCCGGGCGGCAATGCCACGTAGGGCTCGTCGAGCGGCACGTCGTTGACGCTCATCTGGCCGAGCGCGTTGCAGCAGACGACGTGGTCGCCTGGCAGCCCGATCAGGCGCTTGACGAGGTGGTCGTTCGAATCGGGAGCCGAGAGGCCCACGAACGACATGAACCAGTCGACGGCGGCCACGAGGGGCGGCTGCTCGGTCTCGACACGGGCCGGGAGCCATCCGCCCGGGTCTTTGAAGACGACGACGTCACCGCGTTCGAGCGGCGTGACATCGGGCACCAGCTGGTTCACGATGATGCGATCGTCTTTCACCAGCGTCTCCTCCATCGACTGCGATGGGATGAAGAACGACCTGATGAGGAACGTCTTGATGAGGAACGAGACGAGCACCGCCACGACGAAGATGACGAGCAGGTCTCGGAGGAACAGCAGAACGCCGCGTCGTCTGTTCGGCGTCGCCGAAGCCGCGCGATCCGTTCGCGTGCCTGTGTCTTCTTCTGTCATTTAACCGCCCGAGCTCCCCACCCAGTCTAGGGGTGGGGAGCTCGGGGAAGAGTTCGCGTGAACCGCGATCCGCGTGGCGGATCAGGCGTCGCGCTTCTCCTTGATCTTCGCCTTCTTGCCGCGCAGCTTGCGCAGGTAGTACAGCTTCGCGCGACGCACGTCACCGCGGGTGACGACCTCGATGTGGTCGATCACGGGCGAGTGCACCGGGAACTTGCGCTCGACGCCGACCTGGAAGCTGACCTTGCGGACCGTGAAGGTCTCGCGCACGCCCTCGCCCTGGCGGCCGATGACGACGCCCTGGAAGACCTGGATGCGCGCGCGCGTGCCTTCGATGATGTTGACGTGCACCTTGACGGTGTCGCCGGGGCGGAAGTCGGGGACATCCGACCTCAGGCTCGCGGCGTCGACGTGGTCGAGAATGTGCATGTTGGTTCGCTCTCTGCGCCCGCAACCGGTCGAACGCGGATCATTGGATGGAAGTGTCTGGTGCCGCCTCGCACGATCGGATCGTGCGTGCGCGCTCCCCGGAGGCAGAGACCTGCGGCGGCACAATCCTCTATTGTGCCATGCCGGGGGCCGGGTGGGCAAAAGCGGGTGACGGATGACCCGCGCGATCGCACCCCGAGCGGCGAACGCTACTCGCGCACCTCGTGGATGATGATCACCTCGTCGCCCCCGTCGTCGAACGGCGGACGCCGCACGCCGGGGCCCGTGGCACCTGCCGAACCGCCCGATGCGCTGCCGGCCTGAGCGCCGCTCTGCTCGCCGGCGAGCCGTTCGAACTCGGCCATCGAGGCCTTCATGCGGTTCGCGCCGTCGGTGACGAGCTGCCACACGGCGACCCAGAACGCGGCGATGCCGAGGAGGATCGCGAGCACGCCGAAGGCCGTCGCGGACGCACCGTAGAACCCGGTGCCGATGATCGAGAGCTGCCAGGCCGTGAGCACGCCGACGTCGGTCCACGAGAGCGCACGCTCTTGGCGCACGGTCGGCCGCACATTCGTGAGGAGCGCGACGACGCCGAGCACCACGAACGCGACGGGAACGACGATGACGAGCCCGAGCGTGCCCCAGCCGCCTCCGCCGAAGATGGCCCAGCCCACGGCGAGCCACACCGGCAGCACGACGATCGCGATCATCTGCCATCTGTACAGCGCACGCCTCAGGAGCATGGTTTCAGCGTAATCCGGACTCGCTGCGCGCGTGCCGAGTGTTCACTCAGGGCGGAGCCGCCAGAATGGAGTCGTGATTGAACTTCGGACCCCTGCCGAGATCGAGGAGATGCGACCCGCCGGTCGCTTCGTGGCGAGCGTGCTGGAGGCCACCTCGGCCGCCGCCGCGGTCGGCGTGAACCTGCTCGAGCTCGATGCCCTCGCGCACGAGATGATCCGCAAGGCGGGCGCTGAGAGCTGCTACATCGACTACCACCCTTCGTTCGGCGCGAGCCCGTTCGGCAAGGTCATCTGCACCTCGGTCAACGACGCGGTGCTGCACGGCCTCCCCCGCGACTACGCGCTGCGCGACGGCGACCTGCTGAGCCTCGACTTCGCGGCCTCGGTGAACGGATGGGTCGCCGACTCGGCGATCTCGGTCGTCGTCGGCACGCCCCGCGAGGAGGACCTGCGCCTCATCGACACGAGCCGGCGCGCACTCGACGCCGGCATCGCCGCGGCGCGCACGGGCAACCGCATCGGCGACATCTCGCGGGCGATCGCGGATGTCGCGAAGGCGGAGGGCTACTCGATCAACACCGACTTCGGCGGCCACGGAGTCGGCCGCACGATGCACGGCGACCCCCACATCCCGAACAACGGCCGCCCGGGTCGCGGTCTGCCGCTGAAGCCCGGACTCGTCGTCGCGATCGAGCCGTGGTTCCTCGAGACGACCGATCGCATCTTCACCGACCCCGACGGGTGGACCCTGCGCAGCGCCGACGGCTCGCGCGGCGCGCACTCCGAGCACACGATCGCGATCACCGACGGCGACCCGATCGTGCTCACCCAGCGCGGCTGAGTCCGGCGGCTCGTCGATCCGTTCGCCGTCACGCCCGTTCCAAGCGGCTGACGGCGACGTCGTCGTACCGTTCGAGCACGAGTTCGACGAGCCGGCGCGGTGCCGGCTCGCCGGGCAGCAGCAGCGGCTCGGCGATCGCATCCGCACCGACGGATGCCGCGGTGTCGTAGAAGGTGCCCGGCGCGAGCAGGTAGCTGCCGACGACAACGCGCACACCGGGATGCACCTCGCGGATCATCTCGATCGCATCGTGCAACCGGGGAATCGCCGCGGCGATGAACCCGACGGTCACCGATCGACCGAGTCGATGCCCGAGTCGGCGGGCCGTCTCGAAGCACTCCCGCACCGCGCGAGGGTCGTTGGAGCCCGCAGCTGCGAGCACGACGGCGTCGGTGTCGGCGAGCTTCAGTCGAGCGAGCCGCTCGGCGAGCACCTCGACGATGCGGTCGTCGGGGCCGAGCTCTGCAGCGAGCCTCGTGCCGGAGCCGGTGCCGGTGGCCCCGGCGACGCCGTCGGCGGAGCCCCGGGCCGCACCGCGCCGATCGAGCCCGAGCGAGAGCCCGGTGCGCACGTGGAAGCCCGCCGAGAGCACGAGCGGCACGATGACCGCAGGGGCGTCGTCGTCGGCGCCGAGGGCGGCAGCCGCGACATCCGATCGGCTGGCGTCGACGAAGCTGATGGAGACGTCGAGTTCGGGTCGTGCAGAGGCCACGCCGTCGACGAGCCGGATGACGGCCTCGCGGTTGGCGCTGGAGGGCTCCCCGTGGGTGACGGCGACGAGTCGGAGCGGATGCGCCTCGACGTGCTCCGCCGGGGCGCCGGCGCCTCTCGACCCGACCATGTGCAACCCGCGCTTTCCGGCGGGAACCGGTCTCACCCGCCGGTTCGACGCTAGGGAGGGCGTGTTTCACGCACCGCACCCGCGTGTTTCCGGCAGGTGAAGACTGGCGCGCGACTGCGCACGCGCCGGCGACGAGCCGGCCGGGCTACTCGCCGAGCAGCTCGGGACGCACGCGCCGCGTGCGTTCGATCTGCTGCTCGCGGCGCCAGGCGGCGATCGCCCCGTGGTTGCCCGAGAGCAGCACCGGCGGCACGTCGAGCCCGCGCCACGAGGCCGGCTTCGTGTAGCTCGGGTACTCGAGCAGGCCGTCCTCGTGGGATTCCTCGACGAGGCTCTCGGGGTTGCCGACGACGCCCGGCACGAGACGTCCGGCGGCCTCGATCATCGCCATGACGGCGACTTCGCCGCCGTTCAGCACGTAGTCGCCGAGGCTGATGAGCCGCACGCGCATGCGCGTCGCGTAGTGGTCGACCACACGCTGGTCGATGCCCTCGTAGCGGCCGCAGGCGAACACGAGGTGCTCTTCGGCGGCCAGCTCGCGGGCGATCTGCTGGGTGAACGGCTCGCCGGCGGGCGACGGCACGATGAGCAGGGCATCGGATGCCCCGTCGCCCACGATGCCGTCGATCGCCTCGCCCCACGGCTCGGGCTTCATGACCATGCCCGCACCGCCGCCGTACGGGGTGTCGTCGACCGTGCGATGCCGATCGTGTGTGGCATCGCGCAAGTCGTGCGCCGTCACCTCGATGAGGCCCGACTGGCGCGCCTTGCCGAGGAGCGACAAGTCGAGCACCGAGAAGAACTCGGGGAAGATCGTGACGATGTCGACGTGCATCGGCGGACTACTCGTCGCGGTCGGCCTCGACGGGCGCCGAGGCATCCGTCTCGGCTTCATCGACCGGTGCCGCTTCGGACTCGGCCGGCGCCTCGGGCTCGGCTGCTGGCGCCGGCTCGGCCTCGGGGATCTCTTCGAAGAGTCCGGGAGGCGGCGTCACCGTGAGCGTGCCGGCGTGGAGGTCGACCTCGGGCACGATGGCCGCGACGAACGGCACCATGACCTCGCCGTTGCCGGTCTTGACGATCAACAGGTCTTGGGCCGGGAAGTGCTCGACGTGCGCGACCTCGCCCACCCGCTGACCATCGCGGATGACCGCGAGGCCGATGAGCTGGTGGTCGTACCAGGCGTCGTCCTCCTGCGCCTCTTCCTCGACGTGCGAGACCCAGAGGATCGCCTTCGCGAGGCCCTCGGCCGCGGTGCGGTCGTCGACGCCGTCGAAGAACCCGACAGCGTGCCCGTTGTACCAGCGGAGCTCACGGAGCGTGAGGCTCTTGCCGTGCCACGGCGAGTCGCCGGGCACCTGCAGCGAGAACTCCGCGCCCGGAACGAAACGCCGGTCGGGGTCGTCGGTGTAGAGCTCGATCTTGATGGCGCCCTTGAGGCCGTGCGCCTTCAGCAGGCGCCCGACCCGGAGCTGTGTACCTGAAGTGTCGGCCACGTCAGTCGTCGGTGTCGACGACGTCGACGCGAACGCGACGACCGTCGGCGAGGGCGGTGACGAGCGTGCGGAGCGCCTTCGCAGTGCGGCCGGCGCGGCCGATCACGCGACCGAGGTCCTCGGGGTTCACATGAACCTCGAGGACCTCGCCACGTGCGCTCGACGCGGAGACGACCTTCACATCGTCAGGGTGATCGACGATCCCCTTGACGAGGTGTTCGAGCGCGGACTGGAGCAAGGCTTTACGCCTCGTCCGTCGCGGTCTCGGCGGGAGCCTCTTCGACCTTGGCCGCAGGCTTCTCGGCCTTGGGCTTCAGCACCGGCTTCTTCTTCTCGTCGGCGACGAAGGCGGCCTTCGGCTCCGCGACCTGAACGGTCGAGACGGCGTTCTTGTCGCCCTTGAACTTGCCCCAGTCGCCCGTGAGCTTGAGGATCGCCGCGACCTGCTCGGTCGGCTGAGCGCCGACGGAGAGCCAGTACTGCGCGCGGTCGGAGTCGACCTCGATGAACGAGGGGTTCTGGGTGGGGTGGTACTTGCCGATCTCCTCGATCACGCGACCGTCGCGCTTGGTGCGCGAGTCGGCGACGACGATGCGGTAGTACGGCGCACGGATCTTGCCGAGACGCTTGAGACGAATCTTGACAGCCACAATTCTCCTGAAATGTTGTGAGTTGGCGAACTGACAGCCGTGAGCGTGGGGTGCACACTCGGCGGAAGCTCAAAGGGGTTCTGCGCGCCTGATAGAGGGTCGGGCGATACAGAACTCGACTGATCATTCTTGCAGATTCCGCGCCGAAACGAGAATCGGACCGCGCCATGCGTCCCGACTGCAGCATCGGGACGCACGACACGCGGGACTCAGCGACCGGAGACGGCCTCCTGGGCTGATGCGCTCAGTTCGCCCGATCGCGCCGCCGCCAACCAGGCCTCGAGGCCCGTCGCGTCGATCGGCAGTCCGCTCGAGAGCACCTCGTGGCCCGTCGCCGTCACTACCAGGTCGTCCTCGATGCGCACGCCGAGGCCGCGGAGCTCCGGCGGCACCGTCTCGTCGAAGGCGTGGAAGTACAGGCCCGGCTCGACAGTGAGGGCCATGCCCGGCTGCATCACAGCGCCCTGATAGGCGGCGTAGCTCGCCGACGCGCAGTCGTGCAGGTCGATGCCGAGGTGGTGCCCGACGCCGCACACGATGTAGCGGCGATGCTGCTGGCCGTCGGGAGCGAGCGCCTCGTCGACGGAGACGGGCAGCATCCCCCAGTCGTGGAGGCCCTGCGCGATGACCTCCATGCTCGCGGTGTGGAAGTCCGACCACGGCCGGCCAGGCGCGACCGCTGCGAGACCGGCACGGTGCGACGCCTCGACGAGGTCGTGCACGGCTCGCTGCGCGGTGCTGAACCGCCCGCCGGCCGGGATCGTGCGGGTGACGTCGGCGGTGAAGCCCGACCGGCGCTCGACGCCGACGTCGAGCAGCAGCAGCTCGTCGGGGCTGATGTCGCCCTCGGCGCGCACCCAGTGCAGGATCGGCGCGTGGGCGCCGGACCCCACGATCGACGCGTAGCCCGGACCGTTGCCGACCGTGCGCGCGTAGCGGTCAAAGGTGCCCTGCAGCCAACGCTCGCCGCCCCATTCGATGGCCGAGGAGAGTTCGCGCGCCATCGCTGCGAAGCCCTGCTCGGTCGAGGCGACGGCGGCCGCGAGTTCGGCGACCTCCCAATCGTCCTTGATCATGCGGAGCTCGGCGAGCACGCGGGCGAGGTCGGCGGAGCGCGACCGTCCGTAGAGGGCCGCGGCGGCGGGCCCGGCCTGCGCGGGTGTCCCCGCCGTCAGGGTGCCGTCGCGCAGCACGAGTTCCTCGATGCGGCGCGTGCGGATGTCGAGCGCATCGGCGTACTCGGCGAGACCGGGCATCGGCCCGACCCAGAGTTCGCCTCGGAGCGGGTCGGCGTGGAACCCGGCATCGCCCGGACGCGCGGGGGCGGGCAGGTACAGGGTGGCGTCGTGACCGCCGGGCACCGGCTCGAGCACGAGCACGGCATCCTCGATGCCGCAGCCCACGAGCCAGAGGAAGTCGCTGTCGGCGCGGAACTCGAAGGTCGTGTCGTTCGCGCGCACCGGGGCGCGGCCGGCGGCGACGGCGATCGTGCGCCCCGGCAGCGCTGCGGAGAGCCGACTCCGGTGGTGGTGCGCGGCGAGCGCGGCGCCGTCCGGGATGACCGGCGTGCGCACGGGCGTGCCCCAGCCGCTGCGCATGGACTCGTTGAACCCCGGAGACTGCGCGAGGCGGGGCATCCGCGGGTCTCGCTCGGCCGGAGCGGGCATCGATGATCCTCCCCCGCTCGCTGCGTGGGCGTGGGTGTGGGTGGGTTCGGTCATTCCGGGTCCTTTCAAGGGCGCTGTCGGGCGCGTCACGGGCGCTGTCGGGTGCGCGGGGCGTGGGCCGAGCCGGCGACGCGCCGGTCGAGAGCGTCGAACAGGCGTCCGGCGACCTTTCCCGTGTGCAGTCCGTCGTGCTCGAACTCGTTGGTGATCCAGGCTTCGAGGCCGCCGACCCGTTCGACGGTGTCGAGCGAGAACGCGGCGTCCGCGTACATGTCGTCGAGGTAGACGACGGCCTCGACGGGCACGGCGTTCGCCGCGAGCCGGTCGTGGTCGTACAGTTCGATCGGCCGGGCGGTCTCGGCGAGCCGCTCGACGCCAGCGCGGAAGCCGCGCAGCGCCCGCACCTCCTCGAACATCCACGGGAAGACCATCTCGCCGGTGAAGAGCAGCGGGCGGGCGTCGGGCGCGAAGTCGGGATTGTCGGCACGTGCCCGCTCGGCCGCCCACGCGGTGGGGCCGGGGCCGTAGATGCTCTCCTGCAGGGCGATGAAGAGCGGGTTCCGATCGAACGCGGTGAGTGCGCCGACGTTCGAGCGGAAGGTCTCGCTGATGAGCGTTTCGCCGGCGTCGGCGAACGCCTCGTCGAACACCCAGTGCACCCGGTCGAAGCCCGGGGCCATGCCGAAGTCGAAGCCGAGGGTCTGCAGGCGCTGCACGGTGAGCCGGTCGCCGTCGGGGAGGCGCACGTCGCCGGCGTCGAGCACATCGGCGACCCGCGCGATGCGCTCGGTCAGATGCGGCAGCCGCTCGGCGAACCGGCGGTTCTTCGCCCGCACGCGGGGGAAGGTGCGAGCGTAGACGTCGTCGGCCGACGGGTCGAGGCTCGGCAGCCCTCCGGCGATCGCCGAGGCCGTGATCGCCTCGGGCGCCACCGAGAGGTAGTGCAGGGTGAGGAAGCCGCCGTAGCTCTGGCCGAGCGTCCACCACGGCCGACCGTCGTAGTGCGCGTGTCGCAGCGCCTCGAGGTCGCGCACGATGGAGTCGGCCCGGTGCAGGGCCAGGATCCTCGCCGATGCGTCGGCGGTGAGCCCCTCGAGCTGCCGACCCTCGATGGGGGTCGAGCGGCCGGTCCCCCGTTGATCGGGCAGCACCACGCGGAACCGGGCGAGCGCCTCGTCGAGGAAACCGTCACGGCCGAGCGGCCGCGGCGACTTGCCGCCGGGCCCGCCCTGCAGGTAGACGAGCACCGGCAGGTCCTCGTCGCGGCGCGCGGCGTCGACGAGCTCGCGTGCGAAGAGGCGGATCGTCGGCCCGTCGGGGTCGGCCCAGTCGAGCGGGACGTCGAGCCACAGCTCGCGGGCCACGACATCCGAGCCGATCGGATACCAGCGCGCGCTCATCGGGTCGCCGTCCGCACCCGCGAGTCGAGCAACGCGTACGTCGTGTCGACGACGAGATTCGAGACGACGACGAAGACGCCGCCGAGGAGGACGATCGCGATCACCACCGGTCGATCCTGCATGGCGACCGACGTCACCGCGAGGCTGCCGACGCCGAGCAGGCCGAAGACCTGCTCGATCACGATGACGCCGCCGAGCATGAGCCCGATGTCGATGCCCAGCTGGGTGACGAGTGGCGGCATCGCACTGCGGAACGCGTGCACGTACGTCACGCGGCGTTCGTCGACGCCCTTGGCGCGAGCGGTGCGGATGTAGTCCTGGCCGAGCACCTCGAGCATCTGCCCCCGCGTCAGCCGCGCGTACACGGCGGCCACGACGAGCGCGAGCGTCAACCACGGCAGCAGCAGGTGCCAGGCCCACTGCAGCGGGCTCTGCTCGAACGGCACGTAGCCGCTCGGGGGGAACAGCATGAACCCGAGCTTCGTCGGCACGAAGTACAGCAGGTACAGCGCGAGCATGCCGAGCACGAAGGTCGGGAAGCTGATGCCGACGATCGCGAAGCCCTGTCCGAGCCGGTCGCGCACCGAGCCCGGATGCTTCGCCGAGACGATGCCGATGGGGATGCCGATCGCGAGCCAGAAGACCATGCCGCCGAAGACGAGGGACATGGTGACCGGGATGCGCGAGACGACGAGCTCCGAGACCGGCATGCTCGAGCGGTAGGAGTAGCCGAGGTCGCCCTGCAGGAGGTTGCCGATGAAGGTCACGTACTGCTCGGTGATCGGGCGGTCGAGCCCGAGGTTCGCGCGGATCTGCGCCATGAGCTCCTCGGTCGCCTTGTCGCCCGCGATGATGCGGGCGGGGTCCGACGGCGAGACGTAGAAGAGCATGAACACGAACACGCTCAGGAGGAACAGCACGAGCACGCCGAAGGCGATGCGGGACAGGATGAACCGGGTCATGCGCGCTTGCCTTTCGAGACGGCGGCGGGGTCGAGTGCGTCGCGGAGGCCGTCGCCGAGCAGGTTGAATGCGAGGGTCAGTGCGAGCAGGGCGCCGCCGGGCACGACGACCATCCACCACGCCACGAGGTAGAGGGAGCCGTTCGCAGCATCCGCCAGCATGTTGCCCCAGCTGGGCGTGGGCGGCACGATGCCGAGGCCGAGGAACGAGAGCGTCGCCTCGAACACGATCGCCGCCGGGATCATGAGCGTCGTGTAGACGATGATCGGCACGACCAGGTTGGGCAGGATGTCGCGGAACATGATCGACGTGCGCGATGCGCCGAGCGAGCGGGCCGCCTCGACGAACTCTCGATGGCGGAGGGCCAGCACCTGTCCGCGGATGACGCGGGCGAGGCCCGTCCAGCTGAAGAACACGATCACCGCGATCGACAGGCTCAGGCTCGGGCCGAGCACCGAGACGAGGGCGATCGCGCAGAGCAGGAACGGCACGCTCATGACGAGGTCCATGGTGCGGCTGAGCACCGTGTCGACGACCCCGCCCGAGAACCCGGAGATCGTGCCGATCGCGATGCCGATCACCGACGCCACGATCGAGGCGAGCACGCCGACCAGGAGGGACACCTGCGCACCGTAGGCGAGGCGCACGAGCACATCGCGTCCGAGCTGGTCGGTGCCGAGCAGGAACTCGGAGTTCGGACCCACCGGGATCCCCTCGGGCGTGAGCCCGGTCTCGCGGAACTGCTCGGTCGGGCCGTGACCGGTCCACGCCGCGATGAGCGGGGCGCAGAGCGCGAACGCGATGATCAGGAGGATCGCGATCATCGAGGCGATGCTCGCGGGGTCGCGCAGCAGCCGGGTGAGCGTGAGCCGACCGGAGCCGCGCGCCTGCACCTCGGTCGAGGCGCGCGCCGCAGCCGCGGGGGTCTTGGGCATGAGGCTCACGAGGCGACCTCCACGGCGATGCGATCGGCGGCGTGCCGATCGGCGGGGTGCCCGGATACGGGCTGTTGGCCGGCGCCGGCCACCGACAGCGGCAGCAGACGGCGATCGCGCGGCTCTCTCGGGATCTCGGGTGCGGCCGCGGCGAGCAGGCGCCGGGTGAACGGCTGCTGCGGGTCGTTCCAGACCTCGTCGGCGGTGCCGAGCTCGACGATGCGCCCGCCCTCCATCACGGCGATGCGATCGCAGACGTGGCGGACGACGGCGAGGTCGTGCGAGATGAACAGATAGGTGAGGCCGAGCCGGCGCTGCAGCTCGTCGAGGAGGTTCAGCACCTGCGCCTGGATCGACACGTCGAGCGCCGAAACCGGCTCGTCGAGGATCACGAGCTCGGGGTTCAGGGCGAGCGCCCGCGCGATGCCGATGCGCTGCCGCTGCCCGCCCGAGAACTGCGACGGGAAGCGGTTGTAGTGCTCGGGGTTCAGCCCGACGAGCTCCATGAGCTCCTGCACCTTCGCCTGTCGTTCTGCGCCGCTCGCGAGCCGGTGGATGCGGAACGGGTCGCCGATGATCGAGCCGACGCGACGGCGGGGGTTCAGCGAGCCGAATGGATCCTGGAAGACGAGCTGCACCCGGCGACGCAGATCACGCCACTGAGCGCGATCGAGGTTCCCCGTCGGGGCGCCGTCGAACTCGACGGTGCCCGCGGTCGGCGCGACGAGCCCGGCGATCGCACGGGCGAGGGTGGTCTTGCCGCAGCCGCTCTCGCCCACGAGGCCGAGCGTCTCGCCCCGCCGCACCTCGAGCGAGATGTCGTCGAGGACGACGCGCGGCTCCCCACGGCGCTGCGGGAACGTGAGCCGGAGCCCGTCGACCTTCACGATGGGGTCGTCGGGACTCGCGAGCAGGCTGGGCGGCGGGAGCACCGGCGGGTCCGGCTCCACCGGCGTCGACTCGAGCCAGCAGGCCACCTCGGTGCCGTCGTCGTAGTGGCGAACGGGCGGCTTCGTGCCGCAGATCGACATCGCGTCCGGGCAGCGGTCGCGGAACGCGCAGCCCTCGGGCGGTGCGAGCAGGCTCGGTGGGCGCCCCCCGATGGGCACGAGCGGCGTGCCCGGCTCCCGGTTGAACGACGACGACCGCAGGAGCCCCGCGGTGTAGGGGTGTGCTGGGCCGCACAGCACCGCATCGGCGGCCCCGAGTTCCATGCGACGACCGCCGTACATGACCATGACCCGATCGGCGACGCGCGAGAGCACGCCGAGATCGTGGCTGATCATGAGCACGGTCGTGCCGAACTCGCTGCGCATCTCGCCGAGCAGGTCGAGGATCTGCGCCTGCACGGTCGAGTCGAGGGCGGTGGTCGGCTCGTCGGCGATGATGAGCGCCGGTCCGAGCGAGAGGCCCATCGCGATCATCACGCGCTGTCGCATGCCCCCCGAGAACTGGTGCGGGTACGCGTCGAAGCGTGCCGCGGCATCCGGGATGCGCACCCGGTCGAGCAGGTCGATCGCACGCGCCTTCGCGGCCTTCGTGCTGACCTTCTCGTGCGCCTGGATCTGCTCGACGATCTGCCAGCCCACCGTGTACTGGGGGTGCAGGCTCGAGAGCGGGTCCTGGAAGATCATGCTGATCTCCCGCCCGCGCACCGAGCGCAGCTGCTCGGGCGCGAGGGAGAGCAGGTCGCGGTCGCGGAACAGCACGGAGCCGCTGGTGCGAGCGCCGGGCACGAGGCCCATGATCGACTGCACCATCACGGACTTTCCGGAGCCGGATTCGCCGACGACGCCGAAGAACTCGCCCTCGTTCACGGCGAACGAGACGTGCTGCACCGCATGCACGGTGCCGTCTTCTGTTGGGATGTCGACGGCGAGGTCGCGCACGTCGAGGAGGATCGTCATTGGGGTCCCTCGATCTGACCCGGCGGCCGGCCGAGGCCGGCCGCCGGATACCTGATGATTCGGATGATGCGGATGGCTACTTCGTGAGCCAGACGTTCGTCCAGTCGCCGTTCTGGCTCTGGGCGTACGGCTCGAATCCGCCGACGCGGGCCGAGTGGTAGTTCGACTTCAGCCGGTAGGCGATGCTGACGATCGGCGCGTCGGCCATGACGGCCTCGTCGACCTGGTGCCAGAGGTCGGCCGCCTCATCGGGCGTCTCCGCGGCGAGGGCCTCGGCGGCGAGCTCGTTCGCCGCGTCGCTGTTGAAGTCGACGTAGTTGTACGACTGGGGCGTGCCGTCGAAGACGAACTGCGGCTGGAAGACGCTGCGCGCTGCGCCGCCCTGCCAGTCGGGCGACCAGCCGACGAGCGCGATGTCCCAGGCGCCCGAGCTCGCATTGTCGCGGTTCGTCATGAAGTTCGCGTAGTAGTCGGTCGGCGGCACGGGCGTCAGCTCGACGGTGATGCCGGCGCGCTCGAGGCTCGCCTGCACCGTCTGGGCGATGTCGGGCTGCGTGCCGACGTTGCGGTACGGCATCTTGAGGGTGAGTCCGTCGGGGTAGCCCGCCTCGGCGAGAAGCTCCTTCGCCTTCTCGGGATCGCCCTTGCCGCCCTCGGTCGCGTACTGGTCGGACTCCTGGTAGCCGAGGATGCCGGGGCCGAAGATGCCGTTCGTGACGCCGGCGAGGTCGGCGCCGCCCATGGTCTGCACGACGGCCGACTTGTCGACCGCGTACTGCAGTGCCTGGCGGACCTCGAGCTTGGCGAGCGCGCCCTCGTTGTTGGTCGACGCGGTGTTCATCCACATGAACTGGTCGACGCCGCCGTTCTCCATGGTCGAGAACTTCTCGTCGTTCGCCGCCTTGAGCTGCTGGATGTTCGCGGGACTCGGGGAGAGGTCGAAGAGCATGTCGGCCGAGCCGGCCTGCAGCTGCTGCATCGCGGCGTCGCCCTCGACGCCCATCGTCATCTCGATGCCGTCGACGTAGGCCTTGCGGAGCGGGTCGCTCTCGGGGTCCCACGCGGGGTTGCGCTCGAGCACGAGCTTCGCGTCGGGCGTGTACTCGGCGACCTGGTAGGGGCCGGACGACACGAAGCCGCGACGGTACTCGGGCGAGTCGGGCAGCGCGTCGAGCGCCTCGATCGGCGCCGGGTCGGCCGCGTCGAGCGAGAGCATGAACGGGAAGTCGCTCGCGGGCTCGACGAGGGTGAACTCGATCGTGCGGTCGTCGGGCGTCTGGATGCCGGAGATCTCGTTGCCCTCGATGTACTCCTTCATCGGGCCGACCTCGGGGGCGACGGCGGCGAAGCCGGTGCAGAACTCGTCCATGCCGGCGATGAGTCCTTGGAAGTAGCCGGCCAGGGCGCCCGAGATGTGCGGGTTGCAGAGGCGCTCGATGCCGCGGGCGACGTCGCTCGCGACGATCGGGCGGGCGCCGTCGGGCGCGCCCCACGTGACGCCGTCGCGAAGGGTCACGGTGTAGGTGAGCCCGTCGGCGCTCGGTGTGGGCACCTCCTCGACGAGGTCGGGCTGGAGCACGATGCGCTCTGCGGCGTCGTCGCTGGCCGCGTAGCTCAGCAGCGAGCGTGACACCGAGCGCATCACGTTGTAGGTCGGCACGTACGAGACGAGCTGCGGGTCGAGGTGGTCGACGTCGCCGTTCGCGAGCACCTTGAGGGTGCCGCCGGTCTGCGGTTCACCGTCGCCGGAATCGGCGCTGGGCGAAGTCGAACACGCGGTCAACGCGAGCGCCGTCGAGACGGCGAGCACCGCCGCGACGCGAAGAGTGGATCGAGCCATGAGTCACCTTTGAATCATTCGCTGTCCGCGTCGTCGGACGACGTCGCGGATCGCCGTGCTCGAGCGAGCGCTGCACGGGGGCTCCGGCGCTCGTGGCGGCCGAATCCCGATCGCAGCTCGTCGGGTCGAGAGCTTCGAGCCGTCGGCGATATGTGACATATTACGCATTACCCGTACGATGTGTCCATGCCCGGCATCTTCGACTCGCTCCGACTCCTCGACGGCCCCGCCATCGCCGAGCGCATCACCATGCGCCAGGCCATCGACGCTCTGCAGCAGGCCCTCCGCGGCGGGTTCGACCCCGACGCCGATCCGCCGCGTGCGATCGTCGACGTGCGGCACGGCCAGCTCCTGCTCATGCCGTCGGACCTCGGCGCGTACACCGGCCAGAAGCTCGCGACCGTGGCACCGGCGAACCCGGCGCGCGGCCTCGAGCGCATCCAGGCGATCTACGTCGTGCTCGACGCCCTGACCCTCGCACCGGTCGCCCTCCTCGACGGCACGGAGCTCACGAGCCTGCGCACGCCGGCCGTGTCGGCCGCCGTCGCCGACGTCGTCGCCGCGCCGGATGCCTCGTCGCTCGTCGTCTTCGGCACCGGCCCCCAGGGCGTGCGACACGTCGAGGCCATGCGCGCCATCCGTCCGATCGATCGCGTTCGCTTCGTCGGCCGCGACCGGGCGAAGGCCGAGCACGCAGTGGCGCTCGTCGCCGCGAGAGGTCTCGACGTCGCCGTCGGCACGGCAGCGGATGTCGCGGAGGCCGACCTCGTCGTCTGCGCCACTACCGCTCGCGAGCCGCTCTTCGACGCCGCACTCGTGCGCGACCGGACCGCGGTCGTCGCCGTCGGCTCCCACGAACGCGACGCCCGCGAACTGCCGGGCGAGCTCCTCGGTCGCGCTCGCGTGATCGTCGAGTCGCAGCGGGTGGCGCTCGCCGAGGCCGGCGACGTCATCCTGGCCATCGCCGAGGGGCACCTCTCCCCCGACGCGCTCACCCCGATGGCGCAGCTGTTCGGCGACGGCGGCCCCGAGGCATCCGCTCGGCCCGTCGTGATCAAGACCTGCGGCATGGGCTGGCAGGATCTCGCCGTCGCCCAGCTCGCCCTGACGAACGAACGGAAGGCATGATGCACTGGAAGACCGAAGACTGGCACACCGCGGGCGAACCGTTCCGCATCGTGCTCGACGTCCCGACCGAGGGCGGCACCGTCGCGGCCCGGCGGGTCGAGGCGATGACGGGGCGGGCCGACGCCGTGCGCCGGTTCCTCTGCCTCGAACCGCGCGGCCACGACGACATGTACGGCGGATTCATCACTCCGCCCGATGACGACGGCGCCGACTTCGGTGTGCTGTTCTGGCACAAGGACGGCTTCTCGACCGCATGCGGGCACGGCACCATGGCGCTCGGCGCCTGGGCGGTGCAGACGGGCCGTGTCGCCGCGCCCGACGACGGCGAGGCGCTCGTCACGATCGATGTGCCGAGCGGCCGGGTGCAGGCGCGCGTGCAGCGGAGCGGCGGCGAGACCACGGGCGTCGTGTTCCGCAACGTCCCGTCCCGGGTGCTGGCGACCGGAATCCCCCTCTCGACGAGCCGCGGCGACGTCGCCGTCGACCTCGTCTTCGGCGGCGCGGTCTACGCGACCCTGCCCGCCGCCTCCCTCGGCCTCACCGTGACGCCGGCCGACACGACCGAGCTCATCCGCCTCGGCCGCGAGATCAAGTGGGCGCTGAACGACCACCCGGCCGCCCAGCTCGCCGACGACCGACTGTCGGGCGTGTACGGCACGATCCTCGTCGACGACCTCGGCCGCACCGCCGACGGCCCATGGCAGCGCAACGTCACCGTCTTCGCCGACGGCGAGGTCGACCGGAGCCCGTGCGGCTCGGGCACTGCGTCGAGGGTGGCGCTGCTCGCGCACACCGGCGAGCTCGCCGACGGCGAGGTGCTGACCCACGACTCGATCATCGGCACGCGCTTCCTCGCGCGCGTGGCCGAACGCACGGAGGGCGCCGTGGTGCCCGAGGTCACCGGCCAGGCGTACCGCGTGGGCAGCTGCGAGTTCGAGCTCGATCCGGCCGACCCGCTCGCCGAGGGCTTCAGCCTGCGCTGAGCGCATGAGACGACGAACGGCCCGGGCGGATCCGCCCGGGCCGTTCGCGTACCTGAGATCTCGTGGATGCCGGCTCAGTGGTCGCCGGTGAGGCTCCCCCACCCGCTCGACGCGCCCGCCTCGCTGCGGCGCTGCGGAACACCCCACGGGTTGTCGTCGCGCAGCGCTTCCGGCAGCAGCGACTGGGGCGCGTTCTGGTACGCGACGCCGCGGAGGAACCGCGTGATCGCCGCCGTGCCGACGCTCGTGGCGTCGGTCGTGGTGGCGGGGAACGGCCCGCCGTGCTGCATGGCGGCCGTCACCGAGACGCCGGTCGGCCAACCGCCGAAGAGCACGCGGCCGCTGGTCTCGGCGAGCGCGTCGACGAGTTCGCCGAGCCCGGCCGCCTCATCGTCGGTCGCGTGCAGTGTCGAGGTCAGGTTGCCGGGGAACAGCTCGCGATGGAGGGCGGGGAGCGCTGCGGCATCCGAGTACCGCACGATCACCGACAGCGGACCGAATGACTCCTCGAGGAGCGCCTCCGGCTGCTCGCGCAACTGCTCGACCGGGACCTCGACCACGGTCGGCGTCACGAAGCGCTGCCCGTCGTCGTCGACTCGCACTTCGCCCTCGGCGAGTACTGTGACGCCGTCCGCGCCGAGCACGGCTCGGCGACGTTCCTCGAAGGCGCGGCCGATGCCCGGATTCAGGAGGCGATGCTCGCCGACCGCGGCCGCGGCCTCGGCCAGCCCGTCGAGCTCGGCGCCCGCCGGCACGAAGAGGAAGCCCGGCTTCGTGCAGAGCTGACCGGCCGAGCCGGCCACGGAAGCGAGGAACCCCTGCAGCAGCTCGGGCTCGGCGGCGACGGCGCCGGCCGTGGCGTAGACGGGGTTCATGCTGCCGAGCTCCCCGTAGAACGGGATCGGCCGCGGCCGGGTCGCCGCGATGTCGGCGAGCAGCCGGCCGACGTGCGTCGAGCCGGTGAAGGCGCCCGCGCGGATGCGGTCGTCCTTCAGCAGGGCGACGCCGTTCTGCTGCCCCTCGATGAGCTGGAACACGCCATCCGGCATGCCGGCGGCGGCGAGCGCCTCGACGACGACCTCTGCAGTGCGCCGGGAGAGCTCGAGGTGCCCCGAGTGCGCCTTGACCACGACGGGGCAGCCGGCGGCAAGCGCCGCCGCCGAGTCGCCGCCCGCGACCGAGAACGCGAACGGGAAGTTCGACGCCGCGAAGTTCAGCACGGGTCCGACCGGCTCGAGCACGCGGCGCAGGTCGGGCCGCGGACCGATGACGTACTCGGGGTCGGATGCGTCGATGCGGGCGTCGAGGTAGGCGCCGTCGACGATCGCCTCGGCGAAGAGCCGGAGCTGGTTCGAGGTGCGGCGCACCTCGCCGATGAGACGCGGTGCGGTGAGGCCCGTCTCGCGCATCGCGATCGCGATGAGCTCGGCGGCGTTGCGGTCGAGGGCGTCGGCCACGGCGACCAGTGCCGCGGCTCGGGCGCGCGGCTCGGTCGCGGCGAAGGCGCGCGCGACGGTGGCCGCCCGTTCGGCGATGCGATCGAGGTCGGGTTCGGTGGAGGTCGTCATGGGTCGATCCGCTCTGTGCTGGGGGTCGGTCAGGGTGGTCAGAAGACGAACCCCTCGGGGAACGGGTCGTCGTCGTCGAGGAAGTACTGGCCGAGCCCGGTCACCCATGCTCGGCCCGTGATGGTGGGCACCACGGCGGGCACGCCGCCGACGGTGGTCTCCCGCAGCAGTCGCCCGGTGAACTCGGTGCCGATGAACGACTCGTTGACGAAGTCGGTCTCGAGGGCGAGCTCGCCGCGCGCGTGCAGCTCGGCCATGCGCGCCGACGTGCCGGTGCCGCAGGGCGAGCGATCGAACCACCCCGGGTGGATCGCCATCGCGTGCCGCGAACGCACGGCGTCGGAGCCGGGCGCGATGAACTCGACGTGATGCACGTGGTTCGCGCCGTCGAGTTCCGGATGGCGCGGCGGCGCCTGGGTGTTGATCGCCTTCATGATCGCCAGGCCCGCGGCGACGATGTCGTCCTTCCTGGCGCGATCGAACGGCAGCCCGATGTCGTCGAGCTCGACGAGCGCGTAGAAGTTGCCGCCGAAGGCGACGGAGTAGGGTACGGCGCCGTAGCCGGGCACCTCGATCGAGGCATCCAGTCGCTCGACGAAGCTCGGCACGTTCTCGATCGTGACGTGCACGGCGCGCCCGCCCTCGACCGCGACACGGGCGATGACGAGCCCGGCGGGCACGTCGAGCCGGATCTCGGTCACGGGCTCCGTCACCTCGACCATGCCCGTCTCGACGAGCACCGTGGCGACGCCGATCGTGCCGTGTCCGCACATCGGCAGGAAGCCGCTGGCCTCGATGAAGACGACGCCCCAGTCGGCGTCGTCACGCGCGGGCGGCTGCAGGAGCGCCCCCGACATGGAAGCGTGGCCGCGCGGCTCGTTCATGAGGAGGCCGCGCAGCCCGTCGAGGTGCTCCATGGCGTAGAGGCGCCGATCGTTCATGGTGGCGCCGGGGATCCGGCCGACGCCGCCCGTGACGACGCGGGTCGGCATGCCCTCGGTGTGCGAGTCGACGGCCGAGACGACCCGGCGCCCACGCATCAGCGGGCCGCCGTCGAGATTCGCGGCGAACGACGGCCTCGACACTGCGCCGACAGCGACCCACGCATCAGCGGGCCGCCAGCGCGGCGAGCGCCCGCTCGGTGTCGACGGTGACCTGGGCGCGATGCTCGTCGCTGAGCGGGCCCCGCGGCGGACGCGTCGGCCCGCCGTAGGAGTTGCCGCAGATGTCCATCGAGAGCTTGATCGCCTGCACGAACTCGGTGCGCGAGTCCCAGCGGAAGACGGCGACGAGCTGCGTGTAGAGCTCGCGCGCCTCGTGCCACTTGCCCTCGATGAGCAGGTTGTAGAGCTCGACCGCCTCCTTCGGGAAGGCGTTGGGGTAGCCGGCGAACCAGCCGACGGCACCGTTCACCATGAATTCGAAGAGCACGTCGTCGGCGCCCGCGATGATGTCGATGTCGCAGCGTTCCTTGATCTCGTAGACCCGGCGCACGTCGCCCGAGAACTCCTTGATCGCCACGACCTCCGGGATCTCGGCGAGCTTCGCGACGAGCGACGGCACGAGGTCGACCTTCGTGTCGAACGGGTTGTTGTACGCCATGATCGGCAGGCCGACCTTGGCGACCTCCTCGTAGTGCGCGATGACCTCGCCCTCGTTCGCACGGTAGAGCGTGGGCGGCAGCAGCAGCACGCCGTCGGCGCCGTCCTCGCGGGCCCACTCGGCCCACTTGCGTGCCTGGTGGCTGCCGACGCCGTGGGCGCCGGCGATGACGATGCCGCGCCCGTCGACGGCCTCGACGGCGACCTGGATCACCTTGCGCCGCTCCTCGTCGGTGAGCGATGAGTACTCGCCGAGCGAGCCGTTGGGGCCGACCCCGCGGCATCCGTTGCTCATCAGGAAGTCGACGTGCTCGGCGAACTTGTCGTAGTCCACCGCGAGTCCGGCGGGCGCCGAGTCGTCTTCGGTGAAGGCGAGCGTCGTGGCGACGACGACGCCGCCGAGGTCCATGGTGCTGGTCATCTGATCTTCCGTTTCTCTGGTCCGCTCTTCGCGGATCGGTAATATGTCACATATTACTGCTGTGCCTCGACGGCGGCAACCGTCGTTTCGGCATCATCGCGTCGAGCGGGCTCCGTGTCGATCACGGCGCTCCCCCGCCCGAGTGCCGCGACCTCGCCGAGCCGCACCGGCGCGAGCACCGGCCGGCGGTCGAATCCCTCCGGCGCTCCGCCGGCCTCCGCCACGATCGCCTCGACGGCCCTGCCGCACGTGCGGCCCTGGCACGGGCCGAGCCCGGCCCGAGTCGCGAGCTTCATCGCCCGCAGCGGCGCATCGGCCCGATCGGCGATCGCGCGGCGCGTGACGTTCTCGCAGCGGCACACGACGGTGTCGTCGGCGAGCCACGAGGTCCAGCCCGGCCGGATGCCGTGGGCGCGTTCGAGCCGCGCCGCGAAGGCTCGCATGCGTCGCCGCACGGCGAGCGGACCGCTGATGCGTGCGTCGTCGCGCGCACCCCCCGCCGCGGCGAAGCCGGCTACGGCCCCTTCGGCGAGCGCGGCGTCCGCACCGCCGATGCCCGTGATCTCACCGGCCGCGTACACGCCGGCCACGCTCGTGCGCTGGGCCTCGTCGACGACGACGAATCGCCCGCGGCGATCCCCCTCGATCGTGCACCCCAGGGCGATCGCGACCTCGAGGCGCGGCGTGAACCCGTGCCCGAGCGCCACGGCATCGCACGCGACCTCGCGCTCGGTGCCCGGAATGGGGCGCCACTCGGCATCGAGCGCGGCGATGACCACGCCTTCGACCCGGTCGGTGCCGAGCACCCGCACCACGCCGCTGCCGATCCGGTACGGAATGCCGTGCCGGGCCAGGGCGCCGACGTACTCGACGAGTTCGCCCGCCTTGCCGGCGAGCTGCCACGGCCGCGGCAGCCAGCCGGCCGCGAGCGCTCCGATGCGGGATGCCTCGTGCACGCCGACGACCTCGGAGCCCGCGACGGCGAGCGACTGCGCGACCGGCAGCAGGAACGGGCCCGCACCGCTCACGACCGTGCGCCGCCCGACCGTGACGCCGTCGCGCTTGGCGAGCGCCTGGGCCGCGCCCGCGGTCGTGACGCCCGGGAGGGTCCAGCCGGGCACGGGGAGGGCGAGATCGTGGGCGCCCGTCGCGACGACCACGGCATCGGCCTCGATGTCGAGTGCGGCCCGCGCCGTGGCATCCGCTGGACCGACGACGGCCTGCAGCCGCACCAGGCCATCGGATGCCTCGACCGACCAGACGCTCGCACCGGTGTGCACCTCGGCGCGGTCGAGGACGCCTCGGAGCCGCTCGAACCGCGCCCAGCCGTGCTGGAGACGCCGGTCGGTGAGCTGCTCGTGATGCCGCCAGTACTGGCCGCCGAGCCGGCCGCCCTCGTCGAGCAGCGTGACGTCGGCTCCGGCGGCGAGGGCCGCCTGCGCGGCGGCGAGCCCGGCCGGACCGCCGCCGAGGATCGCGACCCGCTTGGCGCCGGTCATGCCCGCACCTCCCGCTCGACTCGGTCGCCGTCGACGGCCTCCCGCTGACACGCCCGCACTCCTTCGACGCCGTTCACGGTCACGAGGCAGTCGTGGCAGACGCCGATGCCGCAGAACACGCCGCGATCGCCGGTCTGCGCCGTGCGCCACGCGGTGCGGCCGGCGCCGATGAGCACGCCGGCGATGGTCTGGCCGTCGCGTCCCTCGATCGACTCGGCGTCGACGGTGATGCGGATCATGCGGTCTCCTGCAGGCTGGCCCGGCTCGGGAGGAACGGGGTCGGGTCGAGGGCGGTCGGTGCGCCGAGCACGGTGTGCGCGACGAGTTCGGCGGTGGCGGGAGCGAGGCCGATGCCCGCGCCCTCGTGACCGGTCGCGTGCACGAGCCCCGAGACCTCGGGATCGGCTCCGATGACCGGGAGGTGGTCGGGCGCGTACGGGCGGAAGCCGAAGTAGCTGCGCAGCAGGGTCGTCTGCTCGAGGAACGGGAAGAGGCGCACCGCCTTCGCCGCGATGGCTGCAGCGGGGGCAACGCCCGGGTGCTCGTCGAAGCCGACCCGCTCACGACTCGAACCGATGAGCACGGTGCCGCCCGGAGTCGACTCGACGACCGTCGAGGTCTGCAGGGCGGCGTCGCCCGAGCCCACCGCGCCGACGTAGTCGCTGTCGTACACCTTGTGGAACACGCGCTGCGGCATCGGCGTCGTGACGAGGATCACTCCCCTGCGCGGCCGGATGTCCAGGCGGGCGCCGAGCCGGGCGGCCACCTCGCCGGCCCACGGCCCGGCGCAGTTCACGACGACGTCGGCCTCGATCGGCCCGGCCGTCGTCATCACCCCGGAGAGCCGGCCCGGCCGACCGAGCGCGCCGGTCACCTCGCCGATCACGAGTCGGGCGCCGCCGCGCACCGCCGTGTCGAGCAGGGCCTGGGTCGCCGTCGACGGCTGCACCTGGGCGTCGTCGGGATAGTGCACCGCGTGCACGACCTCGCGCGACAGGAACGGCTCGGCCGCGGCGAGCGCCGCGACATCCAGCGCCTCCGCGCGGATGCCGGTGGCCCGCTGCGCGTCGGCGAACCGCTCGAGCGCCGCCTCGCCGCCGCCGAAGGCGACGACGATGCCGCCCTTCGCCTCGAACTCCGTCGCCGGCTGCCCGTTCGGCCGGTCGGCGTCGAGCCGCTCGGCGAGCGCGCGCCACATCGCGTTCGAGGAGACGGCGAGGTCGGCCTCGGCGCCCGGCGCCTTGTCGCTGACGAGCAGGTTGCCTTCGCAGCGACTGGATGTCTCGCCGGCCACGCCCACCCGGTCGATCACGACGACCTCCGCGCCGCCCTCGACGAGTGCGAGCGCGCACGCGGCACCCACGATGCCCGAACCGATCACCGCGACACGCACGATGCACCTCCTCGTCGCAAGTCAACCACCGAGGTACGCCTCGATGACACGCGGATCCTTCGCGAGTTCGGCGGCGGGCCCCTCGAGGGTCGCCCTCCCGGTCTCGACGACGTACGCGCGGTGGGCGATCTTCAGCGCTGCACGCGCGTTCTGCTCGACGAGCAGCACGGTCGTGCCCGTCGCGTTGACCGCGGCGATGATCTCCATGACCTGCTTCACGACGAGCGGTGCGAGTCCCATCGACGGCTCGTCGAGCAGCAGCAGCTTCGGCCCCCCGATCAGGGCCCGGCCGATCGCGACCATCTGCTGTTCGCCGCCGGAGAGCGTGCCGCCCTGCTGCGAGCGGCGCTCGGCGAGGCGCGGCATCATGGCGTACACCTCGTCGAGACGCGCTGCGATCGCCTTGGCGTCGCTCACGGTGTAGCCGCCGAGCAGCAGGTTCTCGTGCACCGTCATGGTCGAGAAGATCCGTCGTCCTTCGGGAACGTGGATGAGCCCGGCGGAGACGATGTCCCACGGCTTGGCCGTCGCGAGGTCCATCCCCTGCCAGGTCACCGAGCCCGAACGCGGGCGCACGAGCCCGGAGAGCATGTTCATGGTGGTCGACTTGCCGGCGCCGTTGTTGCCGAGCAGGCACACGATCTCGCCCTCGCCCACGGTGAAGCTCAGTTCACGGAGTGCGTGCACCCGGCCGTAGACGACATCCGCGTCCCGCACCTCGAGCGTCGTCATCACGCGTCCTCGCTCTCGTCGACGCCGAGGTAGGCCTCGATCACGGCGGGATCCCGCTTCACGACCTCGGGGGCGCCGTCGGCGATCTCCTTGCCGTAGTTCAGCACCACGATGCGCTCGGCGAGTTCCATGACCAGTCCCATGTCGTGTTCGATGAGCACCACGGCGACGCCGAGCCCCCTGATCTTGCGGATGAGCCGCATGAGCGCCTGCTTCTCGTTGAAGTTCAGGCCCGCGGCGGGTTCGTCGAGCAGCAGGAGCTTCGGGCTCGTGGCCAGCGCCCTGGCGATCTCGACCCGCCGCTGCTCGCCGTACGGCAGCTGGGTGACGTAGAGCTGCTCGTCGTCCTCGAAGCCGACGAAGTCGAGCCATCCCCTCGCCTCCCGGACGCACGCCGCCTCGGCACGGCGGTAGCCGGGCGTGTGCAGCAGGGTCGCCCAGAATCCCTCGCGGAGGTTCGCGTGCATCGCGGTGGTGACGTTCTCGAGCACCGAGAGCTCGCGGAACAGCCGGAGGTTCTGGAACGTGCGGGCCATGCCCCATTTCGTCACCCGCGACGGGAGCACCCGGTAGAGGCCGAAGCTCTGGAGCAGGTTCACGAGTCCGAGCCTGCGCCAGAGTTCGGGTACGGCCCGCACGATCGCCTTGCCGTCGAAGACCACCGCGCCGGCGGTCGGCAGGTAGAAGCCGGAGATGCAGTTGAACGCGCTCGTCTTGCCGGCGCCGTTCGGGCCGATGACGGCGAGGATCTCGCCCTCGCGGACCTCGAAGCTGAGTCCGTCGACGGCCGTGACCCCGCCGAACTGCAGCCTGAGATCGCGGACCTCGAGCAGGGCGCTCATGCGCGGTCTCCTTCGTGTGCGTCGGTCGTCGGCGTGCCGTCGACCGACTCCATGATGCTCGCCGGCACGGCCGTCGCCTCGGTGAACGCCGGCGGGGTCGGACGGCTGCGCCGCAGCCAGGGCAGCACGGCGGTGGCCGGCCAGAGCCCCGACGGGCGGAACAGCATGACGACGACGAGCAGCACGCCGAAGATGAGGTAGCGCCATTCGGCGAAGTCGCGCAGCAGCTCGGGTGCCAGCGACACGAACAGCGCGCCGATGATGACACCGGGCGTGGAGCCCATGCCGCCGAGCACCACGGCCATCAGGATGAGGGCCGAGTAGAGGAACTGGAAGCTGTTCGGGCTGATCGCCGACAGGTGCGTGGCCATCAGCTGACCGGCCATGCCGGCCCAGACGGCGCCGATGATGTACGCCGAGATCTTGGCGATGTAGGTGTTGATACCCATCGCCTCAGCGGCGTCCTCGTCGTCGCGCACGGCCTTCCACGCCCGGCCGAGTCGGCCTTTCGCGAGGCGCCCGGCGCCGATCACGCCGACGACGATCACGACGAGCGCGACGAAGTAGTAGAACACCACGCGCTCGGGGAAGTCGATGCCGAGCAGCGAGAAGCCGTCGTCGAAGCTCCACGGCCCGAAGCTCCAGCTGGGGATGCCGTGGATGCCGGAGGGGCCGCCCGTGATCTTCAGGTTGTTGGCCGTGATGCGGATGATCTCGCCGAACCCGAGGGTGACGATCGCGAGATAGTCGCTGCGGAGGCGCAGGGTCGGTGCTCCGATGATGATGCCCGCCGTGATGCAGGCGATGATCGTCGCGATGAGCGCGGCCCACATCGGCCAGCCGAGCACCGTCGTGAAGATGCCGGAGACGTAGGCGCCGACCGCGAAGAACGCGATGTAGCCGAGGTCGAGGAGCCCGGCGTAGCCGACCACGACGTTCAGGCCCATGCAGAGCATCACGTAGATGAGCGCACTCGTCGCGATCGACATCGTGTACCGGGAGGCATCCATGAACGGCAGCACGGCGACCAGGAGGACAGCCAGGAGACCGAGCGCGCGCATGAAGCCGCGCTGGGAGGTGAAGACGCCCTTCGGCGGCTGCGGCCGCTCGAACAGGGGCGCGGGGGCACGCAACGGCACGTGCTTCAGGGCGAGGTCGAGATCGCGCACCAGGTCACATCCTCTCAACGACGCGGGCACCGAGCAGGCCCGTGGGTTTCAGCGTCAGGAACAGGATGAGGAACCCGAAGGCGAACACATCCCGCCATTCGCCGCCGAACCACGCCGAGCCGAAGGACTCGAGCATGCCGAGCAGCACGCCGCCGAGCATGGCGCCGTACAGGTTGCCGATGCCGCCGATGACCGCGGCGGTGAACGCCTTCAGCCCGATGATGAAGCCCATGAGGAAGTCGATCGACCCGTAGTAGGCCCCGGCCATGACACCGGCCGCTCCGGCGAGCGCGGAGCCGATGAAGAACACCATCGCGATCACCCGGTCGACGTTGACGCCCATGAGCTGCGCGCCCGTCGGGTCGAGGGCGATCGCCCGCATCGCGCGGCCCTGCCGCGTGCGCTCCACGATGTGGGCGAGCACGAGCATGAGCACGGCGGCGATGACGACGAGCACGATCTGCGATGCCGTGACGCGCATGCCGAGCACGTCGAACCCGCTGGACTCCAGGCGGATGGGGAACGCCTCGGGGTTCGGGCCGAAGATCTGGCGCACGCCGTACTCGAGGGTGAACGAGACGCCGATCGCCGTGATGAGCACCGCCAGCCGCGGGCTCCTGCGGAGCGGGCGGTACGCGATGCGTTCGATGCCCACGCCGATGAGGCCGGTGGTGACCATCGACAGCAGGAGCACGACGAGCAGGAGCGGGATCGACGTCTCGTTCGAGATGCCGAACGCCGAGAGCGTGAAGAACCCGACGAACGCGCCGAGCATGTAGATGTCGCCGTGCGCGAAGTTCAGGAGCTTGATGATCCCGTAGACCATGCTGTAGCCGAGCGCGACGAGGGCGTAGAACGATCCGACGATGAGACCGTTCCAGATGAGCTGCATCATTGCAGAGGAGTTCCTTCCGACGAGTCGGGGCGGGGCCGGAGCCCCGCCCCGATGCGTCAACCCTGCAGGTCGTCCTCGAGGACGAACGCGCCGGTCGCGGGGTCGATGGCGACGATCACGAATCCGCCGCCCGACAGGGTGTGGGTGTCCGTGAACGTGAGCGGTCCGGCGAAGGTGTCGAAGTCCTTCAGGCCCTCGAGACCGGCCACGACGTTGTCGAACTCGGTGTCGCCGGCATCCTCGATCGCCTGCGCCATCACGCGCACGGCGTCGTACGCCTGGGTCGAGTAGGGCCCGGGCGGGTCGCCGGCGAGCTCCTCGTAGTCGGCGATCCACTGGTCGGCACCCTCGATCATGTCGGGCGTCTGGGTGAAGGTGCCGACGACGTTGTCGATGTAGCCCTCACCTGCGATCTCGGCGAACTTGGCGTCGACCGAGCCGTCGGCGACGAGGAACACGCCCTGGAACCCGGCGTCCTGCGACTGCCGGGCGATGAGGCCGCCCTCCTGGTAGTAGCCGGTCCAGTAGACGAGTGCGGGCTGCTGGCTCGCGAGCGTCGTCGCGACCGCGGAGTAGTCGTTCTCACCGGGGGTGATGGTCTCGTGCGCGACGACCTCGAGCCCGGCCGCGGTGGCCTGCTCGGTGAACGCCTCGGCGAGGTCGGCCGAGTAGCTCGTGGCATCGTCGACGACCGCGACGTTCGTCGCGCCGATCTGCTTGGCGTAGGTCACGGCGGCCTCGGCCTGCTGGTCGCCGGTGCCGTTGATGAGGAAGACGCCGGGCAGGCCCTGGTCGACGAGTTCGTTGGAGTTCGCCGCCGGGATCACCATCGGGATGCCCGCTTCGTCGAAGATCGGCAGCGTCGGCAGCGTCGCGCCCGAACAGTAGCCGCCGACCGAGGCGACGATGCCGTCGGTGACGAGCTTGTTGGCGCCCGAGACGGCCGTCGTGGCATCGCATGCGTCGTCCTCGACGAGGAGCTCGAGGTCGCGGCCGAGCACGCCGCCCGCCGCGTTGATCTCGTTCACGGCGAGCTGGGCGCCGTTCTGCATGTAGACGCCGAAGGCCGATTCACTGCCCGAGAAGGGCGCGAGCATGCCGATCTTGATGGGTCCGTCATCGGTGGCTTCCGAGCCTCCGCCGGCGAGACCGCTCGAGCATCCCGCGGTCAGCGCGAGGACGCCGGCTGCGACGGCGACGTGGAGGAGGCGCTTGCGGCGCCGAGATCCGAACTGCATGTGACTCTCCTTCGAGTACGACAGTGCCTCATCGCCGGGCGGCGATATGTGACATATTACTGCCAGCGACGCTGCGCGCAAGTCGGATCACCACGACGGGCGAGCGCCGGATTCAGTCCTCGTGCTCGCCGCTCCAGATGCCGCCGACGTGCCCGATGTGGCGGCGCATCAGCTCGGCCGCGGCATCGCCCTCGCCGTCGAGGAGGAGCTGCACGAGCTCGGCGTGCTCCAGCGCCGACTCGGTGAGCGCGCCCGTCTCCGCGAGCTCGACGAGCCCCGTCAGGCGCGTCTGCTGACGCAGCTCGCCGACCAGGGACACGAGGAACTGGTTGCCCGTCAGCTCGAGCAGCGTCAGGTGGAAGGTCGTGTCGGCCTCGAGGTAGTCCTGGAACCGGCCTTCGTCGCCGGCATGCACGATCTCCGCGGCGAGCCCGCGCAGGCGCTCGGCCGCCTCATCGGTGACGTGTCCGGCGAGCTGGCGCATCGGCGGCACCTCGAGCAGCTGCCGCACCTCGCGCAGCTGGCGGAGCTCGTCGAGCGACACCTCGGTCACGCGGAACCCGCGGTTGCGCATCGGTGCGAGGAACCCGCGGCGGGCGAGGTTCAGCATCGCCTCGCGCACGGGCGTCGCGCTGACGCCGAACTCGGCGGCCATCGTGGGAACGGTCAGCACGGCACCCGGCTCGTACTCCCCCGCGACGATGCGCGACGACATGGCGCGCTCCACCTGCTCGCGCAGGCTCACGACCTCCGCCAGCAGCGACGAGTCATTCATGGCTGCTCCCCTGGTACGTCATGCACCACAGCGTAGTCGGGGGCGGCTGCCGAGATGGCGTTCCGTGACCCGCGCGCCACCGCGGATCCGGCCCGTCGTGTCATGATGGCCCTGCACCGGGAGGCACGGAACGGGGGTGCTGCATGGCGATCGAATTCGCACGATCGGCACGGTCCACCGTGGGGCTCGAATGGGAGATCGCCATCGTCGACCGCGCCACCGGCGAACTCGCCTCGGTCGCCGGCCAGGTGCTCGACGCGCTCGATGCAGGCAGTGACGGCGGGCACCATCCGTTCATCACCTCCGAGCTGCTGACGAACACCGTCGAGCTCGTGAGCGACGTGCACGACACGGTCGCGGGCGCCGTCGCCGACCTGGAGGGCCAGCTCGCCGAGGTGCGCGCGGTCATCGACGGACTCGGTGCCTACGACCTGATCTGCGCGGGCGCCCACCCCTTCAGCCAGTGGTACGACCAGCACCTCACGGACAAGCCGAGGTATCACAAGCTCATCGAGCGCACCCGCTGGTGGGGGCGCAACATGATGATCTGGGGCGTGCACGTGCACGTCGGCATCGAGGATCGCGACAAGGCGCTGCCGATCCTCGACGGGCTGCTCGCCTACCTCCCCCACCTGCAGGCGCTCTCGGCGTCGAGCCCGTACTGGGCCGGCGTCGACACCGGTTACGCCTCGAACCGCGCCCTCATGTTCCAGCAGCTGCCGACCGCGGGGCTCCCCTACCCGCTCGCCGACTGGCCCGCGTACGAGCGCTACGTCGACGACCTCGTTCGCACGGGCGTCATCGACGACCACAGCGAGGTGCGCTGGGACATCCGTCCCTCCCCGAAGTGGGGCACGGTCGAGGTGCGCGTCTGCGACGGCCTCTCGACGGCCGCCGAGATCGCGGCGATCGGCGCACTCGTGCAGTGCCTCGTGGAGTGGATGAGCACCCGGCTCGACGAGGGCGGCACCCTCACCGTGCTGCAACCCTGGTACGTGCGGGAGAACAAATGGCGTGCGGCGCGCTACGGGCTCGACGCCGAGGTGATCACGGATGTCGCGGGCACCGAGCGCCCCGTCGCCGACGACCTCCGCGAGCTGTTGACGACCCTCGCCCCCATCGCCGATCGGCTGGGCTGCGCCGCTGAGCTGCAGGGGGTGCGCGCCATGCTCGACTCCGGCGCGAGCTACGCCCGCCAGCTGCGGGTCGCCGAGGCCGCCGACGGCGACCTCCGCGCGGTGGTCGCCCACCTCGCCCGCGAACTGCGGGACGGCATCGATGGCGAGCCGCCCGCGACATCCGTCGACGCCTGACGCGAACGCGACGACGAGCCCGGCGACCGCCGCCTAGTCTGGCAGGCGCCGCGTGCGAATCAGCTCGGCGTACCAGAGCGCGCTGTCCTTCGGCAGGCGCTCGAAGGTGTCGAAGTCGACTCGCACGATGCCGAAGCGCTTGGAGTAGCCGTAGCCCCACTCGAAGTTGTCCATGAGCGACCACACCTGGTAGCCGCGCAGGTCGACGCCGCGGGCCATGGCCCGGTGCGCCGCGGTGAAGTGCCGGCGCAGGTAGTCGGTGCGCTCGGGGTCGTGGACCCCGGGGCCGGCAGGCCCGTCGACGACGACGTCGGGGAACGCCGCCCCGTTCTCCGTCACCATGAGCGGCAGCTCGGGGTACCGCTCGCTCAGCGAGACGAGCAGCTCCTCGAGGCCGGACGGGTCGATGTTCCAGCCCATGTCGGTGTACGGGCCGGGCTGGACGAGGAACTCGACGTGCTCGGACCCCGGCCACGGCGTGCCGCCCATGTCCTTGTGGCCGTCGGCGTTCACACGCGGCGAGACGCCGTCCCACAGGTCGACCGTCACCGTCGAGTAGTAGTTCACGCCGAGCAGGTCGAGCGGTTCGGCGATGATCTCGGTGTCGCCCGGCCGCACGAACGACCAGTCGGTGATCGCCGCGGTATCGGCGATCACGTCGGCCGGGTAGCCGTCGCCGAGCAGCGGCCCGAGGAACACACGGTTCGCGAGGCCGTCGATGCGACGGGCGGCTTCGGCGCCGCCCTCGCCCGCCGGCCGGATGACGTGGAGGTTCAGGGTGATCGAGTAGCCGGGGTCGTTCGTCACGACCTCGCGCAGCGCCGCGATCGCGAGGCCGTGGGCGAGGTTCAGGTGGTGCACCGCGGCGAGTGCCTTCGCGCCGTCCATGAGCCCGGGGGCGTGCGCGCCCGAGCCGTAGCCGAGGTAGGCGCTGCACCACGGCTCGTTGAGCGTCGTCCACACGGCTACGCGGTCGCCGAGCCGCTCGCCGACGAGACGGGCGTAGTCGGCGAAGGCGGAGGCGGTCTCGCGGTTGGCCCATCCACCCTCGTCTTCGAGCGCCTGCGGCAGGTCCCAGTGGTAGAGCGTCGCGATCGGGCGGATGCCGCGGGCGATGAGTCCGTCGACGAGACGCTCGTAGAAGGCGAGCCCGGCGTCGTTCGCGGCGCCCCGTCCGGTCGGCTGGATGCGCGGCCAGGCGATCGAGAACCGGTAGGCCTCGAGGCCGAGTCGCGCCATGAGGTCGAGGTCGTCATCGAGGCGGTGATAGTGGTCGCACGCGGTGTCGCCCGTGTCGCCGTTCCAGACCTTGCCAGGAGTGTGGCTGAAGGTGTCCCAGATCGACGGACCCCGTCCGTCCTCATGCACGGCACCCTCGATCTGGTACGACGCCGTGGCGGATCCGAAGAGGAACTCCTCGCCGAACTCGAGCCCGGCGTCGCGGTAGTCAGAGGTTCCGATCGCCATCGTCCGTGCTCCAGTCCTCGCAAGCGGGCTTCTGCGATCTCACTGTACCTCGGTGCATTCCGCCCGCTCGGAGCGTCGTCCGCACAGCCCGATCCTGCGCCGTTCCGGCACGGCTCCGACGCCCCCTCGGCATCGCCTAGGGTCGAGACATGGAGACTCCGCTGATCCTCGAGACCGCAACGTTCCGGGCGGAGCTCCAGCCGGATCGGGGCACCAACGGCGGGTATTCGCTCGTCATCGACGACGTCACGCAGTCGCACGTCAACCCCGACGACCCGCGCGACCTGCAGCTGCCGTACGTGCGCCGCATCGCCGCTGTGCTCGCCACCGTCCCGGGCGAAGCGCCCGCCGTCCTCCATCTCGGCGCCGGCGCGCTCACGATCCCCCGCTACGTGCATGCGATGCATCCGATGAGTCGACAGCGCGTCGTCGAGCTCCACGCCGACCTGCTCGCCTTCGTCACGCGGCACCTGCCGCTGCCCGCCGATGCGCCGATCGAGCTCGCGATCGGCGACGCGCGCGCCGAGGCGCAACGGCTCGCCGGCGAGGGCGACGACCAATGGGACATCGTGCTCGTCGACGTCTTCGCAGGGGGCGCGGTGCCCCGCCACGTCACGACGGTCGAGTTCTTCGCCGAGCTGGCCTCGCTCCTGTCACCTGGCGGCGTGCTGATCGTCAACTGCCTGAACGGGGCGGAGCCGCAGGTCACCGGCGACACCCTCGCTGCGGTGCTCGAACTGCTGCCCGACGTGCTGGTGGTCGGGTCGGAGGCGGTGCTTGCCCGAGTCGCGGCCGGCAACACGATCATCGTGGCGTCGCGGCATCCGCTCGACCCCGAATCGGTCGCGCACTGGCTCGCGACCGACCCGATTTCGGTCGCGACCGGCGCGACGGTCGTCGACGGCCCGGCCCTCGAGGAGCTCGCCGGCCGGGTGCGCCACGATGCCCGGTAGGCACGCGCGACGCACCGGAACGTCCCGCCCTGACGATCCACGACAAGCCCGCCTGTCCTCGGACGGTCAGCGGGTTGGGCGCCTCGACCGGTCCTCGCGGAGCACGGCTGCGAGCTTGATCCGGTAGACCGCGAGTACTGCGAAGAAGGCGCTCAGGTCGACCTTCTCGGAGGTCGGATCCTCGAGCTCCTTGAGTCGGATCGGACGGATCTTCGCGAGCTCGGCGATCTGCTTGTGCGTCGCATTGCCACGGCTCTTGACGAGGAAGTCCGCCAGCGCCACTCGGTCGCCGAGGACGCGATGCGTCTCGGTCGCGAGGTCGATGCGACTGTGGCCGATGTGGAGGTGGCCGCAGTGCTGGCAGGTGTACCAGCTCGTCGACGGGTCCTCACGGAGCTTGCCCGGAATCTCGATCTCGCTCCGATACCGGCGCTTGAACTCCCACCGGCCGCCCCGCTCGGTCTTGCACTCGCGGGGTGCGTTCGCAGCATCGAGCACCAGCTCCGCGATGCCTGCGCACCGAGGCGTGCAGTACAGCCCCTGGTAGACCGGAACCCCGGGCCCGCCGAGCTTCTGCGCGCACTTCCTGCAGCGCTGCCGCTCAGGGAAGAGCTTCTCCTGGACCATGGAGCGAAGTCAGCGGCGCAGCATCTTCTGCAGGGCCGCGAGCTCTTCCTCGCTCGGTGCGCCCTTCGCGCCGCCGCCACCCAGGCCGAAGCCCGAACCCGCCGGTGCGCTCGCGGCACCGGGCGTCGCGCCCGAGGCGATCGCCGCGTTCTCGGCCGCCCGCTTCGCGGGGTTGCCCGAGCGCGAGGCGTTCGACTTCTTGCCCTTGCCCGACTGGCGCTTGCCGTTGCCATGGCCGCCGCCGCCCGGCATCGGCCCCATGCCGGGGATCTGCGGCATACCGCCGCGGGCGACGGTCTTCATCATCTTCGCGGCCTGCTCGAAGCGCGAGACGAGCTGGTTCACGTCGGTGACGGTCATGCCGGAACCCCTGGCGATGCGCAGGCGTCGCGAGCCGTTCAGCAGCTTGGTGTTCTCGCGCTCGGCCGGGGTCATCGACTGGATGATCGCCTCGGTGCGCACGATCTCGCGCTCGTCGAAGTTCTCGAGCTGCTGCTTCATGCCGCCGGCGCCCGGCAGCATGCCGAGCATCTTCTTGATGGAGCCGGCACCGCGGAGCTGCTGCATCTGACCGAGGAAGTCGTTCAGCGTGAAGGTGTCGGTCGCGAACTTCTCGGCGACCTTCATCGCCTCTTCCTCATCGAACGCCGACTGCGCCTGCTCGATGAGGGTGAGGATGTCGCCGAGGTCGAGGATGCGGCTCGCCATGCGGTCGGGGTGGAACGGCTCGAAGTCGTCGAGGCCTTCACCCGTCGAGGCGAACATGATCGGACGTCCGGTGATCGAGGCCACGCTGAGCGCGGCACCGCCGCGCGCGTCGCCGTCGAGCTTGGAGAGCACGACACCGGTGAAGTCGACGCCCTCCTGGAACGCCTTCGCCGTGGTGACGGCGTCCTGACCGATCATCGCGTCGATGACGAAGAGCACCTCGTCGGGGTTCGTCGCCTTGCGGATGTTCGACGCCTGCTTCATGAGCTCGGCGTCGACGCCGAGGCGACCGGCGGTGTCGATGATGACGACGTCGTGCAGGGCGCGCTCGGCGTGCTTCACCGCGTCCTTCGCGACCTTCACGGGGTCGCCCGTGCCGTTGCCCGGCTCGGGGGCGAAGACCGGCACGCCGGCCTGGCCGCCGACGACCTGCAGCTGGTTCACGGCGTTCGGACGCTGGAGGTCGGCCGCCACCAGCAGGGGCGTGTGGCCGTCTTTGACGAGCCACTTCGCGAGCTTGCCCGCGAGGGTGGTCTTCCCGGCGCCCTGGAGGCCGGCGAGCATGATGACGGTCGGCGGCTTCTTCGCGAACTGCAGTCGCCGCTGCTCGCCGCCGAGGATCCTGATGAGCTCTTCGTTGACGATCTGCACGACCTGCTGGGCCGGGTTCAGCGCCTTGTTGACCTCGTCGCCGAGCGCGCGCTCGCGCACGTGCGCCGTGAACTCCTTGACGACGTCGAGCGAGACGTCGGCATCGAGCAGCGCGCGACGGATCTCGCGGACGGTGCCGTCGACGTCGGACGCGGAGAGCTTGCCCTTGGTGCGGAGATTCTTGAAGGTCTCGGCGAGGCGGTCAGACAGGTTTCCGAAGGTAGCCATGGTTCGCCAAGTCTAATTGAGGTCGGATGCCGCCTCTGTCGCCTCTGCCGCGCAGCTCGCAGCGAACGGTGGGCGGCTTCGGCCCCCGTGCATTCAGGCGTCGAAGCGGAGGTCGACCATGTCGCGCTGGATGTCGATCGACGCGACGAGGCGCGAGTCGATCTCTTCGGGCGCGAGCCCGAACTCGAACTCGGCGAAGTGCTCGCCGTCGCCGTCGGCGTCGGGCCGGAGGTCGACGCGCACGAGGCTCAGCGACCGGAGTGCATCGATGTCACGGTCGCCGGAGTCGCGGGTGATCGCGTCGGTCGCGGCATCCGCTTCGTCGCCGTTCAGCACCGCTGCGAGGAACTGCGACACGGGGCTGCTGCCCGAATCGAGCTGGCCGACGAAGACGCCGCGCAGCTCGTCGTCGATGAGTTCGAGTTCACCGATCATCGTCGCCGCCGCGTCGAGCGACGCGGTCGAGACGTCGTCGACGTCCGCGTCGAGCACGACCTCGACGTCCTGGTCGCCGTACTCCTTGCGCTCGGCCCAGTAGTCGCCGATGAGGCCGAAGTAGTCGTGTTCGATCGCCATGTCGTTCTCCTTCTCAGCCTTCTCAGCCGACGAGCTTCTGCGCGAAGACGTGCGGCGTGAATCCCGTGAGGTCGCCGATGCCCTCGCCTTGTCCGATGAGCTTGATCGGCAGGCCGGTCTTCTCCTGCACCGCGAGCACGAAACCGCCCTTGGCGCTGCCGTCGAGCTTCGTCAGCACGAGGCCGGTGACCCCGCCGTGCTCGATGAAGGCCTCGGCCTGGGCGAGGCCGTTCTGACCGGTCGTCGCGTCGAGCACGAGCAGCACCTCGCTGATCGGCGCCTGCTTCTCGACGACGCGCTTGATCTTGCCGAGCTCGTCCATGAGCCCGCCCTTGGTGTGCAGGCGACCGGCGGTGTCGATGATGACGATCTCGGTGCCGTCGCGCTTGGCCTGCTCGACGGTCTGGAAGGCGACGGATGCCGGGTCCTGGCCCTCGCGCTCGGGGCGCACGATGCCGACGCCGGCGCGTTCGGCCCACGTCGCGAGCTGGTCGACCGCCGCCGCGCGGAAGGTGTCGGCCGCGCCGACGACGACGGTGCGGTCGAAGGTGCGGAGGAACCGCGCGAACTTGCCGATGGTCGTGGTCTTGCCGACGCCGTTGACGCCGACGACGAGCACGACGGCCGGCCGCTCGGTGAGCTTCAGCGTGGGGTCGTACTTCGCGAGCCGCTCCTCGACGATCTCGCGGAGCATCCGCTGCACGTCCTTGGGATCGGTCGTCTTGAACCGCTCGACCTGCGCGCGGATCTGCGCGACGATCTCCTCGGTGACCGATGGGCCGAAGTCCGCCCGGATCAGTGCGGACTCGAGGTCGTCCCACGTGTCCTCGTCGATCGTCTTCGCCCCGAAGACCCCGCGGAGGGCCGCGCCGAGCGACCAGGATGCACGTTCTGCCATGTCTCCAGCCTAGAGCGCATGCCCGCTACACCGATCCAGTGGACGCCCGCAAGGGGTTGCCGGCCACCGCTCCAGCGCCGAACCTCGAGGTGACGGAAGGAACACCGATGACGATCGTGGGATTCCATGCCTCGCACGAACAACTCCCGCCGAGCCGCTTGCTCGAGGCGGTCAGGCATGCCGAGCATGCGGGGTTCGATGCCGCGATGTGCAGCGACCACTTCGAACCCTGGAGCGTCCGCCAAGGTCACTCCGGATACGCATGGAGCTGGCTCGCCGCAGCGCTCGAAGCCACCCGGTTCTCGCTCGGTGTCGTCACTGCACCCGGGCAGCGCTACCACCCGGCGATCGCCGCGCAGAAGATCGCGACCCTCGCCGAGATGTACGCGGGACGATTCTGGGCTGCGATCGGCAGCGGCGAGGCGATCAACGAGCACGTCACCGGCGAGCCGTGGCCCGAGAAGGGCGAGCGCGACGCGCGGCTCATCGAGACCGTCGACGTCATGCGTCGCCTGCTCGCGGGCGAACAGGTGTCCGCCGCCGGCCGCATCCGAGTCGACCGGGCGCGCATCTGGAGCCTGCCCGAGTCACCGGCGCCCCTGTTCGCAGCAGCCGTGGGCATCGAGACGGCGCGCGAGGCCGCTGCGTGGGCCGACGGCGTCATCACCGTCGACCAGCCCGGCGACGCGCTCCGCGCGTTCATCGACGCCTATCGGGATGCGGGCGGGCGCGGTCCGGTCTCGGTGCAGGTGCACCTCAGCTGGGCCGCGACCGATGACGAGGCCCTCGCGATCGCGCACGACCAGTGGCGGCAGAGCATCGTTCCATCGCATGTCGCGTGGGAACTCGACACACCCGAGGCGTTCGACGAACGCACTGCGGATGCCTCGGCGGAGCAGGTCGCCCGGACTCTGCTGGTCTCCTCGGACCCGAGCCGGCACCTCGACCACCTGATCGGACTCGCCGAGCTCGGGGTGGATCGCCTCTACCTCCACCACGTCGGCACCGAACAGACCGCCTTCATCGATACGTTCGGCGAGCACGTCGTGCCCACGCTCACGGAGGTCGGGCGATGAGGATCACCGACCGCAGCGACCTCTGGTGGAAGACCGCGGTCGTCTACTGCCTCGACGTCGAGACCTACATGGACTGGAACGACGACGGCTCAGGCGACTTCGAGGGGCTGGCCCATCGGCTCGACCACCTGGCCGACCTGGGAGTGACGTGCATCTGGCTGATGCCGTTCCAGCCCACCCCCGATCGCGACGACGGCTACGACATCACCGACTTCCTCGGCGTCGACCCGCGACTCGGTTCGCTCGGCGACGTGGCCGAGTTCACGCGAACGGCGCGAGACGCCGGCATGCGCGTGATCATCGACTTCGTGATGAACCACACATCGGAGCGGCATCCGTGGTTCACGGCGGCCCGGCGGAGCCGCACCTCCCCGTACCGCGACTGGTACGTGTGGCGCGACGAACCCCCGAAGCAGCAGGCGGGCACGGTCTTCCCGGGCGAGGAGGACAGCGTCTGGGAGCTCGACGAGCGCACCGGCCAGTACTACCTGCACAGCTTCTACCGGCACCAGCCCGACCTGAACATCGCGAACCCCGCCGTGCGCGACGAGATCGCGAAGACGATCGGATTCTGGCTGGAGCTCGGCATCTCGGGGTTCCGGGTCGACGCGGTGCCGTTCCTCATCGAGGCGCCCGAGGGCGTCGACATCGGCGACCCGCACGAGATCCTGCGCGACATCCGTCGATTCCTGCAGCGTCGATCGAGCGAGGCCGTGCTGCTCGGCGAGGTGAACCTCGCGTACGACCAGCAGCTCGAGTTCTTCGGTCGCACGGGCGACCCGCCAGAGCTCACGATGCAGTTCGACTTCCTCGGCATGCAGGCGCTCTACCTCTCGCTCGCCCGGGAGGACGCCCGACCGCTCGCCGCGTCGCTCGCGAAGCGTCCCGTGCTCGAGCCCGAGGCGCAGTGGGCGAACTTCGTGCGCAACCACGACGAGCTCACGCTCGACAAGCTCTCGGACGCGGAGCGGGAGGAGGTCTTCGAGGCGTTCGCGCCCGAGGAGTGGATGCGCGTCTACGGCCGCGGGATCGTGCGCCGGCTGCCGCCGATGCTCGACGGGGACCCGCGCCGCATCCGCCTGGTCTACAGCCTGCTCTTCTCGCTGCCCGGCACGCCCGTGCTGTTCTACGGCGAGGAGATCGGCATGGGCGAGAACCCGGCGCAGGAGGGGCGGCTGGCGGTTCGCACGCCGATGCAGTGGACCGACGATCGCAACGGCGGCTTCTCCCGGGCCACGCCGGCGAAACTCGTCGCGACGCCGCCCGCCGACGGCTACGCGCCCGAGCACGTGAACGTCGAGGCGCAGATGCACGACCCCGACTCGCTGCTCGCCTTCGTGTCGCGACTCGCCGTGCGGTACCGCAGCTCCCCCGAGATCGGATGGGGCGAGCTCGACCTGCTGTCGACCGGACAGGACGCCGTGCTCGCGCACCGGATCACCGCCGACGTCGGACGGTTCGTCGCCGTCCACAACTTCGCGGCCGCGCCGACGGTGGTGCCGCTCGAGCTCGGCCGGGTCGCCCCGGGCACCGTGCTCTCCGACCTGTTCGCGGTCGGCGCCGAGCCGATCGACGAGCGCGGTCGCATCGACGTGCACCTCGACGCGTACGGGTACCGGTGGTTCCGGATCGTCGAGCCCGACGATCGTCGGCTGACCTGACCTGAGCGGAGCGAGCCGCCGGCAGCGTCAGCTCGCCTTCGCCTCGCGCTCCTCGCGCACGCGCTGACCGACGACGGCCGACACGCCGTCTTGCCGCATCGAGACGCCGTAGAGGGCGTCGGCGATCTCCATCGTGCGCTTCTGGTGCGTGATCACGATGAGCTGGGAGTCGTCGCGCAGGGACTCCATGGTCGTCAGCAGGCGCCCGAGGTTCGCGTCGTCGAGCGCCGCCTCGACCTCGTCCATGATGTAGAACGGGCTGGGGCGGGCCTTGAAGATCGCGATGAGCAGCGCGACCGCGGCGAGGGAGCGCTCGCCGCCCGAGAGCAGCGAGAGGCGCTCGATCTTCTTGCCCGCGGGCTTGACGCTCACCTCGATGCCCGTCGTGAGCATGTTCTCGGGATCGGTGAGCGTGATACTGCCGACGCCGCCCGGGAAGAGCACGGGGAAGACCTCGGCGAACGCCGCCTGGGTGTCGTCGAACGCACTGCGGAAGATCGACTCCATCTTGCCGTCGATCTCCTCGATGATCGTCAACAGGTCCTTCCTCGTGTTGGCGAGGTCGGTGAGCTGCTCGGTGAGGAAGAGATGGCGCTGCTCGAGCGCCGCGAACTCCTCGAGCGCGAGCGGGTTGACGCGGCCGAGCTGGGTGAACTTGCGCTCGGCCACCGCGAGGCGGCGCTGCTGCTCCTCGCGCCGGAACGGGCGCGGCTCACCGTCTTCGTCGTCCGCCGGAATGAGCTGCTCGGGCCCGTACTCGTCGACGAGCACGTCCTCGGTGAGCCCGAGCTCGGATTCCGCACGCTCGACGAGGCCGGCGACGTGGAGCTTCTTCTCATAGATGCGCAGTTCGAGGCCGTGCACGTCTTCGGTGACCGACTGCAGCCGCTCGCGCACGGCGGCCTCCTCCCGGCGCACCGCCTGCAGCTCCTCGTTGCGGCTGGCGCGTTCGGCCTCGGCATGGACGAGAGCTACGCGGGCTTCGGCGACGGATGCGTCGACGGAGGCGAGTGCTGCGGGCAGCACGTCGGCGACCCTGGTGGCCGCCTCGAGCTGGGCCCGACGGATCACGGCGCGGCGCGCGGCATCCGCTGCGGCCTGTCGCTCCGCCTCGAACTGGGCCTCCATGGCGCGGATGCGGGCCTCTTCGGCGCGAACGCGCTCCTTGGCCGTCTCGAGTCGCAGCTTCGCCTCGACCTCGGCCTCCCGCGCCGTCTCGAGGATGGCGAGCGCGCCGTCGCGGGCACCTGTCTCGAGCACCGGTCGCGGCTCGGCACGGGCCGCCTCGAGCGCCGTCTTCGCTGCTGCGGCCAGCTGCTCGGCCTCGGCGACGCGCTCCTCCGCGAGGGCGGCGGCCTGACGCAGTCGCTCGGAGTCGGCGTCGGCCGCCTCGGCCTGCACGCGCGCGCGGTTCAGTCGTTCGGTGCGCTGGGCCAGTTGCGCGTCGAACTCGCGCAGTGCCGCGAGCGCACGCTTCGACTGCTCCTTCGACTGCTCGACGATCTGGCGCTGCTCGGTGAGCTCGAACCGGGCGCGCTCGATCTCGGCGCGCACCTCCTCGAGGCGGGCGGCGGCGCGATCGCGTTCGGCGATGAGCTCGATGCGGCTCTGCTTGCGGCCCGAGCCGCCGCGCAGCACGTAGCGGCCGACGACGGTGCCGTCCTTCGTGATGACGGTGGCCGGGGTGGAACGCCTCGCGAGTGCCGCCTCGGCGTCGCGGGCGGCCGCGAGGTCGTCGGCGATGAGCACCTCGGCGAGGAGACCGAGCACCCCGGGGGGTGCCGTGACGACCTCGGATGCGGCCGTGAGTCCGGCGACCGGTGCCGCCGCGGCCGGCGCCGCGCCGGCGTCGGCCAGTGCCAGGGCGACGCGTCCGAGTTCGCCGCGTTCGGCGTGCTCGAGGGCGCGGAACGCGGCGGCCCGGTCGTCGACGAGCACGGCGTCGCTCAGCGAGCCGAGGGCCGCGGCGATCGCCGGTTCGTAGCCGGGCTCGACCTGCAGCGCCTCGGCGAGGAGCCCGCGCACGCCGCTGACACCGGCCGTGACGAGTGCCGCCGAGCCGTCCTTCTGGTCGAGGGCGAGCGAGAGGGCCTGAGTGCGGGCGCCGAGTGCGCCGTGTTCGCGTTCGCGGCCGTGCAGCGACTCGCGGATGCGCTCGATCTCGGCTTCGGCCTCGAACACCGCCGCCTGGGCGAGCTCGTAGGCCTCGTCGAGGTCGGTCTCCGCGGTCTCGCCGTTGTCGGCTTCGGCCTCCGCCGCGGCGAGCGCGCCCGCCGCGGAGGTACGTCGCTCGGCCGAGGCGGCGAGGGCGTTCTCGTGGCGCAGCACCTCGCCGCGCACGGCGGCGAGCTTCGACGCCGCGGTGTCGGCCTGACCCGTGAGCTTGGAGAGTTCGAGGTCGTACGCCGAGACGAGCGCGCTCTGGCGGGCGATGCCCTCGTCGACGGTGTCGAGTTCGGCGCGGCGGTGCATCGTCGCCTCGTGCGCGTCGTCGAGAGCGGATGCCGCGCTGCCCACGCCGTCGCGGATGCCCGTGAGCTCGGTCACGGCCTCGTCGATCATCGCGCGGGTGACGCTCGGCGAGACATCCGTCTGCTCGGCCGCACTGCCGAGCAGGGCGATGCGCTGCCGGGCGAGCGAGTCGAGTGAGCGGAGACCACCCTGCGCCTGCTCGAGCGCGAAGGTCGTCGATCGCGCCCGGTCGACGGCATCGCCGACCTGAGCCTGCTCGAGGCGGGTGACCTTGGCCTGGTGCTGCTCGAGCCGATCCTGCAGCACGAGGCGTTCGGCGTGGCGTTCGTGTTCGCTCTTGCCGTGCTCGTCGAGCGCACTGCGGAGCCCGACGACCTCGTCGGCGAGGAGGCGCGCCTTGGCGTCGCGCACGACGGCGGCGATCGTGGCGGCCTCGCGGGCGACCTCGGCCTGGCGCCCGAGCGGCTTCAGCTGCCGCCGGATCTCTCCCGCGAGGTCGGAGAGCCGGGTGAGGTTCGCCTGCATGGCGTCGAGCTTGCGGAGCGTCTTCTCCTTGCGCCGACGGTGCTTCAGGATGCCGGCGGCCTCCTCGATGAAGCCACGGCGGTCTTCGGGAGTGGCTCGCAGCACCTGGTCGAGCTGGCCCTGGCCGACGATGACGTGCATCTCACGGCCGAGACCGGAGTCGCTCAGGAGCTCCTGCACGTCGAGCAGGCGGCAGTTCTCGCCGTTGATCGCGTATTCGCTCGTGCCGTTGCGGAAGAGCGTGCGCGAGATCGTGACCTCGGTGTACTCGATCGGCAGCGCACCATCGCTGTTGTCGATCGTCAGGCTCACCTCGGCGCGGCCGAGCGGACCCCGGGTGGAGGTGCCCGCGAAGATGACGTCCTCCATCTTGCCGCCGCGCAGCGTCTTGGCGCCCTGCTCGCCCATGACCCAGGCGAGGGCGTCGACGACGTTGGACTTGCCGGAGCCGTTGGGACCGACGATGCAGGTGACGCCGGGTTCGAACGCGAACGTCGTCGGCTGTGCGAAGGACTTGAAGCCCTTGAGCGTCAGGCTCTTCAGGTACACGTCCCACCCTCTCCTGGTCGCGAGAACGCTGGGGACTACGGTATCCGAGGTTCGTGCCCTCGCCGCGCACGCGCGCCGTCGACGGCGTGATTCGTGCTTGTCGCCGCCGGGCACTGCCGATATCCTGATCGGCTGCCCGCGGGGCGGCGAGGAGGAAGACGTGAGCATCGACATCCGACCACTGGACGCACCCGAGCGACTCGGCACACCCGATGCAGTGGAGTTCGAGGCGTACGTCGAGCTCACCGCGCAGGTCGAGGAGTCAGTGTGGGGGCACCGGCGCTTCTCCTACGAGGCCGCCGAGCTGCTGCCCGAGTTCCACGACGACCGCTACACCGGCCGGCAGGCGTTCGCCGCCTGGGACGCCGACCGCTGCATCGGCCGCGCCGAGGTGCAGTGGGAGCAGAGCGAGGGCGCCCGTACGGCCGAGATCACGGTCGGGGTCGCCGCCGCCGAGCGCCGACGCGGCATCGGCACTGCGCTGCTGCGCCGTGCAGAGGTGCACGCGCGATCGATCGGTCGCGAGGTGCTCACCGGGTTCTCGGATGTGCCGCCTGCCGGCCTCGAACTCGCAGGACCGCGTCTCGAGGCACCCGACGGCACCGGCTCGATCCCCGCGGCCGACCCGGGCGCCGCGTTCGCGACCCGTCACGGGTACCGCCTCGGCCAGCTCGAACGCGTGAGCGGGCTCACCGTGACCGGGCGGTTCGACGAATTCCGCTCGCTGCTCGCGGAGCGACTCGCCGCCCGCGACGCCGCCTCCGCCGCCTACCGGCTCGTCGGCTGGATCGACCGCGCCCCCGAGGAACTGCTCGACTCCCTCGCAGTGGCGCACGCCTCGATGGCCACGGACCCGCCCGCCGGCGGCATCACGATCGACGAGGAGGCCTGGGACGCCGATCGGGTGCGGGCCGGCGAGACGCTCGCGCTCGCGGGTGGTCGCACGACGCTCGTGCAAGCCGCGATCGCCCCCGACGGCGCAGTGGCGGGCTATACGGAGCTCTCACTGCCGCCGAACTCGGTGGCGGTGTTCCAGTGGGACACGATCGTGCTCGGTCCGCACCGCGGTCACCGGCTCGGCATGCTGCTGAAGCTCGGCAACCTCGTGCGCCTCGGCGAGACCGCGCCCGAGCGCAGCGACATCTACACGTGGAACGCCGACGAGAACGAGCACATGCTCGCGATCAACATCGCGCTCGGCTTCACACCCCGCGGCATGAGCGCCGAGTGGCAGCGCGCCTGACCCGCCGGCAGTTCGGACACCCGAAACCATCCACGATCCCCACAGGAAGGAAGCCGAGTGATCACCTCTGCTCAGGTCGCCCGACGGATGGAGGGCGACCGCCTGCCCTTGCTCACCCTCGAAGAGTTCTTCGACGGCAACGAGGCGGAGGATTCACTCGCCCCGAACCAGTGGGGATACGGAAGGCCGCCACTGACTGAGATCCTGCGCCGACTTCGAGAAGCAGAGCAGGCCACGGACGTCGCCTGGGTCCGTGTCGGGCTGCACTGGGACACCGAGACGGACGAGGAGAACGGCGACGTGTGTGCCGAATCGATCCTCATCGCGACCACGGCGCCCGCGGTCGACCTGGAGGCCCGGCTCGATACCGAGTCGCTGCAGAGCGACGGAATCATCGAGTCGGACGAGCAGTCACTCGAGGACTACTGCAGCATCCCGGCGATCTCCGGACACGAGCGCATCGTGTTCCTGGTGTGGGACTGACCGTCGCCGCCGTCACTCCGTCTGCCTCCACAGGCCTGGCTCCAGCGGCCCCGACCATACTCGAGTCATGAGTTTCCCCGCGCCTGAATCCCCCTCGTTCGAGCATGTCGACTTCGAGGCACTCGATTCGTTCCGTTTCCCGGACGGCGGCGGGTATCCCCAGAGCTACCGCGAGTTCGTTCGCACCTGCGGCTGGGCTCGCACGTTCGGCCTGTGGCTCATCTACCCGCCCGTGCAACCCGGTTTCGCAGACGGGCGGGCCCGTGCAGCGAACCTCACCGCGCACTTCCACACGGTCTTCCGCGACGGCGAAGAGCAGGAGTTCGACTGGATGATCGAGCCAGACGGTGGCTGGGACCTCGCCGAACGACTCGACGTCTTCGGCTGGAGCGAGAACGGCGATCTTCTCCTCTGGGACGTCGCAAGCCGCAATGCCGACGGGGAGTTCCCGGTGTGGGAATCGCGCGGCATGAACACCCTCCATCTGCTCGGCTCGAACCTTGCCGAGGCGCTCCTCGAGCTGCGCGAGCGCTCCGAGGTCCAGGTCATTGAGCCGCTTCGACCTGCCCGTCTCTGACCCACAGCTCATCCGGATCCGCGCCGAGTTCCGACATCCTTCCCGGCGCGCACCTGGACACCATGCCATCGCCCGAATCAGCCTCGGACCTGCTGCCTGAACTAGCTGTGGCCCAAGCGTGCAGCAGCCCTGTCCCTACTGTTTGCGCAGATAGGCTGGGGCCGATGTCGCCCCTTGAGTTCGAGCCACTCTCCACCAACTTCTTCAGATGTGCAATCACGATTTCGGACTGCACGTATTCATCCGGTGTGCTTTTCGACAGCCAAGTTCCTTCTGCGGAGCAAGAAATCGCATTGCAGCAGGCGCGAACCGCTTTCAGTTTCGTGCAAGACAAGCATCCCGAAGACCTCCATGCAATTGTGGCTCACCGCCTTCCCCCTGAGGCGGATCCGCACATCTTCAGCGAGTGCGAGCTCGTGTCACTCAGCGCGGCATGGCGCTCTGAAACGCAGTCGCTCAGGCTCTCCCTTGCCTACGGTTTCGATGGCGGAGTTTATGCAGTCGCGTCATTGTGCTGCGACACCGTGGACCACGTTTCGCTCGTCGACTGATCGACTACCGCCGCCGCTGGCACCTCGGGCAGAAGTGCGAACCGCGGTTCATGAACGCCTCGCGCACCATCGGCGTGCCGCAGCGCGAGCAGGGCTTGCCTGCGCGCCCGTACGCGTTCAGGGAGTGCTCGAAGTACCCGGATGCCCCGTTGACGTTGACGTACTGGGCGTCGAAGCTCGTGCCGCCCTCGGCGAGCGCCTTGCCGAGCACGTCGCGTACGGCGGCGAGGAGCTCGCGCGCCCTTCTCGTCGAGAGCGACGAGGCGGGCTGCTCGCCGTGCAGCTTCACGGCCCACAGCGACTCGTCGGCGTAGATGTTGCCGATGCCGCTGACGACGCCCTGGTCGAGCAGCACGCGCTTGACGGCCGTGTCGCGCCTGTCGAGTGCGGCGAAGAACGCGCGATCGGAGAAGGCGGGATCGAGGGGATCTCGCGCGATGTGGGCCACCTGGGCCGGCACGAGCCGCGCCCACTCCCCCGACACCCCGTCGGAGAAGCCGGCGATCTCGCCATCGGCCGTCGGCACGAGACGATCGACGGCGAGCGAGCCGAAGATGCGCTGGTCGACGAAGTCGACGCGCAGCTCGCCGTGCTCGGGATGCTCGAGGTGCAGCCGGACGCGCGCGTGGGCGTCGTCACCGGGATGGTCGGGCGTGCGCAGCAGCATCTGCCCGCTCATGCCGAGGTGGCCGACGACCGCGCGGCCGTCACGGCGCTCGTCACCCGAGAGCGGCAGCCAGAGGAACTTGCCGCGCCGCACGGCCGCTTCGATGCGAGCGCCGGTCAGCAACGTCTCGAAATCGCCGGATGCCGCGTCGTGCCGTTTCAGCGAACGCGGCTCGAGCACCTCGACCGCAGCGACGACGGCACCGGTGACCGCAGGCGCGAGTCCCGCCCGCACCACCTCGACCTCGGGCAGCTCGGGCACGTCAGTGCGAGTTCAGCAGGGTCCAGGCCTCGAGCGCAGCTGCCATCTCGGCCTGCTTCTTGCTCGAGCCCTCGCCCGACGCCTCGACGAGGTCGCTCACCGTCACCGTTGCGACGAAGTGCTTGTTGTGGTCGGGGCCGCTCTCGGCCACCGTGTACACGGGCGCGGAGGCGCCACGACGCGCGGCGATCTCCTGCAGGCTCGTCTTCGGGTCCATGGCCGCGCCGAACCGGGCCGGGTCCTTCATGAGCGGTGCGACGAGTCGCAGCACGAGCGCAGTGGCGGCATCGCCGCCGGCGTCGAGGTACACCGCGCCGATGATCGCCTCGACGGTGTCCGCGAGGATCGACGGCTTGTCGGCGCCGCCGGTCATCGTCTCGCCGCGGCCGAGCCTGATGAACGGGCCGACATCGATCGAACGACCGACCTCGGCGAGGGCGACACTCGAGACGAGGCTCGCCCGCCGCTTCGCGAGTTCGCCTTCGTCGAGGTCGGGATGATCGCGGAACAGCTTGACCGTCACGGCCTGCCCGAGGATCGAGTCGCCGAGGAACTCCAGGCGCTCGTTGGTCGGGATGCCGCCGTTCTCGTACGCGAATGACCGGTGCGTGAGCGCGAGCTGGAGCAGGGCGGGATCGATCGAGATCTGCAGACGCTGCTGCAGTTCCTCGATCGCTCGATCCTCAGCCCCGATGAGCTCCGTTCGCGTCACGACCGGTCGTTCAGGTATCTGGGGCCGACTAGACGTCGGCGACCTTGCGGCCCTTGTACTCGAGGAAGAGCGGGGTGCCCGCCGAGTCCTCGACGACCTTGGCACGGTGAGGAAGGCTGTAGGTGACCTTGCCGTTCTCGACCGTCTTGACCAGGGTGGGGACCTCGGCCTTCCACTGCGCACGGCGCATGTGGGTTCGGGCGCGTGACTTCTTCCGCTTCGGAACAGCCATGACTATCTCTCTTCTCTCTGCTGGTCGGCGCCGGATGCGTCATCCGGGCCGCTGTCTTCGGAAGCCTGGAACCCGGCGAGCGCGGACCATCGTGGATCGCTGTGCTCAGGGGTGACGAGTTCCGGATGATCGGCCAGTCGGAGCCCGGTCTCGAGGTCGAGACCCGGGCAATCCGGTCGGCACACCGGCTGGAACGGCAGTGCCAGCACTACCGCATCTCGGATGAGTGGTTCAAGATCCACGTGGTCGTCTTGAACCTCATACTCGATGGCTTCCCCAGAATGATACCCGAAGAGTTCTTGGAACTCGACTTCGACCGGCAAGGCGATGTCAATGAGGCACCGACCGCACTCCCCTTCGGCGACCGCATCGATCTCGGCGGTGACGAGGATGCCCTCGTGCACCGACTCGAGTCGGACCTCGAGATCGAGCTCGGAACCGGCTCGGACTGCGACGAGTCCCTCGCCCATCTGGTCGCCTGCGGGGACGGTGAACGGGTGCTCGCGCATCTCGCCCGGACGGTTGACGAGATCTCGCACGTTCACGCGGAACGGAGAATGCTTGATGGCCACGAGCGACGAGTCTACGCGTCGACGGATGGGCGTTCGCCGAAAGCCCGGCGCGCGGCGTCGAAGAGCGAACGCGGTGCGAACACGGCGTGCGCTCTCGCCGACAGCGCGGCATCCGCGAGCAGCGCTGCGCGCACCCGATCGAGTTGCTCCTGCAATTCGGATGCCTCGGGCGGCGAACCGGTCTCGGGCCCGTATCGTTCGCGTTCGACGGCATCGCGCAGGGCGGTGAGCGCGGCAAGCGCCGCCGCCTCGCCGAACGCCTCGCGCTCGGCGGCCGTGGCGGCGAAGGCCCGGGCGGTCTCGACGTCGTCACCGCCCGCCCCGAGATCGCGGGCCGTCGCGATGACCTCGTCCCACGCGGCATCCGCCGGCCGCTCGCCCTTCGCGATGCGGCGGCGGCGCGTCCAGCGCTGCCCGAGCCGCAGCATCGCCGGCAGGAGGAGCACGAGCACCGCGACGAGCACGACGGAAAGGCCGCGCTGCCACCACGAATCGGCGGTGGCGCCGCCGCCGCCCTGCCCTGCGAGCCCGCGGTCGGGATCGAGGTCGGGACGGCCACTCGCGCCTGGCGTGATCGGGGCGGTGCTCGGCGCAGCGGCGCCGGTGCCGTCGCCGGCCCCTGGGCGCGAGTAGTCGGGCACGCTGCCACGACCCGGCGTCGGCTCGAACGGCACCCAACCGACGCCCTCGAAGTACAGCTCGGGCCAGGAGTGCAGGTCGTGCGAGTCGACTTCGACGCGCTGCACGCCGTCGACCCGCTCCTGGGTCGGCGAGCCCTGCGTGTAGCCCAGCGAGATCCGCGAGGGGATGCCGAGTTCGCGTGCGAGCACCGCCATCGTCGAGGCGAAGTGCACGCAATAGCCCGACTTCGTCTCGAGGAACTGCGCGATGACGTCGAACCCTCCCCCGTCGTAGCCCTCTGCGACAGGCGCCTCGGTGTCGTAGTCGAACTGCGACGAGCGCAGGAACGACTGGATCGCGACCGCCGCGTCGTACTTGGACGTCGTTCCGGCGGTCACGACGACGGCCGTGTCCGCGATGATCGGCGGCATCTCCTCGGGCAGCTCGAGATTGGCCTCGAGTTCGGCGGGCACCTCGGTGCTCGCGTCGCGCAGCTGCGCCACGGTGGGCGTCACCTCGAGCCGGGTGACCCGGTACCGCTGACCCCCGGTGTTGGTGTCGACGCTGCGCACGGCGAGCGATCCGGGGTCCCAGAACCAGGAGCCGCTCAGCCCCTCGATGCGCGATGCCGGGTAGGGCACGGGCAGCCACGTGGTGCGCACCTCGTCGACGACGACCTCGATCGGATGCTCCGAGGTCTCGACCTCCTCGGAGAGTCCATCGGGCAGCGGCATCGCATCGACCGTGTTGTCGCCGTCGACGGCCGTGTCGGTGACCCCCCAGACCTCGCCTTCGAAGCGGTCGAGCGTCAGCAGGGTGAAGTACGGCCGATCGGCGTCGCGGGCGAAGTAGTGGAACGCCGGCCGTGCCTCCGGTCGCCGGAGATCGCGCCCGAGATCGATGAACGGGCTCACCCCCCGTGCGAACAGCGTGCCCTGACTGGGAGACCCGAGCAGCAGGCTCGTCGACACGCTCGGCGTGGATGCGGCGAGCACCGACGCCGTGAGCAGGCCCACCGCGGCGAGACCGAGCGAAGCGCCGAGCGTCGAGACGATGGGCACGCGCTTGGGCGGCACGATGACGGCGGCGTCCTCGCCCTCGTCGCCCGCGAGGAGGCGTGCCCGACGGCGCACGCGGACGTCGACGCGGAGCAGCAGCAGATATGCCGCGGCGGTCAGCACGAGCGCCGGCAGCTCGGCGCCCGCCTCGATGATGAAGCCCGGCACGAGGATCGGCACGAGAGCCGGCGCCGCGGCGAGCGCCGGCATGCGCAGCGTCTGGACGAGGATGTCTGCGACGACCGCGAGCAGCCCGATGCCGAGCGCGAGCGCGAAGAGCAGCGGCGGCACGGCGATCGCAGGCACCGACTGCTGCTCGATCGTGCGCTGGGCCCCCGACATGAGGCCGCCGAACGTGTCGAACGTCTCGGGCGTCGGAACGATGAGCGCGATGCTCGACGCCCCGCCGAACACGAGCGTGAGCAGCAGCAGGAGCACCACGAGCTCGAGCACCGGGACGAGGGAGGCAGGCGCCCGCAGCGCCCGCAGCCCGGCTCCTGAGAACAGCACTCCACCCGCGATGAAGGCGCAGAGCCACCACCATCCGCTGCCGGCGATGAGCGGGCCGAGCGCCATCGCGGCGGTCGCGAGCAGCAGGAAGGAGGCCGCGGTCAGCGCGAGTCGCTGCGCTCGCGAGAGGGGGACGGGGTCAGGGCGCATCGGAGTCACCGCCGAGGTCTGCCGGCGCACGCGGCGCCGCGCCGCGCCGCGCCTGCGGCTCGGGGCGGGTCATGGTCGTGCCGGACCAGGCCGCCGCGATCTCCGCGCCCCGGCGCACGCGCACGACCCGCCAATCGGCCTTCTCGAGAGCGTCGACGACGCCGGCCGCGACGCCCTCGGTCGCGAAGGCCACGGCCGGTTCGAAGGTCGATCGCAGGGCCACGAGGGTGCGGGCATCGTGCTCGTCGGGATCGACGAGCACCGCGAAGCCTGGCATGCGGGCGTCGCGGCCCCGAGCACCCGACGCCGGGGCCGCTGCATCGACGTGCTGCGTTCGGGGTCCGGCCGGCCGGGCGGGCCCGTCGAGCCGCGCGAGGTCTTCGAGCAGCATGCGATCGCCGCCCGGCATGCGGTAGCCGGCGCCGGCCTCTTCGGACAGGAGGCTCCGGTCGGGGTCGTCGACCCGGTCGCAGCGCACCCGGAAGCCGCGTTCCAGCAGGTGCATGCCGATCGACGCCGCGACCTCGACGCCGAGTTCGAAACCGAAATGGGGCGTATCGTCGCCCTCGCGCCGGTGGCTCGTCTGTCGCGCCCGGCCGGCGAGGGTCGTGTCGAGGATGATGCGCGCCTCGGGGTCGCCGCGCTGCTCCTCTTCGCGCACCATGAGCTCGCCGCGACGGGCCGTCGCGGCCCAGTTCACCCGCCGCAGCGGATCGCCGTACCGGTACTCCCGCGCGATGAGCTCGTCGGAGTTCGGGTGCGTGCGCCGCTGCAACCCGTTGAGCACGCCGTCGACGCTCGCCGCTGAGCCGAGCGCGGTGTCGAGCGGCGTCACCCGCGGGGTCACCACCACGTCGTGCGCCGTGCCGACGTCGCGGTCGATGCGGGCGAGCCCGAACGGGTCGGCGATGCCGACCCGCAGGGGGCCGATCGGGTAGACGCCGCGCCGCGGCATCCGCAGCCGGTACTCGACGCGCACCGTGTCGTCGCCCGAGGGGAGCATCGACTCGTACGGCCCCATCGCCGGCAGGATCGCCTCGGGCGAGGCCGTGAGCGCCGCCGGCACGCCGTCACGCCAGTGCGCACCGTCGAAGGTGCGCCGCGAGCGGTTCTTGATGACGAGGGCGACCTTCGTCGATGCCCCGGCGGACACGACCGGCGGCGCGAACCGGCGGGTCACGGCGAGCGTCGGCTTGCGCAGCGTCACGAAGAGCGCGGCCACCGCCGGCATGGCGATGCCGACGAAGGCGAGCACGAGCACGTCGCGCAGGTCGAACCAGAGCGAGACCGCGAGGAGCAGCACTCCGACGATGACGAGCGTGGCACCCCGGCGAGTGAGTCGCGGCCAGGTCGCGACTCGAACGGAGCGGGGGCGCCACATGTCAGTTCCTTCGTGCGCTGCCGACCGGAACCGGCGTCTCCCCCACGATGCGGCGCACGATGGCGTCGATGAGCGGCCCGCTGTCGCGGTCGTGCGCCCCGACCGCACGACTCGTGGGCACCAGCCGGTGCGCGAGCACCGGCACGGCGAGCGCGTCGACGTCGTCGGGCAGCACGAAATCGCGCCCGTGCATCGCCGCGTGCGCCTTGGCCGCGCGGATGAGCTGCAGTGTGGCCCTTGGGCTCGCCCCGAGCCGCAGCTGCCGGTCTTCGCGGGTGGCCCTCGCGAGGTCGACGGCGTACTCCTTGACCGGTTGCGACGTGAACACGTGCTGCACGGCTTCGATCATGCCGCGGAGCTCGGCGAGGCTGACGACGGGCTCGAGTGCGTCGAGCGGGCTCGACGTCTCCCGCGTGGAGAGCATCGCCAGCTCGTCGGCCGACGAGGGGTAGCCCATGGAGATGCGCGCCATGAACCGGTCGCGCTGCGCCTCGGGCAGCGGATACGTGCCCTCCATCTCGACCGGGTTCTGCGTCGCGATGACGGTGAACGGCGGCTCGAGCCGATAGGTGGTGCCGTCGGCGGTGACCTGGCGCTCCTCCATGCACTCGAGCAGCGCGGACTGGGTCTTCGGGCTCGCCCGGTTGATCTCGTCGCCGATCACGATGTTCGCGAAGACCGGGCCGTGCTTGAACTCGAACCGCCGGGTCGACTGGTCGAACACCGAGACGCCGGTGACATCGCTCGGCAGCAGGTCGGGGGTGAACTGGATGCGGCTGACGGTCGCGTCGACCGAGCGGGCGAGGGTCTTGGCGAGCATCGTCTTGCCCACGCCCGGCACGTCTTCGATGAGGAGGTGGCCCTCGGCGAGCAGCACGGTGAGTGCGCTCGTCACGGCCTCGCGCTTGCCGGCGATGACCGCCTCGACGTTCTGCACGATGGTGGCCGCGCGCGCACCGACCTCGTCGATGCCCATCTTGGCCGCGACGGCCGTGGTCTCGGTCATGGCGTCATCGCCGCCTGGAGGTACTCGGCCACGACCGGCGGCACATACGGCGCGACGTCGCCGCCGAGCGCCGAGACCTGACGCACGAGCGAACTCGACACGTGGGCGTTCGCCGGATCAGGCAGGAGGAAGACCGTCTCGACCCCGGCGAGGTGGCGGTTCACGATCGCCATTGGCGTCTCGTAGGCGACGTCGAGCTGCGATCGCACGCCCTTCACGAGCACGGAGGCACCGACGTCGGTGCAGTAGTCGACGAGGAGGCCCATGCTCCACGAGGCCACGACGATGCGGCCCTCGATGCCGGCTTCGGCGATCGAGCGCTCGATGAGCGAGACGCGCTGCGCGATCGGCAGCAGCGCCGACTTGTCGGGGTTGTGCACGACGACGACGTGCAGCTCGTCGTAGAGCCCCGCGGCCCGTTCGATGACGTCGAGATGGCCGCGCGTGACGGGGTCGAATGAACCTGGGACGACGGCGATCCGCTGCATACGCAACAGCGTACTGCCCGCGCAGCCCAGCCGGAGGGGCTGTGGAGAGTCTCAGCCCTTGCTCAGGTACCCGCTCGTCTCTTCGTCGAGTCGGCGGCGCACCGCGGCCGCGAGGGCGGGGTGCGACGCGAGTCCGTCGCCGCCCGCGAGCACCTCCTGGGCCATCTCCCGCGCCTCGGCGATGAGGTCGCCGTCGCGCGCCACCTTCAGCAGCTTGAGCGAGGACCGGCCGCCGGACTGCACGGCGCCGAGCACGTCGCCCTCCTGCCGCAGCTCGAGGTCGGCCTGGGCGAGCTCGAAGCCGTCGAGCGTGGCGGCGACGGCCTCGACCCGCTGCAGGGCCAGGGAGCCGGGCACGGCCGAGGTCACGAGCAGGCAGAGCCCCGGCACCCCGCCGCGGCCGACCCGGCCGCGCAGCTGGTGCAGCTGGGAGACGCCGAACCGGTCGGCGTCGACGACGACCATGGCGCTCGCGTTCGGCACGTCGACGCCCACCTCGATGACGGTCGTCGCGACGAGCACGTCGATCTCGCCCGACGAGAACGCGCGCATCGCGGCATCCTTCTCCTCGGCGGACATCCGGCCGTGGAGCGGGGCGATGCGCGTCTCGGCGAAGCGCGGGTGGGCGCGCAGCTCGGCGAGCACCACGGCAACGGATGCCACGGGCGCGGCGGCGTCGGCCCGGCCCTCACCATCGGACGACTCGGCCACCGGGGCGCCGCCCGGCCCCTCGTCTTCGACGACCTTCGGCTCGATCGCCGGACACACGACGAAGGCCTGCCGCCCGAGCGCGAGTTCTTCGGCGAGCCGCTCCCAGATGCGCGGCCGCCAGGTGGGACGGATCGCGAGCGGCACGACCTGCGACGTGATGCCCGCGCGACCGGCGGGGAGCTCGCGGATCGTCGACACGTCGAGGTCGCCGAACACCGTCATCGCGACGGTGCGCGGAATCGGCGTCGCCGTCAGCACGAGCACGTGCGGGGGGCTCTGCCCCTTGAGCCGGAGCGCCTCGCGCTGCTCGACGCCGAAACGGTGCTGCTCGTCGACGACGACGAGCCCGAGATCGGCGAACGAGACGGTGTCGCCGAGCAGCGCGTGCGTGCCGACGACGATGCGGGACTGTCCCGCAGCGGCGCGCAGCAGGGCCTTCTTGCGCTCGGCGACGGGGAGCTGGCCCGTCAGCAGGGTCGGCATGAGCTCGGCGGCGAGATCGGGGCCGAGCATCTTCGCGATCGATCGCAGGTGCTGGCCGGCGAGCACCTCGGTCGGGGCGAGGAGCGCCGACTGGCCGCCCGAGTCGGCGACGGCGAGCATCGCCCGCAGGGCGACGACCGTCTTGCCGGAACCCACCTCGCCCTGCACGAGCCGGTTCATCGGCACGGGCTCGCCGAGGTCGTGCGCGATCTCGCCACCGACCTCGAGCTGGTCGCCCGTGAGGGTGAACGGCAGCGCAGCGTCGAACCGCTCGAGCAGTCCGCCGGGCACGGGCTGTCGCGCGGCGGTCGTGTGCGTGCGCAGTTCGGCGCGGCGCTCGAGCAGCGCCGTCTGCAGCACGAACGCCTCGGTGAAGCGCAGGGTGCCGCGGGCGCGCTTCCAGTCACCGTCGCGCTCCGGCCGGTGCACGAGCTCGAGCGCCTGTCGATGGACGAGGAGCGACTTCGCCGCGCGAACGGAGTCCGGCAGCGGGTCGTCGAGCGGGGCGAGACCGTCGAGCACGAGCTCGATCGCCTTCGCGATCTGCCAGCTCGCGAGCGTGCTCGTCGCCGGGTAGATCGGGATCGGCGCCTCGGCCCATCGCTTCGCCGCTGCGTCGCCGGCCTCGAGCGGCGTGGCGTCGTCGAACAGCTCGTAGTCGGGGTGCGCGAGCTGACGCTGCCCCTTGTAGTCGCTCACCTTGCCGGCGAAGATGCCGCGCCGCCCGGGCCGGAGGTCTGCTGCGCGCCAGCGCTGGTTGAAGAACGTCAGGGTCAGCACTCCCGTGCCGTCGGTGATCTTCGCCTCGACGATCGAGCCCCGGCGGGCGCGCATCGATCGCTCGCCCACCTCGATCACCTCGGCGATGATCGTGATGTTCTCGTCGAGCGGCAGGGTCGCGAGAGCGGTGAGCTCACCGCGCATGGCGTAGCGCCGAGGATAGTGGGCGAGCAGGTCGCCGACGGTGCGATGCCCGAAGCCGCGCTCGAACGCCTGCGCGGTACGTCCGCCGAGCGCGCCCGACAGGCGGGAATCGAGGGTGAACGAACCGGGCGCGATCTCGCCGCCGGTCGTCGCTTCGCGCCCCTCTGTGCCGCGCCCATCGGTCATGGCTCGATCGTAGGCTCCGCCTCCGTCAGTGTGGCGAGCTCCGCCTGCACGTACGGGTCGTCGGGACGGGCTTCGGCGAGTTCGCGCTGCAGCGCGAGCGCCTCGTCGGTGCGGCCCAGGCTGCGCAGGCACCGCGCGACCGACCAGCGGGCGACGTGGCGCTGCTCGGCCGTGCCGTAGCGGTCGGCCGCCTCGACGGCCAGTTCGAAGTGCGTGAGCGCCGCCTCGGCCCGGCCGCCGTCGTGCATCGTCCAGCCGAGGTTGTTGTGCAGTGCCACGCCCCAGCGCAGCAGCCTGGCGTCGCGCCGCCCGGCGAGCACGTCGAAGCCTTCGGCGGCCCACTCCTCCTCGTGCCCGGCGTCGTTCAGCGCGAGCATGTGCAGGGCGTCGAGCACGAGGAACGGCGAACCAGCGATCGCGGCCTCCCGCACGCCTCGGGTGAGCTCAGGCACGGCGTCGGCCGGGCGGCCAGCGGATGCCGCGAGCCGGCCCCGCTCGATCGCCACGCGCGCTCGCAGCTCCGCGGCATCCGCGGGCGGGTCGTCGGCCCGAATGCCGGCCGCCACGCCCTCGAGCGCGGCGAGCGCCTCGTCGATGCGGCCCTGGATGCCCAGGGCACGCGCGAGCTGGGTGGTCATCACCGCGCGCAGGTGCGCGGAGTTGCCGTCGTCGTCTGCGGCCTCCCTGAACCGCTCCTCACTGGCCGCAGGGTCCCCGAAGTCCCAGAGTCGGTCGATCATCTGCTGTTCGGCGCCGCGGTGTCGGGACGGTTCGGCGGGCACCTGGTCGGTCGAGTCATCCACCCTCCCATCATGGCAGCGCCCGGAGGTCGGCCGAGCATGCCGCGCATCCACGCATCATGGCAGCGCCCGGAGGTCGGCCGAGCATGCCGCGCATCCACGCACGCATCATGGCAGCGCCCGGAGGTCGGCCGAGCATGCCGCGCATCCACGCATCATGGCAGCGCCCGGAGGTCGCCCGTTATGCTCGCCTGAGCATGACCCGCATCATCGCCGGATTCGCCGGCTCACTCACCCTTCGGGTGCCGCGCTCCGGCACCCGCCCGACGAGCGACCGCGTCCGGGAGGCGATCTTCTCCGCACTCGAGGCGCGGGACGCCCTCGACGGCGCCCGTGTGCTCGACCTGTACGCCGGATCGGGCGCACTCGGACTCGAGGCGGCGAGCCGCGGCGCCACCGACGTCGTGCTCGTCGAACGGGCCAAGCCGGCGGCCGATGTCTGCCGCGCCAACGCCGACGCGCTGCTGAAGGCGGCGAAGAGCGGGCCGCGACCGCACGTCCGGGTCGTCGTGCGCCCCGTCGCCGCCTATCTCGAGACCGCAGCCGCGGGCGTGGACGTCGCGTTCATCGACCCGCCGTACGACCTCGACGAGAGCGCGCTCGCCCGCGACCTCGAGCTGCTCGCGCCGCTCCTGGCCGCTGACGCCGTCGTCATGGTCGAGCGGAGCTCCCGCTCCCCCGAACCCGCGTGGCCGGCCGGCATCGAGCTCGAGCGTCGCCGCGACTACGGCGAGACGACGCTCTGGTGGGCGACCACGGCTCAGCCCGACCTGCCGTCCCAGCCCGAGTAGGGATCCCAGCCGGCCGAGCCGATCGCGACCCCGTCGACGGAGAGCGCCCCCGAGGCATCCGTCACGAGCCCGATGGCCTCGAACGGCTCAGGCAGCTGCGTGCCGGGCGGGAAGGTCGCGAGCAGGCCGTGGTCCTCGCCGCCGGACAGCGCGAGGCGCACGTCGGGGCCGAGCGCCGCGGCCGAGAAGTCGATGCCGACGCCGCTCGCCTGCGCGATGCGGCGGGCGTCCCTCGCGAGGCCGTCGGAGACGTCGAGCATCGACGTGGCGCCGGCGATCGCGGCGGCCGCGCCGGCCGCGACGGGCGGCGAGGGCGCCAGTTGGGCGCCGATGAGCTCGGGATGCCGGGCGCGCACGGCCTCGGCCGCAGCGGCATCGGGTTCGCCCGCGGCATCCGTCGCCTCGTCGAAGAGCAGCGCGAGGCCGCGGGCCGCGTCGCCGCGGGCACCGGCGTGCCCCACGACGTCGCCCGGGCGGGCGCCGCTGCGGGTCACGGGCGGCCGGCCCTCGAGGTCGCCGAACGCGGTCACCGCGATCGTCAGCACCGCGGAGGCCGTGAGGTCGCCGCCGACCACGCCGGCTCCAGGGGCGAGTGCGCGGAGTCCCTCACGGAGTCCGTCGGCGATGCCCTCGAGCACCACGGCGTCGAGCGACGGTGGGGCGGCGATCGCCACGACGAGCGCGGTCGGGCGGGCGCCCATGGCCGCGACATCCGTCAGGTTCGTGGCGGCCGCCTTCCAGCCGAGGTCGAACGGGGTCGACCAGGCGAGCCGGAAGTCGGGGCCGTGCACCATGAGGTCGGTGGTCACGACGAACCGCCCGTCGGCCGCGGCGACCACTGCGGCATCGTCGCCGGGGCCGAGGAGTGCGGCGTCGGCCGGGCGCAGCCGCGGCAGGATCCGCGCGAGCGCGGCGTCCTCGCCGAGGTCGCCGACGGTTCGGGGCAGGGCTGCGGGGTCAGCGCGCTCGGGCTCGTGCATGCCCATCACGCTAGCGTGCGCGTCAGTGGTGACGTCCAGCTGGGAGCGCGTCACTCGCGATAGCCTGAACGGGATGTCAGATTCACCCGCCTCCGCCCGGTCTCGCACGGGATTCCGCCTGTTCGCCTCCGCCGCCGCGGCCGCCTCGGTGCTCGTGTTCGCCGGTTGCAGCCCGATCGTGCCGGTCGAGACCGCGCCGCTTGCGAGCGACCCCGATTGCGCCGCCGTCGTCGTGCGGCTGCCCGACACGCTCGCCAAGGACACCGAGGCCGAACAGCAGAAGCGCGAGACCAACGCGCAGGGCACGGGCGCGTGGGGCGAACCGGCATCCGTCGTGCTGCGCTGCGGCGCCGAGCCCCCCGGCCCCACGACCGATCGCTGCGCCAGCGTCAACGGGGTCGACTGGATCGTCGACGAGTCGCAGAAGCCGAACTACCTGTTCACCACCTACGGGCGCACGCCGGCCGTCGAGGTGCTCGTCGACAACGACGTCGTCTCGGGCACGACCGTTCTCGCCGATCTCTCCCTCGCCGTCTCGGCCATCCCGGCCGAGGGCGGCTGCACAACGGTCGACTCGACGTTCGAGTGAGGCCGCTCGGCGGCGGCGGCGAGGCACCGACGCAGCCGCCGAGGCGCGGCGGTGCGCCCGTCGCTCAGCGGCTGCCGCGCGCGTGGCCGCCGTCGATGAGCTCCGCGATGAGGTCAGGATAGGCGAGCCCCGACGCCTGCCAGCACGTCGGGAACATCGAGATCGGGGTGAAGCCCGGCATCGTGTTGATCTCGTTCACGACGAACCCCTCGTCGGTCAGGAAGACGTCGACCCGGGCGAGCCCCTCTCCGCCGATGGCCTCGAAGGCCCGGCGCGCGATGCGCTGCAACTCGAAGAGCTCGCCGTCGCCCAGCTCGGCCGGGCAGATCAGCTCGACGCCGGGGGCGTCGAGGTACTTCGCCTCGAAGTCGTAGAACTCGCGGCCGCTGACGACCACTTCGCCGGCGACGCTCACCCGAACGTCGGTGCCGGCACCGCCGAGCACCCCGCACTCGATCTCGCGGCCGACGACGGCGGCCTCGACGAGCACGGTGCCGTCTTCGGCGAACGCGGTCTCGAGTGCGGCGTCGAGCTCCGACCAGTCGGACACTCTCGTGACGCCGACCGAGGAGCCGGCGCGTGCGGGCTTCACGAACACGGGCAGGCCGAGCGCCTTGGTGCGGCGCTCCCACAACTCGCGGTTCTCGTCGAGCGCGGCACGGGTCAGCGTCACCCACGGCGCCACCGCGATGCCGGCGCCCTCGAGCACGGTCTTCGTGAAGTGCTTGTCCATGCCGACCGACGAGGCGAGCACGCCGTTGCCGACGTACGGCAGGCCGAGGAGCTCGAACAGACCCTGGATCGTGCCGTCCTCGCCGAAACGACCGTGCAGGATCGGGAAGACCACGTCGACGTCGCCGAGCGAGCGTTCGCCCGAGCCGCCTGTTTCAGCGGACACCGTCGTCACTCGGAGCTCGCGGGATGACGCGCTCTCGGGCCAGCGCACCCGGCTGCCGTTGTCGGCGACCTCGGGCAGGTGCGCGGGGTCGAGGGCGAAGCGATCGGGGTCGTCGGACTCGAGCACGAACGCGCCGTCGTGGGTGATCCCGACGGGGATCACCTCGTACCGGCTACGGTCGATCGCCCGGAGCACCCCGCCCGCCGTAGCGCAGCTGATCGAATGCTCGCTGGAACGCCCTCCGAACAGCAGAACCACTCTGAGCTTGTCCATCGATCGTCCTTTCGCCCTGCGGCTCGTCATCGGTCGTGAGGTGGGGCGCGATGTCCTTCGGGTCGAGGGTGCCCGCGAGCACCTGCCGAACCTGTTCGACGATGGGCATGTCGACGCCCATCGCACGCGCCAGTTCGAGGATCGGCCCGACCGATGCGAGCCCCTCGGTGGTCTGCTGCATCTGATTGACGACGTCGTTCAGGTGGTAGCCCTGGCCGAGCAGTCGCCCGGCCGTGTTGTTGCGCGAGAGCGGTGATTGGCTCGTCGCGATCAGGTCGCCGAGGCCGGCGAGGCCCGCGAGGGTCTCGGGGTGGGCTCCGTAGGCGACCGCGAAGTCGGTCATCTCGACGAGACCCCGCGTGATGATCGAGGCCTTCGTGTTCTCGCCGTAGCCGACGCCGTCGACGATGCCGATCGCGACGGCGATCAGGTTCTTCAGCACGCCGCCGAACTCGGTGCCGATCACGTCGGTGTTCACGAAGGTGCGGAAGTAGCGGTTGCGGGCGACGGATGCCACGGCCTGGGCCGTCTCGAGGCTCGTCGACGACACGACGGCCGCCGTCGGCTGCTCCTTCGCGATCTCGAGCGCGAGGTTCGGCCCCGAGATCACCGCGATCTGCGCCTGGTCGATGCGCAGCACCTCGGCGATGACCTCGCTCATGCGCTTGCCGGTCGACTTCTCGACGCCCTTCATGAGCGAGACGACGGATGCCTGTGCGTGCAGGTGCGGCGCCATGATCGCGAGGTTGTCGCGCAGCGACTGGCTCGGCACCGAGATGTAGACCTGCTCGGCGCCCGCGAGCGCGAGGTCGAGACGGCTCGTCGCCCGGAGGCCGAGCGGCAGGTTCACGCCGGGGAGGTAGTCGCTGTTGCGCTTGGCCTCCTGGATCTCGCGTGCGAGTTCGGGTCTCCGGGCCCACAGCACGACGTCCGCGCCGCCGTCGGCGAGGATCTTCGCGAACGTCGTGCCCCAGCTGCCGGCACCGAGCACGGCGACCCGCTTGCCGGCCGACTTCTTGGCGGGAACTCTAGTCTTCAAGGCGACCCGTCTCCTTCTGACCGTGCTGCGTCGGATCCCAGCGGACGGCGGGGGCCGGTTCGCCACGCACCTCGGCGAGCAGGTCGGCGATCGCGTTCATGAGCTCGCCCGTCGCGGCCAGGAGGGTGCGCTGGTCGAGCGGCTTGCCCCGATAGGCGCTGAGGTCGAGCGGCTCGCCGACGATGACGTCGATGGTCTTGCGCGGGAAGGGGTGGATCTTCTTGCCGTAGCGCGGCATGAGCTCCTGCGTGCCCCAATGAGCCGCGGGGAAGATCGGGATGTCGCGTTCGAGCGCGATGCGCACGGCGCCCGTCTTGCCGCGCATCGGCCACAGGTCGGGGTCGCGCGTCAGCGACCCCTCGGGGTAGACGACGACCATGCGGCCCTTCTCGACGAGCTCCTCCGCCGCGCGAAGTGCCGCGTGGCTCTTGCTGCCCGCCCGCTCGACGGGGATCTGCCCGGAGGTGCGAAGGAGCCAGCCGAGCACCGGGTTCTTGAAGAGCGAGGCCTTCGCAAGGAACCGGGGTGCACGGCCGAGCTTCCAGACCCCCGCGCCGATCACGAGCGGATCGATCTCGCTGTAGTGGTTCGGCGCGAGCACGAATGCTCCCGACTGCGGCATCCGCTCCTGGTGGTGGAACCGGTAGCGGACCGCGAGGCTCAGCGGCGGGAGGGCGATGGCGGCGAGCAGCCAGAAGAACGAGGGTCGGCGGGTCTCCGAACGCTGCTTCATGGAGTTGGGCGAGGGCGTGTCGTCGTGTGGCACTCCCCCATTATCCTTCGAGTTCGAAGTCCGCCCCGAGGAGCTCCAGCTTCGTGATGAAGTTCTCGTATCCACGCGCGATGATCCCGACGTTCGAGACCGTCGAACGGCCGTCGGCCGTGAGCGCCGCGATGAGGTGGCTGAAGCCGCCGCGCAGATCGGGGACCTCGATGTCGGCGCCGGTCAGCTTCGTCGGTCCGGAGATGACGGCCGAGTGCTTGAAGTTGCGCTGTCCGAAGCGGCAGCTCGCCGGGCCGAGGCACTCCTTGTGCACCTCGATCGACGCGCCCATCTCGACGAGCGCATCGACGAAGCCGAAGCGCTGCTCGTAAACCGTCTCGTGCACGATCGACACGCCCTTGGCCTTGCTCAGGGCGACCACGAGCGGCTGCTGCCAGTCGGTCATGAAGCCGGGGTGCACGTCGGTCTCGATGATGACGGGCGAGAGCTCACCGCCGGGGTGGAAGAAGCGGATGCCGTCGTCCTCCACCTCGAAGTCGCCGCCGACCTTGCGGAAGACGTTGAGGAAGGTCAGCATCTCCGCCTGGCGTGCGCCGCCGACGAAGATGTCGCCGTCGGTCGCGAGGGCGGCAGCGGCCCAGCTCGCGGCCTCGTTGCGGTCGAAGAGCGCGCGGTGCGTGTAGCCGTCGAGCTTGTCGACGCCCTCGATGCGGATGACCCGATCGGTGTCGACCGTGATGATCGCACCCATCTTCTGCAGGATGTTGATGAGATCCATGATCTCGGGCTCGATGGCCGCGCCCGAGAGCTCGGTGATGCCGTCGGCGAGCACCGCGGTCAGCAGCACCTGCTCGGTCGCCCCGACACTCGGGTAGGGCAGCGCCACCTTCGCGCCGTGCAGTCCGCCGGGCGCGGACATGCGGATGCCGCTCGGCAGCTTCTCGATGATGGCGCCGAAGTTGCGCAGCACCTCGAGGTGGTAGTCGATCGGACGGTCGCCGATGCGGCACCCGCCGAGGTCGGGGATGAACGCCTCGCCGAGTCGGTGCAGCAGCGGGCCGCAGAACAGGATCGGGATCCGGCTCGAGCCGGCGTGCGCGTCGATGTCGGCCATGTGCGCGGTCTCGACGGCCGAAGGGTCGAGGATGAGCTCGCCCTCTTCGACGCCCTGAGTCACGCTCACGCCGTGCACCTCGAGGAGGCCGCGGACGATGCGGACATCGCTGATGTTCGGCACGTCCTTGAGCACGCTCGGGGTGTCGCCGAGGATGGCCGCGACCATCGCCTTCGTGACGAGGTTCTTCGCGCCCTTCAACTCGATGCGACCGCGAAGCGGCTTGCCACCGTTGATCGTGATCTTGTCGACGTTCAACCCGACTGCCGTTCCATGGTTCTTGGCATCCTGCCCGAGTGTGTTCACAGACTCCCTGATTCCGCCGGCTCCCGGATGGGGAGCGTCTTCGGCCGCCACGACTCTCGATGAGACTCGAACTCGGCTATTGCTGCTTCATCTCTGAGGGTGAGCCCGATGTCATCGAGCCCCTCGAGCAGCCTCCACCGAGTGTAGTCGTCGATCTCGAACGGCACCTTCAGCGACCCTACGGTCACTGTTCGCTCAACCAGATCGACCGTCACCGCTATTCCCGGGTCGGCCTCGACGACCTCCCAGAGCCGCTCGACGTCCTCGTAGGCGACCTGCGCTGCGAGCAGTCCCTGCTTGCCCGCGTTGCCGCGGAAGATGTCGCCGAATCGCGAGCTGATGACGACGTCGAAGCCGAAGTCGCGCAGCGCCCACACCGCGTGCTCTCGGCTCGAGCCAGTGCCGAAGTCGGGACCGGCGATGAGCACCTTCACGCCCTGGTGCTCCGGGCGATTCAGCACGAAGTCGGGATCCTGGCGCCAGGCGTGGAAGAGCGCGTCGTCGAATCCGGTCTTCGTGACGCGCTTCAGGAACACCGCGGGGATGATCTGGTCGGTGTCGACGTTCGAACGGCGCAGCGGTGCGGCCGTGCCCGTGACGGTGGTGATCTTCTCCATGATCAGTTCCCCTCCCCTTCGGTCTGCAGATCCCAGGGGCTCGACAGGGTCCCGCGGATGGCGGTGGCCGCAGCCACCAGCGGCGACACGAGGTGCGTGCGGCCGCCCTTGCCCTGGCGCCCCTCGAAGTTGCGGTTCGAGGTCGACGCGCAGCGCTCGCCCGGAGCGAGCTGGTCGGGATTCATGCCGAGGCACATCGAGCAGCCGGCGAAGCGCCACTCGGCGCCGAAGTCGGTGAAGACCTTGTCGAGCCCCTCGGCTTCGGCCTCGAGCCGCACTCGGGCCGAACCGGGCACGACCATGACGCGAACGCCGTCGGCCTTCTGCTTGCCCTTGATGATCGAGGCGAACGCGCGCAGGTCTTCGATGCGGCTGTTGGTGCACGAGCCCATGAAGACGGCGTCGACCGCGATCTCCTTCAGCGGCGTTCCCGGCTCGAGGGCCATGTATTCGAGCGCGCGCTCGGCGGCGGCACGCTCGTGCTGATCGTCGATCGTCGCGGGGTCGGGCACCGTCTCGGAGAGCGAGACGCCCTGGCCGGGGTTCGTGCCCCAGGTGACGAAGGGCTCGAGCGTGTCGGCGTCGATGAACACCTCGGCGTCGAACTGCGCACCCTCGTCGGTCGCGAGCGTGTCCCAGTAGGCGACGGCGGCGTCCCAGTCGGCACCCGCCGGGGCGTGGTCGCGACCGTCGAGGTACGCGTACGTCGTGGCATCCGGGGCCACCATGCCGGCCCGGGCGCCGGCCTCGATCGACATGTTGCAGATCGTCATGCGCCCGTCCATCGAGAGCGCACGGATGGCACTGCCGCGGTACTCGAGCACGTAGCCCTGGCCGCCGCCGGTGCCGATCTTCGCGATGACCGCGAGGATGATGTCCTTCGCGGTGACGCCGGGGCGCAGCGTGCCCTCGACGTTGATCGCCATCGTCTTGAACGGCTTCAGGGGCAGTGTCTGCGTGGCGAGCACGTGCTCGACCTCGCTCGTGCCGATGCCGAACGCCATCGCGCCGAACGCGCCGTGCGTCGACGTGTGCGAGTCGCCGCACACCACCGTGATGCCGGGCTGCGTCAGGCCGAGCTGCGGCCCGACGACGTGCACGATGCCCTGTTCCTTGTCGCCGAGCGAGTGCAGGCGGATACCGAACTCGGCGGCGTTGCGGCGCAGGGTCTCGATCTGCGTGCGGCTCGTCAGGTCGGCGATCGGCTTGTCGATGTCGAGCGTCGGTGTGTTGTGGTCTTCGGTCGCGATCGTCAGATCGGGCCTGCGCACGGGCCGGCCGGCCATGCGGAGGCCGTCGAAGGCCTGCGGGCTCGTGACCTCGTGCACGAGGTGCAGGTCGATGTAGATCAGGTCGGGGGTGCCGTCCTCGCCCTGCTTGACCAGGTGGGCGTTCCACACCTTCTCGGCCAGGGTACGCGGGCGTTCACCCGTTGCGACAGCGTTGTTCGTGGGTGCTGCGTTCATGCGTTCGTCTTCCTCAGGTCCAGGGGTCAGCCGACGACAGACTCCGCGGCGGGGAAGGCCTCAGAACGAAGCCCCGCCGCGGCAACGAAGGAGAAGACGTCGTCGTGCGCGCACAGCTTCAGGCTAACACTTCGAAAACACCCCACCCGCCAGATGACGCGACTCACACACGGTCGACGCGGACCGCGAACGAGCCCAGTTCGACGCGGTCGCCCGGCGCCAGCACGACCCGTTCACCCGGGGCGAGGTCGTGTTCGGCGCCCTGCGCACCTGTCACGAGCACCCCGTTCGTCGAGTGCAGGTCGGTGATCGACAGCTCGGCGCCTTCGAGGTCGATGATCGCGTGCGTCTTCGAGACGGATTTCGCGGGGTCGACGACCGGCACGAGAGCCGCGTGCGGCCGAACGGGCAATGGCGCGGGATCGCGGCCGAGCACGAGCGAGCCCCCGACCTGGAAGCGCTGACCGTCGTCCAGCGAGAGGATCCATGGGCCGTGCGGCGCGGCCTCCGCGGCAGGGACGACCGGCTGCGGCGGCGGTGCGGCCGGCGCAACCGGCCTGAAGGTCGGGAAGGCTGCGGGCGGCACTGCCGGCGCAGGCCGCGGCGGCGCCTCGACCGTGTCGGGGATCAACCCGGGAGGCGGAACGATGAACCCCTCGTGTTCCACGACACCACTCTAAACGAGGTCGACGCTCCGTTTCAGCCCCGAACGTCAGCCCGCCGCCGGAGCTCCGACCGTGCCATCGCCGTGGTCGGTCGCCGTCGCAGGCGCCGCCTTCGGAGTCTTGGCAGGCTTCGGCGGTTTCGTCGGCTTGGCCGGCTTCGCTCCCGAGATGTCGACCTTCGCCCAGTCCCGCTTCGAGCGGACGCGGAACCGGCTGAAGAAGCGGCGCAGGCGCCCGGACGCCGCGCGTACGAGTCCCACGGACTCGAGCGCCGCACTCCAGCTCTCCTCCACCACGACCTCGTCGACCTCGTGACCGCCGAAGACGGCCCGATCGGTCGCGTCGGCCAGGGGCATGATCCGGATGCCGCTCGCCGGAGCGTCCGCACGCACCACTCGCACCGGGCCGGTGTCGGTGTGCGGCGAGCGGACGTCGCCGAGCCCCTGCTCGTGCAACTGCTCCTCGAGTGCAGCTGCCACCTGTCGACGACTCCCGGTGCGGGGCACGTCGAAGCCGAGCTCGGCGAACTCGTCGGTCAGCTCGTCCCAGGCTCCGGCGACCCTGCGGTCCCCGGACCCACGGGTCCGTCGCCGCTTGCGCCGGCGGGCCTTGACGGCGGCGATCACGAGCATCGTGCCGAAGAGGAGGAGCAGCGGGATGCCGACGGCGCCCGCGGTGACCCAGGCCCACATCGGAATGACGAAGCCCTGGTCCTTCTTCTCGTCGTCGCTGTCGTCGATCTCGACGGCCGTGAGCAGGTCCTCGTCCTCGTTGTCGCTGCGCGGGGGCTGGCGAACCTGGGGCTGCGGTTCCGACTTCGGCTTGGGCGTCTGGTCCTGCGGGATGTCGGTCTCGTCGGGGGTGGGATGGAACGCGACCCATCCGACATCCTCGAACGCGACCTCGACCCAGGCGGTGACATCGTCGCCGACGACCTCGACGGACTCCTCGTCCTCGCCGATCTGGGGCGCGAAGCCCATCACGACTCGCGAGGGGTAGCCGAGGTACCTGGCCATCAGCGCCATCGCCGAGGCGTACTGCTCTTCGTCGCCGACCATCTGGCTCCGCGTGAACAGCTCGATCATGCGGTCGGCGCCGTGCCCGGCGCGCGAGGGCACCGAGTCGGACGCGAGTCCGTGGCTCAGGAAGCCCTGCGTCTTCAGCGCCGTCTCGATCGCACGCAGCTGCTCGATGGGCGTCTCCGCGCCACCGGTGAACTCCTGCGCCTTGGCCACGACGACGTCGGGCGTGTTCTCCACCGGAGCGAGGTCGACCTGCGCCGTCGGGGTGTCGATCAGGTCGTCGTCGTCGACGACCTTCTGCATCGTCGCGTCGATCGTGTAGCGGTAGCCTTCGCCGACGCCGCTCGTCAGCACCGCAGTGCCGGTCGAGGAGTTGTACCGGAGATCGCCCGCGTTGTCGGCACTCGTGCCGTCGTCGAAGGTCAGGCGGGTCGGGAACCCGACGCCGGGCAGCCAGACATCGTCGTAGCCGTCGATCTCGATCTCGGCCGTGCGTTCTCCGCCCGGACGCATGAGCGCGGGCAGGGGCAGCGTCTCCCCGACCAGGGAGAACCCGCCGTCCGACGACGCGATGTCGTCGGGGCCGGCGACGTTCCAGAGACGGCCGTCGTAGGAATCCATGCTCGCGAGGCGGATGGTGTCGCCCGGTTCGAGTCCGCTCGCCGTGAAGATCGTCGTCTCGGCCAGGTCCTTCGTGTATGAACGGAAGCCCGCGAGCGGGCTCGGGAAGGCGAGGGGATCGAACGGCGGCGTGATCTCCTCGCGGAGCACGAAGCGGTCGGGCTGCGTCGGGGCGAGTGCCGTGCCCGCGAGGGCGCCGACGAGCACCGCGCCGACGACGAGCATGCCCGTTCCGGCGAGCTTGCGTCGCTGGAGCCTCGCCGCGCCTTCGTCACTCGCCGCGGGTGCCGCGCTCCGACGCCAGCCGAGCCAGATCAGCGCGATCACGGCGAACGCGACACCGCGCACGCCCGCGAAATACGTCTCATCGGTGCCGAGGAGGATGCCGGAGAGGAACAGGAGCGCGGGGCCGATGAGCAGCACGCTCGCCCGCAGCGGCGTTCGCCGCACCGCGAGCCAGCGACTAGCGAGCATCGTGCCGACGAGCGCGACGAGCCAGGTCGCGAAGTACGGCACGACCGGGATGTAGTACGGCGCCTCGACCGGGGTCTGCAGCGTCACGATATCGGCCCAGCCCCAGACCGCGCCGAGCGCCAGGCCCGCGAGGGTCTCGAGGGTCGGCACGAATCCGGCGATCGACTGGGCCGGCATGGTGAGCACGCTGCCGAAGAGGAAGTAGCCGAGCAGCGCGGCGAGCACGTTCGTGACGACGCCGAGCCGCAGCATGTAGCCGAGTACCCCGAACGCGGTGCCGACGACGAGGCCGCCGATGCCGGCGACGAGGAAGTTGTAATCGCCGAACGAGGTCTCGTAGCCGATGACGCCGAGGAGCGACAGGATCGAGATGATCGCGACGTCGGGCCACGCCCGGACGGGGAACGGCCGGGTGACCGGCTGCGACGTGGGCGGGGCGGCCTCCGCCACGGGAGCGAGTGACTCGGTCATGGCCGCACCCTCCGCATCACCCGGGGCAGGTCGCCGATCTGGCCGATCGTGACGACGGTGAGGCCGGACACCTTCGCGATGCGCGATGGCGCGCCGAACTCCGCGCGGAACCCGATGGTCTGCGTGTCGAGGCCGAAGACGGTCTCGGCAGCGCGGAACTCGGCGAGCGGCACCTGCGATCCGCCGACGATCATCACGACGCTCGGCGCGGGCAGCCGCTTCGTCGAGTCGCGGGCGAAATCACGCAGGTTCGCGTGATCGCCGGAGGTCTCGACCAGTCGCGAGGTGTCGTCGAGCAGTGCCGTCGGGGTGGCGGTGGAGAGCAGCATCCGCTCGCTCACGATGCTCATGTTCGTGCCGTCGCGCACGACCTGCACGCCGATCGATGCGGTGATGGAGATCGCGAGCTCGAACTCGTCGTCGGAGGCGAAGGCCGCGCGATCGGTCGTGTGCACGATCGTGAGCTGCGAACGCCTGGTCTCCTCGAACTGGCGCACCATGAGCTGTCCGGTACGCGCGGACGTCCGCCAGTGCACGTTCCGCAGCGCGTCGCCCGGCTCGTAGGAGCGCAGGGCGTGGAAGGAGATGTCGTCGTTCGTGATGGTCTTCGTGACCTCGCCCTCGAGGTCGCGCACGAGACCGGAGGCGCTCGGCGCGAGCCGTGCGGTGACCGGGTGGACGAAGAGCTCGACCTCGTCGGTCCAGCGCACCGTGCGCCGCAGCAGGCCGAGCTGATCGCCGCGAACGGTGATCGCGGGGCCGGCGACGATGACCGCGCGCCGCTGCGTGGGAACGGCGAACAGCTCGTCGTGCTCGGCGCCCGGCGCGAGCACGGGAACGACGAACTCGGCGACGGCACCGCCGACCGGCAGCTCCATGCGGGACGGGATCGACGGCTTCGCAGCGACGTTCGTCACGACCATGCGGCCGAGCGCGCGCTCACCCGCGACGACCCGATGCGGGTTCAACTCGATCTGCACGCCGAAGTTGGCCCGGCCGAAGACGAACGCGACCGCGACGAGGAGCGCCGCCGCGAGCGTGGCGCCGACGTAGACGAACTCGACCCAGCCGAAGATGCGGCTGAGCGCGAACGCCATGATCGCTCCCGCGATGACGATCCAGCCGATCGGCGAGATCACGCTCGTCACGGGCGTCGCGAACCCGAACGCGCGGGTCAGCGCCTGGCCCGAGAGCCGGAGCATGTTCCGCACTCCCCCGACGACGGCGCGCCAGACACCCCGCAGGGCGATGGCTGCCTGCGAGGGCACGCGCGGCGGAGCATCCGCGCGTTCGGGCGCTGCGGTCTCGGTCATGCCGCGCGGTAGGCGGGCGGTTCGATGTCGACCAGCACTCGGCTCACGATGTCTTCGGCGGTGATGCCCGCGAAGTCCGACTCGGGGTCGACGATGATGCGGTGCGCGAGCACCGGCACCGCGAGTTCCCGCACGTCGTCGGGCGTCACGTAGGTGCGGCCCTGCGACAGCGCCCAGGTCTTGACGGCGCGTGCGAGCGCGAGCGCGCCGCGCATGCTGACGCCGAGGGTCGAGTCCTTGTGCGTGCGGGTCGCGGTCACGATGTGGTTGAGGTAGGCGAGCACGGATGCGTCGACGAACACCTCGGAGGCCAGCTGCGCCATCGCCGCCACCGAGCCGGGGGCGATGATCGGCGACACCTTCGACGCACGGGCGCGGTTCGAGGAGTCGAGCAGCAGGGCGACCGCGGTGTTGTGATCGGGGTAGCCGAGCGAGGTCTTGATCAGGAAGCGGTCGAGCTGCGCTTCGGGAAGCGTGTAGGTGCCCGCCTGCTCGACGGGGTTCTGCGTCGCGATGACCATGAACGGGCGGCCGACCTCATGGCTGACACCGTCGACTGTGACGCGCGCCTCCTCCATCACCTCGAGCAGCGCCGACTGGGTCTTCGGGCTCGCCCGGTTGATCTCGTCGGCGAGCACGATCGACGCGAAGATCGGGCCCTTGTGGAACTCGAAGACGCCCTTGCCCTGGTCGTAGATCGTCACGCCCGTGACATCGGACGGCAGCAGGTCGGGGGTGAACTGGATGCGCGAGTTCGAGCCGTCGAGGGTGTTGGCGAGCGCCTTCGCGAGCACCGTCTTGCCGGTGCCCGGCACGTCTTCGAGCAGCACGTGACCGTCGCTGAGGAGGGCCGTCACGACGAGCCTGATGACCTCTCGTTTGCCGAGGATCGCCTGGTCGACGTTGTCGACGAGCTTCGCGAAGGCGTCGGAGAACCAGTCCGCCTGTTCCTGTGTCACTGCCATGTCGGGTTCCTGTTCCTAGTTCCTGAAGTCCATGTGATTGCTCTCGACGCCGTCGACGGTGACCCACACGTTGCTGTAGCCGCAGTACCCGCCGCCGTTGTTCCAGTTGCCGCGGAACGAACCCCGCCCGTCGCCGCCCACCGAGATGGTCGTGCCACGGAAGAACCCGCCGTTGCAGTAGGTGTTCAGCGTGTAGGTGCCCGGGTTGAACCACGACACATCGACGTTGTAGTAGAAGCAGGTGCCGCCTTCGCAGCCCGGCAGGCCACCCGCGTCATCGCCCTTGGACAGTGTGACCTGCCGCGGCGGCTTGGAGGGCGTCGCGGAGCCCGAGTTCGTCCAAGCGCTGCAGCCTGCGGCGTTGCAGCCGCGAACGTGGATGGCGTACGTCGTGCCGACAGTGCCGTTGGCAGGAGCCGAGCGCGCTGTCGTCTCGCCGCTCCACGAACTGCCCTGGATGAAGCCCCACTCGTATCGGCTGATCGGACTGCCGTTCGCGGAGGACGCCGCCCAGCTCGCCGTCATGTCACCGGATCCGTTGGTGGACGCGGAGAGCGAGGCCGATGATGGCGCTGTCGGCTTGCCGAATGGAGTGATCGCGTTGCTCGCGGGAGACGGCGCGGAGGTGCCGATGCCGTTCGTGGCCGTCACCGTGAAGGTGTAGCTCGTGCCGTTGGAGAGGCCGCTGATCGTCTGATCGGTGCCAGCTGCGGACGGGACGAACGACTTGCTTCCGCCGTCCCAGCTCACGAGGTAGCCCTCGATCGGCGAGTTGTTGCTCGCCGGAGTGTTCCAGCGCACCGTCGCGGAGGCATCGCCCACCGTCGCCACCGGCTTGGCCGGCGCATCCGGTGGGGCGCGCACGATGACGGTCGCCCGGCCCTGCACCTCGCGACTCGGGTCCTTCGTGCCATCCTGCACTCGGTAGACGATGCTCAGCTCGCCCGTGAAGGTCGGCCCGGTCGTCACCGAGAGGTCGGTCTGCGTGAAGCTCACGCTCGCCGCCGAGCCGACCACCTGCTGGTCGATCTGCGCGTCGATGATCCGAAGCGGCGTGCCTTCGGCCGCGAAGGGGTTGATGTCGTTGGCGAGCACATCGATCTTCTTGGTCTGGGACCGCAGCATCTCCGTGGGCCCGTCGTCGCGCGCCTGCGCCTTCGGCCGGGATGAGGTCACGACCTCCACGTCGATCGATCCGGGGACCGAGAACTCCTTGTAGTCCACCGTGAAGGTCAGCGTCGTCTTCGTGCCGGGCTGCACGCCGAGCGGCGCACCGACCGTGAGCATCGAGCCGCTGATACCGGCCTGGAAGTCGGCGGTCTGGCCCTGCAGGCCGTTGTACGAGAGCTCCTGCAGCACCTTGTCGCTCGGGTGCCCGCTCGACTGCCGGAGGTCGACCTCCTGCGGCTTCTCACCGGCCTCCACCTTGATGCTGCGGGGAGTGAACGTGGGCGGCACGTCTTCGAAGTTCGGGTCGCCGACGGTGACCTGGATCGTGAGGAACGTCTTCTTGCCCTTGGGATCGTTCGCGCTCTCGCCGTCCGTCACCTCGAACGTGACACTCGCCTGGCCGCGGAAGTCCTTCGCCGGCTTGAACGTGAGCGTCGAGGCATCCGTCATCGGCGACGATCCGTCGCTGTTCGAGGCCGTCGCGGAGAGGATGCGCGCCGGCTTGCCGGACGGCACGATCACGATGTCGCCGACCTTCCACGTGATCGTTCCGTTCATGCGCACGATCTGCGGGCCGATATCTGCGAGGTACGGCGGAGGGAACGCCTTCTCGTCGTCCTTCTTCGCGTCGGGGTCGACCTTCGGCGGCACGACGATGAACGCCATCGCCGAGAGCTCGTCGACCTCGTTCGTGAGGCGGTAGGCGATCGCCTGCCGCTTCGACGTCGGCCGGACCTTCACGGTGCCGTCGGTCATCACCTCGGCGTTCTCCGCGTTCGGTCCCTCGAGCGTCACCACGAGGTCCTCGACGAGCCCGCCGGGGTTCTGGGCGTCCTTCAGCGGGTCGACCGTGACGGAGTTCTTGTCGGCCACCTGCTTGGGCTCGACGACCTGGTCGTTCGCCGTCGGCGGCTCGATCTTCGCATCCTTCGCGACGAGCACCTGGATGAATGCGCCATCGGCGCCGCCGTGCTTGTTCGTGATCTCGTACCGTACCGAGCTGCCACCCTCCGTGTCGGGGGCCTCGACGAGGACGCGGTTGTTCTTCACGCTCGCGACGAGCCCCTCGCCGACCTCGGGCAGCTTCTTCAGCACGCTGATCTTGTACCCGCTCGGGTCGGAGTCGTTCGCGAGCACGTCGATGGCCGCACGGCGGCCGGGTCGCAGCTCGACGACATCGTCGACGGCATTCGGAGGGAGCGCTTCGGTGGGTCGCGGAATCACGCCGATGCGGATCGTCCCGGTCGCCGTCTTGCCCGCCGTGTCGGCCACCTCGTAGGTGAACGACTCGGTGCCGGCAGCACCCGCGTGGGCCTCGTACCTGATGCTCGTGCTGCCGATGTCGACGATGCGACCGAGTGAGGGCGGGGTCGTGATGCCGACGAGGCTCACCGAGTCGCCGTCGGGGTCGATGCCATCGAGCGGCACGTCGATCTGCACCGCGGTGCCCTCGAAGGTGCGCGAGGTGAGCGGCATCGGCAGGGGCGGCCGGTTCGACTTCGCATCGGGGCCGAGGACCGTGAAGCGCACGGCTGCCGTCGCCGACTGCTCGAAGCCGTCGACGACTCGGTAGGCGACCGTGTACACGCCCGGTTCCTCCGGCGCCTGGTAGCGCACGGTGTCGTCGGCCACGAACACGAGGCCGCCCGCGCCCGAGGCGTCGGCGAGCTCCCGGTCGAGCATGAGCGTCGCCGCATCGGGGTGGTAATCGTTGTCGAGCACCGGGACGGTGACGATGTCGCCGGCGCGCACCGTCACCGCGTCGTCGACCGCGACGGGCGGCTGGTGCTTGACGAGCGGCGGCACCGGCACGACGGTCACCGTCGTGGTGGAGCTCGCGATTCCGTCGGAGACCACGTACTCGAACTGCAGCTGCTCGGTGAGCGCCTCCGAGGCGGTGATGCGCGTCACCGTGTTGTTCAGCACCTCGACCGAGAGCAGGTCACCGGATGCCTCGGTGTCGACGGTCTGCACGGCGAGCACGCGTCCGCTCGGCGAGACGTCGTTCGCGAGTACCGGCAGTGTCGTCGGCTCGCCGGGGCGGAGGTAGGCCGTGTCCTTCACCGCGATCGGCGGTGGAGCCTCCCCCGGAACCTCCTTGACGTCGACGCGGATGAGACCGACGCTCGTGGCCGCCCCGGCACCCAGGTTGTAGAGGAAGATGTGGCTGCCGACCTGATCGGAGCTGAAGGCGATCGCGCCGCGCTCGAGGTTCGGAGTGATCGCAGCCCCCGAGGGGGTGCCCGCGACGCCGAGCAGGGCCAACGGCTCGCCGGACGGGCTGAGGTCGTTGACGAGCGGCTGGATGAGGGCGGTCTCGCCGACGAAGACCTCGGCGAAGTCGGGAGTTCCGACGGGGTTCAGCGCTCCCGGCTCCTTGACGTCGACGGTGAGCACACCGGCGGACGAGACGATTCCGTCTGAGACGACGAACTGCACCTCTTTCGTGCCGAGCTCGCCGGTCTTGTGCTCGAAGGTGACGAAGCCGTCGGGAGCGAAGCGCACCGAGTCGCCGCTCGTCGGCGAGGCGCTCACGAGGAAGACGTCGTCGCCGTCGGGGTCGAGCCAGTCGCTGAGCACGTTGTAGCCCATCGACTTGCCCTGTTCGACGCTGATCGCGCCGGCGCGGAGCGCGACCGGAGCGTTGTTCTCGCCAGGGGGACGGATCGTCACGTCGACGCTCGCCTGGGCGACGCCGAGGCGTCCGTCGTCGGCGGTGTACTGGAACGACACCGTGCCCGCAGCACCCGGAGCCGGCGTGAACTGCAACGCTCGGCCGCCGTCGATGACCTCGAGCCGACCGGACTGCTCGGCGATCTCGCTGACGTTCGTGACCGTCAGCACGTCGCCGTCGGGGTCGGTGTCGTTCTCGAGCACCTCGAGCAGTGTGGTGCGACCGGGTCGCACGCCGAAGGCGTCGGCGCGCGCCGTGGGCGGCCGGTTGGCCTCGCTTCGCTCGGCGAGCGTGTCTTCGAAGGTCTGCTGGGAGGCCTTCTCGTCGCCCTCTTCGGCGTCGGTCTCGTCGGGCGGGGTCACCTCGTCCCAGTTGTCGACGAGCCGCAGGTTCGAGTCGACGAGCCAGACATTGCCGTTCGACAGGTTGTTCAGCGCGATGACGCTCCGATTCACCCGGAACTCGAGTCGGGAGCCCGCCGTGACCTGCTCGATCGTCTGCACGTCGGGCTTCTGCCCGTCGCACACGTTCAGGTAGCGACCGGCGCCGGCCCAGGCGCCGTGTGCGCAGCCGTCGAGCCAGACCGGGCTCGCCACGTCATCCGCGGTCGCGGGAACCCCGACATCGGCCGAGATCGACTCGACATCGCCGCCGGAGAGGGGCGCGCGCAGCAGGCCGTCACCCGTTGCGAGCAGCACCGAGTCGCTCTCGGCGCCCACCTGCTGGATCTTCAACGCGGTCTCGTCGAGCTCTCGCGCCGAACCGTCGATGATGAGGGCGTTCTGCTCGGTGTCGAGGACGACGGGTTCGTCGCCCACGACCGAGAGCTGATGCGTGGAGATGGCGGGCAGCTCGGTCGGCTCGGCCTTCGCGCCGGGCGATGCGATCCTGACGAGCTGGTCTTCTTTTGCCGAACTCGCGTAGACGACGCCGTCCTTCGACACGGCCACGTGCGAGCCTTCGCCGAGACGCGCGGCGGGCTCGGTGTCGGCCGGGTTCAACTGCAGCTCGCCGGCGGCATCGGTCACCCAGAGTTCGCCCCTCGGCGACAGGATCGCGAGCGTCTCTCCACCGTGTGCCACCTCGGACCCGGGAGGTGCGGCGACGCCCTGGCCGAGCGTCGTGAACGCAGGGTCGATGCGCTCGATGGAGCCGAGGCTCTCGTCGTACAGGAAGACGTCTTCGCCGTCCTGCAGCACGTCGAACGCGTTCGACGCCGTGTTCACCGCGGCGTCGAGCTCTTCGATCTGCCGGTTGAGGCGGCCTGCGAGGAGGTCCTTGCCGTTGGTGACCCAGACCTCGCGTGCTGCGAGGTCGACGTCGGTGACGGGAAAGCCCTGATGGAGCACGGCGAAGGTGAGCGGGACGCCTGCGAGCAGGGTGATCGCGACGGTGGAGGCTGCGGCTTTCCGCGCGCGCACCCACGACGTGAAGGTACCCAAGAGGTCACTCTCCTGCTCTGCTCGACACTGGATCGGCGCTGAGCCCGACCCCCACACCGGGGTACACGGTAACACGATCATCGCGAGAGTCCATATGGGGAGTACTCCCCACGGAACACGAGTCGACCAGTCGACGTGATCGGCCCACGCTCAACAATCCGGTACTGTGCGGGCGCCACGGTCGGTATGGGCGGCGAGGACGAACCATCCGTTGTAGACGCCACTCGCCTGGGTCATGTAGAAGTAGTTCTCGCCCCACCGCTGCGATCGGCAGACCGCATCGACGACCGTCCCTGCCGAGATCATGCCGGCGGGGTTCATCGTGCACCCTCGTTCGGCGTTCGTCGGCGGGTTGGTGTAGGTCTCGGCCGGTTCGGGGCAGGTCGCCTGGGTGACCGTGGTGCCGTTCGCCGGCACCCACGGCGCGGTCGGCGTCACCGTGCCCGACATGGTCCGCGGTCCGCATCCGGCGACGTTGCACGCGGCCACGAAGTACCGGGACCCGGCACCGTTGGCGCCCGTCGCCGTCGCGGAGGTGCCCGTTGCGGAGCCCGATCCGCCTGGTGTGCCCTCGAAGGTCCACTCGTATCGGGAGATGCCGCGACCACCGTTGTCGGCGGGCGCAGCCCAGTTCAACGAGAGTCGGGCGTCGCCGGAAGTCGAGGCGGTGAGGTTCGCGGCGGCGGGCGCACCCGGGAGCCCGAACGGGGTTCCCGCCGCGCTCGAGGGCGAAGCGGCAGACGTGCCGATCCCGTTGATCGCTGCGACCTGGAACCGATAGGCGGTGCCGTTCGCGAGTCCGGAGATCACGTGGACCGGTCCCGCCGCGTCGACCGGGAAGTCGGCGCCGCCCCCGTTCCACGTGAGTCGATATCCCGAGATCGTCGAGTTGTTGTCGGGCGGCGCCGACCACCGCACACTCACCGATCCGTTCTGCTCGGAGACGATCGCGGGGGCCTTCGGCGGATCGGGCCGATCGCGCACGGTCACCATCACCCGGCCCTGCGTCTCGCGAGTCGGATCCTTCGTGGCGTCCTGGATCCGGTAGACCACGCTGAGCGTTCCGGTGAACGATGCTCCGGTGCGTACCGAGATCCCGGTGCCGGTGTGCGTCACCGACGCGCTCGACCCGACATCGGCCTGATCGATCTCGGCCGAGACGACCTGCAGCGGCGAACCGGGGAACGGATTGACGTCGTTGGCGAGCACATCGAGCGTCGTCGAGTCGCTCCTGAGCATCTCGAACGGACCGTCGTCGAGGGCTTGCGGCTTCGCACGCGTCGACGAGACGACCGTGACGTCGACGTACCCCGGCACGGTGAACTCGCCGAGCGCGACGTCGAACGAGAGCCGGGTCGAGGTGCCGGTCGGCACGCCGAGCGGTGCCGAGACGGTCAGCGTCGAACCGCTGACGGATGCCATGATGTCGGGCGTGGCCCCGCGGAGGTTCGAGTAGCCGACCCGGTCGAGCATGGCGGGGTTGGGATGGTCGGTCGAGCCGCGCAGATCGATCGAGAGCGCCGCCTCCCCCGCCTCGATCGTCTCCGCTCTCGGGGTGAATACCGGTGGCGTGTCGGCGAAGTCGGGATCCCCGACGAACACGGGGATGGTGAGGAAGACGTTCCGCCGATCACCCGTTCGCGCGTCGGCGCGGTCGGCGACCTCGAAGGTCACCGACGCTTCGCCGCGATAGTCGCGCTTCGGCACGTACTGCACCGACTGTTCGTCGACGAAGGCCGGCTCAGCCCAGTTCGTGCTCGTCGCGCTGACCGCGCGCACCGGTCGGCCCGACGGCGCCACCACGATGTCGGAGACCTGCCAGGAGATCCGTCCGTTCATGGGAATGACGATCCGGCCGAGATCGGCGAGGTACGGGTCGGCGGCCTCCTCGCCGGCGGCCGGCACCACGATGAACGCCATCGCGTCGAGTTCGTCGAGCGCGTTCGTGAGTCGATAGGCGACGGCGAAGCGTCGGGAGCCCGGCCGGACCTGGATGCTTCCGTCGTCGAGCACGGTTGCGCGGTCGGCGTTCGGTCCCTCGACGCCGACCTCGAGGTCGTCGACGAGTCCGCCGGGGTTCGTCGCGTCGCGGAGCGGGTCGACCCGTACCTCGTCGACCCCGGCGACGTCCTCGGGTTCGATGACCTGATCCGCCGCCGTCGGCGGCAGGATCTTCGCGTCGTGCTTCACGGCGATCTGGATGAAGGCGGTGTCCGCGCCGCCGTGACCGTTCGATACCTCGTACCGCACCGTGAACGCGCCCTCGTGCTCGGGAGCCGTCACGACCACGCGTCGGCGGTCGCGGAACTCCGCCTCGACGGCGTCGTCGACCTGCGGGAGCTCGACGACGCGCAACGCGTGCCCGCTCGGGTCCGAGTCGTTCAGCAGCACCTCCACGGACGCGCGGCGGCCGGGCCGCATCTCGATGGCATCGTCGACCGCGTTCGGCGGGGGTGCCGTCTCGGGTGGCGGGATCACGCCGATCCGGATCGAACCGGTCGCCCGTTCGCCGAGTGCGTCGCGCACCTCGTATGCGATCGTGTCCGTGCCGCTCGAACCGTCGAACGCCTGATAGGTGATGGAGGTGCTCGTCTGGTCGGCGACGCGCCCGAGCGCGGCACCGCCGAGCACCCCGGTCAGTGCGAGCGAGTCGCCTTCGGGGTCGAGCCCGTCGAGCGGGATGTCGATGGTGACGGCGGATCCCGCGAAGGTCCGCGAGGTGAGGGGCGGCAGGAGCGGTGCCGTGTTCCCGTCGTCATCGCGTGCGACGACGGTGAACGCGACGGTCGCACGCGCCGTCTGCTCGAAGTCGTCGGCGACCGTGTAGACCGCCGTGTAGGAGCCCGGCTCCTCGGGCGCCTGGAAGCGGACCCGGGCACGGTCGACGAATGCGACGCCACCGCCGAGCTCCGTCGAACCGAGTTCCGGGAGCAGGTGCATCGACGCGGCATCCGGATGGTGGTCGTTCTCGAGCACCGCGACGGTCACGATGTCTCCGGCCCGCACGTTGACGGCATCGTCGACCGCCACCGGCGGCTGGTGCTTCACGAGCGGGGGCACCGGGACCACGGTGACCGTCGCGCTCGACACGCCGCTTCCGTCGGAGACCGTGTATCGAAGCTGCAGCTGCCGGTCGAGCGCCTCGGCCGCGGTGATCCGCAGGGCGGTATTGGTCAGCACCTCGACCGAGACGAGGTCCCCGGCATCGCCGGTGTCGACGGACTGCACGGCGAGCACCCTGCCGGACGGCGAGACGTCGTTGGCCAGCACCGAGACCGTGGTCGGCTCCCCCGGTCGCAGGTACGCGGTGTCGACGACCGCGACGGGAGGCGGATCGGTCGCCGGTCGTTCGAGGAACCGCACGCGTACGAGACCGACGCTGACGGATGCCCCTGCACCGAGGTCGTACAGCACGGTGAAGTCACCGGGCTCAGGCGAGGAGAACGCGATCGTACCGCGCGCGAGGTCCGGGACGGCGGTGAGTCCGGCCGGCAGCTCGTCGGTTCCGAGCAGTGCCAGCGGCGCTCCGGAGGGGCTCAGGTCGTTGGCCAACGGCTCGACGAGCACGGTCTCGCCGGCGAAGCCCTGCCCGAAGTCGGGAGTTCCGACGGGGTTGACCGCGCCGACCGCCTGGACGTCGACGGTGAGCGTGCCCGCCGCTGAGGTCTGGCCGTCGGAGACCGTGTAGGCGACCTCCTTCAGGCCGAGTTCGCCGCTCCGATGTTCGAATGTGACGAACCCGTCGGGACTGAACCGCACCGAGTCGCCGCCGGTCGGCGAGGCGTTCACGAGGAAGACGTCGTCACCGTCGGGATCCTTCCAGTCCGACAGCACGTTGTAGCCGATCTGCTGGGCCTGCTCCACCCCGACCGCACCGGCCCGCGATGCCGCCGGCGCGGCGTTCACTCCATCCGGAACGATGCGGACATCCACCGCCGCCTCGGATGCGCCCGTTCGACCGTCGTCGACCGAGTACCGGAACGACACGGTTCCGGCCGCTCCATCGGCAGGGGTGAACTGGAGCGCCCGGCCGTCGTCGATCGCCTCCAACCTGCCGAGGGAGGCCGCGATGTCCGGGACCGCCCCGATCGTCAGCACGTCGCCGTCGGGGTCGGTGTCGTTCTCGAGCACCTCGAGCATCGTCGTACGGCCGGGACGTACGCCGAACTCGTCGTCGCGCGCGGTCGGCGGGCGGTTCACCTCCGTGCGCTCGGCGAGGGTGTCCTCGAACACCTGCTGTGAGCTCTTCTCGTCGCCCTCCAGCTCATCCGATTCCTCCGGCGGCGTCACCTCCTCCCAGTTGTCGACGAGACGGAGGTTCGCGTCGACCAGCCAGGTGTTGCCGGAGTTCACGTCGTTGAGCGCGACGACATCGCGATTGACGCGGAACTCGAGGCGAGCACCCACGGTCGACGGCGAGATCTGCGCCGCGTCCGGTCCGGCATCGCCGCAGAGCGCGACGTAGGAGCCCGAGTTCGCCCAGGCGGCGTGCACGCACCCGTCGACCTGCACTGGCGCGGCGACCTCGTCACCCGCGCGAGCGGGAGCCGACGCCGCGGCGTCCACGTCGATCTCTCGGACGTCGCCCCCGCCCAACGGCACCGCGAACAGGGAAGCGGCACCCGCCACGTACGCGTCATCGTGCTCGGCACCCGACTGCTGCAGGCGCAGCCCCTTACCCGGCAGCTCGATCTCGCGACCGTCGACGAGCAGGACGGCACGGTCCGTGTCGAGCACGACGGCGCGATCGCCCACGACGGCCAGCTGGTGCGACCCCAGTTCCGGCAGCTTCACAGTGGTGGGCGCCCCGCCCGCGCGATCCAGCCGGTAGAGCAGCCCGTCGTGCGGCGAGGTCGCGACGGTCGTGCCATCGGGGCCGACCGCGAGCTCCGCGTCTGCGCCGAGTTCGAGCGTCGGCGTCGTGCCCGCAGCGTCGAACGACAACTCCCCGCCGGCCGGGATCGTCCACAGCTCGCCCTTCGGCGACAGCACCGCCAGCACCTCGCCGCCGAACGCCACCCGCGATCCGAGCGGCACGTCGACGCGTTGCGTCAGCGTCGTGAAGGCCGGATCGATGCGTTCGATCGACCCGGCATCGCGGTCGTAGAGGAAGACGTCCTCACCGTCCTGCAGCACGTCCGCACTGTTCGAGACGGTCGCCACGGCGGCGTCGAGTTCCTCGATCTGACGGTTCAGTCGCCCCGCGAGCAGGTCCTCGCCGTTGGTGACCCAGACCTCGCGGGCTCGCAGATCGGGGTCGGTCACCGGGAACCCGCGGTGCAGCGCGGCGACGGTGACTCCGCCCACCGCGAGCAGCGAGAGCACGACGGTCGACGCGAGCCCCTTCCGCTCTCGCAGCCAGGCGATGGGGCTCACTCGGCGGTCGCGTCCAGCAGCGGAAGGTCGTCGATGCTCACGAGACGAGTCGCCACGGCGTACTCGACGAGGCGGGCACGACGATTCGTCGCGAGCTTGCCCCGACCGCCGCGCAGGCCGTCGACGCCGATGCGGTCGAGCTTGTCGCAGACGTTGTCGAGCTTGCGGTTGAACGTCGTCATGCTCCAACCGAGCCGCGCGGCGGCTTCCGCCGAGCTCGGCACGAGAGCACGGCCGCCCGCCGGCTGCGCGAGGACGTTCTCAGCCAGCGCGACGACGAGCAGCCGCTGGCTGGAGGTGAGCGTGACCGGAAGGATGGTGGTGCCGCCGTCCGTCGGCGCCGCCGTGAGCGAGGTGTTGTAGAAGTCCTCCTCGGCGTGCACCGTGAAGTCGTACGTCGTCGCACCCGCGCTGAACATCACGTGCACCGTTTGGAAGACGATCGGGATCTTCGCACCGGGCGCGAGCCACGCCTGCACGCTTCCGGTGGCGTCGGAGATCGTCGCCGACAGGATCTGGCCGACGTTGGAGAGCCACCAGAGGCCGAACTCCGAGGAGAGTGTGAGGAAGGTGCGGTGCAGGTACGGGTTGTCGTCGATCGTGAGGTCGGACTCACGCCCGATCGTGAACGGCTCGCCGACCTCGACGGCGTACGACTCGCCGCAGTACTCGACGCGGAGCGGCCTCACGGGGTGCATCCCGTCTCGGGTTCCGAGACCTTGCTGCCGCGCTGCACCTGCACGTCGATGCAGGTGCTGACGCCCGGCGACCGGCCGTCGACGACGATGGTCCCGCCCGTGGCGATCTGGGGATCGCCGGAACCGTCGGACAGCTTCCACCGGTACTTGTCGCCGTCTTCGGCATCGGAGTGGGAGATCTCGAACGTGACGGTGCCGTCGGCGCTCGCGACGCCGGTCGAGACGACCGGAGCGGGCACCATCTGCGGGACCACGGCGTTGCCGCCGTCGGGCTTCGCCGTCTCGACCGCCGGCGGCTGGGCCACCGTGCCGGCCATCGCGATCGAGATGCCGATCGCCGCCGCGACGACCACGCCGGCCACGATGCCGATGACGAGTCCCAGCCTGCTGCGGCGCGGAGCAGCGACAGACGTGGGTGGCGCGGACGCGGATGGCGCGGCCGCGATGGCCGAGTGACCGCCTGGACGCAGCATCGTCGATTCAGGCGGTGACGGCTGGGCGGCGTGATGGGGCGCCGTTCCGGCCGGACGGACGACCGTCGAGTCGACGAGGGTACCGGTCGCCGGGCGGCGCACGACCGTGCCGTCGTCGACGACCACCCCGGCTGCGGCCGCCACGGGCGACTGCGCCTGGATCTGCTGCGGCGAGCGGGCCCGGGTGGCATCGTCATCGGCAGGCACCGCAGGCACCGCACGCGGCGCCTGCGCATCGACGGTGCGCACCGACCGCGCCCGGGTGGCGTCGTCGTCGTCGGGCGCGGCCTCCTCGCGGGCGCTCGCGAGGTTCGGCACCTCGATGTTCGTGGCGGCGTATCCGAGCTCGAGCTCGACGCGCTGCAGGGCCCGGGCGAACTCGACGGCGCTCGGGTAGCGGTCCTCTCGTCGGGTGGCCATGCCCTTGGCGAGCACGGCGACCAGGCTGCGCGGCACGTCGACCCGGTCCATCGGGGTGATCGCACCGCGCTCGATGCGTCCGATCAGGTCGAGCGAGCCGTTGGACCGGCCGGGGATCTCGAACGGCGTGCGACCCGCGATGAGCGTGTGCACCGTCGCAGCGAGCGAGAACACGTCGCTGCGCGTATCGGGTCGGGGCTCGTCCTCGAACATCTCGGGCGGCGACCAGGGCACGCTCATGCCGACCGCCGACTGACCGGAGCCCGTGCCCGAGGGACCGTCGCTCGCCGTCACCGTGTGCACCGGCAGCTCGCCCTCGAGGTTCGACGAGATGCCGAAGTCGGTCAGCGCCGGCCAGCCGTAGTCGTTGGTGAGCACGTTGGCCGGTTTGATGTCGCGGTGCAGGATCCCGGCGCTGTGCGCCGTCGCGATCGCCCCGGCGAGTCGCACCCCGGTGCGCAGGGCGTCTTCGATGGAGAACGGCGCTCGCTTGTAGCGCTCGGCGAGGCTCGGCCCCGAGCAGTACTCCATGACGAAGTACGGGCGGCCGTCGGCCGAGACATCCGCGTGGAAGATCGTGACGATGAACGGATGCGCCGACAACTGGGCCATCAGGTTCGCCTCGGCGACGAACTGGGCCTTGGTGTCGCGGCCGAGGCCCTCGGCGAGCAGCACCTTGACCGCGACCTTGCGGCGCGGCAGCTTCTGCTCGTAGAGGAAGACGTCGGCGAAGCCACCCGATCCGAGCAGGCCGTGCGGGGCGTAGCCCGGCAGCTCAGGCGGAGTGGACGGGGCGCGTCGCATCAGCCGCCCACCACCTGGATGGTCCAGCCGCCACCGAGGTCGACGACCGTGCCGGTGAGCACCGGAGTCGGTTCGCCCGATCGCAGCTTCACCGGCGCCTTGCCCGGCGCCACCACGTGAGTGCCATTGCGCGAGTGCAGGTCGGTGATCACGACGGTGTCGCCCTCGAGGGCGAGCCGCACATGGCTGCGCGAGATGTCGGGGTCGCCGAGCCCGATCGTGATGAGCCGCGGGATGCGCCCGCCGGACACCTTGCTGACGCTCGGCGCACGCCCGAGGACGACCTCGTGACCGATCGGTTCGAGCGTGCCGTCGGGCATGCGGATGCCGGCCTGGGCCGGTGCGGGCATCGCCGGTGCTCCCCCGGCCGGGGTCGCGACGGCGCCGCGAGCGGCACGCTCCTCACGCAGGCGGCGGATGTCGACGCTCGCGACCGTCATGCCGTCGTGGTCGCCGTCGACCGGGGCGGGTGGCACCGGGAGCGCCGACGGCGCTGCCACCGTCTCCTCATCGGGCACCATGGTGAGCTCGACCGGTGCGGTGACGCGGGCGGGCGGCGCCGCCGGCGGGGCGGACGGCATCGGATCGGCCGGCGCCGCGGGTAGCTCGGGCGTCGGCGTCGGTGCCGTCGGCGGCGCGGCGGATGAGCCGGCGGCCGGCGCACTCGGCCGGGCAGGGGCGATCGGCTCGACCCCGTCGGACTCGATCGACCGCACCGGCACGACCGCCTCGACGACGGGCAGCGGCACCGCCGAGTCATCCGCACCGCCGTCGACGACGACCTCGATCGAGGAGGCGCCGTCGAGCACGCGCTCGACCCAGGTCGACACACCGGCGTCGTGGATCTCGTCGTGCGCGGACCGCACGCTGATGGGGCCGCGCACGACGACGCGCGCCGTTCCCGCAGCCTCGTCGCGCACCACGAGGGCGAACGACGGGGTCGCGGCGAGCCCCTGGGCCGTGAGGCGATCGAGCACGATCGGGGTGGGGTCGCCATCGCCGAGGTCGGGCCAGAGCGCCGCGAGCCGGTCGGCCGCCGCGGTCGGGACGACGAGGATCACACCGCCGCGGACCGCCGCGAACCACGCGGCCTCTGGGTCATGCCGATACGTCGCCATCTTCGCCTCCCTGCGTGCGAGGGCGCGTCTCTTCGACCGCTCTCGACAGCCTGCCGCGCCGGTCGCGCGTCGTCTCGTCTTCGTCGTCGTCGGCTCCGAGCACGGACTCGACGACGATCGCCGTCACGTTGTCACGACCGCCGTGCGCGAGGGCCGCGTCCACGAGCTCTCCGGCGAGTCCGGCGGCGTGGCCGGTGTCGCCGGCGAGGATGTGCGCGATCGACCGGTCGTCGACCTCCTTCGTGAGGCCGTCGCTGCAGACGAGGAACACCTGTCGCCCGGCCGCCGGGATCAGCCACACGTCGGGATCGACGAATTCGTCGGCCCCGAGCGCCCTGGTGATGACATTGCGTTCGGGATGCCGTTCCGCGTCTTCGGCGTGGATGAGCCCCGCATCGACGAGCTCCTGCACCGCCGAGTGGTCGACGCTGAGCTGCTCGAGGGTCCTGCCGTCCCACGCGTACACGCGCGAGTCGCCGATGTTGAAGACCATCCAGTGGAATCCCGCACCGTCGCCGGCATCGACGAGGACGACACCGGTCAGGGTCGTACCCGCGACCGCGGTGCCCTCCTCACCCGCTTCGCTTAGCGCACGCACGGCCTCGTTCGAGCTGTGGATCGCGTCGAGCACCTGTTCGGGCGACGACGGCACGCCGAACTCGAGGTGCCGGGTGAACGTCTCGATCACTGCGCTGCTCGCGGCATCGCCGCGGGCATGCCCGCCCATTCCGTCGGCGACGAGGTAGACGGGCGCCTCGGCGAGGAAGGAATCCTCGTTGACGCTGCGCACGCGGCCGACATCGGTTCGCGCACTGTGCGCGATGAGCGCAGCGCCTCGCGTCAGGGCGACGACGCCCTCGCCATCACCTGACACGGTTCTCCTCGGATCGAGCGGGAAGGGTGGCGACCGCAACGGTGCGTCCGGCGCCGAGCCTCCACGCTAGCAACTCCCGAGGCCTGCCGATGACCTCTGTGGAAACGGCGCGGCCGAACTCCGGCGGGTCAGCGCATCACGACCACGAACTTCACCGCACACTCCTCACGCGGTAGATCAGGATGCCGCCGAGCAGCATGATCACCGCGGCGACGACGTAGAGCTCGCGGTAGCCGGCGAAGCTCAACACGAGCCAGGCGACGAGCGGGGCGATCGGCAGGTTCTGCGCCGCGTTGATGAGGCCGAGGTCGCGAGCCCGATTCGTGCGGTCGGGCAGTACGTCGGTGACGAGCGCCTGGTCGACGGAGAGGAACACGCCGTAGCCGAGGCCGAGGAGCACGGCGGCGACGATCGACGCATCCCAGGTCGGCACGATCGCGAGCAACAGCGCCGCCGCCGCCTGCAACGCCGCGGCGACGAGCACGAAGATGCGGCGGGCGCGGAGCCTGTCGGAGAGGAGGCCGCCGAGCCACCCGGCGAGACCGCAGGCGACCAGGTACACGAGGATCAGCACCAGCATGCCGGTGTCGGGGTCGTCGACCTTCAGCACGTCGGAGAGGAAGAAGAGCAGATAGGCCGTGCCCACCATGTTGCCGGCGTTCACGAGCACGCGCGAGGACATGGTCCAGTAGTAATCCTGGTTCGGTCCGAGCGGCGGGATCCGAAGTGCGGCCGAGAAGCGCTTCGGCGCGGCATCCGCCTGCGGTTCGGGGTCGCGTGAGCCCAGCAGGAACGGCACTGCGCAAGCGAGCGCGAGCACGCCGACGATCGCCCAACTGCCGCCGACGTCGGGCACGAGCATCGTGACGATCACCATGCCGATCGCCAGGGCGAGCACCTGCGGCACGCCCATCGCCGCCGAGGCGCGACCGCGCTGGAAGCGCGGGACCTGGTCGGCGATCACGGCGGAGAGCGCCACGAGCACGGCCGCATATCCCAGCGCCACCAGCGCGATGAGCACGGCGATCGCGATCGGGCTCCGTTGGATCCCCACAAGCGCGAACGAGACCCCGGCGAGGAGGAATCCGCCGAGGATCCAGGCCCGGCGTCGCCAGCCGGGCAGCCGCGTGCGGTCGCTCAGGATGCCGAACACGGGCACGGAGAGGAGGATCACGACGGAGGACTCACCGATGAGGAACGCGGTGAGCGCGACCTTGTCTTCGGGGGCGACGACCTCGGCGAGCTTGGCCATCATGAACTGCCCCGGCAGCATGACGAGGAGCCAGAGGCCGAACCACGCGAGCGCGAATCGGAGGAGCCATCCGATCGAGACTCGCGACGGCACGGGGCCGGCGGGGACGGCGCGCGCGTTCAGGGGTTCGGGCTCGGGCGCCCGGTCGACGTTGACCATGCAACGAAGTATGAAGTGGGGCGACTGTCCAAGTCAATCGTCCTACTTCGACTCGGTCGTCCAGCCTCCACGGCTGGGCCGTGCGGCGCGGATTGCTCCGCGCCGCAGTCGGCTCAGCGACCGTCGGTGTGCGAGTCCTCGGTGAAGTGCGGCACCTCGTCCATGAGCTTGTGGCCGCGCGACTTCGCATCGTGCCGGGCCTTCACGAGGCTCGCCACCGTCGCGACGGCCATCGCCGCGAGGATCACGCCGAGCGACATCCACGTGGAGATCTCGGGCGCCCACTCGATCGGCTCGCCGCCGTTGATGAACGGCAGTTCGTTGACGTGCATGGCATGGAACACGAGCTTGACGCCGATGAAGGCGAGGATGAACGCGATGCCGTACTTGAGGTACTCGAGGCGTTCGAGGAGGCCGCCGAGGAGGAAGTACAGCTGGCGCAGGCCCATGAGCGCGAAGACGTTCGCCGTGAAGACGATGAACGGGCTCTGCGTGATGCCGAAGATCGCCGGGATCGAGTCGAGGGCGAAGAGCAGGTCGGTCGTGCCGATCGCGATGAAGACGATGAGCATCGGCGTGAAGAAGCGCTTGCCGTCGATGACCGTGCGGAGCTTGACGCCGTCGTACTCGTCGGTGATCGAGACCCGGCGGCGGAGGATCCGCACGACGAAGGTGTCCTTCTCCTCCTCGTCGTGGTCGCCGCGCACCTGCTGGATCGCGGTCCACACGAGCCAGGCGCCGAAGATGTAGAAGATCCACGAGAAGTTCTCGATGAGCGAGGCGCCGAGCAGGATGAAGATGCCGCGCAGCACGAGCGCGATGATGATGCCCACCATGAGCACCTCCTGCTGCAGCTTCCTCGGCACCGCGAACTTCGCCATGATGATGACGAACACGAAGAGGTTGTCGATCGAGAGGCTGTACTCCGTCAGCCAGCCGGCGAGGAACTGCCCGGCGAACTCGCCGCCTGCGAAGAAGTACATGAGCCCGGCGAAGATCAGCGCGAGCGCGACGTAGAAGACGACCCAGAGGGTCGACTCCTTGATCGACGGCACGTGCGGCCGCTTCAGGACGAGCAGGAGATCGGCGATGAGGATCAACGTCAGGACGACGAGGGATCCGATTTCGAACCAGATGGGGAGTTCGAGCAACGTGGTGCCTTTCGGAGTTTGCGGGGACGACGGAATCCGAAAGTCTCTCCCCCCGCTGATTCGCAGGTCCCACGCCCGGAGCGGCGGCGACGGCGCTCGTACTGACGATCGTGGGTCGAGGCCGAGCCTCGCGGGATACTCCCCTTCGCTCCCGCGAGTCTAGTCGAATCCGGCGATCGCCCAGGCGCGGCTCGGCACAGGTTTCCGCTCGACGCGCGCCAATAGAATCAGGGTCCCCACGAGAAGGAGTGCCTGTGAGCTCGACACCCCCCGCCCGCCAGTACCGCACGACCCCGGGCTCCGCCCTCGTCGGCTACGCGATCTTCGCGAGCCGCTGGCTGCAGGCCCCGCTCTACCTCGGGCTCATCGTCGCCCAGGCGATCTACGTCGTCGTGTTCCTCGTCGAACTGTGGCACCTCGGCGAGGAGGCGCTCCGCGACATCACGCACATCGACGAAGCCACGATCATGCTGATGGTGCTCGGCCTCATCGACGTCGTGATGATCGCGAACCTGCTCATCATGGTGATCATCGGCGGCTACGAGACCTTCGTGTCGCGCATCAAGGTCGACGGGCACCCCGACCAGCCCGAGTGGCTCAGCCACGTTAACGCCAACGTGCTCAAGGTCAAGCTCGCGATGGCCATCATCGGCATCTCGTCCATCCACCTGTTGAAGACCTTCATCGAGGTCGGCGACCTCGGCAGCAAGGACGCCGAGAACAAGACCGGCGACATCTACACCGGCGAAGGCGTCATGTGGCAGGTCATCATCCACTGCGTCTTCATCCTGTCGGCACTCGCCCTGGCACTGATCGACCGGATGTCGTACCACAGGGTCGACCCGCACGAGGTGCACGACGGTCTCCCGGTCGCCTATCCCGACGCCCGGTCCGGCGTGGACGGCACCCACGTACCGGAGCTCGTCGGGACCGGGACGCGCCACTGACGCGACGTCGGGGCACGGCATCGAGCGGATGCCGCGCCCCGACGTTCATCGTCTTCGACGGGTCGTGGGAAACACGCACCCGGAAACGCAGAAAGCCCTCGCGAATGCGAGGGCTTTCTGCTTGTGTTGTCGCATGTCACATACGTGACCCCAGCGGGATTTGAACCCGCGCTGCCGCCGTGAGAGGGCGGTGTCCTAGGCCGCTAAACGATGGGGCCGAATCGACAACTTGAAGAGTATGACACAGCTTCGGGGCCGCTGCAAAATCGAGGCCGCCGCCGCATCCGTTCGCCTGCCTGCGCCCGCCGGTGCCGCGCTCAGCGGAACACCGCGAGCGCCCCCGGAACGATCTCGACGTCGATCGGCAGCTGCCCGATGCGCTCCCCGTCGGCGTAGGCGACGATGTCGTCCGCCTCGATGCGCACCTCGCGTCCGGTGAGGAACTCCACCGCCGGGTGATCCGTGTGACGACCCGCGAACACCTTCGGGAAGACGGCGACGAGCCGTGCCCGCGACAGCGGGTGCACGATGAAGACGTCGAGCAGCCCGTCGGAGAGATCGGCGTGCGGCACGATGCGCATGCCGCCGCCGATCGACGAGTTGTTGGCCACCGAGACGAGCATCGCCCGCTGCTCGCGCCGCACTCCGTCGACCGTGATCGTGTAGCTGCGTGGACGGAAGGTGACGAGTTCCCGCACCATCGCGAGCGTGTACCGGCTCGGCCCCTTGGGCCGGGTCATCCCGTTCGCGCGCTCGTTGACGACGGCGTCGAAGCCCGTCGAGACGACCGACGCGAACCAGGTGCGCAGTTCGCCGTGCCGGATGAGGCCGGCGTCGATGACCTTCGGCGGGCGGCCGAGCGCCTCCACCAGGGCCTCCGTCGCCGCTGCCGGGTCGCCGATGGGCAGGCCGAGGCCGCGCGCGAGGTCGTTGCCCGTGCCCGCCGCGACGATCCCGAGCGGCACTCCGGTGCCCGCGAGCAGGTTCACCCCGAGCGAGACCATGCCGTCGCCGCCGACGACGACCAGCCCGTCGGTGCCGAGGGCGAACGCGGATTCGACCTCTCGCCGCAGCAGTTCGAAGTTCGCCTCGCGGAGCACCGTGACCTCGTGGCCCTCGCGCATCAGCCGCTCGGCCACCGCCGGGCCGACGGCACGGTTGCGTCCGAAGGAAGCGGCGGGGTTGATCGCGACGAGGAGTCGCTTCGATGCGCTGGGCATGCAGTGATTCTGGCAGTCGGCAGCCTTGCGCGACGACTGCGGCCGGTGTTGGCTCGAATCATGCGCCTGACGAAACTCGAACACGCCGCACTCGTCATCGAGGAAGCGGGCGGCGAGCTGTTCATCGATCCGGGCAAGTTCACCCGGCCGGTGCCGGCCTCCGCCGCGGCCGTCGCCGTCGTGATCACCCACCGGCACGACGACCACTGGACGCCGGAGCAGCTGACCCGCATCGTCGCTGCCGCCCCCGAGGTGCGCATCTTCGGTCCCGCCGGCGTCGCCGCCGCCGCCGCCGACTTCCCCGTCGAGACCGTCGAGGCGGGCGACAGCGTCGAGGTCGGCCCGTTCCGGTTGCGGTTCTTCGGCGGCCGGCACGCCGTGATCCACCCGTCGATCCCCGTGATCGACAATCTCGGCGTGCTCGTGAACGACGCGCTCTACTACGGCGGCGACTCCTTCACGGTGCCGGGAGTGGCCGTCGAGGTGCTCGCGGCTCCGGCCGCCGCGCCCTGGATGAAGATCAGCGAGGCGATGGACTACGTCGTCGAGATCGCGCCCCGACGGGCGTTCCCGAGCCATGAGATGGTGCTCTCGCCGGCAGGGAAGGCGCTCTCGAACGCCCGCCTCGCCTGGGCGACCGAGCAGGGCGGCGGCGAGTACCTGCCGCTCGAGCCGGGCGGCACCATCGAGATCTGACCGCTCGCCGTCGGATCAGGCGACGGAAGCCTCGTCGGACTCGGCCCGCACGCGGAACGTCTGCGCGAGCGGCGCGGCGAGCGGCGTCATCCGCACCTCGACGCGGAGCCTGCCGGCGGCGCCGGGCAGGAACCACACGAGGTGGTCGGGCGAGTCGCAGACCGCGTCGACGGCCGTCTCGCTGGCCGCGGTGCGTCCGCCGATCGCCGCCCACGCGGCCTCGATGGCCGCGCGGCGCTCGACGAAGGGCACATCGAGGGCGACGTTCGTGGCGAGCACGGCCGACGCCGCGGCATCCGACCACTCGTTCACGAGTCGGCTGAGCACGACGGATGCCTCGAGGGTCTCCGGCCACGGCACCGGTGCCGGCGACACGGGGCTCACCCGGTCTGCGGCGTCCAGCACGAGCGCCAGCGCCTGCTCCGCGCCTTGGGAGACCCTCGCGTACGTCGCGTTCTCGAAGGCGACGACTCCGATGCCCGATGCGACGTGCCAGCGCATGTGCGCGCTGAAGCCCGGATACCCGCCCGAGTGCGACGCGATGGCGCCGAACCGCTCGTCGTGCTCGACGAAGAGGCCGAACCCGTAGCCGTACGCGACCGGCGGCGGCGGCACCGGCGCGCCGGGCATGGACGGAGGAGCGTGCCGTTTCGCAGCGACGCGCATGAGCTGCTGCATCTCGCGCCGGCTGGCGGCGCTGAGCGGACCGCGTTCGTCGCCGACCCATGCCGACGCGAGCCAAGCCGTCCACTCGGCGAGGCTCGCCGCCGAGGCGAAGAGTCCGCCGATGGCGGAGAACACGCCCGGGCCGGTGAATGGGAGCGCGAGCCATCCGTCGTCACCGAATCGGCGGTACCCGGTCGCGACCGCCGCACCGTCGTGCGCCGGCCGCTCGAAGTGCACGTCGAGTCCGAGCGGTTCGATGAGCTCGCGGGCGACGAAATCGGTGAACGCGTCGCCCGACACCCGTTCGACGACCTGGCCGAGCACGGCGTAACCGAGGTTCGAGTACTCGAGCACGGTGCCCGGCACCGTGGCGCAGCGGACGCCCGCGGCGAGCGTCGCACTGAACTCCTCGCGCGTCATGGACTCCTCGCGGTCGGCCCACGGGTCGTCGGTCGGGAGTCCGCCCGACATCGTCATGAGCATGCGCACCGTCGGGTCGACCTCGAGGCCGCCAGGAACCTCGGGCGAGAACTCGGGCACGAACGAGCGCGCCGGCGCATCGAGGTCGAGCAGGCCGCGGTCGCGGAGGAGCAGGAGGGCGGCAGCGGTGAAGCTCTTCGTGCAACTCGCGATGCGGAAGAGCGTGTCGGCGCCGGGCGACCGGCCGGTGTCGAGATCGTCGATGCCGATGCCGCCGGCGGCGACGACGCCGCTGCGATCGAACACGGACCAGCTCGCTCCCGGGGCGGTTCGCGCGGCGACCCGTTCGGTGAAGACGGCCTCGACGGCCTGCAGGGTCTCGGCGGCGACGGTCATGCTGCTCCTTCGTGATGCGCCCGCCGGCGCGGGCCGCAACCAGCGTACAAGTCGGAGGTTTCGCACGAGCTCGCGCCACTCGCCTGTGGCACTCCGACAACGTCGGACGGATTCGGCGGCGCTTCCGTTGGCGATTCGCACACAACTTCGGCCGCATACGTTGACGAAATCTCAGTCGCTGGTACGTTCATGTCACTTCGGGGTCGCTCCGCTCCGCCGATGATGCCGACGCCGGCATCGTCGGATGCGCGAGTCCCCGCGCCTCATGCGATCGGCCCACCCTCGCCGATCGACGGCGGCGGCCACGGCACCGGTCGCGAATCCTGCACCCCCCATCTCGGCGCGCACTGTCGCGCGCCCGCACACCTGGAGTCTCAATGACGAGAATCGAATCCGCCTCCGAGCACCAGCACGGCGCCGGTCTCAAGATCGCCGTCATCGTGCTCGCGCTCGCGCTCGCAACGATGACGACCCTCTTCCTGCTTACGACGAGCAAGCTCGCAGGCGGCGCCGACCAGCTGGCGGCGGGCGCGGCGCAGGCGAGCGACGGTTCGCAGCAGGTCGCCGACGGGGCGGGCGAGCTCTCGGCCGGAAGCGCGGAGCTGAGCGACGGTGCAGCGGATGCCGCGACCGGCGCCGAGAAGCTCTCTGTCGGTGCCGGTACAGCGGCCGTGGGTGCCGAGAAGCTCCGCGTCGGCGCCGCGAAGGCGGCGACCGGCGCCGTCACCCTTGCTGACGGGGCAGCGGCGAGCGCGACCGGTGCCGCTGAACTCGCCGAGGGCGCCGACAAGGCCGCCTCGGGCTCCGTCAGCCTGTCGGACGGCATCACGCTCGCAGCAGCCGGTGCGACCGACGTGCGCAACGGCGTCTCCCTCGTTGCCGCGGCGAACGGCGAGATCGCCGGCAAGTCCTCGCTCCTCAGTGCCGGCGCACGGGCAGTCGCCGACGGCGCCGGGGGAATCCGCGACGGCGTGAAGGCGGCGAACGCGGGCGTCACGGACGTCGCCAACGGTGCGCTGGCCCTGCAAGCCGGCGCCGACAAGGTGGAAGCAGGACTCGGCGCCCTCGCACCGGGCTTGGACACGCTGAAGGCCGGCGCGTCGGCCCTGGCCTCCGGCACGACGGAGCTTCACACCGGCGCGAAGGACCTCGTCACCGCGAACACCTCGCTCGTCGACGGCATCGCCGCATTGCGAGCCCAGCTCGAACAGGGCGGGGCATCCGCTGAAGTGCTCGGTTCGCTCGACCAGCTGAAGGCCGGTGCCGCACAGGCGGCAAGCGGCGCTGCCACGCTGGAAGTGGGTGCGGCGAACGCGGCCGCAGGCGCGGCTGACGTCGATACCGGCGTACAGACGGCGCACAGCACCGTCGCAGCGCTCGTTCCAGGCGCCACAACCGTCTCGGACGGCGCGGACGACCTTGTGATCGGAACTTCGACCCTCAGCGCGAAGCTCCAGCCGCTCGTGGTCGGCTCGGCGACTCTCGCCGACAAGAGCGTCGTGCTCGCCGCCGGCAACAGCCTGCTCGCGGGTGGCGCGGCCACGCTGTTCACGAAGACCGGCGACCTCCTCGCCGGCAGCACCCGGCTGAACGACGGCACCGCGACGCTCGACCTCCGTGTCGACGAATTGGTGGCCGGTACGCAGAAGGTCGCCGCCGGCGCGACGAGCCTGTCCTCGGGCGCCGAACGCCTCTCTACCGGTGCGAGCGACCTGTCTTCGGGCACGAGCGAGCTCGGCACGGGAGCGGCGAATCTCGCAGCCGGCACCAGTACGCTCCAGCGCGGAGCAGTCGAGCTGGCCGACGGCACGAGCGAACTCGCCGACGGTTCCGAGACGCTCGCGAGCGGAGCATCCCAGCTCGCGACCGGCACCACCGAGCTGAACGACGGCAATGTGCTCGTCGCCGAGGGCAGTGCGACGCTCGCCACCGGCGCGGCCGGAGTCTCCCCCGCGACCATGGGGCCGTGGCTCCTCGTCGCACTCGGTGTCGGTGCCGCAGCGATCGCGGCGTGGATCATCCACCGCGTGCGGTTCGCCCGACGGGAGTCGGTCACCGCCTGAGCACGGACCGGCCGCCGGGTCAGTGGCCTCGGTCGTCTCCGCGACCGGGGCCGCCCCGGCGGCCCTCGTCGCCGGGGCCGCCGTCGGACGAGCCGTCACCCGGCATCTGCTCTTCGTCGAAACCCTGCACCTGGGTCGTCTGATCCGGAGGCGGCGACTCGGTGCCGGGCAGCGGAGCGTGCGGCGGTGCGACCGGATGCCCCGGGTCGGCGACCGAGAACGCATCGCCGCCGTACTTCGCCGCGGCCACCGACATCACCATCGGCCACATGCGGTGGCGGGCTGTCGCGGCGGAACCGCTGCTGAACGAGATGCCGCGCTGGTTCGCGTCGCCGTAGAGGCTCACGACACCGGCGACCGTCGCCACCTTCGAGCTGGCGCCCGCCATCCAGGTGTCCTTGTTGCCGTCGGTCGTGCCGGTCTTGCCGATCAGCGGCACGTGCGGCTGCGTATCCCTGTTCGACACGGTCGCCGTGCCGTTCGTCATCACGAGCTGCATCGCGTAGTGCATGGCCGCCGCGACCTCGGGCGTGACGGACGGCGTGCACGACGATTTCGGCACCGCGACCTCCTCGCCGTCGCGGTCGACGATGCGATCGATCGCGATGGGCGTGCAGGTGACGCCGTTGTTCGCGATGCCGGCGAACGCGACCGCGAGACTGAGCGGCGCCACCTCGTTCGTGCCGAGCACCGACGAGGGCCCCTGCTGGAGCGGATCTCCGTTGGCCCGGTGCATCCCGAACGCCTCGGCGGTCTTGCGGATGCCGCAGAGGTCGAGCTTCTTCGCCATGCCGACGAAGCCGGTGTTGATCGAACCGATGGTCGATTCGAGCGCGGAATAGTTGGCGCCCGACTCGTTGGAGTCGTTCTTGGGGGCCCACTTCTCGGCGGTGGCGTTCACCGGGCCGTTGCAGCTGTCCTGGAAGATCCCCCAGTTCGACTTCGGCTTCGAGTCGACGCGTTCGTTCAGCGCATGCCCCTCGTTCAGCCATTGGGCGAGGGTGAACACCTTGTAGGTGGACCCGGGCTGGAACCCGCTCGACCCGCCCTGCGTGTAGTCGGTGTTGTAGTTGACGCTCGTGTACTGCGGGCCGAGTGCGAGCACGTCCGGGTCCTGGCTGTACACCTTGTTCTGCGCCATCGCAAGCACCCTGCCGGTGCCGACCTGCACGCTCGAGATCACGCTTCCGACGTCCCACCCGGGGTAGGTCTGCGGCACGTTCTGGGCGATCGCGTTCACCGCGGCGTTCTGCAGGTCGAGGTCGAGCGTCGTGTAGACGTCGTATCCCCCGCGACGGAAGTTGCGCATTCGCGTTTCCTCGTCTTCACCGAAGGTCGGGTCGGTCTGCAGGATGTTCTTGACGTAGTCGCAGAAGTACGCGGAGTCCGATGCGGTCTGGCAGCCGGTGCTCGGCTCGTTGATGACCGGCTCGATCGGCGTGGCGAGCGCGGCGTCGTACTCCTCCTGCGTGATCTTGTGCTCCTTGAGCATGTGCTCGAGGATGTAGTCGCGGCGCTCCTTGTTCTTCGCGTACCCGTTCGCGGCGCCGTTCTCCTCGCTCTCGGGCTTGTCGATCTGGAACTTCACGGGGTTGTTGACGATCGCCAGCAGCGATGCGGCCTGCGCGAGCGTGAGGTTCGCCGCACTCGTCGAGTAGTAGTAGTTGGCGGCCGCCTCGATGCCGTAGACGGTGCCGCCGAAGCCGGCGATGTTCAGGTAGCCGAGCAGGATCTCGCTCTTCGAGTACCGCTTCTCGACGCCGATCGCGAGACGCATCTCCTTGAGCTTGCGCTCGATGCCGGCACTGCCGTCGGATTCGGTGGCCGATTCGTAGCACTTCATGCGCTCGGCATCGACGAGGGCGGCGCGGTCGTCGTAGGTGAGCGCGTCCACCTCTTCTTCAGTGAGCCCCTCGACGGCGGTGTCATGGGCCTCCGCCTCGCACTCCTGCACGCGCACGTTCTTCACGTACTGTTGCGCGATCGAGGAACCACCCTGAGTGCGACCACCCGTCGCGGTCTTGACCGCTGCGCGGAGCGTGCCCTGGAGGTCGACGCCGCCGTGGTCGTAGAACCGCGGGTCCTCACCGGCGATCGCGGCGTCCTTCACGTACTGGTTGATAGCCTCCCAGCCGACCTCGACGCGGTTCTGGTCGTAGAACGAGGCGAGCAGCAGTGGCGCCCCGTCAGGGCCCATGGCGTAGATGTTGCTCTTCTCCGAGAGCTCGTCGATCTGGAGGTACCCCGGGAGGTTCTCGAACATGTTGATGGTTCCGGATGCCGCGATGCCGACGGTCGCGAGAGCCGGCGTCACTCCGGCCACGACGAGCATGGCGGCGGCGACACTCGCGGCGATGAGCCCCACGAAGCCGCCCAGGACGCCGAGTGGCGTTCGCGTCTCCTGGAAGTCACGATTCCGCATGTTCCCAGAACCCATGGCTCACCCAATCCTCTGTCGGCGTTTCGCGGTCTCCGTCGAGCCCGTAGGGAGGCTCGAAGGGTGCCGACACTCCATGCAAGCGCAGCGCACCCCGGATGTCCAGCCCGCGCGCGGCTCGCCGCCCACTGCGAGCGCGTCGGCGCCCGCTGCGAGCTGCCGGCGCGTGAGCCCGATCCGAACGTCGCCATGCGGCGGGATGATCGGGATCAGGTGGTGGATTCGCCCTGGCGGCGTATCGTGTGCCCCGGGAGGTCGAGATGACTGACAGGAGTTCGAACGCCGGATGCTTCGCCGGCGGAGGTGCGATCTACGGGCTCGGCATCATCGGGGCCTGGGTGTTCTTCTTCCAGCAGGCCGATGCGTTCTGGGAGTTCGTCGGGGCATTCTTCCAGGGCATCTTCTGGCCGGCGTTCATGGTGTACGAGGTGTTCCTGGCGCTCGTCGAGTGAGGCGTGCGCCTCGGATGTCCAGCCCACTCGCGGATCGGTGCGCGCGGCGAGCGCGTGGACACCCTATGCGAGCTGCCGCAGCGTGAGCGCGATCCGCCGTCGGACGTATCGAACGGTGAGCGCCCGTTCGAGACCGCGGTAGCCGCGAGGCGGGCCCTCGGCGAGCATGATGAGCGACAGGTAGAGCGAGGCGAGCCGGAAGTACTCCGTTTCGGCGCGCATGAGGTGCTGCTCGTACGCGAGACGCGGCAGGCCCTCGGGCGGAGCGACCTTGACGACGGCGTCGGGCCGGTCGGCGAACGCCAGCAGGTATGCGGCGTTGTACATGCCCTCGTCGAGCGGTCGCACGCTCGTGAGCCCGGCATCGCGAAGATGATGTGCGACGAGCTGTGCGATGGTCTCGCCCGGCACCGCGACCTTGCTGCGACCGTGCATCACCGCTCCCCGATCCGCATCGAATGGAGCGAGAATACCGAACAACGCTCGGTTTCTGCGAGGGGTACGAAAAAGGCCCGGATGACCGGGCCTTTTCACAAGATTCTGGCTGGGGTACCTGGACTCGAACCAAGAACAACGGTACCAGAAACCGCCGTGTTGCCAATTACACCATACCCCAATGGCTGAAACCGAAGTCCCGCGCCGACATGTAACTCTAGCCTACGGCGCGACGCCCGCCAAACTGAGCAGCGCTCACCCGGCGGGCGCCCGCGCGCGTCAGGCGAGCAGTGCCGTGAACCGGTCGATGCGTTCGAGCGAATCGACCTTGCCGAGGATCTGCATCGACTCGAAGAGCGGCGGCGAGATGCGCCGACCGGAGATGGCCGTGCGCACCGCCCCGAAGGCGACACGGGGCTTCAGCGCGAGGCCGTCGACGAGGGCAGCGCGCAGCGCCTCCTCGATCTGCTCGTGCGTCCACTCCTCGGCGGGCAGCCGGTCGAGGGCGTCGCGTGCCGCGGCGAGCACCGTCGGCGCGTCGGCGGTGAGCGCGGCGACGGCCGCCTCGTCGAACTCGAGGCCCGCGGCATCCGTGAACAGGAAGCCGAGCATGCCGGGAGCCTCGCCAAGGAGCGCGATGCGCTCCTGGATGAGCGGTGCGCCCTCGGCGAGCACGGCCTCCTCGCCGGGCGTGATCGGGCTGGAGACCGCGCCAGCGGCCTGCAGGTACGGCACGGTGCGCGCGGCGAAGTCGGCGACGTCGAGCTGGCGGATGTGGTCGCCGTTGATCGCCTCGGCCTTCTTCAGGTCGAAGCGAGCCGGGTTCGGGTTGACGTTCGCGACGTCGAACGCGGCGATGAGCTCGTCGCGCGAGAAGACGTCGCGGTCGGCCGAGAAGCCCCAGCCGAGCAGCGCGAGGTAGTTGACGAGCCCCTCGGGGATGAACCCGCGGTCGCGGTGGTGGAAGAGGTTCGACTCGGGGTCGCGCTTGGAGAGCTTCTTGTTGCCCTCGCCCATGACGTAGGGCAGGTGGCCGAAGCGCGGCACGAACGAGGTCACCCCGATGTCGATGAGCGCGTGGTAGAGCGCGATCTGACGCGGCGTCGACGAGAGCAGGTCTTCACCGCGGAGCACGTCGGTGATGCCCATGAGCGCGTCGTCGACGGGGTTCACGAAGGTGTAGAGCGGCGCACCGTTCGGGCGCACGACGACGAAGTCGATCGTCGACCCGATCGGGAAGTCGATGCGGCCGCGCACGAGGTCGTCGAAGCCGAGGTCGACCTCCGGCACGCGCAGGCGCAGCGCGGGCTGGCGCCCCTCGGCGCGGAACGCCGCCTTCTGCTCCTCGGTGAGGTCGCGGTCGTGATTGTCGTAGCCGAGCTGCTTCGGACGGCCGTTCGCCTCGTTGCGCGCGTCGATCTCCTCGGCCGTCGAGTACGACTCGTAGAGGTGGCCGGAGGCCGTCAGGCGCTCGATGACCTCGTGGTAGATCTCACCGCGCTGCGACTGCCGGTACGGACCGTGCGGGCCGCCGACGTCGACGCCCTCGTCCCACGTGAGACCGAGCCAGGTGAGCGCGTCGAGGATCTGCGCGTAGCTCTCCTCGCTGTCGCGTGCGGCGTCGGTGTCCTCGATGCGGAACACGAAGGTACCGCCGGTGTGACGCGCGTAGGCCCAGTTGAACAGGGCGGTGCGAACGAGGCCGACGTGCGGCGTTCCGGTCGGCGATGGGCAGAAGCGCACGCGGATGTCGCTGCCGGTGGCCGTGGTCGTGGGGTGAGCTGTCTCAGACATACGCCTCAATGCTACCGAGCGGCGAGGGCATCGAGCGCGGCGAGTGCTGCGCCGACGGCGGGCACCCGTTCCGCGCCGCGCGCGGTCACGAGGTGGAGCGAGCGCACGTCGGCGCGCGCGGTGGGTCTCGCAACCACGTCGGCGTGCCGCGGCGATGCGGCGAGCGCGAGCGCCGGCAGCAGGGCCACCCCGAGGCCCTGTGCGACCATGCCCTCGACGGCCACGAAGTTGTCGGTCTCGAAGGCGATGCGCGGCACGAAGCCGGCGGCCCCGGCGAGTTCGAGCAGGTGCCCGCGGCACCGCGGGCAGCCGGCGATCCAGGGCTCCTCGCGCAGCATCCGGAGATCGACGAAGTCGGATGCCGCCGCCGCATGCCCGGCTGGAAGCACGAGCTGCATCGGCTCGTCGCCGTAGCTCCGCACATCGAGCCCGCGTGCACTCGCCTGATGCGGGTCGTCGCGATCGCCCGGGTAGCTGAAGGTGATCGCGAGGTCGGCCTGGTCGGCTCGCACGGCTCGCACCGCCTCGGGTGGTTCGGCCTCCACGTAGGTGACGTCGATGCCGGGGTGCGCAGCGGCGAGCGCGGCGATGAGTCGGGGCACGAGCGTCGCCGACGCGGAGGGGAAGGCCACGAGTCGCACCCGCCCCGCCCGGAGGCCGCGGATCTCGGCGAGCTCGCCGGCGGCGGCCTCGAGGGCCGTGGCGACGTCCTGCGCGTGGCGCGCGAGCACCCGGCCAGCTTCGGTCAGGCGGATGCCCCGCCCCACCCGCTCCACGAGCGCGATGCCGGTGCGCTGCTCGAACCGCCGCAGCTGCTGGCTCACCGCGGGCTGGCTGTAGCCGAGCCACTCGGCGGCGGCGGTGAGCGACCCGTGCTCGGCGATCTGGTGCACGACGCGCACCGTCTGCAGGTCGAGGGCGGCGGCGAGGGCGTCGATCGAGGCATCCGACATGCCTGAATCATAACCGGAAGGCATGTGTGTGATCATTCGATGGGTCTTGTTGAATGAATCAGGCTCGCCGAGACTTGGTTCCATGCACCCCATTCGTGAGCGGTACGCCGCAGGACGCGGCTACCTCGCCGCCTGCACCATGGGCCTGCCCGCCGACGTCACGCGCGACGCCGTGCGACGCGACCTCGAGTCGTGGTCGGCCGGCACCGCGTGCGGCGTCGAGTACGGCGAGATCCACGACCGCGCCCGCGGCCACGCCGCGACGCTGCTCGGCCGCGCGCCGAGCGAGATCGCCACCGGATCCCAGGTGTCGGTCTTCACCGCACTCGTGGCGGCCTCGGCGCCCGCCGGGGCGGAGATCGTGTGCGTCGACGGCGACTTCTCCTCCGTGATCGGCCCGTTCCTCGCCCGAGGCGACCTGCGCGTGCGCCACGTGCCGCTGGCCGAGCTGGCGGGCGCCGTGACCGACTCGACGTGGCTCGTCTCCTATTCGCTCGTGCAGTCGGCGACGGGCGAGGTCGCCGACGCGGCATCCGTCAACACGGCAGCCCGCAACGCCGGCGCGCTCACGCTCGTCGACACCACGCAGGCCACGGGCTGGATGCCGACCGACTCACTCGACGCCGATGTCGTGATCTGCCACGCGTACAAATGGCTGTCTGCGCCCCGCGGCGCGGCCTTCGCCGCATTCTCGACCCGGGCGGTCGACGAGTTGACGCCGCACGCGGCGGGCTGGTACTCGGGCACCGACCCGTGGGCGTCGTGCTACGGCCCGGAGCTGCACCTCGCGGCGGGCGCGCAGCGCTTCGACGTCTCCCCCGCATGGCACGCCTGGGCGGGCGCCGAGGCGGCCCTCGAACTCGCCGCCTCGCTGGACATGGAGGCGGTGCGTCGTCACGACGTCGGGCTCGCGAACGCGTTCCGCGAGCGGCTCGGGATGGCCCCTTCCGACAGTGCGATCGTGGCGTGGCCCGACCTCGACGGCAGTGCGCTCGCTGCGCTCGGCGCCGCGGGCATCACCGCGTCGGGGCGTGCCGGCCGGGCCCGTGTCGCGTTCCACGTCTGGAACGACGACGAGGACGTCGAGCTCGCGGCGCGCGGACTCAGGCTGCGCTGACCGGCGACTCCTTCGAGAACGCCTTGAGGTCGAAGCCGGGGTCGGCCGCCTGACTCGGCGACGGCAGCCGCCCGCTGTCGAAGCAGCGCCGGGCCGACAGGTGGTCCGCTGCGGCGTTGAACGACTCGACCGACACGAGGTCGTCGCCGCTGAAGCCGAAGATCGAGAACCGGCCCGACTCGACGTCGCCGCGCACGACGACGTCGAGTCCCGGACGGGGCACACCGACGATGTCGAGTCGGAGCGGCCCCTGGTGGGTCCAGAACCGCGGCGTCGCCCGGTACGGCTCGTTCGTCGCGCCGAGGAGCCGTGCCGCGAGGTACCGAGCCTGATCGACGGCGTTCTGCACGGACTCCAGCCGCGCGACGCCGTGGTCGCCGTCGACGAAGCGGGCGCAGTCGCCGATCGCCGAGACGAACGGGTCTCGTGTGCCGAGCCGGGAGTCGACCAGGATCCCGTCGTCCGTCGCGAGCCCGGCCCGCGCGCCGAGCTCGTCTTCGGCGACGGCGCCGACGCCGAGGAGGACGAGGTCCGCCGGCACGAGCTCGCCCGATTCCAGCCGCACGCCGGCGGCTCTGCCGCTCACGTCCAGGATCGCCGCGACCCGCTCGCCGTACCGGATCGTCGTCCCGAGTCGGCGATGCACATCGGCGAGCTGCGCGGAGGCGGCCCCGGTGAGGGACCTCGGCATCGGCCGGCCTCCCGACGCGATCACCGTCGTCGCGACACCGCGCGCGACCGCTGCGGCCGCGAACTCGAGCCCGATGAACCCGGCGCCGACCACGACCGCCGACGACACTGATGCGAGGCGTTCACGCAGGCGATCGGCGTCCTCCACCGTGCGGAGGCGATGAACGCCGTCGAGCTCGGCACCCGGCACGTCGAGGGCCCGATGGCGGCTGCCGAGTGCGAGGACGAGCCGGTCGTACGACAGCTGTTCCCCGTTCGAGAGCGTCACCGTGCGTGCGGGCCGGTCGATCGCCGTCGCGGAGACGCCCCGGCGCGACTCGATCCCGACGTCGTCGAAGAACGCCGACCCGCGAAGCGGCAACGGCTCGTCGGCGCCCGGGAGATCCGACAGGTGGGACTTCGACAGCGGCGGGCGCTGGTACGGCAGGCACGGCTCGTCGCCGACGAGCACGATCCGCCCCGCGAACCCGCCGCTCCGCAACGAGTCCGCGAACTGCACGCCAGCCTGCCCGGCACCCACGACGACGACGCCATCGGCCGGACGAAGCGGCTCGACTCCCCCGGGCACGTCGCTCACACCTGGGCCGAGGGCACGTCGACGACGATCTCGTCGAAGGCGACGCCGGCCGCGAGCTGGCAGCCGAGCCGGCTGCGCCGCTCGTCACGGGGAGCGACGGTGCAGTCCAGCATCTCCTCCTCGTCGTCGGAGATCGGCGGGAGCGCATCGAGATGCTCGTCGCGCACGTAGACGTGGCACGTCGCGCACATCGCCTGGCCGCCGCACTCGCCGACGATGCCGGGGACGCTGTTCGTGATCGCCGCACGCATGATCGAGGTGCCGGCCTCGACGTCGACCTCACGGGTTCCTCGGTCGCCGAGTCCGTAGGTGATCTTCACGCGGCCGCTCCCTTCCGCTCGCGCTGCCAGGTGACCGGCAGCTTCAGCATTCCGCGGAACACCCAACCCCCGGCCGATGTCTCGCGGTCGCCGTCGATCTCGAGGCCCTCGAAGCGTTCGAACAGCCTCGGCAGGGCGACCTGGGCGACGGAGGACTTCGCGACCCACGCGCCCGCGCAGTAGTGCGCGCCACCGCCGAAGGCGAGGTGCGGCTTCTTCTCGCGGGCGATGTCGAAGCGCTCCGCGTACTCGAAGACCCGCTCGTCGCGGTTGGCCGAGAGCACCACGATCCCGAGTCGCGACCCGGCCGGGAGTCGCACGCCGCCGAGTTCGACGTCACGCGTGGTCTCCCGCGGGTACATCCCGATCGGGGCGATCCAGCGGATCGCCTCGTCGAACGCGACCGGCCAGAGCGCCGGGTCCTGCAGCACGCGGCCGAGCTGGTCGGGATTCTCGAGCAGCGCCCATGCGGCGGTGCCGATCACGTCCCGAGGCTCGTTCAACCCGCCGCCGATGGTCATCTTCAGGTTCGCCCGGATGGCCTCGATCGGCAACCGCTCACCGCCCGGCATGTTCACGAGACCCGAGATGAGCGAGGCATCCGGGTGCGCGGCGTAGTACGGCAGCAGCTCGTCGATCGCCCGGTCGACCTCCTCGGAGGAGCGGCGCCCCTTCTCCCACACGACGGGGTCGTCGGCGTAGTTGCCGGTCGCGTCGATCATCGTCTGGCTCCAGCGCTGCAGGTCCTCCTGCGTCGCGTTCACGAAGCCGAGGATGCTCCGCAGGTTCTCCGCCGCGAGCGGGGCGGCGAAGTCCCAGATCAGGTCGGCCGCGTCACCGGCGTCGGCGAGCCGGTCGAGGTATCGCTCGGTGTTCGCCTCGAACACCTCGCGCCAGACCGTCTTGATCGCACCGGGACGCAGTGGCGGCTGCCATGCCGCTCGCTCGGGCGCGTGTTCGGGATCGTCCTTGCGGAGCATGCTGTGGCCCATCGACCGCTTCATGAGCGAGCCCGTCTCGTCGGCGCTGAACGTCTCGCCGTCCATCTCGGCCGTGTGGCACTCGTCGTACGTGACCACCATGTAACGGTTCACCGACGGCACCCAGTGCACGGCGGCCTCCGCGCGCATGCGCTGGAAGATCGGGAACGGATCACGGTACATGTCGGGGATCGTCACCCATTCCGAGACGGGCGCCTCGCGTGCTGCAGTCATCGTCGACTCTCTCCTTCGCTCACCGAGCGGATATCGGTCCATTCCTCGGCATGGACATGCTCGCGCGACCCAAACCACAGCACAAGCGTTGAATTCTGGGGTGAAACATCGGAGAATCCGATGTATGGCCGATTTCACCCTGCGCCAACTCGCCCACTTCGTCGCCATCGCCGAGGAGGGATCGATCGCCGGCGCCGCTGCACGGCAGCATTTCTCGCCGTCGGCCCTGGCCGCATCGCTCGACGACCTCGAGAAGGCCGTCGGCGCGCGCCTCTGCCAGCGGCGCAAGGCCCACGGCATCGTGCTGACGGCCGACGGCGAACTCGCGCTCGCCATGGCCCGCGACCTCCTGTCGCGAGCCGTCGAGTTCGGCGATCGCCTCGCGGCGCCCGACGGCCAGCTCGCCGGTGCGATGACGGTCGGCTGCTACCGAACGCTCGCACCGACCGTGCTCCCGACGCTGCTCGAGGGCTTCGGCGCGGTGCACCCGCAGGTCCGCCTCGACTTCGTCGAAGGCGGCGGCGACGAGCTGCAGGAGATGCTCGCATCGGGCCGCATCGATGCGGCGATCCTGTACGACCGCGACGTCTCGGGCGACTTCGACGCCGTCGAGCTGTACCGCATCCGGCCGCACGTGCTGCTGCCGAGCACCCACCCGATGGCCGGTCGGCGATCGGTCCGGCTCGCCCGACTCGCGGACGAGCCGTTCATCCTGCTCGACCTCCCGCCGAGCACCCAGAACACGATGGCCATCTTCGACCGCGTCGGCGTCTCGCCGCAGGTACGGCACCGGACCACGAGCTACGAGCTCACCCGGGCGCTCGTCGGTCGCGGTCTCGGCTACACCGTGCTGGTGCAGCGCACCCGCACCGACCGCACGTACGACGGCCACGAGGTGCGCATCTGCGAGATCTCCCCCGAGATGCCCGCCATCCGCGTCATGCTGCTGCGCAGGCACGGCTCGGACAACGCCAAGGCGCAGGCGCTCGCCGACTTCGCGACCGACCACGTGGAGGCGTTCAGTCCGCTCGGAGGCTGACGCGAGTCGTGCGCGGAGCCGGCCGGGAACGCGGATGCCCCGGGGTGTCACGCGCCCCGGGGCATCCGTGGAGATCAGCCGCGCGCCCCGTAGATCGGGTTCCTCGCCTGCTCCTCCTCGTTGTCCGGGCCGAGGTCGATCCCCGTGCGGTCGCGGATGAGGAGCGTCGCGATGAACGCGACCACGGTGATCGCCACCATGTACCAGCCGATCGAGATCACCGAACCGGTCGCCTGCACGATCGCCTGCGCGATCATGGGAGCGAATGCGCCGCCGATGATCGCGCCGATGGCGTAGGAGATCGCGATGCCCGAGTACCGGATCGACGCCGGGAACAGCTCCGAGAAGAACGCCGCCTGCGGGCCGTACGTCAGTCCGTTGCCGATCGTGAAGAGCGAGATGCCGACCGTGAACCACAGGATCTCGCCCGTGTCGACCAGGAAGAACATCGGGAAGACCGTCGCCAGCTGCACCACCCAGCCGATGATGTAGGTCGTGCGGCGACCGATGCGGTCGGAGACGACCCCGCCGAACCATGTCGTCGCCAGCCAGACGACGGCCGCCACGCTCACGGCGAGGAGCACCGGCGTGATGGGCAGCGCGTGCGGCCCCTCGGGGTCGGTGGCGTAGCGCTGGAGGAATCCGCCCGTCGTCATGTAGCCGGCGGCGTTGTTGCCGGCGAAGGTGAGGGCCGCGAGGATCACGAGCAACGCGTGGAAGCGGAACAGCTTCGCGATCGGCACGTTGCTGCGCTGCTTGCGCTCGGCGAGCGCCGTGAAGACCGGGCTCTCGTCGACCGAGCGGCGCACCCACATGCCGACGAACAGCAACACGATGCTGAAGAGGAACGGCACCCGCCAACCCCACTCGAGGAACGCCTCACCGGGCGCGAACACGCCGGCCATGAGCGCGAGCACCGCGGAGGCGAGCAGCATGCCGATCGGCACGCCGATCTGCGGGAAGGCGCCGAAACGTCCGCGCTTGGCCGCCGGAGCGTGCTCGACGGCCATGAGAACGGCGCCGCCCCACTCGCCACCCGCCGAGACGCCCTGGAGGATGCGCAGGAGGAGCAGCAGGATCGGCGCGGCGATGCCGATCTGCGCGTACGTGGGCAGGAGGCCGATGAGCGTGGTCGCGATGCCCATGAGCCCGAGCGTCAGCACCAGCATGGTGCGGCGCCCCAGTCGGTCGCCGAAGTGTCCGGCGAGGAATGCGCCGAGCGGGCGGAAGAGGAAGCTGATGCCGACCGAGGCGAACGCCACGAGAGTGGCGAGCGAGTCGCCCGCGGGCGCGAAGAACGCCGCGGCGAACACGAGGCCCGAGGCGTTCGCATAGATGAAGAAGTCGTACCACTCGATCGTGGTGCCGATGACGGTCGCGAAGGCGATCCGTCGCTGCTCTTTCGTCGATGTCGGCTGCGGCGGGGCAAGGGTTGCTGACACGTGGGGACTCCTTCGTCGAGGTCGCCGGGCACGGGGATGCGCCGGCGCCGACCTGGCCTCGAGATCGCTGCGCGAGTCGCAATCCAGGGCATCGTCGGTGATGCGGCCGGTCGGTCCGGTCATGCTGGCACGCGCGAACTCGACGCGGCAACGGGATGCCGGGAGCGTCGAGGGCGCCTGGACCCGGATTCCGGACGACGCCGTCACCTGCTCGAGCGGTCTCGGGTCGCGCGGGCGCCGCAAGCGTCAGTTGCGCGATCCGCGTGTTCCCGCGGCGCGCGCCCCATCGACGGCGACGAGACCTCGCCGCCGGCGCGGATCAGCACCGCATTCGAACCTCGCAACGGCCGATGATGATCGTCGCGACTTCCGTGGTTGGCTCAGGCCGAGCGCACCGGGTTCGAGAGTGTTCCGAGTCCGGTCACGTCGACCTCGACCGTGTCGCCGTCGACGATCGGGCCGACACCTGCGGGCGTGCCCGTGAGGATGACGTCGCCGGGCAGCAGGGTGAACACGCTCGACGCGTGAGCGATGATCGTCGAGACCGAGTGCACCATGTCGGCGAGACGCCCCGACTGGCGACGCGCTCCGTTCACCCTCGTCTCGATCGTGGCCGTCTCGAAGTCGACGTGCGTCTCGATCACCGGCCCGAGCGGGCAGAAGGAGTCGAAGCCCTTCGCGCGGGCCCACTGGCCGTCGCGCTGCTGCAGGTCGCGGGCCGTCACGTCGTTGGCGATCGTGTAGCCGAAGATGTAGTCCTCGGCATCCGCCTCGGACACGTTCTTCGCGATGCGTCCGATGACGACCGCGAGCTCGCCCTCGTGCTCGACCCGCTCGCTCTGCTTCGGGAGCACGATCGCGTCGCCGGGCCCGACCACCGAGGTGTTCGGCTTCAGGAAGAGCAGCGGCTCGGCCGGCGCCTCGCCGCCCATCTCCGCGGCGTGATCGCGGTAGTTCTTGCCGACCGCGACGACCTTCGAGCGCGGGATGACGGGAGCGAGCAGCTTCGCATCGGTGAGCTTGACGCGCTCGCCCGTGGGCTCGTAGCCCGCGAACATCGGGTCGGCCTTCAGCACGACGAGCTCGTGCTCCTCTTCGTCGACGATGCCGAATGCGATGGTGTCGTCGTGGCTGAAACGCGCGATCTTCATGCCGTCAGCCTACCCGCGGCGGTCTCCGCGCCGAGTCGCAGGACGATCGCCGCGGCACGCCGCACGTGGTCGGCATGTCGCCGCGAACCGGCCTGCGAATCGGTGAAGCGAGACGGGCGCGAGGCCGTCAGGCGTCGAGGCGGGTGAGCCAGCCGTGACGGTCTTCGGCCCGGCCGTACTGGATGTCGGTGAGCTCCTGACGCAGCGAGAGCGCGAGAGCGGATGCCTCGTCGCCCGCGTGCACGATCTCGAAGTCGGTGCCGAGGAGGCGGCCGATGGGCACGACGACCGCGGCGGTGCCGCAGGCGAAGGCGCCGACGATCTCGCCGGACTCGGCGCCGCTGCGCCACTCGTCGAGCGAGATGGCGCGGTGCTCGACCGTGTGGCCGCGGTCGGCCGCGAGCTGCAGGATCGAGTCGCGCGTGATGCCCTCGAGGATCGAAGCCGACTCGGGGGTGACGATGGTGCCGTCGCGCTTGACGAGCACGATGTTCATGCCGCCGAGCTCTTCGAGGTTGCCCTCGTCGTCGAGGAAGGCCACCTGCTGGCAGCCCTGCTCGTAGGCCTCTGCCTGCGGCAGCAGGCTCGACGCGTAGTTGCCGCCGGTCTTGGCGGCACCCGTGCCGCCCTTGCCCGCGCGGGAGTACTGCGTGGAGAGCCAGATGCTCACCGGCTCGACGCCGCCGGGGAAGTAGGCGCCGGCCGGGCTCGCGATCACGTAGTACGCGACCTTCTTGGCCGGGCGCACACCGAGGAATGCCTCTTTCGCGAACATGAACGGCCGCAGGTAGAGGCTCGTCTCCGCCGCGCTCGGCACCCAGTCGGCGTCGACCGCGATGAGCTGCTTCAGCGACTCGATGAAGATCTCGCTCGGCAGCTCGGGCAGGGCCATTCGACGCGCGGAGCGCTGCATGCGGGAAGCGTTCTCGAACGGCCGGAAGGTGTGGATCGAGCCGTCGGCGTGACGGTACGCCTTCATGCCCTCGAAGATCTCCTGCGCGTAGTGCAGCACCGCGGCGGCCGGGTCGAGCGGGATCGGGCCGTAGGGCGAGACGCGCGGGCGGTGCCACCCGCCCTTCTCCGACCAGCAGATGTCGACCATGTGGTCGGTGAAGTGATTGCCGAAACCGGGGTCGGCGAGGATCGCCTCCCGTTCGGCGGGCGTCTTGGCCTCGCCGTTGCGGGTGACCTGCCAGATGAGACCGGCTGCCGACGGGGCCTGGAGCGGGAGGTTGATCGTCATGATGTTCGTCCTTCGATGCGCTGGATCAGTCGAGTGCGCCGATGCGAGCGGCGATGGCGTCGCCGATCTGCGTGGTCGTGCGCCGGGTGCCGCCGCGTTCGGCGATGTCTGCGACGACCGCCCGCTGCACCTTCTGCGCGGCTGCGGCCCGGCCGAGGTGATCGAGCAGGAGCGCCACGGAGAGGATCGCGGCGGTCGGGTCGGCGATGCCCGTGCCCGCGATGTCGGGTGCCGAGCCGTGGACCGGCTCGAACATGCTGGGGAATCGGCGGTCGGGGTTGATGTTGCCCGAGGCCGCGAGCCCGATGCCGCCGCTGATCGCGCCGGCGAGATCGGTGAGGATGTCGCCGAAGAGGTTGTCGGTCACGATGACGTCGAATCTCGCCGGGTCGGTCACGAGGAAGATCGTCGCGGCGTCGACGTGCAGGTAGTCGACCGCGACCTCCGGGAACTCGGCGGCGACCGCGTCGACCGTGCGCTTCCACAGCGAACCGGCGAAGACGAGCACGTTGGTCTTGTGCACGAGGGTCAGCTTCTTGCGAGGCCTGGCGGATGCCGCGGCGAACGCGTAGCGCACGACGCGCTCGACGCCGTAGGCGGTGTTGACCGAGACCTCGTTGGCGACCTCGGCCGGCGTGCCGACGCGGATCGCGCCGCCGTTGCCGACGTAGGGGCCCTCGGTGCCCTCGCGCACGACGACGAAGTCGACGTCGCCGGGTGCGGCGAGCGGGCTCGCGACGCCCGGATAGAGCACCGACGGCCGCAGGTTCACGTAGTGGTCGAGCTCGAAGCGCAGCTTCAGCAGCAGGCCGCGCTCGATGTTCGCCCCGACGAGGCGGGGGTCGCCGGGCACGCCGCCGACGGCGCCGAGCAGGATCGCGTCGTGGGACTTGATCGAGGCGAGGTCGTCGTCGGTCAGCACGTCGCCGGTCGCGAGGTAGCGGGCGGCGCCCAGGGAGAACTCGGTCTGCTCGAACGCGACATCCGACCCCTCGGTCGCCGCAGCGAGCGCCTTCAGCGCCTCTCCGACGACTTCGGGCCCGATCCCGTCACCGGGGATGACCGCGAGCTTGACCGTGTCCACCATGAATTCTCCTTCGTGCGCCAGCCCTCCCAGCGTACTGTCCGCACGAGCGCGTGACACCCGCGACGGCCGGACTCAGTCGTGGGCTGCTGCGCCGTTCGGGTTGCGCAGCGCGAGCACGGCGACGACCGCGGCGGCGACCATGAGCGCGACGCCGATCAGCGAGGTGATCACGACGCCCTCGTCGAAGGCCAGGGCAGCGGATGCCGCGAGCTGTTCACCGATCGCCGCGGGCAGCTGCTCGGAGACCGTCATGGCGCCGGCGAGCGTCTCGCTCGCGGTCGCGGCCTGCGCTGCGGTCAGCTCGGTGGGCAGCACGATCGCGGCACTGTAGTGGGCGGCGAGGATCGACCCCAGCACAGCCGTGCCGAGCACGGCACCGAGCTCGTACGCGGTCTCGGAGACCGCCGAGGCGGCGCCCGCCTTCTCGGGCGGCGCACTCGAGAGGATGAGCTCGTTGGAGACGGTCTCGGCGGCGCCGATGCCGACGCCGAGCATCATGAACGCGATGACGACCGGGGCGATCGAGTCGGCGGTCGCGAAGAACGCGATGACGGCGTAGCCGCCTGCCGACAGGAGCAGCGCGATCGGCACGAGCACCCGCGGCCGGACGCGGCGCGCGATCGGTACGACGGCGAGGCCGGCGATGATCATCGCGACGAGACCCGGCAGCAGGGCGAGCCCGGCAGCCACCGGGGTGAGCCCGACGATGAGCTGGAGGTGCTGCGACACGAAGTAGAGGAAGCCGACGAGCGCGATGACGCTGAAGAGGTTCACGAGCACGGCACCGCCGAACGACCCCTGGCGGAACAGCCGCACATCGAGCATCGGCGAGCGGCTCTTCAGCTGGCGACGCACGAACCAGACTCCGCAGAACAGGCCGAAGACGATCGCCTGGATGCCGAAGCCCGAGACCCCCTCGGTGGCGAGGGACTTGATGCCGAACACGACCGGCACCATCGCGGCGAGCGAGAGCAGGGTGCTCGGGATATCGATGCGCCCGGGAGCGGGGTCGCGGCTCTCGGGGATGAGCAGCGGCACGAGGATCAGCAGCGGCACGAGCACCGGCACGGCGAGCAGGAACACCGAGCCCCAGTGGAAGTGCTCGATGAGGACGCCGCCGACGAGCGGGCCGAGGGCGCTGCCTGCGGCGAAGCCGGAGGCCCAGATCGCGATCGCGAGGCGGCGCTGCTCGCGCTCGACGAACACCGTGCGAAGCAGCGACAGGGTCGAGGGCATGAGCATCGCGCCGAAGAATCCGAGCGCGGCGCGCGAGGCGATGAGCGCCTCCGCCGTCGGCGCGAACGCGGCGACGACCGAGAGCACGGCGAAGCCGACGGAGCCGATGAGGAGCATGCGACGGCGACCGAAGCGGTCGCCCGCGCTGCCCATCGCCACGAGCAGGCCGGCGAGCACGAGCGGGTAGGCGTCGATGATCCAGAGCTGCTGGGCGGCGGTCGGCGCGAGGTCGCGCGAGATCGCGGGCAGCGCGAAGCTCAGCACCGTGTTGTCGACCGAGACGAGCAGCACGGGCAGCATGAGCACCGCGAGCGCGACCCAGGCGCGTCGGGGCGCGCGGGCGGTCGGCGTGTCGGGTGCCGGAGCGGCGTTCGCCACGTTCGTGTGCACTGCGGTCTGGTTGGTGTCTGTCATCTCAAGCTCGTTCGTCTCAGGCGGTTACTGTACCGTCCAGCTGGTATAGTAACAGACATGCCCTGCACGTCGTCAACCTCCCCCCGATCGGCCACACTGGGATCATGAGTCGCCCGCCCGCCGCCCGAGAAGCCGTGCTCGACGCTTTCGAGCGCATCATCATCGCCGACGGCGAGCGCACCGCCACGCTCGACGCCACCGCCCGTGCCGCAGGAGTCTCCAAGGGCGGCCTGCTCTACCACTTCGGCTCGAGGCACGCCCTCATCGCGGGTCTCATCGAACGACTGCACCGCCTCGTCGACGGCGACGTGGCGCGCATCCACTCGGCACCCGACGGCCCGATCTCCTACTTCGTGCGCTCGTCGGTCGATCTCGAGTCCCCGCTCGACCACAGCTTCGTCGCCGCCGTGCGGCTCGCGCAGGGCGGTGACCGCCAGGCAGCCGCCGCGATCGACGCGGTGCGCACTCGCTGGCTCGAGGAGATCGGCCGCCACGTCGACGACCCGGCACTGGCTCTCGCGATCACGCTCATCGGCGACGGCCTCTACTACCACTCGGCCCTGCGCGCCGAGGTCGAGGCGTCGGCACTCGGCGATGACGACATCGGCCCCGTGCAGATGGACGAGCTCGTCACCATGCTCGAGCGCATCGCCCGCACCGGGCAGTAGACGACGGATGCCCCGGCGCGCGCTGCCGAGCAGCAAGCGCCGGGGCATCCCTTCGACAAGCTCAGGACGGCGCCGGTCGTTCGGATCGCTACTCGGTGATGTCGACCTCGACGAAGAGGCTCGCGTCGATCGCCTCGCGGACGCGCTCGAGCACGTCGGCGGGCACCGGCGAGTCGACGGTCAGCACGCTGAGCGCCTGCCCGCCGGCCTCGCGACGAGCGATCTGCATGCCCGCGATGTTGATGCCGGCCTCGCCGAACTCGCGGCCGTAGACCGCGACGATGCCGGGACGGTCGGCGTACTCCATGACGATGTGGGTCGTCGCGATCGGCACCTCGAGCTCGAACCCGTTGACGGCGACGAGCTTCTCGATCTGCTTCGGCCCCGTGAGCGTGCCCGAGACCGAGACCTGGCGGCCGTCGGCGAGCGCGCCCGTGAGCGTGATCACGTTGCGGTACTCGGGCGACTCGGCTGCCGTGATGAGGCGCACGTCGACGCCGCGCTGCTCGGCGAGCAGCGGCGCGTTCACGTACGAGACCGTCTCGCTGACGACGTTGGTGAAGACGCCCTTCAGGGCGGCGAGCTTCAGCGCGCTCACGTCGTACTCGACGAGCTCGCCGCGCACCTCGACGTCGAGGCTCGTGAGCGGCCCGTTCGCGATGCCGGCGAAGAGCTGGCCGAGCTTCTCGACGAGCGGGATGCCGGGACGCACGTACGGGTCGATGACGCCGCCGGCCACGTTGACCGCGTCGGGCACGAGTTCGCCGGCGAGGGCGAGCCGCACCGACTTCGCGACCGAGACACCCGCCTTCTCCTGCGCCTCGTCGGTCGACGCGCCGAGGTGCGGCGTCACGACGATGTTCGGCAGGCCGAGGAGCGGCGAGTCGCGCGGCGGCTCGGAGACGAACACGTCGACGGCCGCACCGGCGATGGTGCGGCTGACGAGCGCGTCGTGCAGCGCGTCCTCGTCGATGAGCCCGCCGCGCGCGACGTTCACGATGAACGCCGTCGGCTTCATGCGGGCGAACTGCTCGGTGCCGATCATGCCCGTGGTCTCGGGCGTCTTCGGCATGTGGATCGTGATGAAGTCGCTCTGCTCGAGCAGCTCGTCGAGGCTCACGGTCTGCACGCCCAGCTGCTGCGCGCGCGCCGCAGTGATGTAGGGGTCGTACGCGATCACGTTGGTGCCGAACGCCTGCAGGCGGGCGGCGATGAGCGCGCCGATGCGGCCGAGGCCGATGATGCCGATGGTCTTCTCGTAGAGCTCGACACCGGTGTAGGCCGACCGCTTCCACTCCCCCTGTGCGAGAGCGGAGTGCGCTGCCGGGATGTGGCGGGCGAGGCTCAGGATGTGGCCGACGGTCAGCTCGGCGGCCGAGATGATGTTCGACGTGGGCGCGTTGACGACCATGACGCCGGCCGCGGTCGCGGCCTTGATGTCGACGTTGTCGAGTCCGACGCCGGCACGGGCGACGACCTTCAGCTTCGGCGCGGCGGCGATCGCCTCGGCATCGACCTTCGTGGCGGAGCGCACGAGGATCGCGTCGGCGTCGGCCAGCGCCGCGAGCAGCGCGGGCCGGTCGGTGCCGTCGACGGACCTGACGTCGAAGTCGGGACCGAGGGCCTCGACGGTGGCGGGCGAGAGTTCTTCGGCGATCAGCACGACCGGCTTTGACACGAACGATTCCTTCGGGTGATGCGCGCGCACGACACTGCGACTTGCGGTGGGATGCGCCACACGCCTTCGGGGCGCCTACCCGTTCACTCTACTGGAGCGCGCATTCCGCAGCCGTTGTGTGACGCCGCGCATCAGGAGAGGTCGAGGACAGCAAGCCCGAATGACGCGAAGTCAGCGGCGAGCACCTGCACGAGCGCGAATCCCGCCAGGAAGAGCACCAGCTGCGCGAGCGGCGAGCGTCGCCGCCCCAGCCAGAATGCCGCGCCGAACACGAGGAGCGGCACGGCGATGCCGGCCACGAGCAGCGCCCAGCCGGCGCCGGTGATGGCGACGCCGAGTTCGCCTGCCGTGATGTTCATGCCGACGAGGGTGCCGACCGCCTCCCAGACGTCGTAGGCGTAGAAGATGCCGAACGCCACGGCGATCGAGATCGCGAGCCAGAGCGGAGTGGCCGGCCGGCCGGTCGCCTGGTCGGCGCTCGTCGCGGTCGACCCGGTGGGTGCGGATGCCTCGGTCATCTCAACCTCGCAGCAGGAACGGGACGGGAACGAGCAGCACGGCACCGGCGATCAGCCAGATCAGGCGCGCCCGTCGGTGGTCGGCGGCGAGCCAGAGCACCGCGCCGAACCACAGCGGCGCGGCGAGCACGGCGAACCAGCTGCCGAGCCCGTACATGAACTGGGCGACGGGGTCGGCGAAGACCGGCGCCTCGCCGAGCGCCACGACGAGCCAGCCGATGGCGTAGAGCAGGTAGATGCCGCCCAGCACTCCGAGCACGACCAGCTCGGCCGAGCTGGTCTGCGACGCGGCATCCGCGACCTCGGCGTTCTCGGCCTCGGACGCGGACTCGTCATCGGCGATGGCCGCGCGATGCTCGTCGGGCGAATCGCCCTCGGCTGCCGGGACCGCCGCCGGAGCGCCGACAGTCTTCCATCCGGGCGCGAGGGTCGGGTCGTCGTCGCCCTCCCAGCGCAGCGCGTCGTCGTCGGAGTCGCGGGTCATGCTCACCACATTAGCGACCGGGCGCGTCAGGGAACGGGGATGCACGTGCCTTCGACGTCGGGCAGCACGATTCCGAACTCGAAGTCGATGTGTGCCGACTCCACGGCGCCGAGCGATCCGCCGCCCAGGAACGGTTCGTCATGGATCCGTTCGCCGGATCCGAGCCCAGCGGCCTGCCAGGCCGCGACGATGCGGTCGGCCGCCGCCACGTTGCCCTCGGTGACCTCGCGATCGTGCTCGTCGCTCGACGTGTCGGTGATCACCCCGGTCGTGAACTCGCCGCCGAGGCGCAGCTTGACGCCACCCTCGCACGCCTCCTCGACGACCGCGAGCGGCCGCGTGGCGGACCAGACCGCGATGGTGCCCGCGGCGGCGGCCGTGGTGTCGGCGAGCTGCGCGAACTGGCGGCGCGCCTCCTCGAGCGACGGGAGCGGCTGCTCCGGCACAACCGGCTCCTCGACGTACCCGGATGAGCCGCCGGGATCGGGGAATCCGCCCTCGGACGAGCCGCCGTCGTCGAGCGGCTCCGCCGGCATCGGGGGTGGGAACGCGTTCGAGAAGAGGAGGACGAGCGCGAGCACGAGCGCCCCGAACGAGACTCCGAGCGCCGTCAGCAGCCGCGCGATCGCCCCGGGCCAGGATGCCGTCGGGCGAGCGCGCGTCCACCACAGCGCCGCCGCCGGCACGACGAGGGCGATCGCCACCCATGACCAGCCGATGATCACGTCGCCGACGGGCCGCTCGAAGACGACGAGCATCGGCAGCGAGAGCGCTGCGCCGCCGAACGGCACGACGAGCGTTTCGGCAGACGATGCCCAGTGCAGTGCACGGCCGACGACGAGCAGGGCCGCCGCGCCCACGCCGCTCGCCGCCGCGGCCATCGGGATCGCCAGCAGGACCGGGCCGAAGCGGAAGGGGCCGAGGAGCGGAAAGACCACCAGCCCGGCGACGATCGCGATGAAGGCGCCGATCAGGAGGCTCCGCGCCAGGAGCAGCACGGCAGCGCGAAACAGCCCTTCCGTGCCGGAGCTGCCCGGTTCAGGCGGCTGCAGTACCGGAACGGGCGGCGGCGCGATCGTCATCGCACGGCGCCTGCAGCGGCGGCGACGGCAGCCCGGACGAGGTCGGCGTCGGTCACGTCGAAGCCGTCGACGCCGCCGCCCGGGCCGCTCGGGCCTCCGCGAGTCGCCACGGCCCGCGCCGAGAGATGCACCGCGTCGAGGCCCGCTGCGGCGAGCCCGGCGATGTCGTCGATGCGCACCCCGCCACCCGCCATGATCTCGAGCGAGCCGGACTCGGCGGCCATCCGCGTCAACGCGGCGAGACCGGAACGGCAGTCGGGCGCCCCGCCCGATGTCAGCACGCGCCGCACCCCCAGTTCCTGGAGTGCGGCGACCGAAGCGATCGGGTCGGCGCTCGCGTCGACGGCACGGTGCACCGTCACGTCGCCGCCCGACGCCGCCTCGACGAATCGCCTGACGGCGGAGCGGTCGAGCTCCCCCGCGTCGGTGAGCGCGCCGACGACGACCCCGTCGGCACCGGCCGCGATCGCGGCGCGGATGTCACGGTCGATCGTGTCGAGTTCGTCGGCGTCGTAGGCGAATCCGCCGCCGCGCGGGCGCACCAGCACGTGCACGAAGCCCGGCGTCGCCGCGTCGCGTGCCGCGGCAGCGGCGGCCTCGATGAGGCCGACCGAGGGGGTCAGCCCGCCGAAGCCGAGCGCCTGGCAGAGCTCCACGCGAGCGGCACCCGCTGTGAGAGCGACGCGCACCCCCGCGACATCCTGAACGGCGACCTCGACCGGGAGAGTTCGTGACATTCCCGACACGCTACCCGGTCGCGGCGAGGCCGCGACGCCCGGTGCGCGCAGCGCGTCGCCGAATCGGTGTCCGACGAAGCCATGATGACGATTCCGCGTCGTTCTCCCCTCCGCCGACCCCGTTCCAATATGCTCATCGCGGCACTCAACCCCTCGGAAGGACGAACGTGGCAGAGCAGAGCAAGAAGAAGGTCGTACGAGTCGAGTCCACGACGGCGGAGGACGGCGGCAGCACGACCGTCGCCGATACCGCCGACGCACGGACGTGGACCCCGACCCCCGAAGCGAAGAAGCAGGCCACGACGTTCCGGCTGATCGCCGGCGGTCTCTGGCTGCTCGCCATCGCCGGTGAGGCGTTCACGATCTTCTGGGTGCTGCGTCAGGTACCGGTGAACATGGTGCTGCTGATCGTGCTCATCGTCGTGATCGGCGCGCTCGCGATCGGCGGCTCGCTGCTCTGGAAGAAGGCGAACCGCCTCGACCCCGCGTCGAAGGAGGACAAGACGCGCTTCTTCGTGCAGAACCAGCTCGGCGCGATCATCGCGGTCATCGCGTTCCTGCCGCTCATCATCCTGATCTTCACGAACAAGGACATGGACGGCAAGCAGAAGGCGCTCGCCGGCATCATCGCGATCGTCATCGGCGGCGGTGCACTGGCACTCGGCGTGGACTACAATCCGCCCTCGGTCGAGCAGTACACCGAGGAGTCGAACGTCATCGTGCAGCTGACGGGCGAAGACCTCGTGTACTGGACGAAGTCGGGCTCGGTCTTCCACGTCTGCTCCGAAGTGCCCGACGTCAACAAGGAGTCGAAGGACGGCCAGATCTACGAGGGCACCGTCGCCGCCGCGCACGCCGCCGGCAAGGACCGCCTCGTCAGCTACTGGCAGCGCGAGGCCGTGAACTACTGCGGCTACAGCCAGGAGCAGGTCGACGCGGTGGCCGGAGACGCCGCCTCCGACTCGGAGGAGTCCGTCGAGGCCCCCGAGGAGACCCCGGCCGCGGAGTAGCGCTCCGTCGCGGAAGCAAGCGAAGGCCCGTCCGGTTCCCCGGGCGGGCCTTCGCGTGCACCCTGACCACACACGCGGCGGCCCCGTGACACGGGCTTCAGCGCAACCCGCGCTGCTCGTTCGTGCAGCGCACGGGAACGGCCCGCTCCGGAGCATCCGGAGCGGGCCGTCAGTGCTGCGATGCAGCGGGTGATCGAGTGCGGATTAGCGCGCGACCTCGCCGTCGACGTAGTCGTCGTCGTTCGATGCGTTCCAGGCGAAGAGCTTGCGGAGCTCGCGGCCGGTGGCCTCGATCGGGTGCGCCTCGCCCTTGGCACGGAGCTCGAGGAACTCCTTCTGGCCGTTGTCCTGGTCGTCGATGAACCGCTGGGCGAATACGCCCGACTGGATGTCGGCGAGCACGGCCTGCATGTTCTCCTTGACGTGCGGGTCGATGACGCGCGGGCCCGAGACGTAGTCGCCGTACTCGGCCGTGTCGGAGACCGACCAGCGCTGCTTGGCGATGCCGCCCTCCCACATGAGGTCGACGATGAGCTTCAGCTCGTGGAGCACCTCGAAGTAGGCGACCTGCGGCTGGTAGCCCGCCTCGGTGAGGGTCTCGAAGCCGTACTGCACGAGCTGCGAGACGCCGCCGCAGAGCACGGCCTGCTCGCCGAACAGGTCAGTCTCGGTCTCTTCGGTGAAGGTCGTCTTGATGCCGCCGGCGCGGAGGCCGCCGATCGCCTTGGCGTACGAGAGGGTGAGCGGCCAGGCGTTGCCCGATGCATCCTTCTCGACGGCCACGATCACGGGAACGCCGCGGCCGGCCTCGTACTCGCGACGCACGGTGTGGCCGGGGCCCTTGGGGGCGACCATGACGACGTCGACGCCCTCGGGCGCCTCGATGTAGCCGAAGCGGATGTTGAAGCCGTGGCCGAACACGAGGGTCTTGCCCTCGGCCAGGTTGTCCTTGATGGACTCGGCGTAGATGTGGCGCTGGTACTGGTCGGGCGCGAGGATGACGATGACGTCGGCCCAGGCGGCCGCGTCGGCGACGCTCTTGACGTCGAAGCCGGCCTCTTCGGCCTTGGGCTTCGACTTCGAGCCCTCCTTGAGTCCGATGACGACCTCGACACCCGAGTCGCGGAGGTTCTGCGCGTGCGCGTGGCCCTGCGAGCCGTAGCCGATGACGGCGACCTTCTTGCCCTGGATGAGGGCGAGGTCGGCGTCCTTGTCGTAGTAGATCTCAGCCATGATGCTGTCTTTCTCCTTGATCGGGGATGGTGCAGTTCGTGGAAACGGTCAGTTCTTGAAGACGCGCTCGGTGATGGACTTGCCGCCACGGCCGATCGCGAGGAGGCCCGACTGGGCGATCTCCTTGATGCCGTACGGCTCGAGCACCTTGAGGAACGCGGTGGTCTTGCCGGAGTCGCCGGTGACCTCGATCACGAGGGCGTCGGTCGAGACGTCGACGACGCGAGCACGGAAGAGGTTCACCGCCTCGAGCACCTGCGATCGGGTCGCGTTGTCGACCCGCACCTTGATGAGCAGGTGTTCGCGCTGCACCGACTGCGCCGGGTCGAGCTCGACGATCTTGATGACGTTGATGAGCTTGTTCAGCTGCTTCGTCACCTGCTCGAGCGGCAGGTCCTCGACGTCGACGACGACCGTGATGCGGCTGAGGCCCTGGATCTCGGAGTGGCCCACGGCGAGCGACTCGATGTTGAACCCGCGCCGGGCGAAGAGCCCCGCCACGCGCGTCAGCAGACCGGGCTTGTCCTCCACGAGGAGGGAGAGAACGTGTGTCGACATGGTCAGTCCTCCTCGCTGAATGCCGGCGAGTGATCGCGGGCGTACTGGATGTAGCTGTTCGAGACGCCCTGCGGCACCATCGGCCACACCATCGCGTCGGCCGAGACGACGAAGTCGATCACCACTGGGCGATCGTTCGTCGCGAGCGCGAGCTTGATGGCGTCGTCGATCTCCTCCTCTTTCGTGACGCGGATGCCGAGGGCACCGTATGCCTCGGCGAGCGCCACGAAGTCGGGGATGCGCACGCTGTCGTGGCCCGTGTTCAGGTCGGTGTTCGAGTACCGGCCGTCGTAGAACAGGGTCTGCCACTGGCGCACCATGCCGAGCGAGGAGTTGTTGATGATCGCGACCTTGATCGGGATCTTGTTCAACGTGCAGGTGGCGAGCTCCTGATTGGTCATCTGGAAGCATCCGTCGCCGTCGATCGCCCAGACCACGCGGTCGGGCTCGGCGACCTTGGCGCCCATCGCGGCCGGAACCGCGTAGCCCATCGTGCCGGCGCCGCCCGAGTTCAGCCAGGAGTTGGGGCGCTCGTACTTGATGAACTGCGCCGCCCACATCTGGTGCTGGCCGACACCCGCGGCGTAGACCGCCTCGGGCCCGGTGAGTTCGCCGATGCGCTGGATGACCTGCTGGGGTGCGAGAAGTCCGTCGGACGGCGTCGAGAACCCGAGCGGGAACTCGGCGCGGAGTCCGTCGAGCGTCGCCCACCACTCATCGAGGTCGGGCGCGCCGGACTCCCCCGCGATCGCGTCGCGGTAGGCGGCCTCGAGGTCGACGAGCACGTCCTTCGCGTCACCCACGATCGGCACGTCGGCCACGCGGATCTTCGAGATCTCCGCCGGGTCGATGTCGACGTGCACGACCTTCGCGTTCGGCGCGAAGAGCGCCGCCTTGCCGGTCACCCGGTCGTCGAAGCGCGCGCCGAGCGCGATGAGGAGGTCTGCCTCCTGCAGCGCGATGACGGCGGGAACCGTGCCGTGCATGCCCGGCATGCCGAGGTGCTGCTGGTGCGAGTCGGGGAAGGCTCCGCGGGCCATGAGCGTCGTCACCACGGGGACGTTCGTCGTCTCGGCGAGCGTGAGCAGTTCCGCCGATGCGCCGGAGCGGATGACTCCGCCGCCCACGTAGAGCACCGGGCGCTTCGCCTCGGCGAGCATCTGCGCCGCAGCCGCGACCTGCTTGCCGTGGGCCTTCGTGATCGGCCGGTAACCCGGCAGGTCGACCTTCGGCGGCCAGCGGAACGAGAACGTCGCCTGCTGCGCGTCCTTCGTGATGTCGACGAGCACGGGGCCGGGGCGGCCGGTCGTGGCGATGTGGTACGCCGCGGCGATCGTCGCCGGGATCTCCGAGGCGTCCTTCACGAGGAAGGAGTGCTTCGTGACCGGCATCGTGATGCCGACGATGTCGGCCTCCTGGAACGCATCGGTGCCCATGAGGTTCGAGAACACCTGACCGGTGATCGCGAGCAGCGGCACCGAGTCCATGTGGGCGTCGGCGATCGCCGTGACGAGGTTCGTCGCGCCGGGGCCGGACGTCGCGATGGCGACGCCGACCTTGCCCGACGAGGAGGCGTACCCCTCTGCGGCGTGGCCTGCGCCCTGCTCGTGGCGCACGAGGATGTGGCGGAGCTTCTTGCTGTCGAGCAGCGGGTCGTAGACGGGGAGGATCGCGCCGCCGGGGAGGCCGAACACGTCGGTGATGCCGAGCATCTCGAGTGAACGGACGACCGCCTCGGCGCCCGTGATCTCCACGGGTGCGCCCGAGGGCACTGGGGCGGGCGATGGCACGGGACTGGATTCCGTGGACATTCGGTTCCTGTTCTGGTGGACGGTGTGCGGGAAGCGCAGCACTCAGCCCGTCGTGGCGCCTTCTGCGGCGGAACGCACGAGCTTCGAGTACTTCGCGAGGACGCCACGGGTATAGCGCGGGGGAAGCGGAGCCCAGCCTTCACGGCGGGCAGCCAGCTCGGCATCGTCGACAAGTAGGTCGATGGAACGAGCTGCGATATCGACCCGTATGAGATCACCATCGCGCACGAAGGCGATGGGACCTGCGTCCACCGCTTCGGGTGCCAGATGGCCGATGCAGAGGCCGGTTGTGCCGCCTGAGAATCGACCGTCCGTCAAGAGTAGTACATCTTTTCCGAGGCCGGCGCCCTTGATGGCCGCGGTGATGGCCAGCATCTCGCGCATGCCCGGCCCGCCCTTCGGCCCCTCGTAGCGGATCACGACGACGTCGCCGTGCTTGATCTCGCCCGCCGTGAGGGCGTCCATGGCGGCCCGTTCGCGCTCGAACACGCGGGCGGGGCCCTCGAACGTGGCGGCGTCGAAGCCGGCCGTCTTCACGACGGCGCCCTCGGGAGCCAGCGAGCCGTGCAGGATCGTGAGGCCGCCGGTCTCGTGGATCGGGTTGTCGAGCGTGCGCAGCACCTCGCCGTCGAGCGGCGCGATGTCCATCTCGGCGAGGTTCTCTGCGAGGGTCTTGCCGGTGACGGTGAGCGCGTCGCCGTGCATGAGTCCGGCGTCGAGCAGGGCCTTCATGAGCACCGGGAGGCCGCCGCGACGGTCGACGTCGTTCATGACGTACTTGCCGAAGGGCTTGAGGTCGCCGATGTGCGGCACCTTCGAGCCGATGCGGTTGAAGTCGTCGAGCGTGAGGTCGACCTCGGCCTCGTGCGCGATGGCGAGCAGGTGCAGCACGATGTTGGTCGAGCCGCCGAGGGCCATGCCGACGGCGATGGCGTTCTCGAAGGCCTTCTTGGTGAGGATCTGGCGCGCGGTGATGCCGTGCTTCAGCAGGTTGACGACGGCTTCGCCCGAGCGGTGCGCGTAGTAGTCGCGGCGGCGGTCGGAGGATGCCGGCGAGGCCGAGCCCGGCAGCGAGAGCCCGAGCGCCTCGGCGACCGAGGCCATCGTGTTCGCCGTGTACATGCCGCCGCAGGCACCCTCACCGGGGGCGAAGGCGCACTCGATGCGCTTGGCGTCGGCCTCGCTCATCGTGCCGGCCTTGACGGCGCCGACCGCTTCGAACGAGTCGATGATCGTGATGTCCTTCTCGGTGCCGTCGGACAGGCGCACCCAGCCCGGCGCGATCGAGCCGGCGTAGAGGAAGACCGAGGCGAGGTCGAGGCGGGCCGCTGCCATCAGCATGCCGGGGATCGACTTGTCGCAGCCGGCGAGCAGCACCGAGCCGTCGAGGCGCTCGGCCTGCATGACGACCTCGACCGAGTCGGCGATGACCTCGCGCGAGACGAGCGAGAAGTGCATGCCCTCGTGGCCCATCGAGATGCCGTCGGAGACGGAGACGGTGCCGAACTGCAGCGGGTACCCGCCGCCGCCGTGCACGCCCTCCTTCGCGGCCTGCGCGAGGCGGGCGAGCGAGAGGTTGCAGGGCGTGATCTCGTTCCAGGAGGACGCGATGCCGATCTGCGGCTTGTCCCAATCGGCATCTCCCATGCCGACGGCGCGGAGCATGCCCCGGCTGGTCATGGCTTCGATACCGTCGGTGACGGTGCGGCTACGAGGTTTGGGATCGAACTCCGACATGGGTCGAGTCTATGGCCAGCGCGCCGGGCCCCCGCGCGTCGCGTCACGGGCGTCGGCGAGGCGCTCGAGGAGGTCGGCGACGTCCTCCGGACTGCGCACGCGGTACGCCGCGAGCGACCGGCCCTGACCGACCTTCACGCCCAGATCTTCGCTCTCGAGCGCCGCGAACGCGTCTTCGTCGGTGACGTCGTCGCCGACGTAGACGACGGCGCTCGCACCCGCGTGCTGCCTGAGCCGCGTGAGCGCCTCCCCCTTGTCGCTCGGGCGCACCGAGAACTCGATCACGCCCTTGCCGCTGCGCACGGTGAGCTCGGGGATCTCCGTCTCGACGCGAGCCCGTGCTGCACGCTGCAGCTCGACCGCGACATCGGGGGCGACTTTGCGGGTGTGCAGCGCGAGCCCCGCCGGCTTCCATTCCACCCATGCGCCATCGGCGCCCGAGGCGACGTCCTCGAGCACGCTCGTGAGGTGTTCGAGCGCCGCGAGCTCGGCGTCTCGCAGGTCGATCGTGACTCCGCCCGTGTCGAGCTGCAGTTCCACGCCGTGAGAGCCGCTGAGCAGTGCCCCGTGCGGCGGGTCGGCGACCTCGCGCAGACTCTCGAGCGCACGACCCGAGACGATCGCCACGCGCGTGTCGTCGGTCGCTGCGAGTCGTTCGATCGCGGCACGGGCCCGATTCGTCGCCCGCGCATCCTCGGGCCGGTCGACGAGCGGTGCGAGCGTGCCGTCGAAGTCGAGCGCCACGAGCAGCCGGTCGGTGTCCGCGATGCGGGTGACCGCGGCATCCAGGCCCTCGGTCACGCCCGAGGCGATGATGCCGGCACCGGTCAGCGTCTTCAGGAACGTCGACGACCACTTCGCCACGTCGTTCTCGCGGACGCGCTTGCGCAGCGCCCGCATGCGACGGGCCCGCTCCTTGCGAGGCATCCGCGCCGCTTCGACCATCGCGTCCTTCAGCCCCTCGATGTCGTGCGGGTTCACGAGGATGGCCTGACGGAGTTCGTCGGACGCCCCGGTGAACTCGCTCAGCACGAGCACGCCGTCGTCGTCGAAGCTGCAGGCCACGAACTCCTTGGCCACGAGGTTCATGCCGTCCCGGAGCGCCGTCACGAGCATGACGTCGGCCGCGAGGTAGAGCGCGACCATCTCCTCACGCGGGTAGCCGTGGTGGAGGTAGGCGATGGCCTGGTGGCCGAGCGTCGAGTGGTCGCCATTCAGGCGGCCCACCATGAGTTCGATCTCGTCGCGGAGCTGCCGGTAGGTCTCGACGCGTTCGCGCGACGGGCTCGCGACCTGCACGAGCGTGACGTCCTCGACCGAGAGCCGGCCGTCGCGCAGCAGCTCGCCGAAGGCCTTCAGCCGGTGCCGGATGCCCTTCGTGTAGTCGAGCCGGTCGACGCCGAGCATGATCGTCTCGGGGTTGCCGAGGCTCTCGCGGATCTCGTGGGCGCGCGCCTGCACCTCGGGGCTCCGCGCGAGTTCCTCGAACCCGGCCGAGTCGATCGAGATCGGGAACTGCCGGGCGACGACGTGCCGCACCTCGCCGTCGGGCCCGGGCACGTCGACGACGCTGCCGCGGGTCGCATAGCCGAAGAGTCGGCGCACGGCCCGGGTGAAGTTGCCCGCGTCGGCGGCCCGCTGGAAGCCGATGACGTCGGCGCCGAGCAGCCCGTCGAGCACCTGCCGTCGCCACGGCAGCTGCGAGTAGATGCCGTATGCCGGGAACGGGATGTGATTGAAGAACCCGATCACGAGGTCGGGTCGCTTCTCGCGCAGCATCCGCGGCACGAGCTGCAGCTGGTAGTCCTGCACCCACACGACGGCGCCCGTGGAGGCGGCGCGGGCCGCGGCCTCGGCGAAGCGGCGGTTGACCCGCACGTAGGCGTCCCACCATTCGCGGTGGTACGACGGGGGCGCGATGACGTCGTGGTAGAGCGGCCACAGGGTGTCGTTGGAGAAGCCCTCGTAGTACTCCTCGAGCTCGGACTCCGACAGCGGCACCGGGATGATGCTGATGCCGTCGTGCTCGAACGGAGCGAACTCGCGGTCGGCCACGCCGGCCCAGCCGACCCAGGCTCCGTCGGCGGCCCGCATGACGGGCTCGAGGGCGGTGACGAGCCCGCCGGGCGAGCTCTTCCAGACGGTCTCGCCGTCGGCGCCGCGCTGGTAGTCGACGGGCAGACGGTTGGAGACCACGATCATGTCGTAGGCGGCGTCGACGTACAGCTCGTCGCGTGTCGGTTCGGGGGCGTGCATGTGGCGGATGTCCCTCCTCGCGCTCGCCTCAGGCTAACAGTCGGGCGGCGCGGGCCCCGGCCGGATCGACCGGGTGCCCGCGCCGCCCGTGCTGCGCGTCGGCGGCTCAGCCGAGGGCGGCGGCTGCGAATCCGATCGAGCGGATGCCGCGGCGCCTGCCGACCACGAGGCCGGTGCCGATCACGCCGACGAGTCCGAAGACCGCGAGCACTCCCGCCGCCATCGCGACTGCTCCCCCCGAGGCCCCGGCCACGATGAGCTGCATGCCCTGCACCGCCCAGGTCAGCGGCAGGAACGGACTCAGCGCCTGGTACGGCCCGCTCAGCACCTCGATCGGGTAGAGCCCGCCCGATGCGGTGAGCTGCAGCGCCACGAGCACGAGGGAGATGAGGAGCCCCGCCCGGCCCAGCCAGACCGTCAGGAGGGCGTGCAGCGAGGTGAACACGAGCGCGAGCAGGGCCGCGAACGCGAGGGTCTGCGGCAGCAGGCTCCACGTCACGCCCATGACGCCGTGCAGCAGCAGCACGACCGCGACGGCCTGCGCGAGTGCGATGAGCCCGGCCCGCGCGAGGGTGCGCCAGACGAGGCCGCCGGTCGACGCCGTCGAGCGCAGCGCCTCGCGCCCGAAGGGGCGGAAGACGAGGAAGAGCGCCATCGCGCCGAGCCAGAGACCGACCGGCACGAACAGCATGCCGATGACCTCGCCGATGCCCGCGATCTGGTGGTCGCGGGTCGCATCGACCGTGACGGGCTCGGCGATCACGTCGGCGGTCTGCTCGGCGTCGATGTCGGTGAGCGCCTTCGCGCTCGCCGCGCCCGAGGTGAGCCCGGAGGCGAGGGTGTCGGCACCGCTCGCGAGCTGCGTCGCGCCGCTCGCGGCATCCGCTGCGCCGCCCTGGAGTGCGCCGAGGCCGCCGGCGAGTTCGTCGAGACCGGAGGCCAGGCCGTCGGCCCCGTCGCGGAGCGCGGCCGAACCGCCGGACAACTGTGCGGCTCCGGCCGCCGACTGCTCGATGCCGCCCTGGATGCCGTCGATGACGCCCCTCGTCTCTGCCGCGAGCTTCGTGCCCCCGGCTGCGAACTGCGAGACTCCCTGCTCGACCTGGTCGACGTAGCCGAGATAGACGGCCAGCTCGGGGTACTGCTCGAGGATCGCCGGATTCTTCTCGACGTAGTCGTTCAACGCGTCGACGCTGCTCGTGAGCTGGCCTGATGCCCCGGCGATCATGCCGACGTACTGGTCCCATCCAGTGGACAACCCGTCGAGGCCGGCCGCACCGGTGCTGAGGTCGCCGAGCCCGCTCGCGAGTCCGTCGACGCCCTGCGTGTACTGCGTGACGCCCGCGGCGTAGGTGTGGGCGCCGCTCGCGGCATCCGCTGCCCCGCTCGTCGCCGAGGCGACGCCGCTCGAGAGCGTGGTGAGCCCGCCTGCGAGCGAGCCGACGCCGCTCGAGAGCTGCGTGGCGCCGTCGGCAGCCTCGCCGAGCGAGCCGCCCATCGAGGCGAGGTTCGTGTAGAAGCCCTCGAGGTACTGCGCGGTCAGCTCGCGGCCGAAGGTCGCCGACATGGCGTCGCCGACCGACTGCGCGACCGATCCGGCGAGGTAGCCGTGGGCGTCGTCGGTGCGGATGTCGAGGTTCGCCTGCGTCGGGTCCGACCCCGAGAGCGAGGTCACCGACTCGGAGAAGTCGGCGGGGATGGTGAGCACGGCGTACGCATCGCCCGAGGCGAGGAGGTCGGCCGCCTCCTCGTCGTTGGAGATCGTCCACTGGAAGCCGGCGGTCTCGGGGTCCGTCAGCTCGGTCACGAGCAGGCGCCCGGCGAGCACCGGCTGCTCGGTGCCGTCGGGCAGGGTCATCGTGACCATCTCGTCGTTGTTCACGACGACCGCCGGAATCTGCTCGAGGTTGTCGCCGGCGTTGCCGAGCGCCCCCGAGACGAGCCCCGCGACCGCGAGCGGCACGGCGATGACCGCGGCGAGCAGCACGCCGTAGCGCACACGTCGTTGCGCAGGGGTCGAGCCGAAGAGTCGGGAGAGTCGGGTGCTCATCGGAGGACCTCCTGGTTGCGCGAGACGGGTTCGAGGGTGCGGATGCCGCGGCCCGCGAGCTGCGGCGAGATCGCGGGCGACACGGCGGACCGGCCGAGGCCGACGACGACCGTGACCTGTGCGGGCACGAGCGCGGCGAGGGCGTGCCAGAGTGCGCCCGTGGCCGAGCCCGGATCGTCGTCGAGGTCGATGACGATGGCCTTCGGACGTTCGGCGAGCGCCGCCGCGACCGCGACGAGCGTGCGGGCCTCGACGCCGAGGGCGGCGAGCGGGGTCGCGGTCGTGAACCGGGGCCCGTCGGGGCCGGGGCCGGCGGCCGCGGCCGCCCGCTCGGTCCAGGTGCGGACGAGCGAGTTGGACGGCGCGATCGAGTACCACGGCCGGGTGGCGTCGAGCCGGCCGGCGATGAGCTCGCCGACCGTGCCGCCCGGCGCGGCATCCGCTGCGACCTCGGCGATCGCGACCGCGCGCATGACGGTGCCGGTGCCGGAGGGCAGCGGCGAGCCGAGCACCGCGAGACGGCCCCCGACCGGCGCGAGCCGCCCTGCGAGCGTCGCGGAGACGACGCGGCGGTCGACGGCGTCGCCCTGCACGACGAGCACTCCGCCGACGGGAACTTCGACGGAAAGGGGGCCGATCGGTCGTTCGGGAAGCCCGAAGACGGCATCCCCCGCGTTCACGGCGGCGGGGCGGGCGGCCGCCCACTCCTCCTGCTCGAGGTGGGCGCGGAGGCCCTCGCCCTCGATGTCGACGTTCGGCAGGATCCTGGCGAGCCACTTCGGCAGCCACCAGGCCGCCTTGCCGGCGAGCGCCATCGCGGCGGGCACGAGCGTCATCCGCACGAGGAAGGCGTCGAAGGCGACGCCGACGGCGAGCGCGAAGGCGATGCCCTTGATCACCCCGGCACCTTCGGGCACGAAGGCGAAGAAGACGAAGAACATGATGAGGGCGGCGGCCGTCACGACGCGCGCGGCGTGCTGGAAGCCGTGCACGACGGACCCCCGCGCGTCACCCGTCTTCACGTACTCCTCGCGCATGCCCGAGACGAGGAACACCTGGTAGTCCATGGCGAGGCCGAACAGCACCGCCATGAGCAGGATCGGGAGGAAGCTGAGGATCGGCCCCGGCTCGACGTGCAGCAGGTCGGCGAACCAGCCCCACTGGAAGATCGCGACGGTGACGCCGATCGCGCCGAACGCCGAGAGCAGGAATCCGAGTGCGGCCTTGATCGGCACGAACACCGAGCGGAACACCATGAGCAGCAGCACGATCGAGAGCCCGACGACGATGAGGGCGAACGGGATCAGCGCGTCGGCGAGCCGATTCGAGATGTCGATCGCGACCGCCGTGTAGCCGGTCACCGCGATCGGAGTGCCGTAGTCGGCCGTGATCGAGGGCTCGAGTTGGCGGATGTTCTCGACGAGCACCTTGGTCTCCGGGGCATCCGGAGCGCTCTCGGGGATCACCTGGATGATGGCCGTGTCCGCGGTCGGGTTCGGCAGTCCCTGGCCGACGAAGGCGACGTCGTCGAGCTCGCCGATGCGGGCCCCGATCGAGTCGAGGTCGTCGAAGATGTCGGTCGTCTGGGTGATGTCGACCGTGACGATGAGCGGGCCGTTGTAGCCGGGGCCGAAGCCCTCCTCGATCATCTCGTAGGCCTCGCGCTGGCTCGAACCCTCGGTGCCCGAGCCGTTCGGGAGGTTGAGGTCGAGGCTGAGCGCCGGCACGGCGGCGGCGCCGAGCAGTCCCACCACGATCACGACGAAGACGACGGGCGCCTTCAGCACGAGGTCGACCCAGCGGCGGCCCATCGTGCGCTTGCCGCTGTCGTCGTCGGCGTTCGCGCGGCGATGGGCGCGGCTGCCCGGCTTCGGCACGAGCTTGCGCCCGAAGACGCCGAGGAGCGCCGGGAGCAGGGTGACGGCTCCCACCACCGCGATGAGCACGGCGAACGCGGCGCCGACGCCCATGACGCTGAGGAACGGGATGCCGACGACGAGCAGGCCGAGCAGCGCGATGATCACGGTGAGGCCGGCGAAGACCACTGCGCCGCCGGCGGTCGCGACCGCCTCGGCCGCCGACTCCTCGGGGTCCTGCCCGCGCGCGAGCTGGTTCCGGTGCCGCGACAGGATGAAGAGGGCGTAGTCGATGCCGACGGCGAGGCCGATCATGACCGCGAGCATGGGCGCGGTCGAGGAGACCGTCGTGAACGCCGCGACGATCGAGATGCCGCCGAAGGCCGCGCCGACGCCGACGAGGGCGGTCAGCAGCGGCATGCCCGCCGCGAGGAGCGAGCCGAAGGTGATGATCAGGACGACCGCGGCGAAGAGCACGCCGAACACCTCGGTGATCGTCAGGCCGAAGCTCGTCTCCTGGAACACGTCGCCGCCGAAGGCGACGGCCAGGCCCGCCTCGCTGCCGAGTTCGCCGGTCGCCTCGACGGCGTCGAGCGACTCCGCCGTGACATCCGTGACCGGACCGTCGAACTGGATCTGGATGTAGGCGGTGCGCCCGTCCCCCGAGATCTGGTCGCCGGCGTACTCGTCGAAGGGGCCGAGCACGCTCGCCACGCCGTCCACCTGTTCGAGCTCGGCCTCCATCGCCTCGATCGCGTCGCGCGCCGAGGACGCCTCGACGGTCTCCCCGTCGGGGGCCTCGACGACGGCCTTGGCCGAAGCGCCGGCCGTCTCGGGGAACACGGCGGCGAGCTGGTCGATCGCCGTCTGGGACTCGGTGCCGGGAATGGCGAACGAGTCCTGCAGCTGGCCGCCGAGCGCGAGGCCCGTGCCGAGCAGCGCGCCGAGCGCGAGCACCCAGGCGACGATGACGTACCAGGCGCGGCGGAAGGCGAAGCGTCCGATGCGGTGGAGGAGGAGAGCCATTGGTCTGCCTATCGGGTCGGGCGGCCGTCGGCCGTCAACAGGAGTTCGGAGAGCACGGAGATGAGGGCGTCGCGCACGTCGGCGTCGGCGACCTGCTGGTCGCCGACGAGGAACGTGGCGCCGGCGACGAGCGTGTACGTGGCGCCGGCGAGCGCGACGCCGAAGCGCATCTGCTCGGCGAGGCTGGCGTCGTCGGCGCAGATCGAGTCGGCGAGGCCCTGGATGGCGGTGTTCGCGCGCTCGATGACCGGCAGCCCGCGGAGCGACTGACCCTGGTTCACGAAGGTGTGCACCGCGAGGCGGTTGCCGAGCAGGAAGTCGACGAAGCGCTCGATGAAGACCGCCTGCGCCGCCGCCGAGCGGCCACCGGCGACGAAGTCGCCGAGCAGGGTCTCGAGCAGGTCGATCGACGGGCCGATCGCGGCTTCGAGCAGTGCCTCCTTCGAGGCGTAGTGGTAGAGCACGCTCGACTTCGAGTAGCCGGCGTGGTCGGCGATCTGCTGCAGCGAGCTCGCGGCGAAGCCGACGGTCGCGAACTGCTCGAGTGCGGCCTGGCGCAGCTCGTCGCTGGCGCGCACGCGGGAGGGCACGGATGCATCTGAGGGCATGCATCCACGGTAATTGACCGATCGGTCAGCTTCTGCACGATCGGTCAGATTCACGGATGTCTCTCAGCCGCCCGAAGCGGCGCGGTAGCGTTGCCCCATGCGCAAGTACCTCTTCAGCGGCGCCGTGATCAGCGCCATCATCAGCGGCATCGGCGTGTTGAAGACCACCGCCTCTGGCCCCCGCGACTGGCGCCTGCTGCTCATGTGGGTGTCGTGGGCCGCGAGCCTCGCGATCGCGATCGGCACGGTCGCCGAAGAGACCAAGCAGGGCGAACTCGGCGAATAACGCCGCCGCGCCGGCGTTGCGCGGCGTGTCACTCGCAATCCGCATCACCGTGCCCGAAACTGGGACGAACGACCCGAGACGAACCCACGAGAGGGGTCACCGATGTTCCGCCGCTGGCGCCGCGCACGGCTTGCCGCCCAGGCCTCCGCCCATGTTGCCGCCCCGACGCCGCACCCTTCTGCGGCCGACCTTCGCGGCGAGCACATCTTCGAACTCCTGAACTCGCGCCTGTCCGAGTTCATCGGGCCCGGCGGCGGGTGGTCGCTCGTGCGCAAGTCCGACGGCGACACCGACCGCATCTTCCACGCGATGCTCACGCACCAGATCGCGGCCGAGCTCACCCGTGCGATCCTCGAGGAGCGCGATTCCGTCGCGGTCGTCGTGCCCGCCGGTGAGGAGACGCTCGCCCTCAGCTGGGAGCCCTCGCCGCTCATCGTGTGGGCCGACCCGGTCGAGACGGCCGCGCCGGTCGACGCTGCGGCCGACGACGCTGCGGCCGACCACGAACTGTTCGCCGCGACATCCGACCTGGTCGAAGCCGCCGCGCTGCCGACCATCGGCATGGCCACGGCAGTCGAGGCCCGCGCCGCCTGATCCGGCGCAGGTGAGGCGTTGCCCGGGCGCTCAGACGCTCGGTGCCACCGACGTCCAAATTCGACCGGCGATTCTTGTACGACTGGATCGAGAAGGCGCTCCCCCGCCACTCGTAGCGTGATTCACGGGCAATCGCCCGCACGCCACGAGAGGGGAACCGGATGACCTCCGCCCACAGCACCACCCCGCCCGACACCGAGTCGAACGCGACGCCCACTGCCGCACGCCCGCGCCGCAGCAGTGCCCGCGACCTCGCGCAGATCGCCGTCTTCGCCGCGCTCATCGCCGCGCTGGGACTTCCCGGGGCCCTCACCATCGGCGGCGCCGCCGTGCCGATCACGTTCCAGACGCTCGGGGTGATGCTCGCGGGCGCCATCCTCGGTGCGCGCAAGGGTGCCCTCTCCGTGCTCCTCTTCATCGCGCTCGTCGCAGCCGGCCTGCCGCTCCTCTCCGGTGGCCGGGGCGGCCTCAGCGTCTTCGTCGGCCCGTCGGTCGGCTACCTCATCGGATGGCTGCTCGGCGCCGCCGTCATCGGCTGGGCGACCGCCCGCCTGCTGCCGCGGTACCCGATCGCGCCCGCGCTCGCATGGACCGCGCTCGGCGGCATCGTCGCGATCTACCTGGTCGGGGTGCCCGTGATGGCCGCGATCACCGACATCCCGGTCGGGGCCGCCCTGCTCGGCTCGACGATCTACCTTCCCGGCGACCTCGCCAAGGTCGTCGTGACCGTGCTCGTGGCGAAGGGGGTGCACCGGGCATGGCCGGGGCTCATCGAGCCGCGATCGTGGCCGTGGGCATCGCGAACCGGCGCGTCCGGCTCCGAACCGACCCCCGCGGGCCCTGCGGCGTGAGCGACTGGCTGCGGGGACAGCGCGACGGACTCGCCCTCGCGTTCGGCGGCGACGCCGTGCGCTACGGCGAGCTCGCCGACGCGGTCGCCGCGGCCTCGCTGCCGAGCGGCGACGGACTCGTCGCCTGCCCGGCCGGCACCGATCCCGTACAGTTCCTCACTCTCGTGCTCGCGTGCCTCGACCGCGGCCGCCCGGTGCTCGTCGGCGGTGACGCGGCGGACGCCGAGCGGATCTCGTCGAGCCTGCCCGCGGGAACCGAACTCGCGGTGCTCACCTCGGGATCCTCCGACCCCGCCGGCAGCCAGCGAGCCGTCGCCCGAACGAACGCCTCCTGGCTCGCCTCGGCCGCACCGCTCGCCGAGATCGCGGGGATCCGGTCGGACGACCGGATCGCCGTCACCGGCCCGCTGCACGTCTCCATGCACCTCTACGCGGCGCTCCACGCGCTCTGGCTCGGCGCAGCGGTCGGCGACGGGCTCGACGGGGCGAGCGTCGTGCATGCGACGCCGACCCGGCTGGCACGTCTCATCGAGTCCGACGCGCTGCCGTCGGCTGCGATCGTCGCCGGCGCGGCGATGGGCGGTCCCCTCCGCGCGCGGGCGGCAGCACGAGGCATCCGCGTGACCGAGTACTACGGCGCCGCAGAGCTCTCGTTCGTGGCGGCCGGCCGGGGCGGTTCGCTCTCGCCGTTCCCGGGCGTCGAGGTCGAGTTGCGGCCGACCGCGTCGGGCCGGGAACTCTGGGCCCGCTCGCCCTACCTCGCGCTCGGCGTCGTCGGCGGCGGCATGCTCCGCCGCGATGGCGACGGCTTCGCCACGGTCGGCGACCTCGCCGAACCGATCGATGCCGAGGCCTTCCGCATCGTCGGCCGCGGCGACGCCGCCATCACGACGGCGGGTGCCACCGTGCTCGCCGAAGACGTCGAGGCGCGCCTCCTCGCCCTGCCCGGGGTCGTCGCGGCCGTCGTCATCGGCGAACCGCACGAACTGCTCGGCGAACGCGTCGTCGCCGTCGTCGAGCTCGACGGCGCGACGGATGCCGCAGCGGTCATGGCCGCCGCACGCGATCGCCTGCCCGCAGCCGAACTGCCGCGGCGCTGGTTCGTGCACGCCATCCCCCGCACCGTCTCCGGCAAGCCGGCACGAGGCCTCCTCCGGGTCGCGCTCGCGGCGGGAACGCTCGGCCCGGCGCACCCGGCGATGTCCGACGGGAGCCCGTCGTGATGCCCGGCTCCGGCGCTCGCTCCGCGCCAGTCATCGTCTCGCCGCTGCGCACCGCGATCGGCACGGCCGGCCGCGGCCTCGCCGCGCACACCGTCGATTCGCTCGCCGCCCCTGTCCTCGCCGGGGTCGCGGCGGCCGTCGCGCCGAGCGGCCTCGCGATCGACGACGTCGTGCTCGGAAACTGCATGGGACCCGGCGGCGACATCGCCCGCGTCGCCGCGTTGCGGGCGGGGCTCGGCACCTCGGTGCCCGGCGTCACGGTCGACCGGCAGTGCGGTTCCGGCCTGGATGCCGTCATGCAGGCCGCCGCCCGGGTCGGGGCCGGAGACGGCGCACTGTTCCTCGCCGGCGGTGCCGAGTCGGCGTCGACGGCGCCGCACCGCTCCTGGCCGCTGTCGGGTGAACGGTACTCGCGCGCGCCGTTCGCACCGACCGGATTCCCGGATCCCGAGATGGGCCAGGCGGCCGACCGGCTCGCGGCGGTGCGCGGCATCTCCCGCGAACGGCAGGATGCGTGGGCGGCCCGCTCGCACGCACGCGCCGCCGCGGCGCGATCGAACGGCGTCTTCGCCGGCGAGATCGTCGCGATCGACGGCATCTCGAGCGACGATCGCCCGCGCGCTGGGATGGACGTCACGCGGCTCTCGCGATTCGCACCCGCGTTCGCTCCTCCCGCCGGAGCGAGCGACGGTGCAGCGGGCCCGTTCGGCACGGTCACCGCCGGCAACTCGTGCGGCTTCTCCGACGGCGCCGCGGCGATGGCGGTGACGACCGCTCGCGTGGCACGTGAACTCGGTCTCCCTTCGCTGCGCATCGTGGCCACCGCCGTCACCGGCGGCGACCCCGCGCTGCCGGGCATCGGTGCGGCTCCCGCCGCCCGGCTCGCGCTCGCCCGGGCCGGACTGACCCCGGCTGAGCTCGGCTTCGTCGAGATCACCGAGGCGTTCGCCGCCCAGCTCCTCGCCGTCAGCGACGAGCTCGGACTCGACGAGTCGCTGATCTCCGGCGACGGCGGCGCCATCGCACTCGGGCATCCATGGGGCGCGTCCGGCGCGGTGCTGCTCGTGAGGCTCGCCGCCCGCATGTTCTCCTCCGATGACGCCCGCCCGGGGCTCGCCGCCTGCTCGATCGGCGGCGGCCAGGGCATCGCCATGATCGTGGAACGGACCCCATGACCGAGATCGTCTTCGACCACGTCAGCCACGACTTCGATGCGGAACGCGTCGTCGACGACGTCTCGCTCGTGCTCTCGGAGCACCGCATCGGCATCGTCGGCGCGAACGGCTCGGGCAAGTCGACGCTCGCCCGCATGATCAACGGCCTCGTCGCGCCGACCGCCGGTCGCGTCTCGGTCGGCGGACTCGACCTCGCGCGCCACGCACGCGAGGTGCGCCGCACCGTCGGCTTCGTGTTCACCAACGCCGACAACCAGATCGTGATGCCGACCGTGCGCGAGGACGTCGCGTTCACGCTGCGACGCCACAAGCTCGATCGAGCGGATGCCGCGGCGCGCGTCGAGGCGGCGCTGCACCGATTCGGACTCACCGGGCTGGCCGACCGACCTGCGCATCGGCTCTCGGGCGGGCAGAAGCAACTCCTCGCACTCGCCTCGGTGCTGGTCGCCGAGCCGGCCGTGATCGTCGCAGACGAGCCGACGACGCTGCTCGACGCGCGCAATGCCCGGCTCGTCGGCGAGCACTTCGCCGAGCTGCCGCAGCAGCTCGTCGTCGTCAGCCACCAGCTCGAACTGCTCGAGGACTTCGATCGCGTCATCGTGATGGAGGCCGGTCGGGTCATCGCCGACGACCGCCCGGAGCCCGCGCTCGACGCCTATCGCGAGATCATCGGGAGCCCGCGATGATCGGCGTCTTCCATCCAGGTCGCTCACTCGTGCATCGCGCCCCGGCGCTCCTGAAACTCGGTCTCCTCGCCGTGATCGTCACGGTGATCGCGATGCAGACCTCCCCCGTCGCGCTCGCCGCGGCCTCGGGATTCGTGGCGGTCGTGTTCCTCGTGGCGTGGCTCCCGTTCCCGCTCGTCTGGCGGCAGATCGTGCCGATCCTCTGGCTCCTCGCCTTCGCCGTTCCCGTGCAGGTGTTCTTCGGCGGGTGGGAGGCCGCTGCGACGATGGCGGTGCGCCTCGTGCTCGCCGTGGCGCTCGCCGCCCTCTACACGCTCACGACGCCCGTCACGGAGACGCTCGATGCGATGCAGGCGCTGCTGCGCCCGTTCCGTCGCTGGATCGACGCCGACCGGGTCGGTCTCGCACTGGCCCTCACGATCCGCTGCGTGCCGCTCCTCGCCGACATCGTGCGCGAGGTGCTCGAGGCCAGGAAGGCCCGTGGCGCAGAGGGATCAATCGTCGCGCTCGCCGTGCCGGTCATCGTGCGCGCGCTGCAGACCGCCGAACACCTCGGCGATGCGCTGACCGCACGCGGCTTCGACGACTGATCGCCGCCGCGGCGATGGCGGCGTTCTCCGGCACCGCCGTGATCTCCGAGACCGACGTCACGGAGACACGCCTGCGGTGCCGAACGGGGCGGCGCCTGCCCCTGCGCGAGCGCGATCAGCGAGCACGAGCAGCTTCTCGGTGCCATCCAACGTTCCGAAGGATGCGGCAGCGCGCCCCATCCGTTCACGAACCTCAGCATCGCGCAGAACGGGAATGACACGTTCGACGATGGCATCCGCGGTGAACTCAGCATCGTCGATGAGCAGCGCCCCACCGGCCTGCACCACCCCGCGGGCGTTGAGCGCCTGTTCTCCGTTCCCGACCGCATACGGAACATACGCCGCGGGAATCCCGAGCGCACTGAGTTCACTCACGGTCGCCGACCCCGATCGACACACAGCCAGGTCGGCGAGGGCATACGCCAGATCCATCCGGTCGGCGTACGGCACGACAACGCGAGCTTCGGCACCGGAGGCGTCCACATCATCGGCGTTCGCGTCACCGGTCACGTGCAGGATCTGCCAGCCCTCGGCAACGATCTCCGGCCATGCTTGCGCAAAGGCCTCGTTGATCCTGCGGGCACCCGTCGATCCGCCGAAGACCAACAGCACGGGCATGTCGGCGTCGAGCCCGAAGTACTCCGCGGCTTCCGCGCGTGACCCCGCACGATCGAGCGTGGAGATCTCGGCACGAAGCGGCATCCCGACGACCTCTCCCCCGCGCAGCGGCGTATCGGCGAACACGGTGCCGACAGCTGCGGCGCGGCGCGCGCCCCACACATTGGCGAGTCCCGGCCGAGCGTTCGCCTCGTGGACGACGTAGGGCACGCCTTCTTTGCGCGCGGCGACGTACGCGGGGGTTGCGGCGTAACCGCCGAACCCGATCACGACGTCGATGCCGCGATCACGGACGAGCGTGCGTATGCGCGTGACCGCGCGGCGGAAGCGCGCAGGGAACTGCAGCGCTTGGCGGTTCAGTCGGCGCGGCAAGGGCACCTTCGGGATCGTCTCGAGCACAAAGCCGCGCTCGGGAACGAGTCGCGCTTCGAGACCTTCGGCAGTGCCGAGCACGAGGATCGTGGCGTCCGGCTCGCGTTCACGCAGGCGATCGGCGACGGCCAGGAGCGGATTGACATGTCCCGCGGTCCCGCCCCCGGCCAGCAGGTAGCTTGTCATGCCGGCAGCCTATTCCGCCGTTGCTGAGGCTGCTCTGCGTATCGTGCGCGTATTGAAAACCGGATACTCGGCGGCAACACGGCGATCGTTTGACTTCTGACCATGCAATCATCCGTTTCGGAGCTCGTCGTGCATGACGACGCCATCCGTGAGAACACGGCGAGATTCTCGGCGTTGACCGAGGGTCGGGTCATGGCCGTGCTGAAAGCCGACGCGTTCGGACATGGGGCGATCGCTCGCTCGGTCCTCGAGTCCGGGGCGACCTCGCTCGGCGTGACCTCCGTCGATGAAGCTCTCGCGTTGCGGGCCACCGGTATCGGGGCGCCGATTCTCAGTTGGCTCAACACGCCCGACGCCGACTTCGAGACGGCTGTGCGTGAGAATGTCGATCTCGCGGTGCCGAGTGTGGATCTGCTGTATTCCATCGGTTGGGCAGCGCTGCGTGTCGGGACACCAGCGCGCGTGCACCTGCACATCGATGTCGGCATGGCCCGCGACGGCTGCGCGGCGCGCGACTGGCCCACGCTGTGCGCACTCGCCCGCGAACACGAGGCGCTCGGCGCGATTCGAGTGGTCGGGGTGATGGGTCATATGTCGTGTGCGGACGATCCGGGCAATCCGCAGAACACGCGGGAGCGCCTGGTCTTCGAGAGCGCGGTTCGAACGGCCAGACGCCGTACGCTGGCGCCCCACATCCTTCACCTCGCGGCAACAGCCGCGACATTGACCGGTGTCGGGTCGGGTTTCGATGTCCACCGAATCGGAGCGGGACTGTTCGGCATCGATCCTTCGTGCCGCACCGACATGTTGCGGCCGGCCGTGACACTGACCTCGAGAGTCGTGTCTTCGCGCGAGGTGAGCGCTGGCACTGGAGTGGGCTACGGCCTCGATTACGTGACACGGAGTCGTACGAACCTGGCCCTGCTCCCGATCGGGTACGGTGACGGCCTTCCCCGCGAGGCATCCGGGCGGGCAGAGGTCCTCGCACGAGGGCGACGACGGCCCCTGGTCGGCAGGTTCTCGATGGACATGGTCGTCGTGGATACGGGCGACGACGTGCTGCGACCGAACGAACGCGTCACCTTCTTCGGGCCCGGGTCGGACGGAGAGCCCACTGTCGCGGAGTGGGCCGAGTGGGCTCACACGATCGAGCACGAGATCGTCACTCGCGTAGGGAACCGCATCCCCCGTATCCACCGCACGATCGAGACCGCGAGTCAGTCGCAAGGAGCCATGTCATGACGCAGAACACCAGTGCCCGGATCGCCGTCATCGGAGGTGGTGTCAGTGATGAGCACGACGTGTCTCTCGCTTCTGCCGCCGCCGTCAGTCGAGCGGTCGTCGAGTTGGGCCTCGAGGTCGTTCCCCTCACCATCGGGGAGGACGGCGCGTGGCATGACGAGAACGGCGGCGTCTTGCCCGCGCATGGTGCCGTCGAGGTGCTTGCGGACTGCGATATCGCGTTCCCCGCCCTGCATGGCGTCAACGGCGAGGATGGCGCGATCGCCGGGTTCCTCGACCTGTCCGGCGTGCCCTATGTGGGTTCCCCCGTGCGGGCCGGTGCGCTCGGGATGGACAAATGGGTCACGAAGTTGATCGCCGATTCGCTCGGCATCGCCACCGCGAAGGCTGCGGTCGCCGGAATCGGAGTCGGAGCGAGCGTGACCACGACGGATCTGAAGCCCCCCTTCGTCATCAAGCCGGCGACCGGTGGCTCGAGCAATGGCGTCTTCGTCGTTCATGAGAGAGACGGCGTCGCCGAGACGGTGAGCCGTGCTCGAGCGTTCGGTGAACCTGTGCTCGTCGAAGAGTACGTGCTGGGGCGAGAAGTGGATATCGCCGTGTTCCGCGACCGGGACGGCGAGTTGCGCCTCGGCTCCACCCTTGAGATCGGTGTCGCCCCCGGCGGAGTGTTCGACCGGACGCAGAAGTACGACGGCAGTGCGGCGTTCACGGTACCTGCCCCGATCGGCGAACGCGATGAAGCATCGATCCGTCACGCCGCCGTCCTCCTCTACGAGACTCTCGGGTGCAGCGGGGTGGCGCGTTTCGACTTCTTCGCCACTGCTGCCGGGGTGGTGCTGAATGAGGTGAACACGGCTCCGGGGATGACTGAACAGTCGCAGGTTCCGCTGATGTACGCCGCGACCGGACTCGACTACGTCGGGCTGATCGCAGCGCTCCTCGAATCCGCGGAGCAGTCGTCCTTCCGAAACTCGATCCTCGTATGAGCGGGGACTCGACCGAGCCTCCCGGTCGGTCGGCATGGGCGGATGCGCTCAAAGGCCTGCTGATCCTCCTCGTCGTCTTCTGGCACGTGGTGTTGAAGACCTACTTGCAGATCGATTGGAAGATCGGCCTACCGATCCCCGGCGTATGGGGCCTTGCCAGCGATTTCATCTGGCCGTTCCTGATGCCGCTGTTCCTCATGATCTCCGGCTACTTCGCGGCGAATGCGCTCGCTCGGCCGTGGGCGATCGTCTTCCGCACTCGCGTGGTGCGTTTCCTCTACCTCTACCTCCTGTGGACCCTCATCCACATGATCGCCATGTGGGCGTTCGCGGACTTCCCCACCTTCGTCCCACGCAGCGTCGCCGAGTTCATCGAAGCGGTGACGATCAGCCCCCCGAACACCTGGTACCTCTACGCGCTCGCCCTGTATTTCCTCGTCGCGAAAGGACTGCGGCGTCTCCCGCGGTGGATCCTCATCGGCGGCGCCGCCGCATTGTCGGTCACGGTTTCGGCGGGGCTGATCGACGTGGCGAGCAACCGGGGTTCGCTGCTGTACAACCTCCTCTTCTTTCTGCTCGGTCTGTACTTCGCCCCGCACATCCGCCGTTTCGCCGCGCGCCCGCGACCACTCGTCGCGGCGACGTCGATCGCGGCGTACCTCGTCGCCTTCGGTGTGATGAGGGTCACCGGATCGGAGACAGTGCCCGGTGTGTGGCCTGCAGTGTCGCTCATCGGCGTCGGCATGGGGATCGTCGTCGCACCGCTCCTGCCGCAGATCCCGAGACTCGGGCGGGGGCTGACCTGGCTGGGCGTTCGGACGCTTCCGATCTACCTGATACACATGCCGGTGCTCGCTCTGGCCGACCTCGCGCTGGTGAGCTGGCTCTCGGGTGCCAGGATCGCAGTGCAGCTGGCCGCAGCCGTCCTGCTCCCGATGATCCTCACCGCGGTCGTCGTCGCAGTGAGCACGATGCTCGGACACCTCATCGTGCGCGACCGACTGCTCTGGTTGTTCGACCTTCCGGCACGCCGAACACCGGCTGAGCTCTCTCGCCGCGACGACCCGGCCCGGCCACGGCACCGTCTCCCGTGGCGTGCGGCGGTCGCGGCCCTGATGGTCGCGGCGATGGGCGTGTCGACGATCCGCGTCACGGCGATACCGGTCAGCCCGGCCGAGGTTCCACGCCAGCCCGCGTCGCAGGCGGGAGAGGTGAGCATCGGGGCAACCGGCGACATGCTGCTGTACGACGTGAACCACTCCGTGCCCGCCGACCGCGGTCGTGGCCACTTCGACGATGTGCGGCCCTGGTTCACCCAGGACATCGTCACCGGAAACCTCGAACAGGTCATCTCCGCAGACACGGGATACGACAAGTGCGAGCAGCACGCAGACTGCCTGGCGTTTCGGAGCGACCCGGACGCGGCTGAACATTTCGCCGGATTCGATCTCCTCAACCTTGCGAACAACCACACCGGCGACTTCGGGCGCGCCGGATACGCGAACACGAGAGCGCATCTCACCGACGCCGGAGTCCGAACGGTCGGCGACCGCAATGAGATCGCCTTCACACGGATCGGTGACATCACGGTCGCGATGCTCGGATTCGCGCCCTACGACGGCTTCAACCGGGTCACCGACCTGCGCCACGTGCGACAGGTCGTGCGGGCAGCCGCAGAACACGCGGACATCGTGGTCGTCCACGCGCACATGGGAGCCGAGGGTGCCGGCGCGGATGCCGTGACACCCGGAACCGAGGTCATGTACGGCGAGAACCGCGGCGACCCCATCGCGTTCTCGCATGCGGCTGTCGACGCGGGTGCCGACCTCGTCGTGGGCCACGGGCCGCACGTGCTGCGGGGGATGGAGTTCTATCGCGGAAGGCTGATCGCGTACAGCCTGGGTAACTTCGGCGGCGGGGGCGTCTTCGGCGCGGAAGAGTCGACGCGCTACGGCGCCTACCTCGCCGTCAGGTTGCGCGCCGATGGAACGATGATCGACGGGCAGGTGCGCTCCGTCCGCTTCGAGCAGCACGATGGGAGACCCGTCCGAGACCCTGACGAACGGGCGGTCGAGCTGATCGATCAACGAAGCCGTCGCGACTTTCCCGAGACCGCCGCGAACATCGAGTCCGATGGCTCGATCTCACCTCATCGGTGATGCCTCCGCGCTTCAGGGCGCGGAGGCATCCGTGCAAGCCGTCTCCCGCGTCGAACAGTCAGCGGACGTCCGAACCGGCAACCGACCACCGGCCGGCGACGGCGACGGCGTGCGATGCGTGCGGCAGCGGCAGCGGCAGCGGCAGCGGCCGCGGCCGCGGCCGCGGGAAATGAAAAAGCCCCGAACCCGGCGAGAGGTTCGAGGCTTGATCGTGCACCCCCTCGGACTTGAACCGAGAACCCACTGATTAAGAGTCAGTTGCTCTGCCGATTGAGCTAGAGGTGCATTCTTCACTTGTTTCGGCCCGGATTTTCTATAACCCGAACCGAGGAATCACAGTATCAGGAGAATGCGCTGTTGCGCCAATCGAAGCCCGCGATCGGCGCGTCGCACCCCGTTCGACACCGTGCGACGGGCGCGGATCCGGCCAGCGCGGCGCCCACGATAGCCTGATCTTCGTGACCGCCGACACCGCTGACCAGCTCTCCTCCGACCTCGCGCTCGCGCTCGAACTGGCCGAACTGGCCGACGCCGTCTCGCTCTCGCGATTCCGTGCGATCGACCTCGACGTGCAGACGAAGCCCGACCGCTCCCCCGTCACCGAAGCCGACCTCGCGGTCGAGCGTGCGATCCGCGAACGCATCGCAGCCGCCCGACCCGACGACGGCATCCTCGGCGAGGAGTTCGGCGTCGAGGGCGACGGGGCGCGGCAGTGGATCATCGACCCGATCGACGGCACCGCGAACTTCCTCCGCGGCGTGCCCGTCTGGGGAACGCTCATCTCCCTCGCGATCGACGGCGTGCCGGTCGTCGGCGTGGCATCCGCGCCCGCCATGGGGCGCCGCTGGTGGGGTGCCACCGGCCTCGGCGCCTGGACCACGACATCGGCGGCGGAGGCCGGGGCCAGCGAGGCCCGGACCGCCATCGGCGAGGCGTCCGTGCCCGGCGCCCGGCGCCTGCAGGTCTCCGGTGTCGCTTCCCTCGCCGACGCCTCCCTGAGCTTCCAGAGCATCGCCCAGTGGCGCGAGGCCGGCTACCTCGACCGCCTGCTCGCACTCTCCGAGCGCGTCTGGCGCGACCGCGCCTACGGCGACCTCTGGTCGTACATGCTGCTCGCCGAGGGGCTCATCGACATCACCGGGGAGTTCGACGTCAAGCCGTACGACCTCGCAGCGCTCATCCCCATCGTCGAGGAGGCGGGCGGGCGTTTCACGGCCGTCACCGGCGAACCGGGGCCGTGGCACGGCAGCGCGCTCGCGACGAACGGCGCCCTCCACGACGAGGTGCTCGCGGCGCTCGTCGACGAGGCGTAGGCGGCGGGCGTGGAGGTCTGCATCTTCACCGAGCCGCAGCAGGGCGCCAGCTACGCCGATCAGCTCGCACACGCGAGCACAGCCGAGCGGCTCGGCTTCGACGGATGGTTCCGCTCGGACCACTACCTGGCCATGGACGGCGCCGACCCCATGCCCGGCCCGACCGATGCGTGGACGACGCTCGCGGGACTCGCCCGGGAGACCGCGCGCATCCGGCTCGGCACGCTCGTCTCCTCTGCGACGTTCCGACACCCCTCGGTGCTCGCCATCCAGGTCGCACAGGTCGACGACATGTCGGGCGGCCGGGTCGAGCTCGGCCTCGGCACCGGTTGGTTCGCCGAGGAGCACGAGGCCTACGGCATCCCCTTCCCGGCCAAGCGCTTCGGCCTGCTCGAGGAGCAGCTCGAGGTCGTCACCGGCCTGTGGTCGACGCCCGTCGGCGAGCACTACGACTTCACCGGCGAGCACTACCGGCTCGTGCACTCGCCGGCGCTGCCGAAGCCCGCACAGGCCCGCGTGCCGATCATCGTCGGCGGGTCGGGCCCGAAGCGCACCCCGGCGATCGCCGCGCGGTTCGCGAGCGAGTTCAACATCGGGTTCCGTGACGAGACGGTGGTCGCCGAGACGTTCGCCCGAGTCCGGCAGGCCTGCGAGGACATCGACCGCGACCCCGACTCCATCCGCATGAGCGTCGCACTGCCCACGGTCGTCGCGACCTCCGACGCCGACTACGCGAGACGCCTCGCAGCCATCGACGAGGACCCGGCCACCTTCGCCGACGTCAACATCGCCGGAGTCCCAGCAGCGGCGGTCGAGAAGATCCTGCGACTGCGCGACCTCGGCACCGACCGCGTCTACCTCCAACTCGTCGATGTGCGCGATCTGGAGCATCTCGTGCTCATCGGCGCAGAGGTGCTGCCTGCCTTGCGCTGACGCGTGTAACACGTCGGACGCTCCCGATAGGCTGACCTCGAAATCAACCGGATAGGGCGGGGGCGCCGGTTGATCGACGCGCCCTCGCGGACATCCTTCACCCGAATCGAGAGGCCCTACCCACTTTGAATACCACCATGCGTCGCACAATGACGCGCGCACTTGTTTCCCTCGCCGCGGTCGCGGTCGCGATCCCGCTCGCCGGATGCAGCATCGTCAGCGACCTCGTCGGCGGCCCCGCCTCGCAGCCCGAGCGCGACGAGACCACCCAGGAGATCATCGAGGAGGGTGACGCCGACGTCTTCGCCCTCAAGGTCGGCGACTGCATGAACGAGGTCACCGAGGAGCTCGTCTCCGAGGTGCCCGTCGTGCCGTGCGACCAGCCGCACGACGAGGAGATCTACTTCGACCTCACTCTCGAGGGCGACACCTACCCCGGTGACGACGTCATCCAGACGCAGGCCGACGAGGCCTGCCTCGCGCAGTTCGAGCCGTTCGTCGGCCTCGCCTACGACTCGTCGGCGCTGGGCATGTACGCGTACCGCCCCTCGGAGGACAGCTGGGACCAGATGGGCGACCGCGTGGTCTCCTGCGTGATCTACGACCCGGCCGGCCAGGTCACCGGCACGCTCGCGGGCGCGGCTCGCTGATCGACGGATGCCGCGTGGCGCGCCTCGGCTGCGCCACGCGGCATTCTCATGCCTGCGCCGTCCGCTCGCGGGGCCGACGACGGCTCCACGCCACACCGGCCAGGCAGAGCGCTCCGCCCACCAGGCCGAGCACGGTCGGCAGCTCGCCGAGCAGCAGCCACGAGAGCACGACCACGATCGCCGGCACTGCGAGCGTCGCCGACGCCGTGGCCCCGGCTGAGCTGCGCTTGAGCACGTAGGCCCAGAGCAGGAACGCCACGGCCGACGGCCCCACACCGAGGTAGATCACCGCGAGCACGGCCGGCGCCGGGGCATCCGCGATCTCGACGACGGTCTGCGGCAGGAACGACAGCAGCACCAGTGCGCCGACGAGGCAGCCGATCCAGGTCGCGCTCAGGGCATCCGCCGAGCGCAGCGCGACCTTCTGCACGAGCACTCCCGAGGCGTAGAGCATCGCGGCGAGGATGCCGAGCACGATTCCGATCGGCTCGCTGTCCGCCCCGATCCCGCCGGTCGCGATGATCACCACGCCCGCGAACGCGATCCCGATGCCGACCATGAGCGGCCTCGGGAAGCCCTCCTTCAGCAGGACTCCGGCCGCGAGCGCCACCAGCAGCGGCGCGATGTTCACGAGCATCGCGACGGTTCCGGCGTCGAGGTGGCGTTCCGCCATGTTCAGCACGAGCGTGTAGCCGGCGAACCAGAGCACGCCGTAGATCGCGATGAGCACGAGGGCGCGCGGGCGGGGCAGCGGCGGTCGCCGCCAGACGGCGATGGCCACGAGCACCAGGGCGCCGACGAGCTGCCGGCCGAGCGCGAGCGGGCCCGGCGAGATCGCGTCTCCGACCGCCCGGATCGCGATGAACGCCGAGGCCCACAGCACGAGCACCACGATCATCGCGGCGAGTACCTTCCAACCGATCGGATCCGGCGCCGTCGCGGCACTCGTCGGGCCGGGCACGGTGGTGGGAGTCAGTCGCATGCGTCCAGACTGCTTGACGCAATCACGGCAGTACAAGCGAACGATCCTTCCGATTCGTTCAGCATCACTGTACGATCCGGAACATGGTGGATCCGCATCGACTCCGGGTGTTCCGCGCCGTCGTGCAGACCGGCTCGATCAACCGTGCGGCCGCACGACTCGGCTACACGCCGTCCGCCGTGAGCCAGCACGTCAGCACGCTCCAACGCGAGACCGGACTGACCCTCATCGAGAAGCGCGGTCGCGGCATCGTGCCGACCGCCGCGGGCCTCGCCGTCGCCGATCGTGCCGCGCGGGTACTCGACCAGCTCGCCGACTTCGACTCGCTGGCCGACGATCTCCGCTCGGGTCGCAGCGGCACCCTTCGCATCAGCTGCTTCTCCTCCTCGAACCGGGCGTGGATGCCCGCGATCGCCGCGACGATGCTGGACGAGTTCCCAGACCTCCGGCTCGAACTCTCGCTCGTCGAGCGGCACGGGCAACTCACCGGCGAACCCGATGTCGAACTCTACGTCGCCGAGTCGGTGCGCGGCGATCGCGACCCCGCCGTCGCCGACGGCGTCGCAGACGGGTACGACATCGAGCCGCTCCGCACCGAAGGATACGTCGTCGTCGTCCCGCGGGGACATCCGCTCGCCCGACGGCGGTCGGTGACCCTGCTCGAGCTCGCCGATGAACCATGGATCGACAACGACGACGCCCGCGGACCCTGCCGGGAGATCGTCCTGGCAGCTTGCGCAGCTCGTGGATTCGCCCCGAGGTTCCGCCTGGAGGCCCCCGATTACGCGACCGGCTTCGACTACGTCGCCGCCGGCGTCGGCGTCACGGTGCTGCCGCGACTCGGAGCCATCCGCCTCCCCGACGGGGTCGCGATGGTCGCCGTCGACGACGTCGACGTGAAGCGGCGCATCATGCTGCGCGTGAAGCGGTCGATGCGCACGCATCCCGCCGTGCAGCGGATGACGGAACTTCTGCGCGTCGCCGCTCGCGCCTGACGGCTTCAGCCTGCCGACCGGCGCGACCGGCACCCGCGAACCGGCGCCGCTCGGCGACCCGTTCGAAGAATTTCACTACTTGGTGTTGCTATCTACCGGTACTTGTGCTTACTATGTACCGGTAGTCAACAACACCGAGTAGTAGAGAGGAGGGGGTTCCATGGGCAAGCAGATGACCGAGATGCTCAAGGGCACGCTCGAAGGCATCGTCCTCGCGATCCTGGCCGTGCGTCCGGCCTACGGGTACGAGATCACGGCCCGGCTGCGCGACGAGGGCTTCTCCGAGATCGCAGAGGGCACCGTCTACGCCCTGCTGGTCAGGATCGAGCAGCGCGGCCTCGTCGACGTCGAGAAGGTTCCGTCGGAGAAGGGCCCGCCGCGCAAGGTCTACACGCTGAACGCATCGGGCGGCGCGTACCTGGCGGAGTTCTGGGGGACGTGGAGCTTCCTCGCAGAACGGATCGACCAGCTCCACCACCGCATCGAACGCACGAACGAAGAAGGAGAGNGGCGCGTACCTGGCGGAGTTCTGGGGGACGTGGAGCTTCCTCGCAGAACGGATCGACCAGCTCCACCACCGCATCGAACGCACGAACGAAGAAGGAGAGTAACCATGGCCGCGAAGTGGATCGAGACCGTCACCGGGTCGCTCGAGCAGAAGAAGCAGTACAAGCAGTACAAGGCCCGCATCGAGGCCCTCCCCGAGCCGTACCGCACCGCCGCGAAGGCGGTCGACAGGTACCTGATGTACGCGGGCGGCATCACCGATGGGGACACCATGGTCACGATGCTCGGCGACGCGGCCGACCTGTGGGAGCGCGCCGCCATCGACGGCACGCCGGTGCGCGACATCGTCGGCGAGGACCCGGTCGAGTTCGCCGAGGAGTTCGCCGCGGCCTACTCGGGCAAGCAGTGGATCGACAAGGAACGCGCTCGCCTCAACAAGGCGATCGACGACGCAGAGAGGAAGACCCAGAAATGACCACCGAATCAGCAATTCGCGTTCAGGGCATCGAGAAGTCGTTCAAGGACCTGCACGTGCTCAAGGGCGTCGACTTCGACGTCGCSGCGGGGAGCATCTTCGCCCTGCTCGGCTCGAACGGCGCCGGCAAGACCACGCTCGTRCGCATCCTCGCGACGCTGCTGAAGGCCGACGCGGGCTCCGCGACGGTCAACGGCCTCGACGTCGCCGCCAACCCCGGCGACGTGCGCGAGACGATCAGNGCGCATCCTCGCGACGCTGCTGAAGGCCGACGCGGGCTCCGCGACGGTCAACGGCCTCGACGTCGCCGCCAACCCCGGCGACGTGCGCGAGACGATCAGCCTGACCGGGCAGTTCGCCGCGGTCGACGAAGTACTCACCGGCCGCGAGAACCTCGTGCTGATCGCGAAGCTCCGTCACCTGAAGAACCCGGGCGCGATCGCCGACGACCTGCTCGCCCGCTTCTCGCTCACCGACGCCGGCGGCCGCAAGGCGGCGACCTACTCCGGCGGCATGCGCCGCCGGCTCGACATCGCGATGAGCCTGATCGGCAACCCGCCGATCATCTTCCTCGACGAACCGACGACCGGCCTCGACCCGCAGGCCCGCATCGAGGTCTGGCAGACCGTCAAGAAGCTCGCCGACAGCGGCACCACCGTGCTGCTCACGACGCAGTACCTCGACGAAGCCGARCARCTCGCCGACCGGATCGCGATCCTGCACAAGGGCACGATCATCCAGAACGGCACCCTCGCCGAACTCAAGCAGCTCCTCCCGGCCGCCACGGTCGAGTACGTCGAGAAGCAGCCSACCCTCGAAGAGGTCTTCCTCACCCTCGTTGGAGAGACCGGCGAGGACGAAACGGACGACGCCGCCCGCACCGACGGCGCGGCCCAGGCASGAAAGGAATCACGATGACCACCCACGTCCTCAGCGACACCCGGGTCCTCACCGGCCGATCGCTGACCCACATCCTCCGCAGCCCCGACACGATCATCACCACCGCGGTCACGCCGATCGCACTGATGCTGCTCTTCGTCTACGTGCTGGGCGGTGCGATCAACACCGGATCCGACGAGTCGTACATCAACTACATGCTCCCGGGCATCCTGCTGATCACGATCGCATCCGGCGTCGCCTACACGGCCTACCGGCTGTTCCTCGATCTGCAGGGCGGCATCTTCGAACGCTTCCAGTCCATGCCGATCGCGAGATCCAGCGTGCTCTGGGCGCACGTGCTCACCTCCCTCGTCTCGAACATGGTCTCGGTGGCGATCGTCATCGGCGTCGCGTTCATCATGGGGTTCCGCACCGGAGCCGACGTGGGCGCCTGGCTGGCCGTCGTCGGCATCCTGGTGCTGTTCACCCTCGCCCTGACCTGGCTCGCCGTGATCGCCGGACTCTCGGCGAAGACCGTCGACGGGGCGAGCGCGTTCAGCTACCCGCTGATCTTCCTGCCCTTCATCAGCTCGGCCTTCGTGCCCACCGACACGATGCCGGCCCCGGTCGCCTGGTTCGCCGAGAACCAGCCCGTGACCTCCATCGTGAACTCCACCCGGGCCCTGTTCGCCGGCCAGCCCGTCGGCAGCGACATCTGGATCGCCCTCGCCTGGCTCGTCGGCATCCTCGTGGTCGCCTACTTCTGGGCGATCTCGATCTACCGACGCAAGATCAGCTGAGCC
>NZ_LMIR01000002.1:0-387059 GCF_001429165.1 Agromyces sp. Root81
GCCTGGTTCGCCGAGAACCAGCCCGTGACCTCCATCGTGACCTCCACCCGGGCCCTGTTCGCCGGCCAGCCCGTCGGCAGCGACATCTGGATCGCCCTCGCCTGGCTCGTCGGCATCCTCGTGGTCGCCTACTTCTGGGCGATCTCGATCTACCGACGCAAGATCAGCTGAGCCGAATCGGCACCCGCGCAGCGCGCGGAACGCGACGAAGCCGCCCGTCCCCTTCATGGGTGCGGGCGGCTTCGGCGTGCGCTGGAGTTCGTCGTACCACTGAGGAAGGCCCGGAATCATGCGAGAACTTCCGCATGATTCCGGGCCTTCGAGCCACAGTGTGCGACAACAGCCGTTGGTGGAGATGGGGGGAATTGAACCCCCGTCCATCGCTGTGATTCCACGCCTTCTCCGGGCGCAGCCTGTGCAAGCGTTCTGCTCGGCCCCGACCTTTGCCACAGGCGCCTAGGTCGACGGGCCCAGCCTGAATGAAGTCCCGCGTGTCGCTCAGGCGACCACACGCAGCAAGTTCCCTAGATGACGCCAGCTACCGGGGCGGGAACAGACCCGCGGGCTGACGGACTATCGGGCTCGCTTAAGCAGCGAGGGCGAAGTCAGTGCGCTTTGCATTGGCACTTATTGTTTTCCAGAGATCGTTTACGAGATAACCCTGGATCCTCGGCCCGCTTCTCGTGGGTTCGCAGACGATGTCGAAACCGATCATCCCCATGAATCGCCGTGACTGATCGCTCAGCCTGGCGGGCCGTTGTCGCACACTGTGGAGTTTTCAATTGACAGAGTGTCAAACCCCGAGCACCCATCGTTGAAACGGTGAGTACCCGGCCTTACAGTCTAGAACAGGCGCGGCCGCTCCGCCATTCCCGAGCGGATTTCACCTGGAGGTCCATGTGGCTACCGTCATCGCCGTGCGCGGCACCGCCGAAGAACGCATCGCGCCCGAGCTCGGCGCCGTCTCGCTCACGGTGAGCGCCTCGGGTGCCGAACGCGACGCGACCCTTGCGCGCACGACCGAGTCCCGCGACGCGCTCATCGCCGCCGTGCAGGGGCTCGACGACTCCGGTGCACTCGACACCTGGTCCGCCGGACAACTGCACATCTCCTCGCATCGCCCCTGGAACAACGAGGGAAAGCAGTTGCCCGTCGTGCACCAGGTGAACGCCGATGTCGAGGTCGTCTTCACCGACCTCACCAAGCTCGGGGAGTGGGTCAGCGCGGTCTCTGTGAACGGTCGGGTTTCGGTCGGCGGCATCGACTGGCGACTGACGGATGCCACGCGCAAGCGCACGCAGGAGGCCGCTCAGCGCGCGGCCGTGGCCGACGCGGTGACGAAGGCCGCCGTCTATGCCGCGGCGCTCGGGCTCGGCGCACCGTCGCCGGTCGAGCTCGCCGACACCGGCCTGCTCACCGCGCAGCCGGTGCCGCCGGGCGCCCCCGGCGAGCGGATGTTCGCGATGCGGGCGTCGGCCGACATGTCGGGCGGCGGGGGCGGCCCGGCGCAGTTCACGCCGGCGCTGCTCGTGATCGCGGCATCCGTCGAGGCGCGGTTCACCGCCGAGCCGGCCTGAGCCGGCGCCGCGACGGCGCGAAACGCGAACGCTCCGACCGCCGACCGATCAGGCGGGCTCGACGAGCAGGGTCTCGAGCTCGGCGAGTGCGCTGAGCTCGAGCCCCGACGCGAGGAGGTACTCGCGCACCGAACCGTGTTCGCGTTCGACGAGTTCGATGACGTCGTCGAGCGCCTCGCGCGGGCTGCCGCCCAAGAGCGTGCGTAGCGCGGGCGAGTCGGGCACCCCGTAGCCAGCCATGCGCGCGATCATGCCCTCGAGCCAATCGCCGGCGAGGTTCGCCTCGGTCAAGGCGTAATCGGCCACGACGGACTCCCGATCGACGCCGACCGCGAGCAGCGCGAGGGCGATGACGATGCCCGTGCGATCCTTGCCCGCGGTGCAGTGCACGACGACGGCACGGTCGCCGGCGATCGAGATCTCGCGCAGGGCGTCGACCACGACGGAGGTGTGCTGGGTCACGATGCGCTCGTAGAGCGCGTCGAGCGAGATGCCCGCCATGCCCTGGGACGCACCCGAGCCTTCGAAGACCGGCAGCCGCAGCACCTCGACGTCGAGGTCGCCGAGGTCATCGGGCATGGCCGCGACCTCCCTCTCGTCGCGCAGGTCGATGACGATGCCGACGCCGAGGTCGCGGAGCCGTTCCTGGCCGGCCTCACCGAGACGGGCGAGGCCGTCGGACCGGTAGAGCACCCCGTCGCGGACGGTGCCGGTCAGTGCCGGCAGCCCGCCGACATCGCGGAAGTTGTAGGTACCGGGAACCGGAATGCGCGTCGAGGTCTCCATCGTGCCGAGCCTACACGCGCCCGCGGCGCGGGAGCAGGGCCCGGGATCGTGCGCGGAGCGAGCTAGTCGCCGAGGTTCTTCCGGCTCGCCATGGCCCGATCGGCCTCGCGCTTGTCCTGGCGCTCGCGCAGCGCGTGGCGCTTGTCGTACTCCCGCTTGCCCTTCGCGACCGCGATCTCGACCTTCGCGCGCCCGCCCGAGAAGTAGATCTGCAGAGGCACGAGGGTGTAACCGCCCTGGCTCGTGCGGTGGCTGATCTTCACGATCTCCTGCTTGTGCAGCAGGAGCTTGCGCTTGCGCCGCGGTGCGTGGTTGTTCCACGTGCCCTCGGTGTACTCGGGGATGTGCACGGCGTCGAGCCACATCTCGCCGCCCTCGATGAAGGCGTAGCCGTCGACGAGCGACGCGCGACCCTCGCGGAGCGACTTCACCTCGGTGCCGGTGAGCACGAGGCCCGCCTCGTAGGTGTCCTCGATCGTGTAGTCGTGGCGCGCTTTGCGGTTGGTCGCCACGACCTTCTGACCGGTCTCCCTGGGCACGAGCGGCTCCTTGCTTCGATAGCGGATGCCCCGGCGCATCCGGAGCAGCCGTTCAGTCTAGCTGCTGGCGGCCGGGCGTGTCGAAACCCGGTCGATCAGACCTTCAGGTATCTCGTGATCGCGATGCCGGCGGAGACGGCGGCGAGCACGACGCCGACGAGGATCAGCAACGGAACGACGAGGAATGCGTCCGAGAGGTCGACGAACGTGAACGAGAGGTTGTCGGCGAGGTAGCCCTGCACGAAGAAGGCGACGATCGCCACCACTGCGCCGCCCGCGAGGAGCGAGCCGATGAGGCCGGCGAACACCCCCTCGAGCACGAACGGCGTCTGGATGAACCGGTTCGAGGCGCCGACGAGTCGCATGATGCCGAGCTCCCGTCGCCTCGAGAACGCGGAGAGGCGGATCGTCGTCGCAATGAGCAGCGCCGCGGCGACGAGCATGATCGCCGCGACGGCGATCGCGGTGTAACTCGCCGCGTTCAGCACGTCGAAGATCTGGTCGAGGTAGCGTCGTTGGTCGACCACGCCCTCGACGCCCGCCATGCCGGCGAGACTCTCGACGAGCACGGCCGCCTGCGACGGATCGACGAGGTTCACCCAGAAGGTCTCGTTCAGCACCTCGGGGGTCACGTAGTCGGCGGCAGGCGTGCCCTCGAACTGCTCCTGGAAGTTCTCGAAGGCCTGCTCGTGGTCCTCGAAGTAGAACTCGTCGATGTACTTCTCGAGCGTGTCGGAGGAGAGCTGCTCCTCGATGGCCGCCTTCTGCTCCTCCGTCGCCTCGCCGTCAGTGCAGCCCGCGGTGGTCGAGACGCCCGTGCAGAGGTAGACGGCGACCTGCGCCCGGTCGTACCAGTAGTTCTTCATCTGCCCGATCTGCAGCTGCAGCAGGGCCGCTGTGCCGACGAAGGTCAGCGAGATGAACGTGACGAGCACGACGGAGACCACCATCGAGGCGTTGCGGCGAAGGCCGTTCGCCGCCTCGGAGAGCACGAGACCGATCCTCATTTCGTCGGCCCCACTTCCTGGTCGTCGTCGCCTTCCCGGGGGCCTCCCGGTGCCCGGAGGCCGAGTCGTTCGGCGAGCGTCAGATGCTCGGCTGCCGCGGCGGCGGCGGTCTTCTTGGGCTTCAGCTTCTCGGGGTCGACCTGGATCGTGCCGGTGGCGGCGGCCGTGATCTCGGCGGCGGCATCGGTCACGGCGTCGGTCGCCTCGGGCTCGACGTAGAGCGGCTCGGCGTCGCGCATGACCTCTTGGGTGACCTTCGGCGCTGCCGCCGCGGGCGCCGCGGCGGGTTTGGCCGTCTTCACGGGCTTGCCGGGTTTGCCCGGCTTGCCCGGCTCCTGCTCGGGCACGTAGTCGACGTCGCGCACCGTCTGGCCGTCGTAGCCTGCGCTGCGCTCGTCGCGCACGATGTCGCCGGCCGAGAGCTCGATGACCCTTCGGCGCATCTGGTCGACGATGCCGGCCTCGTGGGTCGCCATGATGATCGTGGTGCCGCTCGCGTTGATGCGTTCGAGCAGCGTCATGATGCCCGCGCTCGTCACAGGGTCGAGGTTGCCGGTCGGCTCGTCGGCGAGGAGGATCTGCGGCTTGTTGACGATCGCCCTGGCGATCGCGACGCGCTGCTGCTCACCGCCCGAGAGCTCGTGCGGCATCCGCTTGCCCTTGCCGTCGAGGCCCACGAGCTTCAGCGTCTCGGGCACGGCCGACTGCACGTAGCCGCGCGACTTGCCGATCACTCGCAGCGTGAACGCGACGTTCTCGTAGACCGACTTGTTCGGCAGCAGCCGGAAGTCCTGGAAGACGACGCCGAGGTCGCGCCGGAAGTAGGGCACCTTGCGGCTCGAGATCGAGCCGAGGTCCTGGCCGAGCACGTGGATGGCACCCTTCGACGGCTTCTCCTCTTTGAGGATCAGCCGGAGGAAGCTCGACTTGCCGGAGCCGGAGGCGCCGACGAGGAAGACGAACTCCCCGCGGAGGATCTCGACCCCGATGTCGTTCAGGGCGGGCCTCGCCTGGCCGGGGTAGGTCTTGGTGACGGAGTCGAAACGGATCATCGAAACCGAGCCTATGGAAGGCGGGGGCAAAAGTGGGCAGCGACACCGGAATTCCGGGTCGCCGCCCACTGGATCGGGACGACCGGCTCCTCGAACGGCTCATCGGATCGGGAGATTCGCCCGAACAGCGGATCGCAGGAAGGCGACATGTTCCGAATCGAAGCCGAGCCCGACGAGGACCCGTGGGCACTGCTCAGCCGGCCTCGGCCGGAGGCATCCGCTTCGTTCGCGTGTCTACTCGGTCGGGCGCTTGCGCCACTTGATGCCGGCGGCGATGAAGCCGTCGATGTCGCCGTCGAAGACGTGGCTCGGGTTGCCGACCTCGTACTCGGTGCGCAGATCCTTGACCATCTGGTACGGCGCGAGCACGTACGAGCGCATCTGGTCGCCCCAGCTCGCGGTGATGTTGCCCGCGAGCTCCTTCTTCTGCGCCGCCTCCTGCTCCTTCTGGATGAGGAGGAGCCGCGACTGCAGCACGCGCATCGCGGCCGCACGGTTCTGGATCTGCGACTTCTCGTTCTGCATCGAGACAACCGTGCCGGTCGGGAGGTGCGTGATGCGCACGGCGGAGTCGGTCGTGTTGACCGACTGGCCACCGGGGCCGCTCGAGCGGAAGACGTCGACGCGGATGTCGTTCTCGGGGATCTCGACCTCCTGCGCCTCCTCCATGAGCGGGATGACCTCGACGGCCGCGAAGCTCGTCTGGCGCTTGCCCGCCGCACCGAAGGGGCTCATGCGCACGAGGCGGTGCGTGCCGGCCTCGACGCTCAGGGTGCCGAAGGCGTAGGGCGCGTCGATCTCGAACGTCGCCGACTTGATGCCCGCCTCTTCGGCGTAGCTCGTGTCCATGACGGTCGCCCGGTAGCCGTGCTTCTCGGCCCAGCGCAGGTACATGCGCATGAGCATCTCGGCGAAGTCGGCGGCGTCGACGCCGCCGGCGCCGGCGCGGATGGTGATGACCGCCGGGCGGTCGTCCCACTCGCCGTCGAGCAGCGTCTGCACTTCGAGGTCGCCGATCGCCTTCTGCAGCGACTCGAGCTCGGTGCGCGCCTCGGCCGCACTGTCTTCGTCGCCCATCTCGTTGGCGAGCTCGACGAGCACCTCGAGGTCGTCGAGGCGCGAATCGATCTTCTTGACGCGAGCGAGCTCGGACTGGCGGTGGCTGAGCGCGCTCGTCACCTTCTGGGCGTTCGTCGTGTCGTCCCAGAGATCAGGGGCGCCGGCCTCCTCCGAGAGCCGCACGATGTCGGCTTCGAGGGCGTCGACGTCGACGACGGCACGGATGTCGCGGAAAGTGGAGCGCAGCGCGGCGATCTCCTGCGTGAGGTCAAGATCCAACATGGCTTCCCCAGCCTAGTCGCGCCGAGCGTACAATTCGGTGCAGCGGCGAGACGTCGGGTTCGGCGGCTCCGTCGCAAGGGGGCGAGCATGTCGGGTCACGCGTATCTCACGTTCTTCGCCGATGCACCGGGCGAGTCGTCCGCCGTCGGTCATGAGGGCTGGATCGAACTGCTGACGTGGTCGTGGGGGGTCACAGCCGGCGTGTCGGCCGGGCCCGGCCACGGCGGAAGCACTGGCGGCACCGGCGGCGGCGCGGCTGGTCGGCCCGATCCGTCGGCGCTCCTCTGGTCGCACGCCTTCGACGCGGCATCCGGCAAGCTCTTCGGGCTCGCGGCGTCGGGTCGCCACATCCAGAAGGCCGAGCTCCAGGTCATGCGCACCGGCCACGAGGCGTGGCTCAGCGTGAAGATGCAGGACCTCCTGATCACCTCGGCGCACGTGACGGGCTCGGCGGAGGGCGACGTCGCGCAGGCCGTCGGCATGGAGTTCGGATCCGTACGATTCGAGTACCGGCGGCAGCGGCCCGACGGAGCGCTCGGCACGCCGGCGACGTTCGACTGGGACATCCGCTCCGGCACCGTCGCCACTGCTCCGTGAGGCGGCCGCACTGCAGCCAGCGGGTGACCATGACGGGTGCACGGCGGGTGTAGCGTCGAATCGATGACCGACTCCACGCCCCGATTCTCGTGGCGCGCGGTCATCCTCCCGGTCTACCTGCCGACCCTGGTCTTCTCGCTCGGCGAGGGCGCGATGATCCCGATCGTGCCGCTCGTGGCGAGCGAGCGCGGCGCCTCGCTCGCCCTCGCGGGCCTCATCGCCGCGATGCTCATGGTCGGCGAACTCGCCGGCGACCTCCCCGCCGGATGGCTCGTGGCACGCATCGGCGAACGCAACGCCATGATCGGGGCGGCGATGCTCGCCGTCATCGGCGTGCTCATCGCCATCGTCTCCCCCACGCTGCCCGCGCTCGCCATCGGCGTCTTCCTCCTCGGCCTCGCGACGGCCGTGTTCGGGCTCGCCCGGCACGCGTTCCTCACGAGCTACGTGCCGGTGCGCGTGCGGGCGCGAGCGCTCTCGACGCTCGGCGGCGTGTTCCGCGCCGGCTGGGCGGTCGGCCCCTTCGTCGCCGCCGCGATCATCGCGGCGACGGGCTCGAGCGAGACCGTCTTCTGGGTACTCGTCGTGGCCTGCTTCGCAGTGGTCGGGGTGCTCGTGCTGCTGCCCGACCCCGAGCGGGTGTTCGGTGCGGCGCGGCTCGCGCGCGAGGCATCCGCTTCGACGACGGCGACGGATGCCTCGGGCACGCCGCTCACCGCCGGCGAGGCCGAGGCGGCGGCGGAGTCGTCACCGAGCGTGTTCCGGGCCATCCGCGAGAATCGCGGCGTGCTCGCCCGCATCGGCACCGGAGTCGGGCTGCTCGCCGCGGTGCGCGTGAGCCGCACCGTCGTGCTGCCGCTGTGGTCAGTCTCGATCGGCATGCCGGCCGAGCAGGCGGCCCTCGTGATCGGCATCTCGGGCACGATCGACTTCGCCCTGTTCTACGCGAGCGGCCAGATCATGGACCGCTTCGGGCGGCTCTGGAACGCGATCCCGGGCCTCCTCGGCATGGCCGCGGGGCACATCGCCCTCGCGTTCACGCACGACCTGCCGTCGAACGCGCTCTGGTTCACGGTCATCGCCGTCTGGCTCGGGCTCGCGAACGGCGTGACGAGCGGCATCGTCATGACGCTCGGCGCCGACCTCGCGCCGAAGCAGAATCCGGCACCGTTCCTCGGCGCGTTCCGCATGATCGGCGACGTCGGCGGGGCGGGGGCGCCGCTCATGATCGCGGCCGTGACGTCGATCGCGTCGATCATGGCGGCGAACCTCGTGGTCGGGGCGCTCGGTCTCGTCGGCGCCGCGATGCTGTGGCGCTGGATCCCGCGCTACGTGCCGCATCGGCGCTGCTGAGGGTTGGGCCGGGGTCGTCAGGCGGAGCGCGTCAGGCCGAGGTCGTCGTGAGCGTGGCCACGATGATGATGAGCTGGAAGACGAGCACGAAGCCGCCGACGGCGACCGCACCGATCCACAGCCACCCGGCCACGAGCGTGGGGTCGTTCTTCACCTCACGCCGCCCGCGCAGCCCGAGCACCACGGCGAGCGCCGACAGCGGCACCGACGCGATCGCGGGGGTCAGTAGGGCCGCGGCGGCGAGTACGACCGCGATGATCGCGGTCCACGCGTACCGGCGACCGTCGGCCCGGCCCGGCGCCGATCCGCCGCCGGATCCGGTCATCGCCCGTTGACCTTCTCGATCTGCATGACGAGCACGACCCGGTCGGCACTGTCGTCGGGCGCCTGCTCGTCGGGGTTACCGTAGCGCTGCCCGAGGCGCACGTACATCGCACCCTCGGGGTCGGGCACGACGTCGGCGAGGCGGCCCCGCACCTCGACGTACTTGAACGGGTTCTCGGGGTCGGTCATCGAGAGCGTCATGCGGGGGTTCGCCTGAAGGTTGCGGAACTTCGCGCGCGTCGTGGTGTGGGTGAAGCGGATCGTCTGCGCCTCGGGGTCGAACTCGAACCACATGGGGTTCATCTGCACCTCGCCGTTCGGGCGCACGGTGCCGAGGTGCGCGTACACCGGTGCGGAGAGAATGCGGCTGAAGTGGTCTGAGATCTCGACGGTCATGCTCCCAGTCAATCGCACGGTGCCGGTTCGGCGGTACTCTGCGCGGTGCAAATGCTCAGCGAACCGCTTGGTTATTCGATATAACTCTAGTAGTATCGCAGTCGTGATTCCTCCGTCGCCGACACGCGGCGGAAGATGCGCACCTCCACGGCGATGTGCGCCAAACCGCCGGGGCAGGCAGGCTTCGCCTGCCCCGGCGTCCACGCTCGATCCTTCCGCCGAAGGCTGCCGCTCGTCGTATTCCCCGGCGAGTAGCGTGACCGGATGGAGCCGATCCAACGCGTCACGCCGCCGACCCTGGACGTGCTCGGAGTGCTCGTCGAATCGGCGTCGCCGATGTGGGGCCCGCAGGTCATCAAGGACTCGGGTCGCGACCCCGGGACGGTCTACCCGATCCTCGAGCGTCTCGAACGGCTCGGGTGGTTGACCTCCGACTGGCCCGCGGAGCCAGAGCGCACCGCCCCCGCCGCCACGACTACGAGCTGACCGTCGATGGCCGGAAGGCCGCGGTCCAGCTGCTGTCCGGGCGCCAGCCTCCAGCGGGTGCCGATGAACCATCGAAGCCGACGAAGACCACCTACATCATCGACCCGGCGACCGGGGCGATCATCGGCACCGAGTAGTCCGCCGGCGGGGCGATCATCGGCGCGCCGTCATCGCCCTGGTCGACAGCCCAACGGAGTTCACCCTCGTGCCGGGAGTGCGCGAAGCGCAATCGCCTGGCTGGTGGCGAAGAGCGCGATGTCGATGGCGACAGCCAGGACCGCTCCGACGATCAGCACCGCTGTCGCAGTTGCCGAGATGAACCCGACCGCGATGGCGGCGAGCACGTTGGCGATCATGACCAGGCCGAGCGCGCGACGCAGGGGCAGGCGGGAGAGCATCCAGAGCACCCCTCCGGCCCACACGACCACCGCAACTCCCGAGGCGGCGATCACGAGCGGGGGCAGCGCGACCCCGTGGGCTATCTGGCCGGCACCGAGCGCCACCGCCGTTCCCAGCGCGGCGCAGTACGCGGCATCGAGGCGCAGGCTCCACCGGCCGAACGTGTCACCGTTGATCCGTCGCATCATCGCCCCTTCGGTCATCGTGTCTTAGTGGAAGTCATCGTGTCCTAGTGGAACACGGAACGTGCGGTCGCCGTCACCTCGATCGGCACCGACAACGGCAGCAACTCGGTGTGGATCGGCGCGTACCATACGGCACGCATCGTCACCGTGGCGCTCTGACCGTCATCGGATGCCGCGCGCACGATCTCGACGTCGTGCAGCTCATGCACCGCTGATGAGAGGTAGGCGCCCGCAGCCTGCCCCACCTCGGCTGAGTCGAGTTCGAGCGAGAGACGGTCGCCCTCGACCTGCACGGTGTCGACGCTCCAGGCCTCGGCCGCGGCGAGCGCGGCACCATCGGCGAGCGTGAAGAGGCGCTTGCGTTCGAGGTAGAGCGACGTCGCCGACACCACGACGAGCACGAGCGTGAGCCCGAGCACGCAGTAGAAGATCGTGAGCAGCAGCGTCGAGCCCTGCTCGTCGCCGTCGATTCGGGCGCGCACCCGGCGCATCACGGCCCGCTCCCGGCCACATCGCGCCCGGCCGCGAACCGCGACACCGTCTGGGTCGCACTCGCTTCGAGCGGCACACTCGCCGCCTGATGGAGCGCGAGCACGTCGGGCACGAGCGGCAGCGTCACGCTCGCGGAGACGGAGACGGTCACGCGCTCCCCCGGGGCGAGGCAGTCGCCCGACGGCGAGCACGAAACGGTGACGGATGCCGCGTCGGCATCGACCCCGTAATCGTCGAGCGCGACCTGCACGGCGCGCTCCACCGCGGCATCCGCTGCCCCCGCATCGACCGCCTGCACGGCGACCCTCGCCGCCTGCCGTGCCGCGCCCTCGACGGCGAGCGCGCCGCCCTGAATCGCCGACATGGCGAGCACGAGGTAGACGAGCGGCACGAGCAGGATCATGCCGACCGTCAGGAACTCGAGCGAGGCCGAGCCCTCGTCAGTCGACAGTCTCGAGCGCAGCATGCCCGGTCACCTCCAGCGCGCGGTCGACGCCGAGGAGCCCCACGACGGGGAGCGGCGCCCGCACCGTCACGGAGACCATGGCGATGCCGTCGATGGCGATGATGCCGGACTCGATGTCGGCGGCGTAGTCGGCCGACACTGCCGAGCTGATGAGTTCTCGCGTACGCGCGATGCCCGCCCCCTCGCTCGATCCGGCGAGCGCGGCGTACCGTGCGCCCTCCGCCGCGGCGTCGAGCACGGTGTTGCGCACATGGAGTGCGAGCGCGAGCTGGATCACGGCGAGGGCGAGGACCGTCAGCAGGATGCTCACGAGCGTGAACTCCGCGACCGCCGAACCCCGTTCCTCACGCGCGAGCGCCGTGAGTCTCGCGACCCACGGGCCGGCGCCGCCGCTCTGCCGGCTCAGACGCCGAGCACCCGGTTGATCGCCTGGTCGAAGACGCCCGACAGGGCGGGGCCCGCGAGGCCCCAGATGACGATCACCAAACCTGCGGTCATGAGCGTGATCAGCACCCAGCCGGGAACGTCGCCGCGTTCGTCGTCGAACCGCCGCTTGATCGAGTTGCGCATGTGAATCCCTTTCGTCGGAGCACGGAGCCGTGCGTTCGGTGTGGTCGCGAGCCATCAGAAGCCCGCCTGCAGCACGAGGTATCCGGGGAACAAGGCGAACGCGATGGTCACCGGGAGGATCAGGAAGATCAGCGGAACGAGCATCGCGACCTCTTTGCGTCCCGCCTGCTCGATGATCGTGCGCTTGGCCTCCTCGCGGGCGTCTCCGGCCTGAGATCGCAGCACGGAGGCGAGGGGTGCGCCGCGCTCGAGGGCTCCGAGCACCTGGTCGAGCGCGCGGGTGAGCGCCGGATGATCGAGCTCGTCGCGGAGTCGGGCGAGCGCCTGCCCGAGCGGAACGCCGGTGCCGACGGATGCCACGGCCGCGGCGAACTCGGTCGGCAGCACGCCCGACCCAGCCCCCAGGCCCGCCACCCGCCGGATCGCGTCGAGCATGCCCTCCCCGGCGGTGAGGCTCAGGGTCAGGAACTCGAGCACCGTCGGCAACTCGGCCGAAATTCGCGCGAGTCGGCGCCGGGCCGCTCGCTGCAGCATCCAGTCGCGCATGACCGCGCCGAGCACCGCCGCGAGGAACGGCATGGCGACGCGGACGACCATCGGGAGTGCGCCGAACGACGGGGCGAGGATCGCCATCGCCGACGCGACGGCGAAGGCCCCGGCACTCCACGCGAGCTGCTCGCCGCGGAAACGCTCGACCGATGCGGTGGACCCCGCCTGCCGGAGGCGCCGTGCGATCGTGTCCGCTCCGCCCAGCCATTCCGAGACGACCGTGCGAACGGCCCGCCCGATCGGCCTGGCGAACAGGCCGAGCACCGGCGTCGGGTCGGCAGGCCGGTGCGCGAGCAGGGAGCGCGCTTCAGCCGAGATGTCGGCGACATAGGGCGCCACCCGCTCGAGGAGCCTCGGGCGGCCGATGCGCGGCACGGTCGAGATGACGAGCCACAGTCCGAGCCCGAGTACCGCACCGAAGACGAGCCCGAGTGCCGGCGTGCTGTTCAATGAAACCATCGGCGCTCCTCGGGAAGGCGGCCGAGCGCGACCATCGCCTGGTAGGCCACGATCGTCACCACCACGCCGGCGATGATCAGGGCGGCGCCGGCCGCGGAGTCGTACGCGACGATCGCCTCGGGACGCGATGCGAGCACCACGAGCAGCAGCCACGGCGCCGCGACGCCGAGACGCGCCGCGGCGCGGATCCACGATTGCCTGGCGACGACCTCGGCGCGAAGGGCCGCGTCTTCGCGGAGGTAGCCGGAGAGTCCCCGCAGCACCGCCGTCACGTCACTGCCACCGACCTCTCGCGCCATGCGCAGAGTCTCGAGGATGCGGTCGGCGACAGGGTCCGCGAGCGTGCCCTTCAAGCGATCGAGACACGCGCCGAAGTTGCCCGTGCGCCGGTACTCGTCATCGAACGCCGCGAATGCGGTTCTCGTCGATGACGGCCCGAGCTCGGCCAGCGCCCCCAGGCTGTCGGGCAGGGACATTCCGGCCCGCACGGACGAGACGAGGTGGTCGACCACATCGGGCCAGACGGCGCGATTGGCGGCCCGGCGACGGGTGGCGCGGGCGTGTACGAGGAGCGGCACGAGCGCGGCGCCCAGCACGGTCGCCACGATCGTGAGCACGGGAACCATGAAGACCGCCTGCGCGATCGCTCCCGCCACGAGCGCGAGGAACGCGGCGACGATCACGATGACCGCGATCGGCACCCCGGAGAGGCCCGCGAGCGCGAGCTCGTCGCGCACCCGACCAGTCATTGCGCCGCGGCGGCCGTCAGGTTCGGCCTTCGCAGGCCAGAGGAGCGGCGAGACGGTCAGCAGCACGCCGAGCCCGAGCAGCGCGCCCAGCACGAGACCGCTGCTCATCGTGCCGCCGCCGCGAGCACGATGTCGGGATCGAGTCCGACGGCACGGTACTTCTCGAGTCGCGCAGGGGCCGTGCCTGTGCCGACCAGCTCACCCGCGCGAGTCACGAAGATCGCTTCCGCATCGACAGCCGATCCGGTCCATCCGCCCGTCGGTGCCGCGATCTCTGCGACCCGCCGATGCCCGTCGCGATCGATGGCGAGGTGCACCACGAGGTCGATGCAGCTCGCGACCGTCGGCACGACGAAGGCGGAGTCGATGTTGCGGCCGGCGAGGAGCGGCAGCGTGCAGAGCTTCGCGAGCGCGTCGCGCGCGGAGTTGGCGTGGATGGTGCACATCCCGGGCAGCCCCGAGTTGAGCGCGATGAGCAGGTCGAGACTCTCGGCCTCACGCACCTCGCCGACGATGAGGCGGTCGGGGCGCATGCGAAGGGACTCTTTGATGAGGCGGCGCAGCGTGATCTCGCCGGTGCCCTCGAGGCTCGGCTGACGGCACTGCAGGGCCACGAGGTCGCGCACGTCGACGTCGAGCTCGAAGGTCTCCTCGACCGTGACCACGCGGTCGCCGGCGCGTCCGCCCGAGATGAGCGCGTTGAGCATCGTGGTCTTGCCCGTGTGGGTCGCGCCCGACACGAGGATGTTCGCGCCGGCGAGCACGCTCATGCGCAGGAACTCCGACGCGTGCGGGGTGAGCGAACCGAGCTCGATGAGCTGAGAGAGCGACCGGATACGGCGCTGGAACTTGCGGACGTTGACCGACCAGTGAGAGCGAGCCACGTCGGGAATGGCCACGTGCAGTCGCGACCCGTCGGGCAGCGTGGCGTCGACGAACGGCGACGAGAGGTCGACGCGCCGGCCCGAGTGCTGCAGCATCCGCTCGACGAGCTCGCGCACCTCGCGGTCCGAGAGCACGACCGTCGTCAGCTCCGCGACCCCGCGTCGCGCGACGAAGACCTTCGTCGGCGCGTTGATCCAGATCTCCTCGACCTCCGGGTCCTCGAAATACGGCTGCAGCTGCCCGTAGCCGGTGATCGAGGCGACGACCTCGCGCGTCGCGGCGGCCTCGTCGCCGAGCTGGGCGTGCGCCCCCGAGAGTGCGCGCTCGCTGTAGCGACGCACCTCTTCGTGGGCGTACCTGGCAGCAGCCGACTCGTCGCGCGTGAGATCGACGCCGTCACGCAGCACCCGCGTGCGCACGCGGTCGGCGATGGTGCGCACGGGGTCGGTCATAGCACCCATCATGCGCGGCAGCGGATGCCTCGCTCCGAAGTTATCCACAGGGCCCGTCTGCTCGCGGCGCTCGACGGGCGCACCTAATCCGTTGCCGGCTACCCGCCCACTGGACTCGACTTATTCGAAATGGAGGCCGCACCCCGGCAACGCGTTCTGGTGGGCAGTCTTGACGGATGACCACTCGGCCCTCCGGCGGGAAGCTTCATCGCAGGAGCCGCGATCTCCGTGTGAACTTCGCGAGATGAGAACGGCTCATCTCACCGCCGGTGGGTTCATACACGGTGCGGGCCTGTTGAGGGCATTTGTCGCGATTCCATCGGCGCGGTCTGCAGCAGCCGGTTACGTCACGAGATCCCGGCTCACGGCGTCCCTCGTGGCCGTCGGGCCGCGGTGGCTCGCGATGTCGGGCGCATCGCGTTGTTACCGCAGTCCGTTTTTGCGTTTCGCTTCTTTGTACTGCTGGTTCAGTACATAGTCACGCTTCTCCCTCTGCCTGGCATCTTCGCGCGAAGCAGCAGAAGCCGCACGCTCACGTCGTTCGATCTCGCGCTGCTTCGCCAGTTCTGCGGCTTGGCGTGCTTTCGCCTCGGACTTCGCCTTCTTCGCCACACGCTTTCGCTCCACGTTGGCAGCGACCACTTCACCGACCCCGTCGATGGCCAGCTTGGAACTGAACGAAGTCCCGTTTCCTGCCCACGCCGCTGACAAGTTCTCGACCGCCGACGCCGCGACAGGGAGCGCTCCTGAGGTACGGAGAATTGACGCAAACGACGAACCTGCTTCGACGACTTTGCGAGCGTACTCGGCACGCGCCCCATCAAACGATGCCTCTTGGGCGCGACGCCATTCCGTGTGTTGATCGGCGGTGAGTTGAGGCTCATGCCCGACCGACTTCACAAGCAGTTCCCATCTGTCTCCGAGGTGAGCTGCCCATGCACGTTGGGTCTTCTCGTTCGAGCTTCCGTACGTCGCCTCGAAGTACTGCCAGAACGCAGCACCGCTCTGTTGATCGAAACTATCGATCAGCTTTCGGTCGGGCTCGAATCCCAGTGAGCGCTCCCATACGGCTCGACGCGCGGCATACCACTCGGGGAATACATCTTCGCCGTACACGAGATGCGGAGAATCAAGGGACACGGGAAACCGCACTGGTTCGACCATCTGCCATCACCCCTCAGTCGAGAATCAGTACCCCCACCATACTTAACGCCGAGAACGTATGGACCGGCGACTCATTCGCTCCTTGACCGGTGGTGGCGCAAGGCCCCAGCCCGTTGGCGATGGCTCATGGGAAATCAGCTGGACCTGCGACCTCGGCAACGAGTGGTGGTCGAGCAACGTGGGCTGCGGGAAGGCTGTAGCACGAAGCTCAGCGCGCAGACCGCATGAACAATCAGCATGCATCGTCCGTCTGCCCCCTTCCATTCCATCGCGGACGTGCACCGAACGGGTCGAGTGGGTGGTCTTCGAGCACGCAATTTCCTGCCAGTCGCAACTCATCCGACTCGTCGTACCAGCGTCGTGGCAACCCCATCCGAGAAATCCGGCTGAGATCAACGACATGCTCGCGGCGTTCCAGCAGGAACAGCCCGCGCTCGGCGGACCGGTGCCGCGAACAGTCGAGCGACGCATGTTTCTGGGATTGTGCGGTTCGACGCACCGCAGCTCACCTCAGCTGGGAGCCGACCATTCCGCTCGGTCCGGCCCACCTGCTCACTAGACTCGGCTCACTCGAAATGGAGGACCGATGAGCATTTCACTCGACTCGGACGTCGCCCGCGCGGCAATTGCGAAGCGCGATCTCGTCGTCGATCTCGCCCGTGTGGCGTGCGTGCTGCTCGTGGTCGTCATCCACCTGCTCATGATCGGCGTCGGCATCGGACCCGACGGGGCGATCATCGCCTCGCGCCCGCTCGAGGCGCAGCCCTGGTTCGCAGCCGCGACCTGGGCGGGGCAGATCATGCCGCTGTTCTTCGCCCTCGGCGGCTTCACGGCCCTGACGGCGTGGCGCAGCCTCGAGCGACGCGGCGGCGACCAGGTCGATTTCGTGCGCGGCCGCGTGCTGCGGCTGGCCCGCCCCGCACTTCCGCTGTTCGTCTTCTTCTCGATCGCGCTCGGCGCCGCGACGATGCTCGGCGTCGACCCCACCCTCCTCGAGATCGTGGCAACGGGCGCCGGCAGCCCGCTCTGGTTCATCGCCGCGTTCGTGCTCGCACAGGTGTTCGCCCCGACGATGGTGCGGCTGCATGCAATCGCTCCCGCGCGAACCATGCTCGTGCTCTTCACTTGTGCCGTGCTGGTCGATGCCGTCCGCGTCGCCACCGGCATCGTCGAGATCGGCCTCCTGAACCTCGTCTTCGTCTGGTTCTTCGTGCAGCAGCTCGGCTTCTGGTTCGCCGACGGCTGGTTCCGTGACCGACGACGTTGGCAGCTGATCGTCCTCGTCGTGGTCCCCTACCCGCTGATCGGCGGACTCGTGGCGGCGGGCTGGTACTCCCCCGACATGCTCGTGAACCTCAACCCGCCGACGGTGCCGCTCGCACTGCTCGGCATCGCCCAGGTGAGCCTGCTCGCGCTGCTGCACCGTCCGCTCACCGCGCTCATGCGGCGATCGTGGATGCAGGCGGCCGTGCTCCTCGTCGGCAGCCGCGCCATGACGATCTACCTCTGGCACCTGCCGGTGATCATCGCCGTGTCGGGCCTCGCCCTGCTGGTGCCGGTGCTCTCTCCGATCCCGGGCAGTGCCGCGTGGTGGGCGACCAGGCCGATCGTGCTCGTCGTCGTGCTCGCGATCGTGATGCTCATCGCCATGCCGCTCTCACGGTTCGAGACGGCATCGACGGCACTGCACGACGGCTTCCGCCGCCCGAGCGCCCTCGCCACCTGGACCGCCGCCGCGCTCACCTTCCTGCCTGCGGCCGCCGTCATGCAGTACTTCCTCGACCTGCCGATCGCCTTGTTCGGCGCTGCCTCGCTCACCATCGCACAGTTGCTGCTCCGAGGGCGGCGCGCCCGAAACGCCTAGACTGGTCGGGCACTCGCGGGAGTGGTGAAATCGGCAGACACGCAGGATTTAGGTTCCTGTGCCTTCGGGCGTGTGGGTTCAAGTCCCACCTTCCGCACGCGGCTACGTGACGCAACGGCGCGAAATCCTGTCCAAGCGACAGCGGTCGCGCTAGCGTCGAATCACAGACGCCTCAGGAGGAACGCATCATGACCGATTTCGTCGACCCGCTCGAAGAGCCCCTGAGCCTCGACCGCGACCCCAACCGCCCCGACTCCCTGCCGACCGAGATCGACGAGGAGTGGGTCGAGTACGACGCCGACGGCAACGAGATCAAGAAGGACGACACCTCGGCCTGAGCGGTCGACCGGCGGCACCGGCGCCGGTCACACCGACGGCGGCCCCGCCGTGATGCGCGCACGCGCCGACGCCTCGATGCGTTCGGCGGGCACCGACCAGTCGGACTCGAGCCACCACGTCGCCCCCGCATCGGCCCAAGGCCGCACGATGGCGGCGTCGGCCGCGGCATCCGTCCCGCTCGTCGTGCCTTCCTGGATCACGTCGAACGGTCGGTCGACGACCCCCAGCTCGGCGCGCTCGGCGAGGATCCAGGCCAGCGCCTCGGCCGCGATCTCAGGCGTGAAGAGCCGGGTCTGCTCCTCGGCGCTCGACGGTGACGCGCCCGGCGGCGCGTAGTTGGGGATCCATCCGTCGTACCGTGCGACCCGGCGCATCGACTTCATGCGCGGCCAGAGCCCCACGACCCATGTGGGAATGCGCGGCTCCTGCACGATCGCCGGCGGCAGCATCGAGTCGGTGCGCTTCGCCCGGTAGTGCTGCCCCTCGAATTCGAACGGCTCGGCCTTCCACATCTGCTGCATGAGCTCGAGCGACTCGTCGAGCAGCTCGGCGCGCTCCCTGCGCCCGGGGTCGTCTTCGAACGTCCAGAATCGCGGCTCGGCCTCCGAGACACCGAGCCCCGCCGAGAGGATGACGCGGCCGCCCGAGAGCCGATCGACCGTCATGGTCTGCCCGGCGAGCTCCCACGGCCGCCGCCGCGGCACCGGCGTGAGCATCGTGCCCAGCTTGATGCGGTCGGTGACCATCGCGGCCGCCCCGAGCGTCGCCCAGGGGTCGGTCGCCCAGATGCCCTCCCAGACGAAGAAGCCGTCCCACCCGGATGCCTCGGCGAGCCCAGCGAGCTCGACCGCGAGGTTCGGATCACTGCCCGTGTAGATGAATCCGTATCGCATTCGGTCGAATCTACGGCCACCCGCCGACATCCGTTCGCGTCCTCGTGCGACGAACCCCGAGCGCCGTTCAGCTTCTCCCCCTAGGATGTAAGGCAAACCTAACCTCACCGAAGGGTCGCCCCATGACGATCGCCCCCACCGCCCCGGCTCGCACCGACGCCGAGCCCCTCGACGTCGCCGCCCTCGTGCGCGCGGCCTCCGCCGACGACCACAAGGCCGCCGAATCGCGCGGCTACATCGTGCAGCTCATGGGCGGCGAACTCTCGCTCGAGGAGTACACGCGCTACCTCGCGCAGTTCGGCTGGGTGTACGAGGCCCTCGAAGAGCGCGGCAGTCGCGAGGGCGACCCGGCCGTGTTCGACCCCGAGCTCGCCCGCATGGCCGCGATCGAGGCCGACCTCGTCGCGCTCGGCGCCGCCGACTGGCGCACCGCGCACCCGCCGCTGCCGGCGACCGCCCAGTACGCCGCCCACCTGCGGTCGGTCTCCGACGACGACGTCCGCTACCTGGCGCACCACTACACGCGCTACCTCGGCGACCTCTCGGGCGGTCAGGCCATCGCCCGGCTCGTGGCACGCCACTACGGCGCGACCCCCGAGCAGCTGAGCTTCTACCGGTTCGAGATCGCCGAAGACGGGGTCGTGCGCTACAAGCGCGGCTACCGCGAGGCGATGAACGACCTCGCGCTCGCGCCCGAGCAGGTCGACGCGCTCATCGCCGAGGTCCGCACCTCGTTCCGCATGAACAGTGCGATCTTCGAGGCGCTCTCCGCCTGAACGCGTCCGACCGGTGCGCCCGCCGCCTCATGACGCCGGCTCACTCCACGGAGTGAGCCGGCGTCATACTCCAGGCGGATGCCGCGCGCACTCCCCGTCGGTAGACTGCATCCACACCACGCCGCCTGCCGACCGGCATTCGCCGTGCCCGACGACCACAGGAGATCCCCAGTGATCCACACCTCACTCATCCCGTGGCTCGACCCTGAGACGATCATCTCCGGAGCTGGGCCGTGGGCACTCGTCGTCGTCTGCGCCATCGTGTTCGCCGAAACGGGCCTGCTCGTCGGATTCCTGCTCCCCGGCGACACGCTGCTCGTGATCTCGGGCCTGCTCACCCACACCTCGCTCGTCTTCGGCGTCGACATCTGGTGGGTGTGCCTCGCGATCGGCGTCGCAGCATTCATCGGCGGTGAGGTCGGCTACCTGATCGGCCACAAGTTCGGACCACGCGTCTTCGAACGCAAGGAATCCGGCCTGTTCAGCGTCAAGAACGTCGAGCGCACGAACGCCTTCTTCGAGCGCTTCGGTGCGCTCGCGATCATCCTCGCCCGCTTCGTTCCGATCGTGCGCACGTTCGCCCCCGTCGCCGCGGGCGTCGGGCACATGAACTACAAGAAGTACACGCTCTACAACCTCGTCGGCGCGCTCATCTGGGGCGCGGGCCTCACCTACTTCGGCTACCTCATCGGCTACATCCCGCCGATCGCGGACTTCGTGCAGGAGTACATCGACGTCATCCTCCTCGGCGCCGTCGTCCTCACGCTCATCCCGACGCTCTGGCACTACTTCGCCTCTGCACGCAAGGCGAAGCAGGCCGAGGCCGCCGGCGCCGACGTCATCACCGACGAGGAAGAGGCGGCTCACCTCGTGCTCGACCCCGAGGTCTTCGAGCGCGGCCCCGAGGAGCGCTAGGTATCCAGCTCGATCGCTCGCTCGATCGCACGATCGCGAGCTACCCGACCCCGGGGCGCCGCTGTCAGCGCTGGTACATGACGATCGTCGACCGGTTCGTTTCGAACTCGCTCACTGCGGCGAATCCGTGCGCCCCCAGAATGAACGGCGCCCCGCGGAGCTCCCCCGTCGCGGGCGATCCCGCCGTGACGAGCCACAGCCGGTCGATCCCGTCGAGCCGCGACCCGATCTGGTTGAAACCGACCGTGATGTCGGAGAAGCCCCCCGTCGTCTTGAACGAGCGGACGAACGCGACGTCCGTCGTGTTCGCGAACGCGGCCGGATAGCCTGAGAGCGCCAGCCGCGGCTGCGTATTGCCGACGTTGGAGTCCTCCAGGAACACCCCGTCGCCCAGCTCGGCGTGTCGCTGGATGTAGTCGGCGATCTGGGCGAGATCGCTTCCATCGTTCTTGGCCAGGGGCGTGCGCTGGGCGAGATAGCCCGGCGCGCACGCAAGCGCAAGCGCAGCCACCAGCAGCCATGCCACCGGCTTCCAGGGGGTGATCGTGAAGGCGAGCGCGAGCAGCACGGCGACCGCCGGCACTGCGAAGGACAGGTAGCGGGGTGTGAACACCGAGCCGACCGCGGCATCCGCCATCAACAGCATGAGCAAGGGGATGAAGAACCAGGCCAGTGCGAGGCCGAGCAGGCGGCGCCGAGCGGGCGAGAGGCGACGAGCGAAGCACAGGGCCAGCACGAGGGCGACCACACTCGCGCCGGCCGCAACGTCCCGGGACAGTTGGAAGGCGGGCTCCGTGAGAATCCCCCACAGATCTCGGCCGGGCTGGTAGGCGATCCAGGAGATCTGCTTCTTCTGACGGAGACCCTCCTGGATCAGCGGGAGCGTGGACAGAACGGCGAGCACGGCAGCCGCCAGCCAGGAGAGGACGACTCGGCGCTGGCGATGGCGGCGCCAGAGGTAGAACCCGTGGACCAGGATCAGGAGCAGGGAATACAGGAAGACCGCGGCCCCGACGATGAGCATGGCAGCGTAGGCCAACCACCAGCGACGGCGCCCGCCGCGTAGCGCAACCAGCAAGACGACCGTGGTCCACACGGCGACCGCTGCACTCACGGCATAGGAGCGTGCCTCCGCCCCGATGAAGGTGACGTGCGGCAGCATCGCGAAGACCGCACCGGAGATGACCGCGACGTGCATGCTCGTGAACATCGATACCAGCACGACCAGGCCGGCGGCCGCCGCGCCGATGGCCAGTGCGGAGAGGGAGCGGGTGGCCAGCTCTGACTCGCCGAAGAGACCGATCCACACCTTCATCAGCGAGTAGTAGCTGAGGTGGACGACATCGACGTACTCGGTGAAGGTGAACAGCTCCCTCCAGCTGAGCCGGGCAGCCATCACTGTGGCGACCTCATCGAACCAGTACGAGGGAACCCACGATCCGGCGAGAGAGACGGTGAACGCGACGAAGCCGACAACGCTCGCCCCGCGGTACCGCCGAACCGGGAAAGGAGTCCTCCGGCGCTGCAACTTCTCCGGTGCGATCGACGCTGTGTCCACGAGGCCCTCCCTCAGATCTCCTGCGAGGGTACCGGCAACTCGTTTGGCGAAGTTCTTGCAGATCGTGTTCCAGTTCCCGAAGTGCTCGGGGATGTCGCGCCACGGCACCCCAGGCGCCGTCAGGGATGCTGCGGCTGCTCCCGTTCGGCCCGGCCGGCCGGCTCGAGCTGGAAGGTCGAGTGCTCGACGTCGAAGTGCTCGCTGAGACATCCGCCGAGTTCGTCGAGCAGTTCGCCCGTGCGGCCCGTGGCGAAGACCTCGGGCTCGACCTCGACGTGCGCGCTGAAGACGTGCGAGCCCGAGGTGATCGCCCACACGTGCACGTCGTGCACCGCGACCACGCCGTTCGTTCGCAGGATGTGCGCACGGATCTCGGCGACGTCGGTGTCGGCCGGCGCCGACTCGAAGAGCACCCGCGCCACGTCGCGGAGCAGCGACAGCGCTCGCGGCACGATCAGGGCCGCGATCGCCAGCGATGCGATGGGGTCGGCTGCGTCCCAGCCGGTGAAGACGATGACGAGTGCGGCGACGATGACGAGGGCCGAGCCGATGAGGTCGCCGAGAACTTCGAGGTAGGCGCCACGGAGGTTGATCGAGTCCTTCGCGCCGCCCCGCAGCACGAGCATCGCCGCGACGTTCGCGACGAGACCGATGGCCGCGACCACGAGCATCGGCACGCCCTGCACCTCGTGGGCTTCGCCCTCGGCGCCGGTCATGAGACGGCCCACGGCGCTGATTGCGACCGAGACCGCGACGACCACGAGGATGACGCCGTTCACGAGTGCGCCGAACACCTCGGCCCGCCGGTATCCGTAGGTCTGGCGGTCGGTCGCGGGCCGAGCCGCGACGAACGCGGCCACGAGGGCGACGACGAGCCCGATGAGGTCGCTCGTCATGTGCCCGGCGTCGGCGAGGAGTGCGAGCGAACCGCTGAAGACGGCGCCGATCACCTGCACGACGAGGAAGGCGCCGATGATCGCGATGGCGATCCAGAGGCGGGTGCGGTTCGCGGTCGCTGCGTGGTCGTGATCGTGTGCCATGTCACGTCCAGCGTATGCCGGGAACGGGCGATCGGCCCTAGATAGGAATGAGTCGCGTTCTCAGCCCTGCCACGTGGCCGCCGCCCCTCCGCCCGTCCGCTCAGCCGAGCCCCGTGCGGAACCCCTCCCGCCAGCTCGGCCAGGTGGGAGTCCACCCGAGTTCGCGCTTCGCCTTCGCATTCGATGCGCCTCGCGCCTTCGTCATCATCGAGACGCCGTGTTCGCCGATGAGCGGCTTCGCGACCCATGCCGGCACGTGCATCGGCGGCTTCGCGCCGATGGCCTCGGCGAGCGCCGGCAACCACTCCGAGACCGGCGCCGGCTCGTCGTCGACGATGTTGTACACGCCGGCAGCACCGCGGAGCACGGCCGCGGCGGTCGCCGACGCCGCGTCGTCGGTGTGGCAGAACGAGGTGACCCCCGTGCCGCTTCCCACCAGTGGGAGCCTGCCGGCCTCGAGCATCGTCACCATCTCGCCGCCTCGTCCGAGCGCCTGCCCGGGGCCGTACAGCGCCCCGTAGCGCAGGGCGAGTCCGCCGACACCGGTCGTCGCCTCCTCGACGTACCGGATCGCGGCGAGCGACTCCTTCGAGGCATCCGTCGGAGTGGGGTCGAGCGGGTCCTCCTCGGTCTTCACCGCACCGCCGGTGCGTTCGTACGGCCAGCCCGCGTAGCTCTGCGCGATGAATCGCACGTCGCCCACCTCAGCAGCCGCAGCCAGCAGATGATCGGTGCCCCGCGTGCGCAGCTCGTTCGTCGTGGCGAAGGTGCGATCGAAGTGCTTGAGGTCCGAAACGCCGCCCCCGAGCGCGGTCAGTTCGTGCACGATCACCTCGGGCCGGGCCGCGAGCACCGCGGCCCGAACGGATGCCGCGTCGAGCCCGTCCATCACGAGGCCATGAGCTCCGGCCGCATCGATCGCCGCCACCCGCTCCCGCTTGGTCGTCGTGCCGAACACCTCGTGACCGTCGGCCAGAAGCTGCGGCACGAGCTTCGTTCCGATGGCGCCCGTGGCGCCTGCGATGAGTACACGCATCTCGGTCTCCTTCTCTCTCACCACCTCCGACGAGGCTGCCCCCGCATCTGTGACACCGCAACCTCACGTGTGCCATCCTCGAACAATGGCGATCACCGGCGAGACGCAGGACGCACTTCGACCGCTCATGTTCTCCATCGCGTACCGCATGCTCGGGAGCGTCGTCGAGGCGGAGGACGTCGTGCAGGACGCCTACCTGCGCCTGCAGGAACGCCAGGTGGCCGGCGAGGAGATCCGCAATCCCGACGCCTTCGCCGTCACGGTCACGACGAGGCTCGCCATCGACGTGCTGCGCTCGGCGCGACACAACCGCGAGGTCTACGTCGGCCCATGGATGCCGGAGCCCCTGCCCGATGACGACTCGGATCCCGCACATCGCATCGAACGCGACGAGACGCTCTCGGTCGCCTTCCTCGCCGTGCTCGAACGGCTCGGTCCCGTGGAGCGGGCCGTGTTCCTCCTTCGGGAGGTGTTCGCCTACGACTACGGGGCGATCAGCGAGGTCGTCGATCGCGACGAGGCGGCCTGCCGTCAGATCATGCACCGGGCAAAGGCCCGCATCGCCGAGCGGCGGCCACGGTTCGACGGCATCGACGAACGCGACTCGGCACTCGCCGACGCGTTCTTCGCCGCGCTCGAGGCGGGCGACGTCGACGGTCTCGTCGACCGCCTGGCCGACGACGTTGTGTTCTACGGCGACGGCGGCGGCAAGGCGCCCGCCATCCAGCACCCCATGCACGGCGCGGTCGCCGTGGCGCGCTTCCTCGCCGGACTCGTCCGGCGAGGAAGCCGGGTCGGCGTGCGATTCGACCAACGTTCGGTGAACGGCGCGCCCGCGCTGTGGGTGCGAGCCCCTGACGGCGCACTGCTGAGCGTGCTCATGGTGGAGTTCGCCGACGGCTCGGCACAGGTCATCGCGAACCAGCTGAACCCCGAGAAGCTCGTGCACCTCGGACCGGTCGGCGATACGTTCGCCCTCTTCGGCGGCAGGGCCGAGGCCTGAGGAGGCGCACCCTCCGGTCCGCCCGCAGGAACTGACGGGGCGCGGCGGCCCGAGGCATCCGCTCGATCAGGCCGCTGCGATCAGGCCGGCGCGATCCAGCGGAGCGGCACCTCGATCGTGACCTCGGTGCCGCGGCCCACTACGGTATGCCAGTCGATCGTGCCGCTGAGCTCGCCCTGGATCAGGGTGCGTACGATCTGCGTGCCGAGCCCCTCGCCGACCTTGCCCTCCGGCAGGCCCGAACCGGTGTCGCGCACGGTCACGGTGAGCGTGGTCTGCGAGCGGTCGGCCGTGATCTCGACGTCGCCCTCCTGGCCCGCGAGGCCGTGCTCGACGGCATTCGTGACGAGTTCGGTCAGCGCGAGCGCGAGCGGGGTCGCGTACTCGCTCGGCAGCACGCCGAACGAGCCGGACCGCTTCGGGTGCGCCGTCGTGTTGTGCGCCGAGGCGACCTCGGCGACGAGCAGCAGGGCCCGGTCGAACACGGCGTCGAAGTCGACGTTCTGGGTCAGCCCCTCCGAAAGGGTGTCGTGCACCACCGCGATCGCCCCGACGCGGCGCATGGCCTGCGTGAGCGCCTCGCGCGCCTCGTCGGAGTGCGTGCGCCGCGCCTGGATGCGCAGGAGCGAGGCCACTGTCTGCAGGTTGTTCTTCACCCGGTGGTGGATCTCGCGGATCGTCGCGTCCTTGGTGATGAGCTCCTGCTCCTGGTGGCGGAGCTCGGTGACGTCGCGGCTCAGCACGATGGCGCCGATGCGCTCACCGCGGTGGCGGATCGGGATCGCCCGGAGCGAGACCGTGACTCCGCGCGACTCGACGTCGGTGCGCCAGGGCGCGCGGCCGGTCACGACGAGCGGGAGCGATTCGTCGACCACGAGCTTGCCGGCGAGGAGCCGCGTCGTCACCTCCGCGAGCGACTCGCCCTCGAGCTCGTCGTCGAAGCCCATGCGGTTGAACGCGGAGAGGGCGTTCGGGCTCGCGAACGTCGTGATGCCGTCGACGTCGAGGCGGATGAGTCCGTCGGAGGCGCGCGGGGCGCCGCGGCGCGGCCCGGTCGGGGCACCGAGGTCGGGGAAGTCACCCGACGCGATCATCTGGAAGAGCTCTTCGGCGCACTCGTTGAACGTGAGCTCCTGACGGCTCGGCGTGCGCGTCGCGCCGAGGCTCGTGTGCCGGGTGATCACGGCCACGGGCTCTGGGGCGACGTTGGTGCCGGTCGTGGTGAGGCGGCGCATGACGGGCACCGCTCGTACCCGGGTCGGCATCTCCTCGTACCAGTCGGGGGCGGATGAATCGACGATCCGCGCGGTCGAGTAGGCCTGTCCGACGAGCTCGCGCCACTGCGGCTTGATCGCCTGGCCGACGAAGTCGCGGTAGAAGAGGGTCGCGGCGCTCGACGGTCGGGAGTGGGCCACGGCGACGAAGTCGTCGTCGCCTGAGGGGACCCACAACACGATGTCGGCGAAGGCGAGATCGGCGAGCAGCTGCAGGTCGCCGACGAGCATGTGCAGCCAGTCGACGTCGGCCTGACTGCTGCGGCCCTGGGCGAGGACGAGATCACTGAGGGTCGACACAGCTCAAGCGTACTGCCCGGTGCGCGCCTCGGGTCGCAGCCCGATGCGCTCCTCAGCCGGTCGAAGCCCGGCGCAGCACCGGTATCGCGAACCCGCGCCGCCGTACGGGCTCGGGTGCCGGCACGAACGCGTCGAGCGCGAAATCGCGGATCGCCGTGCGCAACGGCGATCGCGGTGCCGCATCGCGCAGTGTGCGGGCGGTGAGGATCGCGGCATCCGTCGCTTTGGCGTCGTGGGGCAGCAGTGCGGCATCGCCGAGCCCGCCGAAGCGGCGCAGCGTCTGACGCACCTGCCCGTGCGCGTCGATGCCGAGCGCACTCGTGCGGACCCGGTTGACGACGACGTCGACCCGTTCGGGTTCGACGAGCTCAACGAGCTCGCCATGGCCGCGCAGCAGTCGCGACAGCCCGACGGGATCGGCGAGGCCGACGGCCACGACACGGTCGGCCGCGGCGAGCGCAGCGAAGGTGGCGGCGTTGCGTCGCGGGGCGAACTGGTCGCTCGTCAGCTCCTCGTCATGCTCGAGGCTGAACCCGGTGTCGATGACGACGTACTCGACCCAGTCGCGCAGCGCCCCGATCGCAGCCGTCACGCGGTCGCGCGAGAGTTCGGGCCAGCGGCTCGGCCCGACGAGCCCGGTGAACACGTTGAATGCCGCTCGCGGCGCGGTGTACCGCTGCGCGATGCGCTCGAGTTCCGCACGGTCGAGTGCGTCCCCGCCGGCGAGACGGCACGCCGAGGCGAAGCCGGGCGCCTCGTCGAGCAGGCCGAGCGCCGGTGCGATCGCGCCCCCGTACGGATCGGCGTCGACGAGCGCGACGGTGTGTCCGGCCGCGGCGATCTCGGCGGCGAGGTTGATGGCGAGCGTGCTGCGGCCGGGCGCTCCGCCCGGGCCCCAGACCGCGATGACGGATGCCGCGCGCTCGTCCCTCGCTCGTCGGTCGCCCACTCGCGACGGGACGGGAACGCCGCCGCTGACGAGCGCTTCGATCTCCGTCCATGGGGCGTTCGCATCGACGACCTCGTGCAGGCCGAGTTGCGAGGCGTGCGCCCGCTCGGCATCGCCGCCGGCGAGCGCCACCAGGCGGATGCCGCGATCGTCGCACGCGCTGAGCAGCTCGGCGCTGAGCGTGCCGCGGCCGGCCCCCACGAGCACGACATCGGGACCGAGCACGTCGAGGTTTCCGAGGAGGTCCCGCCAGCCGACGAGCCGGGCGACGATCGTGTGCCCGTGCTCGACGATGTCGGCGAGGATCCGGTCCTCCGTCGAGCCGTCGAGGGCGAGGGCGAGTCGAGCCACCTCACTCCCCCGTCGACCGAGCGGGCACGAGGTCGATCGCGTCACCGGTCGCGAGCGCCCCCAGGAGTGCCGCGACCTTCTCGCGCGGGATCAGGATCTCGACCGAGACACCGGCGGTCGAGACCATCCCCTCGCTCTCGATGACGCCGGCGATCTCGGCGCCCGGCACGAGCACGGTCGGCGGCTCGAATCCGCCGCGTTCGACCTGCTTCGCGGTCCAGACGTCGACGCGGGCGCCGGCGGCGATGCCGGCGGGCAGCGGCCCCCTGCTCGGCACGACGACGGTCGCGAGGCCCGTGCGGTCGACCTCGTCGACCGCGGCCGTCGGCACGAGCTCGCCTGCCTCGATCGTGCGGGCCACGACGAGCCCATCCGAGGGCAACCCGCCCGCCGCGAGGTAGTGCTGTCCGCTCCCGCCGAGCCGGACGGACTCTGTGGCGAGGTCGTCCGCCTGGATGCGCGTGCCGGGGGTGAGCGTTTCGCGGGCGACGTAGACCTCGACACCGTCGTCGAGTCCCGACACGAGAGTCCAGACGCCGACGGTCGACCCTGCGATGAGCACGATGCCGATGATCAGGCGCGGATCGAGCCGGATTGCGCCCCGCTCGCCCCGCTCGCGACGTGTCGTCATGTGCGTTCCCTTCGGAGTGGCGCCGGGTCGCGCCGGGGTCTATCGTCACCCGAACCCGGGACACGGTCCGGAAGTTATCCACAATCACCCCTGCCGACCCGCAACCGGTCGATAATCAACACATGACCTCTCCAGGTTCGGGCGATGAGATCGGCCGGTTCCTCACGCTCGCAGACGCGGCCGAGATCCTCGCCGTCGATGTCCCGGCCGTCGACGAACTGGTCCGTTCCGGCGAGCTGCCGGCGATCCGGGTCGGTTCCACCGGGCCGTGGCGCATCGAGCGCGTGCAGCTCGAGGTCTGGATCGAGCTGCAGTACGAGGAGACCCGCAAGTTCTCGGCCTGGAACCAGGGCGAGTTCGCGAACGTCGTCGAGCTCTCCGGCGCGCACGGCGCGCGCCTTCGCCCGGTCGACTGACCGCGACTCCGCTCAGCCGACGTCCACGACCAGGACGCGGGCGAGCGGCACGATGCGGTAGCCGTGCACGGCGTTCTCACGCCTCGGGCGATCGGCGTCGTGCAGTGCGAGGTCGATGTGGTCGCGCGCGACCCGGTCGATCGTGCCGTGCGATTCGCCGTCGAGGGTGCTGAGGCGCACCGGCGTGCGGCGTCGGCAGAGGTCGCGCAGCACGAACGGCAGGCCGAGACGTTCGGCGATGCGAGCGGATGCCTCGGGCACCGACGCGAGGCTCGGCTCCAACTGCGCTCGGGTGGGGAGCAGGGCGGCGATCGCCGCGATGGGAACGACGCACTGCGCGGCACCGCCTCGTGTCCCCTCCGCCGACCGGCCGCTCACCCAGTCGCGGCCGAACACCTGTGGTCGGAGGTCGATCGTGCGCCCGCCATGGAGTTCGATGCGGATGAACCCGGCCGGGTCGTCGGCGTCGGACCGGGCGATCGACGCGAGCCGATCGCGCAGTGTCAGGCGGCCGAGGCGCAGGCGTTCCTCTTCGACGGCGAGCGCGCGCTCCTCGTCGCGCTGGTCCTGGTCGATCTGCGACTCGAGGTCGTCGAACAGCAGGTCCCAGCGCATGCAGCGACGCTACATGGCGAACCACCTGATCCGAAACGTTATCCACAGGGTTGCGAAACCTCTTGACATCGAAACGGAGGCTCACCTACGGTTCACACAGGAATCACCCGACGTCCCCCACTCGGGGGTGATCCTGTCGCTCGGCCGAAAGACCAGGCGAGCCCTCCTCCCCCATGGAGTACAGATGACCGCACGCGACGCGATCGGCACCCGAACTGCCGTGACCCGCACCTCGACGGCGCGCCTCCTCGACGACGACGAGTACTTCGCCCGCCAGCCCGCCCGCCGCACCGAGCTGCCCGACCCCGAGCCGCTGCTGCGCAGCCTGACCCACTGCGTCATCGAGGCGCTGGCCGGCGCTCGCGACCTCGAGCAGCTCGCGAGGTGGGTCGACGACGACGTCTACCGCAACCTCTCGAAGCGGGTCGTCCTCGCCGCTCGGGCTCGCCGGGCCAAAGGGCAGTCACCGCAGCGCCCGGCCTTCTCAGTGGGCCGAGTGCACCTGTGCGAACCGGCCGACGGCATCGTCGAGGCCGTGGTCATGGTGCACCAGCGCGCGAGATCTCGAGCGGTCGCGATCCGCATCGAGGGCTTCGACCAGCGCTGGCGCGCGAGCGCCATCGGCGTCCTCTGAGCACGCTGACGCTCTCGCCCGCGCAACACGACGTCCAGCAGACGCGAAACCCCGGTCGGTGCACTGCACCGACCGGGGTATCGTCGTCGTCCGTCAGCGACCCTTGCGGTCCTGGGCCCGACGCTCCGCACGGTTCTGCGGCTCGACCTCGCCACCGGTGCGCTGACCGAAGGCTCCGCGCGACTCCTCGGCCGCGGGCACCTGGTTCTCGGCCACGGCACGACGGGCGCGCTGCGTCGCCGCCTGCTGCACCTGACCGCGCTGGTTGCGCACCTCGACACCGCCGGCGTCGCTCGGCGCCGAATAGCTGAGCTTGTCGTCGGCCGCCCCCTGGCGACCGAGTCCCTTCGCCTCGATCTTCGCTCCGGCGGCACCGGCCTGCGGCGCCACCTCGACCTCGAGGTTGAAGAGGAAGCCGACGGTCTCCTCGCGGATCGATCCCATCATCTGCTGGAACATCGCGTAGCCCTCGCGCTGGTACTCGACCAGCGGGTCGCGCTGCGCCATGGCTCGCAGGCCGATGCCGTCCTTCAGGTAGTCCATCTCGTAGAGGTGGTCACGCCAGCGCCGGTCGATGACCGAGAGCACGACGCGGCGCTCGAGCTCGCGCATCGCGGGCGAGCCGAGCTGCTCCTCACGGCGGGTGTAGGCGACCTTCGCGTCGGAGAGGATCTCACGGCGGATGAAGTCGCGGTTGACCCGTCCCTTCTCTCCGGCCTCGGCGACGACCTCATCGATCGTGATGCCGATCGGGTAGAGCGTCTTCAGCTCGGTCCAGAGTGCGTCGAAGTCCCACTCCTCGGGGTTGCCCTCTGCCGTGTGGCTGTCGAGCACCTCGTCGATGACGTCTTCGAGGAACTTCTGCGTGCGCTCGTGCAGGTCGTCGCCCTCGAGGATGTGACGACGGTCACTGTAGATCGCCTCGCGCTGACGGTTCAGCACGTCGTCGTACTTCAGCACGTTCTTGCGGATCTCGGCGTTGCGCGCCTCGACCTGCGACTGCGCCGAGCGGATGGCCCGCGAGACGACCTTGGACTCGATGGCGACGTCGTCGGGCACGCCGCGCGACATGAGGCTCTCGGCCGCGCCGGCGTTGAAGAGGCGCATGAGGTCGTCGGTCAGCGACAGGTAGAACCGGCTCTCGCCCGGGTCGCCCTGACGGCCGGAGCGTCCGCGCAGCTGGTTGTCGATGCGTCGCGACTCGTGACGCTCGGTGCCGAGCACGTAGAGTCCGCCGGCGGCGAGCACCTTCTCGGCTTCGACGGCGACCTCGGCCTTGACCTTCTCGAAGACCTCGTCCCACGCGGCCTCGTACTCCTCCGGAGTGTCGACCGGGCTGAGTCCGCGCTCGTGCATGAGCTGCACGGCGATGAACTCGGCGTTGCCGCCGAGCATGACGTCGGTACCGCGGCCGGCCATGTTCGTCGCGACCGTGACCGCGCCGTGGCGGCCGGCCTGGGCGACGATCGCAGCCTCACGAGCGTGGTTCTTCGCGTTCAGCACCTCGTGCCGCACGCCCTTCTTGGCGAGCAGGCGCGACAGGTACTCGCTCTTCTCGACGCTCGTGGTGCCGACGAGCACGGGCTGGCCCTGCTTGTGGCGCTCCACGATGTCTTCGACGACCTGGCCGAACTTCGCCTCCTCGTTCTTGTAGACGAGGTCGGGCTGATCGATGCGCACCATCGGCTTGTTCGTGGGGATCGGCACCACGCCCAGCTTGTACGTCGACATGAATTCGGATGCCTCGGTCTCTGCGGTACCCGTCATGCCCGAGAGCTTCGCGTAGAGACGGAAGTAGTTCTGCAGCGTGACGGTCGCGAGGGTCTGGTTCTCGGCCTTGACCTGCACACCCTCCTTCGCCTCGATCGCCTGGTGGATGCCCTCGTTGTAGCGGCGACCGACGAGGATACGGCCGGTGTGCTCGTCGACGATGAGCACCTCACCGTTCATCACGACGTAGTCCTTGTCGCGCTTGAACAGGGCGTTGGCCTTGATCGAGTTGTTGAGGAAGGAGATGAGCGGGGTGTTGGCCGACTCGTAGAGGTTGTCGATGCCGAGGTAGTCCTCGACCTTCTCGATTCCGGGCTCGAGCACGCCGACCGTGCGCTTCTTCTCGTCGACCTCGTAGTCGACGTCGGGCACGAGTCGCTTCGCGAGGTTCGCGAACTCGGTGAACCAGCGGTTCGCCTCGCCCGATGCCGGGCCCGAGATGATGAGCGGCGTGCGCGCCTCGTCGATGAGGATCGAGTCGACCTCGTCGACGATGGCGAAGTGGTGGCCGCGCTGCACCATGTCGCTCGCCTGCCAGGCCATGTTGTCGCGCAGGTAATCGAAGCCGAACTCGTTGTTCGTGCCGTAGGTGATGTCGGCGGCGTACTGCTCGCGGCGCACCTGCGGGTTCTGGCCGGCGACGATGCATCCGGTGGTCATACCGAGGGCACGGAACACGCGGCCCATGAGCTCGGACTGATAGCTCGCGAGGAAGTCGTTGACCGTGATGACGTGCACGCCGCGGCTCGTGAGCGCGTTGAGGTAGGCCGCGGTCGTCGCGACGAGGGTCTTGCCCTCACCGGTCTTCATCTCGGCGATGTTGCCGAGGTGGAGGGCGGCGCCGCCCATGAGCTGCACGTCGAAGTGGCGGAGGCCGAGCGTGCGACGGCTCGCCTCGCGCACCGCGGCGAACGCCTCGGGCAGCAGGTCGTCGAGCGACTCGCCGCTCGCGTAGCGCTCACGGAGTTCGACGGTCTCATTTCGCAACTCGTCGTCGCTGAGCGCCTGGAATCCGTCTTCGAGGGCGTTGATCGCCGCTGCGTAGTTCTCCAGCCGCTTGAGGGTGCGGCCCTCACCGACGCGGAGGACCCTTTCCAGAATCGAAGCCACGAATGTTCTCCTGTTGTCGTTGGGCGCAAGGCCGCGGATCGAACCCGGGCACGCCCGCTGCCGCCATGCAGACGGCCATCATAGCCATGCTAGCGGGGAACGAGCCGCACCCTCCCGACCTCGTCGAGCGGTCGGCCGGAGCCGAACCGCCCGACGGGGTCGGTGAGCACTTGACTCAGGTGGCCGTGGTCACGCGCTGGCGCGCTGCAACTCGACCGGCGAGGTCGATGTCGACCGCTCCTCGGCCTGCTCGTCGAGCCCGATGAGGCCGTAGTCCCAGCCCTTCCGCCGGTAGACCACGCTCGGCCGGCCCGACTCGGCATCGACGAAGAGGTAGAAGTCGTGCCCGACGAGCTCCATGAAGTAGAGCGCGTCGTCGACCGTCATCGGTGCCGCCGTGAACATCTTGCGCCGGATGACGACCGGCGTGTAGACCTCGTCTTCGTCGACATGCGGTTCGTTCTCGTCGACGACCGGGATGCTGCCGGTTCGTACCTGCGCGAGTACCTCGGATGCCGCGGCGTGCACTCCGACATCGGAGAATCCGACATCGGTGGCCTCGCGCAGCGAGGTCGGCCGTCGTGATCCCCCGCGATGCACCTTGCGGCGGTCCTTCGCCCGCCGGATGCGCTCGAGCAATCGCCCGAGTGCGACGTCGAACGCCGCGTACTTGTCGGAGCCGTCTGCCTCGGCACGGACCACTGGTCCCTTGCCGACGAGGGTGAGCTCGACGCGGTCGGGCCCGGGGTTGCCGTTCTTCTCGTTGTGCCGACTGAGCTTCACGTCGAGTGAGATCGCGCGCTCTGCCAGATGCGACACCTTCTCGGACTTCTCCGCCACATAGGCGCGGAAACGGTCCGTGATCCCCAGGTTTCGTCCGACGATGTTCAGTTCCATGACGACCTCCGTTCACCGGCGTGTCACCCGGTTCTGAAGGGTGGATCGACCACGCCTGTCCTGCCACCGTAGCCCCCTTGTGCAGCAAAGTCACGGAGTGAATGCCGAGAGGTCCCTGCATGTCGCGGGAACCTGCGCGGCGTCTCGGCGAGCACCGCGATCGCCACCGTCTCGCCGCCTGCCGCAGCAAGGGCTCGCACCGCTTCGGCGAGGGTCGAGCCGGTCGTCACGATGTCGTCGACGAGCAGGAAGCGACGGCCGCCGAGTGGGGAGCGCGCGGCCGCGGTGCCGTTCACGAGGCGCGGGAACGAGCGCATGCGCGCGCGGACGACGAGTCCGCCAGCGGCGTTGCGCCGCCGCGCCTCGGCATCGAGTCCGGCCTGGTCCTCTCGCTCCCTCGCGAGCTCGAGCACCGGCACGGAGCGGATGCCGCAGCGCCCGAGCAGTACCTCGACGGGCACGTATCCCCGCGCACGACGGGCCGCGGGAGTCGATGGGATCGTGCACACCTCGACCGACGTACCGTCTGGCACTCCGGCGAGCGCGGCGAGGAGCGAGGCGCGCAGGGCGGAGGCGAGGGCCGACGCGGCATCCGTTCGCCCGCCGTCCTTGAAGGCGCCGAGCACCGACGCGGCGACGCCCGAGTACTCGAGGCCCGCCCAGAGGTGCAGGCCGGCCCGTTCGAGGCGGCGGGGCTCGGGAACGAGGGCGAGGCGGCAGGCGGGGCACACGGCGTGATCGGCAATCCCGCAGCCGGAGCACGAGACTGGGAGGAGCACCGCGATCGCGTCGCGCAGCGCCGCGCGCGCCAGCGTCCGAAGCGGGCCGAGCGCAGGGCGAACGCCATCGGGAGGCAGATCGGCGTCACCGGCCATGCGACCACTCTGACGGACGACGACCCTCCGGAACTCGACATACGGCTGAGCGACGGCATGCTGCCCGTCAACCCCTTGGGGAGGGCGAGTCGCTCAGTCGGGCTGCTGCGACGCCATGAGCAGGATGCCGCTTGCGCGCGCCTGCCAGCCGACTCCGCTCGGCACCTCCAGAAGACCCGCCGAGGTCAGCAGCCGGATGTCGCGCACGCTGTTGCCGCCATCGATCGCGGTGGCGTCATCGGGCCCCAGTCGGGGATCGTCGGCGAACCCGCCGAGCTCCTGCGTGATCACTCGCGTGCCGCCGCCGGGCAGTGCCGTAAGCGAGGCCACGGTGCCGGCATCGAGCCAGGTGACGTCGCGCGGCGAGCCGACGATGTCCGCCAGCCCGAGCGTGACCGTGCTGAGTGCGACCGGTATGCCGGCGGCATCCCTCTGGATGGAGGCGGCGACGAAGTGGGTCGCGTTCCCGTCGCCGAGGAGCGCGACGAGCCGAGTCGAGTCGCGGGAGATCTCGAGCGCGGCGATCGACGACCCGCTCCACGGCACCGGAAGTTGCACCGCGTCGGCTGATCCGTCTGCCGGTCGGACCACGAGTTGATCGGGGAAGGCGCCGGGCACCGTCCAAACGACGCCGTGACCGTCGAGTGCCGGCACGATCAGCCCGTCGCGCGGATCGAACGGCACCGCCTCCTCACCCGCTCGAACGATCGACACTCCGGCACCGGTGAGCACCGCAGCCGACTCGCCGCCCGACCCGAGCGCGGCGCCGATGGGAGCGAGCGCCTCCACCTGCGGCGAGAGATCGGGGATCTGCTCGATGCCCTCTCCTGAGGTTGCGAGGTAGCCGAAGGTCGTGCCGTCGAAGACGACGGGACGCGGATCGACCGGTGGGTTCTTCAGCGGCGCAGGCGAGAGTTCGGGAACGTTCTGCTCGACGCCGTTGAGCGACAGGGCGACGTCGTCGACGTTGCGCACGCCGTCGAGGCTCTCGTCCAGCTGCTCCTGCATGCGCTGCACGTTCACGATGTCGTCGTCGGTGGCGCCCGAGAGATCGACGCTCGCCACCCGGCCGGACACCGGAACGGACGCCGAAGCGAGCCGAGTGCCCTCGGGGAACGCCGAGCGGACGCCTGCCGCAAGCCAATCGGAGGGGCCGACGAGCAGGGCGCGCACGATGCTCGTCTGTGCGGAATCCCGGCCGGCGAACCAGCGGAGGTCCGGCACGAGGTAGTCGAAGTCGCCCGAGTAGAAGAAGAGCGGATAACTGCGGAAGACCTGCGAGAACGTGGTCTGGTCGGTGAGCAGCCCGGGCGGCGCCAGCGAGATGCGCCACTGACCCTCGACCTGCTCGAAGTCGTACCGGAGTTCGATCGGGGTCGACTCCGAGATGTCGTACTGCCCGGTCGGCGAGAGCTGGGCAGCGGGCGTCGCGTCGACGACGATGGACGTCTCCCCGACCTCGGTGAACCCGCGATCGGCGAGCACGTCGATGGTCGCGCCGTCGCTGGCGCTCCACTCGTCGGCGAACGTCGGAGTGAGGAACTGGCGTGCCACCTGGTAGCCGTTGCGCGGACTCGCAGCCGCATCGATGAAGCCCTCGAGGATCTGCAGCTGACTCGCATCCTGCACCGGGCCGGGAACGATCGTGTCGAGCTCGAGCGACTCCTCTGCGGGCGCCGGCGCTTCGGCGTTGACCCCACCGGAACTCGGAATGGACACGCAGCCGGCGAACAGCACCGCGACCGCGAGGACGGAGGTCCCGAGCACTCGTCTACGCATCGTTCGCCTCCCAGCCGCCGGTGCCGGCCCGTTTCGATGCCGCAGCGCGCCCCGCGGCATCCGTCTCGACGGTCGTCTCGGTCGCGACCGCGCGCACGACGCCGGTCGCCGGCGGGCCCGTGGCATCGATGTCGTCGGGCTCGAGCGGCAGCGGCGAGACGAGCGGCTCGTCGCCCTCGACACCCGCGCGTGGCAGCGTGAGCCGGAACACGGTGCCCGAGCCGCGTCGCGACCAGACCTCGAGGGTGCCGCCATGGGCGACGGCGTCTTCGAGCGCGATGGCGAGCCCGAGGCCGGTGCCGCCGATCGTCCGGGTGCGGCTCGGATCGGCCCGCCAGAACCGGTCGAACACGCGTGCCGACTCGTCGGCGGTCATGCCGAGTCCGTAGTCCCGCACCGACAGCGCGATGGCCGATGCATTGCTGTCGACGGCGACGACGATCGGGCGCCCCTCGCCGTGCTCGATCGCGTTGCCGAGCAGGTTCCTCACGATCCGTCGGATGCGGCGCGGGTCGACCTTCGCGTCGAGATGGCCTCCCGGCGCCTCGAGCCGGAGTTCGCTGCCGCGACTGCGGGCCAGCTCGTGCATCGACTCGATCGCATCACCGGCGAGATGCACGAGATTCGTCGGCTCGGTCGCGAGCTCGACCGAGCCAGCGTCGTAGCGGCTGATCTCGAGCAGGTCGGAGAGGAGGGTCTCGAACCGCTCGGTCTGGGTGTGCAGCAGTTCCACGGTGCGCGAGGTCGGGCCGGGGAAGTCGTCGCGCTGGCCGTAGAGCACGTCGCCGGCGAGCCGGATGGTCGTCAGCGGGGTGCGGAGCTCGTGCGAGACGTCCGAGACGAAGCGCTGCTGCATCACCGAGAGCTCCGCGAGCTCGCGGATGCGCGCCTGGAGGCTGTCGGCCATGCCGTTGAACGAGGCGGCGAGGGTGGCCAACTCGTCTTCGCCCTTCTCGGGCATGCGCACGCCGAGGTCGCCGGCCGCGAGCCGACGGCTCGTCATCGCCGCCGAGCGGATGGGCTCGATCACCCAGCGGACCACCAGCAGCGTGATGCCGCTCAGCAGCACGAGCAGGGCCACCGCGCCGATCGTGCCGACGAGTTGCATGAACGAGAGGGTCGCCTGCGCAGCGGCGAAGTTGTAGCCGATGTAGAGCTCGTAGTCGCCGACCGCGGGCACGGCGATGGTGCTGCCGACGACCACACCGGGATCGTCGGCGCCGGATCTGCCCTCGAGCGCGACCGACTGCCAGTACTGACCGGCTTCGCCGGAACGCACCTGCTCGTGCAGTTCGGGCGTGATGACGCCCGAGAGGCTCGGCGCGATGCGCGTCGGCGGTGCGCTCTCGCTCGTGACGTCGTCGGGCTGGAAGTACGCGATCGACGCGCTGCCCGACACGCTGCGCACGGTGCGCTCGATGTCGGCCATCACCTCCTGCATCGACGCGCGGTCGGACGCGACCGATCCCTCGAGGATGAGCTGCGCGGCCCTCGTCGCGTCGTTCGCGTCCTCGAGCGCACCCTCGAGCTGCGTCTTGAAGAGGTTGGAGGCGATGCTGAAGGAGATGTACAGCCCGATGATGAAGATCGCGAGCGAGGAGAGCGCGAAGGTGATGATCACCGTGCGGAACTGCAGCGAGCGCCGCCACAGTTCGACCGCATGGCGCGGCAGTGCGGCGAGGCCATTCACGATGTCTCGCCACGAACCGGCACTGAACAGTGCCGGGGCCTCCGCCTGCGACATCCGCCCGCCTAGGTGGTCGCGCCGGCTCGGTAGCCGACGCCGCGCACCGTCATCACGATGCGGGGATTGTCGGGGTCGTGCTCGACCTTCGCCCTGAGGCGCTGCACGTGCACGTTCACGAGCCGGGTGTCGGCCTTGTAGTGGTAGCCCCAGACCTGCTCGAGCAGCATCTCGCGGGTGAAGACCTGCTGCGGCTTCGAGGCGAGCGTCAGCAGCAGGTCGAACTCGAGCGGGGTGAGGTTGATACGTGTGTCGCCTCGGCGCACCTCGTGGCCGGCCGCGTCGATCGTGAGGTCGCCGATGCCGAGCGTCGAGGCCGCCTGATCGGGCGCGGGGCGAAGGCGCGTGCGGATGCGCGCGACGAGCTCCTTCGGGTTGAAGGGCTTGACCATGTAGTCGTCGGCACCCGATTCGAGGCCCTTGACGACGTCTGTGGTGTCGGTCTTCGCGGTGAGCATGATGATCGGCGTGCCGGACTCCGCCCGGATGCGCCCGCACACCTCGATGCCGTCGATGCCCGGGAGCATGAGGTCGAGCAGCACGAGGTCGGGCTTCGACTCGCGGAAGGCGGCGAGCGCTCCCGTGCCGTCGGCGCAGAAGAAGGGCTCGAAGCCCTCGGTGCGCAGCACGATGCCGATCATCTCGGCGAGGGCCGTGTCGTCATCGACGACGAGTACGCGTGGATTCATCCGTTCATTCCTGTCAGCACCGCCGGGTCACGGCCGAAACCAGTGCGTCAAGCGTAGTCGGTCGAGGCGGGAAGGCCACCAGAATGCCCTGTGGAGGGACATCGGCGGGTCGGCGAAGTGTGCGAGCATGGTTGGAATCCGCCGGAAGGAGTCACACAGGTGTCAGACCACGACTGGCAGGCGCCCGGCGGTGCTCCCGCTCAGCCGCCCGCTCCAGATGCCGCGGCCACGCCTCGATCAGAGCCGCCGGCCTTCCCACCCCCGGCCTACGCGCCGCCGGCCTTCCCGCCCCCGGTGTACGCGCCGCCGCCCGTCGCGCCGCCGAGCTACGGCGTGGCACCGCCGGTCGGCGCACCGCTCGGCTGGACGCCGCCCCCGAAGCCCGGCCTGCTGCCGCTGCGACCCCTCGGTTTCGGCACCCTGCTGTGGGCGCCGTTCCGTGTCCTGCGCCGGAACCCGGCCGCCACCTTCGGCACCGGGCTGGTCGTGCAGCTCGTCTCGGTCATCGCGACGCTCGCCGTCATGGTGCCGTTCATGGTCTTCGTCTTCTCCCGCATCGACAGCGCATCCTCCGCGGATGCCGACGCCGTCGCCTCGGGGGCCGTCGGCGGATTCGTGCTCCTCATGCTCGTGCCCCTCGCGCTCTCGCTCGTGGCGAGCGCATTCCTCCAGGGCGTCATGGTCGTCGAGGTCGCCAGCGGCACGCTCGGCGAACGACTCGGGTTCGGCGCCCTCTGGAAGCGTGCGGCCAAGCGCATCTGGCCCCTCCTCGGGTGGACCGCGATGATCACGGGCGCCCTCCTCGTCGTCGTGCTCGCGTTCGTGCTGGTCATCGTGCTCGCCGCACTCGCCGGCACGACCGCGCTCATCGTCGCGATCCTCGTCACGATCCTGGCCGGGCTCGGCATCGCGGCATTGACGGCTTGGCTGGGCACGAAGCTCGCCCTCGTGCCGAGCGTGATCGTGCTCGAAGGCGTCGGCGTCGGTGCCGCGATGCGGCGCTCGTGGCGACTCACGGGCGGCTTCTTCTGGCGCACGTTCGGCACGCTCGTGCTCGTCGGCGTCCTCCTCAATCTGGCCTCGCAGGTGGTCGTGCAGCCGGTCTCGCTGATCGGCACGGTGCTCGCGGCGATCATCGACCCGACGGGCTCGGGAGCGGCCGTCGCCGTCACCGTCGTGACGATGGTCATCACGCTGATCCTCTCCCTCCTGATCGGCGCGATCACCGCCGTGGTGCAGGCCGCGCTCGTCGCCGTCATCTACATCGACCTGCGCATGCGCACGGAGGCCCTCGATCTCGACCTCGTGCGCCACGTCGAGCAGCGCGACGCGGGTCTGCCCGTGACCGACCCCTACCGCGCTCCGGCCCCGGCGCCCACTGCTCCGCCTGCTCCTCCCGCGCCGGTGCCGCCTGCCGCACCCGGCCCCGCGTGACCGTGACCCTGCTTCGCGGCACCCCGCTCGACCCCGACGCGCCCGAGGCGCGCCGGTGGCTCGAAGCCGAGTTGGGCGGGCCGGAGTACGTGGCCGCGAGGCCGAGTCCATTCGACCTCGCCATGCAGGCGATCCGCGACTGGATCGTCGGCCTCTTCGAGGGGGCGACGGGTCTGCCGACACCCGTGCTCACCCTGCTCCTCGTGCTGCTCGCGCTCGCCGTGGTCGTCGTCGGACTCCTCGTGTTCGGCGTGCCGCGGCTGCGTCGTCGCCGGCGCAGCGAGGTGCCGCTCTTCGACGACCACGATCGACGCGATCTCGAGACGCTCCGCCGGGCGGCCGCTGCGGCGGCCTCGGCCGGCGACTGGCCGCTCGCGATCGAGGAGCGGTTCCGCGCCATCGTGCGCGGACTCGTCGAGCGCGAGATCGTCACGGTGCACCCCGGCACCACGGCGCGGGCGTTCGCGGATGCCGCGGCGGCGGCGTTCCCCGAACTCGACGCCGACCTCCGCGCTGCCGCTGCCGACTTCGACGCCGTTCGATACCTCGGCGGACGCGGTTCGCCCGATGACTACGAGCGGGTGACGGCACTCGAACGGCGCATCGCCGAGGCGCGACCGACGGGTCGGGGCGACCATGGGGCATCCGCTGCCGATCTCGACCCCGTCGGGGTCGCTCGATGACGGCGAGTCTCGAGGCCGGCGCACCCGTGGTGACGCCGACCGTGCGTGCGTTCATCCGCCACCGCCGCACCTGGATCGTGATCGCCGCGGTGCTCGTGATCGGCGCGCTGCTCGTGCTCGCGATCCAGGGCGGTGCCCGCCAGCCCGGCGCACCGCTCGCGCCCGACAACCCCGGCCCCGCGGGGGCGAAGGCGCTCGTCGAGGTCCTCCGCGACCATGGCGTGACGGTGACCGAGGCGCGAGCGCTCGACGCCGCACTCGACGCCGCGGACGGCACGGCGACGGTGCTCCTCTACGACGAGTACGGCCTCCTCGACGACGACCGGCTGACCGAGCTCGCTGAGGCGGCCGAACGGCTCGTCGTCGTCGAACCCGGATTCACCGCGCTCGAGACGCTCGCACCCGGCATCCGCTTCGCCGGGGCCGCCAGCGGGCCCCTCGACGAGGTCGCCTGCGATCTCGGCCCGGCCGAGTCGGCGGGCTCCCTGTCCGACGGACAGCGCCTCGTCACCGTCGACGAAGGCGCGGCCGACGCCGGCTGGGAGGGCTGCTTCCGCGACGGCGAGTTCGGCTTCGCCGTCGCGAACGGTCCGAGCTCGGCCGGCGGCGATCTCACGATCGTCGGCGCGACCACGGTCTTCGCCAACGAGACGATCACCGGCGCCGGCAACGCGGCGCTCGCGATCGGCCTCACCGGAGTCACCGACGAACTCGTCTGGTACCTGCCGGGTCCCGCCGACGTCGATGCCGCCGATGCACCGACCCTCGGCGAGCTGACCCCGGGGTGGGTGAGCCCCGTGATGGTGCTCGCGATCGTCGTGGTCATCGTCGCCGGCGTCTGGCAGGGGCGTCGTTTCGGTCCGCTCGTCGTCGAGCGGCTACCCGTGCACGTGCCCGCCGGTGAGACGAGCGAGGGGCGCGCACGCATGTACGCCCGCACCGCCTCCCGCACCCACGCCCTCGACCAGCTGCGCATGGGCACGATCCGGCGCATCGCGCGGGTGCTCCGCCTCCCCCGGTCGGCCGACGTCGACCAGGTGACGGATGCCGCGGCGCGCGCGACCGGCCGTGACGGCGCATCCGTGCACCGCCTGCTCGTCGGCGCCCTCCCCGCGAACGACCGCGAACTCGTCGATCTCGCGAACGACCTCGCCCGACTCGAGGCGGAGGTGCATCGCACGCTCGACCCCCGGGCCGCGGCACCGCGCGCTTCCGGCAGCGCTCACGCCGCCGAGCATCCCGATCGTGACGACCCCACAGGAAGGCGACCATGACCGACCCCATCTCCGCTTCGACCAGCGCGGCGACCGGCGCTTCGACCGACGCGTCAACCGACGCTTCGACCGGCGCTTCGCCCGGCGCTTCGACCGACGCGTCAACCGACGCTTCGACCGGCGCGGCGACCGACGACGAGCTCCGTGCGGCGCTGAACCGCGTGCGCACCGAGGTCGGCAAGGCCGTCGTCGGACAGGACGGCGCAGTCACCGGCCTCATCATCGCGCTGCTGACGCGCGGCCACGTGCTGCTCGAGGGCGTGCCCGGCGTCGCGAAGACCCTGCTCGTGCGCACGCTGAGCCGCACGCTGCAGCTCGACACGCGCCGCCTGCAGTTCACCCCCGACCTCATGCCCGGCGACGTCACGGGCTCGCTCGCGTACGACCCGCGATCGGGCGAGTTCGCGTTCCGCGAGGGGCCGGTGTTCACGAACATCCTGCTCGCCGACGAGATCAACCGCACCCCGCCGAAGACGCAGTCGGCCCTGCTCGAGGCGATGGAGGAGCGCCAGGTCTCCGCAGACGGCGTGACCCGCCCGCTCCCCGACCCGTTCATGGTGGCGGCGACGCAGAACCCGATCGAGTACGAGGGCACCTACTCCCTGCCCGAGGCGCAGCTCGACCGGTTCCTGCTGAAGCTCGTGCTCGACGTGCCCGAGCGCGACGCCGAGCTCTCGCTCCTCCGCCGCCATGCCGACGGCTTCGACCCGCACGACCTCGCCGCGGCCGGGGTCACCCCCGTGCTCGGCGCGCCGGAGCTCGCTGCGGCGCGCGCCGCGGCATCCGCTGTTCGGGTCGAAGACGACGTGCTCGGCTATCTCGTCGACCTGGCGCGCGCGACCCGCCGCAGCCCCTCGATGCGGCTCGGCGTGAGCCCCCGCGGCACCACCGGGCTCCTCGCCGCGGCGAAGGCGTGGGCCTGGCTCACCGGATACGACTCGCTCACCCCCGACCACGTGCAGGCGATGTTGCTGCCCGTCTGGCGTCACCGCGTGCAGCTCCGGCCCGAGGCCGAGCTCGAGGGCGTCTCGGTCGACGCGGTGCTGCAGTCGATCGTGCAACAGGTGCAGGTACCCCTCTGACGATGACTCGGATCTCGAAATGTCACTGACCGGTCGGTTCGCGCTCCTCGTCGCGCTCGGCGTCGTGCCCGTCGTCATCGCGGGCACCGCCGGCGCGCCCGCGGCCTGGCTCGCCCTCGTCGGCTGGCTCGCCCTCGTGATCGGCGCGGGCGTGCTCGACCTGTCGCTGGCGGCGTCGCCGCGACGCGTGGCGCTGCGCCGCGAGCTGCCCGACCGGGTGCGACTCGGCGAACCGATCACGGCCGTGCTCAGCGTCGAGAACCTCGGGCAGCGGATGCTCCGGGCCACCGTGCGCGACGGCTGGGAGCCGTCGGCCGGGGTCGCCGGCCGCAATCGCAGGCGGCTGCGGGTCCCGCCGTCGGAGCGACGTCGCGTCACCATGCAGCTGACCCCGTTGCGGCGCGGCGACCGGCGCACCGATCAGGTCACGATCCGCTCCGCCGGGCCGCTCGGGCTCTGGTCGCGACAGGCGACCCTCGTGTCGCCCGGCCGGGTCCGAGTGCTGCCGCCGTTCCACTCGCGCGTGCACCTGCCGTCGCGGCTCACGCGGCTGCGCGAGCTCGACGGGCGCACTCCCCTCCTCATCCGCGGACAGGGGACGGAGTTCGACTCGATCCGCGAGTACGTGCGCGGCGACGACGTGCGCTCGATCGACTGGCGGGCCACCGCACGGCACACCGACCCCGAGGTGCCCGGCGGCACGCGGCTCATGGTTCGCACCTGGCGGCCCGAGCGCGACCGGCGCATCGTGATCGTCGCCGACACCTCCCGCACAGCGGCGGCCCGCATCGCCGACGAGCCGCGCCTCGACACGGCCTTCGAGGCTTCGCTCCTCCTCGCCGCGCTCGCCTCGCATGCGGGCGACCGGGTCGACTTCCTTGCATGGGACCGGCGCCTCCGCGGGCGCGTGCACGGCGCGAGCGGCCCTGAGCTGCTCGCCCGGATGGTCGACACGATGGCCGGCATCGACGCCGAGCTCATCGAGGCGGACTGGGCGGCCGTACCCGCGCAGGTGCGGCGCATCACGAGTCGGCACGCGCTCGTCGTGCTGCTCACCGCGGCGGATTCGCCCGGAACGGCGCGCGGACTCCTGTCGGTGCTTCCGCAGCTCACGTCGCGGCACACCGTGGTCGTGGCCTCCGTCGCCGACCCCGCCCTCATCGATGCAGGGCGGGCCCGCGACGACCTCGTCCAGGTCTACGCCGCCGCAGCAGCCGAGCGGGGCCTGCTCGATGGTGAACGCGTCGGCGCAGCGGTTCGGCGCCTCGGGGCGCTCACCGTGACCGCCGCCCCGCTCGAGCTGCCACCGGCGCTCGCCGACCTCTATCTCGAGCTGAAGGCCTCCGGCCGGCTCTGAGCCCGCACGAGTCACCGCGAGACGCGCGCACTCAGCGGATTCACAACATTCGCGCGCGGTTCACGCGTGGCGGCCGCTGCGATCGATATGGTCGGCTCAGGCACCAGGGGGTTGGTGCCGTTGTCGTGCTTTCTCCCCTACGAAAGGATCCACGTGTCCGACACGTCACCTGCGATCGAGGCTCCCTCGACCGCGCAGAAGCTCACCGCCGAGTTCATCGGCACCTTCATCCTCGTCTTCGGCGTCATCGGCACCGTCGTGTTCGCAGCAGGATTCGCCGGAGGCGACGGCGGACTGAACGTCGGGTTCCTCGGCGTCTCCCTCGCCCTCGGCCTCTCGGTCGTCGTGGGCGCGTACGCGTTCGGCCCCATCTCGGGCGGGCACTTCAACCCGGCCGTGAGCATCGGCCTCGCGGTCGCCGGCAAGTTCTCCTGGAAGGCGGTCGGCCCGTACATCGCGGTGCAGATCCTCGGCGGCATCCTCGCGACCACCGTGCTCCTCGGCATCCTCTCCGCCGGCCCGAAGTTCGACATCATCATCTTCACGGGCGCATCGACCGGCTACGACGTGCTCTCCCCCGGCCACTTCGGCCTCGGCTCGGTCTTCCTCATCGAGACGGTCGCGACGGCGGTCTTCCTCTTCGTGATCCTCGGCGTCACGAGCGCCCGGGCCGCGGTCGGGTTCGCCCCGCTCGCCATCGGCCTCACGCTGACCCTGCTCGCGCTCATCGCGATCCCCGTGTCGAACGCCTCGTTCAACCCGGCACGCTCGATCGCCACCGCCCTCTACGGCGGCGGCATCGCATGGAGCCAGCTGTGGGTCTCGATCGTCGCCCCGATCCTCGGTGCGGTGATCGCCGGCCTCATCTACAAGTTGGTCTTCGACCGCTCGAAGCAGCTCACCGCGTAACCTCGCAGACGACGATGGCGGATGCTCCCTCGGGGGCATCCGCCATCGTCGTCTCGGGCCGGGAGCCGACGGGCGTCGCCGGGAGCCGACGGGCGTCGCCGGGAGCCGGCGGGCGTCGACTCAGCCGGCGACGATGCGCTGCGAGCCCGCGTCGAACTCGACGAGATCGCCGGTCTCGCCGGCGCGACTCGCGCGACCGCCGAGCACGAGCATGTACGCGAGGAATCCGCCGAGCGCCACGACGCCGATGCCGATCTTCACGGGCCACGGCCACGGCGCCGGGGTGACGAACCCCTCGATGATCCCGGAGACGAAGAGGAAGAACACGAGGCCGATCGCCACGCTGAAGAGCGCCCGGGCGTCTTCGGCGAGTGCTACGCCCCGCGGTCTCGGCCCGGGGGCGACCCACGACCAGAAGATGCGGAGCCCTGCCGCGGCGGCGACGAAGACGCACGTGAGCTCGAGCAGTCCGTGGGGCGCGATGTAGAGGAAGAACGTGTCGGCCTCGTCGTAGGCGAACATGACCGCCGCGTTGACACCGAGGTTCTGCGCGTTCTGCAGGATCACCCACGGCACCCACACCCCGAGGATCCCGAAGGCCACGCACTGCGCCGCGATCCAGGCGTTGTTCGTCCAGACCGCGCCAGCGAAGGACGCAGCGGGATTCTCCGAGTAGTACGCGACGAATCCCTCCTCGGCGATCTGCCGCAACTCCTCCTCGCTGCCGAGCGCAGCGAGCACGCGCGGGTCGGCGCTGATCCACCACGCGTAGAGCGCCGCCACGACGACCGTGAAGATCGCCACGGCGAGGGTCAGCCACCGCAGCCGGTAGAACGCAGCCGGCAGGCTCACGACCGCGAATCGGGTGAACTGCCGCAGCGGGTTCTCAGGGGCACCGGTGAACGCCAGCCGAGCCCGGGCGAGCGTGACCGAGAGCCGGTCGCCGAGCGCCGAGGAACCCGCGGTCGCCTGCACGAGCGAGAGGTCGGATGCCGCACTCTGATACCGCTCGATGAGTTCGTCGGCCTCTGCGCCGTCGAGCCGTCGGCGGCGTGCGAGCGCGTCGAGTCGCTGCCAGTCGTCATGACGAGCGGAGGCGAGCGCATCGAGATCCATCTGCTTGAATACTACCCATGGCAGATGCCCCCGCCGTCGCTCAGAGCGTCGCCCGATTCGACGACGAGGGCGTCGTGACCGGCGAAGCCGTCGCGCTCGACGTCCGGCCCGCGAGCGCCGTCATCCGCGCCGGCGGCGCGGTCATCGACGTGCTCCTCTCCGTGCTGCTCTTCCTCGGCCTGCTGTTCGCGGTCTCAGGGCTCGGCATCGATCAGAAGGGGTTCCAGGCCGTCCTGATCGCGGGCATCGTCACGTGCATCGTGATCGTGCCGACGACGGTCGAGACCGCATCTCGCGGCCGCTCGCTCGGCAAGCTCGCGATGGGGCTCCGCGTCGTCCGCGACGACGGCGGCGCGATCGGGTTCCGGCACGCGTTCATCCGTGCGCTCACGGGAGTCATCGAGATCTACCTGACGTTCGGCGGCCTCGCCGTGCTCGTCGGGTTCCTGAACCCGTCGTCGAAGCGCCTCGGCGATCTCCTCGCCGGCACGCACGGACAGGTCGAGCGGGTGCCGAAGCTGCCGTCGACGGCTTTCGCCGTGCCGGCCGAGCTCACCTCATGGGCGGCGATCGCCGATGTCGGGCGACTTCCCGACCCGATCGCACGCCGAGTCGCGACGTTCTTCGTCAACGCCGAGCACCTCTCCCCCGAGAGCCGCGCGCGCGCCGCGGCGTCGCTCGCCGTCGAGGTGACGCCGTTCGTCTCGCCCCTGCCCGATGCGCCGGCCGAGCGCTTCCTCGCCGGGGTCGCGGCACTCCGACGCGAACGGGACGCCGTCGCGCTCGCGCTCGTCGACGCCCGCATGGCGTCGCTCTCCCCCGAGCTCACGTCGACGCCCCCCGGGTTCCCGGAGCGCTGACCCGGCCCGACGGATGCCGCGAGCCGCGGCATCCGTCACCGGATCAGTAGCGGTAGTGGTCGACCTTGTACGGCCCCTCGACGGGCACGCCGATGTAGGCCGCCTGCTCCGGCGAGAGCTCGGTGAGCACGACGCCGAGGGCGTCGAGGTGCAGGCGGGCGACCTTCTCATCGAGGTGCTTCGGCAGCACGTAGACGCCGACCGGGTACTGCTCGGGGCGGGTCCACAGCTCGATCTGGGCGAGCACCTGGTTCGTGAACGAGTTCGACATCACGAACGACGGATGCCCCGTGGCGTTGCCGAGGTTCATGAGCCGCCCCTCGGAGAGCACGAGGATCGAACGCCCCGTCGGCAGCCGCCACTCGTGCACCTGCGGCTTGATCTCGACGCGCTCGGCGCCGTCGAGCGACTCGAGCGCGGCCATGTCGATCTCGTTGTCGAAGTGGCCGACGTTCGCGACGATCGCCAGGTGCTTCATGCCCAGCATGTGCTCGACGCGCACGACGTCCTTGTTGCCGGTGCACGTGACGAAGATGTCGACCTCGCCGACGACGTCGTCGAGACGCGCGACCTGGAAGCCGTCCATCGACGCCTGGAGCGCGCAGATCGGATCGACCTCCGAGACGATGACTCGGGCGCCCTGGCCGCGGAGCGCCTCTGCCGCGCCCTTGCCGACGTCGCCGTAGCCGACGACGAAGGCGACCTTGCCGCCCATGAGCACGTCGGTGGCGCGGTTCAGGCCGTCGGGCAGCGAGTGGCGGATGCCGTACTTGTTGTCGAACTTCGACTTCGTGACCGAGTCGTTGACGTTGATCGCCGGGAAGAGCAGCTCCCCCTCGGCGTGCAGCTCGTAGAGGCGGTGCACGCCGGTGGTGGTCTCCTCGGTGACGCCCTTCAGCTCCGCGGCGATGCGGGTCCAGCGATCGGACGAGAGCTCGAGGCTGCGGCGCAGGGTGTCGAGCACGACGCGGTACTCGTGGCTCGCGTCATCGGCTGCCTCGGGCACGATGCCGGCCGCCTCGAACTCGCGGCCGCGGTGCACGAGGAGGGTCGCGTCGCCGCCGTCGTCGAGGATCATGTTGGGGCCGATCCAGTCGGCGCCGGATGCCGCGGCCTCCGCCGACCAGTCGAAGATGCGGTCGGTGCACCACCAGTACTCTTCGAGCGACTCGCCCTTCCAGGCGTAGACCGGCACGCCGGCGGGCGCATCGACAGTGCCCTCTGGGCCGACGACGATCGCGGCGGCCGCTTCGTCCTGCGTGGAGAAGATGTTGCAGCTGGCCCAGCGCACCTGTGCGCCGAGCGCGACGAGGGTCTCGATGAGCACGGCGGTCTGCACCGTCATGTGCAGGCTGCCGGCGATGCGGGCGCCGGCGAGCGGCTTCGACGCACCGAACTCGGCGCGGAGGGCCATGAGGCCCGGCATCTCGTTCTCGGCGAGCCGCAGCTGGTGGCGGCCGGCATCGGCGAGCGACAGGTCGGCGACCTTGTACGGGAGGGCGGTGATCGCGGGCAGCGTGGTCATGTGCCCATTCTGCCAGTTCGACCCCCGGCACCGTTCGCGGTGCCGTCGGGCCACCGCGAACGCGTCAGGAGCGAATGAGCGCCAGCACCTCGTCGCGGATGGCCGCCATCGTCGGGGCATCCTGGCCTTCGGCGTTCAGACGCAGCAGCGGCTCGGTGTTCGAGGGCCGAACGTTGAACCACCAGAACGCCTCGTCGCCGCTCGTCATGCCCGTCACGGTGAGACCGTCGAACTCGTCGAACTCGGCCCGGTCGGTGAACGCCTCGACGATGCGCGTGTACGCGGCGGGCACGTCGTCGACGACCGAGTTGATCTCGCCCGAGAGCGAGTACGGGGTGAACCGGGTCGACATCTCGGAGAGCGGCGCCTCCTGCGCGCCGAACTCGGCGAGCACGTGCATGGCGGCGAGCATGCCGTTGTCCGCGCCCCAGAAGTCGCGGAAGTAGTAGTGCGCCGAGTGCTCGCCGCCGAACACGGCGCCGGTCGCCTTCATCTGGTCCTTGATGAGCGAGTGCCCGACGCGGGTGCGCACCGGGGTCGCCCCGGCCTGCTCGATCACCTCGGGCACGAAGCGCGAGGTGATGAGGTTGTGGATGACCGAGACATCCGCTTCGCCCGCTGCGCGCACTCGCGCGATCTCGCGGAGCGCGACGATCGCGGCCACGGCGGAGGGGTTCACGGCCCCGCCCTGCTCGTCGACGACGAAGCAGCGGTCAGCGTCGCCGTCGAATGCGAGACCGAGGTCGGCACCGTGCTCGACGACCGCGCGCTGCAGGTCGACGAGGTTCGCGGGCTCGAGCGGGTTCGCCTCGTGGTTCGGGAACGTGCCGTCGAGTTCGAAGTAGAGCGGCACGATCTCGAGGGGCAGGGCCGACAGGCCTGCTGCGGTGCCGAGCACGGCCGGCACGGTGAGGCCGCCCATGCCGTTGCCGGCATCGACGACGATCTTGAGCGGGCGGACGTCGCTGAGGTCGACGAGCGAGCGCAGGTAGGCCGCGTAGTCGGCGAGCACGTCGACCGTGGTGACGGCACCCGGCACGGGGACCGGCGCGATGCCGTGCTCGAGGTAGTCGGCCGCACGATCGCGGATCGCGGCGAGACCGGTGTCGAGCGAGATGCCCTGGGCGCCCGCACGCGAGAACTTGATTCCGTTGTAGGCGGCGGGGTTGTGACTCGCGGTGAACATCGCCGCGGGCGCGTTCATCGAGCCGGAGGCGAAGTAACTCTCGTCGGTCGAGCACAGGCCGATCGAGACGACATCGGCGCCGCGGGCGATCGCACCGCGCGCGAACGCCTCGGCGAAGCCCGGCGAGGAGTCCCGCATGTCGTGCCCGACGACGACCTTGCCGCCGCCGGCGCCGACCTCGTCGACGAACGCCGCGGCGAGGGCCTCGACCGTCTCGGCAGTGAGCCCGTCACCCACGATTCCGCGGACGTCGTAGGCCTTCACGATCGCGTCGAGGCGCGCTCGTGCCTCGGAGGGTGCAGCGGAATTCATGCCTTGAAACCTACCTCACCGATGCTGACGTGCCGTACGACCTGCCACCCGACGGGCGCCGACGTGCGCTCGGCGTGCCGGGCGCAGAGGTCGTAGCCGTGGGGCTCGCGGGTGGCCGCGAGCGGGCCGAGCACGGCCATCGAATCGGCATAGTCGAACGTCAGCGTGGCGACCGCTTCGGCGGCGCAGGCAGTGCGCGAACAACGTCTCATGGCTCCACCAGAGTAGCGAGCATCACGGCCATTACGATGGAGGGTATGCCCCGATCCCGTCGTGTCGCCTCCGAGCCGCGCTCGCCCCGGCGACTCGCCAGGGACCGTCACGGCCGCGGACTCCGCTCCGCCGTCACCGGACCGCACCTGCCGATGCTGCACAACCGGCTCGACGACTTCGACATCACCGTCGGCACGACCGCGGCCTACCTCCGCGGCCTCTGGCCCGAACTCGACGGCGTCGTCTTCGAGGTGTCACAGGGCCCGGCGGAGGCCATCCACGACGACCACGTCGACCGTTGGAAGGTCTTCCACGACGAACGGCGCATCGTCTTCTACCGGCTGCCGATCGTGCGGTTCCTGCGCCTGCAGGAGGGCGAGGAGCGCGAGGAGAAGCTCCTCATCGAGAGCTGCGTCTTCCGGGCGATCGCCGACCTGCTCGGCAAGGACCCGTGGGAGCTCGCACCGGGTCGCTACCGGCACCTCTGAGCCGACAGAGCCCGACGGCTCGACGAGCGTCGCGCCTGGCCGTGACTACCGCGGGAAGACTCGGATCGGCGAGTCGAGCGGCCCAGGAGGCTGCGCCCCGAACGCCGCGAGCTCGCCCTCGCCGCTGAACGATACCGAGGCATGCACGCCGGCGACGCCGGCGAGCGAGACGATCGCACCCTCGTCGACCTCCACGGATGCCGCGGAGCCCGCGTCGATTGTCACCGCCCGGGTCTGCCCGTCGATCGTGAACTGCACCTCCGCGGCGTCCTCACCCTCGTTGGCGAGGTGGAGCATCGGCGATGGACCGTCGGGCACCGCGATCACGGCGGCTTCGAGCAACGGTGCCGTCGACGCGAACCAGGCGAAGTCCCCGGATGACGCGGCATCCGCATCGCCCGGCTGCGTCGCGCCGGCCGCAGCGGCCGTCGTCGCGCGTGCGGCGGCCACGATGGGTCCGTCGGCGTCGAGCCGCACGGTGTACACGCCGGCGTCGAGCACCCCGAGCGGCACGTCGGTCGCGCGACCCGGCTGCAGCGTCGTCTCGATGGTGGATCCGCTCGCACCCGCCTCTGGCACGACCCCGATCGACACGTCGACCGGTTCATCGCCGGTCGCGAGCAACCGCACGGCGGGGAAGTCGTCGCCCTCGGCGTGATCGTCGGTGGGATCGACGCCGCCCGACTCGGCGACGACGAAGCCCGGGATGACCTGGCTGTTCGCGGGCATCGCCGCCACGCCGGTGAACTCGACCCCGGCCGGGGCGAGCCCGTCGACGGCGGACTGCTCGAGTGCGGCCGCGATCGTGCCGCCGGTGCTCGTCACGTGCACGACCGGCGAGGCCACGTTCGGTGCGAGCCCGGCGAGCGAGACGACCCGTTGGCTGCCGGCGGGCACGATGATGCCGAGCGCCGAACCGGCCTCGATCGCCCCGGCCTCGCCGATCACGCGCACGTCGACGGTGGCGGCGACGTCGGTGGGGTTCGCGAGCGAGACGAGGCTCGTGCGCCCGAGCGTCGTCGAACCGGCGACGAGCCACGACTCGGCGGCGGCCTCGGCGCACGAGGCGGCGGCGAACCCCGTGATCGTCTCCGTGTCGGCCGACTGCGACTGGGCTCCGGCGAGCAGGCCCGCGCCGACCGATCCGGGTTCGACCGCGAGCACCACGGGCGTGCCGTCGCGGTCGGCACGCGGGTTGCCCGGTGTCGCGAGCGGCGTCTCGGTGATCTCCACGTCGTCGGGGTCGGCACCGAAGACCACGTCGGCCGAACCGATCGACGATGCCGTCGTCGCGGCGGCCGCGTCGTCGGCGAGGGTGAGCAGCGGGCCGGGGCAGACTCGCTGCTGCCGGCTCTCAGCGGGTTGCACGACGAGCGACGGGGGCGTCACCCGCTGCTCGGGCCACGGCACGAGGGCCGCGGCGCCGAGGGCCGCGGCTGCGAGTGCCGCCGCCACGAGGAATCCGGCGGCACGACCGCCGACGCGGGCGATGGTTCGGGCGACGTTGCGATCAGCGGGCATCGTCGTCTCCCTTCGTCTCGGTCGGCCGGTCGGATGGCTCCGCCGGCTGGTCGTCGGGCGGTGGCGGATTCACGTCGGGGCGCACGTCGTCGGCGCCATCGGTCGCAGCGGCGCCCGCAGCCTCGACGGCCTCGGCGGATGCGTCGGTCGTCGCGGTCTCCGTCACGGGCCCCACGTCCGACACCGTGGTGGTCCCGGTCTCGTCGGTCTCGGCCTCCTCGGCCGCTCCTTCCGCTCCGGCCGCTCCGGCGGCTCCCGCGTCATCCGCGTCATCGGAGTCGACCGGGTCGACCGCTCGCGGCTTCCGCCCCCACCGCTGCTTCCGAGGCCGCTGCTGCACCGGGCGACGATCGGCCTCACGGCCTGCGCCCGTCGGGATGGAGAGCAGGAGCGTGGCCCCGAGCACGATGACCTGCACTGCCGTGATCAGCCCGGTGAGCGCGCCTCCGGCGTTCGGCGGGATCTGCGCTGCAGGGGCATCGGGTTCGGCGGCGCTGAACCTCCACAGCGTTCCGAAGTCGGTCTCGCCGACGGCGATCAGGGCCGCATTGCCGTCGAGCGCCGTTCGCGCCCGCGTGCTCGTCGCCTCGGACTCCCGGTCGTCGCCGGCCGGAGGGGCGAGCAGCACGAACGAGACGCCGAATTCGCGGATCGCGGCATCCGGGTCGAATCCGCTGCGCGAGGCGAGGTTGCCGGCGATCTCCGCCAGCTCCTCCTCCGAGGCGCTCATCTCCTCGAGCGTCTGCTCGAGCGTCGACTGCTCGTCGAGCGTCGTGCCCGTGCCTCGTTCGAGCGTGGCCCTGATGCTGCCGTCCGCCTCGGGCTGGATGCGGAGCGTCGTCACCCGCGGGTCCGTGTCGGCCTCCGCACCGACGAAGGCGGGCAGCGTGCGCTCCGCGGCCGGGGCGATCGCGGTCGACACGGTGGCGATGCCGAGTCCGGTCGGCAGCACGGCGGCGACCACACCGGCGGCGACGAGCCAGGCGAGCACGGCAGCGCCACGGCGGACTGCGTTCAACGCGATGACGGCCGCGAGCGTGAAACCGAGCCATTCGAGGCTCAACCCGCCGCCCGTCCAGACCTGCACGGCGTCGGGTCCGGCGACCGCGACGGCGATGTGCGCGGTCGCCACGGCCGTGGCGAACCCGAGCAGCGCGACGCCGAGGCTGAGCACCGCACCGCGGATGCCGGGAGCGAGCACGGCGGCGAGCGCGGCGACGATGAGCGGCACGACCAGCAGCGTCACGAGCAGCTTCGGATCGATCGCCGAGCCCTCGCCGAGGACGGAGGCCCAGCCGCCCCACGCCTCGCCCGGGAACCCGAGCGCGAGCTGCCACGCCGAGGGAGCCGCACTGTCGAGCGGGAGACCCGGGTCCGCGAGCAGCGCGAGCGGGGTGTCGCGGCCGATCTGGGCGAGCACGAGGGGTGCGAAGAGCACGAGGGCCGGAATCGGCAGCCCTGCGAGGCGCACCGCCGCCCGACCGCTCACGGCGAGTCCGACGAGCCACGCGACGAGCAGCGCGGGCGCGAGGCTCGGTGCCGCGGCGATCACGCCGGCGAAGAGGAGCGACGCCGTCGCGGCGGCGGCCCACGACGTGGCAGCTCCGAAGACGGCGAACGCGAGCCATCCGAGCAGCATGTGGGCGATCACGGCACCCGGTCGCCCGTCGGCGAGGGCGACGAGGAGCGGCGGCGCGAGTCCCCAGACGAGCGCGGCGACGGCGCGGACCGAGCCGCGCTCGGTCAGCCGGGATGCCGCGAACCAGGCACCGAGCGTCGCGACCGGCACCGCGACGATCCAGAGCAGCACGAGCACGAACGACGGCGCCCAGAATGCGAGGGATCCGAGCACGGCGAGCACGCCGGCGAAGGGGTCGGCCGCGCCGACGAATCCGGGTCCGATGTCGCGCCAGCCGTAGGCGGCGTTGCGCCACAGTTCATCGAGCCCGCTCGACAGCGGGAGGAGCCCGCCACCGCTCAGGCCCTGCGCCCCGAACAGCCAGGAGAACAGTCCGACGGAGGCCACGATCGATGCGAGGAGCACCCAGCCGCCGCCGGTGCCGAGGAACTGGAGTTCCTCCTTGCGACCGCGTGCACGGGCGCGCCGCGCCTCAGCGGCGTGCTGGCGCCGGCGGCGCACCTCGTCGGGCGGCATCCGGAGCGGCGCGATCGCCGACCAGCCGGTCGTGCGCGCCGACTTCAGCCGTCGCCGCGCACGGGCCACCCGCATGCCCGAGAACATCGTGCCGAGCGCCGCAGAGAACTCCCCCGTGATCGCACCCGGCGACTTCACGAGCAGCAGCCGGATCGAGCGGAGGATCGCGAGCGGCAGGTAGGTGAGCCAGTGCACCGGCACGGCGACCGCGGGCGCGTAGACCAACCGGCGGTGCAGGGCGGCGGCACGCGCCGCACGGGTGCGACGCCGACTCGCTCGGGCTCGCGGGTCGGCGGGCGGGCCGACGACGCCGTCGCCCGCGAAGCGCACGTGCGCCTCGGGCACCACCGACACCCGGTGACCGGCGAGGCGGGCGCGGATCGAGAAGTCGAGCGCGTCGTCGACGGTCGGCAGCGCCGGGTCGAACCCCTCGAGCGAGCGCCAGACCGTGTGCCGCACGAGGATCGCGGCCGGGTCGAGGCCGAGCACGTCGCTCAGCCCGTCGTGCTGGCCCTGGTCGAGTTCGTCGGACACGAGCGACACGCTGCGTCCGAACCGCGTGATCGTGCGGCCGAAGGTCGCGATGCGGTCGGGGGCGTCCCACTCGCGCAGCTTGGGCCCGGCGATCGCGACGGACTTCGCCGTCTCGAGGGTCGCCACGAGGCGCTCGAGCGCGTCCGGCGCTGGCGCCGTGTCCTCTGCGAGGAGCCAGAGCGCGTCGGCGTCCGAGGCCGGCGCGTCGAGGACCCGCTCGCCTGCGCGCACCGCTTCGCCGAACGACAGCCGCTGCGAGAGCTCGACGATGTGCGTCGGCGAGGCCGTTGCGGCGAGTTCCCGCGCCTCGGCGTCGGCCTCCGTGAGCACGATGACGAGCGCATCCGGGGAACGGCGCTGCGCTCGAAGTGCTTCGAGGGAGCGTCTGAGGTGGTCGCCACCGTGATGTGCGACGAGGACGGCGGTGACTCTGGGGAACATCGGGGTCAGCCTAAGCCGCGCACCCCGCGGCATCCGTCACCGCACCGGGCGTGCCTCGAAAACAGATGACCGGAGTCGTGCGCCGCGCCGGGGCCGGTCGTGAGAGCCGTGCGACCCGCGGGAGCGCTGCGGTCCGCGCGCCGGATGACGCGCGGACCGAGCAGCTCAGACCGCTCGCTTACGAAGCTTGCGACGCTCCCGCTCGGAAAGCCCGCCCCAGATGCCGAAGCGCTCGTCGTTGCCGAGCGCGTACTCGAGGCACTGATTGCGTACCTCGCATCCGGTGCAGATCTTCTTCGCGTCCCTCGTCGATCCGCCCTTTTCAGGGAAGAACGCCTCAGGATCGGTTTGCGCGCACAGCGCGTCGCTCTGCCATGCCAACGGATTGTCATCGTCTGTGACCGAACGAACCCCCGGAACGCCCAGCCTGACCGGATCGATGAACCAATCGTCAGGTACTCCAGAACGATATTCAGGATTGCCCATATCGTCTCCCACCCAGTTGTACCGACCACCCAGAGGGTGTGTCACGACCAATTACACCGGTGTAATTCCCGTGAGTCAAGTCGCAGATGGTAAACCCTCAATCCGCTGTCGAGGCTTGAAGCCGGTCTCGACACGCCGGGTGTTGAGCAGACGTTATGAATCGGATGCCGCTCGGCGGGCCTGCCAGGCGCTCTCGACCATCTCGGCGAGCGTGTGGCGCATGCGCCAATCGAGGTCGCGGGCGGCGCGTTCTCCCGACGCCACGATGCGCGCGGGGTCGCCCCCGCGGCGCGGTCCGACCTCGGGCGCGAACTCGATACCGGTCACCTCGGCGACCGCTCGCATGATCTCGCCGACCGAGACGCCGTCACCCGATCCGAGGTTGTAGACGGACTCGACCGGCTCTCCCGCGTCGAGTCGTCGCGCGGCGACGACGTGGGCCTCGGCGAGGTCGGCCACGTGGATGTAGTCACGGACGCAGGTGCCGTCGGGCGTCGGGTAGTCGGCGCCGTTGATGCGCGGCGTACGACCGTCGAGGAGCGCGTCGAAGACGAGCGGGAAGAGGTTGTGCGGGCTCACGTCGAAGACCTCGGGCGTGCCCGAGCCGACGACGTTGAAGTAGCGCAGGCTCGTGTGCCGGAGACCAGCGGCCTTCGCCTGGTCGGCGAGCAGCCACTCCCCGATGAGCTTGGATTCACCGTACGGCGACTCCGGATGCTTCGGGGTGGCCTCGGTGACGAGGTCGACGTCGGGCGTGCCGTACACGGCGGCGCTCGACGAGAAGACCATGCGGTCGACGCCCTTCGACTCCATCGCGGCGAGCAGGGTCGCGGTTCCGGTGACGTTCTGCCGGTAGGTGTGCAGCGGCTGCTGCACCGAGACGCCGGCGTACTTGAACCCGGCGAGGTGCACGACGCCCTGGACGTCGTGCTCTTCGATGGCGCGCTCGATCACCGAGCCGTCGAGGATGCTGCCGTTCACGAAGGGGGTTCCGGCGGGGACGAACTCGTGGCGACCCGACGACAGGTCGTCGAGGACGACCGCCCCGATGCCCTGCGACTCGAATGCGCGCACGACGTGCGCTCCGATGTAACCCGCTCCCCCGGTGACCAGCCAGCTCATGTTCCCGCCTTCCGGCGCGGTGTCTCCGCGCCGGAGTCGATCGTATCCGGGCTCAGCCTCGACTTCGCCCGGAGGCGCTCATAGGCTGCGCCGGGAGGCGCTCATGGGCTGCGCCGGGAGGCGCTCAGACGGTCCGGGTGGGCCGGTTCTCGGCGTGACGGTTGCGGTCGCTGATCTCAGGTCGACCGTAGCCATCGGTGTCGAGGCGGAGCACGGTGGCGAGCACGCCCCAGACGGCGAGTCCCGCGAGGACGAGGAAGATGATCGTGGTCATGGCAGTAAATCTATGACTTGTGAGATACTGCCGAAAGTGGCAGAGTGGACATCAAACGTTCGATTCCTGCCAACGGAGGCCGAGTGCTCCAGACCATCGCCTGCATCGCCATGCCCCAGATGGCGCCCTTCGAATTCGGCGTGCTCTGCGAGGTGTTCGGCATCGACCGCAGCGACACCGGCGGCCCGACGTTCGACTTCCACGTCGTCGCCGCGGAGCCCGGCGCCATCCCCACCAAGCTCGGATTCGACATCGTCGTGCACGAGGGGCTCGATTTCGCCCGTACCGCCGATCTGGTCGCCGTGCCGGCCGCGCTCATCGACGAGCCCGTCGACGACCGGGTCTCCGAGGTGTTGCGCGACGCGGTCGAGCGCGGCGCCTGGGTGCTCTCGGTGTGCTCGGGCGCCTTCACGCTCGGCCGGGCCGGTGTGCTCGACGGCCGCCGCGCCACGACGCACTGGATGTACACGGAGCGGCTCGCCGAGATGTTCCCGCACGCCGTCGTCGACGCCGACGTGCTCTTCGTGCAGGACGGCAAGGTCGTCACCGGCGCGGGCACCGCAGCCGGCATCGACGCGGCGCTGCACATCGTGCGCACCGAGCTCGGGGCGAGCGCCGCGAACATGATCGCGCGTCGCATGGTCGTGCCGCCGCAGCGCGACGGCGGTCAGTCGCAGTTCATCCAGACGCCGATCGCCGAGTGCCGCAGCGACTCCTTCGCGAAGATCACCGAGTGGATGGTCGAGCACCTCGACGAAGACCTCACCGTCGACCTGCTGGCCCGCAAGGCGCTCATGTCTCCGCGCACCTTCGCCCGCCGGTTCCGGGCCGAGACCGGCACGACGCCGAACGCCTGGCTCAACCGTCAGCGGCTGCTTCGAGCTCAGCAGTTGCTCGAGGAGACCTCGTTCACGCTCGAGGAGATCGCACGCGACACCGGGTTCGGCGCGGCCGCGGTCATGCGGCACCACTTCGTGAAGGTGCTGCAGACGACGCCGACGGCGTACCGCCGACTCTTCGGCATGCGGGTCGCCTCCTAGCCCGCAGAGGTCGTGCCGGCTCCTGTCGTCGCGATCCAGGCGATGCCCGGACCGGCGATCGACAGCTCGCCCTCGTCGGGCGTCACGTAGACCGATTCGCCGCGACCGATCGAGACGGATGCCCCGGTGCCGCCGCGGACCGTGACGCCGTCGCCCTCGACGACGACGATCGCCGGACCGTCGATGGCGACGCGTGCGACGTCCGTCACGGGCTCGACCCGGTACAGCTCGAAGTCCGGCACGTCGGGCCGGAACGCCACGACCCCGGGCGAGACTTCGAGCGGAGTCAGGTACGGCGCGGCGATCGGCGTGAAGTCGAGCACGTCGACGAGCTCGGTGACGTCGATGTGCTTCGGCGTCAGGCCGCCCCGCAGCACGTTGTCGCTGGCCGCCATGAGCTCGATGCCGAGGCCGTCGAGGTACGCGTGGATGTTGCCGGCGGCGAGGTACAGCGCTTCGCCGCGCACGAGGCGCACCCGGTTCAGCAGCAGCGAGATGACGACGCCCGGGTCGCCCGGGTAGGCCTCGGCGAGCGCGCCGACCGTCTCGAACGACGGCGCGTAGGGCGAGGCGAGCGCGGTCTCGGATGCCGCGAGCGCCGTGACCCTGCCGATCACCCACGACGCCTCGCCGGTGTCGCCCCCGCGGCCGTCGCGCAGCAGCCACTCGACGGTGTCGCGCAGCGCATGCTCGCCCGACAGCCGGGATTCGAGGAGGTCGAGCGCGCCGGGGTCGGGCTCGGGCGCCGCGGCATCCGCTGCCCGAAGCACCTCGAGCACGCCGCGCACCTCGCTGAGCGGGCGGAACCCCGAGAGCGCGTCGAAGGTGTCGCTCACCGCGACGATGAGTTCGGGCTTGTGGAACTCGTCCTTGTAGTTGCGGTCGTAGGCCGTGAGCGGCACGCCGTCGGCCTCCTCGCGGGCGAAGCCGGCGCGCGCCTGCGCGGGCGTCGGGTGGGCCTGCAGCGACAGCGGTGCTGCCGCCGCCAGCACCTTCAAGAGGAAGGGGAGCCGCGCGCCGTCGCTTGCGAGACGCGCACCGAGCGCCTGCTCCGGGGCGGCCTCGATCCAGGCGGCGAGGTCGGCGTGGCCGACGGATGCCGCGTCGAGCACCTGCGCCGGCGAACCCGCGTGCGCCCCGAGCCAGAGCTCGGCCTCCGGCCCTCCGGAGGCCTCGGATCCGCGGAACTCCGCGATCGCAGTGGTCGAGCCCCACGCATAGTCGCGCGGAGTGTTGCCGATCGCCGTGAACATGCTCGAGGGTTCCTCTCGGTCGTGTGCGTCAAAACTACCAAGGCCTCGGGGGCGGTTCCGCGGTCGCATCCGCCGGCTGATCGGCATCCATCATCTGTTCGCGCTGTGGGCCCATGGCCGGATGCCCCGCCCGACGAGTGGATCGAGCTCGCCACGGGCCGGCCTTACGGCTCAGCGCGAGACATCGCTTCCGTGACCGTCGATTCAGCGCACCGACTTCGCGAGGGTAGTGACTTCGGCATCCAGGAACCCGTGAGGATCGCCCGATTCGATCGCCAGTTTCACCACTCCGAGCGCGTGCGAGTAGGCCGCGCCGATGGTGTCGAATGCCGCGTCGTCGTGCGCGGCCGAAACGTTGTGTGTTGCGATCATGAGCACTCCGCTCCGGCTCATCTCCTGCATGAACAGCACCTTCAGCAGATCGAGCTGTTCGCCGAGCTCTGGATTCCACACGAGGAACGTCCACGTCGGATGGCCCGACAGGGAGACGACGTCGTTCATCTCGAGCGCGTCGATGGCGGCCTGGGCCCGATCGCGCACCGTCTCGCCGTTGCGGTACAGCGTTTCGATGGCATCGGTGTTCGCGATGCGATCGAGCACGACGTTCGCTGCGGTGAGCGAGAGGAGTTCTCCACTGAACGTGCCGGAGAAGAACACGCGCTCGAGCAGCATCATGAGGTCACGCCGGCCGGCGACGGCCGAGACCGGATAGCCGTTCGCCAACCCCTTGCCGAACGTCGAGAGGTCGGGAGTGACGCCGAAGTACTCTTGCGCGCCGCCCTTGGCGAAGCGGAATCCCGTGATCATCTCGTCGAACACGAGGATCGCGCCGTATCGGTCGGCGAGCGCGCGCAGCCCCTCGAGATAACCGGGTTTCGGGAACACGACATTCATCGGCTCGAGCACGATGGCGGCGGTCGGGGTCGCACGGAGCACCTGCTCGACTGCGTCGAGGTCATTGAACGGAACCGCGTGCACGAGCTCCTTCACCGCACCCGGAACACCCAGGTTGCGCGAATCCATCGAGGCGATCGTCCAGTCGTGCCAACCGTGGTAGCCGCAGGTGATCACATGGTCGCGCCCGGTGAAGCCTCGGGCGACGCGCACGGCCGCGCTCGTCGCATCCGAACCGTTCTTGCCGAAGCGCACCATCTCTGCGCTCGGCACCATGTCCACGAGCTTCTCGGCGACGACGGCCTCGATCGGATGCGTGAGCGAAATCGTCACGCCGCGGCTGAGCTGTTCGATCACAGCCGCGGTGATCTCGGGGTCACCGTAGCCGAGCGTCACCGATGCGAGCGCGTTGACGAGGTCGACGTACTCATGGCCGTCGACGTCCCAGATGCGGCAGCCTTCAGCACGGTCTCCGTAGATCGGAGCAATGCCGGGCGGGAATGTGCCGCGGGACTTGCTGTAGGTCTGCGCCCCCAGGGGAATCGTCTTCTCTGCGCGCACGAGCTGCTCGATCGAACGTGCATAACGTGAGGTGTCGGATACCACTGATGCTCCCTTGGTGTTCGGCCGGTCCCGTTCGCGCCAGCGGCGGCCTCCGTGGTCTGGTTCTTCCGCGTCGTCGTGGTGCGCACACAGCCGACGTTCACAGCGGCGTCGAGCTGTGTCGCGTGGAATCCATAGTATCTTTGCGGCGGTATCGGGACGACATCACGACCTTCCCGAGCCGCAGAAATGGAGCTGACATGACCACGGCTGTAGTGCTGATCACGACCTACGACCCGTCGTGGCTGTCGATCTTCGACCAGGTCACCCGCGACGAGTTGGCGGCAGGTCATCGTGTCATCGCGCTGGACGCGACTGCGCTCCTCACCGCCCCGGTCGACAGCTACGACCGCGCTGTCCTCCGCGGCCTGAGGATCGAGCATCCGGGCCACGATCTGCCGGAGCGCATGCGGGAGCTCGGTGCCGAGTACCGGCACATCGACGTCGCCGACACCGACACGTCGCTCCTGGGGGACGATCTCGAATCCGAACTCGACATCGCCGTCCAGTCCGCGTTGATCACGTTCTACCGCACAGACCGGCCCGACCTGTCGCGCCGACGGATCGCACGGGTCGCCGATGGCCTCCGACGCGAGGGGCGCGCGATCTACCGACTGATCGGCCGGCTGCACGCAGAGGAACCGGACCTCGCCATCGGCTACGTCGCCAACGGACGCTTCCCGAACCAGAAGCTTGCGACACTCGCCTACCGCAATGCCGGCCTGATCACGAAGCACCTGGAGAAGGGCGAGGGCCCGAAGCGCGCGTACGTGCAGGACTACGCCCCGCAGGACCGGCTCGGCTCCCAGGGGAGCGTCGATTCGGTACTCGCGCGCCTCGCCGACGCGGAGGTCGAGCAGATCGCGGACTCGTGGCTCGCCAAGCGTGCTCCGGCTCATGACTCTCGCAACGAGTTCTCCGCCCTCTGGAGCGACCAGATCCCGTCGAGGATCGGCGTTTGGCGCACGGAAGGCGAGAAGATCGTCGGCTTCTTCACCTCGTCTCAGGACGAGTTCCAATTCCTCGGTCCCGAGTGGCACCTCCACGATTGGGCCGACCAGTTCCAGGCGTTCGACGCGATGCTGACGCGATTCGAAGCCGACGGCTACCGTGCGTTCCTCCGTGTGCACCCCAACCTGGCCACGAAGGAACACGGATGCTTCTCACGCGAGCGCGAGGGAATCCGACGGCTCGCCGAGCTTCATCCGGAACTCGTGGTCATCTGGCATGACGATGACGCGAACACGTACGAACTCCTCGGAGCATGCGACGCCGTGGTGGTCTGGGATTCCACGGTCGGCCTCGAAGCGAGTGCCCGCGGCATCCCGGTGTGGGCCACCGCGACGACTCGCTACGGCCTCATCGCCGACGTGCGGGAAGTCCTCTCGGCCGACTCGCTCGCCGTCGCCGGAACCGCTCCATGGCCCGTCGATCCGCGCGGCTCCAAGCGATTCATCGCCTACCTCGTCGAGCGAGACGAGGACATCACGACCGCACCCGCCGACTGGATGTCCTGGAATGCCGGCAGCCCACCGCTCGGCGTCCGGCTCGCCGCAGTCACGGTGAGCGGAGCGATCCCATCACGGGTCGAAGCGGTCCGGTCACTGGTCGATGTCTACCGGCACCGCGGGCGACAGGCGAACCTGCGGGCCATCCGTCGGCGCTGACGATCAGATTCGAGAGCCGTCGTTTCGCGCGAGGTCGTCAGACGTCCGTGCGAGCTCGGGGCGGCGTTCGAGGAGCGAGAGGATCTCGGACTGACCGAACGGCCGACGGGAGTCGTAGAGGGCCGCGTAGACCGCAGCAGCGAACTCGAGGTCGTCGGGGACGTCGACGGTCCAGCGCAGCTCCGAGCGGTCGGGGACCTGAGCGACGTTCAGGAGCGAGAATCGATCGGGTCGTGAGTACATTCCGAGGGTCACATGCTCCCGCTCCCGCGTCGACAAGTCGAGGACTCGGAGCCGGGCGAATCCATCCGCCGAGATGCATTCGACGTCGAGTCCGTCGGGATACGTCGGCTCGAGGGTGTTCGAGGTGTAGTCGGAACCCGACTCGAGGTGCCGCTGGATCACCTGGTCGATGACCCCGACGTCGCAGAGCGGGCAGTCCGCCGTGAGTCGGACGATGGTGTCGGGTTCGAACTCGTCGACGACGAGCGCGAAGCGGCCGACGACGTCATCGAGAGGCCCGCGACGCACCTCGACTCCGGCGTCAGCGCACGTTGCGGCGAGCGCGTCGTCGGATGCCGCCACGGATGTCGCGACGACGAGCTGATCGATACGCGAGCTCGACCGCAACCGTTCGACCTGGCGAAGGATCATGGGAACGCCGAGGATCGGCCTCAGAACCTTGCCGGGCAGACGAGTGGAACTCACGCGTGCCTGCAGGACGGCGAGCGTCGTCATCGGACCACCTCGCCGATCGGCCACCGTCGCGGGTCGAGGACCTCGTCGGGCAACCGCCACGCGGGCAGGGTGGCGGACGGCCCTGCCGTCCACGCGTCGACGAGTTGGCCGAGCTCGTCTGCCGAGGTCGCTCCGACCAGCACGCCGTCGGCGAGCGGATGCGCCGCCAGGAACCCGAGCACGACCGCGAGCACACTCGTGTGCGCGGCAGCCGCCAGCGATCGCAGGTCCTCGACGACCGGACGAAGTGGCGCGAAGAACCCGCTCAACTGTTCGGGCTCGAGCAGGAGAAGACCCTGCAGCAGCGCACTGCGGACGTGGATCTCGACCCCGTCGCCATGGAGCTGTGCGAGCAGCGGGTGATCGAGCAGCCGCCGGTCGGCCACGTTGCCGGGGATCTGGACCAGGTCGAGGTCGGGAAACGCCTCGAGGGCGCGTTCGAGGCTCTCGACGTCGTAGACGCTCGCACCCGCCCGGCCGATGCGGCCTGAAGCACGCGCGTCGCGGAGGAGGTCGACGGTCTGCCCGCAGCGTACGTCGTCGAAGTCGCTCAGGCGGTGGAAGAGCACCCCGTGCAACGTCGGGACGCCGAGTGATTCCTGCGATGCACCGAACAGCGCGTGCGCGCTCGGCGCTTCCCGAGGGTCGTCGGGGAGGCTGAACTTCGTGATGTAACGTGCGCCTTCGGCCGGATTCAGCACGCCGAGGCGCTCCTGCGCATCGCCATAATCCGCCGCGGTATCGACGAGGGCGATGCCCGCTTGCGCTGCGAGCCCGAGGATCTCGGTCACGACCGCGTCGGACAGGCGACCGGTCGCGTTCGTGATGCCGTAGCCGGCGCCGAACTGGGCCGATCCGAGTACCAGTTCGCTCACGACACCACCACCGCTGTGACCGCTTCGATCGTCATGACCACTCTTTCTTTTCCGTTGCCGTCGAACAGTTCACGCGCCCGGCCCGACATCGCGCGGCGGAGCCCTTCGTCATCGATGAGCGTCTGCAGCTGCTGCTTCACATTCGAGATCCTGTCACCGCCGACGAGGTCGATCGTCAGCGCTGCGCCCGCACGCCGCACCTCTCGGAGGGACGCGACCTGGTTGTCGACGACGGCGATGAACACCGCCGGGATCCCGAGCGTGCAGACGTCCCACGCGCTCGTGCCGGTCGCCGACACGACGATGTCGGCCCAGCCGAAGAGGTCGGGCAACGCTGGGCTCGGTGCGACGATCGTCAGGTGCTCGACGCTCTGCCATGCGTCTCCGATCGCCACGTGGTCGGACGCCGGTGCCACGACCGTGAGCTCGATGCGGTCGCGCAGGTCCGCGAGGGAGTCCACGATGCGCGCACTCATCGAGAGCGGGTCGCTGCCCCCCATGAAGACGAGGATGCGCGGACGACCCGAGATGGACCACCGATTCGGGCGCCGTCGTTCGATCACCGCATCTCGGACGAGCGCATAGGTGCCGCCGAGAAGCGTGCCCGGGGGGTACCGATCGGGATCCTCGTCGGCGCCGAGATTCTGGTCGAGCAGGAGCGTGGCCTCGATCCCGCGCGCGTCCCCGTCGACCAGCGCCAGCACTCGAATGCGTCGCGCGATGGCTGAGATCTCACTCGCGGGGATGGCGTATGAATCGACGACCAGCCAGTCGGGCGCCATCTCGAGGAGCTGCTGTGCATCGAGTTCGTCACGACCGCATCGCAGCACGGTGACCGGCGCGCTCGCGATCGCTTCCTCGAGCCAGTCGACTCCGGATCGGCAGGTGAGGAGTTGCACGTCGTGGCCCCGAGCGACGAGCGCCTCCGCGAGCGTCAGGCACCTCATCACATGCCCGGTGCCCTGCGCGCGGCCGGCATCTGCTCGGAGCACCACTCGCATCCTGAAGGCTCCCGTCTGGTCGGCTGGGAGAAATACTGCCCGCAATGTCGGTATCCTCTAACGTGCGTTCAGATTCCACTGTCCGCACGACGGACTACCCAGGGAGTTTCTCGGAGTGTCAATTCTAAGCGGGTCTTCGATCCTTGTGACCGGCGGCACCGGTTCATTCGGGAAGGCGTTCATCAAGTACGCACTCGACAACCTCAGCCCTGCGAGGATCGTCATCTACTCCCGCGATGAGCTGAAGCAGTACGAGGCTCGCCAGCTGTTCAAGGACGACCCCCGTCTTCGGTGGTTCATCGGCGACATCCGTGATCAGCACCGCCTGAAGCGCGCGATGCACGGCGTCGACTTCGTAGTGCACGCAGCTGCGCTCAAGCAGGTCGACACGGCGGAGTACAACCCGTTCGAGTACGTGCAGACGAACATCGTCGGCTCGCAGAACGTCATCGAGGCCGCCATCGACTCCGGTGTGAAGAAGGTCGTCGCACTCTCGACCGACAAGGCCTCGAGCCCGTTGAACCTCTACGGCGCCACGAAGCTCGCCGCCGACAAGCTCTTCCAGTCCGCGAATCACTACGCGGCCGGTTACGTGACCCGGTTCTCCGTCGTCCGATACGGCAACGTCATGGGCAGCCGCGGTTCGGTCGTCCCGTTCTTCCGTCGACTCGTCGAAGAGGGCAAGCCCCTTCCGATCACCGACTCACGGATGACCCGATTCTGGATCACGCTCCCCCAGGCCGTGCAGTTCGTGGTCGACTCCTTCGATCAGATGGTCGGCGGCGAACTGTACGTGCCGCGCATCCCCAGCATGAACATCCTCGACCTCATCGCTGCGATCGCCCCCGAAGCCGAGACGTACGAGATCGGCATCCGGCCCGGCGAGAAGCTCCATGAGGAGATGATCTCCGAAGACGACAGCCGCAGAACGGTCGTGCTCGGTGACCGCTACGCCGTACTGCCGTCCGTCGCCGAGTGGGGGTTCGTACCGCCCGAGGGCGATCCCTTCCCCGAGGGCCAGGCGTACCGTTCCAACACCAATGACCTCTGGCTCACCACCGACGAGATCCGTGACCTGCTCGGGAGTCTCGACTGAGGATGGGCATCCCCTACGGACGCCAGTCCATCGACGACGATGACATCGCCGCGGTCGTCGACGTGCTCCACGGTGACTGGCTCACCATCGGACCGCGGGTGGCCGAGTTCGAGTCGGAGATCGCACGCGTCGCCGGTTCCAGCGGGGCCGTCGCGGTCTCGTCCGGCACCGCGGCGCTGCACTGCGCGTATGCCGGCATCGGCATCGGCCCCGGCGACGAGGTGATCACGACGCCGCTGACGTTCGTCGCGACCGCCGCCACCGCGATGGCGCAGGGAGCACGGATCGTGTTCGCCGACATCACTCCCGATACCGGCACGCTGGATCCCGCGGCCGCGGCCGCTGCCCTCACGCCCCGAACACGGGTGATCGCGGGGGTCGACTACGCCGGGCACCCCATCGATGCGCGCGCACTCGGCGATGTCGCCCACGGCGCCGGCGCGGTGCTGCTCGAAGACGCCGCACACTCCATCGGCTCCACGTTCGAAGGAATCCCGGTCGGCTCGCTCGCCGACGTCACGACCTTCTCGTTCTTCCCGACGAAGAACATGACGAGCGGCGAAGGCGGCGCGGTCGTCGCGAAGGATGCGGCGGTGCTCGATCGCATCCGCACGTTCCGCTCGCAGGGGATGGTGCGCGACCCTGCGCTGCTCCGGTACCCCGACGAAGGACCCTGGCACCAGGAGGTCCACTCGATCGGCCTGAACTATCGCCTCCCCGATGTGCTGTGCGCCCTCGGCCAGAGCCAACTCGCCCGACTCGATCGATTCAAGGCGAAGCGCGCCGCGATCCACGCTCGGTACAATCGCGAACTCGGCGGCATCGACGGCTTGACGCTTCCCACCACCCGTGCCGGCGTCGACCCGATGTGGCACCTCTATCCGATTCGCGTGCCGGCGCCCGAACGCAAGCGCATCTTCACCGAGTTGCGCGCCGCGGGCGTGCTGGTCCAGGTGAACTACCTGCCCGTGTACTGGCACCCGGTGTTCGAAGACCTCGGGTATCGACGCGGGATGTGCCCTGTCGCGGAGACCTACTATCAGGAGGAGATCTCGCTGCCGATGTACGCTGATCTCTCCGAGCACGATCAGGATCGCGTGATCGAGGAGTTGCAGCGCGCCCTCCGCGTCTAGCCCCAGCTGCCCGGCGAATGAGCGGTCCGGCCATCAGAGAAAGTCATTCACGTTGACGAATCCCACCTTCGAACGCCCGAACCGGGCGCCGTTCATCGTCGCCGAGATCTCGGGCAACCACAATGGATCGCTCGAGCGAGCGCTCGATATCGTGCGCGCCGTGGCCGACGCCGGCGCGCATGCCGTGAAGATCCAGACGTACACTGCCGACACGATCACCCTCGACGTGGACTCTCCGGCCTTCCGCGTGAGCGATGGCCACGCCTTGTGGGGATCGCGCACGCTGTACGACCTCTACCAAGAGGCTCACACGCCCTGGGAGTGGCACGCGCCGATCTTCGACCTCGCGAACAGTCTCGGACTCGTCGCGTTCAGCACGCCGTTCGACGAGACCTCCGTCGACTTCCTGGAGTCACTCGACGTTCCGCTCTACAAGATCGCGTCGCTCGAGATCGTCGATCTGCCGCTCATCGAGCAGGTCGCACGCACCGGCAAACCTCTCGTGCTCTCGGTGGGCACCGCCTCGATCGCCGAAGCCGCTGCCGCCGTCGAGGCGGCTCGTCGCGGCGGCGCCACGGATCTCACCCTGCTCGCGTGCACCAGCTCGTACCCGGCCGTCCCCGACGATGCGAATCTGCGCCGCATCCCCGCCATGGCCGATCTGTTCGGCACGAAGGTCGGCCTCTCCGATCACACGCTCGGTATCGGCGTCGCCGTCGCAGCCACGGCGCTCGGCGCGACACTGATCGAGAAGCATGTGACGCTGTCCCGCGCCGACGGCGGCGTCGACTCCGCGTTCTCGCTCGAGCCTGCGGAACTCGCGCAGCTGGTGCGCGAGACGGATGCGGCGGCGCGTGCGCTCGGCTCCTCCGACGTCTGGGCGACCAGCGCCGAGAACGAGTCGCTCAGGCTCCGCCCCTCGCTGTATGTGACGGCCGACGTGCGCGCGGGCGATGTCGTCTCCCATGAGAACGTGCGCTCGGTCCGTCCCGGCGGCGGACTGCCCCCTGCCGACCTCGATCGCGTGCTCGGGCGTCGGTTCAACACCGACGCGGCGATGGGCACACCCCTGAACTGGGATCTGTTCGCCAGCTGAGCGGTCAGATTTTCGGCGAGGCCCCGCGCAGCGGTGACTCCGCGAGGTCGCAGGAGTAACGATCGAACTCGCCGTCGCCGCCGAGCCTGGTGAACCCGAGTCGTTCGAAGAGCCTGACGCTCGCGGTGTTCGACGGCCGGATGACTGCGGTCAGCCGGCCGGTTCCCGGGTGATCCTCGCGATAGGCGTCGATCGCGCCGCGCAGCACGACGGAGGCGATCCCCTTGCCGCGGACCGACGGCGCCAGGTTGATGCTCACCTCGGCGGCGTCGGTGCGCTCGTCGAACCGGCACATGCCCACGGCGCTCGAATCCGATTCGACGGCGATGTAGATCTCGCGCAGCGGATCGGCGAGTGCCGACTCGAACCACTCGACGTGTCCGGCCCAGGAGATCTCACCCGTACTGACCGACGCGGCACGCGAGGTCGAGTCGTTTCGCCATTCGAACACCGCTGCGGCATCGGAGAGCCTCGCACGGCGGAACTCGATCTCGGCCAAACTCACCGCCCTCCGACTGAGGCATCCGCCGCGAGGTGCGACCTGATCCGACCGGCGAGCGAGTCCGGGTCCGCCTCGGCGGACCATCGGGCTTCGGCGAACCCGAGCAGGCGTTCGCGCAGCAGCGCACTCTCCTCCTCGAGCGTCACGTCGATGGGCGGCCAGAGTTTCGAGTCGGGGGCCGCGTCGAGACCACCCTTCACGACGTCCAGCAGCACCTCTTGACTCGATTCGGACAAACCCCGATTCCGAATCGCGAGCCGCTCTCGCACCAGCGGGCCGTGCTGAAGGACGAGGAATACGAACTTGTTCCAGAGCCGCAACCGGAGGCCCGGCTTCTTCGGCCGCACCGCGATCGGGCGAGACGAGACGGCGTCGGAGAAGTCGACCGCGAACCGGCTGAACAGGAACGCGTACCAACGGTAGGCGCGACGCGCGTTCTCGAGCGACCACCCCTCGCGAAGCGCGGCGTCGATCTGTGCGCCGTACTCCTCGGTCGTGTGCCCGACCCGGTTCAGCGTGCTCGGGTAGGTGTAGAAGTCCGCGTTGGACGGCACGACGACGGGAATACCGAACGAAGACAACTCCGCACCGACCGTCGAACGGAAGTTCAGGAGCACATCGACGATCTGCATGATGTCGTACAGGGCCAAGCCGTCCGACGGCATGTTGAACGTGATGTTCTTCGGCGCGTCGTCGCGGCGGGCCATGATCTGACTCGCGACGGGCGAGAGCACGTTCTCGCGCTTGTTCGGGAACATCCTCGGATGCAGGCGGAGCAACAGGTGCACATCGGGATGCCGCCGCGCGTATTCGAACAGGAAGTCGACCCATTCGAACTGATCGGCGAAGAGCGAGGTCTGCGTCAGGTTCGTCGGGATCGCATCGATCAGCCGAACACCCATCAGCTCATCTTCGCTCGACATCGCGGCGAGCAGCACGCGCGCGCCGTCGGCGATGCCGAGCCGGTGTCGGAGCTCACGCGACCCGGTGCCCTCGAACGCGCTCGAGTAGGCGAACGCGCTGCTGCCTTCTAGCAACCCGTCGAAGTGCGACGCCACGAGATCGATCTCGGACTTGCCGATCGGCGCCCGGCTGTACTCGTTCCACGCCTCCGAGCGGAACACGTCCTCCATCGTGTGCCCGCTTGCGAGGATCGAGAGCGTCTCGGCCCGCCTGACGATGTGGTGGCCGCCGTGAATCGTGTAACTGCGGATGCCACGGGCCCGTGCAGCGGCGGAGAACGCGTGGTTGACCGAGTAGTGATCGTTGTAGACGATGATCGCGTCCGGCCGCTCGGCGTCGAGGATCTTGGCGCCTCCCAAGTAGGCGTAGAGGGTATTGCGCAACTGTCCGACGTAGTGGGCCCAGACCGCCGGAGTGAGGTCCGTGCTGACGAGCTTCAGGTTCAACCAGAGCTCATAGGCCGCGTACCGGCCGAGAGGTACGCCGTCGAGCTCGAATTCGGTCCAGGTGTCGGGGCGGAGGGACGCGACGACCGATTCGACATAGTCGCGGTCCGCGTCGGTGACCCACTCGTCGAGGACTATCGCGGGGATCTGCATCCGCTCGGTGATGAAGTCGCGTCGTTTCACGCATGCTCGGCAGACCTGTTCCCGAGTCGCGAGGGGCGAATCGATGCCGACCCCCGCCGCCGACATGGCAACGCAGTGGACCTTCAGAATCCCGTCGCACCGCACTGCCGCGACTTGGACGCCGCGCGCGGCGAAGGACTCGGCGACGAGCCCCTCGGGAAACGAGTGCTCCCAAACGTTTGAGAACGGCGAGAAGAACAAGACTTTCACTTGCCCAGCCTAACAAGGCGCGTCGCTGCGGCCCGGTCTGCCGACGCTCGGCTGCGAGTCAGCCGGAGACTGGTTCGAAGACTCGTTGCCGCACCGGGCGGGTGTTCTCGAGCGTGCGGTGGGAAGGGTACTGACCGACGACGACCGAGTGCGACGGAACGTCGGCGTTCACGATGAACGACCTCGCGGCGAACACGACATCGTCGCCGATCACGCTCCGCCCCAGCACACTCACTCCCGAGTAGAGGATCACTCCGTCGCCGAAGGTCGGGTAGATTCCGGCATCCGCTCCGACCGTGCAGTTCTGGTACACGACGAGGTGCTCACCGTATCGGGCGTTTCCGATGACCGAACCGACCGGGTGCACGAGCAGGAAGACCTCGGGCATCCGCACCGAGTAGAACAGATCGAGGCCGTGCATGATCTTGTTCAGCCCGAAGAGCTTCGTGGGCGTGCTCGTGTCGCCGGTCGCCTGCCACGCCGAGTTCGCCACGAAGTACAGGAACGCGGCCATGTGGTCGCCGTTCAGGTGGTCGAACGCGATCGAGCCGCCGACGTTGTAGTACTTGCGACGGATGCCGGCGAAGCAATGCTCGACGCGGTCGTAGGCCTGCGCGACCGCGGCTCCGAGGTCGATCTCAATGCCGCGTCCGTCCGGCAGGTGATTCGCGAGGAGCCGCTCGAGGTATGCGGTCATCTCAGGCTGATCGAGGGACGGGGTGAGCATCGGTCGGTCGGACATGCGACAACGCTACACGCGACCGCTCACCTGACGCCGCGGACCGGTGCCCGCCGGCGTGCTTATAGAATCGACCGCATGAGAGTCTTGGTAACCGGAGCTGACGGGTTCATCGGATCACATCTCGTCGAAGCATTGGTTCGAGACGGACACGACGTGCGCGCGATCGTCATCTACAACTCGCTCGACTCGTGGGGATGGCTCGATTCGGCACCCTCCGAGATCACCTCCCAGGTCGAGGTCGTGCCGGGCGACATCCGTGACCCAGCCCTCATGATGTCGGCCGTCGCGGGCTGTGACGCTGTGCTCCACCTGGCCGCGCTCATCGCGATCCCCTACTCGTATGTCGCGCCCGACCTGTACGTGCAGACGAACATCCAGGGCACGCTGAATCTCCTGAACGCCGCGCGCACCGCAGGCGTGTCGCGTTTCATCCACACATCGACCAGCGAGGTCTACGGCACCGCCCGGTACGTGCCGATGGATGAGGGCCATCCGTTGCAGGGGCAGTCGCCGTACTCGGCGACGAAGATCGGCGCCGACCAGATGGTCAACTCGTTCTTCACCTCGTTTGAGCTGCCCACCGTCACGATTCGCCCGTTCAACACCTTCGGCCCTCGCCAGTCCGCACGTGCGGTGATCCCGACGATCATCAGCCAGATCGCGGCAGGGAAGAAGAGCATCCAGCTCGGAGCGCTCAGCCCCACCCGTGACTTCACCTATGTCAGCGACACGGTCGGCGGCTTCCTCGCCGCCCTCAGTTCCCCTGCGGGAGTCGGAGAGGTCATCAACCTCGGCGCCGGATTCGAGGTGTCGATCGGTCAGACGTTCGATCTCATCGCCGAGCTCATGGACAGTGACGCGGTGGCGACCGAGGACCCGAAGCGGGTCAGGCCCGAGAACTCCGAGGTCGAGCGGCTGTTCTCGAACAATGGCAAGGCCCTGGATCTGCTCGGCTGGAAGCCCGAGCTGCTCGGGATCGAGGGATTCCGCGAAGGTCTGGGACGAACGATCGATTGGTTCTCTGACCCTGCAAACCTCGCCCGCTATCGCACCGACAACTATGTCGTCTGACACGTCGTCGCGCGACACCGCATCCACCGACGGGTTCGTGGCGACCCTGCGAGGCGTCGTCGGAACCGATGAGTTCGTCGGACTTCACACCCCCGAGATCGGGCAGATCGATCGTGCCCTGGTCGACGAATGCCTCGTGTCGACATTCGTGTCATCGGTGGGCCCGTTCGTCACCCGCTTCGAAGCCGAGATCGCAGAGTACACAGGCGCACGACATGCGATCGCGGTCTCCAACGGCACCTCCGCACTCCACGTCGCGCTCGTCCTCGCCGATGTGCGGCGCGACGACGAGGTCATCGTGCCGTCGCTCTCGTTCATCGCCACCGCGAATGCCGTCAGCCATGCCGGCGCACATCCCGTGTTCGTCGACAGCGACGCCGCAACCCTCGGCATGAGCACGAGCGCGCTCGCCGACATGCTCTCCACGATGGCTCCGACCGATGGCGGCCTCATGAACCCGCGTACGGGGCGCCGGGTCGCCGCGATCGTTCCGATGCACACGCTCGGACATCCCGTCGACATCGTCGGCATCTGCGCCGTCGCGGCTCGCTACGGGGTACCCGTCGTCGAAGACGCCGCCGAATCGCTCGGCAGCTTCGTCGGAGAGCGCCACACCGGAACCTTCGGCCGGCTCGGCGTGCTGAGCTTCAACGGCAACAAGATCGTCACCACTGGCGGCGGCGGCATCATCCTCACCGATGATGATGCGCTCGGCGCGCTGGCGAAGTCGCTCACGACCACGGCGAAGGTACCCCACGAGTGGGAGTTCGAACACGACGCGGTCGCTTGGAACTATCGCATGCCGAACATCAACGCGGCCCTCGGCGTCGCCCAACTCACCAAGCTCGAAGGATTCGTCGACGCGAAGCGTCGACTCGCAGCGAACTATCGTGCAGCGTTCGCGGACGTGGACGGGTTCACGTTCCTCGATGAGCCCGAGGGCACGCGGAGCAACTACTGGCTGGCCGCCGTTCGAATCGACACCGATGATCGAGCGGATCGCGACCGTCTCCTGCGCGCGGCGAACGACGATGGCGTGCAATGCCGCCCCCTGTGGAACCTGCTGAGCGAGCAGCAGATGTACGCCGAGTGCGAATGCGGCGACCTCTCCACGGCCCGTGCACTCGTCGACAGCGTCATCTGTCTGCCGAGTTCGCCTCGCCTCGCGAGCTGAGGCAGCCAGATGGCTCGAACGATCGCGATTCTCACCGGCACCCGTGCGGACTACGGCCTGCTCAAGTTCCTGGCTCGTGCGGTGGCCGAGGATCCGAGAACCGAGCTGCAGCTCATCGTCTCAGGAAGCCATCTCAGCAGCGAGCACGGCTCCACGGCCAGTGAGATCGAGTTCGATGAACTGCCCATTGCGGCGCGAGTGCCCATCTGGAGTGGCGACGACGAGCCGATCGCCGCTGCCGGTGACACCGGAGCAGCGGTGAAGGCCTACGCGGAAGTCCTCGGTCGGCTGGATCCTGAGGTCGTTGTCGTGCTCGGTGACCGGCTCGAAGCCCTCGCGATGGCGCTGGCCGCCACCGTCCTCGGCATTCCAGTGGCGCACGTGCACGGCGGTGAGCTGACCGAAGGCGCAATGGACGATTCCCTCCGGCACGCGATCACGAAGCTCTCGCACCTTCATTTCGTCACCACACCAGAGCACCGCGCACGGGTCATCCAGCTCGGCGAGTCCCCCGATCGCGTGCACCTGCTCGGGGCACCGGTGCTCGACGCCATCGCACAGATCGAAATGCTCTCGCCGACGCAGCTCTCCGAGCGATTCGACGTCGAGTTCGACGATCGAACCGTCGTGATGACGATGCATCCGGCCGCATTCGATGCGCCGCCGACTTCCGAGATCCTGCGACGTGCCCTGACGGCGATCGAACGCACACCCGACATCCGTCTGGTCATCACCGGCACGAACAGCGACATCGGCAGCGACGAGATCCGGTCGGAGATATTCGCGTTCGTCGCCGCGCACGCCGATCGGGCGCACTACGTCGAGTCCTTCGGCCAGCTCGCATACCTCAGCGCGGTCCGTGCGAGCGGTGCCGTCATCGGCAATTCCTCGAGCACCGTGCTCGAGGCGCCCCTCCTCGGCACGCCGTCGATCCTGCTCGGCGATCGCCAGTTCGGTCGACCGCTCTCCGAGAGCGTGCTCACGCCCGAGAGCACGACCGACGACATCCATCAAGCGCTGCAGACCGCGCTCAGCCGACCGTTCCGAGAACGAGCCCAGGCGGTCGAGTCGGTGTTCGGCAGCGCCGGCTTCGCGGAGCGCTCACTCGAGGTACTCGCCACCTTCCCGGCCGCTCGCTCGCCGCGCAAGCGCTTCCGGGACATCCCCATGCCCGACGGCCTTTTGGAGGACGAAACACCATGACCGACCAGCTGCTGATCATCGCCGAAGCCGGCGTCAACCACAATGGCTCGCTCGCGCGGGCGCTCGAGATGGTGGATGTCGCCGCCGAGGCGGGCGCGGACATCATCAAGTTCCAGACGTTCACCGCCGACAAGCTCGCCCGAGACGATGCTCCGCTCGCCGACTATCAGGCGGCGACCTCGACCGGTCAGCGCAACCAATGGGAACTGCTGAAAGGGCTCGAACTCACGCACGACGAGTTCGTCGCCATCCGTGACCGTTGTCGTGCGCGCTCGATCGGGTTCCTCTCGACCGGATTCGACCTCGACGAACTCGCTTTCCTCATCGACGAGCTCGAGATCCCGCTCGTGAAGATCGCGTCGGGCGACCTCACCTTCGCTCCCATGCTCGTGCGCGCCGGCGCCTCCGGGCTGCCGACCATCCTTTCGACGGGCATGGCGGACCTGCAGGAGATCGGCCGCGCACTGAAGTTCCTCGCGTTCGGCTACGCGATCCACGATCGTGTCGTCCCCTCGGATCTCGCACCGACCGACGCGGAGCTCGATCGCGTGTGGTCGAACGAAGCGCTCCGGCAGACGCTCGCAGCACGTATCACGGTCTTGCACTGCACGACCCAGTATCCGGCGCCGCTCTCGTCGCTGAACCTCCGGGCGATCGACACGATCGCCGAGACGTTCGGCCTGCCCGTCGGCTATTCCGACCATTCGCTGGGCGACCTCGCGTCGATCCTCGCGGTCAGTCGCGGCGCGACGGTCATCGAGAAGCACTTCACACTCGACACGACGCTCGAAGGGCCCGACCACGCGGCATCCCTCGGCCCAGGGGAACTCGTCGATTTCGTCGCAAGGCTTCGAGAGATCGAGCTCGCGCTCGGGAGCTCCGTGAAGGAATGCCAGCCCGAGGAGCTCACCAACCGGAGCGCGGTACGGCGGAGCCTGGTTGCAGCACGACCGATCGCCGAGGGTGGGCTCATCACGCAAGACGACCTCGAATGCCGGCGGCCGGCCGGGGGTCGCACCGCCTTCGACTTCTGGCAGGTGGTCGGCACACGAGCATCCTCCGATCTTGCCGAAGGCGACTATGTCGGTTGACGACGGCGCTCGACGCCTCATCATGCTCGGAGGTGGCGGGCACGCACGAGTGCTGCAGGAGACCCTCGCTGCGGCCGGTCGGTCGCTCGGCGGCTACATCGCGCCCGAGCGATCGACGTTCCTCGTCGACACCGACCACCTCGGCGGCGACGAGGCCTTGGATGGGCTCGAAGCCGGCGAAGTGCTCCTCGTGAACGGATTGGGATCGGTCGGCGACCCGACCTCTCGGCGTCGCGTGTTCGTCGAGGCCACGGCGCGCGGGTTCTCATTCGCGACGGTCGTGGATCCGAGCGCGACGGTGCGGTCGAGCGCCCGGATCGGTCACGGCGCCCAGATCCTCGCGGGCTCGATCGTGAACTCCGATGCCGTCGTCGGCGACGACTGCATCGTCAACTCCGGCGCGATCATCGAGCACCACGCGACACTCGGCGCCCATACACATGTCGCCCCCGGCGCCGTCATCGGCGGATCGGCCACGGTAGGCGAGTCGACGCATGTGGGACTCGGCGCACGCCTCATCCAAGGTGTGGCGGTAGGCTCTCTGTGCACCATCGGGGCAGGAGCGGTCGTGATCCGAGACGTCTCGAGCGGCGTCACCGCAGTCGGCGTGCCGGCCGTCAGTCGCTGACTCCGCGATCCTGTCCGTGTGAAAGGTTGGAGAACACACTGAACGACATCGCTGGTCTGCGCGTCCGGGCCGAGAGCTCTGTACGGGACTGCATCGCTGCGATCGGCGAGAACCGTCGCAAGATCGCACTCGTGGTCGATGCCGACGACATCCTCCTCGGCATCGTCACCGATGGAGACATCCGTCGCGGCATTCTTCGCGGACTCTCGATCGACGCATCGGTGACCGAGATCATGAACGACCGGCCGACCGTCGCCTCCCCCGACGAAGACGCCGAGTCCGTGCTCTCGAAGTTCGATGTCCCCGGTATCGACCATGTGCCGGTCGTCGGGCCCGATGGCAGGGTTCTCGATCTGATCACGCGAGGCGGTCTGCACGCCGCGAAGCCCGTTTCGACTCCAGTCGTGCTCATGGCGGGCGGCCGGGGGCAGCGGCTGTACCCGCTCACGAAGGATGTGCCGAAGCCGATGCTCCCCATCGGGGAGATGCCGCTGCTCGAGATCATCCTGCGACGACTCGCGGCGCAAGGCTTCGTGAACGTCTACATCTCGGTGAACTATCTCGCCGACGTCATCATCGACCATGTCGGCGACGGCCGTCAGTTCGGCCTCAAAGTCGAGTATCTGCATGAAGACAAGCCGCTCGGAACGGCGGGGGCCCTCGCGGCCCTGGCCGGCGCCTTCCACGAGCCGTTCCTCGTCATGAACTCCGATCTGCTCACCCATGTCGATCTCCGCGAACTGCTCTCCTTCCACAAGGCGAACTCCGCGGCGGGCACCATCGGCGTCCGCGAGCACGTGATCGAAATTCCGTACGGCGTCGTGAATCTCGACGGCGTCAAAGTGGCTTCAATGGCTGAGAAGCCGCTGCACCGATCACTCGTGAACGCCGGCATCTACGCGCTCGAGCCTCTGGTCCTCGACCGCCTCTCTCCGGGAGAGTATGCCGACATGCCGACGCTGCTCGGCATGCTCATGGCCGAGGGGCGTGATGTCACGGCGTTCCCGATCCACGAGTCGTGGTTGGACATCGGACGCCCGGAAGACCTCATCCGCGCGCGGACCGACTCGGACAAGTGGATGACGCAGTGACGAGAGCCCTCGTCATCGGGGCGGGATCGATCGGGCTTCGCCATGCCGTCGTGCTCCAGGAGCTCGGCATCGAGGTCGCGTTCGTCACCGCGCGCACCGACCTTCCGGAGCCGTCCTTCGGCTCCGTGGATCTCGCCGTCGCGGAATTCGCCCCCTCGTACGTCGTGATCGCAACCGAGACCTCCGAGCACGAACGAGCGGTCGCCCGGCTGGCCTCCACGGGCTTCTCCGAAACCCTCATGGTCGAGAAGCCGCTCGCTGTGCGCCCCGACGTGTTCGGGCCCGCTCGATTCCAGCGCGTCGGCGTCGGCTTCAACCTCCGATTCCACCCGGTACTCGACGCCCTCCGCCGCGAGCTGGTGACGGCGAAGGTCGCGACCATCGAATCCTACGCAGGCCAGCACCTCACCTCGTGGCGGCCCGATCGCCCGGTCCACGAACAGTACTCCTCGAGCCGCGCCCGCGGAGGCGGGGTTCTCCGCGACCTCTCGCACGAACTCGATGCCCTCGGATGGATGCTCGGATCCTGCGCGGGAGTCTTCGCGCGCGGTGGTCGCGTGACCGATCTCACCGTCGACGCCGACGACGCGTGGGGGATGGTCGCCGAGTACGAGCGCTGCCCGGTGGTCACACTCCAAGTGAACTACCTCGACTCGCGACCGCGACGGCGCATCATCGCCAACACCGATCGCGGCACGTTCGAGGCAGACCTCATCGCCGGCACGTTGACGACGGCCGAAGCCACCATCGCATTCGATGTGGAGCGCAACGCGACCTACCGCGCCATGCACGTCGCCATGCTGTCGGAGGACGGTCGAGACGTGGCGACCGTCGCCGATGCCGTCGCGGTCGACCAACTCATCGATGCAATCGAACACAGCGCAGGGGTCAAGGAGTGGGTGCAACCGTGAATAGAATCTGCACGATCACCGTGCGGGCGGGATCGAAGGGCGTGCCCGGCAAGAACTGGCGCCTGATCGCTGGACTGCCGCTGTTCGCGCATTCCGTGCGGCACGCCGCCGAAGCGGGCATCTTCGACCGCATCGTCGTGACGAGCGATGCTCCCGAGGTACTCGACGTGGCCGGCGATCACGGGGCCACCGACATCGTCGTGCGTCCGCTCGAGCTCGCGAACGACACCGCGGGGAAGGTTCCCGCGATCGTGCACGCGCTTCTCGAGACCGAGCGGCGGCACCACACGCGCTTCGACACGGTCGTCGATCTCGATGCGACGTCGCCGCTGCGCTCGATCGCCGACATCCGTGGGGCCGTCGAGCTCCTCGAAACGACCGGGGCCGACTCCGTGATCACCGGGAGCGAGTCCCGCCGATCTCCGTACTTCAACCTCGTCGAGCTCGACTCGGTTTCGGGCACGGTCGCCGTCTCCAAGCGCCCCGGCAAGCCCGTTCTGCGCCGGCAGGACGTGCCGCGGACGTTCGACATGAATGCCTCGGTGTATGCATGGAAACGAGACTCGCTCGTCGCTGACCCAGTGGTCTTCTTCCCGACGACCCGGCTCTTCGAGATGCCGGAGTCCCGCTCGCACGACATCGACACCGAGCTCGACTTCGAGTTCGTGCGCTGGCTGATGGAACAACGGAAGGACTGAAACATGGGTCGCTACACGAGGCTCTATGACTTGCGCGAGCATGTTGCCGTCGTCACCGGCGGTGCCGGCATCCTCGGGACGGAGACTGCGTCCGCACTTGCAGACCACGGCGCCCGCGTGGCCGTCGTCGACGTCGATGTCGAGCGGGCCACAGCCACCGCATCAGCGATCGCCTCGGAGTTCGACGCGACGGTGATCGGCGTGGCATGCGACGTCACCGACCCCGCCTCCATCGCAGCGGCGACCGAGACCATCGAAGGGGAGCTCGGCCCGATCTCGATCCTGCACAACAACGCCGCCACGAAGGGGAGCGACCTCGCCGCCATGTTCGCGCCTGTCGAGGAGTACTCGCTCGACACGTGGCGGGAGATCATGGCGGTCAACCTCGATGGCCTCTTCCTCGTCTCTCGGCACATCGGTGGCCTGATGGCGGATCGGAAGCGCGGATCGATCATTCACACGTCATCGATCTACGGCTCGATGGGCCCGGACCAGCGCATCTACGAAGGGTCCGAGTACCTCGGCCGAGCGATCAACACCCCACCGGTGTACTCCGCGTCCAAGGGTGGTGTGATCGGCCTCACTCTGTACCTCGCCACGTACTGGGCGCAGGCCGGTGTCCGTGTCAATGCGCTGACTCCCGGAGGCATCGCATCGGGGCAGAACGAGGAGTTCGCTCGCCGATACAGCGCACGGGTTCCGCTCGGCCGCATGGCCGAGGCGCGCGAGGTAGCTGCGGGTCTGCTGTTCCTCGCATCAGATGCTTCCAGCTACATCACCGGACAGAACCTGCACGTGGACGGCGGGCTCAGCGCTTGGTGAGAGCCGAACCACGCTGACGCAGCTCGCCCGGGTCGCGCACCCTCGGCGACGAACGCGCTGCATGCGTGATCTGCAGCCCCACACCCCATGGACGCACCGGACGATAGCCTTGATCCCATGAGCACCGATCGACGCCGCTGGATCACGGCGTATGCGACGTTCGCCCTGTTCACCGTGATTGCCGGCCAGTTCTGGCGCAACCTCCTCGGATGGTGGGGTTTCGGCATCGTCGCCGCGCTCGTGCTCATCGGCGCCGTCGTCATGGTCGCGCAGGTGAAGCCGAAGTGGATCTGGCGCCGCGTCCCGAAATCGACCCTCGTCTTCGTGCTCCTCGCAACGGCCTCGATCGCGTGGTCGTACTACCCCGGGGCATCCGCGCTCGGCGTGTCCATCACACTCGCGACCACGTTCACCGCCATCGCCCTCGTGCTGTGCCTGAATTGGACGCAGTTCGTCCGCTGCCTCGGCGGCGCGCTCAAATGGGTGCTCGGGCTCTCGCTCGCCTTCGAGCTGTGGGTCGCGATCTTCGTCGGCGGCCCAGTGCTGCCGAACTTCCCCGACTTCGAGGTCACTGGCGAGAAGCTGCCCATGGCCTTCTACTGGTCGCGCGGCCTCCTCTTCGACGGCGGCCCGATCGAGGGCATCGTCGCAAGCCGCAACCTCCTCGCGATGGCGGCGCTGCTCGGACTCGTCGTGTTCGGCGCCATGCTCGTCGCCGTCAGCGTGCGGCGCGCATCGGGCATCACGTGGATCGTCGTGGCCGGGGTCGTCTTCGCACTCACCAGGTCGGCGACCGTCATCCTCGTCGCCGTCATCGTGCTCGTCGCGCTCGGCTTCGCGCTGTGGGCCCGGCGGGTCGGACCCGATCGCCGACGCGGGGTCTACTGGACCGCAGCGGCAGCGCTCGTCGCGTCGGTCACCGCATTGATCGTCTTCTGGGATCGCCTGCTCGACCTCTTCGGCAAGAGCGAAGACCTCACCGGCCGGTTCGACATCTGGAACTCCGTGATCGGCCTCGCCGTCGAGCGCCCGTGGTTCGGCTGGGGCTGGGTCGGCTACTGGGTTCCCTGGGTCGAACCGTTCCAGGGGCTGGCCGTGCGGAAGGGCGTCACCTACCTGCAGGCGCACAACGCCTGGCTCGACGTCTGGATGCAGCTCGGCATCATCGGCGTGATCGCGTTCGCCTCGATCGTGATCGGCGCACTGTGGCGCTCGTGGTTCCTCGCCGTCGACCGGCCGATGGATGCCGCGGGACGACCGCTCCCCCACTCCGCCGCCGCCCTCGTGCCGCTGCTCCTGCTCGTCGCGCTCATCGGGCAGAGCTTCGCCGAGAGCCGCCTCCTGATCGAGAGCGGCTGGCTCCTGCTCATCGCGATCGCCTGGTCGACCAAGCAGCGCCAGTGGGAGCACGAACCATTGCCTGCTGAACCCGTGCCGGTGCCCGCGTCGCGGATGCCTCCTCCCGAGGTCGCTCGATGAGCCGACTCGTGCGCGCCGGAGCCAGGCGCCGATGAGCATTCACGGGGAGGGCCCTGAGCGAAGTCACAACCGGTCCGATGCATCGCGGCTGAGTGCCGCACTACGCGAGTTCGTCGGCTCGGCGCGCTTCGCGCAGGCCCTGACCCTGCTCGCCGTCGGCCTTGCATTCTCGACGCATGCCGTCCGCAGCATCATCGGCACGCCCGGGCTCATCGCCGCCATCGCCGGGCTCGTCGTGCTCTGCGGCGCATCGCTCGTCGCTCGGTGGCGGGCAGTCGAGTGGTACGGCATCCTGCCGCTCACGATCCTCGTGTTCATCGGATGGTGCGCCGCCTCGGTGCTCTGGAGCAGCCTGCCCGCCCTCGCCTCGCTCGCCAGAGTCGGCTACCTCGTCGCCTTCACCTTCGTCGGCATCTACATCGCGCTCATGCGCGACACGATCCAGATCGTGCGCGCTTTCGGCGATGTCATGCGAGCGCTGCTCGGCGCCTCGATCGTGCTCGAGGTGCTCTCGGGCATCATCCTCGACATACCGATCAGGATCCTCGGCATCCAGGGCGTCATCGCCCAGCTGGGGCCGATCCAAGGCGTCTTCGGATCGCGCAACATGCTCGGCTTCGTCGCCCTCATCGCGCTTCTCACGTTCCTCGTCGAGTGGCGCATGAAGATCGTGCAGCGCGCACGCGCCATCGCATCGCTCGTGCTGGCCGGCCTCTGCCTCGTCTTCTCCGGTTCGCCGACGACGTGGTTCGCGCTCGGCGCGGCACTCGTGGCGCTCGCCGCGCTCTACGGGCTCCGGCGGGCTTCGGCGCCGACGAGGTGGCGGTGGCAGATCGCCCTGCTCGTCACCGGTGTCGTCGCGATCATCGCCGGGTGGATCTTCCGTATCCGCATCATCGAACTCCTCGACGCGCGCAGCGAGTTCGATGTGCGCCTCACCGTCTGGCGCGAGCTCTCCCGCTACCTGAACCTCAACCCGCTGCAGGGTTGGGGCTGGGTGGGCCCATGGCCGGATGCCCCGCCGTACACGTGGATCGAGCTCGCCACGGGCCGGCCACATGGCTCAGCGCTGAACGCGTACATCGACGTGTACTTCCAGGTGGGCGTCATCGGTGCACTGCTGTTCATCGCGCTTCTCGGCGTCGCCCTCGTGCGCGCATGGCTGCTCGCCTCGACCCGGCGAAGCGTGGTGTACGTGTGGCCCGCACTCATGCTCGTCGCGATCGCGGTGACCTCGTTCGCCGAGAGCTTCGCCCTCGTCGAAGGCGGCTGGATGCTGCTCGTGGTGTGCGCGGTGAAGGCCGCACGCGACATGAGTTGGCGGGACGCCCTGTCGTTGAACCCGGCTGCGAGGGGTGGCGTGTGAAGGGGCTCCAGCGACTCGTGCGGGCGACGGGCGGGTATGGCGCCTCCGTCGTCGTCAGCGGCATCGTCAGCATCGCCGTCATCCCTGCGGTGATCATCCTCGCCGGCGCCGACGCGTGGGCGGCGATCGCGATCGCACAGGCGGTTGCCGGATTCGCGTTCGTGATCGCCGTGTTCGGCTGGGGCGTCACCGGCCCGACTCGAGTCGCCGCGCTCCCCTCGGAACAGCGCGGTGGGTACTATCTCGGTTCCTTGGTGAGTCGAGGCTGGCTCACGCTGCTCGTCACGCCGCCGTCGATCGTGCTGGCGGCCCTGATGCAGCCCGATTACGTGCTGCTGGTCGCTCTGACCGTGACGTCGGGCATCATCGCCGCGCTCGGCGCGGGATGGTTCTTCGTCGGCGAGCGCAGCCCCACCCGGTTCCTGCTCCTCGACACGCTTCCGCGAACCGTCGGCACGATCGTCGGAGCAGGTGCGCTCATGCTCACGCACGACGCCGTCTGGTTCGCCGGCGTTCAAGGCGCCGGCGCGCTCTGCGCGACGGTGCTCTCGAGCATCAGCATTCTGCGCCGGTACCGCGGCTGGCGGCTTGATCTCCGACCGGTCCCTGCCTTCCGGAGACTGCGCGGACAGACGCCCGAGGTCGCGATGTCGGCGACGTCGGCCGTCTACGTCAACCTGCCGATCATCGTGGTCCAGCTCATGCTCCCCCAGGCGGTCGCGACCTTCGCCCTCGCCGAACGCATCATGAGACTCGCGCTGTATTCGACCCGGCCGATCGTCCAGATGGCTCAGGGCTACGTTCCGGCGACGCCGCCCGAGGAACAGCTTCGTCGTGCCCGCCTCGTCGTGAAGGCGGCGCTCGTCCTCGGGTTGTTGGGAACCGCCGCGTACACCCTGCTCGGACCCTGGATCGGAGATCTGTTGTCGGGTGGCGAGCTCAGCATCGATCTCGCACTCGCAGCATCCTTCGGCCTGGCGCTCGGCGCCCTCCTCGCCTCCCAGCTCACCGGGTTCGCGTGCCTGACCGCCTTCGAGCGCACGAGGACACTCGCGGTTTCGACGATCGCCGGTGCGGTCGTCGGCGGGATCCTGTTGGTCCCTCTCGCATTCCTGATCGGGCTGCCGGGCGTGGCGCTTGCGATGGCTGCGGCCGAACTCGCCGTGTTGGCGGTGCAACTCCATGCACTCCGGTCCGTGCTCAGACCTCCGGTCGATGGGGCGAAGGTTAGGCTGTAGTCGGTGGCAAGACGCCCCAGCCGCACCGGCGGCGCACCGAAGGGCGAGTCGCCCCCCGAATGACACGGAGTACGTACGAGTGACCGAGTGGACGACGATCCAGAATGTCGTGTTTTCGACGGACAACGATCCCGATGTACTGCCGCTCTACGCAGACCCCGAAACCTGGGCGAAGTTCGGCGACCGCCCGGTCAGAGTCAGTGAGCGCTCGCACATCGACGAGATCGTCGGCCGGACGAGCATGCGCATCGACGCGGGAGCGCGGGTGTCGTTCGCCAGCTACTTCAATGCGTTTCCCGCTTCCTACTGGCAGCACTACACGAACGTTTCGCGCTTGCGTCTCCTCGTCGACATGCGCGGCGCCTGCACCGTCCTCGTCTACCGGTCGAACGCGCAGGGCATCGCCCAGCACGTCGAATCGCAATCGCTCGATGGAGACGCGACCGCGACGTTCGACCTCCCGCTGGCGACCTTCGGCGACGGCGGCTGGTACTGGTTCGACGTGATCGCGCACAGCGAGTCGGCGACCCTCCTCGGCGGCCGCTGGGAGACCGCGGATCCCGAGATCACGCCCGGACTCGTCTCGCTCGGCATCACGACGTTCAACAAGCCCGACTACTGTGTCGAGACCCTCGACACGATCGCCAGCGATCCGGGCGTCGTCGACGTCATCGACCGGATCTTCCTCGTCGACCAGGGAACGCAGAAGGTGGCCGACCAGGACGGCTACCCCGAGGTGGCCGAGAAGCTCGGCGAGCGCCTCCGGATCATCACCCAGAACAACCTCGGAGGATCCGGCGGGTTCGCCCGTTCGATGGCGGAGACCCTCGACCGTCCCGACAGCGACTTCGTCCTGCTCGTCGACGACGACGTGAAGATCGAGCCCGAGAGCATCCTCCGTGCAGTGCATTTCGCCCGTCATTCCAGAAGGCCGACGATCGTCGGCGGGCACATGTTCGACCTCCTCGACCGGCCGGTGCTCCACGCATTCGCGGAGGTCGTCGACCCGGAGCCATTCATCTGGAAGGCCACGGTCAAGGAAGACGTGCCGCATGACTTCCGCGTCAGCAATCTGCGCCAGACCCGTTGGATGCACTCCCGAATGGACTCCGACTACAACGGCTGGTGGTTCTGCCTCATCCCGACCAAGGTCATCCGGGAGATCGGACTGGCTCTGCCGGTGTTCATCAAGTGGGACGACGCGGAGTACAGCCTGCGAGCACGCGAGCACGGCTTTCCGACCGTCAGCCTTCCTGGCGCAGCACTCTGGCACGTGTCCTGGCTCGACAAGGACGACACGATCGACTGGCAGGCCTATTACCACGCTCGCAATCGGTTCGTTGCAGCGCTGCTCCACTCGGACTATCCGCGAGGCGGCAAGCTCCTGCGCGACAGCCGGCGCTGGGACCTGAAGCACCTGCTGGGCATGCAGTACTACCCGATCACTCTGCGCCACATGGCGCTGAACGACGTACTCCGCGGACCCGCGCATCTGCACGAGACCATGCCGACGAAACTCGGCGAGCTGCGCTCGCTCGCAGGCGAGTTCCGCGAGAAGCGGGTGTTCAAGACCGACGGAGAACTCCCCCACGCCAATCGGGGGAAACAGTTCTATCCGGTGCCGAGCGGAACGCAGCAGTCGAAGGGCCCGACCGGTCTCCCGCTCATCCTGTACACCGCGCGCATGCTCGCTCGCCACTGGCTCACGAAGCCGGCGCCCGCGAATGTGGAGAATCCCGAGGTCGAACTGGCGAAGCGGGATGCAACCTGGTTCCGCACCCCTGGGTTCGACAGTGCACTCGTCACCACGGCCGACGGCTCGGGCAAGAGTTGGTTCGCACGCGACCGCGGTGAGTTCCGCCGGATGCTCCGACAGAGCAACCGACTGCACCGGCGCCTCGGCCGCGAGTGGGCGACATTGGCCAAGGAGTACCGCGAGGCGCTCCCCGAGTACACGTCCGTCCAGGAGTGGCGCAAGACATTCGAACGCTGAGGCCGTCACGGGCACGGCGGGCCGCACCAGGCCCGAATCCGCGACCGCCCGGCCCGGCGCATCCGCGATCACCTGGCACAGGTCGAGTCAAGCTGAGAGAGCGTTCCGTGCAGCTCGATCGCGCTTCGTTCTGCGGAGTGCGAGCACGCATGAGACGGCAACCCCCTTGGCCACGCCCAGCGGCGTACCGTGGAACACCTGGCGGTTGACCCACGCATCGGCGGCGTAGTCGCGCTCCGGCGTTCCGGCGAGCACCGTCGCGAGCGACCCCGGAAGCACCTCGAGTTCCTGCCACGGCAGTGCGGTGACCGTGTGCGTGCCCTCATCGGCTCCCACGTAGCTGACGAGGTTTCGATTCGGAGAGACGACGAGGGATCCAGTCGACCACATGCTGGCGATCCAGCGGTAGGCCCACGTGGAGATCCGCTCCGCCGCAGCGTCTGCGAAGTTCTGGCGCCATTTCACAGCGGCCCATCTGCTCCCGACGATCGAGTGCAGCTCCGAGAGCGTGGCGCGGCGGGCCCAGCCGAGATCCACGTCGAAGTTCCGCCACGCGCGTTCCCAGGTGCCCCATGCCACCGATTCGGGGTAGATCGTCAGTCGACTGCCGCTGTCACCCTTCGAGAGTTTCGAGACGGGCACGACGTTGTACCCGGAGACATGGGCGATGCGCGTATCGTCCCGATGCCGTTCGAGCATCGCCTCCATGTACGGAAGGAAGTCCGGACCGGGGAGGACGTCCTCCTCGATCACGATGACCTGTCCGTGTTCGGCGATCGCCCACGACACCGCATCGACGACCGCCTTCCGCAGACCCAGGTTCGTCGGCCGCCGCCGCACCGAGACATCGTCTGTCCAGTCGATCCCCGCGAACGCCTCGTGCACCGCCTCGACCTTCTGCGCGTCGCCGGCACGTTCGGGCTTCGGGCCGTCGACCGACACCATGATGATCGGCGGCGCGAGCTCCCGGAGGCGTTCCACGAGCGCTCGGACTTTGTCGGGTCGGTTATAGGCGAGAATGAGTAGTGGGGTGTGGCGCACCGACAGTCCTTTGTGATGGAGGTCCGACCCTGAAAATGGCGCAGATCGCAATCCGCGCCATTCCCGTTTCGTCGAGCTAAGGATACGACCTTGAAAGCAGTGATCGTTGGTCTAGGATACGTCGGCCTGCCCCTCGCGCGGGCCGCGTCCACGTCGGGCATCGACGTGACGGGACTCGACCTCAACGAGCGCACTGTCAAGGATCTGAACCAAGGTCGGAGCCACATCGACGACCTGAGCGACGCCGACATCGCCGCGCTTCTCGAGACCGGCTTCACCGCGACGACGGATGCCTCGGTGATCGCCGACGCCGACGTCGTGGTGATCTGTGTTCCGACACCGCTCGATGAATCCGGTCGCCCCGACCTCGCCGCGGTGATCGGCGCGACGAAGGCCGTCGCCGCGCATCTGACCGGCGGCAGCACGGTCGTCCTGGAATCGACGACGTATCCGGGCACCACCACCGAGATCTTGAAACCGCTGCTCGAAGCGAACGGCATGGTGTGCGGGCGCGACTTCCATCTGGCCTTCTCACCGGAGCGCATCGACCCGGGCAACGAACACTTCACCATCCTCAACACGCCGAAGGTCGTCGGCGGGGTGACTCCGAAGTGCACCGAACGCACCGTCGACTTCTACTCTCGGTTCATCGAGCAGGTCGTGACGACGAAGGGTCCACGCGAGGCGGAGACCGCCAAGCTCCTCGAGAACACGTATCGGCATGTGAACATCGCGCTCGTGAACGAGATGGCGCAGTTCTGCCATGCCATGGGCATCGACATCTGGGACGTCATCGGCGCTGCGAAGACGAAGCCGTTCGGATTCCAGTCGTTCACGCCCAGCGCCGGCGTCGGCGGGCACTGCATCCCGATCGACCCGAATTACCTCGCGTACAAGGTCCGCGCCGATCTGGACCGTCCGTTCCGTTTCGTCGAGTTGGCTGAAGAGATCAACCAGGGAATGCCCGTGTTCGTGACACGGCGCCTTCAGGACCTCCTGAACGAGAGCAGCTTGGCCATGCGAGGGTCGACCGTGCTCATGCTCGGCGTCACGTACAAGCCCGACATCTCCGACCGTCGCGAATCGCCGGCGGTTCCGCTCGCACGGAAGCTGCGAGCACTCGGCTGTGAGCTCCAGTACCACGATCCGTACGTCGACGGCTGGACGGTCGACGACGAGGCCGTCGTTCGTGCGACCGACCTCGAGTCGGCATGTGCCGCCGCCGATGCGGTCATCATCGTGCAAGCCCACCGTGCGTACCGTGAGAACCCTGCGGCGATCGTCGACTCGGGCACGCCCACCCTCGACGCGACGGGGAAGTTCGCGGGGCCGACGTTGGAACGCCTGTGACGACCCCACCTGCACACGCGTACTGCACGTACTTCGACAGCGGATACCTCTCCCGAGGGCTCGCTCTGATCGATTCGCTGCGTCGGCACGGCGACGACGCACCGGTCTGGGTGCTGTGCCTCGACGACGCGGCACACGAGTACTTGACCGAATTGGCGGATCCATCGATCCGACCGATCATGGTCGATGCCCTCGAGGATGCAGAGCCCGGACTCTCGGCCGTCAAACCGGGCCGATCCCGGATGGAGTACTACTTCACCTGCACGCCGCTCCTGATGCGCTACGTGATGGATCAGCATGACGTGCGCGATGGTGTGGTCATCTACCTCGATGCCGACCTCTACTTCTTCGATCGCCCCGCACTCGTGCTCGACGCGCTCGGTGACGGTTCGGTCGGCATCATCGAGCACCGATACCCGCCGCGACTCGAGCGACGGCTGGCCAAGTACGGTCGGTTCAACGTCGGGTGGGTCGGCATCAGAAACGACGACAACGGTCGATCGTGCCTGAACTGGTGGGCTGAGCAGTGTCTCGAGTGGTGCTTCGACGTGCCGAGCGACGGTCGATACGCCGACCAGGGCTACCTGAACGAGTTCCCCTCGCGGTTCGACGGAGTGCGGGTGCTGTCGAACGCCGGATTCAATCTCGCTCCGTGGAACACCGGGCGACACGACATCGCTGTCACGACGTCGGGCGGTTCTCCCGCCGTCACCGTCGACGACGGCCAACCGTTGGTCTTCTTCCACTTCCACGGGATCAAGGCCGCCGGCGGATGGTTCATCACGAGCCAGCTCGTGTACGGCAGTCCGATGAGTCGACGGCTTCGTGAGTACGTCTACGCGCCGTACATCGACCAGATCGTCCGTTGCTCGGCAGAGGTCTCCGCGAGCGGGCACGCGATCGAGCCGGTCGTCGCTCGCAGGGGGAAGGGCGTCAGAGGGCTCATCTTCCGCGCGCAGCGCTTCGTGTTCGACCGCGCCGCGATCGTGACGGCGAACGCGGTCAAGCCGTCGCGAGCCGATCGACCGGCGACGCACTAGGAAGCGTCGCGTGCGGGTGCTTCGACGTGCAGCACCCAGCTCTCCGAAACGGAGGGGATGCCGATGTATCGGCGCAAGTCGTATTCCAGCCCGGGGAGGCTCAGCTCGCGAACGAGCCCGAGCTGTTCGCACGTCTGCTCGAATTCGGTGCGCCCGAACACGAACTCGAGGGTGGGCTGACCATACGCGTATTTCCCGAAGCGGGTCGTGGCTGCTTCGTCCGTGAGGGTCAGCCCGTGCAGCACGATGCGCCCCTTCGCTACGCGCGCGTACTCGGCCAGCGCGCGCTTCCAGTCGGGCATGTGGATGAGGGCGACGCCATCGAGCACGAGCTCCATCTCATCGTCATCGAACGGCAGATCGTAGGCGCTCGCCGTCCGGAAATCCCGCCCGGGGAAGTGCCGTCGCGCGTTGGCGATCATGGCTTCGGAGATGTCGATGCCGACGTAGCGGGAATCGGGGTACCAGGCGTCGACGAGTTCGGAGAGGTAGCCGCCGCCGCACCCGACCTCGAGCACACTCTCGAGCGTGTCACCGCACGCATGAAGCGCGGAGCGCAACGCTTCGATGTCCGCGCGTGGCCGGCCCCGTTCCAAGGCCTCGGCGACGAGCGGGCGCCACGCACGATCCTGCCGTTCGGCGGTGGCTTCGTTCCACACCTCGAACGCGCCGTCGCCGAACGCATCGACATCTCTGGTGTAGCCGCTCGACGCCAGTACCCGGCTCGACAGCTTCGGCATCCATTGTGCTGCGATGGGAACAGCCCACGACACGAGCGACATGCCTACACCGTAGTCGTTGGCCCCCCGACCAGGTCAAGGAACTCGGCGTAGTCGTGCACGTAGTCGGCGCCGTCATAGGTGTGCGATGCGAGCACGACCAGCACCGCGTCATCCGAATAGTCGTACTGCGTCCCCCAGGTCAATGGCGGCATGTGCAGGCCGAGCGACGGGCGGTCGAGCACGACGACCTCCCGGCGGTGCCCATCGTCGACCATCGCCCGCACCGAACCGTTGACGCAGACGAGGAACTGATGGCATTCCCGATGTGCGTGGATGCCCCGCGGCTCCCCTTCCGGCACGCCGGCGATGACGAACATCCGCCGCACCTCGAACGGAAGCTGCTTCTCGAACTCCGCGACGACGAGGAGCCCCTTGTCGTCGACGTGCTGGGCGAGCTCGACCAGGTGTGCGGTCTGCCCGGCCGTCGTTCCGGTTTCGTTCGAACTCGCCACCGCTGCTCAGAGCTCCCCGAGAGCCTCGCACACGCGATCGACCTCGTCGTCGCGGAGCTCCGGGAACATCGGGATCGAGAACACGGTGTCCGTCGCATGTTCGGTCGACGGCAACGACCACGTCTCGTCCGGAGGCTGAATGGGCTGCCGATGATCGGCGACCGGATAGTGCACGTCGGTCTTCACACCGAAACGGTCGAAGACGGCTCGTGCGTCGGCGCGATGCTCAGCCTGCACCACAGCCAGGTGCGCGGTGAAGGATTCGTCTGCCGTGTTGACGACACGCACCGTGGTCGCTCCCGCGGTCTCGTATCGGCGATGGATGTCGCGTCGTCGCGCGTTGTTCGCATCGAGCCGCTCGAGCTGCACCGCCACGATCGCGGCCTGGATCTCATCCATGCGGGAGTTTCGTCCGTGCGGGCGCTCGATCGTGTACTTCGCGCCCCAACCGTACTGGCGCAAGCTGCGGACTCGAGCAGCGAGATCCTCGTCCGCGGTGAAGATCGCGCCGCCGTCCCCCATGCCGCCGAGATTCTTCGTCGGGTAGAAGCTCGTCGTCGCGATACGTCCGAAGGTTCCACCGCGCCGCCCCTCGATGCTCGCGCCGAACGACTGAGCGCAGTCCTCGACGACCGGGATACCCGCCTCGTCGGCGACCGCGACGATCTCCTGAACGGGGGCGAGAGCGCCGTAGAGGTGGGTGACCACGATTGCGCGCGGCGCTTCGGGCAACGTCTCCAGGGCAGCCCGAACCGTCGCTGCCGTCGGCAGCAACGTCATCGGATCGATATCGCAGAACACCGGGCGAGCGCCGAGCAACCGGGTAGCCACGCTCGTGTAACCGCCGGCGTTCGCGACGGTCAGCACGCTGTCTCCGGGCCCGACCCCGAGTGCCGCGAGCGAGAGCTCGAGCGCGTCCGTGCCGTTTCCGAGCGTGATCGCCTCCCCCGCACCGAGGAACGACGCGAGGGCGGCCTCGAGAGTCGAGTTCTCAGGTCCGAGGATGTACCAGCCGCTCCGAATCACTCGCGAAACCGATGACTCGATCTCAGCGATCAGATCGTCGTCGAAACGCGACAGGTCGTTGAACGGGACCGGAGGCTGACTGGTCATCTGGTTCCTCTTCGCTTGCTCACTCATCGATCGCCATCAGTTTGACGTACTGCGCCACCATCGGAACCGTCCGCGTGAGCGTCTTGAAGTCGCCGTTCGCAGTGACCCGGCCGTCTTCCATGACGTAGACGTTGTCGGCGTGCTGCACCGTCGAGAGACGATGCGCGATCACGACGACGGTCACGTGGCCGTGGAGCTTGCGAAGGCTCGCGCTGATGAATGCCTCGGAGCCTGCGTCCAACGCGCTCGTGGCCTCGTCCATGATGAGCAGGCGCGGCTCGGTGTACAGGGCGCGGGCCAGTCCGATTCGCTGGATCTGGCCGCCGCTCAGTGAGTTCACCTGCTTGCCGACCGAGGTGTCGGCGCCCTCGGGCAGGGAATCGATGAACTCGGCGAGATTCGCCGCCTCGATCACTCGACGCAGCCGGTCACGATCGATGTCGCGCGCCTCATGGCCGATCGCGATGTTCTCGGCGATCGTCCCCGAGACCATGCCTGGCTTCTGCGGTACGTACGAGATGAGCCCGGGAGCCAGATACCGCAGTTCCAAGGGGGTTGCCGGCCCGATCGACACCGTTCCCTGATCGGGCATCACCAGTCCGAGCAACAGGTCGACGAGCGTCGTCTTGCCCGCACCCGACGGACCGATGATCGCAGCGAAACTCCCGCTCGGGACCTCGATCGACACCTGATCGAGCGCGTTGTGCACTTCGCCCGGGTAGGCGAAGTCGGCCTTGTCGATGAAGACCGGGAGACCGTCCCTGTGAAGTTCGACCAGATCCACCGTCGACTCCGTGCTGGGGCTCGTCGTCTTGCGCCCCGTCTCGCGGAGCAGTGATTGCGCCAGATTGGCCTGTTCGAGATAGACCTTGATCTGCACGAAGGAGTTCTGCAATGGCAACAGCGACGCCATGATTCGCATGCCGCCCGTCAGGAAGACGCCCAGCACGACGACGCCCGTCGCGAGACCGTTCGTCAGGAACTGCTGGGCGACGAGCGCCACGACCCCGACGATGAGCGCCGTCTCGATGATGTAGCGCGGCATTCCTCCCATGAACGCGAAGGTCGCGCTGCTTCTCGCTAGTTGCGCGCGAGCTTGCGCCAACCGTCCGATGTAGAAGTCCTGCTTGCCCATGACGGCGAGTTCGCGGAAGCTGTCGAGGCTGTCGCTGATCACATTGGTCGACCCGATCATCCCCTCGGTTCCATCGCGCCCGGCCCGCTTCAGTACTCGCCCGATGAAACCCTGGATCGTGAGCGCGATCCCGACGAAGTACGCGATCGCGAAGAACGCCGCGACCGGGTCGACGAGGAAGAACGCGATCGAAATGACCACGAGCAGGAATCCCTCGCTCACGATGGTCGCCATCGCGTTCAGCAGACCGCTGAACGCTGCGCTCGTCGATCCGGTGACCGCGAACTGGAACTCCGCCTTCGAGAATCGCTTGGCGTCGTCGAGCGAGCCATGCAGCAGGTACTCGGAGATCTCTCGCGCATTCCTCGTCTCCACCGCGGCGATGTGGAAGGCGAGCTTTCGACTGAGGTAGATCGCGAGCGCGGACTTGCCGACGAACACGACGAGCACGAGCAGGACGAGCCACAGGATCGAGTCCGTGGTGATCGTCGCGATCGAGACACCGAGGAACTCGAGCGGCACGCCTTCTGCGCCGGCCTGGGTCGCACCGATCGTGGCGATGATGCCGATCAGGAACACACCTGCGACGTCGAGGAGCCCCGAGAGAGTCCGCCCGGCCACGAGCAGAAAGTACTTCCTACGCTCTGCCGGGGTCATGAAACTCAGCGACGTACGAACAGCGTGGAGCATTGTGTCAGCCTACCTTAGGGGTATCGGCGGGCGGCTCGTCTCGCGACGGGAGCAGCGTGGTCATTCCTCGACGACGGTGTCGATCCAATGCGTGCCCGACGCCTCGAGCGCCGCGATGTCGGCGTCGACCATGAGCGCCGCAAGGCGCGGCGGAAGCACCTTCGGCTTCCAGCCCAGCAGTCGTTCCGCCTTGCCGGCGTCGCCGATGAGGGAGTCGACCTCGGTCGGGCGAAGATACCGCTCATCGAAGTGCACGTACTTCTGCCAATCGAGTCCCGCATGTTCGAACGAAAGCTGCAGGAAGTCACGCACGGTGTAGCTCGTACCCGTGGCCACCACGTAGTCCGTCGGTTCGTCGTGCTGGAGCATCCGCCACATGGCCTCGACGTATTCGGGTGCGTATCCCCAGTCGCGCACCGCGTCGAGGTTGCCCATGAACAGCTCGTCCTGCAGACCGGCCTTGATCCGAGCGACGGCGCGCGTGATCTTCCGGGTGACGAACGTCTCGCCGCGGCGCGGCGACTCGTGATTGAACAGGATCCCGTTCACCGCGTACATCTCGTAGCCCTCGCGGTAGTTGCGCGTCACCCAGTACGAGTAGAGCTTGGCAGCGCCGTACGGCGACCGCGGATAGAACGGCGTCTCCTCGCTCTGCGGCGGCGGGGTCGCCCCGAACATCTCCGAGCTCGATGCCTGGTAGTAGCGGCACTGCAGTCCGATCATGCGAATTGCTTCGAGCAGGCGGATCGAGCCGAGCCCGGTGGAGTTGCCGGTGTACTCGGGCTCGTCGAAGCTCACTCGAACGTGCGATTGCGCCGCGAGGTTGTACACCTCGTCGGGCTGGATCGAGTCGAGCAGCGTGGCGAGGCGGGATCCGTCGCTCAGGTCGCCGTAGTGGAGGAACAGGCGGGTTCCCTCGAGGTGCGGATCGGCGTACAGGTGATCGATTCTGGCCGTGTTGAACGTCGAAGCGCGTCGGATCAAGCCGTGCACCTCGTAGCCCTTCGAGAGAAGGAGCTCGGCAAGGTAGCTTCCGTCCTGACCGGTGATGCCCGTGATGAGGGCACGCTTCGTACGCGTTTCGTTCATTGTTGTGTTCTCCACGGCTCAGCGGCCTGCTCAGGCTCGCACGTGCGACGATCGGGCGGCGAGCACCCGTCGAAAATCCTAGCGCAGCGCCGCTGCGCGACCGCTGGACCGAGGCTCGAGCACTGCGTGCGCGGAGATGCCTTGGAGCTCCCGAACCAGAATGACGAGCACCGCCGCGAACGCGGCGCTTCCGACGAGCCACACGACCATTGGGGCCGGAGCGACGGGCCACCACCACTCGATGTCGGCGTTCAGGTTCCAACCGCCGCCGCCGACACCGGTGATGAACCGGCGCAGGGTGAAGTGCAGCGCAACCGACTGCGCGATCGCGAGCGATACGACGACGAAGCCCAGTTGCACTCCAGAGAACGTCAAGCGATGCCGGTCGACCTGCAGCAGAGCGAGCCCGGCGAACAGCACGATGAGCGGGAGCAGATAGCGGGGCTGCACGTTGGCACCGACCAGGTCGCCGCTCTGCTGGAGCACGTACGTCGGCAGCAGCCACAGCACGAGCGCTGCACCGATGAGCACGATCGTCTTCCGGATCGACTGCGACCGAAGGCCGGCGAACACGACACCCGCGGCGACCGCCATCGCGCTGAACGCGACGAGGGCGGGCAACGGCGTATCGAACCAGCCGAGGGACCAGGAGCCGAACACACCCTGCCAGAGCGACTGCACGTTGACGAGGTTGCTCAGCAGGATCGAGGCCGCGCTCTGCTCCTCGCTGTCGACGGAGCCATCACTGAGGCCCGACACCGACACCGTCGACTGCAGCGACGAGAAGTAGAACACGGCAGCGACCACGGCCATCGCAGCAGGCAGGAGCGCGCTCAGCCAGAACGAACGCTCGCGCCGAGCGGAGAGGAACACGACGGCCGCCATCGCGAGCACGGCGTAGACGGCGGCGTCTCCCCGCGACCCCGCCGACATCACCGTCAGCAGCACCACGAGCCCGCCGAGCGCGATCTTCCGCCTGCCCGACGTCTCGAAGTACCCGAGCAGGGCCAACCACACCGAACCGCCGCCGATGATCGCCCAGGCGCTCGGATTGTTCGAGGCGATGAGGAACAGGCCCAGCGGAACCGAAGTGACGATCCATGCCCAGAGCAGTGCGGGCCGGCGGATCGCCGGCAGCAGGAGGTACAGCACGCTCGTGATCCCCACGAACAGGGCGATGTTCACGGCGCGCATGGCGATGACCGATGCCTGGATGTTCGGGCTCGCGAAGAGATTCATCGTCGCGTAGTAGACCGGCGGGTAGTTGTTCTGGAAGCTGCCGCGATCCGTCTCGATCAGGTCGCTCGTGCTGTGCCCGTCGAGATCACTCGTGCAGGCAGCACTCTGCTCGGGCTGATGGCGGTAGCAATCCGCCGCGGTGAAGACCTCTGCGGGCACCTTGCGGGTCGCCGGGTCGCCGGTCGTCTCGCAGAGGCCGTCGCGGTCTCCGCCGGCGCACCAGATACTCGCGAGGTGGAAGTCATCGTCGGGACTTGCACCGACCGGGGAGGCGAGCGCCCAGCACATCAGTGCGACGACGGCGAGCAGCGGCACGAGGAAGATCGCACGGAATCGACGTTTGGCGGGAATCGCGGTTTCGGTGCCCTGGGTGTCGGTCATTGCTGCTCCAGTCTCAGTTCGCCTTCGCGCTGACACGCTTCGCGGCGAACGCGGATGCCCAGCGGATGGGGTGATTCCAGAGCGGACTGAGAGGTCGGAGCACTGTGGGGAGGTGGCGCCGTTTCACCGCCTCGGACTCGAGGGATGAGCTTCGCCGGTTCGAAACCGTGAGCGAGTCGGGATGCCAGCGGAAGGCCGAGACCGCGCGTCGGGTCCAGATGAAGCGGCCGTGGCTTCGGAGTTTCAGGAAGGCGTCGAGGTCCATGGCGTACTTGAGTTCGACATCGAACCCCCCGATCGCCTCGAGCGCGTCCAACCGGACCATCGTTCCCGGATGCGGGATGAGGTCGGGGCCCCATGGCAGGAGGAGCTTCGCAAGCCCGCCGGCGTTGCTCACCGCGAGAGTCGTTCCGGACGGATCGATGTAGTCGCACCCGCCGTACGCGAGCACCGCGCCGTCATCCGCCTCGAGGCTCTGGAAGAGGAGACCCAACCCTCCGGGACGGAAGAGGTCGTCGTCGCCGATCCATGCGTAGTACTTCTCATCCGATCGGGCGGAGAGTCCGCAGTTGATCGCCGCCGAGATACCGGTCTTCGGGTCATCGACGATGACGGCGCCATGGGCGGCTGCGAGTTCGCGCGCCTCGATCGCGTGTGCAGGCGTGACGACGACGAGCGTCAGACGGACGTCGGCCCGCTGGGCGTCGACCGATTCGAGCGTCTCGGCGAGCGTGTCCAAACGGTCGCCGAGCGTCGGAAGCACGACGAGGATATCTGAGCTGGTCATGGTCACGTCTCTATTGCGAAGGATGGGGTACCCGCGGCACCAGCGCGAGCGAGTACTCTGGAGAGTCGCCCGCCGGCGAATTTGGGATCGAGGAGTTTAGGTTCAGTGAGCAAAACTAACACGCCGACGAGTCACGCCCTCGACCGCGCGAGCCGCGTCTACGTCGCCGGACATCGCGGCCTCGTCGGCAGCGCGATCTGGCGTCATCTGGCCGATTCGGGGTTCGACAACCTCGTGGGAGCGACATCCGCCGAACTCGATCTGACCGATCGTGAGCGCGTGTTCGAGTTCATGCACGAGACACGTCCCGATGTCGTCATCGATGCTGCGGCACGAGTGGGCGGCATCGTCGCGAACAACTCCTTCCCGGCCGAGTTCCTGAGCGAGAACCTGCAGATCCAGGTGAACCTCATGGATGCCGCGAACGCCGAATCGGTCGATCGCCTGCTCTTCCTCGGTTCGTCGTGCATCTACCCGAAGTTCGCGGCCCAGCCGATCGCCGAGTCATCCCTGCTGACCGGGGCCCTCGAACCGACCAATGACGCATACGCGATCGCGAAGATCGCCGGCATCATGCAGGTGCAGGCGTCGCGCCGGCAGTACGGCCGCAAGTGGATCTCGGCGATGCCGACGAATCTGTACGGACCCGGTGACAACTTCCACCCCGAGAACTCGCACGTGCTTCCCGCGCTCATCCGCCGCTTGCACGAGGCGAAGGTGCACGGCAGTCCCGAGGTCGTGATCTGGGGCACCGGCACTCCCCTTCGCGAGTTCCTGTACGTCGAGGACCTCGCAGAGGCGTGCCTCTTCCTGCTGGAGAACTACGACTCCCCCGAAACCATCAACGTCGGAGTCGGCTCCGATATCTCGATCGCCGACCTGGCAGCGCTCGTCGCACGCGTCGTCGGCTACACCGGCCGTCTCACTCAGGACGTCTCCAAGCCCGACGGCACGCCGCGCAAGCTGCTCGACGTCTCTCGCATCAATGGACTCGGCTGGAGCGCGAAGACCAGTCTCGAGGCCGGTGTCACCGCGAGTTACGAGTGGTACCTGGACCACCTCGATGCCCTGCGGGCCAAGTGACCGTCACCAGGATTGTTAGGATCTGACGCATGGGGCACAGGTTCCAAGGCACGCTGATCGTGATGCCCGCATTCAACGAGCAAGAGTCGGTCGGCGATGTCGTCCGCGAGGTCTACGAGAAGCTCCCCGGGGTGGCCTGCCTCGTCGTCGATGACGGGTCACGCGACGACACCGTCGCTCAGGCACGGGCCGCCGGAGCAGCCGTCGCATCGTTGCCGTTCAATCTGGGTGTCGGCGGTGCGATGCGCGTCGGATTCAAGTACGCGCTCGAGCACGGCTACCGGAACGTCGTGCAGATCGATGCCGACGGGCAGCACAACCCCGAAGATGCGGCACGCCTCATCGACCAGCTCGACCGCTCCGACCTCGTCGTCGGCGCGCGTTTTGCCGGCGAAGGCGACTACGCAGTGCGAGGACCGCGCCGCTGGGCGATGGTCGTGCTCGCCTCGCTGCTCAGCAAGACCGCGAAGACCGAACTGAGCGACGCGACATCCGGCTTCCGCGCTTCCGGGCCCCGCGCCGTTCGCCTCTTCGCCGAGCACTATCCGGCCGAGTACCTGGGCGACACGGTCGAGTCACTGGTCATCGCCGCCAGGGCGAACTGTTCGATCAGCCAGGTCCCCGTCGCGATGCGCCCTCGCGCCGGAGGAGTGCCGTCGCACAACCCGGTGAAGGCGGCGGTCTTTCTCGCCCGCGTCGGCATCGCGGTCGCATTCGCGTTCCTCCGGCCGCGGGTCGCGCTCACTCGAGAGGCCACATCGTGAACCCGGTCAGCTACATCTTCGGAATCGTCGTTGCGATCGCCGTGCTCGGCGTCGTGATCGAGATGCTGCGCCGTCGCCGGCTTCGCGAGCGCCACGCGATCTGGTGGCTGCTCGCCGGGGTGTTCGCACTCGTCATCGGCGTGTTCCCGCAGACCCTGCAATGGGCTTCGGACCTGGTGGGGGTCGAGGTACCCACGAACCTGGTGTTCTTCGTCAGCCTCGCAGTGCTGTTCCTCGTGTGCCTGCAGCACAGCGCTGAACTCACCGACCTCGAGAACCAGAATCGCGCACTCGCCGAAGGGCTCGCGTTGCAGGACCTGAGGATCAGGGAACTCGAGTCCCACGCCCGCACGAACCCGAGCGACGAGAGCCGCTGACCGAACCCAGCTCGGGGCGCGCCCTCGCGGATGCGACGACGCGAGCGAGTCCGGTTCGAGACCTGCCGTGTCATACCGCGCCCCGCGGAATGACACGGCAGGTCTCTCGCGAGAACACTCGCTCAGCTGCGCTCTCCGCCCGAATGCCGCTCCGAGCGCAGTCGACTTCTACGCATCGGGTCCCGTTGGAATCAGCGTGACGAAATGCCACGGCACGTTCAGGTATCCGATCGAGTCGCCGCCGAGATGGTTGAAGAGCCACATCGAACCGATCGGGCGCTTCATCCCGCCATCGAGCAGGTAGATCGTGTTGCTGTCGGCATCACGGAGGAACTTCGTGGCAGGTGCCCCCACCGGAAGCTGGTTGCAGGTGAACCGATCCAGCTCGAGGTAGGTGATCGGATACAGCGACTCCTGCTCCGCCGGGACCAGATGGATCGATCCGCTTCCCGAAACGTACTTCCTTCCGTCGCAGACGAATCCGAACCCGAGCACGGACGGCGCGATCGGGTAGGCGTCGATGCGATCCTGCGGGAACGTCTCCCAGGCCGTGATCCCCGCCGCGTTGGTCATGATGAAGCTGCTGACCGGGATCCGGTTCATCGTTCCGTTGATGAGCCAGATGGTCGCATCGCCCGGCGATCGGACGAGTGACCCGGCGGTGAGGGCGACGATCCCCTTCGGAAGCGCGGCGATCACCGATTCCGAGACCGTCAGGATGTTCGGTGTGCCACCGGGAGACATCGCCATGAGCGCGGCCCATGAGCCGATCGGTTTCAACTCCGTCGGCATGACCACGTACACCGTGGCATTCGACGCGCTCTTGACGAGCGCACCGACGCTGATGGAGCCGAGCGAGGTGTAGGTGTTCACGAGCGCCTCCGACATCGGGAGCGCTGCTCCGTTCGTCCACCCCCCGACGCCCGCCGGCCAGGTCTGCCTGCCTGCGGCACTCAGGAAGTGGACTTCGGGCTTACCCGGAACAGCGACGGTGCCCTCGAACAGAATGCCGCTGTTCGGGATCAGCGCGATACTCGGCCAGCTCAGTACGCCTGCGTTCCGTGCCGGAATGCCGAAACTCGACGCCTGACCGGGCACTCCGTAGCGCTTCGATCCCGTGAGGAAGGAGAAGTTGTTCGTGCCGCGCTCGTTGAAGAAGACCGAGTCGCGCGTGATCGGCGCGCCGAGCGGGAGGGCCGACACCGCGCCCTCGGTCAGCACGTTGAACCCCGCTGGAATACCGGCGAGAGCCTGCGACTGGTCGTCGAGGATCTCGCGCTTCTGACCGTCTTTGATGTAGTACCGGTTGCCGGCCGTGGTCCCGAGCACCGGGAGCAGGTTGGGTCCGGTGCGGAACGCGGAGATCTGCCCTTCCGTGAGCTGGACGTAACCGTCCTCCGCGCACGATGCACCGTAGTCGACGGCCTGCTGGCATGAGGTGATCCCGAGCTTGATGCCTGCGTCGAAGAAGTAGATGCTCCCGTCCGGACCGCGGAGTGTGCGCCCGACATCGTGCTTCGTCGTGAAGCCGTCGAGATAGCCCTGCGAGACGATGCCGACAGCACCGAGTGGCGCCAGCGCGGAAAGCACCTCGAGACTCGGCACTCCGTACTTCGCGCCACCCGAGACGAGATAGACCGTGGACGACGCCGACGTCTTCACGAGGCTCGTATCCGAGTTCGGCGAGCCGAACCAGTCGCTGTAGATGCGCCAGAAGTTGCGGTTTCCGTACGCGCTGCAGGAATCGCCCGTGCCGTAGAGATTCGCGAGGGCGGCCGCGTTGGGCTGGTACGGCGTGTAGTTGTAGAGGCCGGCGGTCGCTTGATTCGCGATGTACACCGGACTCGATCCGCACGACAGCTCCGTGTCGTAACGGATGTAGTTCACCCGACCGGCCTGGTGATTCCAGTTGCCGGGATTCGCGGCATAGCTCTTGAACTGCCGTGCAGCGTGGTACACCTGGAAGAAGAATCCCGCATACGCCGGATCGCATGCTGCGGTGTCCGGACAGCTGTACCCGGTGGCAGACGCGTACTGTCCTGCAGAGGGCCAGGTGTCCGTGACCAGGCTCTGTTCCTTCTGAAGGAGAACGAGCAACACCTTCTGGCTGATGCCGCACGCAGCACCCACCTTCGCGATGATCGCCGAGGCCGATTCGCCGCCAGCTCCGGTGTACGCCGCGCACCGCCCTGCCAGGGCAGGCATCGACGGCGTGTTCTGCGTGTACGAGGGCAGGCAGGTGTATCCGCTCCGACAGGAGGGAAGCTTGCCTGCGATGAACGACTGCACCTCGCCCGCGGTCATCGCGGAGCCGTTGAAGAAGTTCGCGTCGCTGATGAGGTTGCCGGGATCGAACTGGGCGGCATCAGCCGCTTCCGCGGACTGGGTCGGCGTGAAGGTGATGAGCGACGCTACGAGGGCGATCGCACCGATCCACGCAGCGGGAACACGGAGTTTCACGGAATCTCCAATTCAACGGTCTCGGACGTCGTCGTCGCCTGTCCGGATGAATAGTCGAGCTCGACGGTCCAGGTGCCGCGGGTGAACTCGGTGATCGGCAATTGCACGGTCCCGCACGTGGTGTTCGCGGCATCGGCGGCACCGTCGTTCTCCCGAGTGACGGTCGCGCCGTCAACGGTGGAGGTGAGGATGAACGTGCACACGCCGTCCGACTCGACCACCCCTGAGACGAATCCCGAGACCGACACCGTCGTGCCGTCGACGTCGACTCCGGCGACGGTCACGACGCTCATGGCCGTCGCCGGCGCGGCCGACTGAGTCGGTTTCGTCGACTCGGTCGACTCGGCAGAAGTCGCCGTTTCCGAACCACCGAGACTCGCGTCCGGCGACATCGTGCACGCGCTCAGACCAGCGGCCCCGACGATCAGCGCACTCGCAGCGGCAGCGCGCAGCACCCAGAATCGAACCCTCAAGTTCACCCCCAACTTTACGGAACAGAGTCCACGTTAGGGGGCGAGCCCACCTCAGAGCGAGAGGCGCGCGCGAAAGCATTGCCTGCGCGGTATGCGCGGCACGACGTCAGGCGAGGTCGGGAACGAGTTTGTTCGTGAACATCGACAGAGCGGAACCGATCGCCATATGCATGTCGAGGTACTGGTATGTACCGAGGCGACCCCCGAAGTGCACACCGTTCTCCTCAGCGCAGAGTTCGCGATAGGCGAGCAGACCGGAACGGTCCTCCGGCGTGTTGACCGGGTAGTACGGCTCGTCGCCCTGTTCCGCGAAACGCGAGAACTCGCGCATGATCACGGTCTTGTCGGTCGGATAGTCGCGCTCGGGGTGGAAGTGGCGGAACTCGTGGATTCGAGTGAACGCCACATCGGCGTCCGCATAGTTCATGACCGGCGTGCCCTGGAAGTCACCGACAGGGATCACCTCGCGCTCGAAGTCGAGGGTGCGCCACGTGAGTGCGCCCTTCGAGTAGTCGAAGTAGCGGTCGACCGGGCCGGTGTAGACGACGGGGACCTGCCCGACGACAGCCGTCTTGTTGACCGGCTGCGACGCGTCGAAGAAGTCGGTGTCGAGGCGCACCTCGATGTTCGGGTGGTCGGCCATCCGTTCGAGCCAGGCGGTGTATCCGTCGGTCGGAAGGCCCTCGAACGTGTCGTTGAAGTACCGGTTGTCGTAGTTGTACCGCACCGGCAGCCGGCTGATGACCTCGGCCGGCAGTTCGGTCGGCGCGGTCTGCCACTGCTTGGCCGTGTAGTCGCGAATGAACGCCTCGTACAGGGGGCGCCCGATGAGCGCGATGGCCTTCTCCTCGAGGTTCGATGCCTGGCGCGCATCGCCTTCGGTGGCGTGGCCCTGGATCAGTTCTCTCGCCTCGTCTGGCCGGTACGCCGAGTGGAAGAACTGGTTGATCGTTCCGAGGTTGATCGGGAGCGGATACACCTCACCGCGATGCGTCGTGTACACCCGGTGCTGATACGGCGTGAACGTGGTGAACTTGTTGACGTACTCCCACACCGCGGGATTGGACGTGTGAAACAGGTGCGCACCATAGGTGTGCACTTCGATGCCCGTCTCGGGATCGGCCTCGCTGTAGGCGTTCCCGCCGATGTGCGGGCGACGGTCGATGACGACCACGCGAAGGCCGAGCTGCGTCGCGCATCGCTCGGCGATCGTGAGCCCAAAGAATCCGGATCCGACGACGACAAGATCAGCGTTCACAGTACATTCCTTCTCATCAGCACTCGTCTCCACTCGGAGCAAACACCAATCCTAACCGCTCTGGCGTCCCGCCCGCGGCGCAGGCGTCGGTTCAGGGGCGGGGCGCAGGTGCATCGCCCCGGCGGGTCGCCGCCGCGAGCCGGTCGACCATCGATTTCGGCGCATCCGGGTTCGAGAGGACCCGCCGTCCCCGTCGTCGCAACAGCATCCAGCCCACCGCGAGCAGCACGATCAGCAGACCCGCCGCCGCCTGCACCACCCATCCCGGTGCGAAGAACGACACGGTGACGACCGTTCCGGCAGCGTCGTCGGCGACGTCGACCCCGAGAAGGAATCCCTCCACGGGTTCCGCGGCGAGCGCAGCTCCGTCGACGCGGTACCCGGGCCACGGGATGCGGCTGAGCGCCACCTGGCCGCCCTCCGCACCCACCTCGTCCACGCGGAACGACACGCCCATCGCGTCCTGATGCAACACGGTGACCTCGGTGCCCGGGGATGTCCACACCACCCCGCCGGCGCCTGCGACCGGTTCGTCCCGAACGATCAGCCGTGTGTCGGGGGTGTCTTCGACGACGTGCCAGTCCGGGGGCACCTCCGCGAAGAGCGACCGGGGGTATCCGACCTTCACCACCTGCACCGAGCTCACGCCGAGCAGGTCGACCAGGGGAACGCCCGTCTCGGGCATGGGCTTGAACAGATCCTTGTAGAGCTCAGGACAGGTGATTCCGTTGTAGTCCATGCACGTCGCTTCAGCGTACGCAGCGTAGAAGACCGACGTGTAGGCGTTCTGAACGGGCACGCGTGTCACGTACCAGAGGTTGCTGACCACGCTTTCCGACCAGGGGAAGTCGGCCTCCTCGTTGACCTTCGGCCCCCCGACCACGAGGACGTCGCCGACCGCGCCGTCGAGCTGCGTTCGATAGTCCGAGACCTGCGTCGGAACGCCGTAGTCGCGCAGCGGGGCCTGCCGGTGGGTCGCATGCTGCGGAACGAGCAGGGCGACGGACAGCAGCATGACGACCGAGGCGACGAGCGGGGTGGCCCGCACGGTGAAGCGCCCGAACAACGGCTCCTTGAGGAAGGGCAGACCACGTGCGGAGTACGCGCGGTACGCGAACCAGATCACCACGACACCGGCCACCCAGATGTAGAGCATGACGCGCCAGAACTGGGGCGACTGGGTGAACGCGAACCAGATGCTGAGCGAGTACCACACGGAGGCCGTCACGAAACGCGTTCGCGTCACCGGTCGGAGCCTCGCCGTCGAGAGCCCGATCGCGACCACGAGGAGCACGCACATTGCGAGATACGGCATGAGCCGCACCGGGAATCGAAGCGGTCCGATATCGCTCGGCAGAAGCACCGCGAACGCGGCGAGGCCGAGCATGATCAGCAGACTCGATTCCGCCTTCAGCCGTTGGAGCAACGTCCGCCAGTTCACGAATGCCAGCAGCGGGACGAACCATGCGATGTAGAGGAGTGGCGCGTTCGGCCCCGGGGAGAAGAAGTAGCCCATGTCCGGAGCGCCGATCGCGCTGGAGGACGCGGCGAGATTCGAGAGGTCGACCGTGAGCAGTCCGGTGTTGGCGAGACCTGTGGATCGAGCGCTCACCGGCGCCGTCAGGAGCGAGGGAAGGTGGACGACGATCGCGAACAGGCCGGCGAACAAGGCGATGACGATCCCGCGAAGCGCCTGATCGCGTTGGCGCGCCACCAGGGCCTCGACGATGGTCGCCGCGATGGTGAGCCCCAGGAAGAGCGTTCCGTGGACGTAGCCGATGCCGACGAGGAGCAGCGAGACGCCGACGGCCGGAAAGATGGACTTGCCACGGAAGACGGCTCTCCGCGTCAGCGCCCAGGCGAGCGGCCACATGGACCAGGCGAGGAGGCCGTTGACCCACGAGGCTGCATCCATGTAGAGCGTGAAGCCGGCGAGCGGTGCAGCGGCGGCGATCACCGCGGACCACGGACGACTCGCCATGAACTCGCGTGCGAGCAGGTAGGCCCCGAGTCCCCCCAGGATCAGGCAGGCGACCTTCACCGCGGTCGAGAAGACCAGCAGGCTCGGAACGAGATGGGAGGCGAGACCGATCCCCCACAGCACGGGGCTGAAGAGGCCCCAGGCCCCTTCAGCGAGGTACTGGCCGGACTGCCAGACCGTCGGGTTCACGAACGACCAGTCGCCTGCGAGGATCCGGTCGCCGATCTTGTACCACTGGCCGTAGGCTCCGGCCTGCGTGTCGTCGGCGAAGAAGAAGGTCGGGAAGAACGCGATCGAGATCGCGACACCCGCGAGAACGGCCGCGACGACGGCGAGGGGCCAGACGAGTTTCGACTTCACCTGTCGATTATCGCCCACGCGCTCGGCTGGTCAGACACCTCACAGTGCGACGCCGGTATCCTGACGTCCAACCCGATCTTTCTGGAGCGCCGAGAACCGACATGTCCGACACAGCACGATCGGCCGACGAGAACCCCCGCCCACCCGCAGGAATGCAGGGGGCGCCGGGCCCACTCCTTCGCATCATCCGGAACCAGCAGGTCGCCTTCCTCCTCGTCGGGGGGACGAACACCGTGATCGGGTTCGGGTTCTTCGTGTTCTTCGAATTGACGATCGGCCAGCTCTGGGGGTATCTGGCAACCCTCGTGTTCGCCCACGTGTTCAGTGTGCTGTGCGCGTTCGTGCTCTATCGCACCTTCGTCTTCAAGGTCCGCGGACACGTCCTGCGCGACCTTGCACGCTTCGAAGTCGTCAACCTGGTCTCGCTCGGCATCAATCTGCTGCTGCTGCCGCTGCTCGTCGAAGTCGGTCACCTTCCGGTGATCCCCGCGCAGGCGCTCATCGTGATCGTGACGACTCTCGTGAGCTACTTCGGGCATCGCGGCTTCTCGTTCCGTCGCTCCGCGAAGGAACGAGGCCGACACCACGCCGAGCAGATCGCAGCGAACGCATCCGAGCACCCCGTCCCACCCAGGAGAATTGCCGCAATGAACCCTCTCGTCTCGATCGTGATTCCGGCGTACAACAACGCCGACTACCTGGCGGAGACGATCGACTCCGTGCTCGCGCAGACCTACCCGAACCTCGAAGTGATCATCGCCGATCACGCCTCGACCGACTCGACCCGTGCGGTCATGCGCGAGTACGAACACGACGAGCGGGTCACCCTGCTCGACACTCCAGGCGGAGGCGGCGCGCTGCGCAACTGGAACCGGGTGAGCCAGGCCGCGACCGGCGAGTACCTGAAGCTCGTCTGCGGCGACGACCTGCTCGACCCGTCCATCGTCGAGAAGCAGGTCGCGGCGCTCAGTTCGACGCCCGGCGCCGTGCTCGCGGCATCCGCTCGTGACATCGTCGACGCGAGCAGTCGCCCGGTCATCGCCGGACGTGGACTGCCGGGGCTGCTCGGCCACCACACCGGAATCGAGGCGATCCGGTCGACGGTGCGCCACGGCACGAACGTGTTCGGCGAACCCGGCTGCGTTCTGATGCGTCGCGACGCTCTCGAGGCGATCGGCTGGTGGGACTCGCGTTGGCCGTACCTGATCGACGAGGCCACCTACGCGCGAGTTCTCCTGCAGGGAGATTTCGTCGGCGTACCCGGCTCACTCGCCGGATTCCGCATCTCCGACAGCCAATGGAGCGTTCGCCTCGCACGACAGCAGTCGGAACAGGCCATCGGGTTCCACCGATGGCTCCACGAGGAGCACCCCGACGTCATCGGCCGCACCACACTCGCGATCGGCAACACCCGTGCGCGGATCATGGCCATGACGAGACGACTCGCGTACGTCTACCTCGGTCGCCGGATGTCGAAGTCGGCCGCGCTGACCGCTGCCAGCGGTGCTTCCTGATGGGCGGTTCGGTCGGATGCCGCGAGGTGCCACTGTGGTAACGTCGCCTTCCGTGACGGCTGGCTTTTCATCGTCCGCTGACGCGGATCACCGGATCTCCATCGTCGTGCCCGTCTACCAGGGTGAAGCGACCCTGCCGCGTCTCCTCGAAGAGATCGAGCCGCTGACGCACGTCGGATCCACGCCGGACGGTCACAGCTTCACGGTCGAAGAAGTACTTCTCGTGTTCGACAACGGACCCGACGGCTCCGCTCGCATCATCCGTGAGCTCGAGGCCCGCCACCCGTTCGTGCGCGCGGTCTGGTTGAGCCGGAATTTCGGACAGCACGCCGCGACGCTCGCCGGCATGGCCTCCTCGGGCGGCGATTGGATCGTCACCCTCGATGAGGACGGCCAGCACGACCCCGCGCTCATCGGCGGCCTGATCGATACCGCGATGCGCGAGCAGGCGAACGTGGTCTATGCGAAGCCCACCAACAAGCCATCCCACGGGGTTCTGCGCAATACGGCGTCCAAGGGCTCGAAATGGCTGCTCACCAAGCTGTTCGCGGGATCGAACGCCCCCGACTACCAGAGCTACCGTCTCGTCCTCGGCAACATCGGGCGCAGCGTCGCCGCCTACTCGGGGTCGGGCGTCTACCTCGACGTCGCGATGGGCTGGGTGTCGAACAAGACCGTGACATCGCCGATCGTCCTCCGCGACGAAGGCGACCGGACGTCGGGCTACTCGACGCGCCGTCTCTTCTCGCATTTCTGGCGCATGATCCTCTCGAGCGGCACCCGCGGCCTCCGATTCGTCAGCGTCCTCGGGATCGTATTCGCCGCGATCGGTGCGGTGATAGCGGTCTACGTGCTCATCGAACGCCTCACGGGCCACATCGACACCGCAGGATGGGCATCGATGATCGTCATCGTGCTGATCACTTCGGGCGCGATCCTATTCTCGCTCGGCGTCATCGCCGAGTACATCGGCATCAACGTGAACATGGCGATGGGCAAGCCCCCGTATCTCATCACGAGCGATCCCGCACACGGCCCGCTCGGTCGCGGCCGCCCCGAGAAGCCGTGACGACGTACGCCTGGATGATCGGCGCCCGAGGACTTCTCGGCAGCGCGATCAGCACGGCGGCCCGTCGACGTCACAGCTGGAAGGTTCTCGACGCCGAGCCGCTGCCGTGGGGCGGCGACCGGCTCGAAGCCGCAGTGGGCCGCGAAGCCTCGCGGCTCTTCGAAGCCGCGGCCGGTCCAGGTGATCGATGGGTGATCGTCTGGGCTGCCGGCGTCGCGGTCACGAGCAGTCCCCAGTCGGCGTTCGACCACGAGCTCGCCGAATTCCAACTGGTCGTCGACACGATCGCCGCAACGATCCGGGTGTCGGCAGCGGAGCGCCGCGGCACGATCTTCTTCGCTTCGTCAGCGGGCGGCATCTACGGAGGATCCGAGCGGCCACCATTCGATGAACACACGACGCCGGCTCCGATCTCGCCCTACGGCCGATTCAAGCTCGCCGGCGAAACGGTCCTGCGCCGTCTCGCAGACGAACTCGCGATCACCGTCGTCCTCGGCCGGATCGCGAACCTCTACGGCCCTGGTCAGCGGCTCGACAAGATGCAGGGACTCATCTCGCATCTCGCACGGGCCCAGTACTCTCCCCAGCCCGCATCGATCTACGTCTCTCTCGACACGATGCGCGACTACATCTTCGCGAAGGACTGCGGCGAACTCATCTGCGACGTGATCGCACGTTCGTTCGAGGAGCCCGAGCCCATGACCGTCGTGAAGAACATCTCGTCGGGTCAGGCCGTCACCATCGCCGATCTGCTCGGCTACTTCCGCATCCTGGCCAAGCAGCATCCGCACGTCATGCTCGGCAGCTCCGCCGCTGCCGCACTCCAGGCGCACGACCTTCGTCTCACGTCGACCGTGTGGCCGGAAGTCGACCGTCGTGACTTCACCCCACTCCCAGCGGGCATCCATGCGACGATGTCCGACCTGCTCGTGGCGATCCAGGCCGGGTCCACCGCCCGGCCCTGATGAGGTCAGGCTGAAACGAGTTGCGCCAGGTAGGCGCCGTAGCCGCTCTTGGTGAGCGGTTCGGCGAGCGCACGCAGCTGAGCGTCATCGATCCATCCCGCCCGCCACGCGATCTCCTCGATGCAGCCGATCTTGAATCCCTGCCGCTGTTCGATCACGCGCACGTAGTCGCTGGCCTGCATCATCGACTCGAAGGTGCCCGTGTCGAGCCAGGCCGTTCCGCGATCGAGCACTTGCACGCGAAGGTCTCCGCGGTGGAGGTATGCCTCATTGACCGAGGAGATCTCAAGCTCGCCGCGTTCACTCGGAGTGATCGTCTTCGCGATCTCGATGACGCTGTTGTCGTAGAAGTAGAGGCCGGGCACCGCGTAGTTGCTCTTCGGCGATACGGGCTTCTCCTCGATGGACCTCGCCACCATCGCCTCATCGAACTCGACGACGCCGTAGGCCGTGGGATTCGACACGTGGTACGCGAAAATGAGCGCGCCGGCGACGTCGGAGTTCTGTCGAAGAGCGGTGCCGAGTCCTGCTCCATGGAAGATGTTGTCGCCAAGGACGAGCGCGACGCTCTCATCGCCGATGAACTCCTCCCCGATGAGGAACGCCTGCGCGAGTCCGTCGGGCGAGGGCTGCACGGCGTATTCAAGACTGATCCCGAGCTCGGACCCGTCCCCGAGCAGCGCCTGGAACTGCGTCTCGTACTCGGGCGTGGTGATGATCAGGATCTCGCGAATGCCCGCCATCATCAGAGTCGACAAGGGGTAGTAGATCATCGGCTTGTCGTAGATCGGCATGAGCTGCTTCGAGATGCCGCGGGTGATCGGCCACAAACGCGTGCCGGATCCGCCTGCCAAGATGATGCCGCGCATTTCAGTCCTGCACTTTCGTCTCGAGCGACGCGTACCAGGCCCGCGCCGCACTCCAGTCGGGAAGGATGCCCAGCTCGAGCGCCTCGGTGAGCGACGGCGCCTGCTGGTCCTTCGGCGAGATCAGCAGCTCGTCGACCGGAATCGGAAGGTCGAAGCCGATCGAGGGATCGAGCGGATCGATGGCATGCTCCGCGGTCGGATTGTAGACATCGCTCACGAGGTACGTCACGACGGTCTCGTCCTCGAGCGCGAGGAACGCGTGTCCGAGCCCCTCGGACACGTACACGGCGCGCCGGTCGACGGCATCGAGCCGCACGCTGTCCCACGTACCGAACGTCGGCGAGCCCACCCGCAGGTCGACGACGAAGTCCAGGATCGCGCCATGGGCGACGGTCACGTACTTCGCCTGCCCCGGCGGCGTGTCAGCGAAGTGGATTCCCCTGAATGAGCCCCGACGCGAAACCGAGGTGTTCCCCTGACGGAGATCGAGACTGTGGCCGACCGCCTCATGGAGCCGATCATGCCGATAGAACTCGATGAAGCTCCCCCGGTCGTCCGAGTGGATGCGTGGCGTCACGACGTAGGAATCGGGCACCATCAGCTCTCGAATCTGCACTTGACGATCCTACCAATCGCCGCCCGGCTAGAATTGCGTGGTTGTCCAGCACACAGAGTGAGGCCGTTCGCACATGAAAATTCTCGTCACCGGTGGCGCCGGGTTCATCGGCTCGAACTTCGTGCACCACGTTCTGGAGCACACCGAGCATGCCGTCACGGTGCTCGACAAGCTCACGTACGCGGGCAACCTCTCCTCGCTCGACGGCCTGCCCGCCGACCGGTTCGAGTTCGTCCACGGCGACATCGCCGACGCCGCGCTGGTCGACACCCTGTTCGCGCAGCACGATGCCGTCGTCCACTATGCCGCTGAGAGTCACAACGACAACTCCCTCGACGATCCTCGCCCCTTCCTCGAGACGAACATCGTGGGCACCTACACCCTGCTCGAAGCCGCGCGTCGCCACGATCGCCGTTTCCATCACATCTCGACTGACGAGGTCTACGGGGATCTCGAGCTCGACGACCCTTCGCGATTCACGGAGCAGACCCCGTACAACCCGTCGAGCCCATACTCCTCGACGAAGGCGGGCAGCGACCTGCTGGTCCGAGCCTGGGTGCGCTCGTTCGGCGTGCAGGCGACCATTTCGAACTGCTCGAACAACTACGGCCCCTACCAGCATGTCGAGAAGTTCATCCCCCGCCAGATCACGAACGTTCTGCGCGGCGTCCGCCCGAAGCTCTACGGCTCGGGCGAGAACGTGCGCGACTGGATCCACGCCGACGACCACTCCTCCGCTGTGCTCACGATCCTCGAGAAGGGCGTCATCGGGGAGACCTACCTGATCGGCGCTGACGGCGAGAAGAACAATCGCGACGTCGTGGAGCTCATCCTCACGCTGATGGGACAGCCCGCCGACGCGTACGACCATGTCATCGACCGCCCAGGTCACGACCTGCGTTACGCGATCGATTCCACGAAGCTCCGGAACGAACTCGGCTGGGCGCCTCGACTGAGCGACTTCGAGTCGGGGCTCGCCGAGACCATCGCGTGGTACCGCGAGAACGAGGCATGGTGGGCGCCCCAGAAGGACGCCACCGAGGCCCGCTACACGGCACAGGGCCAGTAGTTCCGATGCGGACTCTCATCACGGGCGCCTCGGGGATGCTCGGGCGCGACCTGCAGCGCGCCTTCTCCGATCGCGATGTGACGGCCCTGGACCGCAACGGACTCGACGTGACGGACGCGAGTGCGGTGCTCGACGCCGTCGCCGGGCACGACGTCGTGGTCAACGCTGCCGCCTACACCCGAGTCGACGCAGCGGAGAGCGACGAGGACACCGCATACGCCGTCAACGCGCTCGGTGCGAAGCACCTGGCCCAGGCGGCCTCCGTGCACGGTGCGCGACTCGTGCAGGTCTCGACGGACTACGTCTTCGACGGCACCTCGACGACGCCGTATCCCGAGGACGCCCCGCTCAGTCCGGTGTCGGCATACGGACGGACGAAGGCGGCCGGCGAAGCACTCGCGCTCGCCGAGAACCCCGGTCGAACCTATGTCGTGCGGACCGCATGGCTGTACGGCGAACATGGGCCGAACTTCGCCGCCACGATGCTCCGACTCGCATCCGAGCGGGAGAGCTGGAACGTCGTCGACGATCAGATCGGCCAGCCGACCTGGTCGTTCGACCTCGCACGGAAGATCGCCGAACTCGTCGGCAGCGGGGCTCCTGGCGGCATCTTCCATGGAACCAGCTCAGGGCGCACCAGCTGGTTCGGGTTCGCGCAGGAGATCCTCCGCCTGGCTGGGCTCGACCCCGAACGCATCTCACCGATTCCGAGCAGCTCGTACCCGACGCCCGCGCCCCGACCGTCGTTCAGTGTGCTCGGCCACGACGCATGGGGCCGGATCGGACTCGCGGAGATGCGCGATTGGCGCACCGCCGTGGCGGCATCGGGCGTCGCGTCGACGATGCGTTGAGGCGGGCCCGACGAACACGACCGGGATCGGTTACGGTCGGTCGGGTTCGGCGCTCCCCGCGATGAGCTTCCGATAGGCCACACGCCGAACGGGCTCCGGCACGAAGCGGTACACACCCCGAACGATCACGTTGCGCAGGTACTCCGTGCGAGACGTGAAGCGGATGTCGCGCATCGCCCGCTGGAGCGCCAGCTCGCTGCGCCACTGCTCTCGGCCTCCGCGGCGGGCGTATGCGCCGGCACCGACCCGATACATGACGAGCGGCTCCGCGAGATTGCCCACCGCCGCCCCGGTGTCGATCATGCGCGCGAACAGCCAGTAGTCCTCCATGAGCCCGAGCGGCAGGTATCCGCCCGCCCGCGCGACTGCGGCACGTCGATACACGACCGTCGGGTGGCTGAACGGGTCGTGGAACCGCGCATACCTCGCGATGTCACCGGCATCCGTTCGCGGCACGCGCCGGCCGACGATCGAGCCGACGTCGTCGAGGAACTCGAGCATCCCCGTTCCGACGAGGTCGAGTCCGGCCTCGACGAGGGGAACCTGCTTCGCGAACCGCTCGGGCAACGAGATGTCGTCGGCATCCATGCGCGCGACGATGTCGTGAGCGCAGTGCGCCAATCCCTCGGACAACGCCTGGGCGAGTCCGACGTTCTCCGAGATGCGGTGATGCACGACGGGGACGGGCGATCCCGCGATGGCAGCGCCGATCGCTTCGTCGAGCCGTTCACCGACCGGACCGTCCTGGACCAGCACGACCTCGTCGGGCCGTCGTGTCTGCGCCGTCACGCTCGATGAGAAGGCCTTCGCGAAATGCGCCGCGTCGTCGCCCCGGTAGACGGGCATCAGGAGCGTGAACGGTTCGCTCATCGGTGCTCCACGCGATCGATCGCCTCGCTGACCGCGCCGAGGCCGGCGAGCGACATCGAGTTCGGCCGGGGCCGGGTCCGCGTGCCGTCCCGGTACCCACGACGCCAGCCGTCACGAAGCACCGCACGATCCGATGAGCGTGCGAAGGTCTTCACCCAGCGCCGCACGCTCGAAGCACCGTAGACCGACTTCTCGAACACGGAGAGGCTCTGCGACCGACGGAACATCCACAGCTTGTTGCGCACCTCGTAGTAGAAGCGGGCACCCGGATCCGCGTCGGTCGAGCCGAGCACCTTCGTCTTGTGCACGACGACGGATGCCGGCACGTGGAGGCCGCGGCGGCCCCGCAGCACCCGCGTCGAGTACTCGAAGTCGTCGTTCCAGATGAAGTAGTCCGCGATCGGCAGCCCGGCCTCGCGAACGACGTCGGCGCGCACGAGCATCGACACGAACGAGGTGCTCCGGATCGCGATCCCGCCGCGCCGCGCGGCGTCGACGCGTTCCGCCTTCGACACGAACGGCTTCGATCTCGGCGTGTTCATCGGGTGCTCGGTGCCGTCGGTCCAGATGACGCGGGATCCCGCTGCCACGACATCGGTGCCATCGACCGCGGCGAGCAGCGCCGCGAGCGCTTCCGCGGTCGGGATGGTGTCGTCGTCCATGAGCCAGAGCCAATCCGGCTCGTGCCGATCGAGCGCGACGGCCATTCCCGCGGCGAAACCGCCTGCGCCCCCCGTGTTCCGGGGCAGCGAGACGAGATCCACGAGCTCGCCGGCCGCACGGGCGACGTCCGCCGAGTCATCCGTCGACGCGTTGTCGACGACGACGACGCGGGCGAGCGGGTGCTGCTGGGCGGCGAGGGCCTCGAGCACCTCGACGAGAAGGTCGCGCCGGTTGTAGGCGACGACGACCGCGACCACGCGCGGGCTGGCGGTTGACGAACTCATTGACCCTCTGGGTTCGGGGAAGGGGAACACTCCATCTTGCCCTGTCGCGTCGCACGTTCTCTCCACAGCGGCACCGATTCCCCGCGGATTCAACGGTTGGCGACGGTAGATTGGACGAGGTGCCCGCGCACCATCCGCACGAAGGAGCACAATGCCCACGACCCTCCGGATGATCGTCGACCAGGTCATCGCGCCGGTTCCGGGACCGCTCGGCCTCTACACCGAAGCACTCACGAGTGCGCTCATCCAGAGCACTCCGCCCGGCTGCGAGATCGAGGGCATCGTGTCCTCATCGCCGCCCTCCGACTACGACCGGCTCGAAGCGCAGTTCCCCGGCCTCTCCGGGCTCTACAAGACCACGCTCGCACGTCGTGAGCTCGCCGCGGCGTGGCAGCTCGGGCTGACGACCTCGCCGGGCGGCGGCATGATCCACTCCTCCGGGCTCTTCGCCCCGCTCCGCCGGCACGACCGCAGCGTCTCGGGCGACCAGGTCGTGGTCACCCTGCACGACCTTCTCCCCTGGACGCACCCCGAGTCGCTCACGAACGCGTCCGTCACCTGGCACAGGGCCATGCTGAAGCGAGCGCGCAAGCATGCCGACGCCGTCGTCGTGCCCACGCACGCCCTCGCCGAGCGTCTCGCGAACGTGGCCGACTTCGGCGATCGCGTCCGCGTCATCGGCACCGCTCCGAGGCCCGGTCTCGTCGTTCCGACGGATGCCGCCGACGCCGCGGCGCGCGCCGCACGTCTCGGCCTTCCTGCCGCCTATCTCGTTGCGACGGGCACGCTCGATCCGCGCAAGGGCATCGTCGACCTGCTCGAGGCCCTCGGGCGCCCGGGGATGCCCGAGATCGCCCTCGTCGTGATCGGGCCGGCGACCTGGGGCGAGCTGCATCTCGCCACCGTCGCCGAGGAGTCGGGCGTCGATCCGCGTCGGGTGCACGCCATCGACGCCGACGACCCCGCCGACCTCGCCGTCGTGCTGGCGGGTGCGACGGCCTTCGTCGCACCCAGCCACGAGGAGGGCTCGGGCACGTCCCTGATCGAGGCGTTCTCACTCGGGCTGCCGGTGATCCACTCCGACACCCCCGCCTACGTCGAGATCGCGGCGGAGAGCGGGCTCGTGGTGCCGATCGGCATCGGCGGCGGGTACATCGAACGGCTCGCGGCCGCGGTGAGCACGCTGGTCGAGAGCCCCGCCCTCGCCGAGCGCCTCTCCGTGACCGCCGGCGACCGTTCGCACGCCTTCAGCTGGCGCGACACCGCCGAGCGGGTCTGGCAGCTGCACGCCGACCTCTGAGCCGCCCCCGAGCCGCCCAGAGCCGACCGCCGCTGAGCCGACGACACCTCAGCGGCGCAGCTCAGCGGCGCAGCTCAGCGGCGCAGCTCAGCACCGACGGCCGATGAGCGGATGCCGCGGCATCCGCTCGAGTGGCGACCTCACTCCGCGGCGGGTTCCTCCGTGGCCGGCGCGACGGCCGGCGCGATGAGCGAGCGGATGTAGTCCCAATCGGGATCGGTGGGGTCCACTCCGTTCGCCGGCACGAGTTCGACCGTGGCGATCGGCAGTTCCTTGGTCTTCATCGAGAGGTCCACGAAGTAGCCGAGCATCGACTGCGGGATGTCGGTCTTCACGGTGTCCGCGCCCGCGGCCGCGACCTCCTGGAACTTCGCGAGCACGTTCGTCGGCGTGAATTGGTGCAGGACGGCCTCCTGCAGCACTCGCTGACGGGCCATCCGCTCGTAGTCGCCGCCGGCGGTGCCGTACCTGGCGCGCCCGTACCAGAGGGCGTGGTAGCCGTCGAGGTGCTGCTGGCCGGGCTCGATCCACCCGTCGACGCCCTCGTTGTCCTCGTCGCCGCCGATCGGGATGCGGACGTCGACGTTGATGTCGACCCCGCCGAGCGCATCGATGAGCTGCTGGAATCCCTGCATGTCGATGAGCGCGTAGTACTGGATCTCGAGCCCGGTGATGCCCTCTGCGGCGTCCCTGACGCCCTCGATGCCGGGTTCACTGCCTTCGGCGACGGCGTTCGGGTACATCTCGGGGCTCTTCAGCTCCACCTCGGTGTAGATCGAGTTGAGCTGGCAGACGTCGACCTCGCAGCCGTCGATCGCGCCGTAGCCCTCGGGGTAGACGGCCGCGAGCGGCGAGTCCTCGGGGAACGGCACGTACTCGAGGTCGCGCGGCAGGCCGATGGTGACGGCCTGGCCGGTCTCGGCGTCGATCGAGACGACGGTCATGCTGTCCGGCCGCATGCCCTCGCGGTCGGGGCCGGAGTCGCCGCCGAGCAGCAGGATGTTGTACCGGCCGTCGACGGGCGGTTCGCTCGGCCCGGTGGGGAACACCGATGCGAGGAAGCCGCTCGTCGTCGTGGCGAAGTAGGCGCCGTACGCTGCGGTGCCCGAGAGTCCGACCATCACGAGGGTGGTGACCGCGGCGAGCCACACCCTGGCCGACGGCGCCGTCTTCACGAGTCGGACGAGGCGCAGCGTGTCGAACGTCAAGATCACCCAGAGGACCGCGTAGAACGCGAGCACCGCGGCGATGATCCAGAGCGTGAACGACATCGAGAAGACCGTGTAGAGGGTCGCGGGCCAGAACAGCCACACGACGAAGGCCGCGATCGCGATGGTCCACAGCGCGAGCGTCGCGCCGAGTCCGAACCGGCCGAGCTTGCGGCTGCCTGCGAGTACCTGCGGGGCACCCGGGATCAGGAAGTTGAGCACGACGAGCCACCACGCGCGGCGGGTCATGACCGTACGCGAGGCGACGTCCGGGTAGCGGATCGGGCTGGCGGCGAGCGTCATCGGTTCTGCTTGAGCCGTTCGTTCTTCTCCTCGACGAGGGCGGCGAGGCCGGACGCGTAGTCGGCGAGCGCCGTGGTGAGGGAGTCGTCGGCGGTCGCGAGGATCTTCACGGCGATGAGGCCGGCGTTCTTCGCACCGCCGATCGAGACGGTCGCGACCGGCACGCCCGCCGGCATCTGCACGATCGAGAGCAGCGAGTCGAGGCCGTCGAGACGCGACAGCGGCACCGGCACCCCGACGACCGGCAGCGTCGTCACCGAGGCGAGCATGCCGGGCAGGTGGGCGGCGCCTCCGGCGCCTGCGATGATGACCTTGAGTCCCCGAGCCGCCGCCTGCTTGCCGTAGGCGATCATCTTCTCGGGCGTGCGGTGCGCCGAGACGACCTCGACCTCGTGCGCGACGCCGAACTCGTCGAGCAGAGCGGATGCGTCGCGCATCACGTTCCAGTCGGAGTCGGATCCCATCACGACGCCGACGAGGGGTGCGGTGTTCGTCTCAATCACTTGATCGAGTGTAGGGCCGCGGGCTGTGAGATGTCCGCAGGGCACGCGGCCGCGGCCACGAGGCGGACCGAGTCAGTCAGTCCTGGAAGAACGCCGCCGTCGCCCGCGCCTCGTACACGACCTCGTCGAGATCGTCGCCCGTCGCGGTGACGTGGCCGATCTTGCGTCCGGGTCGCGGCGCCTTGCCGTAGTTGTGCACCTTGACCGTGGGATGGTCGAGGAGCGCTTCGGCGTAGCGGTCGGCCAGCGAGCCCTCGACGGGGCCGCCGAGCACGTTCACCATGACCGACCACTCGTCGCGACTGCCGGTGGCGCCGAGCGGCAGGTCGAGCACGGCACGCAGGTGCTGTTCGAACTGCCCGGTGGTCGAGCCGTCCATCGACCAGTGGCCGCTGTTGTGCGGCCGCATCGCGAGCTCGTTGACGAGGATGCGCTCATCGCTCGTCTCGAAGAGCTCGACGGCGAGCACGCCCGTGACTCCGAGCCCCTCGGCGATCGTGATCGCGACGTCGGCTGCGACATCCGCGAGCCGGCCCGCCGACCGTGGTGCCGGCGCGATGACCTCGCTGCACACGCCGCCCACCTGCACGGTCTCGACGAGCGGCCAGGCGACGACCTCGCCGGAGGGGCGACGCGCCACGAGCTGGGCGAGCTCGCGGCGGAAGTCGACGAGCTCCTCGACGAGCAGCGCTCCTGCGCGCCCGTCCTCGGCGATCGTCGAGAACCACTCGGCGACCTCGGAGGCGCTCCGCACGACGCGCACGCCCTTGCCGTCGTACCCGCCCCGAGGCGTCTTGACGACCGCGGCGCCGCCGTGGTCGGCGATGAAGTCGTCGAGTTCGACGAGCGTCTCGACGCGGGCCCAGTCGGGCACCGGCAGTCCGAGTTCCGAGAGGCGTTCGCGCATGACGAGCTTGTCCTGCGCGAAACGCAGTGCGTCGGGCCCGGGGTGCACGGCCACGCCGGCGTCGACGAGCGCCCGCAGCACGTCCTGCGGCACGTGCTCGTGGTCGAAGGTGATGACGTCGACCTCGCGCGCGAATGCGAGCACCGTGGCCGTGTCGGTGTAGTCGCCGACCCGATCGGCCGCGATCGCCGCCGACATGCCCTCGGCCTCGGCGAGCACGCGGAGGTCGACTCCGAGTTCGATCGCCGCGGGGATCATCATCCGGGCCAGCTGCCCTCCACCGATCACTCCGACCCGCACGCCATGCACTCCGTTCACCGCCGCCATCGGCGCCCGCGCGGGCGCCCAGTTCAGTCTAGGCTGCGCCCGACGGCATAGGATGTGCCGGTGTCCACCCGCCTCGCGAGCGCCATCCAACGCCTCTGGGACGGCCTGCTCGCGTACGCGGTGAAGTTCGGCGTCGTGGGCCTCATCGGGCTCGTCATCGACGTCGCGCTCTTCAACGCGCTGCGGCTCGGCGTCTTCGGCGAGGGTCACTGGGCGCAGTCGGCGATCGGTGCGAAGACCATCTCGACGAGCGTCGCCATCGTCTTCAACTGGCTGGGAAACCGCTACTGGACCTTCCGCACCCACCGCCGCCGCAACTACGTGCGCGAGTTCCTCGAGTACGCGATCGTCTCGCTCGGCGGCATGGCGATCGCACTCGGATGCCTCTGGCTCAGCCACCATTGGCTCGGGTACACGAGCCTCGTGGCCGACAACATCGCGACGAACGTGGTCGGCCTGGGGCTCGGCACGGCGTTCCGCTTCGTGCTCTACCGGTACTGGGTCTTCGGCCACCATCGCGCCGACGGGCTCTCGAACCTCGCGCGCGTCGAAGAGGCGCAGCGCTCCCTCTTCGAGGAACCCGACACGCACGCCGCTCCGGTCGAGGAACCGGTCGCCGAGGCATCCGACAGCGAAGCGGATGTCTCGGCGCCCGCGCCCGCCGACGCGGTCACCGGTCCCGGCGACCGCGCCTGAGCTGGCGGTCGGGCGTCTACTCCGCCGGTTCGGCGGTCGGCTGGAACCAGGGCGGATACACCGCGACGCGGGCACGCACTCCTGCGCTGGCGAGCTCGGCCCGCACCCGGTCGCGCACCGGCTCGTTCGCCACCGCGATGAGCGCCACGTCGTCGAGCGGGAGGCATTCGCGCACGAGCAGCTCCGCACCGTCGAGTCCGGACCCCGCTTCGTCGCGGTGCAGGCGCTGCAGCATGCGCTGCACGTCGGACCACTCGGTCGCGACGGCCGCGCCGGTCACCGCGGCATCCGCTTCGCTCACGACGATCGTGCCCGGCACCTCGGCCTTGTCGCCCTGCGCGCTCGTGAGCGAGCTCACGAAGATGACGAAGTCGGCCGGCGCCCGCTTCACGGCGTCCTCATGGAGCCGCGGGTCGGGCGTCGCCGTTCGCACGGCGTTCCAGACGTGCGCGTCGGTCGTCAGCAGGAACGGCACGTAGTCGGCGATGACCGCATCGGTGCCGTCGATCGCGGCACCGCGCCGGTACTCGCGGGCGTGCGGCGCAGCGAGGTCGACGACCGGCACCGCGCCCGCCGCGTCCGCCAGCAACGCACCGGCGTCGAGGATCGGCGGCAGGTTGTCGATGTGCGTCACGTGGTAGATGCGCATCGCCTTCAGGTCGAGGCGCGGTGCGTCGGAGGCGATCATCGGTCGCGAGGCTCCGGGGACGCGCGCCGGCGGGCGGCCGCTCCTCGTCGTCGAGGATCGCGCAGATCGGGCCACCGGGGCGGGCGCAGGCTTCGCCTCGGGCTCCGGTGGGGGGAAGCAGATGGCGCAGAGGCCGTCATCGAAACCGTGTTTGCATTCGTCGGCCAAGAGGAACCCTTCATCGTGCGGCTCGCGCTCGGGCGACGCGAGACCACCTGTCAACGTTACGTCCTTTGGAGGCGTCCCGCTGCACGATCGCTCAGGTTCAGCGTCCGCCCCATGCCACGGTGTCGCCGTCGATCATGGATTGCTCGGCCCGACGGCGGTCGGCGACGCGCGAATGCTCCTCGCCCATGAGCTCCTGGAGCGCGCCCTGCACGAGGGCCGGCTTCGGCACGTCCTTCAGCACGAACGGCTGTTCGTGGCCCGTGTTGATGCGCACATCGCCCGAGCCGAACGCGCTCTGGAGCCACGTGCGACGCACCGTCACGTCGTAGCCCCGGCTGTGCAGCATCTCCTGCCGCACCCGCACGAAGATGCCGCTGCGCACGATGATCCGCCGCGTCGTGATCGTGGTGCGCCGCGTGAGCCAGGCGAGGAAGGGCAGGAACGCGCCGAGCAGGGCGACGAGCGCGGCCGCGCCGATGATCGCGAGCTCCTGCCAGAGTTCGGGAACCACGCCGACGCCGTAGGCCGTCGCTCCGGCCAGCACGATGAGCAGGATCGCCGGAACGGTCAGCACACGGGCGTGGCGCCGCAACCGGGCCACGACGCGCTCCGGCGGCTGCGCCGGCGGCACGGTCGCCTCGGGTGTCGCGGCAGGCCTCATACGCCCATTAATACCGCAGGTGCGTCACGTCCCCTGCGGCGACAGACCACGGCTCGCCGTTCTCGCGGTCGATCACGACGAGTCGGCCGTCGCCGTCGAGCCGTTCTGCACGTCCGAGGAGCTCGCGGTCGCCGGGCAGCTCCACGCGGACATCACCGCCGATCGTGCCGCAGAGCGCCGTGACCCTGGCGGCGATGCCGCTCGCCTCGGCGTCGCCGCCCGACCGGGCGAATGCGTCGAACAGCTCGAGGAAGGTGCCGAGATAGTCGGCGAGCACGGCGTCGGCGTCGGGCTGCTCACCGGTGACGAGCAGCAGCGATGTCGAGGTCAGCGTCGGCAGGTCGTGCTCGTCGAGGGTGAGGTTGAGTCCGGCACCCACGATCACGGCCCCTGAATCGGGCAGCAGCTCCGACAGGATGCCGCAGATCTTGTACCCGGAGACGAGCACGTCGTTCGGCCACTTGAGCTCGACGTCGACCCCGCCGCTCTCGTCGGGGCGTTCCGTCTCCTCCGGGCGCGGTCCGCGCCGGCGACGACGGGGGGCGGCGGCCGGAGGCCCGTCCCCCGGCTCCGACCCGGCGACGGCGGCCGCGGTCGCCTGCAGGTGCGGCTCGACTGCGCGCTGCACCGCCTCGGTCATCGCGGCACCGGCGATGAGCGGGATCCATCCGTAGGCGTCGGGCGGGAACGCCGGGCCCCCGGCGAGCCCGGGGCGCAGCAGCACCGAGATCGCGAGGGTCTTGCCCGTCGGCGCGAGCCAGACGCGGCCGAGGCGCCCGCGGCCGCGCGTCTGGTTGTCGGTGACGAGCGCCGCGCCGTGACCCCACTCCGCGGCATCCGATCCGCTCGCCGCTTCGCGCAGCTCGTCGTTGGTCGACCCGACCTCGTCGCGGAACTCGAACCTCGGCACCGCCGCGCGCGAACGCTCCCAATCCATGCGATCACCCTACCCAGCCGGGCTCACGCCCACTCGCATGGCGATAGCCACCAGCGGCGGGACCGTTTTTGTAGGAATCCCTCAACGAAGACGGCCAACTGCTCAGCGGTAGAGTGAACGGCGTGACCGAAGCGACTGACGGCCCCGACCTCTCCACGACCGCCGGCAAGCTCGCCGACCTCAAGCTGCGCTACCACGAAGCCGTGACGGCGTCTGGTGAGGCGGCGATCGAGAAGCAGCACGCCAAAGGCAAGATGACGGCGCGCGAGCGCATCGCCGAGCTCCTCGACCCGGGCTCGTTCGTCGAGCTCGACGAGTTCGTGCGGCACCGCACCCACGCGTTCGGCATGGAGGCCAAGCGCCCCTACGGCGACGCCGTCGTCACGGGCACCGGTACGATCCACGGCCGCCAGGTGGCCGTGTACTCGCAGGACTTCACGATCTTCGGCGGCTCGCTCGGCGAGGTCGCGGGCGAGAAGATCATCAAGGTCATGGAGCTCGCGCTGAAGACCGGCGTGCCGATCATCGGCATCCTCGACTCCGGCGGCGCGCGCATCCAGGAGGGCGTCGTCGCCCTCGGCAAGTACGGCGAGATCTTCCGCCGCAACACGCAGGCCTCCGGTGTCATCCCGCAGATCTCGATCGTGTGCGGCCCCGCAGCCGGCGGCGCGGTCTACTCCCCCGCCCTCACCGACTTCGTCATCATGGTCGACAAGACGAGCCAGATGTTCGTCACCGGTCCCGACGTCATCAAGACCGTCACCGGCGAAGACGTCGGCATGGAGGAGCTCGGCGGCGCGCTGACGCACAACACGGTCTCGGGCGTCGCCCACTACCTCGCGAGCGACGAGTCTGACGCGCTCGACTACGCGCGCACCCTCGTCTCGTTCCTCCCCGACAACAACATGACGGATGCCCCGGTGTACGACGCCGAGCCCGAGCTCGAGATCACCGACGAGGACCGCCGGCTGAACACCGTCATCCCCGATTCGCCGAACCAGCCCTACGACATGCACGCGGTGATCGAGGGCATCGTCGACCACGGGGACTTCCTCGAGGTGCAGCCGCTGTTCGCCCCGAACATCGTCGTGGGCTTCGCCCGCGTCGAGGGCCGCTCGGTCGGCATCATCGCGAACCAGCCGAGCCAGATGGCCGGCACGCTGAACATCGCTGCCGGCGAGAAGGCCTCGCGCTTCGTGCGCTTCTGCGACGCGTTCTCGATCCCGATCCTGACCCTCGTCGACGTGCCGGGCTACCTTCCGGGCACCGACCAGGAGTGGACCGGCGTCATCCGCCGCGGTGCGAAGCTCCTCTACGCCTACGCCGAGGCCACCGTGCCGCTCGTCACGGTCATCACGCGCAAGGCGTACGGCGGCGCCTACATCGTCATGGGCTCCAAGCAGCTCGGCGCCGACATCAACCTCGCCTGGCCGACGGCCGAGATCGCGGTGATGGGCGGCCAGGGCGCTGTCAACATCCTCTACCGCGGCGAGATCAAGCGCGCAGAAGAGGCCGGCGAAGACGTCGCCGCCGTCCGCACGAAGCTCGCGAACGAGTACACCTACAACGTGGCGTCGCCGTTCCTCGCCGCCGAGCGAGGCGAGCTCGACGGCGTGATCGAGCCGGCGGCCACCCGCGTCGCGGTCGTGAAGGCGCTCCGGGCGCTCCGTACCAAGCGCGCGAGCCTGCCGGCCAAGAAGCACGGGAACATCCCGCTGTAGGGGGCGACATGAGCGACGACACCGACGATCGCGCCGCTGCGCTGCGTTTCGAGACCCGACTGGTCACCCCCGATGACGCCGCGGCGGTCACTGCCGTGCTGCTCGGCGCGCTCGACGAGGAGTCGTCGGCTGCGGCATCCGCCCCCGACCCGGGCCGCAGCGCCTGGGTGCGCGGCGACGGCGCCATGCGACAGCCGTTGGTCGTCGGACCCGGCCGTTGGGTGCGCGGCGGGCGCTGACCCCGCTGTCCCCCGATTTCCACCGCCCCGGAATCGCCGATCAGCGCCGGATGCCCGGAACATGGCGAATCCGTCGAAAGGGGGACACTCCGTGTCCCCCGAAATGATGACTTTGCGAACCGCGGTTCGTGCTCCAGTATTGTCAGTGCAGGCTCCACAGGAGTCGCCACCGCCACCGGTCGGGTAACCGGTGGCAGTTGGGGGCGAGTCAGGGCGACATTCGGGTTGTCGCCGCGACTCGGGCTTGATGGGGGGCCGATCTCGGATCGGCCCCCCACCTTCATGTCCGGCGTCGTCGTCGCGAGGGAGCCATCGCCGCTGGCACGGCGGTCAGACCTTCCGCGGGATCTCCAGCCACAGGTCGACCTCGGCCTCGTCCGAGTCGGATGCCGACGCGTCGGAGTCCCGCAGCCCGACGACCGTGACCGCGACGGGCGACGCCTCGGCGGCGGTGCGGACGATGATGCGGTCGGCCGTCGACCCCGCCACCACCTCCGCGAGACGCGACAGCACCCGGTTGCGCACGGCCTCGTCGAGGTCGTCGATGCCGCCCTCGTCGAGGAGCGTCACGGTGATCCCCCGCGCGCGTGCACGCTGCACCTCGGCGCGGACGGCGTCGGTCAGCAGCATCCTGCCCCGGATCTCGTCGCGGATGGCCGCCTCGAGCATGCGGCATTCCGCACGCTGCGCCTCGGTCAGTGCGCCGTCCCGGTCGGCGATTCGGTGCAGCATCGGCGCGGCGAGGCGGTTCGTGTACGCGAGACGCATGCGCCCCTCGAACAGGTGGGCGTCCTGGGCCGCCTGCCAGGCGGCCGCCTCGCGCTCGGCCTGGGCGTAGCGCCGCGTCTCGCGTGCCGCGTTCGTCAGGGCGCTCGTCAGCATGTGGGCGATCCCGACCCAGACGATGCTGCCGATCACGCCGAGACCGCCGAGGGAGAACGGACCCGCCCAGACGATGCTCTGCACGGCGAGGGCGATGACCCCGAGCCATGCGGCCGTCAACTGGCGGCGCGCGGCGGCGATCGTCATGAGCGTTCCCACGGCGGCGACGTACCAGGTCGCATAGCCGTTGTCCGCGTCGGGATCGAGCTGACTCGTCACGAGCAACGGCAGCACGATGGACACGGCGAGGTCGAAGGCGGCGAGCCAGTCGGGCATGCGCACGCGCTTGGCCGGCCAGAGACTGAGGGTCGTCGCCGTCGAGTAGAGGAGCAGGGCGACGACCGCCGGCCACGGCGACGCCGTGCGATCGAGCGAGTAGATGCCGAGCACGACGTGGTAGGTCGAGAACAGTGCGCCCAGCACGAGCAGGAGCCAGCGGGGAATCGAGATCATGCGCCGCCACCTGCTCGCTGCGGCCAGGCGATCGTGACCGTCGTGCCGTGCCCGATCCGCGAATCGACCTGTGCGGCGCCGCCGGCATTGGCCATGCGCTCCTCGATCGAGACGCGGAGGCCGAGCCGCTCGGCCGGGACCTGCGCAGGGTCGAATCCGCGGCCGTTGTCGGCCACCTCGATCACGCAGCCGCCCGCTCGCACGCCTCTGATCCGGAGTTCGCGTCTCGTCGAGAGGCCCGGCTCGTCGGCGTGCTGCAGGCTGTTGACCATCGCCTGCACCGCCGCCGCGTACAGGGCCTCCATCGCCTCGACGGGGAGTTCGACGCCGCCAGCGTTCACGACGCGCACGGTGAAGGGCGTGTTGAAGGTCGTGAGCGCCGCGCGCAGACGGCGCACCAGCACCGGAAGCCCCACCCGGTCGAGGGCGCGCGGACCCGTCACGCCCGCCTCGTCGAGTCGCTGCACGGCGTCCCTGGCCATGCGCGCGGCGAGCTGCTCCTGATCGGGCGTCGTGGCGGCGGCGGCCGAGAGCAGCGTCGTCAGCACGCTGTCGTGCACGAGCGCGTCGACCTTGACCCGCTCGATCTCGTTCGCGTGCAGGCGTGCGGCGACGTCGTACCGCTCGAGTGCGGCCTCCTGTGCGGAGTCGACGGACTCGGCGGCCTGACGCAGCATCGTCACGATGACGAGCACGACGACGCCGAGCACGACCGAGTACATGGCGTCGAGCACGGCGAGCAGCGGGCCCGCGTCGCCACCCGCGGGCAGGAACCGGACCACGCCGTAGATCGCCGGGACGACGACCGTGTACACGGCCGCCCAGATCGGCCGCACCGCGACGACCGCAGCCGTCGTCGCGACCGTGCAGAGGTAGTAGAGCCAGGGTGCACTGCCGCCGAGCGCTGCCGGGACGTCGACGAGGAACGGCCACACGACGAGCGCGACCGCGTACAGCACCGCGAAGGCGAGACAGGCGGTGCGCACCCCGACCTTCGTCACGGTGGCGACGGCCAGCGCCACGATCGCGCCGTACAGCACGGCCATCAGCGCGGCCTCCGCGCCCGGCAGGAGGGCGTCGGCCTGCGCGAGCGCCACCGGCACGGTCTGGGCGCCGAAGACGAGCCCGAAGAGTCCGAGGGCGCGAGCCGTCACGGTCTCGACCTGTGCGCGGGTCACCGTGGAGCGGCGACGCGCGATGCGCGTCACGCGCCAGTCAACGGCGGGCATCTCCACCATCGTCGAGTCCGGGCAGGATCCCGTCCTCCACGGCACGGCGCAACAGGTCGACCTTCGTCGGAGCCGGGCGGCCCACCTCGATGTACTTGGCGCGGATGCGGTCGAGGTACTCCCGCGCGGTCGAGTGGGCGATGCCGAGCTGCGCAGCGACGAGCTTCAACGGAAGCCCCGAGGCGTACAGGTGCAGCACGTCGTGCTCGCGACGGCCGAGCTGGGCCTTCGCGAAGTCGCGGTCGGCTTCGATCGCGCTCGCCCATTCGACGTTGTTGAGCGCGTCGCCCCGCGCCACCGTCGCGATCGCGGCGATGACCGCCGCCATCGGCGACGCCTTCGGGATCACACCGGCGGCTCCCGCCGCGAGCGATTCGCGCACTGCCGCGACGCGGTCGGCGATGCTGTGCACGAGCACGGCGCTGCCGGTCGCGAGCACGGCGTGCACGTTGTCGGTCACCGACGAGCCGTCGCCCAGCGACAGGTCGAGCACGACGACGTCGCACGATCGGCCGGCAAGACCGTCGAGCAGTTCCTGCACCCCCGCCGCGTCGACCACGACGTCGTACCCGGCCTCCTGGCACGCCGCCCGGAGCCCGAGTCGCACGGCCTCGTGGTCGTCGACGATCGCGACCGTCGCCGCGGCATCCGCTGTTCGTGTCGGCGCTGCGGCCCCGACGTCCCCCTCATTCACGTTCACACGATAGCGCGGAGGCGGGCGACCGCCTCGACGTGGTGCGTGTTCGGGAACAGGTCGTACGCGCGCAGTTCGTCGAGTTCATAGCCGCGTTCGCGGAAGAGGCCGACATCGCGGGCGAAGGCGACGGGGTCGCAGGCGACGTACACGAGCTGTCGGGGTCGCAGCTCGGCGAGTCGCTCCACGACCTGGCGTCCGGCTCCGGCGCGCGGCGGGTCGAGCACGATCGTGGCATCGCGCAGGCGTGCGCGCTCGGACGAACCCGAATCGGCCGCGAGTTCGTCGAGGTACCGGTCGACGCGGGCGGTCACCGCGCGTGCGCCGATCCACTCGGAGAGGTTCGCGCCGGCGTGCTCGGTGGCTCGCGCATCGGACTCGACGGTCGTGATGCGCACGGTCTCGCCGAATCGGTCGCCGACGGCGGCCGCGAGCAGCCCCACACCGCCGTAGAGATCGTGGTTGGCCGCGCGTGGGTCGAAGAGGTCGCCGTCGATGAGGTCCTGCACGGCGCGAGTGAGCGTCGCTGCGGCACCCCGGTGCACCTGCCAGAAGCCGTCGCGATCGAGTCGGAAGCCGCGCTCGCCCACGCGCTCCTCGACGGTCGGCCGCGCGCCGCGTGCTGCACGGTCGCTCTCGACCATCACGATCGCCGGATCGCCCGCGCTCGGCGCGACGAGGTCGATCGCTGTCGCACCGGGGAACCGGTCGCCGAGCGGCGCCAGTGCCGCGAGTTCGGCCACGGCGAGCGGAACGGATGCCACGGGGACGATCGTGTGGCTGCGGGCCGCGTACGGCCCGACACGGCCGTCTGCACCGACGTGGAGGCGCATGCGGGTGCGCCATCCGGTGCCCGCATCGACGGACGCCCCCGGTGCGAGCTCGGGGTCGACCGGGGCGACGTCGACGGCCACCTCGACGCCTGCCATGCGGGACAGTGCCTCGCGCAGCACCTCGCCCTTCAGCTCGCGCTGCCTCGGCATGCGGATGTGTCCGAATTCGGCCCCGCCGGCCCGGAGCTCGGGCGCGCGGTCGACGGAGGCCTCGGCCCACACGTGCTCACGGCGGTCGGGCGAAGCGTCGAGGACCTCCACGGTCTCCGCGCGCCAGAAGCGGTCCTTGCCCTGGTCGCTGACGCGGGCCATGACCCGCTCCCCCGGGATCGCGTCGGCGACGAACACGACGCGCCCCTCGTGACGGGCCACGAAGACGCCGCCGTGGGCGACGCGCTCGATCTCGAGCTCGATGATCGGCCCGTCGGTCGCTGGCGGCTTCGGGGCGGGGCGAGGCAATCGCGAGGGCTTCCGCCCACCGCTTCGACGTGGGCGTCGGTTCTCTGGCATGCATCGAGCATTCCACAGCGCCGGCGGAGCCGGGCAGGATGGACGCATGCGCCTCTACCTCGCCTCGACCTCGCCCGCTCGGTTGCAGACCCTCCGCGCAGCCGGAATCGAGCCGATCGCGGCGCCCCCGGGTGTCGACGAGGACGCGGTCGTCGCCGCGCGCGAGGCCGAGACCGGACCGCTCGCGCCTCGCGAGATGGTGCAGCTGCTGGCGCAGGCGAAGGCCGAAGCGCTCGTCGGCACGACGCCCGACGGATCGCCGATCGACGGCCTCATCCTCGGCGGCGACTCCGCATTCCTCACCGGCGGCGCGATCCACGGCAAGCCGCACCGCCCCGAGGTGGCGCGGCAGCGCTGGCTCGCACAGAACGGCGGACACGGCGAACTGTGGTCGGGGCACTGGCTCATCGACCACCGCGGCGGCCGGGTGAACGCCGCAGTCGGGCGAGCGGATGTCGCGACCGTGCGCTTCGCGGCGCTCGACGACACCGAGATCGACGCCTACATCGCCACGGGCGAGCCGCTGCTCGTCGCCGGCGCGTTCACGATCGACAGCCTCGGGGGCCCGTTCATCCGACGCGTGGAAGGCGACCCGTCGACGGTCGTCGGCCTCTCCCTCTCGACGCTCCGCGACCTCGTGCGCGAACTCGGAGTGGCGTGGCCCTCGCTCTGGAATCGCGGGCCGGCCAAGGAATGACGGCGCGTCGATTGTCGACGTCCGCAAGAGACATCCGCTCTTTTTGTGGAAGACGCCCAAAGTGAAGCATGTAGCGAGCAATAGGCTTGAGGATTATGCCGCGCATCTCCAAGGTCCTCATCGCCAACCGTGGCGAGATCGCCGTCCGCGTCATCCGGGCCGCCCGTGACGCCGGTCTCGGCTCCGTCGCCGTCTACGCCGACCAGGACCGGGACGCCCGGCACGTGAAGCTCGCCGACGAGGCATACGCCCTCGACGGCACCACGAGCGCCGACACCTATCTCGTGATCGACAAGATCCTCTCGGTGGCCCGCCGGTCCGGCGCCGACGCCGTGCACCCCGGTTACGGCTTCCTCGCCGAGAACCCCGACTTCGCCCGCGCCGTGATCGACGCCGGCCTCGTCTGGATCGGCCCGTCGCCCGAGGCAATCGAGCGACTCGGCGACAAGGTCTCCGCTCGGCACGTCGCCGAGAAAGTCGGCGCTCCGCTCGCGCCCGGCACGCTCAACCCCGTTGCGGATGCCTCGGAGGTGCTCGACTTCGTCGACGTGCACGGCCTGCCCGTGGCGATCAAGGCCGCCTTCGGCGGCGGCGGCCGCGGCCTGAAGGTCGCCCGCACCCGCGAAGAGGTGCCCGAGCTGTTCGAGTCCGCCACCCGCGAAGCCGTCGCCGCGTTCGGCCGCGGCGAGTGCTTCGTCGAGAAGTACCTCGACAAGCCGCGCCACGTCGAGACCCAGTGCCTCGCCGACGAGCACGGCAACGTCGTCGTGGTCTCGACCCGCGACTGCTCGCTGCAGCGGCGCCACCAGAAGCTCGTCGAGGAGGCGCCCGCGCCCTTCCTCACCGAGGAGCAGACCGCGCAGCTCTACGAGTCGTCGAAGGCGATCCTCCGCGAGGTGGGCTACGTCGGCGCCGGCACCTGCGAGTTCCTCATCGGCCAGGACGGTACGGTCTCGTTCCTCGAGGTGAACACCCGCCTCCAGGTCGAGCACCCGGTCTCCGAAGAGATCACCGGCATCGACCTCGTGCGCGAGCAGTTCCGTCTCGCCGAGGGCGGCGTGCTCGACTACCCCGACCCCGTCACGACCGGACACTCGATCGAGTTCCGCATCAACGGCGAAGACCCCGGCCGCGGCTTCCTCCCCGCCCCCGGACCGGTGCACCAGCTGCGGTTCCCGGGCGGCCCCGGCATCCGCATCGACTCGGGCGTCACCTCGGGCGATGAGATCTCGGGCGCGTTCGACTCGCTGCTCGCCAAGCTCATCGTCACCGGTCGCGACCGCAAGGACGCGCTCGAGCGCGCACGCCGCGCCCTCGACGAATTCGAGGTCGCCGGCCTGCCGACCGTGCTCCCCTTCCACCGCGACATCGTGAACAACCCGGCCTTCGCCCCTGCCGGCGACGAGCCGTTCTCGATCTACACGCGCTGGATCGAGACCGAGTACGACAACCGGCTCGAGCCCTGGTCCGGCGAACTCGCCGATTCCGCCGGCCCCGCCGAGCGCACGAGCGTCGTCGTCGAGGTCGCAGGGCGCCGGGTCGAGGTCACCCTCCCGAAGCGCATCGCCGGCGGTCCCTCGGCCGCGCACACCGCCGGAGCCGCTCCCCGCCGCCGTGCCGCATCGCACGCCGTCGACACCGGCACCGGCGATGCCGTGAAGGCGCCCATGCAGGCGACCGTCGTCAAGGTGGCCGTCGCAGAGGGCGACAAGGTCGTCAAGGGCGACCTCGTGCTCGTGCTCGAGGCGATGAAGATGGAGCAGCCGATCCTCGCCCACAAGGACGGCGTCGTCGACACCATCAATGCCGAGGCCGGCGCCACCGTCTCGAGCGGACACCTGCTGCTCGCGATCGTCGACGCGTAGGCGCGAACACTTCGATCACATCGAACCGCCGTGCGGTGCCGAGCCCGGCACCGCACGGCGGTTCGATGTTCGCCTGCGCGTCAGCGGGCCGCCAGCGCCGCCAGCGTCGAGGTCGCCGCGCTGATGCCGGTGTCGCGCGACGAGGCGATCGTGCTGGTGACCATGCCGGCCCAGAAGATCGTCTCGTTGATCGGGGAGTAGAGGCCGTTGCCGTTCCAGCGCGAGAACGGCCCGGGATAAGCGCCGCGGGCGAACTCGTCCTTCGACCAGTCGTAGGTCGACGACTTCGTGTACTGGAGCCCCTGGTCGCCGGTCGCCGTGCGGAGGTTGTCGAGTGCGGCGGCGAAACGCTGCGACTCGGGCAGGTCGAGCAGCTCCTGCGCCTTGCCGCCGGTCATCCACGACACGACGACCTCGCCGGCGAAGCCCGGCGTGCCGACCGAGGCGTTCCAGTTGCTGGGCGGGTTCTTCGAGAAGGTCGTGAGGATGTCCCAGCCCTGCGGCACCGGGTGGCCGCCGGGGAGCACCGGGTGCGCGAACTCGAGGATGCCCTTGAAGACGGGCAGGTAGCTGATCGCCTGAAACCCGTTGTTCTTCGCTGGGGGCAGGGGCGGGTCGAACACGACATCGCCGTGCTTCAGCACGCCGCCCGGAAGCGCGACGACGAGCGATTCGGCCGTGTAGGTGCCGCGACTGGAGTGCACCTCGACGTGGCCCGGCGCGTGCTCGACCGTGTGCACCTTGGCGTTCAACAGCAGGGGAAGACCGGCGACGAGCGGCTGCAGCACCTGGTCGTAGCCGCCGATCACCCGGTAGTCGCCGTACTCCTCTGGCGGCATCGGCCCCGATTCGTTCAGGAGTTCGAGGCAGGACTTGACCGTGTCGACGACGTCATCGGCCGGCAGCACGTCGAACTGCTCGGTGTCGACCTCGATCGCCGCGAGCATGATCGGGTAGTTGTCGGGGGTGATGCCCACGCGCTGCAGCCAGTGCAACGCGGTCTCGCCGTCGGTCGCGGCGGGGAGCCCGTTCGGGTAGGAGGGCGCGCCGAGCGGGAAGTGCCACGATTCGTAGTGGAATCCGTCGATCCACGGCGTCTCCGGCCGAAGCCGCCCGAACAGTTTCGTCTGCCGGTGCGTCGACAGCCCGAGTTGGTCGATCAACCCCCACGTCGAGACGGTGCTGCCGTGCACGAGCTCGGCGCCGCGCTCGATCGGGATCGACATCGAGGTTCGATCGGTCCACATGCGTCCACCGATGCGATTCCGCGCCTCGAGCACGAGCACGCTGCGGCCGGCGTCGGCGAGTGTCCTCGCCGCGCCGAGGCCGGCGACGCCGGCACCGATCACGATCGCATCCCAGGTGCGGGTCTGCCAGTCGCCCTGGGGCGGTTTCGCGCCGGCGGTCAGGATGAGCCCTGCCGCTCCGGCCGCGCCCGCTGCGAGCAGGGTGCGCCGGGTCAGGCCTCCAGCGCTGCCCGTCGTGCCGCTCGCGTCATCGTTGTACATCGGTACTGCCTCCTTGAACGTCGTTGTCATGAGGTGGTTCGCCGCCCGGCGGGCGAGGGTCAGCGCGCGGCGAGTGCCGTCAGCGCGGCGTTCGCCGCCGCCACCCCGGAGTTGCGGGACGAGTGGATGGTGCTGGTCACCATGCCGGCCCAGAAGATCGTGTCCGCGATCGGGGCGTTCAGGCCGCTGCGCCGCGAGAACGGACCGGGGTACGCACCTCGGGCGAACTCGTCCTTCGACCAGTCGTAGGTCGAGGCGTTGACGTACTGCAGGCCCTGATCGCCGACCGCGGTGCGCACGTTGTCGAGTGCCGCCTGGAACCGCTCGGCCTCGGGCAGGTCGAGTAGCTCCTGCGCCTTGCCGCCCGTCATCCAGGCCACGACGACCTCGCCGGCGTAGCCCGGGGTGCCGACCGAGCCGTTCCAGAGGCTCGGCGGGTTCTTCGAGAACGTCGTCATGATGTCCCACGCCTTCGGTACGGGGTGCGCTGCGGGCAGCACGGGCTGGGCGAACTCGAGGATGCCCTTGAAGACCGGCAGGTACTCGATCTCCTGGAAGCCGTCGCGCTTGTCGGCGGGCAGCGGCGGGTTGAATGTGATGTCGCCGTTCTTCAGCACGCCGCCGGGGAGCGCGACGACGAGCGTCTTAGCCTTGAACGAACCGGCGCTCGAGTGCACGTCGACCCGGCCGGCCCGGTGCTCGACCGTGTGCACTCGCGCACCGCGCAGCAGGTCGAGCCCCGCGGCGAGCGGCTGCAGCACCTGGTTGTAACCGCCGATGACCCGGTAGTCGCCGTACTCCTCTGGCGGCATGGGGCCCGAGAGCTCCTGCATCTCGAGGCAGGCGGCCACCGTGTCGACGACGAACCAGGCCGGCAGCACGTCGAACTGCTCGCTGTCGACCTCGGCCGCGGCGAGCATGATCGGGTAGTTGTCGGGCGTGATGCCGACTCGCTCGAGCCAGGCGAGCGCCGTCTCACCGTCGACCGGGTCGGGCAGCCCGCCCGGCAGCGAGGGCGCGCCGAGCGGGAAATGCCAGCTCTCGAAGGTGAAGCCGTCGATCCACGGGCTGTCGGGGCGAAGCCGTCCGAAGATCGTCGTCTGCCGACGCGTGGAGAGGCCGAGCTGGTCGATGAGTTCCCACGTCGAGACGGTGGTGCCGTGCACGAGCTCGGCACCACGCTCGATCGGGATCGTCATCGAGGTGCGGTCGGTCCACATGCGCCCGCCGATGCGGTCGCGGGCCTCGAGCACGAGCACGCGCTTGCCTGCGTCGGCGAGCACACGGGCCGCGCCCAGACCGGATGCACCGGCGCCGATCACGATCGCATCCCACATGCGGTGATACGAGCCGGGGATGCCTGCACCGGGACGCGCGCCCGCGGTCAGGACCACGCCTGCGGCACCGGCTGCTCCGATGCCGAGGATCGCACGCCGGGTCACCCCGTGCGTGCCGTGGGTGCTGTCGATCTCGCCGCGTTCGTTCATGTCCGCCTCCCGGGACTCCACTGTCAGGGGTGGTGCCTGCGGGCTCGGAAACCGCTCCGGCGCCGCTGACGCCATGGTGCTGACTCGGACGCTAGCAACGAACGGCGGAGGAAATCAACAGCGTTGACAAGCTTGTTGTCAAAATGATTGCGAAAGCACTGGCACCGACTGCTCCGGATCACGTTTCGGTCACCCCGGCGGAGGACGCGGTCGGTCGCCTCGACGGAGCGACCGACCCTGCGTCGTCAGGAGCCCGCCGGCGGCTCCGCGCCCTGTGCCGTGGGCAGCTCGACCTCGCTCACGCGCAGCTCGAGACCGAGCCGCGAGCGGCGGCGCCCGTACAGCAGGTAGATGACGACGCCGATGACGAGCCAGACGAGGAAGCGCACCCAGGTGAGTGTCGTCAGGTTGAACATCAGCCAGACGCAGAGCACCGCCGAGAGGATCGGCAGCACCGGTGACCACGGCACGCGGAAGCCGCGCGGCAGGTCGGGGCGGGTACGCCGCAGCACCACGACGCCGATGCTCACGAGCACGAACGCCGAGAGCGTGCCGATGTTGATCATCTCCTCGAGGAGGCCGACATCGGTGAAGGCGGCGACGAACGCCACGACCGTGCCCGCGATGATCTGGATGCGAGCGGGCGTCTTCGTGTGTTCGGTGGTCTTCGACAGCCAGCGGGGCAGCAGTCCGTCGCGGCTGAGCGCGAAGACGATGCGCGAGAGCCCGAGCAGGATGATCATGATGACCGTCGTGAGGCCTGCGAGCGCCCCGAGCGAGATCACGGCCGATGCCCAGTCCTGCCCGACGAGCCGGAACGCGGTCGCGAGCGACGGCGTCTCCTCGGCCGCGAGCTCGGTGTACGACACCATGCCGGTCATGACGATCGACACGAGCACGTAGAGCAGCGTCACGATGCCGAGTCCGAGGAAGATGCCTCGCGGCAGCCGCTTCTGCGGCTCGCGCACCTCTTCGGCGCTCGTGGCGACGACGTCGAAGCCGATGAACGCGAAGAAGACGAGCGCCGCGGCCGAGAGCATGCCGAAGACGCCGTACTGCGCGGGCGCGGCGCCGGTCATCCAGGAGAACAGCGACTGCGTCCAGACATCCGTCGCGCCGCCGTCGGTCGGCACCGCCTCGGGGATGAACGGCGTGAAGTTCGCCGCCTTCACGAAGAAGAACCCGACGACGATCACGAAGAGCACGATCGCGACCTTGATGATCGTGAACACCGCGCCGACGCGAGCCGTGAGCTTCGTGCCGGCCACGAGCAGCGCCGTGAAGACGGCCACGATGAGGAAGGCCGGCCAGCTCACCTCGACACCGCCGAGGTCGAAGGTCGATGGGAAGGGCAGCCCGAAGGCGAGCAGCGCCTCGCCGAGGTAGACGCCCCAGTACTTCGCGAGCACGGCGGCCGCCGTGAACAGCTCGAGGATGAGGTCCCAGCCGATGATCCAGGCGAGGAGCTCCCCCATCGTCGCGTACGTGAAGGTGTAGGCGCTGCCGGCGACCGGCACCGTCGAGGCGAACTCCGCGTAGCACATGATGGCGAGCCCGCAGGTGACGGCGGCCAGCACGAACGAGACGATCACACTCGGCCCGGCGAAGTTCGCCGCTGCCTGCGCTCCGACCGAGAAGATGCCGGCGCCGACCGCGACGGCGATGCCCATGAGGGCGAGGTCGAACGTGCCGAGCGAGCGTTTGAGGCTCCGCTCCTCGTCGTGGGAGTCGGCGATCGACGACTCGACCGATTTCACGCGCAGGTTCATCGCTACCCCCTGAGGTCGGCGCCGCCCGCGCGACGCGGATTCACACTCAGCGTACGACGTGCATGGCCCTGGCGGCAACCGTCAGCGAACCGGTCAGCGACGGGTACACCGGGAACGCCTCGGCGAACTGGTCGACCGTCAGCCGGTGCTCGACGGCGAGCGCGAGCGAGAAGATCAGCTCGGACGCCTTCGGAGCGACGATGACGCCGCCGATGATCGACCCCGAGCCGGCCGAGGCGAAGAGCTTCACGAAGCCGTCGCGGATGCCCATCATCTTCGCGCGGGGGTTCGAGGCGAGCGGCAGCTTGTAGACGACGCCGGGCACGACGCCCTCCTCGATCTCCTTCTCGGTCCAGCCGACCGTGGCGATCTCGGGCTGCGTGAAGATGTTCGAGGTGATGTTGCGGTTCTCGGGCGGGTTCACGATGTCGCCCATGGCGTGGAAGACGGCGGTGCGCCCCTGCATCGAGGCCACCGAGGCGAGCGGCATGAACGTCGTGCAGTCGCCCGCCGCGTAGATGTTCGGGATCGAGGTACGAGCCACCCGGTTGACGCGGATGTGTCCCGAGTCCGACAGCTGCACGCCCGCCTGCTCGAGGCCGAGCTCGAGCGTGTTCGGCACCGAGCCGACCGCCATCAGGCAGTGGCTGCCGCGCACCTCGCGCCCGTCGGTGAGCGTGGCCACGACGCTGTCGCCGTCGCGCACGACCGACTCGGCGCGGGACTTGTTCATGACCTTCATGCCGTTGCGCTTGAAGACCTTCTCGATCACGGATGCTGCGTCGGCGTCTTCACCCGGAAGCACCTGGTCGCGGCTCGAGATGAGCGTGACCTTCGCGCCGAGCGCCCGGTATGCGGAGGCGAACTCGGCACCGGTCACGCCGGAGCCGACGACGATGAGGTGCTCGGGCACCTGCTGCAGGTGGTAGAGCTGGGTCCACGTGAGGATGCGCTCGCCGTCGGGCACCGCGGTCGGCAGCACGCGCGGGGAGGCGCCGACCGAGATGACGAGCGTGTCGGCCTCGATGCGGTCGAAGTCCGTGCCGCCCTTCGCGGTCGCGACGATGACCGCGTTCGGTCCGTCGAGGCGCCCCTCGCCCTGCACGAGGTGCACGCCGGCCTCGATGAGGTTGCCGCGCATGTCCTCCGACTGCTGCGCGGCGAGGCCGAGCAGCCGCTTGTTGACCGCGGCGAGGTTGATCGCCACGTTGGGCTTGACGGCCTTCTCGGCGTCGCCCTTCGCGTAGAACTGCACGCCGAGGTCCGCAGCCTCCTTGACGGCGTTCGAGGCCTCTGCAGTGGCGATGAGCGACTTCGACGGCACGACGTCGGTGAGCACCGCTGCGCCGCCGACCCCCGCCCGTTCGATGAGGGTGACCTCCGCGCCGAGTTGCGCCCCGGCCAGGGCCGCTTCGTACCCGCCTGGCCCTCCTCCGAGTACGGCAATACGTTGGGTGCGCTCGAACTCATAGGCCATGCTCATATTCTGTCAGCTCCCGGCCATCGGCCAGCAAACGAGCAGCTCCTCGCCGCGGCATCCGCTCGTCATTAGAGTGGGATGATGCACGCTGCCAATCCGCTCGACGACCCAACTGCCGACCCGTTCGCCATCGCCGCCACCGCGGCGGAGCGCATCGCGGAACTCACCGGAGTGGAGCGACACGACATCGCCCTCACCCTCGGCAGCGGGTGGGGCCGCGCCGCAGAGCTCATCGGCGAGACCACGCACACGATCGCCGCGACCGAGGTGCCCGGCTTCTCGAAGCCCGCGCTCGAGGGTCACGTCGGGACGCTCCGCTCGGTGCTGCTGCCGAGCGGCAAGCGCGCCCTCGTCATCGGCGCTCGCACCCACTACTACGAGGACCACGGGGTGCGCCGCGTCGTCCATTCGGTGCGCACGGCCGCCGCGACCGGCGTGAAGACGATGATCCTCACGAACGGCGCAGGCGGCATCAAGGAGCACTGGAAGCCCGGCACGCCCGTGCTGATCAGCGACCATATCAACCTCACGGCCGACTCGCCGCTCGAGGGCGCGACGTTCATCGACCTCACCGACCTCTACTCGAAGCGGCTCAGGGACCTCGCGCACTCCATCGACTCGACGCTCGACGAGGGCGTGTACTGCCAGTTCCGCGGGCCGCACTACGAGACGCCCGCCGAGGTGCAGATGGCGAAGATCATCGGCGGCCACATCGTCGGCATGTCGACCGCGCTCGAGGCGATCGCCGCGCGCCAGTCGGGCATGGAGGTGCTCGGCATGTCGCTCATCACGAACCTCGCAGCCGGCATCCAGCAGACGCCGCTGAGCCACGAAGAGGTCATCGAGGCCGGTCGCACGGCCGAGCCGGTGATCTCGAGCCTGCTCGCCAAGATCGTCGCCGAACTCTAAGGGGCAGCGGATGTCGCAGACCGACGCCGACCAGCAGCGCATCGCCCTCGCCGAGGCCTGGCTCGCGCAGGACCCCGACCCGGAGACGAGGGCCGAGCTCTCGGCGATCGTCGACGCCGTGCACGGCGGCGACGCCGAGGCGGCCGCCGACCTCGCCGATCGCTTCGACCAGCGGCTCGCCTTCGGCACCGCTGGGCTCCGCGGCGAGATCGCAGCAGGCCCGAACCGGATGAACCGGGTGCTCGTCTCCCAGGCGGCTGCGGGCCTCGCGGCCCACCTCGTCGAGCACGCCGTGCTCGGACAGACGCCGTCGATCGTGATCGGGTACGACGGTCGCAAGAACTCGGCCGTCTTCGCACGCGACACCGCCGAGATCATGGCCGGCGCCGGGGTGCGGGCCATCCTGCTGCCCCGACTGCTGCCGACCCCCGTGCTCGCGTTCGCCGTGCGTCACTTCGACGTGTCGGCCGGCGTGATGGTGACGGCCTCGCACAACCCGCCGAACGACAACGGCTACAAGGTGTACCTCGGCGGCGACGACCACGGCTCGCAGATCGTCGCCCCGGCCGACGCCGAGATCGCGGCGCAGATCCAGCGCGTCGCCGAGACGCGGCTCGTGCCAGAGCTTCCCCGTGGCGTGTTCGAGACGGCCGCCGAATCCGTCGTCGACGAGTACATCCGGCTGACGGCGCAGGTCGCCGCTCCCCCGGCGGCGCAGCCGCGCGTCGTGTACACCGCGATGCACGGCGTCGGCTGGCAGACCATGGCGAGCGTGCTCGCCGCGGCGGGCTTCGACGCCCCCGCCCTCGTCGAGGCGCAGATCGAGCCCGACCCGGCGTTCCCGACCGTGTCGTTCCCGAACCCCGAGGAGCCCGGAGCGATGGATCTCTCCTTCGCCCGGGCCCGTGCGGTCGACGCCGAACTCATCCTGGCCAACGACCCCGACGCCGATCGCCTCGCGATCGCGATCCCCGACGTCTCGGCCGAGGCCGGGTACCGGCGGCTCACCGGCAACGAGGTGGGACTCGTGCTCGGCTGGCAGGCGGCGGAACGCGCCGCGGCGGTCGCCGGCGATTCCGGCCCGAACGGCTCGCTCGCCTGCTCGATCGTCTCCTCCCCCGGACTCGAGGCGATCGCCCGCGCCTACGGCCTCGACTTCGAGGCGACCCTCACGGGCTTCAAGTGGATCTCGCGCGCGCCCGGCCTCGTCTTCGGCTTCGAGGAAGCGCTCGGCTACCTCGTGAACCCCACCACGGTGCGCGACAAGGACGGCATCTCCGCGGGCCTGGCCTTCCTCTCCCTCGCGGCGGAGCTCAAGGCCGAGGGGCGCACGGTGGCCGATCACCTCGACGCCTTCGTCGAGCGGTTCGGATGCCACGACTCGGCCCAGATCTCGATCCGCGTCACCGAGCTCGCCCGCATCGGCGAGATCATGGCGCGGCTCCGGGCCGAGCCGCCCGCGTCCATCGGCGGCATCCGGGTGGAGCGCATCGAGGACCTCGCCGACGGGTTCGGCGAGCTGCCGCCCTCCGACGTGCTCCGCATCGTGCTCGACGGCGGCGGCCGCGTGATGGTGCGTCCGAGCGGCACCGAGCCGAAGCTCAAGATCTACATCGACGCCGTGGCCGAGACGGGCACCGTCGCCGAACGTCGCGCCGCGGCATCCGCTGCCGTGTCGGCGCTCGACGCGGGCATGCGCGAGCTCGTCGCGTAGGCAGTCGCCGTCGCCCTGGCGCTCGTCGCATCGGTGCCGCTCGTCGCTCGGACGATCGGGCGCCCGGTGCCACGAGGTCAGCCGAGCGAGGTCTCGAGCTTCGTGCTGATCTCCTCGACGTCGAAGTAGTTCGACACCTCGACGATCTCGGCGAAGCTGCGGCCGACCGCGGCGCGCACGGCATCGGCGAGCTCGCTCGACGTCAGGATCACCTGCGCGTCGGCGGCGGCGGCGGCGATGCCCGCGAGATCGCTCGCATCGACGTCGGCGGAGAGCCCGAGCCGATCGAGCGCGCGCTCCGCGTTCACCTTCAGGATCGCGGAGGTGCCGATGCCGACTCCGCAGACGGCGATGATCTTCACGCCTCCGCCTCTCGATCGAAGCCGAGCATCGCCCGCAGCTCGTCGGCGGTCTCCGCCTTCGCGATGCGGCCGACGATGCCGCTGTCGTTGAAGGCGTTCGCGAGGCGGGCGACCGAGGCCACGTGCTCCTCGGCGTTGGAGACCGCGAGTCCGACCACGACGCGCACCGGGTCGTTGTGCGGATGCCCGAACGGCACCGGCTCGGCGAGCGTCACGACGGCGAGTCCCTCTGCACGCACGTCGGGCCCCGGCCGGGCGTGCGCGAGCGCGAGCCCTGGGGCGATCACGACGTAGGCGCCGAACTCCTCGATGACCGCGATCATCCGGTCGGCGTACTCGGAGCGGGTCGAACCGGACCGCACGAGGGCCCGCCCCGCCTCGCGGACGGCGCCGCGCCAGTCGTCGACGTGGGCGCCGAGCACGATGGCTTCGTCGGGGAGCGGCGGGAGGGTCATCAGGGTCCGTTCAGGGGGCTGCAGGCGGGTGCGCGGTGCTCCGGAGCGTCCGCGCGTCAGGCGTCGTCGAAGCCGTCTTGGATCAACTCGGCGAGCTCTTCGCGGTCGTCGAGCGGCAGGAAGGCCGCCGCGGCCGCGTTCAGCTGGAACGTCTCGAAGTCGTCGAGGTCGTACCCGAACGCGTCGCTCAGGAGCGCCAACTCGCGGGTGAGGCTCGTGCCCGACTGCAACCGGTTGTCGGTGTTGACCGTCACACGGAACCCGAGCTGGTACAGCAGGTCGAAGGGGTGGTCGATGAGCTCGTCGCCCCACGCCGCGATCGCGCCGGTCTGCAGGTTCGACGACGGGCTGGTCTCGAGCGCGATCTCCCGGTCGCGCACCCACTGCGCGATCGGACCGAGCGAGACGTAGGTGTTCTCGTCGTCCTGGCGATCGATCAGCAGGTCTTCCGCGATGCGCACGCCGTGGCCGAGCCGCAGTGCGCGACCGTCGAACAGGGCACTGCGGATGGACTCGAGCCCGTCGGCCTCGCCGGCGTGCACGGTCACGGGCAGGTACTGGCTCGCGAGGTAGTCGAACGCCGTGCGGTGACGGCTCGGCAGGAAGCCCGCCTCCGCGCCCGCGATGTCGAAGCCGACGACGCCGCGATCGCGGTGACGCACGGCGAGCTCGGCGATCTCGAGACCGCGGTCGGCGTGGCGCATGGCGGTGATGAGCTGACCGGCGCGGATGCCGAGTCCCTGGGCGCGCGCATCGTCGATGCCCTGCTCGATGCCGGACTGCACGGCCTCGACGGTCTCGTCGAGGCTGAGACCGCGCGTGAGGTGCTGCTCGGGCGCCCACCGGATCTCGCCGTAGATCACGCCGTCGGCCGCCAGATCCTGCACGAACTCGCGGGCGACGCGGGTCAGGCCCTCGCGGGTCTGCATCACGGCGGTCGTGAGGTCGAAGGTCTTCAGGTACTCGACGAGCGAGCCGGAGTTCGAGCGTTCGGCGAACCACTGGCCGAGCGACTCAGCATCGGCCGCGGGCACCTCGACACCCATCCCGTCGGCGAGTTCGATGAGCGTCTGCGGACGCAAGCCTCCGTCGAGGTGGTCATGCAGCGAGATCTTCGGCAGCGCCTGGATGTTCGTGCCGTCGCCTTCGAGGCGGTACTCCGTCGGAATCGTGTTCACGAGTCAACGATAGCGACAGGGCCCCCGCGAAGTCTCGGCAATCTCGAAGCAAGACGTCCCGCGCCAGGCGGCGAGCCTCCTCAGCGACCGATGCGGTCGGCGATGAGCGGCCCGCCGTCCTCGATCGCCTCGCCGGCGTCGCCGATGCGCCAGGCGCCCTCGACGGCGTCGAGCGCCCGGGCGAATCGGGCGGGCTCGTCGGCGTGCAGCGTGAACAGCGGCTCGCCCTTGCGGACGACGTCGCCGGGCTTGGCGTGCAGGTCGATGCCGGCGGCGTGCTGCACCGGGTCCTGCTTGCGTGCGCGACCGGCACCGAGGCGCCAGGCCGCGATGCCGAACGGCAGGGCGTGCTGGGCCACGAGCACGCCGTCTCGCTCGGCCGTCACGACGTGCTGCTCGCGGGCAACCGGCATCGCCGCATCGGGGTCGCCGCCCTGGGCGCGGATCGCCCGGCGCCACGTGTCCATGGCGCGGCCGTCGTCGAGCGCGGCTTCGACGTCGACGTCGGGCTGACCGGCGAGGGCGAGCATCTCGCGGGCGAGGGCGATCGTCAGCTCACGGACATCCGACGGGCCGCCGCCGGCGAGCACCTCGACCGACTCGCGCACCTCGTTGGCGTTGCCGATCGTGAGGCCGAGCGGCACGTTCATGTTCGTGATGAGGGCGGAGGTCGCCACGCCCGCGTCTTCGCCGAGCTCGACCATCGTGCGGGCGAGCTCGCGCGAACGGTCGATGTCGGTGAGGAACGCGCCGGAGCCGAACTTCACGTCGAGCACGAGCGCACCGGTGCCCTCGGCGATCTTCTTCGACATGATCGACGACGCGATGAGCGGGATCGCCTCGACCGTGCCCGTGATGTCGCGGAGCGCGTAGAGCTTCTTGTCAGCGGGCGCGAGCCCCGCGCCGGCAGCGCAGATCACGCCACCGACGTCGCGGAGCTGCGCGAACATCTCGTCGTTCGTGATCTCGGCGCGCCATCCGGGGATGGACTCGAGCTTGTCGAGCGTGCCGCCCGTGTGGCCGAGCCCGCGGCCCGAGAGCTGCGGCACCGCCACGCCGAACGTCGCGACGAGGGGCATGAGCGGCAGCGTGATCTTGTCGCCGACGCCGCCCGTCGAGTGCTTGTCGCTCGTGGGCTTGCCGAGCCCCGAGAAGTCCATGCGCTCACCGCTCGCGATCATCGCCATCGTCAGGTCGCGGATCTCGCGGCGCGTCATGCCGTTGAGGAAGATCGCCATCGTCATGGCCGACATCTGCTCGTCGGCGACGTAGCCGCGCGTGTAGGCGTCGACGAGCCAGTCGATCTCGGGCGTAGCGAGTTCGTGCCCGTCGCGCTTGGCGCGGATCAGGTCGACGGCGTCGAACGGTTCGACGGTGTTCATGCCTTCACTCCTCTGAATTCGGCGAGCTGCCGCGGGCCGAACGCATCGGGCAGCACCTCGTCGATGGTCTTGATCCCCGAGACGGTGTCGAGCAGCATGCCCTCGGCGGAGTGCTCGTACAGCAGCTGCCGGCAGCGCCCGCAGGGCATGAGGGCGGCGCCGTGGCCGTCGACGCAGGCGAACGCGACGAGTTTGCCGCCGCCCGACATGACGAGTGCCGAGACGAGCGAGCACTCGGCGCAGAGCGTCACCCCGTACGAGGCGTTCTCCACGTTGCAGCCGCTCACGATGCGGCCGTCCTCGACGATCGCGGCGGCGCCCACCGGGAACTCCGAGTACGGCACGTACGCCTTCGCCATCGCCTCGCGGGCGCGCCCGCGGAGCTCGTTCCAGTCGATCGCATCCGTTGCGGTCATGGTGCTCCCCCGTTCCAGGATGTCGGGATCCGGGCGCTCAGCGCGCCCGATCAGGATTTGATGTACGGTTTGCCGGCCGCAGCTGGGCCTCTGACCTTGCCGACGAGGCCGGCCACCGCGAAGATCGTCACGACGTAGGGCAGCATCAGCATGAACTCGCTGGGCACGGGCGAGCCGATGACCGAGAGCGTGTTCTGCAGGTTCGACGCGAAGCCGAAGAGCAGCGCCGCGAGCGTCGCCTTGATCGGGTCCCATTGGCCGAAGATGACGGCCGCCAGCGCGATGAAGCCCGCGCCCGCGGTCATCTCCTTGTTGAAGGCGATGCCCGATCCGATCGTGAAGAACGTGCCGCCGAGACCGGCGATGGCGCCCGCGAGGGCGACGTTCCAGAACCTGGTGCGGTTCACGTTGATGCCCACGGTGTCCGCAGCCTGCGGGTGCTCGCCGACGGCGCGGAGCCGGAGGCCCCATTTCGTGTGGAACAGCCCGATGTAGACGGCCGCGACCGCGATGTACATGAGGTAGACCACGACGGTCTGCCGGAAGAAGACCGGCCCGATGATCGGGATGTCGCCGAGCACCGGGATCGGCCAGCGGTCGAACCGGGGCGGGGTGTTCAGCAGCGCCGCGTTCGGCGCGAGCACCTGCGAGAAGAAGAAGCTCGTGAGGCCCGTGACGAGCACGTTGAGCACGACACCGACGATGACCTGGTCGACGAAGTACTTGATCGCGAAGGCCGCGAGCACGAATGCGACGAGCATGCCGGCGACCATCGCCGCGATGAGCCCGAACCACGGCTGCCCGGTGATCGACGCCACGACGGCCGCCGTGAACGCGCCGGCGAGGAGCTGGCCCTCGATCGCGATGTTGATCACGCCGACGCGCTCGCCGAGCACGCCCGCGAGCGAACCGAAGATGAGCGGCACGGCGAGGCTCAGCGAGCCGAACAGCAGGCCGATCATCGGCAGCGACGCACCGGCGGCCGCCCACGTGAGGAAGCCGAACATGAAGAGGATCGCGAACACGACGATGGTCCAGAGCGGCACGCGATGCTTCGTGGCGACGAGCCAGATGGAGTACGCGGTCACCGCGGCGAGGAGCACCACGACGGTCCAGAGCGCCGGCATCGTCGGCACCGTGACCTCGGGCAGCTGCACCGCATCGGTGGGAGAGGAGAGGCGGAACTTCGTGACGCCCTCGCGCGGCGCGAACACCGCGAGGGCGAGCTCTGCGAGCGTGAACACGGCGAACGCGATCGGCGCCTTCCAGCTCGTCACGACGGTGGTGGCGAGCGCTTCGGGCTGCGGCGCCGTGCGGTGGTGCTCTGCGGTCGTGCTCATTTCGCGTCGACCTCCTTCGTGACGATGGGGCGCGGTCGTTTCGGACCGGCCTTCGGGTCTGGCAGGCGGAAGATCGTGCGAACGAGCGGCGGCGCCGCGATGAAGAGCACGATGAGGGACTGCACGACGAGCACGATCTCGATGGGCACGCCCTCGGCCGCCTGCATCGAGAAGCCGCCCGCCTTGAAGGCGCCGAAGAGGATGCCTGCGACGAAGATGCCCCACGGCGTCGACCGGCCGAGGAGCGCCACCGTGATGGCGTCGAAGCCGATGCCGGCGTCGATGCCGGCGGTGAAACCGGTGGTGACGGTGCCGAGCACCTGGCTGACTCCCGCGAGCCCCAGCAGCGCACCCGCGATGAGCATCGCGTACACGTACATCGAGGAGACGTTGATGCCCGCGACGCGCGCCGCGTTCGGGTTCTCGCCGACCGCGCGGAACTTGAAGCCGAGGCTCGAGCGGGAGAGGATCCACCACACGAGGACGGTCGCCGCGATGACCAGGATGAAGCCGAAGTGCAGGTTGTACTGCGGCCCGAGCAACTGCGGGAAGATCGCTGTCTCCTTCATCGCCGGCGTCTTCGGGTTCGAGGAGCCGGGCGCCTGCAGCAGGCCTGGGGTGCGGAGCATCCACGAGACCAGGTAGAAGGCGATGTAGTTGAGCATGATCGTGACGATCACCTCGTGCGCGCCGGTGCGCGCCTTCAGGAGGCCGGCGATGCCGGCCCACAGCGCGCCGCCGAGCAGACCGCCGACGAGCGCGACGAGCATGTGGAGGCCCATCGGCAGGTCGAGGCCGAAGCCGATCCAGCCGGCGACGGATGCCGCGATGAGCATCTGGCCGCGACCACCGATGTTGAACATGCCGACGCGGAACGCGAGACCGACGCCGAGGCCACCGGCGATGAGCGGGGTGGCGAAGGTGAGGGTCTCGGTCAGCGGGCGGATGCCGGCGGCGAAGGTGTCGCGCCGGAAGTTGTACACCGAGCCCTGGAAGAGCGCCGAGTAGGCGCCCGACACCGACTGCCAGATCGCGACGAAGGTGTCGCCGGGGCGAGCGAAGAAGTACCCGCTCGCGGCCTGCACGCGCTCATCGGTGAATGCGATCATGACCGCGCCGACGAGGAGGGCGAGCAGCACCGACAGCACCGAGATGAGCGCGTTGCCGGTCGAGATCTGGCGCAGCATCGTGTGCCAGCGCGAGGGCGGTTCGACCTCGTCGGCGGGCGGGGCGGCTGCACTTCGCGCCGCGTCCGCGTCGGTGGCGACCGAGCCCGGCTGCTCCAGCGCGATGTCGGGATCGAGGTCCTTGCCGGCCGGGGCGTCGCCCCGCGGCTCCTGGGGGTCGCTCATGCGGCGGCTCCTTCTGCGGGGGCTTCGCCGGCCATCATCAGGCCGAGCACGTCTCGTGGGGTGTCGCCCGGCACGATGCCGACGATGCGACCGCGGTACATGACCATGATGCGGTCGGCGAGGGCGGCCACTTCGTCGAGTTCGGTCGAGACGACGACGACGGGGACTCCGGCATCGCGCGTGGCGACGATGCGCTTGTGGATGAACTCGATCGAGCCGACGTCGACGCCGCGCGTCGGCTGGGCCGCGACGAACAGGCTCAGGTCTCGGCTGAGCTCTCGCGCGAGCACGACCTTCTGCTGGTTGCCGCCCGAGAGCCGGCCGACCTTCTCGTCGATGCCCTGGGTGCGGACGTCGAACTCCTTCACGCGATCGCGTGCGAACTCGGCGAGGAACCCGCGCTGGATGTTGCCGGCCTTGACGAACGGCGCGCCGCTCGACCGGTCGAGCATGAGGTTCTCGGCGATCGAGAACTCGCCGACGAGGCCGTCCTCGTTGCGATCCTCGGGAATGAAGCCGACGCCGGCGTCGAGGATCTTGCGCACGTTCTCGGTCGTGAGGTCGACGCCGTCGAGCTTGATCGAGCCCTGCACGCGCGGCTGGAGCCCGACGAGCGCCTCGGTGAGCTCGGTCTGCCCGTTGCCCTGCACGCCGGCGACCGCGAGGATCTCGCCTTTGCGCACGGTGAAGCTCACGTCGTTGACGACGAGCTGGCCGATGGGGTCGATGACGCTGAGGCCCTCGACGACGAGAGCGGCGTCGCCGACCTTCGGCTCGTCCTTGTGCACGGTGAGCTCGACGGCGCGGCCCACCATGAGGGCGGCGAGCTCGGCGTTCGACGCGGTCGGCGACGCCTCGCCGACGACCTTGCCGAGGCGGATCACGGTGATGCGGTCGGCGACCTCGCGCACCTCGCGGAGCTTGTGGGTGATGAAGACGATGGAGGTGCCGGCCTCCTTCAGCTGACGCATGATCTGCATCAGCTCGTCGGTCTCCTGCGGCGTGAGCACTGCAGTGGGCTCGTCGAAGACGAGCACCTTGGCGTCGCGCGAGAGCGCCTTGATGATCTCGACGCGCTGCTGCACGCCGACGGGCAGGTCGTCGACGAGCGCGTCGGGATCGACGTCGAACCCGAACCGATCCGAGATCTCACGCACGCGGGCGCGAGCCGTCGCGAGGTCGAGGATGCCGCCGGCCTTCGTGGACTCGTGGCCGAGCATGACGTTCTCGGCGACGGTGAAGACGGGGATCAGCATGAAGTGCTGGTGCACCATGCCGATGCCCGCGGCCATGGCATCGCCTGGTCCGGCGAAGTGCTGCACCTCATCGTTGAGGAGCACCTCGCCCCCGTCGGCCTGATAGAGGCCGTAGAGCACGTTCATGAGGGTCGACTTGCCTGCGCCGTTCTCACCGAGGAGGGCGTGGATCTCGCCGGCCTCCACGGTGAGGTCGATGTGGTCGTTGGCGACCAAGCTGCCGAATCGCTTCGTGATACCGCGAAGTTCGAGCTTCATGCTCCCGATCCTAGTGAGAGTGCGGCATCTGTTGGAGATGCTGCGCGGATGTTGTGGGACCAGAGGAGGCCCCGCTCAGATGTTGCCCTGCTCGCGCGAACGCGCACCCGGACGCCGAATCGGGGAGGCCGGCAAGCCGACCTCCCCGATCCGTGGTGCCTCGACTCAGCCGGCGAGGTAGGAGTCGACCGTCACGTCGCCCGCGATGATCGCAGCCTTGAGGTCGTCGAGCTCGGCCTGGAGCGTCGGAGAGACCTTCGACTCGAAGTCGTGGAACGGCGCGAGGCCGACGCCCTCGTTCTCGAGGGTGCCGAGGAACGGCGCCGGGTCGAAGTCGCCGTTGCCGGCGGCCAGCACGGCCTCGTAGGTACCGACGTCGATGCCCTTGAGGATCGAGGTCAGCACGAGGTCGGCGACCGACGGGTCGGTCTCGGTGAAGTCGGCGTCGACGCCCATGAGTGCGACGTCACTGCCGGAGTCGCGGATCGCGGCTGCGGCCGACTGGTAGATCGGGCCGCCGACGGGCAGCATCACGTCGACGTTCTGGTCGAGCAGGCCCTGCGCGGTCTGGCGCGCGGTGTCGTTGGCCTCGAAGCCACCGGTGAAGAGACCGTCGGTGCCGTCCCAGCCGAGGACCGTGACGCCCTTGCCCTTCTCTTCGTTGTAGTAGTCGACGCCCTGCTTGAAGCCGTCCATGAAGATGGAGACGGTCGGGAAGTTCATGCCGCCGAACGTGCCGACCGTGTTGGTCTTCGTGTAGTCGGCAGCAGCGTAGCCGCCGAGGAACGCGGCCTGGGCCGTGTCGAAGAGGATCGGCTTGATGTTCGGCGCGTCGACCTCGCTGTCGAAGTCGTTGTCGGCCGCATCGTCGATGATGACGTACTCGATGTCGGGGTTCTCGAGCGCGGACTCGACCGTGGCGGCCGAGAGCGCGAAGCCGACGGTGACGATCAGGTCGCAGCCCTGGTCGACGAGGCTCGTGATGTTCGGCGCGTAGTCGGTCTCGGAGTCGGACTGGACCTCGGTCAGCTTGACGCCGAGCTCCTCCGCTGCCTTCGTGGCACCCTCGAAGCCGAGCTGGTTGAAGGACTTGTCGTCGAAGCCGCCGGCATCGGACACCATGCAGGGCTTGAAGTCGATGGCCTCGCCACCGTCGCCGCCCGATTCTTCAGGTGCGGATGCGCAACCGGCGAGCAGCACGGCTGCACCGAGCAGCGCGAGACCGCTGAACGCGGCCTTCTTGGTCGTGACCTTCACTGTGTCCTCCAAAGACTGTCGCCCCGACCGTTCCGAGGCTCGTGCAGTCACGTTACCGAATGTTGCGCCGCGCGCCATCTCTCCGAGGGTCGACGACGTCCAATGGTTATCAAGACGCGATGTTCTGCTCATATGAGCAGAGCGGATGCCCCGATCAGGGGTTCTCACGGAGCGCTCGGCGACTCCACCACGATCTCGCCCGCGATGATCGCCTGCCGGAGGCCCTCGATCTCGCCGTCGAGCGCCGGCGGCACGATGGCGGCGAGATCGTGGTACGGGGCGATCTCGACGCCGCCGTTCTCGAGCGTGCCGACGAACGGCTCGTTCGAGAAGGTCTCGTCGAGCACTGCGCCGACGATCTCGACCATCGCGTCCTGCGTGTTCTTCAGCACGCTCGTGAGGATCACAGGGCGATACTCCGCAGCGAGCGACTCGTACCCGTCGCTGTCGACCCAGATGATCGAGACGCCGCCGCGTTCGAGCGCTGCCGACGCCGCGCCCTCGCCGACCTGGCCGGCGACGGGGAGGATGACGTCGGCGCCCTGATCGATGAAGCTCTCGGCGAGGGTCTTGCCCTTGTTGACGTCTTCGAAGTCGCCGGTGAAGGCGCCGTCCTGGGCGGCCTTGTCCCAGCCGAGCACGCGCACCTGTGCGCCGTGCACCTCGTTGTACTTCGCGACGCCGTCGACGAAGCCGTCCATGAAGAGGGTGACGGGCGGCTGGTTGCCGCCACCGAAGGTCGCGACCACCCCGGTCTTCGAGACCCCCGCCGCGAGGTAGCCGGCGAGGTAGGAGGCCTGCGCGGTGTCGAAGACCACCGGCTTGACGTTGTCGGCCTCGACGGTCTCGTCGACGATCGCGAACGCGAGCTCCGGGTTCTTCCCGGCCTGGTCGAGCGTCGACTCCGCGAGCTCCCAGCCGACCGTGACGATGAGCTCGCAGCCCGATTCGACGGCCTGCTGCACGTTCGGTGCGAGGTCGGTCTCGCCGGTCGAGACGATCGCCTCGGCCTCGATGCCGTACTCGTCTTCGGCCTGCTGCAGCCCCTCCCAGCTCGACTGGTTGAACGAGCGGTCCTCGAGGCCGCCGGAGTTCGTGACCATGCGCACGCACGTCTCGCTCGCCGCGCCGTCGTCTCCGGATTCCGGAGCGGGCGCGCAGGCCGCGAGCGCCACGGATGCCACGGCCAGCGCGGCCGCGGCGGACATGCTTCGGCGCAGCGCCATTCGACGACCAGCACCCCGCCCGCGCGATTCTCGACCCTGAGACATCCGGTACCCGCTCTCTCGCGCCCTAGAGCACGTCGTTGGACCCGCCGAGCCGGAGGGCGTCGACGACCGCCTTGACCCGCTGGGCGTGCTCGCTCGTCGTGACGAGCAGCGCGTCGGGCGTGTCGACGACGACGATATCGTGCACGCCGATCAGGCTGATGACCCGCTTCGACCGGCTGACGACGATGCCGCTCGAGGCGTCGGAGAGCACGCGCGCGTTCTCGCCGAGGATCGCGAGCTCGCCGGACCGGCCGGCGGTGTTGAGCTTGGCGAGCGAGGCGAAGTCGCCCACGTCGTCCCACACGAAGTGCCCGCGGATGACGGCGAGCCGTCCGGCGGCGGCCGCCGGCTCGGCGACCGAGTAGTCGATCGCGATCTTCTCGAGGCGCGGCCAGATCCGGTCGACGGCCGGGCCGCGCGTGGCCGGATCGTCCCACGCCTCGGCGAGTTCGATGAGGCCGGCGTGCAGCTCGGGCTTGTTCCGCGCGATCTCGGCGAGCAGCGCGTCGGCGCGCGCGATGAACATGCCGGCGTTCCAGAGGTGCTTGCCGCCCGCGAGGTAGCGCTTGGCGGTGTCGAGGTCGGGCTTCTCGACGAAGCTCGCGACGGCCTCGACGTGCTCGGCCCCGTCGACCTCGAGCGGTGCGCCGCACTCGATGTAGCCGAATCCGACGGCGGGCTCGGTCGGCGTGATGCCGATCGTCGCGATGTACCCGGCGCGGGCGGCAGCCACGGCGTCGGTCACGGCCGCACGCAAGAGCGCGGTGCCGGAGATCACGTGGTCGGCCGCGAACGAGCCGATGATGACGCCCGGCTCCCGGCGCTCGAGGATCGCGGCGGCGAGGCCGATCGCAGCCGTCGAGTCGCGCGGCTCGCTCTCGAGCACGACGTTGTGGTCGGCGAGGCCCGGCAGCTGCGACTCGACCGCTGCGCGGTGTGCGCGACCGGTGACGACCATGATGCGGTCGTCGCCCGAGAGCGGGGCCAGTCGATCCCAGGTGTCCTTGAGGAGCGTCTGGCCGGATCCCGTGAGGTCGTGCAGGAACTTCGGCGCATCGGCGCGCGAGAGCGGCCACAGCCGCGAGCCCACGCCACCGGCGGGGATGACGCTGTAGAAGCCGTCGATCGGGGTTTCGTCCATCCGCACAGCTTAACCGGCGTGCTCTTCGGCCGACACGGGCAGCGGATGCCGCGGCATCCGGTATCTCGACATCGAGAGAGTTCGGCAAGGCTGAGCGGCGGCCGCTCCGGCTCGGGTCTACACTCGACTCGGGCCGTGTGCCCGTCATGCCCCGGTATCTTCGGGGCGATTCACACAGCCAGGGAGGGTTGTTCATGCCAGAGACTTCGGCAGGAACCCTGACCGCACCCGCGAAGCCTGCGAAACAGAAGCCTGGTGGCACGCTGTACCGCGGCCGTGAGGGTATGTGGTCATGGGTGCTGCACCGCATCACCGGTGTCGCCATCTTCTTCTTCCTCCTCGTGCACATCCTCGACACGGCGCTCGTGCGGGTCAGCCCCGAGGCGTACAACGCGGTCATCGGCACCTACCAGACGCCCATCATGGGCCTCGGCGAGGTCGCCCTGGTCGGTGCGATCGTGTTCCACGCCTTCAACGGCCTGCGCGTGATCCTCGTCGACTTCTGGTCGTGGGCGACCCGGCACCAGAAGGTGCTGTTCTACATCGTCATCGCCCTCTGGGTGGTCACGATGCTCGCCTTCACGCCGCGCCACCTCATCAACGTCTTCAGCCACTAGGGAGCCGCGGGACATGACTGCCATCGAATTCTCCGATCGCCCGCGCCGCCGCGGTGTCAACCTGGAGAAGTGGGGCTGGATCTACATGCGCGCTTCGGGCGTCGTGCTGATCGTGCTCATCTTCGGACACCTCTTCATGAACCTCATGGTCGGAGACGGCGTCAAGGCCATCGACTTCGGCTTCGTCGGCGGCAAGTGGGCCGACCCGTTCTGGCAGTGGTGGGATGTGCTGATGCTCTGGCTCGCCCTCATCCACGGCGCCAACGGCATGCGCACGATCGTCAACGACTACACGAACCCCGGCCTCGTGCAGAAGGTGCTGAAGGGCGCCCTCTTCGCCGCCGCGGCCGTGCTCATCATCCTCGGCACCCTCGTCGTCTTCACCTTCGAGCCCTGCCCGGTCGGCGCCCCCGCCGACCTGCTTCCCTCGTTCTGCGCCGCATAGGAGATCCGTGAACACCCAGAGCGCCGACGCCGAGACCACGGTCATCGACGGCGTCCACTACCACCAGTTCGACATCGTCATCGTGGGCGCCGGCGGCGCCGGCATGCGAGCGGCGATCGAGGCCGGCCCCGGCGCGAAGACCGCGGTCATCTCGAAGCTCTACCCCACTCGCTCGCACACGGGTGCGGCGCAGGGCGGCATGGCCGCGGCGCTCGCGAACGTCGAGGAGGACAGCTGGGAGTGGCACACCTTCGACACCGTCAAGGGCGGCGACTACCTCGTCGACCAGGACGCGGCCGAGATCCTCGCGAAAGAGGCGATCGACGCGGTCATCGACCTCGAGAACATGGGCCTGCCGTTCAACCGCACGCCCGAGGGCAAGATCGACCAGCGCCGCTTCGGCGGCCACACCCGCGACCACGGCAAGGCGCCCGTGCGCCGGGCGTGCTACGCGGCCGACCGCACCGGCCACATGATCCTGCAGACGCTGTTCCAGAACTGCGTCAGGCTCGGCATCAACTTCTTCAACGAGTACTACGTGCTCGACCTCGTCATGACCGAGGTCGACGGGCCGGATGGATCAAAGACGAAGCAGCCCTCGGGCGTCGTCGCCTACGACCTCGCCTCGGGCGAACTGCACGTCTTCCAGGCCAAGGCCGTGATCTTCGCGACCGGTGGCTTCGGCAAGATCTACAAGACCACCTCGAACGCGCACACCCTCACCGGTGACGGCGTCGGCATCATCTGGCGCAAGGGCCTGCCGCTGGAAGACATGGAGTTCTTCCAGTTCCACCCGACCGGTCTCGCCGGTCTCGGCATCCTCCTCACCGAGGGGGCACGCGGCGAGGGCGCGATCCTCCGCAACGCCTCGGGCGAGCGCTTCATGGAGCGCTACGCCCCCACGATCAAGGACCTCGCACCGCGCGACATCGTCGCGCGGTGCATGGTGCAGGAGGTCGCGGAGGGCCGCGGCGCCGGGCCGCACAAGGACTACGTGCTCCTCGACTGCACCCACCTCGGCGCAGAGGTGCTCGAGACGAAGCTGCCCGACATCACCGAGTTCGCACGCACCTATCTCGGTGTCGACCCGGTGTTCGAGCCGGTCCCCGTCATGCCCACCGCGCACTACGCCATGGGCGGCATCCCCACGAACGTCGCGGCAGAGGTGCTCTCCGACAACGACACCGTCGTGCCCGGCCTCTACGCAGCCGGCGAGTGCGCCTGCGTCTCCGTGCACGGCTCGAACCGACTCGGCACGAACTCCCTGCTCGACATCAACGTCTTCGGCAAGCGCGCCGGCCGCAACGCGGTCGAGTACGTCAAGACGGTCGACTTCACTCCCCTGCCGTCCGACCCCGCCGCAGCGGTCCGCGGCATGCTGGAGCAGCTCCGCGACTCCAACGGCACCGAGCGCATCGCCGCGATCCGCAAGGAACTGCAGGACGAGATGGACAAGAACGCCCAGGTGTTCCGCACCGACGAGTCCCTCGAGCACGTCACGACGGTCATCGCCGGTCTCCGCGAGCGGTACAAGAACGTCGCCGTGCACGACAAGGGCAAGCGTTTCAACACCGACCTGCTCGAGGCCGTCGAGCTCGGCTTCCTCCTCGACCTCGCCGAGGTCGTCGTGTACTCGGCCCGCAACCGCCAGGAGAGCCGCGGCGGCCACATGCGCGACGACTTCCCGAACCGCGACGACGTCAACTACATGCAGCACACGATGGCGTACCTGTCGGGCGACGCGCACTCGTCGGATGCGGCCGACCACATCCGACTCGACTGGAAACCGGTGACGATCACCCGCTACCAGCCCATGGAGAGGAAGTACTGACGTGAGCACTGCAACGCTCGAAGCCCAGTCGACGGATGCCGCGATCCAGTCGTTCACCGTCACGTTCCTGATCCGCCGGTTCGACCCGGACGTCGACACCGAGCCGCGCTGGCAGGACTTCGACGTCGAGATGTACGCGACCGACCGCGTGCTCGACGCCCTGCACAAGATCAAGTGGGAGCAGGACGGTTCGCTGACCTTCCGCCGCTCGTGCGCGCACGGCATCTGCGGTTCCGACGCGATGCGCATCAACGGCCGCAACCGACTGGCCTGCAAGACGCTCATCAAGGACCTCGACATCTCGAAGCCCATCTACGTGGAGGCCATCAAGGGCCTGCCGCTCGAGAAGGACCTCATCGTCGACATGGAGCCGTTCTTCGCGAGCTTCCGCGAGGTGCAGCCGTTCCTCGTCGCGAACTCGAAGCCCGAGGCCGGCAAGGAGCGCGTGCAGTCGGTCGCCGAGCGTGCGATCTTCGACGACACCACCAAGTGCATCCTGTGCGCGGCGTGCACCTCGTCGTGCCCGGTCTTCTGGACCGACGGCCAGTACTTCGGCCCCGCCGCGATCGTGAACGCGCACCGCTTCATCTTCGACTCGCGCGACGACAACGCGCAGACTCGCCTCGACATCCTCAACGACAAAGAGGGTGTGTGGCGCTGCCGCACGACCTTCAACTGCACCGAGGCGTGTCCGCGCGGCATCGAGGTCACGAAGGCCATCGCCGAGGTCAAGCAGGCCGTCATGCGCGGCAAGCCGTAGTCGCACCACCACTGCAGGTCGAGCCTGCCGGATCCCGCTGAGGCGGGGCATCCGGCGGGCTCGACTCGTTTCCGGGCGCCTGACAGCACGTCATCCGGGCACGAGAGAGGGCCGGGTCATCGACCCGGCCCTTCCCGTTCGCGGTGGCGACGCCGTTACTCGGCGGACTCCTCCGCGCGGCGACGACGCATCGTCATCGCGGCGATCAAGAGCGCACCTGCGACGAGCAGGCCGCCCGCGCCCCACAGGAGTGGCGCTCCCGCGAACCCGGTCGAGGCGATGGCGCCCGGCTGCGGGATCTTGACGGTGACCGTCGAGTCGTCGCAGAGCACCGGCAATGCGGGATCGATCATCGAGAACAGCGTGACCTCACCCTCCTCGGTCGGTGCCTGCGGATCGGGCAGGTCGTTCCAGCAGACCTCGCCGGTGTTGTCGACGCTCGACTTCTTGGATGCGGGGTTCAGCGTGACGCTCAGCACCACGTCGGGAGCATCGGGCTCGATGCCGCCGATCATGCCGTTCAGCACGCAGTGCAGGGTGCCGCCGTAGCCGGCCGAGTCCGTGCCGGTCACCTCGCAGTCGTCCCAGCGCGGGAAGGCGGGAGCGGGATCGGTCGTGATCGCCGTGACCTTGAGGTCGGCGGGGATCTCGTCGAACAGCTCCATGGCCTCGACCGCGCCGAGCCCCGAGTTGGTGACCGACAGCGTGTAGTCGAACGAGCTTCCTGGCTTCGCCTCGGTCACGCTCGACGTCTTCAGGATGTCGACCGTCGGATCGCGCTGCACCTCGCAGGCCGGGGTGGCCTGCGGGTAGACCGCGAGCACAGACTGGCTCGGGTTGACCTGGAAGGTGATCGTCATCGGGTTGAACTGGTCGGCGAACGCGTAGCTCTCGAGCTTCGAGTCCTTCACCATGTTCTCCCAGATGTCGACGATGCCGTTCTCACCGACCACGTCGCCCTCCTGGATCAGGCGCCAGCCGGGCCATCCGATCGCGATGCCCTCGTCGTTGACCACGCCGTACGGCCACAGCACCCGCCCGTTGCGCTCCTCCCACGGGATCTCCGTGACGATCGGCGTGGCATCGGGGTAGACGCTCGCGTCGGGCGTCCACGTGACCGTGATCGGACCCGGAGTGACCGAGCCGGTCGTCTGCACGTCGTGGTACAGGTACGGAATGTCGTTGACGCACTGCACGTAGGCGTTCGCCTGCATGGCCCTGGTCGGAACCTCGGCGGTGTCGCAGTCGTTCGTGGGATCGACGTCGAACTCCGAGACCTCGACGCACGCCGTGTTCTCGATGTTCTCGGCCGGCTCGAGCGGCGGAGCCTCACTCGGGTTCTCCGGCAGCTCCGGTCCGACGGCGGGGTCCTTCAGCGTCACGGGGATCGTGATCGTCACGATCGGACCGGGTCCGAAGGTCGCATCGGTCGTCCAGGTCAGCTCGTTGCCGTTCTGGAGGAACGTCCACGATCCGATCGGGTCGAGCGTGATGTCGGCCGGGTCGAAGTCGAGCGAGTCGGACAGGGTGTCAGTCACGACGACGCCTTCGACCGGCGTCGGTCCGTTGTTCGTCACCGTCAGCACCCACTCGAACGTGTTCTCGTCGGTGCCCGCTTCGACCGCGTCGACGCCATCCGGCAGCACCGCGGTCTTCACGATGCCGACCTCGACGATCGGGATGTCGACGCAGCCGCTGATCGGCGTCTCGACCTGGCCGTTCGTGAAGAGCGCCCCGTTGAAGAAGCCGTGGCCGCTCTCGGTCGCGACGCACTTCGCGAGGTCGATGTCGGTGATCGTCGTGACATCGACGATCGCCGTGATCGACCAGGTCTGGTCGATCCCCGCGAGGATCGGCCGGCCGTCGGCCAGCACCGTGTCGTCACCGGTGCCGGTCCAGTCGGCGACCGGGGCGCCGTCGGGATCCACTGCCGTCGCCGTGAATGTCGCGCCCGCCGGGAAGGCCGGCTCGTCGCTCAGGTCGTAGAAGAGGTCCTTGTCGGGATCGGCCGTCACGACGATGTCGTAGTTCACCGTCCACGTGCCGTCGGGGTTCTCAGTCGGCACGCCGTCGACCGTCTTCACGGCGGTGGCGCGTCCCGGCTCGTCGCAGGCGCTCGCCTCCGTCGGCAGGTCGCCCACGGTGAGGATGGCCGTGTTGCGGAAGCCGCCCTCTCCGTCGGTGCACTCGACGGTCTCGTCGTCCCACGCGTCCTCGCTCACGGTCGCGTCCACCGTCACGAAGTACTCGTGGGTGTGTTCGCCGGCGGTGAGGATCGTGTTGTCCGCGAGCACCTCGACGGGCTCGACGGACGGATCCGCCCAGCTTCCGCTGGTTGCGCCCGGGCCGGTCCACGTCGCCTCGTCGACCGTGATGCCCTCGCCGAAGTCGGCGAGCGTGTCACTGAGGTCGTAGGTGACGGCGGAGACCACGCTCTTGTCGGTGACGACGATCTTGTACTCGATCGTCCAGCTGCCGTCGGCGTTCTGGACGGTGGAGACGACCTCCTTGTCGAGGTCGTACGTGGCCGGAGCCGCGGTGTTGGTGATCTCGCAGGTCACCTCCTGTCCGGGCTGCAGCAGTACGTCTCCGTCGGCTGCATCGAGCACGAGCGGCTCGACGCCGTTCGTGGCCTGGCAGCTCCACAGCGAGGGAACGAACTCGTCGTCACCCGGGAAGTCCGCGGCTTCGGCGAGCGTGTAGGCCACGTTCGAGTCGACCGTGCCGCTCGCGGTACCGGCGCCGCTGACGATCGGCGGGTTGGCGCCATCGGCAGCGGTCAGCATCCAGAGCGTCGCAGGGAAGTCCGGTGCGATCTCGAGGGGAAGCACCTTCTTCACGAGCGTCAGCTCGGGCGCGACATCCGTGTTCGTGATCTCGCAGTCGACGGATGCGCCGAGCGTCGTGACCGTGAGGGTCGCGTTCGTCGAACCGGGTGCGGACACGAGCGTGAAGGCGTCGGGCCCCTCGGGCGAGGTGCAGGTCCACGTCGCCGAGACGGTGTACGCGACGCCGTTCGGGTAGGTGGTGCTCACCTCGTTGAGGGTGTAGCCGACGCCGAGTTCCACGGGCCCGCTGGCGGTGCCGGTGCCCGAGAAGGTGTCGTCGGGCAGACCGACGTTGGTGCCGCTGAGCGTCCAGTCGTCGGCGACCGCCTCACCGCCGTGCTGGTTGACGACGTTCTTCTCGAGGGTGACCGTCTGCGTGCAGGTGACGGGGTTCGTCACGGTGTACGTGTTCACCGTGCCTGCGAGCGTCTTGTCGCCCACGCCGATCGGGTCGTCGGCGATGCAGCCATCGGGCACCAGCACCTCCGACTCGTCGACGGTCACCTCGGCGCCGTCCGCGAACGGGCCCTGCTCGGTGCTCCACGGCACGTCCTGGCCATCGAGCGTCGCCTGGGCGGTGAAGCCCTCGGGGAGGGACGGGCTGTCCCACTCGATCGGCTCGCCGCCGTTGATCGTCCACAGCTTCTCGAGCACCACGACCACCGGAACGTCGAAGCAGGCGTCATCGGTGTAGGTGTCGCCGGAGGTGACGGTCGCCGTGTTGGCGAGGCCCTGCTCCTCGCAGCTCAGCGTCGGATCGCTCGGCGTGGATGCCACCGTGAACTTCACGAGCACGGTGAACACGTCGCTCGCGCCGCCAGGCAGCGCCTGGTTCGCGACGATCGAGTCCGTCGTCGGCGGCGTGGCGCTCCAGCCCGGATCGACCGTCGCGTCGGAGCTCGTCACCGTGCGCCCCGTGATGGTCGCCGCGTCGGCGAAGTCCGGCGTGTCCTCGAGGTCGTAGACGAGCTCCTGGTCGGGCGAGAGGTTCTTCACCGTGATGGTGTAGCTCGCCTCCCAGTGGTCGCCGACCTTGGTGACGGAACCGGAGGTGACCTTCGTGACCTCAGGCTCGGCCGGTACACTGCAACCGGTGTCGGTCTGCGTGCTGCCGCCGGAGGTGAGGAGCACCTCGTTCAGGAACCCGACGTCCGGGGCCTCCTGGCTCGGCGTGCACGTGTCGGTCGCCGGGTCGGCGAACGCCGCCGTGTCGACCGTCGCGGTCACCGTGACGGTGTACTCCTCGACCGCATCGATGCCGAGGGTGCGCGGCGAACCGACGAGCGTCGCCGTCGGGTCCGCCTCGGGGTCGGCCCAGCCGCCCGAGGTCTCCCCGCTCCAGTCGGCGGACAGGATGTCGATCTCGGGACCGAACCTCAGCGTGTCCTGGAGCGTGTACGTCGTCACGAACTCGGCGTTGCCGGTGACCGTGATGTCGTACGTCATCGTCCAGACGCCATCGGCGCCCTGCACGACGGTCGGGTCTCCCTTCTCGACCGTCGGCTCGCCGCCTTCGGAGATGTCGGTGCAGTCGCTGTCGTCGACGACGAAGCTCCCGCTCGTGAGCACGGCCGTGTTGAAGAAGCCCTTGCCCGCGGTCGGAGCGGTCGGAACGCACTCGAGATCGGCGTCGGGCACGGTGCCGAACGGCACGTCGACGTTCAGCACGATCGTGTAGTCGTGCGTGGCGCCGGCCGCGATCGGGGTGCTCCCGACGACCGCGATGGGTCCGCCGGCGTACGGCTGGGCCGCCCCGCCGTCGATCGTGTACGAGTTGAACTCGACTCCGGCCGGGAAGCCCGGCTCGTCGGACAGCACGTAGTACGAGGGCTTGGCACCGGGATCGGTGTTCGAGACCGTCAGCGTGTAGGTCACGTTCCAGCTGCTGTCGGGCTGCTGGGACGACGTGGCCCCGGACTTCTCGATCTTCGGAACGCTCGGTGCGTCGCAGGCGGTGTCAGGGGTGGCGACTCCGGCGACCGTCAGGATGGCCAGGTTGTTGAACGCACCGTCGTTCTGGTTCGACGGGCACGCCGACTGTGCGGGCGTGAGTGTCGGCCCGGTCAGCACGATGCCGCTCACGGTGATGCGGTAAACATCGCTCGGATCGGGGTCGCCGGCCGGGAGATGCGCACCGACGGCGAGCGCCGTGCCGTCGACCCACGGCACCGCCGTTCCGCCGTCCTCGGAGAGCGTGAAGGTCGCCGCCGAAGCGTCGACGCCGGCGCCGAACCTGGTGTCGTCGAGGAGGTCGTACACACCGCCGATCGCACCGGTGTTCGTGACGGTGATGTCGTAGGCGATCGACCACGTTCCGTCGGCGGCCTGGCTCACCGAGCCCGGCACGACGGTCTTGTCGTGCACGATCGTGGGCTTGTCGACCGGCACGCAGCCGGTCGCCGAACCGGTCTGGTTGCCGGCGGTGACGGTGGCGGCGTTGTCGAGGTTCGGGCAGAGGAGCGCCGGGGCATCCGCCCCGATCTCGACCGTCACCGACACGCTGTAGACGTGCGTGTCGACGCCGGCGGTGCCGGCGAGCGTCACGTCGTCGGCGAGCAGCGTGTTCGGCGCGACGCCGGTCCAGCCCGCCACGGGCGTCACGCCGGCAGGCGGAGTGACGCTGCGGTCGAGCACCGTCACGGATGCCGGGTAGTCGAGCTCATCGGCGAGGTCGTACTGCACGCTCGTCGTGGCCGACGGGTTCGTCACCGTGATCGTGTACGGGAGCGTCCACGTGCCGTCGCCGTTGTCGACCGCCGCGCCGCCGACCTTCGCGATCGTCGGCTTCACCGGGATCGAGCAGTCCTTCGCCGGGTAGTCGACGCCGCCGACGGTCATGACCGCGGTGTTCAGGAACCCGACGGTGCCGGGCGCGCCCGCGTCGCACGCGGTCGGGCTGGTGCCGCCGAAGTCGGTGCCCGGAGCCACCGTCGCGTTGACCGTCACGTGCCAGGTGTGCGAGGTGCCCGTGACCAGCGACGGTTCGCCGGCGAAGGCCTGGACGTCGCCGAATGGCACGGTCCATGCCGTCGACGATCCCGGCGGCGCGGGCAGTGTGCGCTGGTAGCTCGCGCTGTTCACCGTGACATCGCTTCCGAAGTCGAGCTGATCGGTGAGACTGTACGCGAGGTCCTGGAACGCGCTCGGGTTCGTGACGACGATGTCGTAGCCGATGTCCCAGCTGGCGCCGTCGGCGTTCGGCGTCGGCACCGCAGCCGTCTTCACGATCGTCGGGGTGATCGGCTTCAGCGTGTTCGTCACGGTGCAGTCGACCGTGTCGCCCGGTGCGAGCGGTGAGACCGAGGGGCCGGGAACCGCTGCTCCCCCGTTCTTCGCACAGAGCCACGTGCCGGCCTGGAACTGGTCGGCGTTCGGCAGCGCGGTCGACTCGGAGAGCGCGATCGTCGCACCGGCGGGCACGGCGACGAATCCGGCGGTGCCGCCGGCACCCTGTGCGACGGTGACCGCGCCGACCGTTGCGGCGAGGTTCCACGAGGTCGCCGGTGCGACACCGTCGGTGACGACCTTCGTCAGCTTGAGCTTCGGCGGGACCGGCGTGTTCGTGATGACGCAGGTGCCCTGGGCGAGCGCCGGCAGCGTGATCGTCGTCGTGACGGCGTACGGGCCATCGGGGCTCGTCTGGCATCTCACGTCGACCTGCTGGTATCCGGTGGGACCGCCGGACTCGGAGATCGTGTAACTCGTGCCCGGACGAACCAGCACGGTACCCCCGGTCGTGGTCTCCTCCGGGTCGAGGCCGGGGATCGCGGCGTTCGGCGTTGCGATGAGGGTCCAGTCGCTCGGGTCGGGGTCGGTGCCCGCGAGCGGCTGCACGCTCTTGACGAGCGTGAGCTGTGCGGTCTGGTTGACCGCGGTGCACTGCACGCGGAAGCCGAGCGGCACCGTCACTCCGCCGTTCAACCCGTCGGCGAACCCGGGAACCACGGCGCCCTGCGCGTCCACCTGCACGCAGTCCCAGCTGCCCTCCGACGGCGGAACGGGGTCGGCGTTCAAGCCGAGTGTCTGCACATAGCGGGGGTCGCCGGCCTCGGTGAGGGGGTAGCGGACGTTCGGAGTCACGGAAGCGGTCACGCCGGTCGTGCCGCTCGGGCCGTCGAGGGCTCCGCCCGGGGCGACCGCATCGAGGTTCCACGTGTTCGCGGCGACGCCGCCGTTCGCCACGGTCTTCTTCAGCGTCAGCGTGGTGTCGCACGTGACCGTGTTCGTGATCGTGTACGAGTTTGCCCCCGGTTGCAGCGTCGCGTTGTACGGCAGCGTCGCGTTGGGGTTCTGGCCGTTCGCCATCGTGACCCGACGATCGGTGATCCGACAGAGATCGCGTGAACCCACGCCCGTCGTCTCATCGAGCGCGACGGTGGCGTTCGCCGGGAACGGGCCCTGCGACGTCACCCACGGTGCATCCGCACCGGCGACCTTCAGCTGAGCGGTGAGACCGCTCGGCTGGTTGCCGTGCTGGTACGTGACGCCGTCGACGACCCAGACCTTGTCGACGCTGAGGGCCGATTGCGGCAACGGCGGCCGGTTCCAGACCGTACAGGTGATCGCCTGCGTCGAGCTCACGGGAACCGAGAACCCGGTGTCCAGATTGCCCACCGCGACCGGAGCATTCGTCGCCTGGTCCGTGCAGACCGCGTTCTTGCCGTCCGTCTGCACGATGCTGTGCCCCTGCGGGTCCTCTGTGACGTTCACGGTGCCGGTCGTGGTGCCGCCCGCGAAGGTGAGCGGCAGGTTGACGGCACCGGTTCCGGCAGCCGTCGTCCCGTCCTGCGACGGAGGGGTGATGCCGGGGGTCGTCGGCGCGGCGGTGAACTTCCAGCCGCCAGCCGGGGTCTGCCCGGTCTTCTGCTCGCCGGTGCTCGAACTCGAGACGACCTGCTTGACGACCGAGACCGAGCCCTGGCAGGCGCCGAGGGCGATGTTGCGGAGGATCTGCCCGGCCTCGTCATAGCTGTCCGACTGGAAGTAGTCGGAGTTCAACTGGTCGCCCGAGATGGCGATGAGGTTGTCGGGCGAGCCGCCGACGCCGCTGCCGACGCCGAATGCGATGACCCGGGTGCCGAGCGCCTTCACGGCGTTCGCCGAGAACACGCCGTTCTCGACCTCGCGGAAGCGGGTGCGATTGCCCGGCCCCTCGTCGTTCGCGTAGACCGTCGGGTTGCCGTCGGTGAGCACCAGCGCGATGTCGTACTGCGTGTTGCTCGTCGCGACCTGGGAGATGCCGCGATCCCAGTTCGTCGCCTCGGTCGGCGTGCTGAAGCTGTCGATGTGATCGCGCACGGTGTTCGCACCGGCGACCGTCGAGACGGGCGTGATGCCGAGGTTGGCTCCGGCGGTGGCCGGTGCGACGTTGTTGAACGTGAAGATGCCGACCTGCGACGGGGTGCCCTGGAGTGCCGTGACGAAGCCCTTCGCCGCATCCTTCAGGTCGTCGAAGCTCGGCGCAACGGAGCCGGAGAGGTCGATGACGAGGGCGATGCGCACGCCGCACTGCTGGGCGCGTGCGGGGTTGGCGAGCGAGTTCTGCCAGATTCCGCCGGAGGCGTTGTTCGAGCTGTTGCCCGTGGCGATCATGAAGTCGCTCAGCGAGCTGAGCGTCTCACCGGCGTCGACGTCCGCGATGCGGAATCGGTACGGCGCAGAGGCGGGCGTCTCGCCGACGGCGAGCGTGTCGTTGGCGAACCACCCGGCCGGAACGCCGGCCGTCGCCTGGGCGACCCAGAAGTTGGAGTTGTTGGCGTTCGGTACGGCGAAGGAGCAGACGCCGGCCGGGGACGAGACGCACGTGGCCCACGGCTGGTTGATGACCGAGCCGAACGAGCCGTTGTCGTCGGTGTAGAGCTGCAGGGTCACTCCCCCGAGGCCGCCGACGCTGGAGGTTCCCGTGCGCGATCCGCCCACCTGGACGTCGATGGTCGCCGGGCCGCTGTAGGTCTGGGTGAACGTGCACGAGGCCGAACGGTGGTTCCCGTTCCCGTGGTTGCTCTCCGGGAACTCGACGGTGCGATTCGCGACGCTGACGTCGACCTGGTTGCTGCTCGTCGTGCACGCGAACGTCGTGGTGTAGTTCGGCACGCTCCCCTCGGCGAAGAGGGTGTACTCGGAATCCCAGGGCACCAGACGTGTCTGCCCGGAGGTGAAGTTGTAGTTGTCGCTCGCACCGTTCGCGCGGACCGCGTGCAGCGTCCAGTCCGCGACCGTCGCGGTTCCGCCGACGACGACCGTCGTCATGGTGAGGCTGGAGCAGTCGTTCCCCGTGCAGCTCGCGGTATCGGCCGGGAAGACCGCCATGGGCGTGACATCCGTCGGCGCCTTCGGCTCCTGGGCCGGTGGGGCCTGCGCCGGCGGATCGGACGGAGCCTCCGTCGCGGGAGGCTCTTCGGTCGGGGTGACCGAGGGTTCGTCGCTCGAGGGCACCTCACTCGACGGCGTCTCACTCGCCGGCGCCTCATTCGAGGACTCGTCGCTCGACGTCTCGTCGCTCGGCGTGGCTTCCTGCGTCTCGCTCGTGGCGGCATCCGGAGCCGGCTCGCCCGCCTGTTCCGCGAACGCCGTCATCGGCAGCCCGATCGCCAGCAGTGCACCGACCGAGAGCGAGGCGATGAGCGCAGTCGCTCTGCGCTTCCGCGTCTCAACTCGCTGTCGGCGCGACCGGCGGGGGCGAGCGTCATCGTGGGAAGTGTTGCCGAACCAGCTGTCCATGGTGGCCTTCTTGTGCTCTGGTGAGAACGCGGGGACGTGCGACTGTTGCGCAGCCGGGGCGAGTCAAGCAGAGAAAATGGGGGACACGAAAGAGGCGGACTGGCACCAATCCGGGGGACATGATTCGGTTCGAACCAGTCCCGATCAGGGATTTCATGGGAATTGTCACCCGAAAGCGGGGTACGCGAGATTTGCTCACGCGCCTCGAATGGGGGACACGCAGAGATCCGGCCCTGTGCCCGCGAGGCGCGCGGATGCCGCGGCTCACGTGAGCCGCGGCATCCGTGTGCCTGACCCGCTCCGGCTACACTCCCCCGGTGCGCCGCCTCCGGATCAGGACGTAGGCGACGGCGATGCCGCCCACCAGGAGCATGCCCGCGGCGACCCAGACGAAGGGTCCGCCGGCGAAGCCGGTGCTCGCGATGGCGGCGCCGGGCTGCGGCACACGCACGGTGACCGACGAGTCGTCGCACAGGATCTGCTCGGCGGGATCGAGCGGGATCGCTCCTTCCGCCGCGGGAGCGGTCTCGTCGTCGGGCAGGTCGTTCCAGCAGATCTCACCGGTGTTCACGATGCTCGACGAGGTCGACTTCGGATGCAGGGTGACCGAGAGCACCACATCGGGTGCATCCGGCCTGGTACCGCCGATCTGCCCGTTCAGGATGCAGTGCAGGGTGCCGCCGTAGCCGGCGGAATCTTCACCGGTCACCTCGCAGTCGTCCCAGCGCGGGAACGCGGGAGCCGGCGGCGTGGTGATCGAGGTCACCTTGAGGCCGGCCGGGATCTCGTCGAAGAGTTCCATGGCCTTCGTGGCGCCGAGCCCCGGGTTCGTGATCGACAGGGTGTAGTCGAACGTTCCACCGGGCATCACCGAGGTCACGCTCGACGTCTTCTCGATGAGCGGCCCTGACTCACGGGTCACCGCACAGGCCGGTGTCGCCTGCGGGTAGACCGCGAGCACGGACTGGCTCGGGTTGATCTCGAACGTGATCGTCATGGGATGCAGCTGATCGGCGAACGCGTAGCTCGGCAGCGACGAGTCCTTCACCATGTTCTCCCACGAGTCCACGATCGTGCCCTCGCCGACGACGTCTCCCGGTTCGGCGAGGCGCCATCCGGGCCAGGCGATCGAGATGCCCTCGTCGTTCACCTCGCCGTACGGCCACAGCACGCGGCCGTTGCGCTCCTCCCAGGGGATGATCGTCACGACCGGCACCGCGTCGGGGTAGAACACCGGGTCGGGCGTCCACGTGACCGTGATGTCGGACGGGGGGACCGGTCCGGCCGTCATGACGTTGTGGTACAGCCACGGCACATCGTTGATGCACTGCACGTACGCATTCGCCTGCATGGCCTTGGTCGGCACCGTGGTGTCGTCGCAGTCGTTGCCGGGGTTCAGGTCGCTGGCGGGCAGCGACGGGACGTCGACCGCGGCGAGCGCGGCACCGTCGAGCTCGATCGGAGGTTCGGGCACCACTATCTCGACGCACGCCTCGTTCATGACGGGCTCGGCCGGCACGGGCTCCGGCGGCACCTCGGGGTTCTCGGGCAGCGGCCCGATCGGCTCGCCGAGGAACCGCACCTGGAACCGGAACTCCGTGACGGAGCCGGAGGCGTAGATGCCGTCGTAGACCGCGGTGAACTGGTTGCCCGTGAACGACGCATCCCAGTTGGGATCGGCCGGGTCGATGTCGATGGCGCTGAGCACCTCGAGCGTGTCGGGCAGGAGGTCGGTCACCACCGCGCCGGGAACGTCGGGTCCGTGGTTCGTCACCGTGAGGGTGAACCAGAAGTCGGATGCCTCGGGGTCGGTGTCGTCGATCGCCTCGACGCCCTCGGGCAGCTCGTAGCCCTTCACGATGCCGAGGTCGGCCGGGTTCGCGGTGTTCACGATGCCGCAGGTGACGTCGCCGCCCGCCGGCACGTGGACCTCCGCCTCGGGCTGGCGCTTCTCGAGCACCTCGCCCTCGTCATCGCACTCCCACTCGCCCGGCACGTAGGTGCCGTCCGCGACGTAGGGGTTGTCGGAGTCGGGGTTCGGCCGCTCGCTCAGGTCGTACCAGCCCTCGGGAACGAGGGAGGTCCTTCCCGGGTCGGACATGCCGGGATCCTCGACCGTGACGGGGCCTTCGGCCTTCAGCAGCCAATCGCTCGGCACGGCGAGCGGGATGTCGGGCTCGACGACCTCGTTGATGTCCTCGATCGCCTCGTTGTCGACGTCCTTGATGAGCGTCAGGCGCCCGGGAGCGTCGCAGGCCTCGTCCTCACGCTCGCCCGTGCCGATCGTGACGACCCCGGTGTTCGAGAACCCGCCGCCGTCCTCGCCGTCGCAGCCGTACTCGGGCGCGCCGTCGTCGTCGATCACCGCGGTGATCCGCACGAACCAGTGGTCGGTCGCCCCGACGGCGAGCGGATGATCCGCCGCGATCAGGTACAGCCCGACCGGGTCGATCGGGGCCGGGCCCCCGAGCGGGGTGCCCGGATCGATGTCGGGGTCCTCCCCCGGTGCCCAGTACGTGATCGACCCGATCGTCATGCCCTGGCCGAAGTCGGTCTCGTCCGTCAGCATGTACGCGGTGTCGACGTCTCCGGTGTTCTCGACGTCGAGCGTGTAGTCGAGCGTCCAGGTGCCGGTGGCGACGTCGAGGTTGGTCTCCACGACGTTCTTGTCGATCATCACGTCGGGGGTCGGGTTGTCGGTGACGCAGTCGTCGATCGGCACCGGTTGCACGGCGGCCGTGACGATGTCGGGGCATCGACCGTTCTCACTCGGGGTGACGATGTTCGCCAGCACCCGGCCGAACGCATCGTCGTCGACCTTCACGGTGAACGAGATGCTCGTCTCCGCTCCCGGAGCGAGCGTCGGGATCGACCAGGTCAGGGTCGTGCCGACGAGGGCGAGCGGCGGCGCGATCACCGTCGTCATCTCAGAGTCGTCGAGCACGTCGCCGAGGTCGTCGACGAGCTGCGCGCCGGTCACCGGCACGAACCCGTCGTTCTTGGCGTGCAGCGTGTATGTGACGTTCTGGCCGGGTTCGACGGTGCTTCCGTCGGCCGGGCTGACCGTCTTCCATGCGAGCCATCTCGGCGCGAGGGTGTTCAGCACCCAGCAGTGGGTCGTCGTCTCCTTCGCGACGCCGGCCGTGAAGGTTCGAGCGACCGGATCGAACGGCACGGCGACCGCGGCGTCCATGTCGGGTGTGGTGCCGCACTTCGCGCCGGTCAGCAGGCTGCCGTCGCTCGGCGTCTCCGTGAAGGTGACCTGCCGAGCGGGCGGGTTCGGAACCACCTCGAAGCCGGTCACCTCGAACGGGTCCGTCTGGCTGGACGCGTCGGTGGTGTCCGAGTCGGGATCGACGTCGGTCGTCGCGGTCGAGAACTCCCAGCCGACGCCGCCCGGCGTGCCCGGGAATGCCGCACCGACCTGCTTGTGGACGATGACGTTGCCGCCGCAGAGCGCCTCAGCGACGAGCTGCAGGTCGTCGGCGAGGCTCGCGTAGTTGTCGGAGGTCATGTAGTCGGCGTCCGAGATGTTCGAGCCGTCGAACTCGTCGGGACCTGAGATCGCCTCGATCGGGCCGAGCGAGACGTCGGGGCCGACCGCCACCACGAAGACGTGCGACGAGGCGCCCTTGATCGAGTCGGCCTCCAGGATCGCCGGATTCACCGCATCGGGCGAGCCGTCGGGGAACTCACCGCCGATGTCCGGGTCGACCGTGTTCGGGTTGCCGTCGGTGATCACGATCGTGAGTTCGACGGGCACGTCGCTGAAGCCCCCGAACGACCCGAGGCCGACTTCGAGTCCGCGCTTCCAGTTCGTCCAGCCATCTGAGATCAGGCTGCCGTACGAGCCCTGGATCGTCGCGAGGTTCGCCGTCGTGAGCGCCATCGCCGATTGCAGCAGCGCAGCATCCTGGTCGAAGGAGGTGACGGAGACCTCGGAGCCCGTGTCCTTCAGCGCCGAGGTGAACGCGTCGGCGGCGTCCTTCAGGTCGTCCATGCCGTCGGAGCCGATCGATCCCGACTTGTCGAGCACGAGCGCGAAGTCGAGCCCGCAGCTGTTGGCGAGCGGGGGGTTCGGTGCGGGCTGCGGGTCCGCAGCGGCAGCGGAACTGCGGAGACCGGCCTGCTGCTCGGCCAGACAGGCGTCGCGGGCGCTGCGGTCGTCGTTGCCGATCGGGATCGCCAGGCAATCGACCGGCGCCGGCGCGGCGAGCACCTCCGGTGCCGGGTCCTCTTCGGCGGCCTCCTCAGCCGGGGGCGCCGCCTCCTCAGTCGGGGGCGCCGCCTCCTCGGCCGGGGGCGCGACCTCCTCACCCGTGGGCGCCTCACCCGCCGGCGGCGCCTCGGGTTCCGCTGCCGGCTCGTCGGCCGGCACGGCCGCCTGGTCGGCGGCCACGGGCGGCGTCGCCAGTTCGTCGGCGGCGGCGAGGGTGGGGCCGCCGAAGAGGATGAGCGCCCCGACCGTGACCGCGGCGAGCATCGCTCGGATCGGCGAGGACGGTGGCGCTCCTGAGACTTCGGTGCTGGCGACGGAACGAGTGCGCAGTTTGCGATGCATGACGGACTCCACGTTCAAGTGCGGGAAAGCCGGCTCGGGCGGATCTCGGGTCAGCGGCACCCAGTCTTCTCGCACTTCTCAGGCAAATTCAAGAAATTCTCATGTTTTTGTGTCCCCCAGTTCGTGGGGTACGACGGTCGGCATCGGCGAGCGCGAACATGCACTCGACCCCTCGCGATCCCAGGCGAACAGCGGGGAACAGGGCCTCGTCGCGGTGGCGGATCGGCCGAACCGATGACCGGGCTTCATCGGCCGTGTACCCCGAATGACGGATGCCGCGGCTCGCGCGAGCCGCGGCATCCGAGTCATCCGTCGCCGCCGCGATCGCCGCGCGGCCACCGCATTCCGGCCGGCCCGCCATCGCTAGGGTTGGAGCGTGAGCGAGCGCGGGTCGGGAGCCCCACACCACCATGAGGAGACGTTCGACGAGCGCGCGGGCCGCGACCCCCTCGGCCTCGACGAGCACTCCCCGACCACGAGGGAACGCTTCGACGCGATGAGCCAGCCGATCCGCGACCGCTTCGAGCAACCCATCAGCACGGTCAGCACGATCACGCAGAAGACGCTCGCCCTCTTCCCGGTTCGGGTCTGGCGCCATTTCCTCGACCGCAACGGCTTCATCCTCTCCTCGGGCATGAGCTACCAGGCGCTCTTCGCGATCTTCGCCGCGGTCTACGTCGCCTTCGCGGTCTTCGGCATCTGGCTCACGAGCAACAAGGCGACGCTCGACGCCTTCATCGCGCTGCTCAACACCTACGCCCCCGGCCTGATCGGGGACAACGGCGTCATCCCCACAGAGGAGCTCACGCAGATCGCCGCCTCCAGCACGAGCCTCTTCGGCTGGACCGGCGCCGTCGCCCTGGCTGGATTCATCTGGACGGCGATCGGATGGATCACGTACTCGCGCATGGCGGTGCGCAGCATCTTCGGCCTCCCGAAGGACCGCCGTGCGTACGTCTTCCTCAAGACGCGCGACTTCCTCGCCGGGTTCAGCTTCGGTGCGATCCTCCTGGTCGCCACGGTGCTCTCCGTCGCGACCACCTCGTTCCTCGGCTGGATGACTGAGCTGCTCGGGCTGTCGAGCGACTCGGGCTGGTACGGGTTCCTCGTGCAGGGCGGATCGCTCCTCGTCGTCTTCGTGATCGACACCTTCGCCCTCGCCGTGATGTTCCGCTTCCTGTCGGGAGCCGCGATGCCATGGCACCGCATGTGGGTCGGCTCGCTGCTCGGCTCCGCCGCGCTCTCGGTGCTCCAGGTGATCGGCGGCGCCCTGCTCTCCCGTTCGAGCACGAACCCGCTGCTCGCGACGTTCACGGTGTTCATCGGTCTCCTCCTGTGGTTCCGGCTCACGAGCATCGTCATCCTCGTCGCCGCGAGCTGGATCGCCGTCGAGGCATCCGACGCCCATGAGACCCTCCGCATGGTGACCCCGGAGCAGCTCGCGGCCGAACAGCGCGACCGGGAGCAGCGCGCACTCGTGACGGCCGCGCAGGTGCGGGTGCGCGAGGCGCGGAAGGACCTCGGGGCGGCCAACTGGTTCGAGCGGATCCCCGCCAGACGCCGCCTCGCCAAGGCCGAGCAGCGGCTCGCGGATCTCGAGGCGACGGCGCCGCCTGCCGGGCGGCGAGTCGACGTCTGAGGCCTCCCGTAGGATCGATCCATGCCCTCAGCGAAGCCCCTCCGTCTGGCCAGCGTCAACGTCAACGGAGTGCGCGCGGCATTCCGCAAGGGCATGGGCGAGTGGCTCGCCGCGCGTGACGTCGACATCCTCGCGATGCAGGAGGTCCGCGCCTCGACCGAAGACCTGCAGGGCCTGCTCGGCGACGAGTGGGACATCCTGCACGACCCGGCGACCGCCAAGGGGCGCGCGGGTGTCGCGATCGCCAGCCGCAACCGGGCCAGCATCCACCGTGTCGAGCTCGGCGCGGCCGATTTCGACAGCGCGGGCCGCTGGCTCGAAGCCGACTACGAGGTGGGCGAGCGCATCGTCACCGTCGTCTCGGCGTACGTGCACTCGGGCGTGGTCGACACCCCGAAGCAGGTCGAGAAGTACAAGTTCCTCGATGCGATGGTCGAGCGGATGCCGCGGCTCGCGGCGCACTCCGAGCTCGCCGTGATCGTGGGCGACCTGAACGTCGGCCACCGCACGCTCGACATCAAGAACTGGAAGGGCAACGTGAAGCGAGCCGGTTTCCTGCCCGAAGAGCGCGCCTACTTCGACCGCTTCGTCGGCGCAGAGGGCGACGCCGACTACAACGCAGGCGGCGGGCTCGGCTGGATCGACCTCGGCCGCCGCTTCGCCGGCGAGGTCGACGGTCCCTACACGTGGTGGTCGCAGCGCGGCAAGGCGTTCGACACCGACACCGGCTGGCGCATCGACTACCAGGTCGCGACCCCCGCCCTTGCCGATGCCGCCGTCGCCTACGTGATCGACCGTGCCGACTCCTGGGACACGCGATGGTCCGACCACGCTCCCGTGGTCGTCGACTACGCCATCTGACCTGCCGCACCGCGGCCGCACACTTCGAAGGATCTCCACATGACGCAGAAGCCCCGCCTCTACTCGGGCATGCAGCCCTCCGCCGACTCGCTCCACGCGGGCAACTACATCGGCGCCCTCCTGCAGTGGAAGGAGCTGCAGTCCACGCACGACGCCTTCTTCTCGGTCGTCGACATGCACGCCATCACCGTGTCGCAAGATCCGGCCGAACTGCGCGAGAAGACCCGCCGCACCGCCGCGCAGTACATCGCGGCCGGCATCGACCCCTCGAACTCGACCCTCTACGTGCAGTCGCACGTGCCCGCGCACGCACAACTCGCGTGGGTGCTGAACACCATCACGGGCTTCGGCGAGGCCGGGCGCATGACGCAGTTCAAGGACAAGTCGCAGAAGCAGGGCGCCGACGCCACGAGCGTCGGCCTCTTCGCCTACCCCGTGCTCATGGCGGCCGACATCCTGCTCTACCAGACCGAGGTCGTGCCGGTCGGCGACGACCAGAAACAGCATGTCGAGCTCACCCGCGACCTCGCGACCCGGTTCAACGCGCGCTACGGCGCCGACACCTTCGTGCTGCCCGAACCCGTGATCCAGCGCGAGACCGCTCGCATCTACGACCTGCAGAACCCGACGTCGAAGATGTCGAAGTCGGGCGAGACGCCGGCCGGCATCCTGTGGCTGCTCGACGAGCCGTCGGTCACCGCGAAGAAGATCATGCGAGCAGTCACCGACACCGACGGCGAGGTGCGCTTCGACCGCGAGCACAAGCCGGGCGTCTCGAACCTGCTCACGATCTTCTCCGTGCTGTCGGGGCGCACCATCGCCGAGATCGAGCAGGAGTTCGCGGGCCGCGGCTACGGCGACTTCAAGAAGGCGCTCGCCGAGGTCGTCGTGGGCGCGTTCGAGCCGATCCGGTCACGGGCGCTCGAGCTGCTCGACGACCCTGCCGAACTGGATCGCCTGCTTGCCGTCAACGCCGGCCGGGCAAGCGAGGTCGCCGAGGGCACCCTCGCGACGGTCTACGACCGCATCGGATTCCTCCGGCGCACGCGCTGACCATGCGGCCCGTCGTCCTCCGCACCGAACGCCTCGTGCTCGACCTCCCGGTCGAGCACGATACGGAGCTCGTGGCGCACTACTGCGGCGACCCGCTGTTCCTCAAGTACCTGACGACGCCATGGCCGTACACGGTCGAGCACGCGCGAGCATTCCTCACGGAGTATGTGCCGGCGGCCTGGGCGTCCGGCGACGAACTGACCTGGGCGATCCGCCGTCACGAGGGCGATTCCCTCCTCGGGGTCATCTGCTTCCGACGCGGCAACGAGATCGGCTTCTGGCTCGGCGCCGAACACCGGGGCGATGCCCTCATGGCCGAGGCCCTGAGCGCGGTCTGCGAGTGGGCGTTCAGCGGCACCGTCCCCGACGTCGAGTCCGTGCTCTGGCGTGCGAACGAAGGCAATCGGGCCTCGGCTCATGTCGCGCGCGCCGCGGGATTCCGGCGGATCACGCCCCGCATCGCCACCGTGCCCGACCGCCGCGGCCACCCGCTGCCCGCGTGGCACGCCGAGCACCGTGCCGAGGTCGAACCCGACGCGTTCGCGAGTTGGGAGCCGATCCTCGGGAGCGCGACATGAGCGATCCGTCGTTGCCGATCGCCCTCGCGCCCGTCGTGCTGTTCGACCTCGACGACACCCTCATGGCGCACCGCGCAGCGGTGCGCGCCGGCATCGCCCTGCACATGCGAGAACTGGCATACGAGGGCGACCCTACTGCGGCGTCGAGCCTGTGGCATGACCTCGAAGAGCAGCACTACCACTCGTACCTCGCGGGCCACCTGACCTTCGAAGGACAGCGCAGGGCGCGCGCCCGCGACTTCGCCATCGCGCACGGAGACGAACTCGACGAGCTCGCGGCCGGCGCCTGGTTCGACCGCTACTTCGAGCGGTACCGCGACTCGTGGTCGCTGCACGACGACGCACTGCCAGCCCTCGACGCACTCGCGCAGGCGTTGCCGGGAGTGCGGTTCGGCATCATCACGAACGGCGAACCCGACTTCCAGCTCGCCAAGCTCGAACGGCTCGGCATCCGCGACCGGTTCGAGCACGTCATCGCCTCGGGCGAGGTCGGCGTGACGAAGCCCGACGCCGAGATCTTCCGGGTCGCGCTCGAGCGATTCGCCGCTGTCGCGCCCGTCGGTCGGGCGGCGTACATCGGCGACCGCTTCGAGACCGACGCGGTCGGTGCGGCGGAGGCCGGCCTCGTCGGCGTCTGGCTGAATCGCACGGGCGACGCCGGGGCGCCGGGCCCTGCGGTATCCGGCGTGCTCGAGATCTCCTCGCTCAGCGAACTGCCGGCCCTGCTCACGTCGCGCCTCGCCGGCTGAGCGTTCCGCGGGAACGAGGAAGGGCCGGGCGCACCCCCATGCGCCCGGCCCTGCTCTTCAACCGTACCTTCGGTGCGGTCGATCACGTCATCGCGTCGCCGTGCGTCCGTGAGCTGCACGGCTCACGGCGTGGCGGTCGACGATCAGACGACGTCGTCGTCGACCCAGTCGAGGGTCTTCGAGACGGCCTTCTTCCAGTTGCGGTCGAGGCGCGCTCGCTCGGCCTCGTCCATCGACGGGGTCCAGCGCTTGTCCTCCTGCCAGTTGGCGCGGAGTTCGTCGAGGCTCGACCAGAAGCCGACCGCGAGACCGGCCGCGTACGCAGCGCCGAGTGCGGTCGTCTCCGCCACGACCGGTCGCACGACGGGCACGCCGAGGATGTCGGCCTGGAACTGCAGCAGCGTGTCGTTGGCGGTCGCACCGCCGTCGACACGGAGCTCGGTCAGGTCGACCCCGGCATCGGCGTTCACGGCCTCGATGACGTCGCGCGTCTGGAACGCAATGGCCTCGAGCGCGGCGCGGGCGATGTGGCCCTTGTTGACGTAGCGGGTGAGGCCGACGAGCGCGCCGCGGGCGTCGGGGCGCCAGTACGGCGCGAACAGTCCCGAGAACGCGGGCACGAAGTACGCACCGCCGTTGTCCTCCACCGACTTCGCGAGCTCTTCGACCTCGGCAGCCGAGGAGATGAGGCCGACGTTGTCGCGGAGCCACTGGATGAGCGAACCCGTGACGGCGATCGATCCCTCGAGGGCGTAGTGCACCGGCTGGTCGCCGAGCTTGTACCCGACGGTCGTGAGCAGGCCGTTCTTCGAGTGGACGATCTCCTCGCCCGTGTTGAAGATCAGGAAGTTGCCCGTGCCGTAGGTGTTCTTCGCCTCGCCCGTCTCGAACGCGGCCTGGCCGAACGTCGCGGCCTGCTGGTCGCCGAGGATGCCCGAGATGGGGGTCTCGCGGAGCAACGAGTGCTCGTTCGCGATGCCGTACACCTCGGACGAGCTCTTGATCTCGGGGAGCATCGACTTCGGCACGCCGAACGCGGCGAGGATGTCGTCGTCCCACTGGAGCGTCTCGAGGTCCATGAACATCGTGCGCGAGGCGTTCGTCACGTCGGTCGCGTGCACGCCGCCGTCGACGCCGCCCGTCAGGTTCCACAGCACCCAGGTGTCGGTCGTGCCGAACAGCAGGTCGCCGGCCTCCGCCTTCTCCCGTGCGCCGGGCACGTTCTCGAGGATCCAGACGATCTTCGTGCCCGAGAAGTACGTCGCCAGCGGCAGGCCGACCTTCTCCTTGAACCGCTCGACGCCGCCGTCGGCCGCGAGACGGTCGACGATCGACTGGGTGCGCGTGTCCTGCCAGACGATCGCGTTGTACACCGGCTCACCGGTGTTCTTGTCCCACACCACCGCGGTCTCGCGCTGGTTGGTGATGCCCACCGCTGCGATGTCGTGCCGGGTGAGCTTCGCCTTGCCGAGGGCCTGGCCGATCACCTCGCCCGTGTTGTGCCAGATCTCGGTGGGGTCGTGCTCGACCCAGCCCGCCTTGGGGAAGATCTGCTCGTGCTCGAGCTGCCCGGTCGAGACGATCGATCCGGCCTTGTCGAAGATGATCGCGCGCGACGAGGTCGTGCCCTGGTCGATCGCGAGGATGTAGTCGGCCATCTGAGAACTCCGTTGCTGTCAGTGAAACGAATGGATGAGGTGGACGGGTCAGCCGAGCAGCGGGAGCAGCGGGATCGCCGCCAGGCCTGCAGCGATTCCGCCGAGCAGCGGGCCGACGACCGGCACCCACGAGTACGACCAGTCGCTGCCGCCCTTGCCTTTGATGGGCAGGAGGGCGTGCGCGATGCGCGGGCCGAGGTCACGGGCCGGGTTGATCGCGTAGCCAGTCGGGCCGCCGAGCGAGGCGCCGATGCCGATCACGAGGAGGGCCACGGGCAGCGCGCCGAGGGCCGCCATGCCGCCGTCGCCCTGTCGACCGCCGCCGAAGCCGATGACCACGAAGACCAGGACGAAGGTGCCGATGAACTCGGTGACGAGGTTCCAGCCGTACGAGCGGATCGCGGGGCCGGTCGAGAAGACGCCGAGCTTGGTGCCGGCGTCGGGCTCGGCGTCGAAGTGCTGCTTGTACGCGAGCCAGCAGACGATCGCACCGAGGAAGGCGCCGATCAGCTGCGCGGCGATGTAGGTGAGCACCGACACGATGGTGACCGGCACGGTGGTGCCGAACGACGCGTTCCCGAACTCGGTCGCGCCGTTGGCGACGAGGCCGACCGTCACGGCCGGGTTCAGCTGCGCGCCCGAGGCGTACGACACGATGACACCGGCGAAGACCGCGAGGCCCCAGCCGAAGTTGATCATGAGCGTGCCGCCGCCGAAGCCCTTCGTCTTGGCGAGGATGACGTTCGCGACGACGCCGCAGCCGAGCAGCACGAGCATCGCCGTGCCGACGAGTTCGGACAGGAAGACGATTCCGAGATTGTCCACATTGACCTTCTTTCTTAGGGTGTGGTGCACGCCGCCTGGGCGACCGTCGTCCGGGAGGCTCCGTCGAAGCTATCGGGCGTTCCAGCCCGGAATGTGCGGATTCCGGTGCACATGCGTGCAGATTGTGCGACCTCAGACGAGGGTGGCGGATGCCTCCAGCTCGACCCCGTGGCGCTCGGCGAGCAGCTCCCGGGTGCTGGCCGTCTCGACGGCACGGCGCTCGAAGTCCCAGCCCAGTTCGGTGCCGACGATCTCGGCGAGCTCGTCGAGGAGCGGCGCCGTGAGCGCTCCGGTGAAGGCGATGCTCGTGCGGCGAAGCACGACGTCGGCGAGGTGCACGACCCGCTCGGTGCCGGCAAGCCAGGCGATCTCGCGCCGGCTGTAGCCCGCGTGGTGGGCGAGCGGCTCGTCGCGCTCGCCCTCGATCGAGGCGATGAACGCCTCGGCACGCGTGCCGTAGCGCTCGAGCAGCTCCTCGGCGCGGAGGCGGCCGATCTCGTCGCCGTGCGAGACGGTCCAGACGCGGCGGGCGTCGTCGGTCGTCGGGTACCCGGCGCCGCCGCCGATCGCGAGCCCCGCCGTGGAGCGGGTGCGGTCGCGGCCGAGGAGTTCGAGCACCTCGTTCGAGAGGTGCTCGGCGAGCGCGCGGAACGTGGTCCACTTGCCGCCCACGAGGCTCAGCAGCGTGGTGCCGGGGCGCTCGGGGACATCCGCTCGTTCGATGCGGTAGTCGCGGGAGACGAATCCGGGCGCCTCGTCGTCGTGTCGCGGCAGCGGGCGCACGCCCGAGAAGCGGTAGACGATCTGCGAACGGTCGACGGGCACTGCTGGGAAAACGTGCGCGATGAGTTCGAAGAAGTAGTCGACCTCGGCCTCGGTGCACACGGCGGGCTCCCGCATGTCGTGTTCGAGGTCGGTCGTGCCGACCATGACCTTGCCCTTCAGGGGGTAGATCAGCACGATGCGGCCGTCCTCGTGCTCGAAGAAGATCTCGCGCCCGCCGGTCGCGGCGAGGAGCTCGTCGTTGTCGAGCACGATGTGCGACCCCTTGGTGCCGCCCATGAACGCGGTGGGGCGCCCGAACCCCTCGTTGGTGAGGTCGGTCCACGGCCCCGAGGTGTTCACGACGACGTCGGCGGCGACGTCGAACTCCGCGCCCGTGAGGGTGTCGCGGAGGCGCACGCCCTCGGCGCCCATGCCGACGGCCTCGAGGTAGTTCGCGGCCCGGGCGCGCCCGCCGGCTGCGAGCCCGTCGAAGAGCACGTCGAGCGCGAGCCGCTCGGGGTCGTGCATGCTCGCGTCGTAGTAGGTCGCGGTGTACCTGATGCCGGCGTTCAGTGCGGGCAGCTCGGCGAGCGAACGCTTGCGACCGTGGAAGCGGTGGCGCGGCACCGAGCCGCCGTCGCGCGAGAAGGCGTCGTAGATCGTGAGGCCGGTCTTGATGAGCGCGGCGCCGCGCTCGGTGGGCTTGCCCGACTTGTGGGTGAGGAAGCGCATGGGCGCCGAGAGGATGCCCGAGAAGGTCGAGAAGATCGGCACGGTCGTCTCGAGCGGCTTCACGTAGTGGGGTGCGATGCGGATGAGCGCGTTGCGCTCGGTCACCGACTCCTTCACGAGCCGGAACTCGCCGTTCTCGAGGTAGCGGATGCCGCCGTGGATCATGTGCGACGAGGCGGCGGATGCCCCGGAGACGAAGTCGCCCCGTTCGACGAGCACGACGTCGACACCCTGCAGTGCGAGGTCGCGGAACGTCGCGATGCCGTTGATGCCGGCGCCGATGACGAGGACGGAGGCCTGCGGCCGGGTGCGGATGGCCGCGACATCCGCTCGCTCGCCGCTCGAGCTGGGGCGGGGCTGGTTCGGGGTCGTCTGCTGCGGAGACATCGCTGTCCTCTCGGGTGTGGAACGGCGGCTTGCGTCGAGCATGCCTGGTGTGGATGAATACATCGTGAACACGGCGGAACGAACTTGCAAGCCGGGTGAACGAACGTGCAAGGATGACCAGGATGAACGAGCAGCCAGCCGGGACCGTCGAGGACGGCACCGAATCAGTGCCGGGGAAGACGCGCGACGCGCTTCGAGCAGCGCATCTGTACTACATGCAGGACCTCACGATGGATGCGATCGCGCACGAGCTGCACACCTCGCGATCCTCCGTCTCGCGCCTGCTCAGCCATGCCAGGGCGAGCGGACTCGTCGAGATCTCGATCCACTCCCCGCTCGACCTGCCGAGCCGTATCGAGCAGGAGATCCTCGAGCGTTTCGCCGTCGGCGCGCACGTCATCCCAGTGCCCGATCACGCCAGCGACGTCGACCGACTCGACCGCGTCGCCCTCTCGGCTGCACGAATTCTCGGACGTTTCGTCGATTCGAACCAGACGATCGGCATCGCGTGGGGCTCAACGATGAGCGCGATGAGCCGCCACCTCGTTCCGAAGGCCACCCACAACTCCGAGGTCGTGCAGCTGAACGGCGCCGGCAACGGCCGCACCACCGGCATCGTCTACGCGAGCGAGCTGCTGCGCCGCTTCGGCGACGCGTTCGGCGCCCGCGTGCAGCAGTTCCCGGTGCCCGCCTTCTTCGACGACCCCGAGACGCGCCGCGCCTTCTGGCGCGAACGCAGCACCCGCCGCCTCCTCGACCTGCAGGAGCGCATGGACGTCGCGCTCTTCGGCGTCGGCTCCCCCTTCGCCGAGGTGCCGAGCCACGTCTACCAGGGCGGCTACCTCGAGCGGGCCGACTACGAGGCCCTCTCCCGCGACGGCGCGGTCGGCGACGTCGCCACCGTCTTCTACCGCGCCGACGGCTCGACCGACGGCATCTCGCTGAACGAGCGCGCCACCGGCCCCGACTTCGCCGTGCTGCGACGCGCACCCCGGCGCATCTGCGTCGTCTCGGGCCGCGCGAAGCTCGCGAGCCTCCGCGGCGCACTCGCCGCAGGGCTCATCACCGACCTCATCGTCGACGAGGGCACCGCGCGAGCCCTCGTCGAGTCTCCGAATGACCGGGAATAGCCGCGCGTCGCACGCGTTGACCTAGAATCGAGTGAGATACGTGCTCCGGGGTCGGTGTAAGTCCGAACCGGCGGTGACAGTCCGCGAACTGCGAGCGCGAGGTCGAAAGGCCCCGCACCCGTGGTCGAACCGGTGGAACTCCGGTACCGACGGTGAAAGTCCGGATGGGAGGCGCACGGGTCGGCAGCGCCTGTGCGCCGCCGACCGAGGCCGTCGACGACCGTCGACCACGTCCAGCACCCCGGAGCCCTGAGACAGGATCACGGATGAGTGCGGAAGAGCAGACGGCAGCGGATGTCGCGGCGATGCGTCGTGCGCTCGAGCTCGCGACCCGCGGACCGGCACGGGGCGTGAACCCGCGCGTCGGCTGCGTCATCCTCTCCCCCGGCGGCGAGGTCGTCGCCGAGGGCTGGCATCGCGGCGCCGGCACCACCCACGCCGAGGTCGACGCGCTCGCCAAACTCGAACCCGGCGCCGCCCACGGCGCGACCGCGGTCGTCACGCTCGAACCCTGCAACCACACCGGGCACACGGGCCCCTGCGCGGTCGCGCTCATCGAGGCCGGCATCGGCCGCGTCGTGTACGCCGTCGCCGACCCGGGCGACCACTCCTCGGGCGGTGCGCAGCGCCTGCGCGACGCCGGCGTCGAGGTCACCACTGGCGTACTCGCCGACGAGGTCGAGGCGATGCTCGACGACTGGCTCTTCGCGGCACGCAACCATCGCCCGCACGTCACGGTCAAGTGGGCGTCGAGCCTCGACGGGCGCGCAGCGGCCGCCGACGGCACGAGCCAGTGGATCACCGGCGGCGAGGCCCGCGCCGACGTGCACCGGCGCCGATCGGCCGCCGACGCGATCGCCGTCGGCACGGGCACCGTGTTCGCCGACGACCCGTCGCTCACCGCACGGGCGCCCGGCGGCGAGTTCTTCGACGCACAGCCGGTGCCGGTCGTCTTCGGGCGGCGCGAGACGCCATCGGATGCCGCGATCACCCGGCACCCGCACGCCCCCCTGTTCTTCGCGGGCACCGATCTGCGGGCCGATCTCGCGGAGCTCGCCGGCCGGGGCATCCGCTCGCTCTTCATCGAAGGCGGCCCGACGCTCGCGAGCGCCTTCATCGCCGACGGCCTCGTCGACGAACTCCTCGTCTACCTCGCCCCGACGCTCCTCGGCGGCCCGCGCCTCGCCCTCGGCGAGCTCGGCGTGCCGACGATCGACGGGGCGCTCCGCTTCGACTTCGCCGTCGTCGAACGACTCGGCGACGATCTCCTGCTCGTCGCCCGCCCCAAGCCCACGGAAGGGAACTGACATGTTCACCGGAATCATCGAGGAGCTCGGCACGGTCGAGCGCGTCGAGCGCACGGCCGACGCTGCACGGCTGACGGTGCACGGCCCGCTCGCCGTCGAGGGCGTGAAGCACGGCGACTCGATCTCGGTCTCCGGTGTGTGCCTCACGGTCGTCGACTTCGACACGGAGCGCTTCACCGCAGACGTCATGGCGCAGACGCTCGCGATGTCGACGCTCGACGGCGCCGGCGAGGGCCTCACCGTGAACCTCGAACGCGCGGCCCGGGTCGGCGACCGCATCGGCGGCCACATCGTGCAGGGCCACATCGACGGCACCGCCGAGGTGCTCGAGATCCGGCCGGGGGACGCATGGCGCGTCATCCGCTTCTCGCTCGACCCGGCGCACGCGCCGCTCCTCGTCGACAAGGGCTCCATCGCCGTCGACGGCGTGTCGCTCACGGTCAGCGCCGTCGGCGATGAACCGGCCGGCTCGTGGTTCGAGGTCTCCCTCATCCCCGAGACCCTCACCGCCACGACGCTCGGCGAACGCGTCGCCGGCGACCGGGTGAACATCGAGACCGACATCGTCGCGCGGCAGGTCGCACGGATGCTGCGATTCGACCCGCGCTGGGGCGGCGAACCCGAAGCGCGCACGAGCTCGGTCATCGGGTTCCAGGCGGGCCCGCTCTCCGAACCGCAACCGACGACCGGAGGAGCCGCATGAGCCTCGCCACGATGCCGGAGGTGCTCGAGGCGCTCCGCGCCGGAAAGCCCGTGATCGTCGCCGACGACGAGGCCCGCGAGAACGAGGGCGACGCCATCATGGCGGCCGAGTTCGCGACGCAGGAGTGGATCGCCTGGATGGTGCGCAACACGAGCGGCTACCTGTGCGCGCCGCTGCCCAACGAACTCGCCGACCGACTCGCGCTGCCGCTCATGACCGAGCGCAGCGAAGACGTGCGCGGCACGGCCTACACGATCTCCGTCGATGCCGCCGATCGCACATCGACGGGCATCTCGGCCTCCGATCGCGCCCACACCCTGCGCGTGCTCGCCGACCCCGCGTCGACCCCCGACCGGCTCATCCGGCCCGGCCACGTCATCCCGCTGCGCGCGGTCGACGGCGGTGTGCGCGAACGTGCAGGGCACACCGAGGCGGCCGTCGACCTCATGCGCCTCGCCGGCCTGGCCCCCGTGGGCGTCATCGGCGAGATCGTCGCCGACGACGGGGAGATGATGCGCCTGCCCGGGCTCATCGAGCTCGGCGAGCGAGAGGGGCTGCCGGTCACGACCGTCGCGGCGCTCATCGACTGGCTCGAGCAGCACCACGCGGGCCACGACCTCGCGGCCACGCCGCCCGCGGCGGCGGTGCCAGAGACCTCCTCCGTCGACTTCGAGGTCGAGACCGCCCTGCCGACCGAGCACGGCGAGTTCCGGGTGCGGGCGTACCGCGACCGGGCCACCGGCGCCGACCACGTCGCGATCATCGCCGGCGACCCGGCATCCGCCGCCGACGGCGCCATCGTGCGGGTGCACTCCGAATGCCTCACCGGCGAGGCCTTCGGCTCGCTCAAGTGCGAGTGCGGCCCCCAGCTCGACGCCGCGCTCGAGACCATCCAGCAGGACGGCGGCGTGGTCGTCTACCTGCGCGGCCACGAGGGGCGCGGCATCGGCCTCATCAACAAGCTCCGGGCGTACCGCCTGCAGGAGGACGGCCTCGACACCCTCGACGCGAACCTCGCCCTCGGGCTGCCGATCGACGCCCGCGACTACAGCGCCGCGACCGCGATCCTCACCGACCTCGGTGTCAGCCGGGTCCGCCTCCTCACCAACAACCCCGAGAAGGTGCGCCAGCTCGAGTCGCACGGCATCACGGTGAGCGAGCGCCTGCCGCTCGTCGTCGGCGTCGGCACCGGCAACTCCGGCTACCTCGACACGAAGCGGCAGCGCATGGGCCACGCGATCGACGACCAGCAACTCACCGACGGCGCAGCCGAAACCCTCCTGGAAGGACACCCATCATGAGCGGAGCAGGATCCCCCGCACTCGACGTCGACGGACGCGGCCTCAGGGTCGTGATCGTGGCCGGCAGCTGGCACGACGAGATCACGAACGGCCTGATCGCCGGGGCGACCCGCACGCTCGAGGCATCCGGCGCCGACTTCTCGCTCGTTCGCGTGCCCGGCAGCTTCGAACTGCCTGTCGTCGCGAAGGCGGCGCTCGACGCCGGAGCCGATGCGGTCGTCGCGCTCGGCGTGATCATCCGCGGCGGCACGCCGCATTTCGAGTACGTGTCGGCCGCAGCGACCGACGGGCTCACCCGCGTCGCACTCGACACCGGCAAGCCCGTCGGCTTCGGCCTGCTCACCCTCGACGACGAGCAGCAGGGGCTCGACCGAGCCGGCCTGCCCGGCTCGAAGGAGGACAAGGGTCGCGAGGCGGCCGAGGCCGCCGTCGCGACGGTTCGCGCCCTGCGGACGCTGAGCTGAGCCGAGGAGGCTACGGCTTCCAGACCATCAGCACGACGACGGCGACGAGGAGCAGCGACGCAATACCGCTGCCCGCTGCGATCGCCGGGTAGCTCGCCTTGGGCGCCTCGGCGCCGTCGCCGGCGCTCTCGCCGAGGGCCGCTGCGGCCTTCCGCATCGACGGCACGACGAGGAAGAGCGTCAGGGCGAAGGCGATGACGTAGAGGATGATCGACCAGAGGATCCACGGCGTCGTGACCGAGAGGTCGAACTCCTCGGGCGCCATGCTCATCGCACCGAAGCCGAACACGAACACGAGGAGCGAGAGCCAGGCGAAGAGGTTCGTCGACTTCGCGAGCACCGCAACCTGCGACCCGTTGCCGGCGCGCACCGCCCGCATCGCGGTCATCGGGAGGATGGCCATCGGGCCGACGATGAAGACGGCTCCGGCGACGTGGAGAATGCTGATGAAGGTATCCATGGGGTCAGCCTAACGACGAGCGGATGCCGCAGCATCCGTCGTTCGATCCATCTCCGCCGGCGTGGCGGGCGCCGTTCGGCGCGCGGACGCCACCGCTCGTCGCACGACGGACCCCCGATCTGGGGGATCGTCGACGATCGGTGCGTAGGCTGGTGAGGTTGCCACAAGCGACGATTCCACCCCACCGACTCCGCTCGACGCCAGACCGACGTGCCCGAAGCCGGCGCAACGCTCACCCTTTGGAGTCTTCGCTCACGATGTCCACATCCACCGCGGCCACGGCCGCCCCCGCAGCCCCCGCGAATCCCCGCAGCCGCGTCATCCTCGCGAGCCTCATCGGCACGACGATCGAGTTCTACGACTTCTACGTCTACGCGACCGCGGCCGTGCTCGTGTTCCCCCACCTCTTCTTCCCGACCGGCGACCCGACGACGGCGTTGCTCTCCTCGTTCGCCGTCTTCGGCGCCGCGATGGTCGCACGACCGCTCGGCGCCGTCATCTTCGGCCACCTCGGCGACAAGCACGGGCGCAAGGCCACGCTCGTCGGCGCTCTGCTCACGATGGGCGTCGCGACGTTCCTCATCGGCCTGCTGCCGACCTACGCGATGGTGGGCTGGCTCGCGCCGCTCCTGCTCGTCCTCCTCCGCATCGCGCAGGGCTTCGCACTCGGCGGCGAGTGGTCGGGCGCCGCGCTCGTCGCGACCGAGAACGCACCGAAGGGCAAGCGCGCCTGGTACGGCACGTTCCCGCAGCTCGGCGCGCCCATCGGATTCATCATCGCCAACGGCCTGTTCCTCATCATCGCGGCAGTGCTCCCGTCCGACGACCCGACCATGCCGTCCCAGGCCTTCCTCGACTGGGGCTGGCGCATCCCGTTCCTCTTCTCCGTCGTCATGGTCATCGTCGGCCTCTGGGTGCGCCTGCGCCTCGTCGAGTCGACGAGCTTCTCGAAGGCGTCGAAGGAGGGCAGGCTCAAGAAGCTGCCGCTCGGCGAGGTCTTCAAGCACCACTGGAAGCAGCTCATCCTCGGCACGTTCTTCATGCTGGCGACCTACGTGCTCTTCTACCTGATGACCACGTTCTCGCTCAGCTACGGCCGTGCGGCCGTCGAACCCGTCGACGGCGCCCTGCCCGGCCTCGGCTACTCGTACAGCACCTTCGTGCTGATGCTCATCGGCGGTGTCGTGTTCTTCGGCATCTTCACCCTGCTCTCCGGCCCGTGGGCCGACAAGTGGGGCCGCCGCAAGACGCTCATCTGGGTCACGCTCGCGATCATCGTGTTCGGCCTCATCTGGGTGCCGCTCCTCGGCGCCGGCTTCTGGGGCGTCATGCTCTGGCTCGTCGTGGGCTTCTCGCTCATGGGCATGACCTTCGGCCCGATGGGTGCGCTGCTGCCCGAGCTGTTCCCGACGAACGTGCGCTACACGGGCTCCGGCATCTCGTACAACGTGTCGTCGATCCTCGGCGCAGCCGTCGCCCCGTTCATCGCGGTGGCGCTCTGGCAGGCCGGCGACGGCAGCCCGTTCTGGGTCGGCATCTACCTCTCGGCCATGGCCGTGCTCACGCTCATCGCGCTGCTCGTCTCGAAGGAGACGAAGGACGTCGACATGGACGCCTGATCACGTCGTGACCAGAAGGGCGGATGCCGCGTGGCATCCGCCCTTCGTCGTCGGCGCGTGCGGCTCGCGTTCGCCGCCTGCGCCGCGCCGCCGCAGTCTCAGGCGTGCGCCGCCTGGGGCGGCAGCGCGGCGACGAGCGGGTGGTCGAAGTCGAGGGTGCCGGTCTTCGCCGCCCCGCCGGGCGAGCCGAGCGCCGACCTCGAGCCCGTCGACACCTCGAAGAACTCGACGTTGGCCTTGTAGTAGTCGGCCCAGACATCGGGCAGGTCGTCCTCGTAGTAGATCGCCTCGACCGGGCACACCGGTTCGCATGCGCCGCAGTCGACGCACTCGTCGGGGTTGATGTAGAGCGATCGCTCACCCTCGTAGATGCAGTCGACCGGGCACTCGTCGATGCAGGCCCGATCCTTGACGTCGACGCACGGCAGCGCGATGACGTACGTCACGAGAGCGCCAGGGCGACGTCGCGCGAGATCTCCACCTGCTCGTCACGGGGCACGACCTTCACGCGCTCGCGCACGACGCCGGCATGCGCGGCATCCGCCGGCTCCCACGCCTCGCCGAGTCCGCGCTCGTGCGCGTCGAGTCCGAGCCATCCGGTCCAGGTCGTGAAGCGGATGCCCCGCGCCTCGAGCAGTTCGAACACCTCATCGCCGTCGGCTCCCGCCGAGACGGACGGGGCGGGCAGCGCGCCCGCCGAGGCATCCGCCAGCAGGTTCGTGATGGTCTCGAGCGCGTCGCCCTTGGTGTGGCCGATGAGGCCGACGGGGCCGCGCTTGATCCAGCCCGTGGCGTAGACGCCGGGGATCGGAGCGCCGGCGGCATCCGTCACCCGGCCCCCGTCGTTGGGGATCACGGCCCTGCGCTCGTCGAACGGCACGCCGGCAACGGGCGAGCTCGCGTAGCCGACCGCGCGGTAGACCGCCTGCACGGGCACGTCGACGAACTCTCCGGTGCCCTCGACCGTGCCGTCGCCGACTGGGCGGGTCCGTTCGAACCGCACGCCCTCGACGCGGTCGGTGCCGAGCACCTCGACCGGTGCGTGCAGGAAGTGCAGATGCAGGCGACGCGACGCCGTGTACTCGTGGCCGGCGGGCTTCCGCCATCCGTTCAGCGTGCGGGTCATCACCTTGACCTGGTTGTTCGAGGCGAACAGCTGCTCGGCGTGCGGGTCGTCCGCAGCGCGCTCGAAGTCGTCGTCGTAGACGATCACGTCGACATCGGGGACCTCACCGAGTTCGCGCAGCTCGATCGGCGTGAACTTCACGTGCGTGGGTCCGCGGCGGCCGAACACGTGCACGTCGGTCACGGGCGAGGACTCGAGCCCCGCGACGACGTTCGCCGGCACATCGGTCGACAGCAGGTCCTTCGGATGCTTCGCGAGCACCCGGGCGACGTCGAGGGCCACGTTGCCGTTGCCGATGACGGCGATCTGCTCGGCCTCGAGCGGCCACTCGCGCGACACGTCGGGGTGGCCGTCGTACCACGCCACGACGTCGGCGGCGCCGTAGGATCCGGGCAGCTCGATGCCGGGGATGTCGAGCGGGGCGTCGCGCAATGCGCCGGTCGCGAAGACGACGGCGTCGTAGCGCTCGCGCAGCTCGTCGACGGTGATGTCGCGTCCGACCTCGACGTTGCCGATGAGCCGGATCGTGCCCGCGTCGAGCATCTCGTGCAATGAGTTCACGATGCCCTTGATGCGCGGGTGATCGGGCGCGACGCCGTAGCGGATGAGCCCGTACGGGGCGGGCAGCGACTCGAACAGGTCGATCGCGACGTCGGACGCAGCCGGTTCCTGAGCCTGTCGAAGGGCGGCGACCTGACGGCTCAGGATGTTGCCGGCGTAGATGCCGGCGGGGCCGGCGCCGACGATCGCGACGCGGAGGGAACGGGTCATGGCTGCTGGGCCTTTCGGTGGGGGTCGAGCGCCGCGGGGGCGTACGGGCTGAGGGTCACGACGTCGCCGACGACGACGACCGCGGGCGAGCGGATGCCGCGGCGCGCCGCCTGCAGCGCGATCGTGTCGAGCGTGCCGACGGTGACGCGCTGGCGCGGCCCGTAGCCGTCTTCGATGATCGCGACGGGGCAGTCGCCGCCGCGTTCACCGCGGGCGAGGGTGATGGCGGAGTTCGCGAGCGTGCCGATGCCCATGAGCAGCACGACCGTGTGGTCGCGACCGCCGCCGAGCGACCGGATCTGGTCGTGCCCGGTGACGACGGTGAACGTCGTCGCGAGACCGCGGTGGGTGAGCGGGATGCCGGCGATCGCGGGCACCGAGATGGCGCTCGTGATGCCGGGCACGACGTCGACGTCGACGCCGGCGTCGCGGCAGAATGCGAGTTCTTCACCGCCCCGGCCGAAGATGAACGGGTCGCCGCCCTTCAAGCGGACGACGCGCTTGCCGTCGCGGGCGAGGCTGACGAGCAGCTCGTTGATCGCGTCCTGCGGCACCGCGTGGTGGCCGGGGAGCTTGCCGACGTCGACGACCTCGGCGCGGAGCCGAACCCCCTCGGCCGCGAGGCCGTCGAGCACGCCGCGGGCACCGAGCCGGTCGGCGACGATGACGTCGGCGGCCTCGAGCGCGCGGAGCCCCCTGATGGTGAGGAGCCCGGCGTCCCCGGGGCCGGCACCGACGAGCACGACGCTGCCGGTTGGTCGAGTCGCGTCCGGAGTGGTCTCGGTCATCGGGTGCCTCCCTGCAGCAGTCCGCGGCGACGGAGCATCCGTCGCTCGAGCGGGGCGAAGACGACGAGCTCGATGAGGATGCCGATCGCGAGGATCACGAGGATCGTCGCGAGCACCCCGGCGAGATCGGCGAGCTCGCGGCTCTGGTCGAGCATCGAGCCGAGCCCGAAGCCGATCGTGCCGCCGACCGCGATGATCTCGGCGGCCATGAGCGAGCGCCACGAGAACGCCCACCCCTGCTTGAGCCCGGCGACGTAGCCGGGCAGGGCGGCGGGCAGCACCACGAGCGTCGCGAGGCGGCCGGGGCCGGCGCCGAGCACCGTGCCGACGCGTCGCAACTGCGGCGGCACCTGGTCGACGCCGGCGACGAGGCCGTTGACGATCGACGGCACGGCGCCCATGAGCACGACGAAGTACACCGTGGCGTCCGTGAGGCCGAACCAGATGATCGCGGCGGGCACCCAGGCGACCGACGGCAGCACCTGCAGGCCCGAGATGATCGGCCCGATGGCGCGGCGCAGCGGTTTCACCTCGGCGAGCAGGAGCCCGAGGGGCGTGCCGACGACGACGGCGATGAGGAAGCCGACGACGCCGCGTTCGAGGCTCGTGACGACGGCGAGCTGCAGCCGGCCCGACTCCCAGCCCTCGGAGATGGCGGCGACGACGTCGAGCGGACCCGGCACGATGTCGGGGCGGGGCTGGGCGATCACGACGTAGAGCTGCCAGGCCGCGACGAGCACGATGACGAAGACGATGGGCGGCAGCACGCTCGTGGTGAAGCGCCGCCACGCGCCCGGGGCGCGCTCGGGATCGGTCTGCAGGCGGTCGAGGCCGGCGGCGAGGCTGCGGAGCTCGTCGGCTCCGCCGGTGCTGTCGGTTCCGTCGGCGCCGTCAGCGCCCTCGGTCGAGTAGTGAGCGCCTGGGAGCGTATCGAGACCTTCCGGGGTCTCGACAGCAGAGGTCTCGATTCGCTCCTGCGTCGCTACTCGACCGGCGTCGGTGTCATGCGGCATTTCGGCGGATCTCCTTCCGGAGCTGTTCCGTGATCTCGATCGAGAGCGCCGCGACCTCGGGCGACTCGATGCGGCGGCCGGAGGTCTCGGCGATGCGCCACTCGCCCGCGACTCGCCCGGGACGGGACGACAGGAGGACGACCCGTTGCCCGAGCCGAGCAGCTTCGCGGACATTGTGTGTGACGAAGACGATGGTGCGACCGGTGCGGCGCCAGACCCGCTCGAGCTCCTCGTGGAGGAGGTCGCGGGTGATGGCGTCGAGCGCCGCGAAGGGTTCGTCCATCAGGAGCACGGGCCGGTCCTGCGCGAGGGCGCGCGCGAGGGCGACGCGTTGGCGCATGCCGCCCGAGAGCTCGTGGGGTCGCTTCTCCGCGGCATCCGAGAGGCCCACCGTGTCGAGGAGTTCCATCGCCTCGGCCCGGCGTGCCGACCGCGGAACCCCCCTGAGGCGCAGTGCGAGCTCGACGTTCTGACGGGCGGTCGACCACGGCATGAGCGCCGACTCCTGGAACATCACGGCGGCTCCCTCGGCCGGCACGTCGATCGCGCCCGTCGTTGGGCGGTCGAGGCCCGCGATGAGGTTCAGGAGCGTCGACTTGCCGCAGCCCGAGGCGCCGAGCAGGCAGACGAACTCCCCCGCCGCGACCGACAGGTTCACGTCGTCGAGCACGAGCGGGCCGGCGCCGAAGCGCTTGCCGAGGTGCTCGATGCGGATGGCCGTCTGCCCGCTCATGGCGTCCTACTCCTCGCCGAGGCCGCCGGCCGAGACCGGTTCGGCGCCGTCGCGTTCGAGCAGTGCGTTCAGCAGGCGCAGGTCGAACAGCCCCTCGATCGAGCCGTCCTTCTGCGTGCCGGCCTCGAGGCCGTTCGCGACGAGCGTCTCGAACGTCTCGGCGTGCGGGTCGACCCCGAAGCTCACGTGCTCGAGCGCCCGGGTGATGACGTCGTCGGCGAGCGGCTTGCCCGTGTCGGCCTCGAGCGCGGAGTTGATCACGGCCGGCGCTTCGCCGGCGTTCTCCTCGAGCCACGCGACGGAGGCCACGTGCCCCTCGAGCAGCGCCTGCACGGTCTCGGGGTGCTCCTCGAGGAATTCGGCACGCACGAGCAGCACGGTCGTCGGGAACGCACCGTCCTCCCAGAGCTCGGCCTCGTCGACCAGCACGTGCGCGCCGGCGTCGACGATGAGGCGGGAGACCCACGGCTCGGGCAGCCAGGCGCCGTCGAGGCCGCCCTGCTGGAAGAGGGTGAGGGTCTGCGCGTTCTCGGTGGGCGTGATGTGCACGTCGCCGCCGCCCGTCGTGTCGGTCTCGTAGCCTTCGCCCGCGAGCCACGAGCGCAGCGCCACGTCCTGCGTGTTGCCGAGCTGCGGGGTGGCGAGGGTCGTGCCCTCGAGGTCCTTCGCCGAGTCGATGCCGTCGCGCACGACGAGCGCCGCACCGCCGGTGGCGGCTCCGGCGACGATGTGCGCCGACTGCCCGCCCGACTGGATGAAGGTGTTGATCGACGGGTTCGGCCCGATGTACGTCGCGTCGATGGCACCCGCCGAGAGCGCCTCGATCGCGGCGGGGCCGGCGTTGAAGACCTGCGTCGTGAGTTTCGTGTCGCCGAGCGCGTCGGCGAAGAGCCCCTCCTGCACGCCGACGAGTGCCGGGGCGTGCGTGACGTTCGCGAAGTAGCCGAGGCGCAGCTCCGCCGCGGGCTCCGTCGAAGCGGATGCCTCGGCGTCCTGCCCGGCGGCGGCTTGCGCGCAGCCGCTCAGGGCCAGCACGGCGGTCGTGACGATCGCGGCGGCGAGCATCATGCCCGCGACCAGGCCGAGGCGGGAACGGGCGCGTGATGGTGCGGTCATGCTGCTACTCCTTCGGTATCGGTGGTCGTGCGGGTGGTGCTGGTGTTGCCGGCTCGGCCGGTGGTGGGCGTCACCGGTGCGGTGACGATCCCGGCAGCGAGCGTGGCGCCCGACTGCGGGTCGATGACGAGGAATGCGCCGGCGCGACGATGCGCGACGTACTCCTCGACGGGCAGTTCGGCCGAGAGGCGCACGCGCACCTGGCCGATGTCGTTGATCTCGAGGTGCTCGGCCGGCTCGAGTTCGAGCGAGTCGAGGTCGCGGCGCCCGACGATCTCGGGCACGAGCGCCTGCACGGTGGTCGTGCCCGACTTCACGAGCACGCGGGCGCCGGGGCGCAGCGCCCGGCCGCCGAGCCAGAACAGCGCGGCGTCGAGCTCGCGACGCGGCTCGGGCAGCGCACCGGCGGCCGCGATGACGGCGCCGCGTGCTGCATCGAGCTGGTCGGCGAGACGCAGCGAGACCGATTGCGGTGCGGATGCCGCGTCGAGCTCGCGCGGCCCGGCATCGATGCCGGTCACGACCGTCGTGGCGCCGCCCGGGAACACCTGCACCCGGTCGCCGACGCGCACGGTGCCCGAGGCGATGCGGCCGGCGAAGGCGCGGTAGTCGCGGAAGCGGTCGGGGTCGTCGACGCCGTGCGCCACGGCCCCCTGCGGGCGGATGACGAGCTGCACCGGCATCCGCAGCGCTTCGAGCTCGGTCTCGAGCTCGTCGAGCGACGGGAGGGTCTCGAGCAGCTCGAGCAGGGCCGGGCCGCGGTACCAGGGCGTGTTCGCCGAGCGATCGACGATGTTGTCGCCCGCGAGGGCCGAGACCGGCACGACGTGCGCCTCTGGCAGGCCGAGCTCGCCCACGAGGGTCGTGACCTCGTCGGCGACGGCGGTGTACGCGGCCTCGGAGTAGCCCAGCAGGTCGATCTTGTTGACCGCGATGATCACGTGCGGCACCCGGAGCAGGGCGACCACGGCGAGGTGGCGCCGGGTCTGCTCGAGCACGCCGTTGCGGGCGTCGACGAGCACGACGACGGCGTCGGCGGTCGTCGCGCCGGTCACCATGTTGCGCGTGTACTGCACGTGGCCGGGGCAGTCGGCGAGGATGAACGAGCGCCGACCGGTCGAGAAGTAGCGGTAGGCCACGTCGATCGTGATGCCCTGCTCGCGCTCGGCGCGCAGGCCGTCGGTGAGCAGCGCGAAGTCGATCGCGCCGGGCTCGCCGCCGAAGCCGCGCTCGGCGGAGGTGCGGGCGACCGACTCGAGCTGGTCGGCGAGGATCGCCTTCGAGTCGTGCAGCAGTCGACCGACGAGCGTCGACTTGCCGTCGTCGACCGAGCCGGCCGTCGCGAAACGGAACAGTGCGTCGCCCATCAGAAGTACCCGTCCTTCTTGCGATCCTCCATGGCGGCCTCCGAGATGCGGTCGTCGGCCCGAGTGGCGCCGCGTTCGGTCAGCGTCGAGGTCGCCACCTCGGCGACGACGTCGGCGACGGATGCCGCGGCCGACTCGACCGCCCCGGTGCAGCTCATGTCACCCACGGTGCGGTAGCGCACCGTGCGGCGCTCGACGACCTCGTCCGGCCTCGCCGGCGAGACCTCGCTCACCGCCCGCCACATGCCGTCGCGGCGGTAGACCTCGCGCTCGTGGGCGTAGTAGAGCGGCGGCAGCTCGATGCCCTCGCGCTCGATGTAGCGCCAGACGTCGAGTTCGGTCCAGTTCGAGATCGGGAAGGCGCGCACGTGCTGGCCCACCGTGTGGCGGCCGTTGTAGAGGTCCCAGAGCTCGGGGCGCTGGTTGCGCGGGTCCCACTGGCCGAACTCGTCGCGGAGGCTGAGGATCCGCTCCTTCGCCCGTGCCTTGTCCTCGTCCCGGCGGGCGCCGCCGAAGACCGCGTCGTGGCGACCGGCTGCGATCGCGTCGAGCAGCGGCTGCGTCTGCAGCGGGTTGCGCGTGCCGTCCGCACGCTCCTGCAGGCGGCCGTCGTCGAGGTAGTCCTGCACGGATGCCACTTCGAGGCGGAGGCCGAGGCGGGCGACCGTGCGGTCGCGGAAGTCGATGACCTCTGGGAAGTTGTGCCCCGTGTCGACGTGCAGCACGGGGAACGGCACGCGTCCGGGCCAGAACGCCTTGGCGGCCAGGTGCAGCACGAGCACCGAGTCCTTGCCGCCCGAGAACAGCAGCACGGGCCGCTCGAACTCGGCGACGACCTCGCGGATGATGTGGATCGACTCGGACTCCAGCGCGTCGAGCGTGTCGATGCCGGTCTCGAAGGGGATCGTGTCGATGGCGCTCATACGTGAAGCCCGCATTCCGTCTTGTCGAGGCCCGCCCAGCGGCCGGCCCTGGGGTCTTCGCCCTCCGCCACCTTCCGGGTGCACGGTTCGCAGCCGATCGACGGGTAGCCCTGGCTCAGCAGGTCGTTCACGGGGACGCCGAAGGCGTTCGAGTAGTCGATCAGCTCGTCGAAGCTCCACGCCGCGAGCGGGTTGACCTTGACCAGCCCGTTGCGTTCGTCGAACGTCACGAGCGGGGTGTTCGTGCGAGTGGGCGCCTCGTCGCGGCGCACGCCCGTGAACCACAGCTCGTAGCCCGTGAGCGCATCGTGCAGGGGTGCGACCTTGCGCATGGCGCAGCACTCGGCGGCGTCGCGGGCGAACAGGTCGAGCCCGTACTTCGCGTTCTGCTCGGCGACCGTGAGTTCGGGCAGCACGTCGACCACGCGCACGTCGAGCGCCGAGGCGACCCGGTCCCGCGTCTCGTAGGTCTTCGCGAAGTGGTAGCCGGTGTCGAGGAAGAGCACGTCGACACCGGGCAACGACTGGGCGACGACGTGCGGGAGCACGGCGTCGGCCATCGAGCAGGCGACGGCTGCGGCATCCGCATGGAAGTTGCGTGCGACCCAGGCGATGACCTCGTAGGCGGATGCCTCGTCGGCCGCGAGGCTCCGGAGTTCGACGTTTCCCGCCTCGGCCAGCGAGCGCAGCTCGTCATGGGTGCGCAGCGCCGTGGCGCGCGGAGCGAGGGAGACGCTCATCGCAGTGCCTCCTCGTCGGCGCGGTGCGCCCATTCGGCGAACGTCTCGTCACTCGCGGTGTCGCGGTCGTCGAGGAATCGCTTGACCACCCGCTCGACGTAGTCGGCGATGCCGTCGGCCGTGACCTTCAGGCCGCGGACGGTGCGGCCGAGGCCGGCCTCCTCGCGGTCGGCCGTCGCGAGCCCGCCGCCGAGGTGCACCTGGTAGCCGGGAACCTGCTCGCCGTGGTCGTCCATGATGAGCTGGCCCTTCAGGCCGATGTCGGCCGTCTGGATGCGCGCGCACGAGTTCGGGCAGCCGTTGACGTGCAGGCTGATCGGGTGCGGCAGGTCGAAGCCGTCGAGCGTGCGCTCGAGGTCGAGCACCGCGGCCGTCGCGAACGCCTTGGTCTCGACGATCGCGAGCTTGCAGAACTCGATGCCCGTGCACGCGATCGTGCCGCGGCGGATGAGGCTCGGTCGGGCCGAGAGGCCGAGCTCGTCGAGGCCCGTGATGAGCGACTCGACGCGGTCTTCGGGGATGTCGAGGATCACGAGCTTCTGGTGCGGTGTCGTGCGCAGGCGCGAGGAGCCGTGCGCCTCGACGAGGTCCGCGAGCTTCGCGAGCGCCGGGCCCGAGACCCGGCCGACGATCGGCGTCGCGCCGACGTAGAAGCGACCGTCCTTCTGGCGGTGCACGCCGACGTGGTCGCCGTGGGCGAGGGGCTTTGGAGCCGCGGGGCCGTCGGGCAGCGGGGTCGCGAGGTACTCGGTCTCGAGCACCTGGCGGAACTTCTCGGTGCCCCAGTCGGCGAGCAGGAATTTCAGGCGGGCCTTGTTGCGCAGGCGCCGGTAGCCGTAGTCGCGGAAGATCTGGGCGACTCCGTGCCAGGCCTCCGCCACACGCTCCGGGGCGACGAAGACGCCGAGGCGCTCGGCGAGCCGCGGGGTGGTCGAGAGTCCGCCGCCGACCCAGAGGTCGTAGCCCACGCCGAACTCGGGGTGTCGCACCGCCACGAACGCGACGTCGTTGATCTCGTGCACGACGTCTTGACTCGGGTGGCCGGTGATGGCCGTCTTGAACTTGCGGGGCAGGTTGGCGAGCGTCTCGTCGCCGATGAACCGGCTCGTGATCTCGTCGATCTGCGCGGTCGGGTCGATGAGCTCGTCGGCGGCGATGCCCGCGACGGGCGAGCCGAGCACGACCCGCGGCACGTCGCCGCACGCCTCGGTCGTGCCGAGGCCGACCGCCTCGAGACGCCGCCAGATCTCGGGCACGTCCTCGACGCGGATCCAGTGGAGCTGGATGTTCTGCCGGTCGGTCAGGTCGGCGGTGTCCCGGCCGAAGTCGATCGAGATGTCGGCGATCACCCGCAGCTGCTCGGTCGTGAGCTGCCCGCCGTCGATGCGCACGCGGAGCATGAAGTACTCGTCTTCGAGTTCATGCGGTTCGAGCGTCGCGGTGCGACCGCCGTCGATGCCCGGCTTGCGCTGCGTGTAGAGGCCCCAGACGCGGAACCGCCCGTGCAGGTCGGTCGGGTCGATCGACGCGAAGCCGCCCTTCGAGTAGACGCGCTCGATGCGGTCGCGCACGCTCAGGCCGTTGTCGACCTGCTTCCACTCCTCGTTGCCGTTGAGCGGCGTCGTGCCGTCGACCTTCCACTGACCGTGCGGGCGGCTCGCCGGACGCGGCGGACGCTCGCCGGCACGGGCCGCCGGACGGTTCGGCGCCTCGATCGTCTCCTGCGTCATGTCTGCTCCTCGGTCGCCGCTGAGTGCGGGTTTCGACCGAGGCTAGGCGTGTTGGCGGCGGGCCGGAGCGTGCGCCGTCACATCACGGCAAGGAAGGCAACACGGCGTCAATCACGGCAATGCGGCGTCACAATCCGTGACACGGGGCGTACGGCGCTATGCTCCCTGCGCCGAGTCGGAGGCCTCCGCGGCTGCCTCAGTGGTCGCCTCCGCGAACCGGTCGAGCACGACCTCGACGAGCTCGTTCGGGGCATCGTCCGGGGTCAGGAGCGGCTCGGTGACGAGATCGGCGCCAGCGGCGGCCGCGAGGTCCTGGAAGTACCCCGGTGCGAGCAGGTAGCTCGCCGCGACGACCCGGCGGGTGCCCCCCGCGGCTCGCACCTGGGCGATCGCGTCGGCGAGCCGGGGCTCGGCCGCGGAGAGGAAGCCGACGGTCACCTGAGTGCCGAGTACGGCGCCGAGGCGCTCCCCCATGTCCCGGCAGTCGTCGACCGCACGCGCGTCGCTCGACCCCGCCACGGCGAGCACCACGAGGTCGTCGGGCGCGGCGCCCGCCTCGGCGAGGCGGCGGCGCAGCACCTCGGCGAGCCGGTCGTCGGGCCCGAGGGCCGCGGCGAGGCGCACGGTCCGGTGCTGCACCGCATCGATCTCCCGTCGTAGGTCGACGTGCACGTGGTACCCGGCCGAGAGCAGCAACGGCACGACGACCGCGGGCATCGCCGGCGGCAGCGAGGCGAGGGTCGCCGCGACATCCGGCTGCTGCACGTCGACGTGGCCGAGTCGCACCGCTGCCGAATCCTCGACCGACGCCGCGACGGCGTCGATGAGCCGCTGCACCGCGGCCTGTCCGTCGGGCGATGCGGTGCCGTGCGATATGCCGACGAGGGCGGCCGTGGTGAGGTCCATCCCTCCATCGTGCACTGCCGTCGGAATGCTCGCGCGCGCAATACCGTCAACGGCTTTGACAACACTGTGGACACACCGTAGATTCCGGGAGACACGAGGGAGCAACATGACATCTGGGAGACTCGCCAAGGTCGCGTCGATCGCGATCGCGGCCACGGCCACGGCACTGCTGCTGAGCGGATGCATCGCCGGCGGCGCAGCCGACGACGACGCGCCTGCCGCCGCGCCGCAGGTCGAGATCGAGCAGGGGTCGCTGACGGGCGTCGCGACCGCCGATGGCGTCGAGTACCTCGGCGTCCCCTTCGCCAAGCCTCCGGTGGGCGACCTCCGCTGGCGCGAGCCCGAGGCCCCCGAGCCCTGGGAGGGCGTGCTCGACGCGTCCAAGCCCGGCCCCGACTGCGCGCAGACGGTGAACGGCGACTCCGACGGCTCGCTGAGCGAGAACTGCCTCTACCTGAACGTCTACGCCCCCGACGACGCCGCGACGGAGAAGCTGCCGGTCGTCGTCTTCCTGCACGGCGGCGGGTACACCGCGGGCACGCCGAACATCTACGACGGCCGCAACTTCGCCGCGACCGGAGACGCCGTCACCGTCATCCCCGCATACCGTCTGGGTCTCTTCGGCTTCTTCGCCACCGCGGCGACGGCCGAGGAGGGCGAGTACGGCGCCCAGGGCAACTGGGGCATGCTCGACCAGCAGCAGGCGCTGCGCTGGGTGCAGGAGAACATCGAGTCCTTCGGCGGCGACCCCGACAACGTCACCATCGTCGGCGAGTCCGCCGGCGGCGGCTCGGTCTGCTTCCAGCTCGCGTCGCCCACGGCTGACGGGCTCTTCGACAAGGCCGTGGTGCAGTCCATGGGCTGCGGCGCCGGCGCACCGGCATCCGACCCGACCGAGTTCACGACGCAGTGGGGCTGCGCGGCCGATGACGCCGAGTGCCTCCGCGCCGTGCCGACCTCGACGATCGTCGGAACGGCGACCGGGTTCGGCTTCGCCTCCCCCGCCAGCGGCGGCCCCGACCAACCGGTCGGCCCGCTCGAGGCGGCCGCCGACGGCACCCTCGCCGACGTGCCGATCATGATGGGCGTCACCCGCGACGAGTGGCTCGGCTTCGCCTCGGCGCAGTACCCGCTCGACCCCGCCGAGTACGAGGCGGGCGTCACCGCCCAGTTCGGTGCGCTCGCCCCCGACGTGCTGGAGCTCTACCCCGCCGATGCCGGCGAGGACCCGATCTTCGCCTCGGGTTGGCTCAGCGGCGACTCGATGTTCGCCTGCCCGTCGGTCGTCGCCTCCGACACCTTCGCCGACGCCGGGCGCTCGGTGTACTTCTACGAGTTCGCCGACGAGACGACCCCCGGGTGGCGCTCGCTCGGCGACCCGTTCCCGCCCTCGACGCTCGCCCTCGGCGCCACGCACACCACCGAGCTGCAGTACCTGTTCAACTACACCGCCGCACAGCGCGGGTTGAACGACGAGCAGTCGGCCCTCGCCGACCAGATGGTCGCCCTGTGGTCGTCGTTCTTCGAGACCGGCACCCCGAGCATCGACGGCGGCCCCGAGTGGACCGCGTTCGCCGACGGCCGCGGGGTGCTGGAGCTGAAGACCGAGGAGGCCGGCGGCCTCGAGATGATCGACACGTTCGAGACCGCGCACAACTGCGGGTTCTGGAACGGACTCGGCTGATCCCGCACGGGCAGTGACGAGGAGGCGGGGCGGCTGGATCAGCCGCTCCGCCTTCTTCGTGCATCGCACCGTCGCTTTTCTCGGACGCGCCGCGGCGACGTAAGCTGCAAGGCGGCGATTTGCGAAGACGAGCGGATGCGGCATCCGCTCGTCGCGCGGACCAGGAAGAGGACATGAGCGACACCAGGACCCGACGATCCCCCTTCTCGAGGCGTGCAACGGCCACCGGGCCGCGCGCGACCTTCAGCCAGCTGCTGCCCTTCATCTTCGAGCACCGGCCGGTGCTCATCTGGGTCGCGATCCTGTCGGTCATCGGCGCCCTCGCGAGCCTCGCCCAGCCGCTGCTCGTGAGCCAGGTCATCCAGATCGTCGAGGCCGGCGAACCGCTCGGCTGGATCGTCTGGGCGCTCATCGCACTCGTCATCATCAGCGGCGTGATCTCGGGCTACCAGCACTACCTGCTGCAGCGCACGGGCGAGGGCGTCGTGCTCTCGAGCCGAAAGCGACTCATCGGCAAGCTGCTCCGCCTGCCGATCGCCGAGTTCGACACCCGCCGCACAGGCGACCTCGTCTCCCGCGTCGGCAGCGACACGACGATGCTGCGCGCCGTGCTCACCCAGGGCCTCGTCGAGGCGGTCGGCGGCACCGTGACCTTCGTCGGCGCCCTCATCGCGATGCTCATCATCGACCCGGTGCTGCTCGGACTCACCGTGCTCGTCATCGCGATCGCCGTCACGACCGTCACGCTGTTGTCGGGCCGCGTGCGCGAGGCCTCGCACCAGGCGCAGGAGAAGGTCGGCGACGTCGCAGCCTCCGTCGAACGCGCCATCGGAGCCGTCCGCACGATCCGTGCCGCCGGCGCCACGGATCGCGAGATCCGCGACGTCGAGGTGCAGGCCGAGGGCGCATGGGAGATGGGCGTGAAGGTCGCGAAGATCTCGGCGCTCATCGTGCCGGTCGCCGGCATCGCGATGCAGGTCTCGTTCCTCGTCGTGCTCGGCGTGGGCGGCTTCCGCGTGGCATCCGGCGCCCTCTCGGTCGCGAACCTCGTCGCGTTCATCCTGTTCCTCTTCATGATGATCCTCCCGCTCGGGCAGGCGTTCGGCGCGATCACCTCGGTCAACCAGGCGCTCGGCGCACTCGGGCGCATCCAGGAGATCCTCGACCTGCCCGATGAGGACGCGCACGATCGCGAACTCGCACCGCTCGCGCTCATGGTCGGCGACGCGAACGAGGGCGTGCTGCCGGAGGCCGCGGCGATCGCCTTCGACGACGTGCACTTCGCCTACGCGGCGACGCGTCAGGATCCGGCCGACCCGGCGAACGAGTCACCCGACGAGCACCTGCCCGAGCCCGATGTCACCGACCGGCAGCCGGTGCTGCGCGGCGTCTCCTTCCAGGTTCCGCGGGGTCGGCGCATCGCCCTCGTCGGCCCCTCCGGCGCAGGCAAGTCGACGATCCTCGCACTCATCGAGCGGTTCTACGACCCCTCGGTCGGCGCGGTCCGCATGGGCGGCCTCGACCTGCGCGCCCTCGATCGCGCAGAGCTCCGCGCCCAGATCGGCTACGTGGAGCAGGACGCCCCCGTGCTCGCGGGCAGCCTCCGCGACAACCTCAAGCTCGCGAGCCCCGACGCGAGCGACGAGGAATGCGAGCGCGTGCTGCGTGCGGTGAACCTCGGCGGCGTGCTCGATCGCGACCCTGCCGGCCTGGGCGCGGCGGTCGGGGACGACGGCATCATGCTCTCGGGCGGCGAGCGTCAGCGCCTGGCGATCGCGCGTGCACTGCTCTCGGCTCCCCCGATCCTGCTGCTCGACGAGTCGACGTCGTCGCTCGACGGCGTCAACGAGCGGATGATGCGCGAGGCGGTCGATGCGGTCTCCGAGGGGCGCACGCTCATCGTGATCGCGCACCGCCTGTCGACGGTCATCGACTCCGATCGCATCATCGTGATCGACGAGGGTCGGGTGATCGGCGAGGGCACGCACGCCGAGCTCGTCGAAGCGGTGCCGCTCTACCGCGATCTGGCCGCGCACCAGCTGCTCGTCTGAGCGCAGGGCGGAGGCGCGCCACCTCAGTGCGAACCCGAGTGAAACTCAGTGCTCGCTCGGATGGCGCGCCGCAGCCGCCTTCGTAGCGTGGAATCCCGCATCCCCCACCGGATGCGAGAGCCCATGCCCCACGGAGGACCACCATGACCATCGCCACCGTCTCGAACGAGCGCGATCTCACCCGCCTCGACGAACTTCCCGTCGAGCTCATCGACGAGCTGCCTGATTCGACGGACGCGGAGACCGCGACGACCCGCAGCGGACTCGGCAACTCCTTCGACCGCGTCCAGGCCGGCATCCAGGGCTGGCTCCGCCACTGGGAGCCGCAGCGCCTGCCCGCATTCACCGCGGTGCGCGACGTCATGCCCGCCGGCGATCGGGGCCGCTCCTCCCTGCTGGCCGCCCCGACGCAGCCCGACGGCGCCGTGCGACTGACCGCGAGCCTCTACGACCCACCGAACCGCGACGGCGACCCGCTCGCCTGGTCGCGCAACTGGGCGAGCCTCGCCGTGCTGCCACCGGCACGGGAATCGGGCCGGCTGTTCTACCGATTCCGTGTCTCGAGCCGGCTCGTGCTCGACGGGCAGGCCTCGCTCAGCCTCGTCTCGACGAGCGTGAACTTCGGCGTCGTCGCCGACGTCGGAAAGGCCAGCCCCTTCAACGTCACCGGCTTCGCCACGCCGATCGCGCGACCCCTCATGGGCGTGCAATGCCGCGCAGACCAGGATGCCTCGGCGTCGCAGGTCTTCGAGGGATCGATCGCCGTGCGCCAGGGCGAGACCCCTGCGATGGCGTTCGTCATCGGCACCGACCTGCTCTTCGAGAACGGGTGGGTGCGGATGCACGAGGGCTCCAGCACGTGGACCGGCCCGACCGAGCCCGGGGCGAGCGGCACGATCGAGTTCCGCTACGCGCCCGCCGCGATGCTGCGCCTGCTCGGCCGGCTCGACGAACCGCACGTCGCCTGAGTCCATTCGGCCACGGCTCCGGCCCTGTACGCCTCGGCCGAGGTGGACGAGAATCGGCTGATGACGCACTTCGTCGTCGTGCTGCCGCTCTCGCCGCTCGCGGCAGACGAGTCGTTCACCGTCGCGGGCTGGCCGCTGCACGTCACGCTCGTCGAGCCGTTCGCCACCGAACAGCCGAAGGAGGTCGTCGCGGCGGCGCTCAGCCGGGTGGCCTTCGGCGCTCGGACGATCAGCAGCACCGCGGGCGAGTCCGCCATGTTCGGTCGTCGACACGACGTTCCGGTGACCCTCATCCGCGACGGCGGTGAGATCTCCGCACTCCGAGCCGAGGCGCTCGCGGCCCTCGCCGCCGCAGAGATCGATGCCGGCCGCCTTCGCACCGACTTCCGCCCGCACGTCACCGTCAAACGCCACGGCGGTGTGAACCCCGGCGAGCGCGTGGTGCTCGGGCAACTCGCCCTCATCGACATGCGGCCGCCGACGGGCGCGCATCACCGCCGCGTGCTCGGCGCGTGGCCCCTCGGCGGGGCGACCCTCACCCGTTCGCCGCCCCTGACGACACGCGACTGATGCGCACGGTCGCCAACTGGAACGGGCGGAGCTCGAGCCGCCAGGCGCCGGCGCTTCCCTGCACCTCGACGAGCCGGGCCCGCGACTCGGCGAGGGGACGCTCGAGGAGGTCGACCTCGGTCGCCACCGCTCCGGCGAGATCGGCGGAGAGCACGGCCTGCGCGCGCGCGCCGTGCGCCTCGTAGAGTCGCACCACGACGTCGCCCGAACGGTCTTCAGCGAGTTTGACCGCCTCGACGATGACCCCGTCGCCCGCGACGGCGATGAGCGGGTCGATGCGATCGACCGCGGCGTCGAGCACGCGACGCGGCGGCACGTTGAGCCGGTATCCCTCGGCGACGGCCTCCGGGATCCCCGCGCCGGGCGCGATCGCCACGCGGAAGACGTGCGACCCCTGGTCGGCCGTCGGATCGGGGTAGCGGGGGGCCCGCAGCAGCGACAGCCGCACGGTCGTCACCGTGGCGCCGTCGACGACGGAGCGCGCGATGTCGTGCCCGTAGCTCGCGTCGTTGGCGACGGCGACGCCGTAGCCCGGCTCGCCGACGTGCACCCATCGGTGCGCGACGGACTCGAAGCGCGCCGCGTCCCACGAGGTGTTCGTGTGCGTCGGCCGATGGAGATGGCCGAACTGGATCTCGGACGTCGCCCGCTCGGCGTGCACGTCGAGCGGGAACGCGAGTTTCAGGAGCTTCTGCCGCTCGTGCCAGTCCACGTCGAGCCGCACGTCGAGCGCCCGTCCCATCGCATCGAGCGAGACGGTCTCGACGACCTCGGACTCGCCGAACCGGCGGACGATGCGCACGACGACGCAGGCGGGGTCGTCGTCGAGGATCTCGATCGACTCGAGTTCGCGGAGTTCGACGACGTTGCGGCGGTCCTGGACGTCGATGTCCCAGGCGTCCCACTGGTTGGGCGTGTCGCGGAAGAGCTGCAGCAGCTTCGCCGCACCGCCCTCGGGGATCGCGTCGCGGCCGGTCCTCTGGTCGACGAGGGAGACGAGGAGGCCATGGTCGTCGAGCACGGCCTCGAGCCGGGCGTTCGCCAGCACGATCCGCTCGCCGTCGCGCCGCACGGTTGCCGCGGCATCCGTCACCGGTGCCACCGCCGCCGCGAGCGCGGCGACTCCGTCGAGCGCGAGCGGTCCGGCGTTCGCGACGACGCGCTGCTCGCCCGCGCCGACGAGCGAGCGCAGCGAACGCGCGATGATCGTCTCGAGCACCTCGGCGACCTCCGCGTAGCGGCGCTCCGCCTCGGCGTGCACCCAGGCGATCGACGACCCGGGCAGGATGTCGTGGAACTGCTGGAGCAGCACCGTGTGCCAGGCGCCTTCCAGTTCCTCGTACGGGTACTGGAGTTCTCCGCGCACGGCCGCGGTGGCCGCCCACAGCTCGGCCTCCCGCAGGAGGTGCTCGCTGCGCCGGTTCCCCCGCTTCGTCCGCGCCTGCGAGGTGTACGTTCCGCGATGGAACTCGAGGTACAACTCGCCCGACCAGACGGGCGGCTTCGGCAGCTCCGCCTCCGCCGCCTCGAAGAACTCGCGCGGACTCGACAGGACGACCCGCGGCGACCCCTCGAGATCCGCCGTGCGCGCCGCCGCGGCGAGCATCTCCTCGGTGGGCCCGCCGCCGCCGTCGCCCCAGCCGAACGGCACGAGCGAGGTGTTGCCGGAGCCGTGCTCGGCGTACTGCCGCTCCGCGCGCGCGAGCTCGGCGCCCGAGAGTTCGGAGTTGTACGTGTCGACGGGAGGGAAGTGCGTGAAGATGCGCGTGCCGTCGATGCCCTCCCAGTCGAAGGTGTGGTGGGGCATCACGTTCGTCTCATTCCAGGAGATCTTCTGCGTGAGGAACCAGCGACTGCCCGCCGCTCGGGCGATCTGCGGCAGCGCCCCCGAGTAGCCGAACGAATCCGGCAGCCACACCTCGAGCGGTTCGACGCCGAACTCCTCCATGAAGAAGCGCTTGCCAGCGACGAACTGGCGGGCGAGCGCCTCGCCGCCCGGCATGTTCGTGTCGGACTCGACCCACATGCCGCCGACCGGCACGAACGTCCCTTCGCGCACTCGCCGGCGAATCCGTTCGAACAGCTCGGGATAGCCCGCTTTCAGCCAGGCGAACTGCTGGGCGGATGACGCGGCGAACACGAAGCCCGGATTCCGCTCGATGAGCGCATCGACGTTCGAGAAGGTCCGCGCCACCTTCCGCACGGTCTCGCGGGTCGGCCACAGCCAGGCGCTGTCGATGTGCGCATGGCCGACGCCGTGCACCCGGTGCGAACTCGCCCACGCCGGAGCGGAGAGGGCAGGTGCCAGCATCTCACGCCCCAGCGCCGCGGTGCCCGAGACGTCGTCGGGATCCATCGCGTCGACGCATCGTTCGAGCGCCCGGAGGATCTGGGCTCGCCGTGGCAGCGCGTCGGGCAGTTCGGCGTGCAAGCCGCGCAGGGTCCAGAGGTCCTGTGCGAGCTCCCAGACCGGGAGGTCACGCAGCGCCAGCTCGAGTCGGCGCATCAGGTAGAGCGGCGCCTCCCCGGCCGTCGCGGGGTCGCCGAGCGGTGTCGGGGCGAAGGACCACCCGCCCTGGAGATCGGGGTTGGATGCCGCCTCGAGGTACAGCTCGAACTCCCGCCCGGGCTCGATCCGGAGCGGGACGGCGCGGTTCAACGGCTCGATCGCCTTCAGGATGACCCCGTCGGCGCTCCAGACCGTGCCTTCGGCCTGGAAGCCCGGTGCCGCACCGGTGAACCCGAGATCCACCACGAGTTCGACACGGGCATCGCGTTCGGCCGCCCACGCCTCGGGCACGCGGCCGCGGATGCGGAACCAGGTCGTGCCCCAGGGACGGCCCCACGGGACATCCATCGCGAAGGGCTCGAATCGCTGCGCGACCGCCTCGGCGAACGGCACCGGCTCGCCGGGCGCCACCCACTGCTCGATCGAGACGGGAGCGCTCCGGCGGTGGAGCGCCGGCTCGATGCGCTCGGCGACGAATCGTGCGATCCGCCGTTCGACCAGCCTGCTGTCATCGTGCATCGGAATCCCTATCCCTTGATCGCGCCCTGCATGGCGAACGAGCCGCCGATGCCCTTCGACACGATGACGTAGAGCACCACCACCGGCAACGAGTAGATGAGCGAGTACGCCGCGAGCTCACCGTACGCGACGGTGCCGTACTGGCCGAAGAAGCTGAAGACGCTCACCGAGGCGGGTTGCTTCGAGGGCGAGAGCAGCAGGATGAACGGCACGAAGAAGTTCCCCCATGCCTGGATGAAGACGAAGATGAAGACGACGGCGAGCCCCGGGCGCATGAGCGGGAGCACGATCAGACGGAGTGCACGCATCGCGGAGGCGCCGTCGACCCACGCCGCCTCCTCGAGCGAGACCGGCACCGAGTCCATGAAGTTCTTCGTCATCCAGATCGCCATCGGCAGGCTCGTCGCCGCGAGGAAGAAGGTCACGGCTGCGAGGTTGTCGAGCATTCCGAGGCGCACGAAGAGGCTGTAGACCGGCACCATGATCGCGGTGATCGGCAGGCAGGTGCCGAACAGGATCGCGGAGAGGTAGGGCGTGTTGAACCGCGAGTTGTACCGCGAGATCGGGTACGCGGCGAGCACCGCGACGATCACCGTCACGATGGCGGAGCCGGCCGACAGCAGCGTGCTGTTCCAGAGCGGCAGCAGGGTGCGCTCGGGGGTGAGCACGGCGGCGTAGTGCTCGAGGGTGAAGTCGGTGGGCACGCGCGTCTGCTGGCTCGGCGCGGTGTCGATCGAGGCGAGGATGAGCCAGGCGAGCGGCACGAGGAAGCACGCGCCGATGACGAGCAGCACGACGTTCGAGGCGAGGGCGGCGACTGCTCGGCGCGGCGCGGCCATGCTCAGGGGACGCGGGCGGGCGGGTGCCGCCGGCTGCCCGGTCATGCGTCCCTCCCGGGCCGGATGGTGCGCAGGTAGAGCACCGAGAACACGGCCCCGATCAGGATCATGACGACCGCGATCGCCGATCCGTAGCCGATCTCCTGGAACTTGAAGGCCTCCTGGTAGGCGAGGATCGGCAGCGTCGTGCTGCTGATGCCCGGGCCGCCCTTCGTCATCACCCAGATCAGCGTGAAGACGGCGAGCGTCTGCAGGGTGATCAGCATGAGGTTGGTGGCGATGCTCCCCCGGATCATCGGGATCGTCACCCAGACGAGTCGCTTGAGCCCGCCGGCCCCGTCGATGACGGCGGCCTCGGTGATCTCGGGAGGCACATCGTTCAGCGCGGCCTCGTAGACCATCATCGAGAACGCCGTGCCGCGCCAGATGTTCGCGAGGATCACGGCCAGCATCGGGAACTCGTAGAGCCAGTTCGCTCCGTCGATGCCGATCCCTGCGAGCAGCTGGTTGAGGGTTCCGTCGTCGGCGAAGTAGGCGTACGCGGCGAAGGCCGCGACGATCTCGGGCAGCACCCACGCGCCGACCACGATCGTCGTCACGATGGCGCGCGTCGCCCGAGTGACCCGGCCGAGGAGCAGCGCGATCGCGAGCCCCAGCGCGTTCTGGCCGATGACCGCCGACGCGATGACGAAGACGACGGTCAGCCAGACGGAGATCGGGAAGCCCGGGTCCTGGAGGAGTCGCGTGTAGTTCTCGAACCCGACCCAGGACGGGTCCTTGGCCTCACGGCCGGTGAGCGCGGTGTTCGTGAAGGAGATCGTGATCGACCAGATGACCGGGCCCGCCATGAACAGCGCGAGCAGCAGAATCGACGGGACGACGGGGAGGAATCGAGCGATCGAGGCGCGCGATGACCGGCCGACGCGGGAGTTCGGGTCTTCCCGCGACGGCCGGACGGCGCCGTCACGCAGTGCCGAAGTGGATGCCACCACCCGTCACTGCGTCACATTCTCATCGCCGACGATGCCGATCACGGCGTCGTCGTATGCCGCGGCGGCCTCTTCGGGGCTCATCTGGCCGGTCATGACCGCCTCGGTGGCAGCCTGGATCTCGGCCGAGATCTGCGGGTAGTCGGCGGTCGCCGGGCGGAAGTGCGTGACGCTCACGAGGTCGGTGAAGAAGCCGATGAACGGGTTCGCCTCGAGGTACGCGGGGTCTTCGGCGACGTCGGCGCGAACCGCGATCTGCGAGTTGGCGATGTTGTACTCGAGCGCGTTCTCCCGATCGAGCGCCATGGCGAGGAAGTCGAACGACGCATCGGGGTTCTGGCTCTGAGCACCGACCGCGAGGGTCCATCCACCCGAGAGGCTCACCGCCCCGTCGCCCTGGCCGTTCTGCGTCGGGAAGGCGGCGACTCCGATGTCGTCGACGTACTCGGGCCATTCGTACGATCCGTCCTGCTTCCAGAACGAGGGTGACCACGATCCTTCGATCGTGCCCGCGATCTGCCCGCCGGGGAACCACTCGCCGAACAGCTTCTGCCACATCGAGCCGTCGAGCGCGACGTCGGGGGCCGGAGCGAGGCCCTCGCCGTAGAGGGTCTCGATGAAGGCGAGCGAGTCGACGAAGCCCTGCGAGCCGGTGACCCACTTCTGGTCTTCGGCGTCGTAGAGCGTGTCGTCGGTGCCGTACATGAGCATGCCGAAGCCCTGCATGACCGACCCCTCGCCTGCCGGCTTGCCGGAGTACACGTTGAACGCGACCTTGTCGGGCGACGCCGCCTTGACAGCACGGGCGGTCTCGAGGATCTCCTCCCAGCTCTTCGGCTCCCACGGGAGCGGCACCCCTGCCGCCTCCAGCACCGACTTGGAGTACCAGATTCCGCGAGTGTCGGTGCCGAGCGGCACCGCGTAGACGCTGCCGTCGTCGGCCCGCCCGGCCTCCTTCGCCCCGTCGTTGAACTGCTCCCAGTCCTCCCACTCGGCGAGGTATTCGTCGAGGTTCAGGAGGTAGCCGGCGTCGACGTCGCTCCGCACGCGGAACGTGTCCTCGTAGAACACGTCGGGCGCGGTCTCTGCGCTCTGCTGCATGAGTGCGAGCTTCGTGGCGTAGTCGCCCTCGTCGGCGACGATGGGTTCGAGCTCGACGGTGATGCCGGGGTTGGCGGCCTCGAACTCGGGCTTGACCTTCTGGAAGAGCTCGTCGAGCGCGACGAAGCCGTCGGTCTTCTGGTAGACGACCGTGATCGTCTTGGACTCGTCCGCCGCCGGGCTGCACCCGGCGAAGGCGAGAGCCGCCGCAGAGACGGTCGCCACGCCGGCGAGTACGCGAGAGAAACGCATGGTGCTCCTTTGCTCCAGCTGGATCGAACGCGGTCGCGTCTGTCGAAATAGTAAATCGAATGGAATTACTCTGCAAGCCCCCGCTCCCACCCGAGCCGAACCCGCCGTCAGGCGTCGAGCATCAGGCGCGCCGCCGACGGCCCGAGCGTGCGCTCGAGCACCAGGCAGGCCGCCCCGACGGCAGCCACGTCCTCGCCGGCCGATGTGCCGACGACCGGCACCCGCCGGATCGACCGGGTGACGCTCAATTCGTCGAGCAGCGCGGGAATGCGCTCGAGGTGATACGGGCGGAATCGCTGCCAGAAGGGCCCGCCGAACACGACCCGGTCGACATCGAGCAGGTCGGAGAGCACGGCGACGGCCTTCGCCGTCCGAGCCGACGAGCGCTCGAGGATCTGACGCGCCCCGGCGTCTCCGTCGGCGGCGAGGTCGCAGAGCGCCGAGAAGCGCACATCGACGTCGTGCGCACCGCTGCGCAGTCGCGTGTCTTCGAGCACGCCGAGCCGTTCGGCTTCGGTCACGAGGGCCTCGGGGGTGCACGTGGCGGCGATGCATCCGTGCAGGCCGCACGTGCACACGGCCCCGCCCGGGTCCACGACGATGTGACCGACCTCGCCGGCGTTGCCCGTGGCTCCGCGCACGACCTCGTCGTCGAGCACCAGGCCGGCGCCGATCCCGGTGCCGAGGTAGAAGAACACGAAGCTGCCGACCCCGTTGGCGCCCCCGGTCCACATCTCGGCGACCGCCGCCGCCGTGACGTCCTTGTCGACCAGCACCGGCAGGCCCGTGGATTCGGCGAGCGCATCGCGGAGCGGCACCCGGTGCCAGCCGAGCAGGTGGGGCGGATCGACGATGGTGCCGCGCTCGGCGTCGATCGGGCCGGGCGCGGCGACTCCGAGCCCCACGATCTTCTCGCGGCGCACGCCGGATTCGGCGATCAGCCGGTCGAGTCCGTCATGGATGCTCGACATCACGAGTCGGGGGTCGTTCGCGATGGGGGTGCGCCGGCGCGCGTGCGCGACCACGGTCCCCTCGAGATCGAGCACGACGAACGTCATCACGGCCGGATCGATGTGCACCCCGGCCGCATACGCGCCGCCGGGGTTCAGCCGGAGCAGCGTTCGCGGCTTTCCGGGGCCGGAACTGGCCTTGCCCGCCTCCACCACGAGGTCGCCGTCGAGCAGTCGTCGCACGACGTTCGAGATCGTCTGCGCCGAGAGTCCGGTCGCCGCGACCAGTTCCACACGACTGCAGCCGCCACTCGACCGTCGGATCGCGTCGAAGACGACCGACTGGTTGAAATCGCCCATGCGCGGCAGGTTCGTCCCGCGCCGCGCGCCTGTCGGATCACCCACCCAGTCTCCTCGACTCATTTCTCACGACGTTGGAGAAATGCTACTCCGCGCGGGCGCGGGCGGCCGAGGTCAGCCGGCGTCGGTCTGCGCGAGTGACGGTTCGTCATCGGGCGAGCTGCGCTTCTGCCACGGCCAGCGACCGGAGACCTCGAGCTCGAGCGACCAGCTGAGGAACGTTCGGATGAGCACGATCATCGCGAGCACGAGCACCGACTCCACAGTGGGCGTGACGGCGACGGTCTTGATGATGTCGGCGGCCACGAGCAGCTCGAGGCCCAGCAGGATCGCCCGGCCGAGCACGCGGCGGAAGCGCTCGTAGATCGGGGACTTCCGGCGAAGCCCCCGGAGACCGGCATCGAGGCTCGCGTAGACGACGCCGACCACGATCGCCAGCACGCCGACGAAGTCGATGACCCCGCCGATCGTCTCGATGACCGTGCTGAACTCCATCGCGCCTCCCTGCGGCACACGCTAGCGCGGTGGCGGACGGCTCGGCGCGCGACGTGCCGAAATGCCGTCGACGGATGCCGCGGGCGCGAGGACCTTCCCGAGCGCCGGCGTCCGCGGCATCCGCAGGCGGCACGGCGATGCGCCCCGCGCGATCGCAGGGCGCATCTCCGTCGGGCTACGCCTCCTGGTGCTGCAGGTGGTAGCGCAGGCTCGCGAGTTCGGCGCGCAGTGCCGCGGGCACGCGGTCGCCGAACAGGTCGAAGTACTCGTCGGTGAGCTCGCACTCGGCGAGCCACGAGTCGCGGTCGACGTCGAAGAGCTGCTCGAGCACGGAGTCCTCGATCTCGAGGCCGTCGAGGTCCAGCGAACCGGATGCCGGGAGCAGGCCGATCGGCGTCTCGACGGCGTCGCTGACACCCTCGATGCGGCCGACGATCCACTCGAGCACGCGCGAGTTCTCGCCGAACCCGGGCCACAGGAACGAGCCGTCGGCACCCTTGCGGAACCAGTTGACCTGGTAGATCTTCGGGGCGTTCTCGCCGAGCACGCGGCCCATCTTGACCCAGTGGCCCCAGTAGTCGGCCATGTTGTACCCGCAGAACGGGAGCATCGCGAAGGGGTCGCGGCGGAGCTCGCCGACCGTGCCCTCGGCGGCGGCGGTCTTCTCCGACGAGATCGTCGCGCCCATGAAAACGCCGTGCTTCCAGCTGCGCGCCTCGGCGACGAGCGGCACGTTCGTCGCGCGGCGTCCGCCGAAGAGGATCGCGTCGATCGGCACGCCGTCGTGGGCGTCCCAGTCGTCGGAGATCTGCGGGCACTGGGCCGCGGCCACGGTGAAGCGCGAGTTCGGGTGGGCGGCCGGGCGACCGGAGTCGGGCGTCCACGGCTTGCCCTGCCAGTCGGTGAGCTCGGCGGGCGTCTCGTCGGTCAGGCCCTCCCACCAGATGTCGCCGTCGGGGCGCAGTGCCACGTTCGTGAAGATCGTGTTGCCCCAGAGGGTCTGCACGGCCGTCGGGTTCGTGGTCTCGCCGGTGCCGGGCGCAACGCCGAAGAAGCCCGCCTCGGGGTTGATCGCGTAGAGACGGCCGTCGGCGCCGGGACGCATCCAGGCGATGTCGTCGCCGATCGTCTCGACCTTCCAGCCGGGGATCGTCGGGCGCAGCATCGCGAGGTTGGTCTTGCCGCACGCCGAGGGGAATGCCGCGGCGACGTGGTACGAACGGCCCTCGGGCGACGTGATCTTGATGAGCAGCATGTGCTCGGCGAGCCAGCCCTCATCGCGTGCCATGACGCTCGCGATGCGCAGCGCGAAGCACTTCTTCGCGAGCAGCGCGTTGCCGCCGTAGCCGGAGCCGTACGACCAGATCTCCCGCGAGTCGGGGAACTGCACGATGTACTTGGTGTCGCTGCACGGCCACTCGACCTCGGCGCGGTGGTGACCGACGCCGTCGATGAGCGGGTAGCCGACCGAGTGCACGGTGCGCACCCAGGGCTCGCCCGCCTCGATGAGGCGGTAGACGGCGTCGCCCATGCGGGTCATGATGCCCATCGAGAGCACGACGTAGGGCGAGTCGGTGATCTCGACGCCGAGCTGCGAGATGGGGCCGCCGAGCGGGCCCATCGAGAAGGGCACGACGTACATCGTGCGGCCCTTCATCGAGCCGTCGAAGACGTCGGTCAGCTCAGCGCGCATCTCGCGCGGGTCGCGCCAGTTGTTCGTGGGGCCCGCGTCCTCTTCGTAGGTCGAGCAGATGAAGGTGCGGTCCTCGACGCGCGCCACATCCTGCGGGTCGGTGCGCGCGAGGAAGCTGTTGGGGCGCCACTCGGGGTTCAGCTTGATGAGCTTGCCCTCGGCGACGAGCTGCTTCGTCAGCAGGTCGGCCTCGTGCTGCGAACCGTCGCACCAGACGATCTCATCGGGCTTGGTGAGGCCGGCGATCTCGTCGACCCACGCGCGCAGTGCTGCGTCGGTGGTGCCGCGACGGATGCTGCCGGCCGAGTCGGATGCCTCTGTGCCGATCGAAAACTCGGAGATGGTCATCGTCGTCCCTTCTGAAGTGGTGCCGGCGAGTGCCAGAACCGGTTCGTACTTCAAGAATGCGTGCTGTTGAGGCATCCGTTCGGCAATTCGCGGTGTTAAGAACCTGTGATCTTTCGCTATTCTTAAGCCATGAAGGCAGGCTCCCCCGATCTCGCTACCCTCGGCCAGCGCATCCGCCACTTCCGGGGCGAGCGAGCGCTCACGCTCGACCAGCTCGGCGAAGCGGTGGGCATGGCGGGCAGTCAGCTCTCCCTCATCGAGAACGGCAAGCGCGAACCGAAACTCTCACTGCTCGACTCGCTCGCCGCGGCGCTCGACGTCGAACTCGCCGACCTCCTCTCCCGCGAGGCCCCGAGCCGCCGCGCCGCCCTCGAACTCGAGCTCGGGCGCGCACAGTCGAGCCCCCTCTACGCGAGCCTCGGGCTCCCCGCGATCCGGCCCGGCCGCGGCATCACCGACGAGTCGCTCGCGGCGATCGTCGGCCTCCACCATGAGTTGCAACGGCGGGCGAGCGAGGCCATCGCCACCCCCGAGGAGGCCCGCCGGGCCAACACCGAACTGCGCGAGCGCATGCGCGAGCGCGACAACTACCTCGGCGACATCGAGCAGCTCGCCGAAGACCAGGTCCGCGCCTCGGGCCACCGCTCGGGCGCGCTCACGCACCGAGAGGTGAGCGTCATGGCCGAGCGGCTCGGCTTCCAGCTCATCTACGTCGACGACCTGCCCGACTCGACGCGGTCGATCACCGACATCGCGAACGGCCGCATCTACCTGCCGCCGGCCTCGATCCCCGGCGGTCACGGCCTGCGCTCGATGGCGCTGCAGGCCATGGCGCACCGGTTGCTCGGGCACGAGCGGCCCGCGAGCTACGCGGAGTTCCTCTGGCAGCGGCTCGAGATCAACTACTTCGCCGCGGCGTGCCTGATGCCGCGCGAGGCATCCGTCTCGTTCCTCCAGGCCGCCAAGAAGGAGAAGCGGCTCGCCATCGAGGACTTCCGCGACGCGTTCGGCGTCACCCACGAGGCCGCTGCGCTGCGCTTCACGAACCTCGCGACGAGCCACCTCGACATGACCCTGCACTTCCTCCGCGTCGCGGGCGACGGCGCCCTGCTGAAGGGCTACGAGAACGACGGGCTGCCGCTGCCGTCCGATGTCACCGGTTCGATCGAGGGCCAGTGGGTCTGCAAGAAGTGGAGCGCTCGCACCGCGTTCGGCCACACCAACCGCACGACCGAGAACTACCAGTACACCGACACCCCCGCCGGCACGTTCTGGTGCGCGACCCAGACCGGGCGCACGGATGCCGCGGAGTTCTCGATCTCGGTCGGCGTGCCGTTCAGCCAGGCCAAGTGGTTCCGCGGGCGGGAGACCACGCATCGCGCCGTCTCGACCTGTCCCGACGAGGCGTGCTGCCGCCGCGCGCCGTCCGAGCTGGCCGAGCGCTGGGCCGGGCGGGCGTGGCCGAGCGCCCGACTGCACGCGCACGTGCTGTCGCCGCTGCCGTCCGGCACCTTCCCCGGGGTCGACGACTCCGCGGTCTACCGCTTCCTCGAGGCGCACGCCGAGCAGTAGCCGCGACGGCCCACCCGCCCCCCTCCTTCCGGCACCGAGTCACCTCGTCACCGGCCGGTCACAACTGCGGATATACGATCCGGCGCGCCGTCGATCAGTGGCGAGTCACGGCGTGGCGGATCGTATATCCGCAGGAATGAGGCGAGATCGCACTCGTCTCGCCAGCACGAACGCTGCACTATGAAGTTTCTGTTGCATTAGTGTGTGACGCACAGTATCGTGTGACGCATGAGCACCGAAGAGACGACCGCAGGGCACCTGCAGGAGCTGAGGCGCGGCACCGTCGTGCTCGCGTGCCTGGTGCGGCTGCGCACGCCCGACTACGGCTACGCGCTGCTCGAGTCGCTGAACGGCCTCGGCATCCTCGTCGACGCGAACACCCTGTACCCGCTGCTGCGGCGACTCGAGAAGCAGGGACTCCTCACGAGCGAGTGGAACACCGACGAGGCCCGGCCCCGCAAGTTCTATCGCACGAGCCCGACCGGCGAACACCTCGCCGACGCCCTCACGACCGACTGGCGACGCATCGACGACGCGCTCGCCGGACTCACGACCGGAGACGAATCATGACCACCCTGACCGACCGCTACGTGTGGGCCGCCGCCCGCACCCTCCCCGAGACGCAGCGCGCCGACTTCGACCGCGAACTCCGCGAGCGCATCGGCGACGCGACCGACGCCCTCGTCGAGGCGGGCAGCTCCCCCGTCGACGCCGAACGCTCCGCCCTCACCGAACTCGGCGACCCGGCGGCGCTCGCCGCGCAGTACGTCGACCGGCCGCTGCAGCTCATCGGGCCCCGCTACTACCTCATGTGGTGGCGCCTGCTGAAGGTGCTCTACTCGATCGTGCTGCCGATCGGGGCTGCCGGTGTGCTGCTCGGGCAGTTGCTCTCAGGTGCCGACATCGGCGAGGCGATCGGGTCGACCGTCACCACCGCGATCTCCATCGCCGTGAACCTCGGATTCTGGACGACCCTCGTCTTCGCGGTCCTCGAGCGGACCACGGCCGGGGCCGGTCAGCCCGGCATCGCCGCGGTGTGGACGCTCGACATGCTGCCCGCCCTGCCCGAACCCGCGAAGACGTCGCGCCTCGGCGAACTCATCGGTTCGCTCGTCTTCCTCGGCATCTTCGCCGCGGCAATCGTGTGGCAGCAGTTCGGCGTCGTGTTCCATGACGGCGTGCGCGAGCCGATCCCCCTGCTCGAGCCCGCACTGTGGTCGTTCTGGCTGCCGTACTTCCTCGCGCTGATCGCCCTCGAGATCCTCTTCGCGATCGCCCTCTACGCGTGGGGGTGGAACTGGTGGCTCGCACTCGCGAACCTCGTGCTGAACGTCGCGTTCACCGTGCCGGCGCTCTGGCTGTTCCTGACCGGACAGCTCATCAGCGACGAAGCGCTCGCGGCGATGCAATGGCCGTGGGGCAGCTCCGGGCCCGTCATCGTCGCGATCATCGTCGTGGTCGTGATCGGCGCCGCGACGTGGGACGTCATCGACGGCGGCATCAAGGCCTGGCGGGCGACCCGTGCACGCCGAGCGGCGAGCATCGCCTGACGCAGCGCGACGACGGGAGGGCGGGGCCGATCGGCCCCGCCCTCCTTGCGTGCTCAGCGTCTGCTGCAGCCGCGCAGGCTACTTCGGCTGCATGCGGATCGCGCCGTCGAGGCGGATCGTCTCGCCGTTCAGCAGCGGGTTCTCGACGATGTGCCGAACGAGCGCCGCGTACTCGGCGGGCGTGCCCATGCGCGACGGGTGCGGGATCGCCTCCTCGAGCGAGGCCTGCACCTCCGGCGGCATGCCGGCCATCATCGGCGTCTGCATGATGCCGGGGGCGATCGTCACGACCCTGACGAGCAGCTTCGAGAGGTCGCGGGCGAGCGGCAGGGTCATCGCGGCGACGCCGCCCTTCGAGGCCGAGTAGGCGGCCTGCCCGATCTGACCGTCGAATGCCGCGACCGAAGCGGTGTTCACGATGACGCCGCGCTCTGCCGTCTCGGGCACGCCGGGCAGCGACTGGGCCACGATCGGATCGTTCGCCGCCATCGCCGCGGCCGCGAGTCGGGCGACGTTGAACGTGCCGATGAGGTTGATCCTGATCGTCCGCTCGAACGCGTCGAGCGCCAGCGGGCCGTCGCGGCCGACCGTGCGCCCTGCGGTCGCGATGCCCGCGCAGCTCACTGCGACGCGGAGCGGCGCGCGCTCCTGCAGGAGGTCGATCGCGGCCTGCACGGATGCCTCGTCCGTGACGTCCGCCGGTGCGAAGCGCACGTGCTCGCCGAGTTCGCGCGCGGTCTGCTCGCCGGGTGAGCCGGGGAGGTCGACGATGACGACCTCGGCGCCCGCGGCGGCGAGCACGGCGGCCGTGCCCCGGCCGAGCCCCGACGCGCCGCCCGTGACGATGGCGCCTGTTCCGTTCAACTGCATGTGGTGCGTCCTCTCCGTTCTGGCGAAGGTGTGGTCGAAATCCGCGATGCCCTGTGGCCGTGGCCGCAGACGTCGCCCACCCGCTCGCGGTGTCTGTGCGTCAGATGCGTTCGATGATCGTGGCGTTGGCCATGCCGCCGCCCTCGCACATCGTCTGCAGGCCGTAGCGGCCGCCGGTGGCCTCGAGCTGGTTGACGAGCGTCGTGAGCAGGCGCGTGCCCGAGGAGCCGAGCGCGTGCCCGAGGGCGATGGCGCCGCCGCGGGGGTTGAGCTTCGCGGCATCCGCCCCGGTCTCGGCGAGCCACGCGAGCGGCACGGACGCGAACGCCTCGTTGACCTCGTAGGCGTCGATGTCGTCGTGCGTGAGACCGGCACGCGTGAGCACCTTCTCGGTCGCGGGGATCACGCCGGTCAGCATGTAGAGCGGGTCGCTGCCGACGACCGTGAACGACCGGAACCGCGCCCGCGGCGTGAGGCCGAGCTGCTCGGCGCGCTCGGCGCTCATGATGAGGGCGGCGGAGGCGCCGTCGGTGAGCGGCGAGGAGTTGCCGGGCGTGATGCGCCAGTCGAGCTCGGGGAACCGCTCGGCGAGTTCGTCGGTGCGGAACGCGGCGTTCAGGCCGCCGAGCGACTCCGCCGACGTGCCCGGGCGCACGGTCTCGTCGGTCAGCGAGTCGACACCGGGAACCGGCACGACCTCGCTCGCGAACGCACCCGCCTCCTGAGCGGCCGCGGCCAGCTCGTGCGAATGAGCGGCGAACGCGTCGAGCTCGTCACGGGCGAAACCCCACTTCGCGGCGATGAGCTCGGCGGAGACGCCCTGATTCACGAGCCCGTCGGGGTACCGGGTGCGGATGCGCGAACCGTAAGGGTCGGCGCCCGCCGCGCTCGAGCCGAGCCGCACGCGGCTCATCGACTCGACGCCGCAGGCGATCACGATGTCGGCCTGCCCGGCGAGCACGGCCTGCGCGGCGAACGTCGCTGCCTGCTGGCTCGAGCCGCACTGCCGGTCGATCGTGGTGCCCGGCACGTGCTCGGGGAAGCCGGCCGCGAGCACGGCGTTGCGGGTGATGTTGTAGCTCTGCTCGCCGATCTGGCTGACGCAGCCGCCGATCACGTCGTCGATCAGTGCGGGGTCGAGGTCGTTGCGGTTCACGAGGGTGTCGAGCACCCCGGCGAGGAGGTCGACCGGGTGGATCCCCGACAGGAGACCCCCGGGCTTGCCTCGCCCCACGGGCGTGCGTACGACGTCGACGATGACGGCTTCTCTGCTCATGCAGACAGCCTACGACGGCCCGAGAGACACGAATGCCCCGGGCGCTCGTGCGCACGGGGCATCCGTCGTCCGCGGCTCAGACCGCCGCGACGACCTCGCGCTCGAGCGCGACCGGCTGGCGCTCGGGCAGCACGACGGGGTGCGTGCCGGCCATCGCCTCGATGACGCGCACGACCTGGCAGGAGTAGCCGTACTCGTTGTCGTACCAGACGTAGACGATCGCGTCGGTGCCGTCGGCGATCGTCGCGAGCCCGTCGACGATGCCGGCCCGGTTGGAGCCGACGAAGTCGGTCGAGACCACCTCGGGCGACTCGATGTAGTCGATCTGCTGGCGCAGCGGCGAGGTGAGCGACACCTGGCGGAGGTAGCGGTTCAGCGACGTCTTCTCTGCGGGCTGCTCGAGTTGCAGGTTCAGGATCGCGAGCGACACGTCGGGCGTCGGAACCCGGATCGCACTTCCGGTGAGCTTGCCCGCGAACGAGGGCAGCGCCTTCGCGACGGCCTTCGCCGCACCGGTCTCGGTGATGACCATGTTGAGCGCGGCCGAACGCCCGCGCCGGTCGCCCGAGTGGAAGTTGTCGATGAGGTTCTGGTCGTTCGTGAACGAGTGCACGGTCTCGACGTGTCCGCGCACGACGCCGTAGGCGTCCTCGATCGCCTTCAGCACGGGCGTGATCGCGTTCGTCGTGCACGAGGCGGCAGAGAGGATCGTGTCGGCGTCGGTGATGTCGTCGTGGTTGATGCCGTGCACGATGTTCTTGATGGCGCCCTTGCCGGGAGCCGTGAGCAGCACGCGCGCGACGCCCTTCGACTGCAGGTGCTGCGAGAGCCCCGCCTCGTCGCGCCAGCGGCCGGTGTTGTCGACGACGATCGCGTCGTCGATGCCGTAGGCGGTGTAGTCGATCGACGCGGGGTCGTTCGAGTAGATCACCTGGATGAGCGTGCCGTTGGCGAGGATCGTGTTCGCCTCTTCGTCGACCTCGATCGTGCCGGCGAAGGGGCCGTGCACCGAGTCGCGGCGCAGCAGGCTCGCGCGCTTGACGAGGTCGTTGTCCGAGCCCTTGCGCACGACGATGGCGCGCAGTCGCAGGCCCTTGCCGTTGCCGGCGTGCGAGATGAGGATGCGGGCGAGCAGGCGCCCGATGCGGCCGAAGCCGTAGAGCACGACATCGGTGCCGGACACCTCGGGCTCGCCCTCGGCCGCGATGACGGGCGTGAGCTCGTCGCGCACGAAGTCGGCGAGCTCGCGGGCGTCGCCCTCGCCGACGGCGTCGGCGTAGCCGGCGACGAGTCGGGCGACGTCGATCGAGGCCGGGCCCGGAGCGATCTCGCGCAGCACCTCGAGCACGCGCATCGTGTCGGCGAGGTCGAGCTCGACCTCACCCGCCTGCCGGGCGAAGCGGTGCGCCTTCAGCAGTGCGATCGCGGAGCGGTTGATCAGCCGCCGGCCGTGGATGGAGGTCACCACCCCGTGGTCTCGGTAGAGGCCGCCGATGAGCGGAATCATCCGCTCGGCGAGCTCCTCCTTGGCGATCCATTCCGTACGGCGTGCATCGAACTCGTGGCTCACGATCTTCCTTCTCGGTCGAACGTGCGGAGGGCGTCGTCGACCAGGTCCTCGCGGGCGAGCCTGCCGGTGGGCAGCATCGGCCGCATTCTCTTCCGGGGATGGGTCGATTCTACGGATGTCTCGCTGCGGATGCCCTGTACACGGCGTCGAGTGGGGCGGCGGCGACCCGACGCGGCGGCTGCGAACCCCGTCCGAGGCGTTCGTAGACTCTCGGAGTGGATCGCATCATGCCGGGGGTCATCGCCGTGCTGTTCGGCTCGATGGCGCTCATGGTGGCCTTCGTGCCGCTCGTCGTACTCAGCTACCGTCGCAGGGGCGGATTCTCGGCCCTGCGGATGACCGCGTGGGTCGCCCTGCTCTTCTCCGTGATGGGCCTCTGGGCGTACACGCTCCTGCCGCTGCCCGACGGCGACGACTTCCGATGCGTCGGGGTGGTGCCGAACCCGTTCGAGGATGTCGTCGACATCGCCCGCCTGCAGGCCGAGCACGGCGGCTCGCTGCTCGCGAACGCGGCCGTGCAGCAGCTCGCGCTCAACGTGCTGCTCTTCCTGCCGCTCGGGTTCTTCGTGCGCGCATTGTTCGACCGCGGCATCGCCGTCGCGATCGGCGCCGGGGCGCTCGTGTCGCTCTCGATCGAGCTCACCCAGCTGACCGGGGTCTGGGGCCTCTTCCACTGCGCGTACCGCGTGTTCGACACGGGCGATCTCGTGTCGAACACGGTCGGCGCGGCACTGGGGTCGCTCGCAGCGCTCCTGGTGGTGCGTCGCGGCCGCGGCGGCGGCTCGGCCACCGCCGCCCGCCCCGTCACGTCGGGCCGACGGCTGCTCGCGATGCTCGTCGACCTCGCGACCGTGTCACTCACGGCCGCCGGCCTGTCGGTGCTCGTGAACACCGCGATCCTCGCGCTGGTGGGCGACGAGGCGGTGCTCGCGGTGTCGGACGCGGTCGCGGCGGGTGCGACCCTGGTCGCGATCGGCGCCCAGGCGGTGTCGGTCATGGCCGGCGGCGTCACCCTCGGGGAACGCGCGGTGCTGATCGACGTCCGCGAGCACCGCGCACCCCGATGGCCCTGGCGCGCCGTGCGCTTCCTCGCGGGCATCGGCGGCTACAGCCTGCTCGCGCTCCTCGGTGCGGCGGGTGGAGCGGCCGCCGCCGTGCTCGCCGTCGCGAGCCTCGTGGCCGCATTCACGACTCGAGGACACCGCGGCCTCGCGCAGGCGGTGGCGGGTATGGACGCGGTCGATCGGAACGCGGCCCGCGAGTCGGTGCCGGTCGTCGGCGGGTCGGAGCCGGTCAGTACGTCTCGATGAACGAGAGCTGCATCGTCGCGACGCGGTCGGGCAGCCCCTCGAAGACGGCCGCACGCTCGGGCGAGATCTTGTAGGCGGCATCCACCCGCTCGAACTCGGCGGCGTCGCCCGGCACGCTCACGGCCCACGTGAACTCGTTCGCCTCCGGAGAGCCGTAGGCGAACTCGATGGCGAATCCCATCGCGGGGCGCAGCACCGGCATGGTCTCCCGCCACCACGCGACGAACTCCTCGTAGAGTCCGTCGACGATCACGTAGTGGCGCAGCTGGGTGGTCTTCATGCGACCATTCTGCCGTGCGCCGGCCGCCGGTGACGCCGGGATGTCGGCGCGAACCGGACACGCCGACCGGCGCTCAGCCGAGCGGCATCGCGAGCGCCATGCAGGCCATGGCCACGGCCATGAGCGGATGCCCCCATCGCGACCATCCCGAGGCCGACCGCCCTCCTCGTCGACGTGGTGCAGCGCACGACGTGCGGCGAGCACCGCGAGCGCGGCGGCCGCGACGAGGACCGCCGCGGCGAGCGGAGGACCGCCGTGGGACGCATGGCCAGCGCCGTCAGGGCCAGCGCGACCGCGGCGCACCCGGCGCCCAGCCACTCGTGCAGGGTCGAGAGCATGCCGCAACGCTAGGGGCCGGGCGGGCCCGACCGGCACTGCCGCGAGCGCACGACGCTTGACGCGCACGGCACGATCGATCGCCCGAACCACTCCAACGGGAGACTGATAAGCTCGCGCTCGGATCGTCCACAGTGCCGTCACGCTCCGATCATCCCGAGGTGAGCCCATGCCCGTCGCATCGTCTACCCGCCAGCGCCCCAGCGCACAGGTGCACACCATCCGCGCGCGCGATCTCAACGAGTTCCGCAACGGCGCCTCCGAGGCGTTCGTACCGTTGCAGGTCACGAGCCCCCGTCCCGACCGGTTCCGCGGCGTCATCCGCACCGCCGGCATCGACGAGGTGCACGTGAGCGACCTCCATGCCACCGGCCATGTGGTCGAACGCACCCCCGAGCTCATCAGCCGCGGCAATCGTCCGTTCTTCAAGCTGAGCCTCATGCTCGCCGGAACCGGGCTGCTCATCCAGGACGACCGGGAGGCGGTGCTGCAGCCCGGCGACCTCGCCGTCTACGACACGAACCGGCCGTACTCGCTCGTCTTCGACGAGGAGTTCCGCACCATGGTCGTCATGTTCCCGAAGCACCTCATCGATCTGCCCGCCGAGGTCGTCGGCCAGCTCACCGCGGTGCGGATGTCGGGATCCGAGGGACTCGGCGGGGTCATCGGCCCCTACCTCGCCCAGCTCGCCGGCAACCTCGAGCAGCTCTCGGGGCCCACGGGAATGCGGCTCGCGCACTCCGCACTCGACCTCATCACCACGCTGTTCGCCGGAGAGCTCGACCTCGATCGCGCGGCGGCGGACCCGCACCATGCGCTCATGCAGCGCATCAGGGGGTACATCGAGGAGCATCTCGCCTCGACCGAACTCGGTCCGGCCTCGATCGCCGCCGCGCATTTCATCTCGACGCGCCACCTGCACGGTCTCTTCCACGAGCAGGGCACGACCGTGTCGACGTGGATCCGCACACGACGGCTCGAGAACTGCCGGCGCGATCTCGTGAATCCGCTGCACGCCGACCGCGCGGTCTCCGTCATCGCCGCCCGCTGGGGATTCGTGGACGCCGCGCATTTCAGCCGCGCATACAAGTCGCAGTTCGGGCATGCGCCGAGCGAGGCACGGGCGCTGGCCGGGGTCGCCGTGCGGCGATGACGAGGTGCCCGGGCGCGCACGGCCGGGCACGTCCGGATCACCGACCGGCGCCGGGTGCGCCGAACTCGGCCGTGCCGAGCTGCTCCGCGGTCTCGTCGCCGCCGTGGCCGATGCGGGCGTAGACGTCGGGCCGACTCCGCCGCAGGCGGTAGCCCCACATGACGCCGATCACTCCTGGCACGATGGCGATCGCGGGCAGCAGGTAGGTCGTGAGGTCTGGCTCGGCCTGGCCGAGGAGCACCGTGAAGTTCGTGAGGATGAGCACGAACACGATGGCGAGCGCGATCGCCGCGACGATCGGCGCGACGAGGCGGCTGCCGACGCCGACACCGCGGTGGTCGCGACGGAAGTACCCGACGACGGCGACCGAGACCACGGCCATCAGCAGCACGAGGCCGAGCGCACCGGTGTTGGTGAGCCAGGTGAAGAGCGTGATGACGGGGTAGGGACCGGCCGCCGGGTCCCAACCGACCTCGGCGACCGCGAAGAGCGCGACCACCACGAGCGCGAGCACCGACTGCGCGACCGAGCCGGCCCACGGCGCGCCGTTGCGCCCGACCGCGGCGAGCTTCGCGGGCAGCACGCCCTCGCGCCCGAGCGAGAACAGGTAGCGCGCCACCGCGTTGTGGAAGCTCACGAGCGCGGCGAAGATGCTCGTGATGAACAGGAGCGACATGATGTCGACCCAGACGACGCCGAGCCGTTCGGCGACGAAGCCGAAGAAGAGCGGCGGACCGGCCTCCTCAGGCGTGATGCCGGCGGGATCGACGATCTTGTCGACGCCGATCGCGAGCGCGAGCGCCCACGACGAGATCGCGTAGAACACGCCGATCACCGCGACGGCGAGGAACGTCGCGCGCGGGATCGTGCGGCGCGGGTCCTTCGACTCCTCGCTGTAGATCGCGGCCGACTCGAATCCCATGAAGCCGGCGATGCCGAACGCGAGCACGGCACCGACCCCTGGCACGAAGAGCGAGGAAGGCTCGATCGGCACGGTCGAGAAGCCGGCGGCCGGCTCGGCGAACGCCACGACGTCGAACACGATGACGACGACGAACTCGGCGGCGACGAGCACACCGAGCACCTTGGCCGAGAGGTCGACGCGGTTCACTCCCATCCAGCCGACGATGACGATGCCGACCACGACGCCGACCCACCAGGGGATGTCGGCGCCCGTCTTCTCGGCGATGAACATCGACACCTGGAAGCCGAACATGCCCCAGATGCCGATCTGCATCAGGTTGTAGGCGACGAGCGCCACGACCGATGCGCCCACGCCCGCGGGTCGCCCGATGCCCTGCGCCACGTAGGCGTAGAACGCCCCCGCATTCGTGACGAAGCGGCTCATCGCGGCGTAGCCGATCGCGAAGACGGCGAGCGCGGCGGCGAGCAGGATGAATGCGACCGGCATGCCAGCGACGTGGGTCACCGAGAAGGTCGAGGTCACCCCGCCAGCGATGACGGTGAGCGGTGCGGATGCCGCGACGATGAGGAACGCGACGCCGATGACGCCGAGCCGACGGCGAACGGCTGCGGGCGCCGGTGGGGCGTCGGTGCGTGGGGTGGTCATGATTCTCCTTCGAATCGACGGCGAAAGCCGGTGCAGCAGTCGGGGGCTGCCATGATTCTCCGATCGACCCACCGCCGCGACTGTGCTGAGCGTGCACGATGCTTGTCCGGGCGGGAACTCCCCGGCCGGACCTACCGTTCGCGGGCGAGTCCGGCGAGGAGGTTCTCGAGCGCGCTGCGTTGACGCCGGGCCGTCGCGAGCTCGGGTGCCAGTCGGCACATGGCCTGCAGTCCCGTCATCATCCAGATGAGCTGGTCGACGATCTCCGCATCGCTGTCGGGTGTCGTGATCTGCCCGTCGGCACGCCCCTCGGCGAGCCGACGCTCGAGCTCGGCCATCCAGAGCTTCGTATGGCGGCGGTAGACCGTCGCCATCCGGTCGTTGCCGACGGCCCGCTCCCAGAAGGCCACGACGATGCGCGCCTCGGTGCGCCGTTCCTCGTCGAGCGGCATGATCTCGAGGCAGAGGCGACGCACGGCCTCGATGCCGCGCACCGCACCGATGGCCGCGACGGCGCGTTCGTTGGTTCGCTCGAACGCCCGCTGGTAGGCGGCCTGCAGCAGTTCATCCTTGCTCGCGAAGTACGGCTTGACCGCCCCGTTCGCGAGTCCCTGCTCTGCCGCGACCCGTCGCAGCGTGACCGCGTCGACGCCCTCGTGCTCGATGATGCGCCAGGTGACATCGATCACGGCGTCCCGCCTGGCCGACTTGTCGACGATCTTCGGCATGTGCGTCTCTCCCCCGTCGACGCCCAGGCGGTGCCGACGTTCGAATGCTAGCGACACCCGGGCCGAGCCGTGTACGTTGTTCTCCCACGGGAGGGTTTTACCGATGTGCCGGTCAGTCCAAGGACGGCGCACTCCTCGACAAGACCCGATCGCGGCCTGCCGCCGATACTGAACGAAGACACGATCCCGAGGTTCCGATGACGCACCACCACGACACGCACCAGCACGACACGTACCGCCACGATGCAGGCGGCGCCGCCGTCGCCCACCCGCTCGACCCGCTGTCGGCCGAAGAGATCGCCGCGGCACGTGAGATCCTCACGGGCGCCGGGATCATGACGGAGACAACGCGCGTTCCGCAGTTGCTGCCGGTGGAGCCGCCGAAGGAGGAGCTCGCCGAGTGGACGCCGGGCGCCCCCGTCGACCGGCGCATCGCCGTGACACTGCTCGAGCCCGCGACCGGCCGTTCCAGCGAGGCCGTCGTCTCCGTGACACGGCGCGAGGTGCTCGAGCACCATGGACTCGAGACCGGCGCCGCCCCCTACGGGCAGCCGCAGTACCTCTTCGAGGAGTACGACGCGGCGGCCGCGATCGCGAAGGCCTCGCCCGACTGGCGGGCCGCGATGACCCGCCGCGGGCTCGAGGATCGCATCGAGCTCGCGTTCTGCGCACCGCTCGCCCCGGGGTTCTTCAACCGCCCCGAGGAGGTCGGGCGCCGGGTCATCCGCTCGCTCACCTTCCTGCGCGACAGCCCGACCGACAGCCCCTGGGCGCACCCGGTCGAGGGACTCATCGTGCACATCGACCTCACCGAGGGCCGCGTCATCGGCGTCGAGGACGAGGGCGACGTGCCGGTGCCCGCCGAGCACGGCAACTACACCCCGGATGCCACCGGCCGGGCCCGCACGAGCCTGAAGCCCATCGAGATCACCCAGCCCGAGGGGCCGAGCTTCGCCGTCGACGGCAACGCCGTCGAGTGGGAGAACTGGAAGTTCCGCGTGGGCTTCAACGCCCGCGAGGGGCTCGTGCTGAACCAGCTCACCTTCCGCGACGGCGACGAGGACCGCTCCGTGATCCACCGCGCGAGCGTGCCCGAGATGGTGGTGCCCTACGGCGACACCACCTCGACGCGGTTCTGGATCAGCTATTTCGACGCGGGCGAGTACCTGCTCGGCAAGAACGCCAACCCGCTCTCGCTCGGCTGCGACTGCCTCGGCGTCATCCACTACTTCGACGGCTTCGTCGCCGACGACCGCGGCAACCCCGTCAAGATCCCGCAGGTCGTCTGCATGCACGAGGAGGACTACGGCATCCTCTGGAAGCACACCGACCTCGACGGCGATTCCGAGGTGCGCCGCAGCCGCCGCCTCGTGATCTCGTACTTCTCGACGATCGGCAACTACGACTACGGGTTCTTCTGGTACCTCTACCTCGACGGCACCATCCAGGTCGAGGCGAAGGCCACCGGCATCGTCTTCGCCGGCGCCGGACACCCCGGCGAGCAGAACCCGCACGCCCCCGAGATCGCCCCCGGACTCTACGCGCCGGTGCACCAGCACCTGTTCTGCGCCCGCCTCGACATGGCGATCGACGGCGAGGACAACACGGTGCACGAGATCGACGCCGTCGGCATCCCCACGGGGCCGGCGAACCCCATGGGCAACGCGTTCACGTGGACGTCGACACAGCTCGCCCGCGAATCCGAGGCGCAGCGACTCGCCGACACCTCGAAGGCCCGCACCTGGGAGGTCGCGAGCGCGAGCCGCGTGAACCGGCTCGGTAAGCCGACCGCCTACCACCTGCTCCCCCAGCCCGGCCCGACCCTGCTCGCGCAGCCCGACTCGACCGTCTCCGGCCGCGCCACGTTCGCGACGAAACACCTCTGGGCCACGGCGTTCGACCCGGCCGAGCGCTTCCCAGCCGGCGACTACCCGAACGCCCACGCCGGCGGCGCTGGCCTGCCGGCATGGACGGCAGCCGACCGCGACCTCGACGGCGCCGACATCGTGCTCTGGCACGTCTTCGGCCCGACGCACATCCCCCGCCCAGAGGACTGGCCGATCATGCCCGTCGACTACTCGGGCTTCGTGCTGAAGCCCTACGGCTTCCTCGACCGCAACCCCGCGCTCGACCTGCCGGACTGGAGCCGGCACGGCGAGGCATCCTGCTGCACGGGCGGCAGCTGCACCTGCGACCACTGACGCGGCATCGGAAGGCGAATCGAATGACGGCACTCACCCCCACCGACACGACCACCTGGCTGCCGCTCGACGGGCTGGCACCGGGCTTCGACGCGAACAGGGCGCCGCACTCGACGGCGCTCGCCGGGCGGATCCTCACCACGCTCGACGACCGCGGCACCCGCATCGCGCACACCTTCACCGAGCAGACGGTCACGTGGACGGTCGAACCCGGGGCCGGCGACGCCACCGCGGCGTCCACCGCGACCGACGACTACGAGGCGTTCGAGGTCGACGACGAGCTGTACTTCGTGCAGTTCCACCACCGCACCCGGCCTCACGAGGCCGTCTCCCTCGTGCTCGACCTGCGCGCGGGCCGTGCGCTCGCGGTCGTGCAGACCCTCGGCGATGCGGCGCCCGGGCGCACCGCCGTGCAGCAGGCGTTCGTACCGTCGGTGATCGAGGAGCTCGAGACCTCGGGCAGGCCGGCGGCACCGACGAACTCGCTCATCGGCCGCCGCGTGATGTGGGTCTACAGCACCGAGCACGCCTACGAGCACGTCTACCTCTCGCCCCAGTGGTACACGTGGCAGTGCCTCGCCGGCCCCGAGCGCGGCCTCGCCGACACCGACGAGCACACCACGTTCGAGGTGCGCCCCGGCATCAACGTCTTCGCCTGGCGCGAGAAGGTGATCCCGTGCGGCTCGGTCACGATCGCCGACCACCGGGACGCGCGGGCGATCCGCTCGCACGGCGTGCTCTTCGGCGAGAACGAGGCGGGCGGCTGGACCCATTTCACGTTCGGCGCCCACGGGCGACTCATCTCCGCCACCGTGCACCCCGACGAATACGACCCGGCGCGCTGACCCGGCGCGCTGACCCGGCGCGCTGCCCCTGCGCGCTGACCCTGCGGTCGATCGGGCCGGTCCGGACCGGCGGCCTTCGCGCTCGGTCAAGCACCGTGCCGCCGCAGACAACCCGATGCACCGGCACGGGGAGAGACTGTCCGAACCAGCTTGGAGGCTTCATGGAACAGTACGAAACGCTCCTCGCCGCCGTCGCCGCACCCGCGGGCGACGGCCGCGAGGTCTTCGACCCGGCGACCGGCGATCTCATCGCCGCCGCACCCGCCGACACGACCGCGGCGCTCGACGACGCCGTCGCGCGCGCCGTGGCCGCGCAGCCCGCGTGGGCTGCGCGGAGCGACGAGGAGCGACGTCAGGCGCTGCACCGCATGGCCGACGCGGTCGAGCGTTCGGCCGACGCCCTCGCCGAACTGCTGTCGCGCGAGCAGGGAAAGCCCCTGAACGGCCCGAACGCCCGCTTCGAGGTGGGCGCGTGCGCGACCTGGCTGCGCGTCACCGCCGACACTCCCCTGCCGACCGAGGTCGTCGTCGACGACGGCACCGACTACGCCGAGCTGCACTACCGGCCGATCGGCGTCGTCGGCGTGATCACCCCGTGGAACTGGCCGATGCTGATCGCGATCTGGCAGATCGCCCCGTCGCTGCGCATGGGCAACACCGTCGTCGCCAAGCCCTCCGAGTACACGACGCTCTCGGGCCTCGCGCTGCTCGCCGTCCTGAACCAGGAGCTCCCCGAGGGCGTGCTGAACCCCGTCGCCGGCGCCGGCGACCTCGGCGCCGCCCTCGTCGTGAAGCCCGAGCTCGGCAAGATCATGTTCACCGGCTCGACCGCGACGGGCAAGCGCATCATCGAGGCATCCGCCGGGAACGTCACCCGCCTCACGCTCGAGCTCGGCGGCAACGACGCCGGCATCGTGCTGCCCGATGCCGACCCGGTCGCGATCGCCGAGAACCTCTTCTGGGGCGCGTTCATCAACACCGGCCAGACGTGCGCGGCGCTGAAGCGCCTCTACGTGCACGACTCGGTCTACGACGCGGTCTGCCTCGCTCTCGTCGAGGTCGCGAAGGCGATGCCGATGGGCGTCGGCCTCGACGAGCAGAACGTGCTCGGCCCGTTGCAGAACCGCATGCAGTTCGGCGTCGTCGACCGCCTCGTCGAAGCGGCCAAGGCGTCGGGCGCCCGCGTGCTGCTCGGCGGCGAGCCCGATCGCGACCAGCCGGGCAACTTCTACCCGACGACGCTCATCGCCGACATCGACCCGCAGAATCCCCTCGTCGTCGAGGAGCAGTTCGGTCCGGCCCTGCCGATCGTGCGGTACAGCGACGTCGAGGAGGCGATCGCCCTCGCGAATGCCGCAGACGTCGGCCTCGGCGCCTCCGTCTGGTCGGGCGACCGCGACGCCGCGCGCGCCATCGCAGCGCGCGTGCAGGCCGGCACGGTGTGGATCAACTCGCACGGCGGCGTGCACCCGATGATCCCCTTCGGCGGCGTCAAGCAGTCGGGCTACGGCCTGGAGTTCGGCACCGAGGGCCTGAAGTCGGTCTCGGCTCCCCAGGTCGTCAACGGCTGAGCCCAGACGCCCGCCGAGGTGCCGCGAGTCCGCCAGGGCTCGCGGCACCTTCGTCTTCAGCTTCCTCCCAGTCCGGCGCATGGAAGAATACCCCAGGGGTATTTTCCCCACCGTGCCCGCTCCGCTCCGCGCCCCAGTCGCGGCCAGACGAATCGAGGAACCCGACCATGTGCCGAGCAGTGACCTGCAAGAAGTGCGGCAAGACCACCTGGGCCGGCTGCGGCCAGCACGTCGACTCGGTCATGCGCGGCGTTCCGCGGGGCGACCGGTGCGGCGGCCACGAGAACGACCCGTCCGAGCCCGGCTTCTTCGCGCGACTCTTCGGCCGCTGAGTCCGCCGCGGTCACGATAGACTGCTTCTCGTCCAGGCGCTCTGCTGCGCCGGTGCTCGAAAAATGGGCACGAAGCCGAACCGCGGGTGATCCCCGCCGCCGCGCGAGACATATACGGAATCCGCATCCGTCTTCGTCTCGAAATGGACACCGCCATGCCTTCGGTCTCCGCGCACGTCGCGCACGCCCTCTCCGCCCACGTCGACCACATCTTCGGCGTCATGGGAAACGGCAACGCCTACTTCCTCGACGCGATCGAACGCGCCACGGATGCCTCGTTCACCGCCGTTCGCCACGAGGCGGGCGGCGTCGTGGCCGCCGACGCGCACTATCGCGCCTCGAACCGCATCGCCGCGGCGACCTCGACGTACGGCGCCGGGTTCACGAACACCCTCACGTCGCTCGCCGAGGCGGCGCAGGCCCGGGTCCCCCTCGTCCTCGTGGTCGGCGACGAGCCGACCTCCGGCCCGCGCCCCTGGGACGTCGACCAGATCGCCCTCGCTTCGGCGGTCGGCGCCCGCACCTATACGGTCGGCCGCACCGACGCGCAGGCGACGACGGTCATCGCGATCGAGCACGCGCTGCAGTATCGGATGCCGGTCGTCCTCGCGATCCCCTACGACGTCGCCGCTGTTGAAGCCGGCCCGCTGCATGAGACGACGAGCCCGCGACGTCCCGCGCCGCTCGCGCCGGCCGGGGAGTTCGCGCACCGCCAGATCACCGAGATCGCGCTCGCGCTCGCGGGCGCGAGCCGGCCGTTCCTGCTCGCCGGACGCGGTGCATGGCTCTCCGGCGCCGGAGAGGTGCTCGGCGAGCTCGCCGCCGCCATCGGCGCAGTGACCGCCTCGACCGCGCTCGGCCGCGGCGTGTTCCCCGAGACCCGCTACGACCTCGGCGTCTCGGGCGGATTCGGCGCCGACGGCGCGATGGAGCTCGTGCGCGAGGCCGACGTAGCCGTCGTGTTCGGCGCGTCGCTCAACCAGTTCACGATGCGTTTCGGCGAGCTGTTCGCGCCGGGTACCCGCGTGTTCCAGGTCGATGTCGCCGCCTCCGCGACCCACCCGAACGTGGGCGGTTACGTGCGCGGGGACGCCTCGCTCGCGGCCCGCGCGATCGTCGACGAGCTCGAGGCGCTCGGCGCAGCGGCATCCGGCTGGCGCGATTCGATCGACGCGCCGGCCCTGCGGGCGTACGAGCCGGGCGATGCGCTCGCCGCCGACGGCCGACTCGACCCGCGCAGCACCGCGCGCCGCATCGCCGAGCTGCTGCCCGAGGATCGGGTCGTCGTCTCCGACGGCGGGCACTTCATCGGGTGGGCGAACATGTACTGGCCGGTCGCCTCTCCCGACCGCATGATGATGGTCGGCACGGCGTTCCAGTCGATCGGGCAGGGGTTCCCGAGCGTCGCGGGAGCCGCGGCGGCCAAGCCCGAGGCCACGGTCGTGCTCACCACCGGAGACGGCGGCGGGCTCATGGCGATCGCCGACCTCGAGACGGCGGTGCGCACCGCCGGAGGTCGCGGTGTCGCGGTCGTCTGGAACGACGCCGCGTACGGCGCCGAGGTGAACCTCTACGGCCTCAAGGGCCTCGCCGAGGCCCCGATGCTGATCCCCGAGGTCGACTTCGCGGCCGCGGCCGCGGCGTTCGGCGCCGAAGGCGTCGTCGTGCGAGGGCTCGCCGACCTCGACCGGCTCGCCGAATGGGCGGCGACCCCCGTGGCGGAGCGCCGCTTCCTGCTGCTCGACTGCCGCATCTCGGGCACCGTCGTCGCGCCCTACCAGGAGGAGATCGTGCGCGTGAACTCGCGCTGACGACTCGGCTCCGGCGCGGCCTGCGCGGCCACCGGACGACGTCGCCACGAACGACGGATGCCCCGGCCGGAAGGTTCCCGCCGGGGCATCCGTGTCTTCGGAACGGCTACTTCACGCCGTAGATGGCGCTCGCCGACTGCTCCGCCTCGTGGTCGGGGCCGAGCGGGATGCCCGTGCGGTCCTTCAGCAGCAGGGTCGCGATGAAGGCGACGACCATGATGCCCGCGATGTAGAACGCGACGGAGGTCGCGGTGCCGGTGGCCTGCACGAGCGCCGCCGAGATCATCGGAGCGAAGGCGCCGCCGAGGATCGCGCCGAGAGCGTAGGTGATGGAGACGCCCGAGTAGCGGATCGACGCAGGGAACAGCTCGGTGAAGTACGCGGCCTGCTGCCCGTAGGTGAAGCCGTTGCCGATCGTGAAGAGCGCGAGCCCGGCGAAGAGCAGCCAGACGTTGCCGGTGTTCACGAGAGGGAACAGCAGGAAGACCGTGGCGAGGAAGGCGATCCAGCCGATGATGTACGTGTTGCGGCGGCCGATCCGGTCGGAGACCGAGCCGGCGATCCACGTGACGATCAACCAGACGACGGCGGACCCTGCGACCGCGAGCAGCACGGGGGTGCGCTCCATGCCGACGAGGCCGCCGTCGGCGATCGGCGTGGTGGCGTAGTTCTGGATGTAGCCGCCGGTCGTCATGTAGCCCGCGGCGTTGTTGCCGGCGAAGGTGAGCGCGGCGAGGAGCACGAGCAGCCAGTGCCGCTTGAAGAGCTGGGCGATGGGCGTCTTCGTCTGCTCCTTGCGGGCGGCGATCTCGGTGAAGACGGGGCTCTCGTCCACGGACCGGCGCACGATCATGCCGACGATGATGAGCACGAAGCTCAGCAGGAACGGGATGCGCCAGCCCCACTCGAGGAACGCTTCGCCGGGCGAGATGACACCCGTCATGAGGGCGAGCACGCCCGAGGCGAGGAGGAGTCCGATCGGCACGCCGATCTGCGGGAAGGCGCCGTAGCGGCCGCGCTTGCCGTCGGGCGCGTGCTCGACCGCCATGAGCACGGCGCCGCCCCACTCGCCGCCCGTCGAGAGGCCCTGCAGGATGCGCAGGAGCACGAGGAGGAGCGGCGCGAGGATGCCGACCTGCTCGTAGGTGGGCAGCACGCCGATGAGGGTCGTCGCAGCACCCATGAGCACGAGCGTCACGACGAGCATCGCCTTGCGGCCGATCTTGTCTCCGAAGTGTCCGGCGAGGAACGCGCCGAGCGGCCGGAACAGGAAGCTCACGCCGATCGTCGCGAACGACAGGATCGTGGCGAACTCGGGGCCGGCGGGTGCGAAGAAGAGCACCTGGAAGACGAGGCCGGCGGCGCTCGCATACAGGAAGAAGTCGTACCACTCGATGGTGGTGCCGATCACGGTGGCGAAGGCGACGCGGCGGAGTTCCCGTCGTCTCGCCTTGCTCTGGGCGGGGGCGGGGGCGGGGGCGGATGTCGTGGTCATGCGGGGGCGACTCCTCTGTCGTATCCGCGGTCAGGGGCAGCTCGTCGTCGAGCCCGAGACGAGCTATCCGGTCATAATATACGATTTGAAATACGAAGAAGACTCGGCGACGCCCCCGACCGCGGACCGTCGTATACGATCACCTCGGAACCCCCTCGATGACGAAGTGGAGCACATGTTGCTGGACCAGACCCGGATCGAAGAGATCGCCGACGAACTCGTCGCGGCTCACCACGATCGAAGCACCGTGCCGCTCCTCACCGCCAGGAACCCCGGCATGACCGTCGACGACGCCTACGCCGTGCAGAGCGTCTGGGCGAAGCGACGCCAGGCCGACGGCGCACGCCTCGTGGGCCGCAAGATCGGCCTCACCTCGAAGGTCATGCAGGTGGCCACCGGTATCACCGAGCCCGACTATGGTGTCATCTTCGACGACATGGTCGTCGAGTCCGGGGCATCCGTCGAGTTCGACCGCTTCTCGAACGTGCGCATCGAGGTCGAGCTCGCCTTCGTGCTCGCCAAGCCCTTGCAGGGCCCGGATGTCACGATCTTCGACGTGCTCGACGCCACCGCCTACGTCGTGCCGGCGCTCGAGATCCTGAACTCGCACATCGAGATGCAGGGCCGCACGATCGTCGACACCATCTCGGACAACGCCGCGATGGGCGCCATGGTGGTCGGCGGCCGGCCCGTGAAGGTCGACGACGTGGACCTCCGCTGGATCTCCGCCCTGCTGTACCGCAACCAGACGATCGAGGAGTCGGGCGTCGCCGCCGCGGTGCTCGGCCACCCCGCCATGGGCGTCGCCTGGCTCGCGAACAAGCTCGCCCAGCACGACCAGTCGCTCGAGGCCGGCGAGATCATCCTCGCCGGATCGTTCACCCGGCCCATGTGGGTCGAGCGCGGCGACACCGTGCACGCCGACTACGGACAGCTGGGAGCCGTGACATGCCGATTCGAATGAACCTCCCCGCGACCCTCACGGCCCGCGTCGCGGCATCCGATCGCCCGCTCGTGGGCATGTGGGTGTGCTCGGGCAGCCCGATCATGGCCGAGCTCGCCGCAGGCAGCGGCCTCGACTGGGTGCTCATCGACGCCGAGCACTCCCCCAACGGCCTCGAGTCGATCCTCGCGCAGCTCTACGCCGTGTCGGCCTACCCGGTCGCGCCCGTCGTGCGCCCGCCGATCGGCGACACCGTGCTGATCAAGCAGTACCTCGACCTCGGTGTGCAGAACCTGCTCGTGCCGATGGTCGACTCGGCCGCGCAGGCCGCCGAGCTCGCGCGCGCGGTGCGCTACCCCGCCGACGGCGTACGCGGCGTCGGCGCCGCCCTCGCCCGGTCGTCGCGCTGGAACCGGGTCGACCGGTACCTGCACGACGCCGCGTCGACGATCAGCCTCACCGTGCAGATCGAGTCGGCGACCGCCGTCGCGGCCGTCGAGGAGATCGCCGCGGTCGACGGCGTCGACGCCCTGTTCATCGGCCCCGCCGACCTCGCGGCCTCGATGGGGCTGCTCGGCCAGCAGTCGCACCCCGACGTCGTCGAGGGCGTGCTGCGGTCGATCCGCGCGGGAGTCGCGGCGGGCAAGCCCGTCGGCGTCAACGCCTTCGTGCCCGCCGACGCGGAGCGCTACCTCGCTGCCGGCGCGTCGTTCGTCTCCGTCGGCGCGGATGTCGCGATCGTCGCCCGCGCCTCCGAGGCGCTCGCCGATCGGTTCATCCCGGCGGATGGTTCGACCCGCGCGAGCTACTGACGATCCGGCGCGAGCACCGCTCGACAGCTCGCGCCAGATCGTATATCATTTCAGATATCTAGAGACGAGGACGTCAATGACCGACGGCATCCCCACCCCCGGCAAGATCATCGCCGTGCACCTCAACTACCCGTCGAGGGCAGCGCAGCGCGGTCGCACGCCCGCCCAGCCGAGCTACTTCCTGAAGCCCGCCTCCTCGCTCGCCCCGACCGGCGCAACGCTCGAACGCCCCACGGGCACCGAGCTGCTCGCCTTCGAGGGCGAGATCGCGATCGTCATCGGCGAGCCCGCCCGGCGCGTCTCCCCTGCCGACGGCTGGAAGCACGTGGCATCCGTCACCGCGGCCAACGACTTCGGCCTCTACGACCTGCGCGCCGCGGACAAGGGCTCCAACGTGCGTTCGAAGGGCGGCGACGGCTTCACCCCGCTCGGTCCGGCCGCGATCCCCGCAGCTGGCATCGGCGAGGGCGACTGGCGCGTTCGCACCTGGGTGAACGGGCGCCTCGTGCAGGAGGACACCTCCGACACCCTGCTCTTCCCGTTCGGCCGGCTCGTCGCCGACCTCTCCCAGCTGATGACCCTCGAGACCGGCGATGTGATCCTCACGGGCACGCCCGCCGGCTCCTCGGTCGTGCTGCCCGGCGATGTCGTCGAGGTCGAGGTCGACGCCCCGGGCGCCCCCGGCGCGCCGAGCACCGGACGGCTCGTCACGACGATCACCCAGGGCACCGCCGAGTTCGGCGACTTCGGTACGAAGCCCGCAACCGACGACCTCCAGCGCGTCGAGGCATGGGGCAGCGACGAGGAGCTCGCCGCTGCCGTCGCCGTCGGCCGCGCATCGGCACCCGCCTCGACCACCGCAGCGGATGCCTCGAGCCCCGCATTCGAGCTCACCGACGAGCTGCGCGCCGACTTCGGCCGCGTCGCCGTCGCGACGCTCTCGGTCGCGCTCCGCAAGCGCGGCTACCACGACATCTTCATCGAGGGCGTCGCCGCCAACCACCCCGGCGACCGCATCGTCGGCCGCGCGAAGACGCTCCGGTTCATCCCCTTCCGCCCCGACCTCTTCCAGAGCCACGGCGGCGGCTTCAACGCGCAGAAGCTCGCCTTCGACACGGTGGCACCCGGTGAGGTGCTCGTCGTCGAGGCCCGCGGCGAGCGCGGCACCGGCACCGTGGGCGACGTGCTGGCCCTCCGCGCCCAGGTGCGCGGCGCCGTCGGCATCGTCACCGACGGCGGCGTCCGCGACTTCGACGCGGTCGCCGGATTCGAGATCCCCGTCTTCTCGCAGGGCGCGCACCCCTCCGTGCTCGGCCGGCGTCACGTGCCCTGGGAGGTCGACGTCACGATCGCCTGCGGCGGTGCAGCAGTGCAGCCCGGCGACGTCATCGTCGGCGACGGCGACGGCGTCATCGTCATCCCGCCGCAGCTCGTCGAGGAGGTGCTGGCCGAAGCGCTCGAACAGGAGCGGCAGGACGCGTACGTGGCCGAGCAGGTCGCGGCCGGGGCATCCGTCGACGGGCTCTTCCCCATGAACGCCGAGTGGCTCGCGCGGTATCGCGCCGCACAGGGGGCGTGATGACCCCGCAGACCGAGCGTTCGACAGAGAGCAAGTCGCAGCAGGCGTACCGCTTCATCCGCACGCGCATCGACGACGGCCGCTACGTGCCGGGCTATCGACTCGTGCTCGGCGCTATCGCGCGCGAACTCGACGTCTCCGTGGTGCCGGTGCGCGAGGCGATCCGACTGCTCGAGGCCGAGGGACTCGTCACCTTCGAGCGCAACGTCGGCGCGCAGGTCGCCCTCGTGAAGGAGACCGAGTACCTGCACACGATGGAGACGCTCGCGCTCGTCGAGGGCGCGGCGACGGCGCTCTCTGCACCGTTCATCTCCCCCGACCACATCCGTCGGGCCCGCGAGGTCAACGAACGGATGCGGCGCACCCTCGACGACTTCGAACCGCACCGCTTCACCGAGCTCAACCTCGAGTTCCACTCGGTGCTCTTCGAGGAATGCCCGAACCCGCACATCCTCGACCTCGTGCACCGCGGCTGGAACCGCATGACGGTGCTGCGCGACTCCTCGTTCAGCTTCGTGCCCGGGCGCGCGCACGAGTCGGTCGAGGAGCACGAGCGCATCCTGCAGCTCATCGAGCAGGGCGGCGACGCCCTCGAGGTCGAGCTCACCGCTCGTCGCCACCGCACCGCGACGCTCGACGCGGTGCTCGCCTACCAATCACGGCAATCGCACCCCGCAGCGGAGGCCGCGGAGGCGCCGCTCGGCTGAGCCGACTCCTGTCCGCCTCGCACCGACATCCACGACCCGGGACCTGAACGGTCCGACCCGCACCGACCGAAGGAAGACCGCATGACGCACTACATCCCCGAGGACCTGCCCGACCGCATCCGCCACTTCATCGACGGCGAGTTCGTCGACTCCGTCGGCGGCGAGACGTTCGACGTGCTCGACCCCGTGTCGAACGAGACGTACGTGCAGGCCGCCGCGGGCCAGCAGGCCGACATCGACCTCGCCGTCGCCGCAGCGAAGCGCGCGTTCGACGACGGCCCCTGGCCCCGCATGCTCCCCCGCCAGCGCTCGCGCGTGCTGCACCGCATCGCCGACCTCATCGAGGCGCGCGACGCCCGGCTCGCCGAACTCGAGACCTTCGACACCGGCCTGCCGATCACGCAGGCCCTCGGCCAGGCGCAGCGCGCCGCCGAGAACTTCCGGTTCTTCGCCGACCTCATCGTCGCCCAGCGCGACGACACCTACAAGGTGCCCGGTCGTCAGGTGAACTACGTGAACCGCAAGCCGATCGGCGTCGCCGGGCTCATCACGCCGTGGAACACGCCCTTCATGCTCGAGTCGTGGAAGCTCGCCCCCGCGCTCGCGACCGGCAACACCGTCGTGCTGAAGCCCGCCGAGTTCACGCCCCTGTCGGCGTCGCTCTGGGCCGAGATCTTCCGCGAGGCCGGCGTGCCCGACGGCGTCTTCAACCTCGTCAACGGACTCGGCGAAGAGGCCGGCGACGCGCTCGTCAAGCACCCCGACGTGCCCCTCATCTCCTTCACCGGCGAGAGCCGCACCGGCCAGATCATCTTCGGCAACGCCGCGCCGTTCCTGAAGGGCCTCTCGATGGAGCTCGGCGGCAAGTCGCCCGCCGTCGTCTTCGCCGACGCCGACCTCGACTCCGCGCTCGACGCGACCGTCTTCGGCGTCTTCTCGCTGAACGGCGAGCGCTGCACCGCCGGCTCCCGCGTGCTCGTCGAGCGCCCGATCTACGACGACTTCGTCGCCCGCTACGCCGAGCGCGCGAAGAACATCGTGGTCGGCGACCCGCACGACCCGAAGACCGAGGTCGGGGCGCTCGTGCACCCCGAGCACTACGAGAAGGTCATGTCCTACGTCGAGATCGGCAAGACCGAGGGCCGCCTCGTCGCCGGCGGCGGCCGCCCCGAGGGCTTGGAGACCGGCAACTACGTGGCCCCCACGGTGTTCGCGGATGTCTCGCCCGACGCCCGCATCTTCCAGGAGGAGATCTTCGGACCCGTCGTCGCGATCACGCCGTTCGACACCGACGAGGAGGCGCTCGAGCTCGCGAACAACACGCGCTACGGGCTCGCCGCCTACATCTGGACCAACAACCTCAAGCGCGCCCACAACTTCGCCCAGTCGGTCGAGGCCGGCATGGTGTGGCTGAACTCGAACAACGTGCGCGACCTCCGCACCCCCTTCGGCGGCGTCAAGGCGTCGGGCCTCGGGCACGAGGGCGGCTACCGCTCGATCGACTTCTACACCGACCAGCAGGCCGTGCACATCACCCTCAACGAGGCGCACTCGCCGCGCTTCGGCACCAACAAATAGCGGCGACCCCCGCGACATCCGCTCAGAGAAGAGAAAGCACCACCATGAACGAACCCATCATCACCCCAGACGCACCGGAGCCCGTCGTGACCGCTGCCGACCCGGTGCCCGCGCCGGTGAACCGCATCCCGACGCCGAAGGCGCCCGCGCCCGACATCCTGCGCTGCGCGTACATGGAGCTCGTCGTCACCGACCTCGAGGCCAGCCGCAAGTTCTACGTCGACGTGCTCGACCTCGTCGTGACCGAGGAGGACGAGAACACCGTCTACCTCCGCTCCTTCGAGGAGTTCATCCACCACAACCTCGTGCTGCGCAAGGGCCCCGTCGCCGCGGTCGCCGCGTTCAGCTACCGCGTGCGCAGCCCAGAAGAACTCGACAAGGCCGTCGCCTTCTACGAGGAGCTCGGCTGCCGCGTCGAGCGCCGCTCGGAGGGCTGGACCAAGGGCATCGGCGACTCGGTGCGCGTCGAGGACCCGCTGGGCTTCCCCTACGAGTTCTTCTACGACGTCGAGCACGTCGAGCGGCTCGCGTGGCGCTACGACCTCTACACGCCGGGCGCGCTCGTGCGCCTCGACCACTTCAACCAGGTCACCCCCGACGTGCCCCGCGCGGTCGCCTACATGGAGGACCTCGGCTTCCGCGTCACGGAGGACATCCAGGACGAGGCCGGCACCACCTACGCCGCGTGGATGCGCCGCAAGCCCACCGTGCACGACACCGCCATGACCGGTGGCGACGGCCCGCGCATGCACCACGTCGCATTCGCCACGCACGAGAAGCACAACATCATCGCGATCTGCGACAAGCTCGGCGCGCTCCGCCGCTCCGACGCGATCGAGCGCGGCCCGGGCCGCCACGGCGTCTCGAACGCCTTCTACCTGTACCTGCGCGACCCCGACGGCCACCGCGTCGAGATCTACACGCAGGACTACTACACGGGCGACCCCGACAACCCCGTCGTCACGTGGGACGTGCACGACAACCAGCGCCGCGACTGGTGGGGCAACCCCGTCGTGCCGAGCTGGTACACGGATGCCTCGCTGGTGCTCGACCTCGACGGCAACCCGAAGGAGCTCGTCTCGCGCATCGACGACTCCGAGATGGACGTCACGATCGGCGCCGACGGCTTCTCGTACACGCGCAAGGGCGATGAGGAGCAGGGCTTCAAGCTCGGCAACACGCTGTAGTCGCTCAGCACGGCAGTCGACGACGCCGCCCTGCGCCCGGATCTCCGGGCGCAGGGCGGCGTTCGCGTGTTCCGGGCCCCCTGAGCGCTGCAGGGATCCGGGGGCTCGGAGCCGCCTCAGGCGATCGTGAGCTCCGCGATCGACCACGGCGGGATCGGCAGGAAGCCCCGCGCCGTCAGCTCCACCCGGATCGGCGCTCCGCCGATCGCATCGCCCGTGACGATCGAGAGCGAGGCCGCCGACGGCGACGGCGTGCTGCACCGGTAGGCGAGCTGCCCCGAGCCCGACGCGTTCAGGACGAAGAGTCGGCGCACCCCGTCGAGCTCGAGGCCGACGACGCTGCCGCCGTACGCCGCGACGACGAGGGTGTCGCCGAGTCGCGCGGCCGCCGACGGGTAACCGTCGACGGGCAGGCCCGCCGTGATCTCGCCGTCGAGCAGCACCCCGCTGAGCTCGCGCCAGACCCCGAGCACGGCAGCGACCTCTGCACGATGCGCCGCCGGAAGCTGCGCGAGCGGCATCGAGATCTGCGGAACTCCGAAGAAGGCGCCGAACAGCTGCCGCGCGGCAGCGGCGGGCGTCGCCGTGGGGTCCCACATGATGGGGTCGGCGTGCACGATCTGCCCGCTCGCCAGCAGGCGCAGGTCGAGGATCGACCGACGGTTCTGGACCGCATCAGCCGGGCAATCATCGGCCCGCACCACATCGGCGAACGACGCGACGGCCGGCGAGACGTACGGCTGGCGGAACTCGATCAACGCGCCGGGACGCTCGAGGTCCACGGCATCGGCGACACCGCTGAGCAGCACGGTCATCGCCTCGCCCACGTCGACGACGTCGCCGGTCGACGGTTCGCCCGCGTACACCATGGCGTTGTTCAGGAAGTCGATCTTGAGCCCGTCGAGGTCGTAGTCGCGCATCAGCCGAGCGCAGGTCTCGACGAGGTGCGCGCGCACTTCGGGATGTCTCGGGTCGAGCACCCAGGCCCGCAGGCCTTCGGAGTAGTGCGTGGCGAAGCGGCGCAGGCGCTCGAACGCCTCGCTCTGCTCGCCGAGCAGGAGCGGCGCGATCCACAGCACGACGTCGAGGCCCTGCGCATGAAGCCGGCCCGAGAGTGCGGCGAGGTCGGGGAACTTGGCCTGATCCGGCACCCAGTCCCCGCAGCCCGCGTACCAACGACCGTCGCCGAATCGCTGCCAACCGTCGTCGACGAAGACCGAGCGGCAGCCGAGTTCGGCCGCGACGGCGACGTCGGACTCGATGAGCTGCTCGGAGATGCGCTGCGAGTAGGCGTACCAGGTCGAGTACACCGGCTCGCGCGACGCCGTCGACGCAGGCCGCACGGGCAGCTCGGCACGCACGGCCTCGGAGACCGCGCGGACCGCGCGAGCGTACGGCATCGTCTCGCCGACGATCACGAGATCGAGTCCGGACTCGAGTTCGGCGAGCCGCCCCTCGATCGGCAGGCGCACGACGAAGGTCTTCTCCTCCTCGGAGACGCCGTACTGCAGCTCGCCCTCGTGCACGAGGCAGTCGAAGCCGAAGGCGAGCCGGCTCGCGCCGTCGGCGTCGTAGAGCGCTCCGATCGGGGCGGACCTCACCGCGCTGAAGCGGTCACGCCCCTTCCAGTCGGCGGGGAGGCCGCGATCGCTCGAGAGACCCGGATTCCAGTACCCGGCGGCGTTGCCCAAGGGCAGTTCGAGCACGACCTGGCCCTCACCCTGCACCGCGAGGCGGATCCGGACGAGCCCGCCGCCCTCGCCCAGCTCGGACACCCGGACTGCGCCCCCGGTGCCGAGGCGGATGCCTCTGGGGAGCTCGGTCCACTCGATGAGCGAGAGGTGGTGGTCTTCAAGTAGCACGTGCAGGACTCCTATTGCTTGACTGCGCCGGCGAGGATGCCGGCGACGAAATGACGCTGCAGGAACAGGAACAGCACCAGGATCGGCAGCACCGACAGGAGGGTTCCCGTCATCAGCTGCCCGTAGTCCGTGGTACCGATGCCCTGCAACGAGGCGAGCGAGACGGGGATGGTGAACGACTCTGGCGTGCGCAGCACGACGAGCGGGTAGACGAACTCGTTCCACTGGCCGAGGAACAGGAAGATCGCGAGGGCCGCGATCGCAGGACGTACCGTGGGCAGCACGATCCGGCTGAACACCCGGAACTCCCCCGCCCCGTCGACCCGAGCGGCCTGGAGCAGCTCATCGGGTACGGCCAGCATCGTCTGGCGCATGAGGAAGATGCCGAACGGCATCGCGAGGCTCGGCAGGATGAGGGCCTGATAGGTGTCGAGCCAGCCGAGGGTCACCATGATCTGGAACAGGGGCACGAGCGTCACCTGCGAGGGCAGCGCGAGGGTGACGAGCACGGCGCCGAACAGCACGCCGCGCCCACGGAACTCGAACTTCGCGAACGCATAGCCTGCTGCGGTGCAGACGACGAGGCCCAACACGGTGTACACGGATGCGACGAGCACCGAGTTCCCGATCGCCCGGCCGAACAGGGTCTCGGTCAACAGGCCCGAGAGGTTGTCGAAGAACGCGGGGCCGGGCAGCAGGTTCGGCGGCGAGGAGAAGATCTCGCTCGAGGGATAGGTCGTCGCGATGATGAGCCAGTAGAACGGCAGGATCATCACGATGCTTCCCGCTGCGATCACCGTCGTCAGTACGAGTGATCTGGTGCGTCGGCCGCGGACTCCGACCAGTGCGTCGGTCATCGGGTCTTCTCCTTGAAGAGGCGGAACTGGATGAGCGAGATCACGGCGATGATGAGCGTGAGGGCATAGCCGATCGCCGAGGCGTAGCCGAAGTCGAAGTACCGGAACCCGTTCTGGTAGAGGTACATGCCGATCGTCAGCGTCGCGTTGTCGGGTCCGCCGTTCGTCAGCACGTACGGCTCGTCGAAGAGCTGGAGCGTGCCGATGGTCGAGAGGATCACGGTGAGCAGCAGGGCGGGTTTCAGCCCGGGCATCGTGATGTTCCAGAACCGCTGCCACCCGTTGGCGCCGTCGACCTGGGCGGCTTCGTAGAGTTCGCCCGGGATCGACTGCAACTGCGCGAGGTAGATGATCGCGTTCTGTCCCGTGTAGTGCCAGGTCATCGCGAGCACGATCGAGATCTTCGCCCAGAACGGGTCGACGAGCCATGGGATCGGACCGATGCCGATCACGCCGAGCATCTCGTTCACGATGCCGTCGCCCGAATCGAACAACGCCCTGAAGAGGATGCCGTAGGCGACGAGGCCCATGACGATCGGCACGAAGTACGTGGTGCGCCAGAAGGCCCGCCACTTGAGCAGCATCGAATTGAACGCGACCGACAGCACGATGCCGAGGGCGAGCATGAGCGGCACCTGCACGACGAGGATGAGGACCGTGTTTCCGAGCGCGGTGTAGAACAGAGGGTCCTGCGCGAGGCGGATGTAGTTGTCGAGGCCGACGAAGGCGGTGACGCCGCCGACGTTCTGCGTCAGGCTCACCCAGAATGCGGAGAGGTACGGATAGAGCTTGAAGGCCAGGAACAACAGGATCGTGGGCAGCAGGAACAGGTACGGCGTGAGCCGGGGATGGCCGATCGATGATCGGCGGCGGCGCGACGGCGGACGGCGGCGGTCGGTCGCCGGTCGTTCGTCGATGGTCTCGAGGAGTGCGTTCACGTTGGGTCGCTTCGTCAGGGGGTGCGCCGGCGGGTCGCACCGGCGCACCCGGCCGGTCAGTCGGACGCGAGCTTGCGGTTCGTCTGCTGCGCCACCTGTTCGGCGGCCTCATCCAGCGCGTCCTGGGGATCGGCCCCCGAGAGCAGCACGCGCGTCTGCGCGTCGGTGAGGGCCTTCAACGCCCGTGCGTAGTCGCTCGTGAAGTTGACCACGGGGGTGTCCTGCGCCAGCTCGGCGATGAAGATCGCATTCGGCGACTGCCCGTTGAAGTACTCGCTCGGTTCGGCGAAGCCCTCGGATTCGAGCATCGGCTTGTAGCCGGGGAACATGCCTCCGCCGTCGTAGACGACCTTCTGGCCCTCGAGCGTGCCGAGCGCGAAGTTCACGAACTCCCACGCCGTGCGCTGGTTCTTGCTCTCGGTCGGGATCGAGAGGTACGTGCCGCCGTTCACCGCCGCGGTGATGCCGCCGGCCTCGACGGCCGGTGGGAGGCGAACGCCCCAGTTTCCAGCCATATCGGGCGCCTCGTTCTCCATGACACCGGCCATCCAGCCGCCGGAAGGCATGATCGCGACATCGGTCTCGCCGCGGAGCGACGCGAGCAGCGTGTCCCAGCTGCCCTGCTCGTCACCGACGATGCCGAGGTCGTTCGCCTTCTTGATGAGCTCGAGGGCGTGCACGCCCGCCTCGTCGTTCATCGTGATCTCGCCCTTCTCATCGAAGTAGAACGAGCCCTGCAATGCTGTGAGGAGCTGCCAGAGTCCGGCGGAATCGGCCGCTGTCGCCGCCTTGTCCTGGTTGTAGAGGTTGACGCCCGTCTTCTCCTTGATCGTGACGCCCGCCTCGAGCAGCTGGTCCCACGTCTCGATCGAGTCGATGTCGACGCCGGCCTGTTCGAAGATGTCGGTGCGATAGAAGAAGCCGGTGGCGTTGACCTCGTACGGGATGCCGTAGACGGCACCGTCAGCGCCCGAGCCGCTCTTCCACGCTCCCGACGGGAACTCGTCGGCGAGCTTGTCTGCGCCGAAGTCGCGCAGGTCCACGAGCTCGCCGGGGAACTTCTCGACGTAGTTGCCCATGTAGTCGATACCGATGTTCAGCACGTCGGGCAGGCCGGAGCCTCCGGCGGCCATGCCGGTCGTGATCTTCTCCCAGATCGCCGGGTTGCCGACGTCCTGCACGTCGATCTCGACATCGGGGTAGAGCTCCTGGAAGGCGGGGATCGCCGCCTTGAGCCCGTCACCCGGAGCATCCCACGTCCAGATCGTGATCTTGCCCGACACGTCACCATCAGTCGCGCCGTTGTCGGCGGAGGAGGCCGAGCATCCGACGAGTGCAGCAACGCTCGCGATGGCGGCTGCTGTGACCGCCACCCCGCGTGATCGCTTGTTCAACGTGAACCTCATTGTTCGCAGTCCTTTCTCGGTGAGTCGCGTCATCGGCGACTCGGCGACAGTAACATATTGCGTGTATATATGCAGCAAGAGTCTGCAAACTTGCAACGGAGGCGATTATGGCTCAATCGGTGTTCCATCTGCGCGCGGGAGGCGTGAGCGTCGTCATCGAGGCATCCGGCACCACCCTGCCGGTGATCTGCCACTGGGGACGCGACCTCGGACCGCTCGACGAGAGCGCCCTCGCCCGCGTCGCCGAGCACGCGCACGGCACTCGCGTGACGAGCGAACCGGATCAGCCGCTCGCGGTCGGAGTACTGCCCGAGCCGAAGCAGGCGTGGATGGGCCCGCCCGGACTCACCGGCGATCGCAACGGGAGTGCAGGGTTCCCCGACTTCGATGCCGTGGTCGCCGACCTCGAGCCGGTCGATTCGGCGACGATCGCGCAGCGGCTCGTCGCCACCGCGACGGATGCCTCGAATCGGCTCGCTGTCCGCTTGGAGTTCGAGCTGCTCCGCTCCGGCCTCCTGCGCCTGCATGCCGCCGTCCGCAATGACGGTGAGGAGCGGTACCGGCTCGACGGGCTCGACCTCGCCCTCCCGGTGCCCGGCCGCACGGCGGAACTGCTCGACTTCTCGGGCCGGCACAACGGCGAACGCCGCCCGCAGCGCACGACGATCACCGACGGCACCCACCTGCGCGAGCAGCGCCGCGGACGCCCCGGGCCGGACGCGGCGACCCTGCTCGTCGCCGGGACCGACGGCTTCGACTTCGGCAGCGGTGAGGTCTGGGCGGTGCACCTCGGCTGGTCGGGCAACCAGCGCCTGTGGGCGCACCGCACGAACGGCGGACGCACCGCCCTCGGCGGCGGCGAGCTGCTGCTGCCGGGCGAGGTCGAGCTCGATCCCGGCGAGGAGTACGAGATGCCCTGGCTGTACGCCGCCTACGGCGACGGCCTCGACGATGCATCCGCTCGCATCCACGAGGCGCTGCGCGCTCGGCCGACGCATCCCGTCGTCGGCCGGCCGGTGACGCTGAACACCTGGGAGGCGGTGTACTTCGACCACACGCTCGAACCGCTCCACGAACTCGCCGAACTCGCGGCCGAGGTCGGCGTCGAACGGTTCGTGCTCGACGACGGCTGGTTCCTCGGCCGCCGGCACGACCGCGCCGGGCTCGGCGACTGGGTCGTCGACCCCGAGGTGTGGCCGCACGGACTCGCACCGCTCGTCGATCGCGTCCGCGAACACGGCATGCAGTTCGGCATCTGGTTCGAGCCTGAGATGGTCAACCCCGATTCAGAGCTCGCCCGCGCCCACCCCGATTGGATCCTCGCGCCTCAGCACCGGGACGCCCCGCTCGCCAGGCAGCAACTGGTGCTCAACGTCGGTCACCCCGACGCGCGCGCCCACTTGCGCGATCGCATCGTGGAGCTCGTCTCCGAGCACCGCGTCGACTACATCAAGTGGGATCACAATCGCGACCTCGTCGAACCCGTCGACCGCGTGACGGGCCGGGCCGGCGTGCATCGCCAGACGCAGGCGGTCTACACCCTCATCGACGAGATCCGCGCGGCCTGCCCCTGGCTCGAGATCGAATCGTGCTCGGCCGGCGGCGGCCGCATCGACCTCGGCATCGCCGAACGCACCGACCGGTTCTGGACGAGCGACTCGAACGACCCGCTCGAGCGCCAGCGCATCCAGCGCTGGACGAGCCTCCTGATGCCGCCCGAGCTGCTGGGAGCGCACGTGGGCGCTGCGACCGCCCATGTGACCGGTCGTTCCAGCTCGATCGACTTCCGCGCGATCACCGCCATGATCGGCAGTTTCGGCATCGAGTGGGACCTGCGCGATGCGACCGTCCACGAGCGTGCCGCACTGGCCGGGTGGATCTCCGAGTTCGTGCGCCTGCGCCCGCTCATCGAACGCGGCAGGCTGCACCGTCTCGAGAGCGAGCCGGCGATCATCGCCCAGACCGTCGTCTCCGCCGACCGTCGGCATGCGATCGCGACGATCGCGACGATCGACTCCCCCGCCCACCTGCCCGGACCCGCACTCCGGCTCGCCGGGCTCGACCCCGCGGCGAGCTATCGCGTGGCCCGTGTGCGACCCGACGTGGCCGCCGACCCGACGTCGACCCGGCGGCAGCCGGCCTGGTGGACGGAGGCGGGCGTCTGGCCCGGCGCCGTCCTCGCCGAGGTGGGGCTGCCGATGCCGATCCTCCGCCCCCAGGAGGCCGGCCTGATCGAACTGGTCGCCCGATGACCGGGCTCCGCATCGAGACCGACGACGCGATGCTCGCCGAGATGTTCGGCTGGGCCGTGCGGACGGCCGCCGGTTTCGTCGTCCCCGATGGTCGACGCGGGCCGCTCGACGTGTCCGAAGCCGACCCCGGCCCGTACCGCACGGCCGACTACCGGGAGAGTTACCACGCCGGCTACAAGTTCCGCAGCGGCTACTACCTCCGCGACTTCGCGCATCAGGCGGTCGGTGCGCAGCTGCTCGGGCTGGCCCGGCACAACGCCTCCATGCTCGAGAGCTTCGTCCGCACTGCGACCCCCGAGCACGGCGGTTGGCCGGTGTGGGCGCTGAACTTCGACCGGGTCACCCCGCTCGCCATCGACTACCACGGCCCCGATCACTTCGTGCGGGAGCTGCCCGCCGTGTTCGAGCTCGTCGAACTCGTGCACGTGCTCTACCGCTGGACGGGCGACCGCTCGCTCCTCGAGCATCACGGGTACTGGCGACGCACCCTGACCGACTTCGTCGCAGCCCACGACCGGGTCCTCCCGAACGGCGTGGCGGAAGCCGACGGTCCCGGCATCTTCGACGGCGCAGCGAGCTACAACGAGCGGCCCGCTGGAGCACTATTGGAAGCCGGCGATGCGTTCGCGGCCCAGTACGCGGCCAACCGCCACGCCGCGGGCCTCGAGGCAGCCCTCGGCGAGCATGAAGCGGCCGGCCGGTTCGCAGTGGCCGCCGAGCGACTCGCCGCGGTCTTCGCCGCCGAGTGGGGCCCTGCGGATCGATCAGCCGGTGAACTGGTCTCCGCTCGGGATGCCGAAGGGAACCCGGTGAGAGAATGGCTGAAGGAGGCGAACTGGTTCCCACCCCTCAAGGGTCTCGTCGACACCGACCACCCGAACCGCGCCGCGGTGCTCGAACACATCGATCGCACGTGCCGTCTCGACGCCACCGCGCCGCGCAACGTGGAGGCCCTCAGCTACGTGCCCGAGGTGTTCCTGCGGCACGGACGCCCCGACACCGCGTACGAGTGGATGCGCACCGTGTACGACGCGCGCGCCGAGCAGCACGAGGTCGCCGCGCAGGGAGCGAACGGCGACTACCCGGAAGTGTCGTTCACCCTCATCGCGCAGATCGTCGCAGGGTTCCTGGGCCTCGAGCCGGACGCGGCCGCCTCGGCGGTGACGACCCGGCACGCGCTGCCGCGCGGCGTCGGCCGCCTCGCCGCATTCGACGTCCCCTTCGGCGACGGAGGCATCAGCGTCGGCGTGCAGCTCGACGACGAGCTGTGGCTCGAGAACCTCACCTCGCGCGAGCTCGAGTGGACGCCGGTCGTCGCCCGCGACGACCGGTTCCACGATCCGCACCTCGGCCCGCCGCGCTCCGAGGACGCCCACCGTGTCGGGCCCGGCGAGCGCCGCACGATCCCCCTCTGACTCGGGGGCGAGCGAGGTCAGATCGGAGCCGGCCCGGTCGACTGCCGCAGCCGCAGCTCGGGGTCGATGAGCGCCTCGGTCGCCTGCACCGCGCGGTTCTGGATCATGGTGACGAGGGTCCGAACGCAGCTCTCGGCGAGGCTCTCGACCGGCTGCCGCACGGTCGTGAGCGGCGGATCCGTGAAGTCGAGCAGGTAGGAGTCGTTGTAGCCGATGACCGAGAGGTCCTTCGGCACCTCGAGGCCGCGCCGGGTGGCGGCCCTGATGGCGCCGAGCGCCATGTCGTCGCTCGACGCGACGATCGCCGTGACCCCGAGCGGCAGGAGTTCGTCGGCGGCGTGGCGTCCGCCGTCGACGCTGAAGTGGTGTCGCACGACGAGGTCTTCCGCGTCACTCAGCCCCCGCGCGTCCATCGCCTCCAGGAAGCCCTCGACGCGTCGATCGGCCGGAGTGTTGCCGACCGGCCCCGCGCACATCCCGATGCGCCGGTGACCGAGGTCGTACAGGTGCGACACCGCGATCTCGGCGGCCTGCCAGTCGTCGGTGGAGACGACGGGGGTGCGGGAGTTCGCGAACGCGCCGTTGACGCTCATGTACGGGATGCCGCGTGACTCGAGCAGCTGCCGGGCGACCGGATCGGCGTTGCGGAGCGTGTTGCTCGAGGACAGGAACACCGCCGCGGCGATCCCGGCGTCGAGCATGACCTCGATGTAGTCGCGTTCGACGACCGAGCCCGGCACGACCGGGCAGATCACGGCTCGCAGTCCGTGCGGGCTCAATTCGCTCTCGACCGCAGTGCACATCGCGGCGAAGATCGCGTCCTTGAGCGCCGGGATGAGCAGCAGCACGATCTCGCCCTTGACCGGGCGCTCGTAGCCGATCTTCGCCAGTGCGCGTTCCACCTGCTCTCGGGTGCTCGCCGAGACGCCGTACTTGCGGTTGAGCACGCGGCTCACGGTCGCCTCGCTGACGCCGGCGATCGCAGCGACCTCGGCGAGGCGCACCGTTCCGGCCGGCGACCGGGTTCGACGAACGGCGCCGACCTTCGGCGTCTCATCTGCAGTCGGATCTCCCATGCGATCCATTCTTGCGGATACTCCGCCTCCCGCACCGTTCCGCGGGCGCTTCGGAGCGCTCCGCCTCGATGGCACGGCATCGCACGGCGTTCACCTTCCCGACGTCCGCGGGTCATCCGTCGTCCCTACCGTCGGTGGCGGCGCGCCCGACCGCACGCCGCCCGACGAACAGGAGAACGATCGATGCCAGGCAAGACGCCCCTCAGCCGCCGGACCATCCTCACCGCCGGAGGCCTCGGCGTGCTCGGCGCCGCCGCGCTCCCGACGGCCGCGCATGCCGAATCCGGCGATGCCGAACAGCGCGGCGCCGCCGGCAGCCCGCACGCCAAGGCGCCGAAGCTGCGGTTCCGCGACGACGGCACCTTCAAGGTCGTGCAGTTCAACGACACCCAGGACGACGAGCTGACCGACCGGCGCACCGTCGAACTCATCGAGAAGACCCTCGACGCCGAGACGCCCGACTTCGTGCTCATCAACGGTGACGTCATCACGGGTGGCTGCGAGACGCGCCTCGCCGTGAAGCAGGCGATCAACAACGTCGTCTGGCCGATGGAGAGCCGCGGCATCCCGTGGGCCGTCACCTATGGCAACCACGACGAGGACTCGCTGCCGCAGTCGGGGGTCGACGAGGCGATGATGCTCGACTTCTACCGCAGCTACGACTTCAACATGAACGCCGAGAACATCGCGGGCGTCACGGGCACCGGCAACACCGTCGTGCCGATCCGCGCGGCGGGCCGCGGCAACGACACGGCCTTCAGCCTCTGGCTCCTCGACTCCGGCCGCTACGCGCCCGGCGCCATCGACGGGCAGGACTTCGCCGGGTACCCCGCGTGGGACTGGCTGCGCATGGACCAGGTGTCGTGGTACCGCGAGGAGTCGCAGCGCCTCGAGCAGAAGTCCAAGCGCAAGGTCCCCGGCCTCATGTTCATCCACATCGCGCTCTGGGAGCACCGATTCATGTGGTGGGGCGGCGTCGACACCCGCACCGAAGCGGATGCCGCGCGCGGACGCACCCGTCATGGCATCGTCGGCGAGCGCAACGAGGACGAGTGCCCCGGCCCCTTCAACTCGGGCATGTACAACGCGATCCTCGAGCGCGGCGACATCAAGGGCGTCTTCGTCGGCCACGACCACGTCAACGACTACGTGGGCAACTACTACGGCGTGCTGCTCGGCTACGCTCCCGGCACCGGCTTCGGCGCTTACGGGCTGCCCGGTGCGGAACGCAACCGCATGCGCGGCGGTCGCGTCTTCGAGCTCACCCAGTCGGGCGACGACGTCGACATCGCCACACGCGTCGTCTACGCCCGCGACTACGGGATCGACCTCACCGCGGACGACCAGCCGATGGAGCCGACGCCGCTCGCGCCCAAGCAGGCGGCGATCTGACGTTCGCCTCACCCGAACCGCGGGGCGGGCGAGCGCTCGTCGCCGGCCCGCTCCGTGGTCACGCCGTCGCGAGGAAGGCGATCGCCGCGGACTTGAACGCCCGTGACGTGAGCGTCGAGACGTGGTCGCGACCGGGCACGGAGACGAAATCGGCGCCCCACTCGCGGGCGAGCTCCTGGGCGCCGACTGGCACGGGATCGTTCTCACCGGCGACGAAGAGCACGGGGATGCCGCCCGGAATCGCCAGCGGCGCGCCGGAGACGCCCTCGATGACGGCGAGGAGGGCTTCGCGGTCGGCGCCCGCCCTGATCGCGGGGCGGAGCACCTGCTCGATCACCGGGTCGCGCGGCGCCTCGTCGCGGAGCAGCACGGCCCTCGCGTCGTCGATCGCCCACGTGGCGAAGAGCTCGTTCGGTCCGGCGCCGCCCACGACGACCCGGCGCACCCGCTCGGGGGCACTCGTCGCGAACGCGGAGACCACGCGGTTGCCCATCGAGTAGGCGATGACGTCGACGACCTCGGCGCCGGCCGAGTCGAGCACCGCGATGAGGTCGGCCCCGAGCAGTTCGGGCGCGTACGACTCGGCATCGACGGGCTTGTCGCTCGTGCCGTGGCCGCGCAGGTCGAGCGTGATCACGGTGCGGCCGGCGTCTTCGAGGGCGCGCACCCAGCCCGTGCCGTCCCAGGTGATCGCGGCATCGGAGGCGAAGCCGTGCACGAGGAGCACCGGCGGCAGCGCGGCATCCGCTTCCCCGCCCGCACCGGCCGACTCGGCCGACTCGGCCGCGTGCACGCGATACCCGATGAGCACCCCGTCGGGGGCTTCGGCGTAGAGGGTCGGTGTCGCAGCCGGGCCGGCCTGCCTCACGAGGCGGCCTCGTCGAGCACCGTCGACTCGGCGATGACGACGCCGGCATGGCCGAGTTCGGCCAGCGCGGCCGCCGACGACTCCGCAGCGACCCCCGCGATGAGGTCGGTGAAGACGCGCACGTGCTGACCGTGCTCCACCGCGTCGAGCACGCTCGCCCGCACGCAGTAGTCGGTGGCGATGCCGACGACGTCGATGTCGGTGATGCCCCGGGCGGCGAGCACGTCGGTCACGCTCGCGCCGGCGTCATCCGTGCCCTCGAAGATCGAGTACGCAGGCACGCCCTGCCCCTTGCGGATGTGCACGTCGACGGCCGAGGTGTCGAAATCGGGGTGGTACTCGGCGCCCGGTGTGCCCTCGACGCAGTGCACGGGCCAGGTGTCGACGAAGTCGGGATCGGCATCGCCGGCGAAGTGGCCGCCGTTGTCGTGTTCGCCCGAGTGCCAGTCGCGGGATGCCGCGACGAGTGTGTACTCGTCTCGGTGCTGTTCGAGCAGGCGGGTGACGCCGGCGGCGACCGCGGCTCCGCCCTCGACGGCGAGCGCGCCGCCCTCGGTGAAGTCGTTCTGCACGTCGATGATGAACAGGGCGCGGGTCATGGCTCGCTCCTTCGCGCGTCTCTCACGGCACGGCTCGGCCGATGCATCCATTCTTCCAGCTTCCGGCGACCGTCGGCATCGTGCGGAGTTCAGCGCTCGGCGAACCGCGCCGTCACTGGTTGGAGAGGTTGTCGCCGCAGAGGAAGAAGCCCGTCGTGAGCGTGTCGATCGCCTGCTTCGCCTCGTCGGTGACATCGCCGAGGGCGTAGATCGCGAACGTCAGGGTCGAGCCGTCCTGCGCGCGCACGACGCCCGAGAGCGTGTACCCGGTGTCGATCCATCCGGTCTTCGCCGAGACCGCGCCATCGGCGACCGCGTTGTCGCCCGAGAAGCGGTCGTCGTAGCCGAGCGAGCCGCGCTGGCCCGCGACCGGCAGCCCGTCCATGAGCACGCCGAGGTTGCCCTCGCGCGCGTTGATCTTCACGAAGAGCCGAGTCAGGTACGAGGGCGGCACGGCGTTGTTGTCGGAGAGGCCGGAACCGTCGACGACCGTGATTCCCGTGGTGTCGATGCCGTAGGCCGCGAGGCCCTGCAGCACGCCGGCGTTGATGGCGCCGAAGGAGTTGCCTGCACCCGTCTCGATCGCCACGAGTCGGGCGAGCATCTCTGCGGCGGTGTTGTCGGAGACGACGAGCGCCTTGTCGACGAGCTGCGCGACGGTCGGCGATTGCACCTGGCCGAGCTGCTGCGCGCCGGCGGGCGCGACGCCGCGCTCGATCACGCCGATGCCGCCGAGTTCGCCCGCGAACGCCTCGCCGGCCCGGCCGACCGGGTCGTCGCTGCGCCACGAGGTGTTGGCACCGGGGTTGTCGCGGTCTCCGTCGACCATGAGCGCGGCCATGTTCGACATGTAGCCGTCCTCGCGCTCCTTGAGCGCCCAGCTCGGCTCCCACTCGTCGCCGCTGAAGTAGCTCGCATCGAGGATGAGCTTCGTGAGCGGCGGGTTCGACGGATCGGCGGCCCACGCCGCTTCGACCTGCGCGGCGAGGTCGTCGAGGTGCGCCGCGCCCGGGTACACGGTCTCGGTGCCGCTCGACGTGCGGGAGAGCGTCGCATCGCCGCCTCCGACGAGCACGACGGAGCCCGGCTCCGAGCCCTTCACGACGGTCGTCGGCGTGCGGTAGTCGGGTCCGAGCACCGAGAGCGCGGCGGCGGAGGTCAGCACCTTCATGACGCTCGCGGTGCGCGACGCGGTCGTGCCGCCGCGGTCGTAGAGCACCTCGCCCGTCGAGGCGTTCATCACCTGCGCCTGGAAGTTCGCGAGACGCCCGTCGGCTGCTCGATCGGCGACCGAGCAGGTGCGGAGCCGGCTCGCCGCCGCGATCGTCGCAGGCACCGGTCGCGCAGGGTCGATCGTCGGCGTGGGCGTCGGGGTCGAGAGGGCGACGGATGCCGCTCCGCCGCCGCTGCTCGCGATGCCGGCCGCGACCGCGCCCGCACCGATCAGCCCGAAGGCGACGACGCCGCCCGCGATCATGAGCGGGAGGCGGTGCCTGCGGGTGAACGCCGCGATCGCTGCGAGCACGCCCGACTTCGGGGATGCGGCTACCTCGGGGGTCGAGGGCTCGGGGGTCGAGGGCTCGGGGGTCGAGGGCTCGGGGGTCGAGGGCTCGGGGGTCGAGGGCTCAGGGGCCGAGGCGTCACCGGCGTCGGGGGTCTCCCCCGCGGCATCCGTCTCGTCGATCACCCGGGAATCCTACGCGAGCCATCCTCAAGAGAACCTGATCATGCGCGGAAACCGGTGCCGCCGATCATTCTCCCGGGTAGACCAGGTCGATCTGTCGGCGGATCTCGTCGAGCGACGCCATGATCGCCACGGTCTCGTCGATCGGCAGCAAGTCACCGGTGAGGGTCCCCGCCGCGACGAGCCGCTCGACCGCTTCGGCCTGGAAGTGCATGCCGCGGCCGGTGACCTCGGAGTGGTACTCCTCGAGGATCGCGCCGTCGGCGGAGACGACGCGGAACGTCGTCGGCGAGTACCAGACGCGGTCGATCTCGATGCGGGCCTTCGTACCGAGCACGACGGCGGTGTTGGCACCCTGCGCGTTGCTCGCCGAGTGGGTGACCGCCATGCGCCCGCCGTCGTAGCCGAAGACCACGGCGACCTGTGCGTCGGCGCCGGTCGCCTTGAACGTCGCGGAGGCCTGGATCGTGCTCGGCGCGCCGAAGAGGTCCCATGCGAAGGAGACCGGGTAGATGCCGAGGTCGAGGAGCGCCCCGCCGCCGAGTTCGAGCGAGTTGAGTCGGTGCGCCGGGTCGTCGGAGAGCAGCTGCGTGTGGTCGGCGATCAGCGTGCGGAGGTCGCCGAGCGTGCCCGCCGCGATGATCTCGCGGATGCGCGCCATGTGCGGCAGGTACCTCGTCCACATCGCCTCGAGCACGAGCAGGCCCTTGGCCGCAGCGAGCTCGGCGAGGGCGCGCGCCTGGGCGGCGTTGACCGTGAAGGCCTTCTCGACGAGCACGTGCTTGCCGGCCTCGAGCGCGAGCGTCGCGCCGGCGGCGTGCATCGGATGCGGCGTGGAGACGTAGATCACGTCGACCTCAGGATCGGCGACGAGCGCCTCATAGCTGCCGTGCGCGTTCGGGATGTCGAACTCCGCCGCGAACGCGTCGGCCGACTCCTGCGTGCGCGACCCGACGGCCTGCACCGTGAATCCGTTGAGCTTCAAGTCGTTGGCGAAGGCGTGCGCGATGCCGCCGGTCGCGAGGATGCCCCACCGCAGTCGATCCGTCATGCCGACAGCCTATGCCGCCATGGAGCTCCCCCTGTTCGGGGATCCTGCGGAATCCTCATGAATGGGTCTAGCGTTCAGCCATGACGGCTGTATTCGCATGGAAGGGCCGCGTCATCGGCAGTGCCGCCGCGGCCATCATCGCCCTCGTGGTGATCCCCGCGGGGATCGCCGGCCCGGCTGTCGCCGCGCCCCCCGCATCACCCTCCTCGTCGTCGTCCGTCGCCAAGTACGTGGCCCTCGGCGACTCCGTCGCCGCCGGCCAGGGCGCCGGCGGCTATGTCGACGCCTGCCTCCGAAGTCCGAACGGGTACCCCGCACTGCTCGACGCCGAGCCGCGCACCAACCTGCTGCGCAACCCGTCGTGCAGCGGGGCCACGATCGCGGAGGTCGCGGCCGCCCAACTCCCCGAGCTGAACCGCGGCACGACGCTCGTGACGCTCACGGTCGGCGCGAACGAGGTGGATCTCACGGGCATCCTCGTGGCGTGCACGCCGCCGGCTCCGGTGGAAGCGTGCGCAGCGGCGATCTCGACTGCGACCGCGTATCTCGTCTCGGGGCAGTTGCCCATCGATCTGGGCACGCTCGTCGCAGCGGTCGCCTCGCGATCCCCGGGAGCAGAGATCCTCGTGACCGGCTACGCGATCCCCTTCACACCCGGGTACAGTCCGCTGACCGATCAGGTGAACGTGCTCACCGCCGTGCTGAACTCGCAGATCCAGGCGGGCGTCGCCGGGGTCGCGGCATCGGGTGTCGATGCGGGCTTCGTCGACGTCACCCTGTGGTTCGCCGGCCATGGCGTCGGCACCGCCGATCCGTGGCTCGGGGCCGATCCGAGCGACCCGGTGTCGTTCCTGCATCCGAACGCCGCCGGCTACGTCGCCTATCGGGACGCGCTCCTCACCGCCCTGGCCCTGCCGTGATCGAGACGTCCCGGCCACGCATCGCGCTCGCCGCAGCGCTGCTCACCGCGCTGATCGTCCTCGGCTCGGTCGCGTCGCCGTCGCTCGCCGCCACCACAGGGAAGGGCAAGCCCGGCGGCGGCAACGGGAACGGGAACGGCAACGGCGGCACCGCCCAGCTCGCCTATGCCGCTCTCGGCGACTCGTATGCGGCGGGCCTCGGCGCCGGCAGCTACCTCGAGACGAGCTGCTACACGAGCTCGAAGGGATATCCGGCTCTGCTGGACGCCGATGCGAACCTGGCGCTCGCCGCGCGGCCGGCCTGCCGTGGTGCGACGACCGCCGACGTGATCGCCACGCAGGTTCCCGCGCTTCCGGCGAACGTCGCACGCGTGACGCTCACGGCCGGCGGGAACGACGTGGGATTCGCGAACGTGATGCAGAACTGCTTCGTGCTCGTCAACAGCACGTGCGAGTCGCACATCGTCGCTGGAGAGACCATCGTGCAGAGCGGCGTGCTCGCCCAGAACGTACGCAACGCGATCGCGGCGATCGTCGCGAAGGCGCCAACCGCCCGGGTGGTCGTGACCGGATACCCGCTGCTGTTCGCGCCGACGTCGCGGTACCAGTGGGCGGCACGGGTCAACACCGGCACCGTCGCCCTGAACGACGCGATCGAGGCCGCCGCCGCCCAGGCCGGTGCCACGTTCGTCGACGTCGAGGCGCCATTCGCCGGGCACGGCATCGGCAGCACCGCGCCGTGGATCAACGACTGGAGCTGGCTGCGCTCGAACGACTCGTTCCACGCCAACGCGAGCGGGTACCAGGCATACGCCGCCGCCCTGCGCCCGGCGCTCACATGACCCCTCAACCACACGCGTTCTTCCTCGCGTGAGATGCGAACGGCCCGGAGACCCCGGGCCGTTCGTGTGCGCGGGCGACCAGAAGACCTGAATATCCTGAAACGACGAAAGGCCCGGATCTCTCCGGGCCTTTCCATTGGAGCCGCCTGTGGGAATCGAACCCACGACCTTCTCATTACGAGTGAGACGCTCTGCCGACTGAGCTAAGGCGGCGTGGCATCCGGGCGCTTGAGGCGCACCGGCTGGCACGAGAATCTATGTTAGCGGGTTTCGGGAGCTCCGTTGACCACCTTCAGCACTTCGGGTCGCCGGCGGGCACGGTGCCGTCGAGGAAGTACGATTCGACGGCGTCGTTCACGCAGGCGTTCGACTTGTTGTAGGCCGTGTGCCCTTCGCCCTCGTACGAGACGAGCACGCCGCTCTCGAGCTGCTCCGCGAGCGCGACGGCCCATTCGTACGGAGTCGCGGGGTCGCCGGTGGTGCCGATCACCAGGATCGGCGCGGCGCCCTCCGCGTGGATCTCGGCGCGTTCGCGGTCGCCCTGGTAGGGCCAGTTCACGCAGCCGAGGTCACCGAACCCGAAGTACGGGCCGATGATCGGTGCGACCTCGGCGGTCGCGGCCGCGCTCTCGCGCATCACCGCGACATCGGACTGGTACGTGTAGTCGAGGCAGTTGACCGCGGTGAACGCCTCGGCCGAGTTGTCGAGGTAGGTGCCGTCTTCGCTGCGGCCGTTGTAGCCGTCGGCGAAGGCGAGCGCCATGTCGGCCTCGCCGAACATCACCGACTCGAACATGTCGTTCAGGTACGGCCAGGAGTCCGCACTGTAGAGCGGGTAGATGATCGCCGTGACGAGGGTGTCGGCGCCCACGAGGCGGCCGTCGGTGCCGCGCAGCGGGCTTGCTTCGACGGATGCCAGCAGCCGGCTGATCTCGTCTGCGGCCTCGTCGACCGTGCCGTCGAACGGGCATTCGCTGCCCGAGAGGCAGAACTCCAGGTAGGCCTTCAGCGCGTTCTCGAAGCCGATGGCCTGGGCCTGGGACACCTCGGACTCGCTGGCGGAGGGGTCGATCGCGCCGTCGAGCACGAGCTTGCCGACCTTGTCGGGATAGAGCTCCGCGTAGGTGGCACCGAGGAACGTGCCGTACGAGAAGCCGAGGTAGTTGAGCTGCTCGTCGCCGAGGATCGCGCGCAGCAGGTCCATGTCGCGCGCCGCGCTCTCGGTGTCGACGTTGCCGAGCAGAGCGCCGGTGTTCTCGGCGCAGGCCTCGCCGAAGGCCCGTTCGGTGGACTCGACCTCGGCGATCCACTCGTCGCTGCCGCGAACGCCGGGGGTGATGCCGTAGAGGTACTCGTCCATCTCGGGAGCGTCGTAGCAGGCCACACCCGACGATCGGCCGACGCCGCGGGGATCGAAGCCGACGACGTCGAAGCGCTCCTGCAGGGGCTGCCCGACGGCGTAGTCGAGCGAGTCCATCACGAAGTCGTAGCCCGAGCCGCCCGGGCCGCCGGGGTTCACGAGCAGCGAGCCGAGCTTGTCGCCCGTCGCCACGTGGCGCACGAGGGCGAGCTCCGTCTCGCCGGCCGAGGGATCGCTCCAGTCGAGCGGAGCCTTCGCCGTGGTGCAGCCCATGCCGTCGCCGCAGGGCTCCCACTTCAGCACCTGGCTGTAGAACGGCTCGAGCTCGGCGTCGACCTCTTCGCCCGTCGGCGTCGAGACCGGCTGCTGCGGGGTCAGGAACGAGGGCGCGCAGCCGCTCAGCGCGAGCAAGGCCGCGAGGGCGCCGACGATCGCGACGGCACGCGTGCCACGCGGCATCCCTTCGACAGCCTCAGTACGGCGCCGTCGTCTGGCGGTGGTCGTGTCGGTCATGCGGCCCCTCGTTCGGTGGTCGGTCGTCGGATGGCGGAGACGAGCATCGCCTCGAGCGCGAGCGCCGGCGAGACGTTGCCGTCGATGCGGGTGCGCGCCTGCTGGATCGCGTCGAGCGTCGCGAGCGTGCGAGCAGGCGAAGCGGATGCCGCGGCCCGCTGCATGCCCGCTTCGAGCTCGCGGTTCACGAGCGGCACGTCGGCGTCGAGCTGGATGAGCAGGATGTCGCGGTAGAGCGACGCGAGGTCGACGAGGATGCGGTCGATGCCGTCGCGGAGGCTTCGAGTGGCGCGGCGCTTCTGGTCGTCCTCGAGCGCCTTCAGCTGCGGACGCAGTGCGTTCGGCACGGCCTGGCCCGGCGCGACGCCGAGCGAGTGCAGGGCGCCGGCGCGCTCTTCGGCATCGCGCAGCTCGCCGATCGCCTTGGCGTCTTCGCCGGCGATCTCGATGAAGCGAGCGGCGGTCGTCACCGCGCCGGACGCGGAACGAACGGCGAGCGCGAGCTCGAGCGTCTCGGAGCGGCGCCGCCGCGCCTCTTCGTTCGTGGCGAGCCGGTGCGCCATGCCGATGTGGCTCTGCGACTCACGGGCTGCCCGCTCGGCGAGCACGGGATCGACGCCATCGCGGCGCTCGAGGAGCGCCGCGACATCCGCGATGCTCGGCACCTGCAGTCGCACCGAGCGCACGCGGGAGCGGATGGTCGGGATGAGGTCCGCCTCGCTCGGTGCGCAGAGGATCCACACCGTGCGCTCCGGCGGCTCCTCGAGCTCCTTCAGGAGGAAGTTCGAGGTCTGCTCGGTCATGCGGTCGGCGTCTTCGACGATGATGACCCGGTGCCGGCCGATCGACGGCGCGTAGTGCGAGCGGCGCACGATGTCGCGCACGTCGTCGCGCTTGATGATGACGCCCTCGGTCGCGAGCACGTGCAGGTCGGGGTGGCTGCGGGCGTCGACCTGGGCGCGTGTGCGTTCGTCGCCGTCGGGCAGGCCCGAGATGAGGGCGGTCGCGAAGGCGTAGGCGAGGTTCGAGCGGCCCGACCCCGGCGGGCCGGTGACGAGCCACGAGTGGGTCATCTGCTGAGCGGCGGCTCCGGCACCCGTGGCACCGTCGGCGCCGCCGACACCGGCGGACTCGGCGGCCGCGCGGAACAGCGCGATCGCAGCATCCTGCCCGGTCAGCTCACTCCACACGCTCACGGTTCAACGCTACCGTCAGCGGCTGACGATGCCCTCCGCGTGATCAGAGCAGCCCGGTCACTCGGGCGCGGATCGCGGCGGCGATCTCGTCGACGGGCGATGCGGCGTCGACGACGAGGAACCGATCGGGTTCGCCGGCCGCGAGTTCGAGGTAGGCGCCGCGCACCCGGTCGTGGAACTCGGATGCCTCAGCCTCGAGCCGGTCGTAGCGGGTGCGCGCGCTGTCGAGTCGCGCGCGCGCCGACGCGGCGTCGAGGTCGAGCAGGATCGTCAGGTCGGGCGCAAGACCTTCGGTCGCCCATTCGGAGAGCCCGCGCACCGCTTCGGGATCGAGCACGCGACCCGCTCCCTGGTAGGCCACCGACGAGTCGATGTAGCGGTCCTGGATGACGACCTCGCCGCGCCCGAGCGCTGGTCGCACGATGGTCGCGACGTGGTGCGCCCGGTCGGCGGCGTAGAGCAGCGCTTCGGCACGAGGCGCGATGTCGCCGCGGTGGTGCAGCACGATCTCGCGCACCTCGACGCCGACCTCGGTGCCGCCCGGCTCGCGAGTGCGCACCACCGTGCGCCCTGACTCGACGAGCCACGCGCCGAGGAGCTCGGCCTGGGTCGTCTTGCCTGACCCGTCGCCGCCCTCGAGGGTGATGAAGAGTCCGCCGCTCACTTCTCGGTCGCCGCCTTCTTCGCGGGAGCCTTCTTCGCCGGAGCCTTCTTCGCGGGAGCCTTCTTCGCAGGGGCCTTCTTGGCGCGCGGCGCCGCCGGCCCCTTGTCGCGCTTGATCTGCAGCAGCTCGACGGCGCGTTCGAAGGTGATGTCCTCGACGGACTCGGCGCGCGGGATGGTCGCGTTCGTGGTGCCGTCGGTGACGTAGGGCCCGAACCGGCCGTCCTTCACCTTGATCGGCTTGCCGCTCACGGGGTCGGCGTCGAACTCCTTGAGCGCACTCGAGGCAGTGCGGGCGCCGTACTTCGGCTGCGCGAACAGCTCGAGGGCTCCGTCGAGGCCGATCTCGAAGATGGCGTCTTCACTCGGCAGGGTGCGCGTGTCGGCGCCCTTCTTGAGATACGGGCCGTAGCGACCGTTCTGGGCGGTGATCTCGACCTCGGTCTCGGGGTCGACACCGACGACGCGCGGCAGGTTCAGGAGCTTCAGTGCGGTCTCGAAGTCGATCTCGGCCACCTGCATGCTCTTGAAGAGCGACGCGGTGCGCGGCTTCTCGGCCGCGGGCTTCTTCGCGGCACGCTTGGCCTTCGGCTTCGGCGCGTCGACCACCTCGCCGGTCGCCGGGTCGACGGTCGCTGCGGCCTCGGCCTCGGGAGCCGCGACGGGCTCGGGGTCGAGCTCGGTGACGTACGGTCCGAAGCGGCCGTCCTTCACGACGACCTCCTTGCCGTTCTCGGGGTTCACGCCGAGCACGCGGGCCTCCTGCACGGGCGCCTCGATGAGCTCGCGGGCCTTCGCCTCGGTGAGCTCGTCGGGCGCGAGGCCCTCGGGCAGGTTCACCCGTCGGGGCGCCGCGTCGGGAGCCGCGCCCTCGTCGACGATCTCGAGGTACGGGCCGTACTTGCCGATGCGCAGCGTGATGTCGGCCGCGATCTGCACCGAGTTGATCTCGCGGGCGTCGATCTCGCCGAGGTTGTCGACGACCTGGCGGAGACCCCGGTGCTTGTCGGAGCCGAAGTAGAAGCTCGAGAGCCAGTCGACGCGGTCGGCCTCGCCGGCGGCGATGTGGTCGAGGTCGTCCTCCATCTCGGCCGTGAAGTCGTACTCGACGAGGTCGCCGAAGTGCTCTTCGAGCAGCCGCACGACCGAGAACGCGACCCAGCTCGGCACGAGTGCCTGGCCGCGCTGCGTGACGTATCCGCGGTCCATGATCGTCGAGATGATCGAGGCGAACGTCGAGGGGCGGCCGATGCCGAGCTCCTCGAGTCGCTTCACGAGGCTCGCCTCCGTGTAGCGCGGCGGCGGCGACGTCTCGTGACCCTTGGCCTCGAGGTCGGCCATGGCGAGCGACTGGCGCTCCTTCAGCGGGGGCAGCTTCGCCTCGCCGGGCGTCTCTTCGGCGTTGCGCTCCTCGTCGCGGCTCTCCTCGTATGCGGCGAGGAAGCCGCGGAAGGTGATGACCGTGCCGCTCGCGGTGAACTCCGCGATCGTGCCGCCGACCGGCGCCGACGCCTCGGCGGGAGCCGGGGCATCCTCTGCCGTGGGCCCGACCTCGATCGTGACCGTGGCCGTCTGGCCCTTCGCGTCGGCCATCTGCGAGGCGACCGTGCGCTTCCAGATCAGGTCGTAGAGCTTGAACTCGCTGCCGCGCAGCACGCTCGCCAGCTCGGCGGGCGTGCGGAACACCTCGCCCGACGGGCGGATGGCCTCGTGCGCCTCCTGCGCGTTCTTCGACTTGCCGACGTACACCCGGGGCTTGTCGGGGATCGAGTCGGCTCCGTAGAGCGCGGTCGCCTGCGTCCGCGCGGCGGTGATCGCCTGCTGCGACAGCGACGACGAGTCGGTGCGCATATAGGTGATGTAGCCGTTCTCGTAGAGCGACTGCGCCACGCGCATGGTGTCGCGCGCCGAGAGGCGGAGCTTGCGGGCGGATTCCTGCTGCAGCGTCGACGTCGTGAACGGGGCAGCCGGGCGACGCGAGTACGGCTTCGACTCGACCTTGGAGACGGTGCGCGAGACTGCGTCGTCGGACAGTGCGGTCACGAGCGCAGCTGCGGTCGCCTCGTCGAGCACGACGGCCTTGCTCTTCAGCGTTCCGGCGTCGTCGAAGTCGCGGCCGGTCGCGACGCGCTCGCCGCCGAGACGCACGAGCTTCGCCTCGAACGAGGTGGCGCCCTCGGATGCCTCGGCGGAGAAGCGCCCCGCGAGGTCCCAGTAGCCGGCGGCGACGAAGGCGAGGCGCTCGCGCTCACGGTCGACGACGAGTCTGGTGGCTGCGGACTGCACGCGGCCGGCGGACAGGCCGGGGCCGACCTTGCGCCAGAGCACGGGCGAGATCTCGTAGCCGTAGATGCGGTCGAGGATCCGGCGGGTCTCCTGCGCGTCGACGAGTGCGGTGTCGAGATCGCGGGTGTTGTCCTTCGCCTTCTGGATGGCGTCTTTCGTGATCTCGTGGAAGACCATGCGGCGCACCGGCACCTTGGGCTTCAGCTCCTGCAGCAGGTGCCACGCGATGGCCTCGCCCTCGCGGTCCTCATCAGTGGCGAGGAGCAGTTCGTCGGCGTCCTTCAGCGCTCGCTTCAGTTCAGCGACGGTCTTCTTCTTGGAGTCGGAGACCACGTAGTACGGCTCGAAGCCGTTGTCGACGTCGACGGAGAACTTGCCGAGCGGGCCCTTCTTGAGCTCTGCGGGCAGGTTCTTCGGCTCGATGAGATCGCGGATGTGCCCCACGGAGGACAGCACTTCGTAGCCGTCACCCAGGTATTGGGCGATCGACTTCATCTTGGTGGGCGACTCGACGATGACCAGTTTTTTCGCGCCTGACACCAGACTCCTCTTTGTTGACAATTGGGACGAGAACGCACATTCGAAGCCGCGCCCCCGAGCGGTGTGCCATCAGCCGGCGAAAATGCTGCGCCGACAGCCACACCATACACACACTGGCCGGGAGGAGGCGCACCGGGCGAATCGGAATCGACCCGACGACGCGCGCGGAACCCCTTGCGCTTCGCGCGGCGCCGAGGAGAATTGCCCGCATGGACACCTCAACGACGGGCTCGTACACGGCGAAGCTGATCGACGGACCACTCGAGGGCAAGACGGTGGCCACCGCCTTCCTCGAGTCGGGAGATCCACGACCGCGCATCGAGCTGAACACCGACCAGGGCAAGCACTACATCTACTCCCGAGGTGCCGGCATGGAGTTCGCGGCGCCCGGCGACGATCGACCCACCGCGATCGACTATCGATTCGTGGAGACCGTCTTCGACTGAGCGATCGGACCGCGCCAGACGGTCGACGACCGCTTCGTGGAGACCGTCTTCGACTGAGCGATCGGACCGCGACGACGTTCACCCCATCCAGCCGGGAGGCCCCGCTCGCGCCGAGGCGGTGACCGAGAACCCCGGCACCGCCTCGATGACGACCGTGACGGATGCCGCGGGGCCGTCGCCCTCGCAGGAATCGAGCCGAGCGCCGTTGCGCGCAGCGATGGCGGCCGCGAGTCGACACGGCACGCCCGGCACGGCGCCCGAGATCGCGTCCGCCGCGGCGAGGGCGGCCGCGTCCGCGGCATTGGACGCCCGCTGCGACACGACGAAGACGCCGAGCAGTCCGATGAACGCCACGGCGAGCGCGGTCATCGCGCCGATGATGCCGACGGCGAGCACGGATGCCGCACCGCGCTCGTCTCCGCGGCGCACTCGCGCGTCACGCCGCGATGCGTCGGCCGACACCGGCGCGCGCATCACCGGCCACCCGTCACTGCGCAGGACTCGGCGCGCAACTCGATCGCCGCGAGCAGCCCGCCGCCGGAGGCGCTGAGCGTCGCGCACACGAACTCGCCCTCGATCGCCGCGGAGAGATCGGCCCCGCCCGAGACGCGGTCGGCGATGACGCCCGCCTCGGCCGCGGATTCGCCGCGCCCGAGTGCGCGGGCGGCGTCTGCCGAGGCATCCGTCAATCGCACCTGCTGCGCCGCCAATTGCACCGAGGCGAGGCAGGCGGCGAGCACGAGCGCGATGGCGGGAAGCGCGACCGCGAACTCCGCGGTCACGCCCCCGCGCTCGCTCTCAGCCGACCGTGAGCGCATTCCGCACAAGGTCGGTGAGGATGCCGCGCACCTCGTCTCCGCGGAGGATGATGACGAGGAGGCCGGCGAAGCCGACCGCCGCCATCGTCGCCACCGCGTACTCCGCGGTTGCTGCACCCCGCTCGCCGGCGAACCGCACGGCGATCCGTCTGACGATGGTGCGCGCACGGCCTCGACGAGTGCGCCCCCGGGGGCGTTCGATACTGGAGTTCGCGTGCATGGTGTTCCTTCCTGTGGTGCCGGCTCGCCGGCGGTCGGGTGGCACGAGTCGGGTCGGGTCACACGGCACCGCCGAGGGTGCCGGTGACGACCGAGATCATGAGCGGCGCGACGCCGAGCAGCACGAAGGCCGGGAGGACGCACAGTCCGAGCGGCAGCATCAGGCGCACTCCGAGCGCGGCGGCCCGTTCGATGCCGGCCGACCGCGCCGCGCGGCGCAGCCGGAACGCCTCGGCCCGGAGGAGCTCGGCGACCGGGGCGCCGGCGCGCGCCGCGAGGCCCAGCACGGCATCGACCTCCGCGCCGTCGCCGGCGTGCGGCACGTACCGCTCGATCGTGCCGCGGGCCAGGGCTCGTGCGCGGTCGATCGAGACTCCGCTCGACATCGCGATCGCGAGCAGTTCGAGTTCGAGGCCGGCGTCGGCGCGCGATCGCCCGGCGCGGGCGGCCAGCGCCGTGTTCCACCGGTGGCCGCCCCACAGGCACGCGAGGCCGAGCGCCAGGCAGACGAGTCCGATGGGGTTGCCGAAGAGCACGCCGAGCGTGTCGAAGCCGAGCGTCGCCCCGAACAGCACCGCGATCGCGGGCAGCGCCATCACGAGTCGTGCGCTCGCCGCCGGGCCCGCGAGCGCGGCACGCACCTCGCGGCGGAGTTGTGCCTCGTCGCGGAGCACCGCGGCGAGCTCCCGCAGGCTTCCCGCGAGCGGTGCACCGGACTCTGCGGCCACGCGCCACGCCGCGGCGAGCACCGGCCAGGCAGCGGATGCTCCGGGGTGCGCCTGCAGCGCTTCGGCGATCGCCGGCGCAACCGGGTCACCGCGTTGCGCGGCCGACGCCGCGAACGAGAGCACCTCCGCGTCGGGCGCCGGCGCCGACTCCGCGCCGACGTGGCTCCACGCGCTCACCGCGGGCACGCCGGCCGCGAGCAGCACGGCGAGTCGCTCGGTGAGGGCGGCGATCGCGTCGACCTCTGCGGCCGGGTCGCGCCGCCGTCGCAGCCCGAGGCGGTGGAGGAGTCGGGAGGGCCGCGGCATCCGCTCGCTCACATCGCCTCGACCACGAGGCGGTCGTCGCGCTGCTCGAAACGGCCCATCTGCGCGAGTCGGCGTCGGCCGTCGACGCGCTCGAGGTGGAGCACGATGTCGAAGGCGCTCACGGTCTGTCGCGCGAGGGCGTCGGGCGAGAGGCCGGCGATCGACCCGAGCGCCTCGAGCCGTGCCGGAACGTCGGCGAGCGAGTTCGCGTGCAGCGTGCCCGCCCCGCCGTCGTGGCCGGTGTTCAGCGCCGCGAGGAGTTCTCTGAGCTCGGCCCCACGGCATTCCCCGACCACCAGGCGGTCGGGTCGCATGCGCAGCGCCTCGCGGAGCAGCGCGTCGAGCCCCACACGACCGCTTCCCTCGAGGTTCGCCTGCCGCGCCTCGAGCGAGACCACGTGCGGGTGGTCGATCTGGAGCTCGGCGACGTCTTCGATGACGACGAGTCGCTCGTGCACAGGCGCCTCGGCGAGCAGCGCCGCGAGCAGCGTGGTCTTGCCCGTGCCGCCCGCCCCGGTCACGAGGAGGTTCCTGCGCGCGCCGACCGCCTGCCGCAGCACCGCCTCCTGGGCGGCGTCGACCATGCCGGCCCGCGCGAGGGCGGCGAGCGGGAATCCCCCGGGCCGGGGAACGCGCACCGAGATCGTGGTGCCTGCCGCCGACACGGGCGGCAGCACGGCGTGCACCCGGATGCCGGCGCCGAGGCGCACATCGACCGCGGGCGTCGCCTCGTCGATGTGCCGCCCGCCCCGCGCGATCAAACGCACGGCGAGCGCGCGCACCTCGGCCTCGTCGGCCGTCCAGCCGTCGTCGCGCTCCGCGCCGCCGCCGCGATCGATCCAGAGGCCGCGATCGCCGTTCACGAAGAGATCGGTGACCGGTCCGTCGAGGGCGAACGGTTCGAGCGGCCCGAGCACGGACAGATCCGCCCCTGGCCGGTGCACCGCGTCCGTCGACGCGGAGCTGCGACCCGCATCGAGGTCGCGAGCGAGCTGCGCATCGCGCGGTGCGTCGGGAGCCGCCGGGGCGCGCGACGGCGAGCCGCCGGCGTCCCGAGGACCGAACGCGCGCTCGGCAGCCGGCGGGACGAGTGGTTCGCGCTGCCAGGACGGCGACGCCACGAAGGCATGAGTCATGTCGCGAGCGTAGGAAACGACTCGGCACCCGAGGCATCCGCTCGACCGCGGATATGGAAAGAGCCTCCCCCACGCCGTTGTGGAGGAGGACTCGATCGGATGCAACGCCGACAGGGCGATGCTTCTTTAACAAAAGGGGGCGGCACCCATTGGGGGGAACAGGTGCCGCCTCGGCAGCGCAAGGATTGGGGGGAATCGCGAGCGCTGCAGGCCACGAAACGAGTGTTCGGGCGGTACTCAGCATACGGCTTGCGGAAGGATGCGCAAGCATTTTTTGTCCTCATTTGTGCCGACACACAGAAATCTCTGCGCTTGGACACAGGAAGGCGCGCCCTTCGACCGGAAAATCCATCTGCGACGCTACACGACGGCAGGATTCCTCACCTCATCGGAGCGGCGGGTAGTGTGCTGCGTGGGGCAGGCGACCCATCCGAAGAACACTCGCGAAGGAGCGACTGAAGAACCATGACCGTTCAGATCGATCACGCGCTCGAGGAGATCCGGCGATTCCGCCCGAGCCCCGAGTTCGCCGCCCAGGCCGTCGCCGATGAGCGTCTCTACGAAGACGCAGCGGCCGACCGACTCGGCTTCTGGGCCGACCAGGCCCGCGGCCTCCTCTCCTGGAGCACCCCGTTCACCCAGACCCTCGACTGGTCGAACCCGCCGTTCGCCAAGTGGTTCCACGACGGCGAACTGAACGTCGCGTACAACTGCCTCGACCGGCACGTCGAGGCCGGGCTCGGCGATCGCGTCGCCCTCCACTTCGAGGGCGAGCCCGGCGACAGCCGCTCGATCACCTACGCCGAGCTGACCGCCGAGGTCAAGCGCGCGGCGAACGCGCTGCTCGCACTCGGCGTGCAGGCCGGCGACCGGGTCGCGATCTACCTGCCGATGATCCCCGAGGCCGTCATCGCGATGCTCGCGTGCGCCCGCATCGGCGCCGTGCACTCCGTCGTCTTCGGCGGGTTCTCGTCGAAGAGCCTCCAGTCCCGCATCGACGACGCGCAGGCCGAGGTCGTCATCACGGCCGACGGCGGCTACCGCAAGGGCAAGGCGTTCCCGCTGAAGCCGACGGTCGACGAGGCCATCGCGGCCGCCGAGACCACCGTTCGCTCGGTGCTCGTCGTCGACCGCACGGGCGGCGACATCGACTGGGTCGAGGGGCGCGACGTGTCGTGGAGCGAACAGCTCGCCGCCGTCGACGCGGAGCACGAGGCACAGGGCTTCAACGCCGAGCACCCGCTGTTCATCCTCTACACCTCGGGCACGACCGGGAACCCCAAGGGCATCCTGCACACCTCGGGCGGTTACCTCACGCAGGCGGCGTTCACGCACAAGAACGTCTTCGACCTGCATCCCGAGCGCGACGTCTACTGGTGCACGGCCGACGTCGGCTGGATCACCGGTCACTCCTACGTCGTCTACGGACCGCTCGCCAACGGCGCCACGCAGGTGCTCTACGAGGGCACGCCCGACACGCCGCACCCCGGCCGCTGGTGGGAGATCATCGAGAAGTACCGGGTCTCGATCCTCTACACGGCGCCCACCGCCATCCGCTCGTTCATGAAGCAGGGACGCGACGTCGTCCGCGACTACAACGTGCGGTCGCTGCGCCTTCTCGGTTCGGTCGGCGAGCCGATCAACCCCGAGGCATGGATCTGGTACCGCCACGTCATCGGCGGCGGCTCGATCCCCGTGGTCGACACGTGGTGGCAGACCGAGACCGGCGCGATCATGATCTCGGCGCTGCCCGGCATCACCGACCTGAAGCCCGGTTCGGCGCAGGTTCCGGTGCCCGGCATCTCGATCGACATCGTCGACGACGAGGGCAACCCGATCGAGGGCGAAGGCGGCGGACTCCTCACGATCACCGAGCCGTGGCCGTCGATGCTGCGCGGCATCTGGGGCGACCCCGAACGCTTCAAGGAGACGTACTGGGAGAAGTTCGGCGACAAGTACTTCGCCGGCGACGGCGCCCGCCGCGATGAGGACGGCGACATCTGGCTGCTCGGCCGCGTCGACGACGTCATGAACGTCTCGGGCCACCGGCTCTCGACCGCCGAGATCGAGTCCTCGCTCGTCGCCCACCCGTGGACGGCCGAAGCAGCGGTCGTCGGCGCCTCCGACGAGGCGACGGGCCAGGCGGTCGTCGCCTTCGTGATCCTGAAGGCCAGCCAGGCCGACCATGTGACCGACGTCGCGGCGGCCAGCGACGAACTGCGCAAGCACGTCGCCCAGCAGATCGGCGCGATCGCCCGGCCCCGTCAGGTGTTCATCGTCAACGAGCTGCCGAAGACGCGCTCGGGCAAGATCATGCGACGCCTCCTCCGCGACCTCGCGGAGGGCCGCGAGATCGGCGACACGACGACGCTCGCCGACACCTCGATCATGCAGGTCATCGGCGAGCAGGTGAAGTAGCCGCTCAACGGCCTCGAAACGACGGATGCCGCGTCGGGAGCGATCCCGACGCGGCATCCGTCGTTCGTGGTGAGGCTCTGCTAGGCGAACTCGACCACCAGTTCGAGCTCGACCGGCGAGTCGAGCGGCAGGACCGTGACCCCGACCGCCGAACGGGCATGGCGGCCGGCGTCGCCGAAGATCTCGCCGAGCAGCTCGGATGCGCCGTTGATGACGCCCGGCTGGCCGGAGAACGACGGGTCGGATGCCACGAAGCCGACCAGCTTCACGATGCGGGTGACCCGGTCGAGCGAGCCGATCTCGGCACGCACGGCCGCGAGGGCGTTGAGCGCCGCAGTGCGGGCGTACGCCTTCGCATCGTCGGCCGGCACGAGCCCGTGACCGTCGCCGACCTTGCCGGTCGCCGGCAGTGCGCCGGCCGTGAAGGGCAGCTGGCCCGAGGTGTAGACGTGGGCGCCGGTGACGACGGCGGGCACGTACGCGGCGACGGGCGGCGCGACGTCGGGCAGCGCGATGCCGAGCTCGGCCAGACGCGCCTCGACGGCGGCCATCAGGCCTGTCCCTCGAACTGCTTGGCGGCCTGCGCAGCGGCGGCTGCGCCCGCGGATGCCGCGGCCGACGACTCGCCGCCGGTCGGGCGCTTCAAGTAGGCGACGAGGCCGCCCTCGGGCCCCTGCACGATCTGCACGAGCTCCCAGCCCTCGGAGCCCCAGTTGTTCAGGATCGCCGCCGTGTTGTGGATCATCAGCGGAGTGGTGATGTACTCCCAGGTCGTCATGGTTCCTCGTCTCTCTGTCGCTTCGCGTCGATCGCGCGCTGCGCCGGTGTCGGCGGAGCGCGGAATTCCCGCGCATCGGCGCGCCTCCGCCGCGATGCCGCGTTCAGCCTGCATAGCGGGATTTGTCAGCCTTCTCCGTTAAGCTCCACTATATGTCTGCCCAAAAACGTACGATGAGCGACGTCGGCGCCGGAATCCTCGGCTTCGTCGGCATGAGCGCTCTCGCCGGCGTGCTCGTCACCGCCGCAGTGACTCCGGCCCTCGCCGTCACCGGCATGGCCGCGAACAACAGCATCACGATGTTCGAGAACCTGCCCGGCTACCTGCAGCCCGGCGAGCTGTCGCAGAAGTCGAACATCTACGCGACACAGGCCGACGGCTCGCGCTTGCTGCTCGCATCGTTCTTCGACGACAACCGCGAAGAGGTCGGTTGGGACGCCATCAGCCAGTACGTGAAGGACGCCGCGGTCGCAGGTGAGGACCCGCGCTTCTACGAACACGGCGGCGTCGACATCCAGGGCACGATCCGTGGAGCGCTGAAGACGTTCACCGGCGAGGACACCCAGGGTGGCTCGTCGATCACGCAGCAGTACGTGAAGAACGTGTTGATCAACAACAACACGAAGAAGGCGACGAACCAGGAGGAGTTCGAGAAGGCCTACGACGAGGCGACCGAGGTCAGCGTCTCGCGCAAGCTCAAGGAGATCCGCTACGCGATCGCCCTCGAGAAGGAGGTCCCGAAGGACGAGATCCTGAAGGGCTACCTGAACATCGCCGCGTTCGGCGGGCGCGTGTACGGCATCGAGTCGGCAGCCCAGTACTACTACGGGAAGACGGCGGCGACCCTGGCACTGCCCGAGGCCGCGAGCCTCATCGCCATCGTGAACTTCCCGGATGCGCTTCGCCTCGACCAGCCCGAAGACGAGGAGAACGGCGCAGCCACCGTCGTCAAGGGCGAGGTGGTGCCGTACGCGCTGAACAAGGATCGTCGCGACTACATCCTCGACAAGATGCTCGAGTACAAGAAGATCACGGCCGAGGAGCACGCGGCCGCGGTCGCGACGCCGGTCGCCCCGGCGATCACCGCGCCGAGCACCGGCTGCCAGACCGCCCCCGGGGCTGCGACGTACTTCTGCGACTACGTCACATGGGTCATCAAGAACCACTACGACGACCCTGCGACCACCGATGTCAACGAGGGCTCCATGATGCTCCGGACCGGCGGCCTCGACATCGACACGACCCTCGACCTCGACCTGCAGGCCCGTGCCGAGCAGGCGATGGCTGAGAACGTTCCGATGGTCGACGAGCGATTCGACGTCGGTTCGGTCGCGGTGAGTGTCGAGGTCGGCACCGGCAAGGTCCTCGCGATGGTGCAGAACAAGAAGTACTCGCAAGACGAGGAGCAGCTCAATTCGAGCGCCGAGTTCGAATCGATCAACTACGCGACCGACTACGCGTACGGCGGCTCGAACGGCTTCCAGCCCGGGTCGACGTTCAAGGTGTTCACCCTCGGCGAATGGCTCAACGAAGGCCACTCGCTCAGTGAGTCCTTCAACGGCAATCGCCGCGTCTTCACCTCCTTCCCCGACAGCTGCAACGGCACCTGGCACGGCTCCTTCGATCCGAAGAACGACGATGGGAGATCAGCGAACAACGCCGTCGACGCGACGAAGTACTCGGTGAACACCTCGTTCGTCGCCATGGCGCAACAGCTCGACCTCTGCAAGATCAAGGCGACCGCCGAGGCCTTCGGTGTGAAGCGGGCCGACGGCAATCCGCTCGGCACGCCGGTCTCCGAACCCGAATGGACGTTCCAGCCCTCCGCCGTGCTCGGCACCGAGGAGGTCTCGCCCCTCAACATGGCGAACGCCTTCGCCGGCATCGCGAACAACGGGTCGACGTGCTCGCCGATCGCGATCACCGCGATCACCGACGCCAACGGCGAACCGGTGGCGCCGCCTGCCTCGACGTGCACGCAGTCCGTCGCGCCGAACGTCGCCGCCGGCATGTCGTACGCGATGGCCCAGACCTTCAACGGCGGCACCGCGGGCGCATCGAACACGTACACCGGCGTGCCGCACATCGGCAAGACCGGCACGACCGATGACAACAAGGACACTTGGATGAACGGCGCCTCCACTCGCGTCGCCACCGCGGTCTGGGTCGGCAGCGTCACCGGCGAGGCCGACCAGCGTCGCCTCGACGACTGGGACAGCGGCCCGGTCGCCACGGCTCGCCACCGCATGTGGAAGTCGATCATGACGCTCGCCGACGAGAAGTACGGCGGCGGTGACTTCACGAAGCCCGACCAGTCTGCGTTCAAGCAGGTGCTCGTCGACATCCCGCAGGTCTCCGGACTCTCGTTCGACGCCGCGAAGCAGGCGATCGAGACCGCGGGCTTCGTCGCCGAAGACGGCGGGCAACAGGATTCGAACCTGCCGGCAGGCACGGTGTCGGGCACCGACCCGACCGGTCAGGCCGGCAAGGGAACCACGATCCGGATCTTCACGAGCAACGGCTCGATGACCGGCGTGCCGGACGTCGTCGGCATGACGGGCGACCAGGCCGAGGCCGCACTGAAACAGGCCGGCTTCAAGGTGCAGCGCCAGAACGAGAACACCGTCGACCCGACGAAGGTCGGCGTGGTCCTCTCGCAGAACCCGGCGGGCGGCGGTTTCGCCAAACCCGGTGACCAGATCACCATCACGGTCGGCAAGCTCGGCGGGGGCGGCACCGCTCCCGGCGACGACTAGCCGTCGTTCCGTGGGCAAGGAACAGACCTCACCCGCCGCGGCGATCGCCATCGCGATCGCCGCGGCGGGCGCTGCCGCATTCGCATACGGCTCGCTGATCGAGCGCACGCGCTGGACGCTCCGGCGAGCCGATGTCCCGGTGCTCCCCCCGGGCGCCGAGCCGATCCGCGTGCTGCACCTCTCCGACCTGCACATGGCACCCTGGCAGCGCGACAAGCAGGAATGGGTGCGCAGCCTCGCCGGCCTCCGTCCCGACCTCGTCGTCGACACGGGAGACAACCTCGGGCATGAGCGCGGCATCGAGGGCATCCGCCATGCGTTCGAGCCCTTCCGCGGAGTTCCCGGCGTCTTCGTCAACGGGTCCAACGACTACTTCGGACCGGTCCTGAAGAATCCGTTCGGCTACTTCACCGGGCCGTCGCGCCTCGGCGCTCGCGCGAAGCAGCTCGACATCGGGGAGCTGCACGCGTTCTTCGACGAGCTCGGCTGGCAGGACCTCGACAACACCGCTGCCGCACTCGACCTGCGCGGCACGCACTTCGAGTTCTTCGGCGTCGACGACCCGCACAAGGGCTACGACCGGCTCGATCTCATCACCGCGGCCATCGACGAGCTGCGCGCCGACGACCCGCTGGGCGAGGAGACGTGGCCCGACGGGGCATCCGCTGCGTCGCGCCCCACCGTGACCGTCGGCGTCACGCACGCGCCCTACCAGCGTGTGCTCAATTCCTTCGTGAATCACGGGGCGCAGCTCATGCTCGCGGGGCACACGCACGGCGGACAGGTGTGCGTGCCCGGCTACGGTGCGCTCGTCACGAACTGCGACATCCCGCGCGACCAGGTGAAGGGCCTCAGCGTCTGGCGGCACGGACTGCGCTCGGCGTTCCTCAACGTCTCCGCCGGCCTCGGCACGTCGATCTTCGCTCCCGTTCGCTTCGCCTGCCCTCCCGAGGCGACGTTGCTCACGCTTCTGCCCACGGAGTAGTCGCCGCGCACTGCACGGCCGTCGGCCGGCCGGCCGAGGTGGTCTGCGGGCCTCGATTTATCGGCTATTCTGGTTGAGGCCCGCAAGGGCCGACCCGGGGTGTGGCGCAGCTTGGTAGCGCGCGTCGTTCGGGACGACGAGGTCGCAGGTTCAAATCCTGTCACCCCGACCGGGTGAAACCCCCTCCTTCGGGAGGGGGTTTTCTCATTCCCCGGGCGATGAGCCGCGTGCCCCGCTGCGAGGGACGCGAGCACGGCCGCTACGGCCGGCCGATGCCGCGGTATCGCCAGCCTGCAGCGCGCCACGCCGCGGGGTCGAGCACGTTGCGCCCGTCGATGACGCGCCGCTCCCCCACGAGCCGTCCTGCGGCCTCTGGATCGAGCGTGCGGTACTCGTTCCACTCCGTTGCGAGGATCACGAGGTCGGCGCCCGACAACGCCTCACGCATCGTCGACGCGTAGCGCAGGCCCGGACGCCGCTCACGGGCGTTCTCGATGCCCTCGGGGTCCGTTGCGACGACGTCGGCGCCGAGCTCCTGCAGACTGGCGGCGATGTCGAGCGCCGGCGAATCGCGCACATCGTCGGAGTCGGGCTTGAAGGTCACTCCGAGCACCGCGACCTTCTTCCCGATGGCCGAACCGCCGAGATCGGCGACCGCGAGGTCGACCACGCGACGGCGTTGCCGCAGGTTGATCGCGTCGACCTCCGCAAGGAAGGCGAACGTCTCGCCGAGCCCGAGCTCCTCGGCCCGGGCCGTGAAGCCGCGGATGTCCTTCGGCAGGCACCCGCCGCCGAACCCGACGCCGGCGTTCAGGAAGCGCCGGCCGATGCGGGCGTCGTGGCCGATCGCATCGGCGAGCGCCGTGACATCCGCACCGGTGGCGTCGGCGATCTCCGACATGGCGTTGATGAAACTGATCTTGGTCGCGAGGAACGCGTTCGCCGCGACCTTCACGAGCTCGGCCGTCGCATAGTCGGTGACGATGCGCGGAGTGCCCGCCTCGATCGCGGCGCGATAGACGTGATCGAGCACGGATGCCGCGTGGTCGTCGCCCTTCGCGACGCCGTAGACGAGGCGATCGGGCGCCAGCGTGTCCTTGACCGCGAATCCCTCGCGGAGGAACTCGGGGTTCCAGGCGAGACTCGCGTGCCCGGCCTCGGCGGCGAGCCGGTCGGCCAGGCGAGCGGCGGTGCCGACCGGCACGGTGCTCTTGCCGACGACGAGCGCTCCCTCGACGAGATGCGGCAGCAGGGCGGCGAAGGCCGCGTCGACGTGGGAGACGTCGGCGGCACCGGTATCGGCCGCCTGCGGGGTGCCGACGGCGAGGAAGTGCACCTCGGCGCCGGCGGCATCGGCGATGTCGGTGCTGAAGCGCAACCGCCCGCTGGCGGTCGCCGAGGCGAGGATCTCGGGCAGGCCGGGCTCGTAGAACGGCGGCCGACCGGCGGCGAGCGCCGCCACCTTGCTCTCGTCGACGTCGATGCCGACGACGTCGTGGCCGAGTTCGGCCATGGCGGATGCGTGCACCGCACCCAGATAGCCGCAACCGATCACCGAAATTCGCATGCCGACCCTTCGTCCTGGGCTTCCATTCTGCCGTACCGGCCCACCCGATAATCTGGACGGATGCCGGCCAAGCGTCGAACGATCGCCCGAGCAGTGCTGGGTCCGTACCTCCTGGCGCTCGCCATGATCGTGTTCCTGCCGGCACGTGATGCACAGCAGGTCACCGGCGTCGTCGGCTGGATCGCCGACGGGTTGGCCGCGATCGGCGTGCCCAGGGAGCCCGCGGCCGTCGCACTCGAGTTCCTCGCGAACGTCGCGCTCTTCGTGCCGTTCGGCGCGTTGCTCGCGCTCGCGTTCCCGAGAACTCCCGTCTGGGGCATCGTCGCGATCGGCACGGCTGTCAGTGTCGGCATCGAACTCGTCCAGCTCGCGCTCCCCTCGCGCGTCTCCACGATCTCCGACGTCATCGCGAACACGATCGGAACCGCGCTCGGACTCGGGCTCACTCTGTGGTGGGCGCGCGCGCGGCATCCGCTCGACTCCGCCCGCTCGCCCATCTGAGCAACCGCTCGAGCGGACCGCGGCCGAGGTACCGGCGCCACAGCCAGGCGAAGAGCATCGACCCGACGACCAGCCCGAGGAGCAACTCGGTGGAGTCATCCGTGTAGGTGCCGTTCTCGACACGGATCGACGCGGCGATCACCACGAGGTGCAGGGTGTAGACGCTGAGCGGCATCGACCCCATCGCGGTGATCGGCGAGAGCACCGCACCGGCGATCCGGCGCACCGTCGGCCGGGCGAACGCGGTCAGCAGCAGCATCCCCGCGACGACGACCACGCCGACGCCGACGTTGCCGACCGCCTCGAGCGAGGTCCGCAGCGCCGAGGTCCAGCGATCGGCTTCGTCAGCGGATGCCCCGGCGTTGCCGCCCGGCATCAGTGCGACGATCGGCAGCAGCACGGCGGCCACGGTCGTGCCGACGGCCGCGGCGACCCCGACGACCCGTGGCGAGGTCAGGTCGAAGCGCGCCAGCGCGAGCCCGATGAGCATGACCGGCACCCACACGACGACGGGGTAGGCACCGCTCACCACCCAGCCGACGAAGAGGCCGAGCGGCCCCGATTCCAGTTCGACGACCGGGTCGGTCTCGCTCGCGAGCTCGGCGAGCCCCGGCATGACCGCGAGCAGGGCGATGCCCAGGCCCAGGGCGATGCGTGGCGGGACGAACAGCAGCGGCAGCATGAGGAGGAATGCGAGGCCGTAGACGTCGAGGATGATGTAGACGAGCGGGTGCAGGGTCGAAGCGATGAGCAGCCCCAGCACGATGAGGATCACGGCCCGGATCGCGATCTGGCGACGGAGCCCCGCGCGGCCGTCGCCGATCGGCCGGGTCCCACCCGAGATGAACGCCAGCCCCATGCCAGCGGTCAGGGCGAAGAGCAGTCGCGGCCGTTCGTCGGCGATCTCGAGCAGCGAAGCCAGGTCTGCGGATGCCGCGGCGGGTGCGACGTGCGCGACGAACATGCCGATGAGTGCGAGGCCTCGAGCCGCGTCGACGCCGTCGACCCGCACCGCTGTTCGCCCAGCGGGTGGCTCCGTGGCGAGGCGGGCGGCGTCGCTGGTCACCTGATGACGACCGTCGGCGCCGTCAGGTTGGCGAGCACTCCCTGGCTGACGGATCCGAGCAGGAACCTCGCGATCGCCCCTCGCCCGTGACTGCCGACGACGAGGAGGCGCGCTTCGGAGGCGGCCTCGGCGAGTTCGTTGACCGGGTCGCCGGCCGCCACGACCCGACGGATCTCGAGGCCGGGATGGGCTGCGGCGATCGGGGCGAGTGCCGCTTCGAGGATCTCGGTCTCGGCCCGGGAGAGGTCTTCGGCCGCGATGAGCGGAGCGCCGTAGCCGTACTCGCCTCCGACCATGGCGGCGACGTCCCACGAATGCACGGCGACGAGTGGCTCGCCGAGACGACGGGCCTCGTCGACCGCGAATGCGAGGGCGTGGTCGGAGGCGTGGGAGCCGTCGACGCCGACGACGATGCCTCGTCGGTCGCCCGGTTCCAGGTCGGGGACGACCGCGACGGCCGAGCGGCTCACCGCGGCGATCCGCAGGCCGAGCACGCGGCGTCGGCTGGCCCGTCGGCCGCCATGCCAGTCGCTGCCGACGACGAGCATCCCGACCTCCCCCGAGATGCGCTCGAACACGTCGACGGGCGAACCCTGCTCGAGGGTGGTGACGGTCTCGATGCCGGCGTCAACGGCGGCCACCGCTGCCGCGGCCTCCTCGAGGCACTCGTGCGCTCGACGCTCTGCAGCGCGCCGCACGTCGTCATCCGCCCCCGCCTCACCGCGCATCGCCGAGATCGAGCTCTCATCGACGACGTGCACGAGCCGAAGCGTGCTGCCGAACGCTGCAGCCCGTTCGGCGGCCCATCCGACCGCTCGCATCGTGGCGGAGCCCCCGGTGCCGACGCCCACCGCGATCTCGTTCATGGCGCACCTCCGTGGAGTCTCACTCCATCTTCACGCGCCGCGCGCCGAAAGCGCCAGCCCCGAACCGGCGATCCGGCTCGCCGACCCGCCGATGACGCCGCTTTGCCGACACCGCAGCCTCAGTGGCGCCCGTTCAGTACGCCGCTGCTCTCCTCGAGGTAGCAGACGCCGCAGAGCGACTCGTAGGTGACCGATTCACCGTCGATCGCGACCTGGTCGCCGTCGAAGACGAATCGTCCCTCGATGAGCCGCGCATTGAAGATGGCCTTTCGCCCGCAGCGGCAGATGGTCTTGAGCTCTTCGAGGCTGTGTGCGACTTCGAGCAGCCGCCGGCTGCCGGGGAACGCCACGGTCTGGAAGTCGGTGCGGATGCCGTAGGCGAGCACCGGCACGCCGTCGATGAGTGCGATGCGCAGCAGATCGTCGACCTGGTCGGAGTTCAGGAACTGGGCCTCGTCGACGAGCAGGCAGCTCACCTCGCGCCCGCTCTGCGCCACCACGACGCTGCGATGGGTGTCGAACAGCTCGCGAACGCTCGAATCGGGCGCGATGGTGAAGTCCACCTCGCGCACGACTCCGAGGCGCGACACGATGTCGCAGTCGCCCTTCGTGTCGATCGCGGGCTTGGCGAGCAGCACCCGGTGCCCGCGCTCCTCGTAGTTGAACGCCGCCTGGAGCAACGCCGTCGACTTGCCGGAGTTCATCGCCCCATAGCGGAAGTACAGTTTCGCCATCTACTCGAGGTACCCGTCCTCCGCCGCTCGGCGGATCAGCTCGGCTTTGCGACTGGCAGGGCGCCCCGCCTTGGCGTACTTCTCGCGTACGCGTCGCAGGTAGGTCTTGGCCGTCTCGTAGCCGACCTCCATGCGCCGGCCGACCTCGACCGTGCTGAGACCCTGCGCATAGTACCGAAGTGCCTTCTCCTCTGCGGCGCTCAGGGCGACGCCGTGGTGATCGACCACGTCGCCTGCGCCCGCAGCATCCGTGCGCGATGCCGCTGCCGGATGCCGCGGCAGCCGCTCACCGTTCATCACGCGCCGTGCGTAGTCGACGAGCTGGTCGGCCGGCAGCGTCTTGGATACGAACCCTGCGGCCCCCGCCACGAGCGAGCGTCGGCGCGACTCGTCGTCGTCGATCGCGGTCACCACGACCACTTTCGCTCCGGCGGCACGACAGGCCCTGATGCGCGATTCGATCGAGACGGTGTCGCCGAGTTGCAGGTCCATCAGCACGAGGTCGACTGGGAACTCGGGGTCGCGGACGAGATCCATCCAGCTCGTGGCACGGATCACCACCGTGAAGTCCGAGGCGAAGTCGGTGAACCATCGCGCGAGACCGTCGACGATCAGTTCATGGTCGTCGAGGATCGCCAGCCGATGCGGCGGTGTCGGCACCGGTGTCGGTGCGTGTTCAATCGATGTCATAGCTCAACCCCACAGTCACATTCTCTCGCGTCAGCGACGCATCCGCTCTGAATGCGACCGCTCGTGCCACCGCGACGAATCGATCGAGTTCCCGACGGCTCGGCGGGGACGTCCCCGTTTCGGCGACGAGCGTGATGTCACCGTGCGTCTCGCCGTCGGCGTCCGCGGCGAACGACACGGTGATGAGCTGCGATCGCGCGGCGTCGCCGAGCCAGGAGATGAGCGCGGTCAGCGCGGAACGCTGATCGGCGGTGAGCGCAGCAGCCGCGCCGGTGGGATCGTCGACGATCGTGTCGACGCCGCGATTCATCCGGATGTTGGCAGCGAGATCGTCGAGCCAGGTCGACTCGATACCGGCCCGCAGCGCCCGCCGGAGCGCCTCCGCGAGCTCGCGTGCACGGTCGGCATCCGCCACGGAGATGCGGTCGGCCGTCATGACTCCCGCGAGGAACGGCAGCACCTCCCGGCCGAGCACCGACACTCGGCTCTGCTGCACCGATCGAGCGATGCCGGCGCGCAGCTCAGTGTCCCGCTGGAGCGCAGCGCGATTGGCCTCCCGCTGCCAGGAGAGCGTCTCCGCCACGATCCCGTACGAGTACCCGGCCGCCGCCGCCGACATCGCGAGCACCGATGCCGAGTTCAAGGTGATGAGGGCGGCGACCGGTGCGGTCGACTCCGTGTACATGGACGCGCCGACGACGAGGATCGACAGCACCGCCGCCGAGAGCACCCCGGCCAGCGCCGCCGACACCCACGTGCAGAACGGCGCGAGCGAGAGGATCAGCATGCCGATGACGGCCGGCCCGAAGTCGTCGTAGAGCTGGCGGTTGTTGCCGATCGTGCTCACGTACTCCGCGATCGCTGCGCCGACCGCCAGCATCACGACGAGCCAGAGTCGGTCGTTCGTGAACGGCGCACGAGCCGGCGAGGCCGCGAACGAGGCGGCCGTGCCGGCCGCCGCGACGAGCACGAGCGCGATCACCGCAGCCAACGGCGAACCGACCTCGCCCCAGTGCGACCACGTCAGCCCGGCGGCCAGCAGGAACGCGAGCGTTGCGCCGATCGCCACGATCGGCGACGCGCTGATCGCCCCGACCGGGTCGGCCTCCTGCTGGGTGAGGCGCAGATGTCCGCTCATTCGCCGCCCTCCGGCACCGTGAGCACGATGGTCGTGCCGATGCCCTTCGTCGACCAGAGACGCACGGTCCCGTGCTCCTGCTCGATGCGGGCGCGGATCGAGGTGCGCAGCCCGATGCGGTCGGGCGGCACCTCGCTCTCCTCGAAGCCCACACCGCTGTCCATGACCGCGACGGTCACCTCGCCACCGCCGAGGCCCAGTGCGAGCTCGGCCTGGTCGACGCCGGCGTGCCGAGCGACGTTGATGAGGCATTGCGCGACCGCCGCGTCGAGTGCGGCGACCCGGCGCGGGCCGAGGGTGCCGAGCACGGCGAAGTCGCCGGTGACCCGCACCTCGAGGCCGGCGTTGGCGGCCGACGAGAAGGCGTGCGCGAGCGATGGCACCGTCTCCTCGACGGGTGCTCGAGCGTCTGGAGCGACACCGCCGCGTGCACGGCCGCGCCATCCGTTCTGCCGTCCGTTCCGCGCGGGCGGGGTGTCGGCGGCCGGCGCGAACGAACGGGGTCTGCCGGCGCTCCGGACGCCCGGCCCTGCATCGGAGTTCTCGCCCAACGCGTGGTCGATCGCCCAATCGCGCCCCACGATGAGCCCGAGGTCCTGACGAATGCCGACGCGCAGGCGTTCGTCGACCGGGCCCGATCCGGCTGCGGCGATGGCCACCAGATGACTGAGGGCGGTGTCATGCAGTCTCGCAGTGGCGCGGAGCTCGTAGTCGTGGCGGATCGCGAGTTCTCGGGTCTGCTGGCTCGCTCGGTGCAGACCGGTGTCGCGTCGCATGTCGGACAGGCGCGTGACCCCGTCGAAGACCCGGACGATCACGACGACCGCGAACGCGAAGCAGACGGCGAAGTTCGGCGAGTACACGCCGCCCGCGACGGCGACGCCGAGGAACGCCGCCGCCTCGCCGAGTCCGAAGCCGAGCGTCGCCCAGGTGAGGCCGATCGCCGAGCCGCTGCCCGCGCCCCCGACGAGGAGCAGCGCAGTGGCGGGCAGAGCGAGCACGGCGTTGTTCGTCGACGGGAACTCGCCGTCGTCCATCACCATGACCGTGACCGTGAACACGACGCCGGCGCCGACGACGAGGTAGAGCACGGTGAGCGTGACCGTGGGAAAGCGCGCGACGAGGGCGAGCAGGGCGATCATGACCAGCGCGAGCAACGACCCGACCCACCGGCCCGGTTGCTGGCCGAAGGTCGCCATGACGGCGCCGAGCACCACACCGATCGCCAGGCAGGTGAACGCCGCCCAATGACCGGCGTTCGCAAGTGCCCGGCTCAGCGATTCCCGCGCGAGGTGTCCCGGCAACCCCAGGGTCATCGTGGTCCTCCGCTCGTACAGCCCCTGCGAACACCGATGTTCGGGCCTCTGCGGATTATCCCAGTTTCCGGGCTCGCCGCGCGGACGACTCGGTCAGAACAATGCGGACGGGTCGGGCGGAAGACTGAGTGAACCGGGCAGATCGTCTGCTGCTGCGAGCGATCGCGCACCACCGAGGGGCCGGCGTCCGGAAGCCGGACCGTTCGCGAGGGCCGACGACCGCACTCCCCCGGTGACGGGGTCCTCACGACCGTGCTCGAGGCCGTGCGCCCTGATCAGCGGCCGGATCCGCTGGCCGAGCCACTGTCGATAGGCCTTCGGCGCGTAGGCGTTCGTGCCGTAGTACATGGAGCGGTACTTCGGCACGAGTTCGGGGTGGGCACCCTCGAGCCACTGCATGAACCACGGCTTCACCCCGCCGCGCAGATGCAGCGCCGAGTAGAGCACGCTCGTGCCGCCCGCCGCCTTCACCGAGCGCAACGCCTCGTCGAGGTGCGCCTTCGTGTCGGTGAGGTAGGGCAGGATCGGCATCAGGAACACCGCGCAGTCGAGCCCGGCCTCGCGCACCGCCGTGACCGTCGCGAGCCGCGCCTTCGTGCTCGGCGTGCCCGGTTCGACGGAGTGCTGCAACTCGTCGTCATAGATCGCGATCGACATCGCGACATCGACGGGCACGAGCCGGGAAGCCTCGACGAGGGCCGGCAGATCGCGTCGCAGCAGCGTGCCCTTCGTGAGGATGCTGAACGGAGTGCCGCTCGACGCGAGCGCCTCGATGATGCCGGGCATGAGCGCGTAGCGCCCCTCGGCCCGTTGATACGGGTCGGTGTTGGTGCCGAGGGCGACGGGTTCGCGCCGCCACGACGGCTTCTCGAGCTCGCGTCGCAGCACGTCGGCGACGTTGACCTTCACGATGATCTGCCGGTCGAAGTCGTCGCCGGCGTCGAGGTCGAGGTAGGTGTGCGTCGGCCTCGCGAAGCAGTTATGGCTGACGACGCCATTCGCGATGAAGTCCCCGGTCGTCGTGGTGATGTCGAGCATGTCGACGACTTCGTCGAGCTGCTCGATCGAGACGATCTGCAGGTCGCTCGCGGTCTTCACGGCAGAACCCACGAGCGCGAGCTTCCTCGTGATCGCCGGTCTGGAAGTGTCCGACGAAACTCCTCTGCCGCGGTTTCCGAATCCCATCAGCGAGTTCGACGTCGTCAGGTACGGACGTCGGGCGCTCCCGGACATGCGGCCCGTCACGTGCTTCCACCCTCGCGCGGTGAGGAACCGATGGTCACCGCTTGCGATGAGCTGTGTGCCGTCGGCCAGTGTGACTCTGTAGGCCGGCTTTCGAGTCGACCATTTCGCAACGATCTTCGACGTCGTGTATCGCCGATACCGACCGTCGACCCGCGTGCCGAGCACCTCGTCGCCGACCTCCACCGAGCTCAACACCTGCTCGCGCCCGTCGGCCATGGTGATGAGGGTGTCGGGGTGCAGGCAGTACGTGCATGCATGGGTGCAGCCCCGGTAGGGATTGATGGTCCACCCGAAGGGCATCGCCGACTGGCCGGGCACGCGATTGAGCGCGGACTTCGCGAGCACCTCGTGGAACGTGACGCCGGCGAAGTCGGGCGTCTGCACCGAGCGCACGAGGTTGTTGAGCTTCGCGAGCCCGGGCAATGCGCCCGACTGCTCGACGCCCAGCTCCTGCCCGCTCCACCGCATACGGACATTCGAACACATGTTCGAATGAAGTGCAAGCGGATGCCGCGGCGACACGCCCCGCGGCATCCGCTCGCCTCACCGGAGCGCCGCAGCCGGCACCGCGCTGCCCGCGGCCAGCTCGAGCGTCCCGCCCGACCACCGTCGACGGAGCCACCGGTCGTGGCTCGCGATGACGACGGCGCCGGGGTAGGCGCCGAGCGCCTCCTCGAGGTCGGTGGCGAGCCCGAGCGAGAGGTGGTTCGTCGGTTCGTCGAGGAGGAACACGTGCGGCGGCCTCGCGATCACGAGCGCGAGCGCGAGCCGGCGCTGCTGCCCGACCGAGAGCGCCCCGACCGGACGCGACTCGTCGCGCGGCGCGATGAGCCCGAGACCGCTGAGCGGCACCTGCTCCGCACGCCGCTCCCCGAGCACGCGCTCGTACAGGCGTCGCGGCGTGGCATCCGGCTCGGCGAAGCGCACGTCCTGCTCGAGCAGCTGCACGCGCAGTCCCTTGCGCCGGTGCACGACGCCGCGATCGACGCGCTGCGCGCCCGCGAGCACGTTCAGGAGCGTCGACTTGCCCGCGCCGTTCGCACCCGTCACGAGCAGCCTGGTGAGCGGTGCCACCTGCAGCGCCTCGAGCGAGAGGCGGCCATCGACCGCGACCTCCGACAGGTGCAGCAGGAGGCCGGATTCCTCGTCGAACGCGTGCGACCCCGACGGGATGCCGGCGAAGACGAGCGGCGCAGGCGGCTTCCGCACCTGCTCGCGCTCCAGGGTCGCGAGCCTGAGCTGGGCGTTGCGCACCCGCCGGCTGACCTGCTGTTCGACCCGGTCGCCCCTGCGCCCGAACGCCATCTTGTTCCGGTCGGAGATCGGCGCATCGTGCGAGACCGCGCGTGCGGTCTCGGCGAAGCCGATGCGGAGGCGCCGCAGTTCCTCCTGCTCGTCGTCGTACTGCCGGAGCCAGCGCTCGCGCTCCTCGGCCTTCACCTCGAGGAACTCGCTGAATCCGCCGCCGAAGACGGCGCCGCCCGAGGCGGCGAGCGCCTCCTCGCCGGACGCCTCGTGGCCCGCTCCTGCCCCCGCACCCGCACCCGCACCCGCGAGCGCGAGCGCGCCGGCCCGCCCCGGGTCGAGGTCGAGCAGCCCGGTGGCCGCGCGGTCGAGGAACGCACGGTCGTGGCTCGCGAAGACGACGGGGCCGCGCCAGGCGCGGAGTCGATCCTCGAGGAACGTCGCGGCCGCGTCGTCGAGATGATTCGTCGGCTCGTCGAGCAGCAGCGCGTCGGGCGCGCTGAGGAGCAGCGCGGCGAGCGCGAAGCGCGATCGCTGACCGCCGGAGAGCTCGTCGATGCGGCGGTCGAGACCGAGGCCGGCGACGCCGAGCCCGTCGAGCAGCTCGTCGCGGCGTGCCCCGGCGCTCCAGACCTCGGCGCGTTCAGCGGCGTCGAGCGCAGCCGAGTAGCGCGCGGCGGAGACGGCGGAGTCGCCTCCACCGAGCGCTTCCGCTGCAGCATCGAGCTCGCGTTCGATGGCGCGGACCTCCGCGAGCGCGGCCTCGAGCACCTCGCCGATGCGTTCCTGCGGCTCGAACGGCAGCTCCTGCGAGAGCAGCGCGGTGCGCCGCGGCCTGGTGATGCGGCCGGAGGTCGCGGCTTCGGAGCCGACGGATGCCGCGGCATCCGCTCGCTCGAACCCGCCGGCGATGAGCCGCAGCAGCGTGGACTTGCCGACCCCGTTCTCGCCGATCAGCCCGAGGCGCTGCCCCGGGGAGACCGCGAAGCCGAGGTCGGAGAACACGCGTCGATCGGAATACGAGACGGAGAGCCCGTCGACGCGGAGATGGTGGGAATGGATGACGGATACAGCCATGCGGTACGCCCTTTGCGCAAATGCCCCCGGGCGGCCGTCGGATGCCGCGGCGCGCGTCTCGTTCGCACGATGCACCGAGCTGGCGGAACGCGGGCGCGCGGCGCCGGCGACCGCCCGGGAGCGGAGAGGAGTCCCGCCGGGCATTGCCGTGAACGGGTGCACGCGAATGCTCGCGCGGTCAGCACGGGGTGATCAGAACCGTGCGCACACCCGATGTCAACGGCGCCTCAGGCGCGGGACGGGGGTGTGTGCTCACTTCATAGCGGGTACGACGGTACCAGAGCCGGCCCGGAATGCCAACCGGCACCGGGCCGCCACGTGCTGACGACCGGGAGCGTGCGTCAGGCGGTGAGGTCGAGCACCTTCGCCGTGGCGGCGAGCGAGGCGGCCGCCGCCTCGGGGTCGCTCGAGAGCTTCGTGCCGTAGCTCGGGATCATCTCGCGGAGCTTCGGCTCCCACTCGGCCATGCGGTCGGGGAAGCAGCGGCCGAGCACGTCGATCATGATCGGCGCGGCGGTCGATGCGCCGGGCGATGCGCCGAGGAGGCCGGCGATCGTGCCGTCGGCTCCGGTGATGACCTCCGTGCCGAACTGCAGCACGCCGCCCTTCTCCGGGTCCTTCTTCATGACCTGCACCCGCTGGCCGGCGGTGATGAGCTCCCAGTCCTCGCTCTTGGCGGTGGGCATGAACTCGCGGAGCGCTGCGAGCTTCTTGTCGCGCGAGGCGAGCAGCTCGGAGACGAGGTACTTCACGAGGTCGAAGTTCTTCAGGCCCACCTGGATCATCGGTCCGAGGTTGTGCAGGCGGATCGAGAACGGCAGGTCGAACCACGTCGAGGTCTTCAGGAACTTCGGTGTGAATCCGGCGTACGGCCCGAAGAGCAGGGCCGTCTCGCCGTCGACGACGCGGGTGTCGAGGTGCGGCACCGACATCGGCGGCGCGCCCTTGGCGGCCTTGCCGTAGACCTTCGCGTGGTGCTGGGCGACGATCTTGGGGTTCGTCGTGCGGAAGAACTGGCCCGAGATCGGGAAGCCGCCGAAGCCCTTGATCTCGGGGATGCCCGAGTGCTGCAGCAGGGAGAGGGCGCCGCCGCCGGCGCCGACGAAGACGAAGCGGGCGTTGATCGTCTTCGGAGTGTTGCCGACGAGGTGGCGGAGGCGGATCCGCCAGGTGCCGTCCTTCTGGCGCTTCAGCCGGGTGACCTGGTGGTTGGTCGCGATCTCGGCGCCGCGGCGCTCGATGTCGCTGAGCAGGAATCGGGTCAGCGCACCGAAGTCGACGTCGGTGCCTGCGACCGTGCGGGTCGCGGCGACGCGCACCTTCGGGTTGCGCTTCTTGGCGAGGAGCGGGGTCCACTCGGCGATGCGCTCGAGGTCCTCCGTGAACTCCATCTCTTCGAAGAGCGGCTGGTCCTGCAGGGCGGCGACGCGCTTCTTCAGGTACTCGATGTTGGCCTTGCCCTTGACGAACGTCATGTGCGCCGCGGTGTTGATGAAGTTGTGCGGTTCGGGCAGGGCGCCGTGCTCGACGAGGTACGACCAGTACTGCCGGCTGATCTGGAACTGCTCGTTGATCGAGACGGCCTTGTCGGCGTTCACCGTGCCGTCGGGGTTCTCGGGCATGTAGTTGAGCTCGCAGAGCGCCGCGTGGCCCGTGCCCGCGTTGTTCCACGCGTTCGACGACTCCTGTGCGACCTCGCCGAGCCGCTCGTAGACGCGGATCGTCCAATCGGGTTGGAGTTGCGAGAGCAGGGAGCCGAGTGTCGCGCTCATGATGCCCCCGCCGATCAGCACGACGTCGACGGTTTCCTCTGAAGTCACGGATTCCAGTGTAGATGCCGCAGATGGTGCCCCCGGACCAGCCCGCTCAGGCGCCGCCCAGCACCGGCAGCCCGCGTTCATCGAGCGGCCACGACGGGTTGTGCGCGAGTTCCCAGAGGTTGCCGTCGGGATCGGCGACGTACCCGCTGTAGCCGCCCCACTCGGTCTCGGCGGCGGCCTTGGAGATCGACCCGCCCGCGAGCACCCAGTCGCCGACGGCATCGTCGACCTCCTCGCGCGAGGCGAGGTTGATGGCGAGGGCGACCGCACGGAAGCCCGGGGCGTTCGCGTGCATGGTCGGCAGCGCGGCATCCTTCGCGAGCTCGGCGGTCTCCCAGAGGGCGAGCACGCCACCGGGAGTGGTGAAGAAGGCGACCTCGCCGGCCACCGACGATCGCGCTTCGCGCCAGCCGAGCCTGCGGTAGAACGCCGTGGCGACCTCGACATCGGCGACGCCGAGCGTGACGAGCGAGTAGCGCTGGGGAATGGCCATGGGCCGACGCTACGCCGGTCAGCGCGATCGCGCACCCATCGGCTCCATCAGAGCGCCTCGATCCCGCCGGCGACGAGGCCGACGCCGGCGGTGATCAGCCCCGCGGTCAGCACGGCGGCGCCGACCCAGAGGAGCACGATGAGGCGGTTCGGCTTCTCGGGCTCGCGGCCGAGCACCGACAGGAAGAAGCCCGCGGGCATGAGGATCGCTGCGATCGGCGCCCCGAGGCGGGCGACCCAGAGCCAGAACCCGTCGAGCGCGGCGTACGAGACGACCGAGAGGATCACCATCGAGAGCACGAGCAGCACGGCGGCATGGGCGTGGCCCGCGCGGAAGAAGCTCATCTGCAGCCGATTCGCGGGCGCGAGCCCCCGCACCACGCGCGTGAGGAAGTAGCCGCCGCTCTCGACCGTGACGAGTGCGAGCAGGAGGACGCCGATGAGGATGAGATCTGATGCGGACGGCATGGCCGGTCCCTTCTTCGCGGATTCATGATTGGATAGTTGTACTCTCCAATATTAGAGAGTCGCACTATCCAATGCAAGGGATTCCTCATGCGCATCTCCGCACTCGCCGCCGAAGCCGGACTGCCGGTCGCGACCGTGAAGTACTACCTCCGCGAAGGGCTCCTGCAGCCGGGCACCGCGACCTCGGCCACCCAGGCGAGCTACGACGAGAGCCACGTGCGCCGGCTCCGGCTCGTGCGCGCCCTCACGGGGCCGGTCGGCCTCAGCGTGCAGCAGGCGCGAGCCGTGCTGCAACTCGTCGACGAGCCCGGCGACGACCTCTACTCCACGCTCGGACGCGCGGTCGGAACCCTGCCGCCCGACGGCGCCCGGCCCGCTGACGACGCCGCCGACCCGTATCCGCGTGCGCGAGCCGCGCTCGAGGCCCTCGGCCAGGTCTACGACCCCGAGTTCGCCGCGGTCGCGCAGCTCGAGGGCGCCCTCGCCGCGGCCGACGACGCCGGCATGTCGATCACGCCCGAACGACTCGCCGCCTACGGGCGCGCTGCCGCGGATCTCGCCGCCTACGACCTCGAGCGGATGCCGACGGAGCCGCGCGCCGCCGTCGAGTACACGGTGCTCGGCACGGCGCTCTACGAGCCCGTGCTGCTCGCGCTGCGCCGTCTCGCGCATCAGGATGCCGCGGTGCGGCGCCTCGGCCGCGACGCCTGAGGTGTTCAGCGCGCGACGGGCTCCGCCTCGCGAGCGACCTCCGAACGGGGCATCCGCGTCGCGACCGTGACCGCGTCGCGCGCCCGCTCGAGGGCGTCGACCCCCGCTCCCGCCCGATCGAGCGCGAGCAGGGCGGCCCCCACGATCGGGGCCGCGTCGAGGATCTCGATGCGTGCGCGGGGCGCCACCGCGGCGAGGCCGGCGGTGATGCCGCCGATGAGCCGTTCGTCCACCGAGCGGATGATGCCGCCGCCGAGCACGATGGGGATGGCACGATCCGCCAGCCCGAGCCGCGTCACGCACGCGCGGGCGAACGCCACGATCTCTTCGGCCTGGCGATCGACGAGCCCGGCCGCGACGACGTCACCGGCGCGCGCGGCGTCGAAGACGCCGGGGGCGAGTGCGGTCAGCTCGCTCGAGTCCCGCCGACCGAAGTGCAGGTCCTCGATGAGGGCCGGCACCGAGGCGACGCCGAGCTGCTCGATGATCGCCGCGGTGAGCGCCGTGCGCGGGCCTCGGCCGTCGACGTCGCGCGCCGCGTGCCAGAGCGCCTGCTCGCCGAGGCCGCTGCCACCGCCCCAGTCGCCCGAGACACCGCCGAGCGCGGGGAAGCGCACATCGGCGCCGTCGGCGCGCACGCCGACCGCGTTGACCCCGGTGCCGCAGACGATGGCCACGGCATCCGGTTCATCGGTGCCGGCGCGCAGCACCGCATACAGGTCGTTGTCGACGACGCTCGATGCGCTCGCCCACTCGAACCCGGCGATCGCCGCGGCGTACTGCTCGACCTCGACGGGCAGGTCGAGCCCGGAGACGTAGAGCCCCGCGTGCACGACGGGCGACTCCCCCGCGACGGCGCGCACGAGCTCGTCGACGACGGCGACCGCCTCGCCGAGTCCTTCGAAGTGCGGGCTCGAGCCGGCACCGCGCTCGTGCGCGACGAGCTCGCCGTCGATCGTCAGGGCGACCGCGTCGGTCTTCGAACCGCCGCCGTCGACGGCGACGACGACGCCGCTCATCGCGCCCACTCCAGGAACGGCGCGTTCTCGGCCATGAGCAGGTCGGTGAGCTGCTCGGCCCGATCATGCTGCAGCACGAGCGGGTGGGCGCGCATCGCGCGGAGCACGCGATCGCGCCCGCCGTGCACCGCCGCGTCGAGCGCGAGCCGCTCGTACCCGGCGACGCCGGCGATGAGCCCACGGATGTCGTCGGGCAGCGGCGCGACCGGTTCCGCGACGAATCCGCCGTCGCGGAACACGGCCGGCACCTCGATCACGTGGTCGTCGGGCAGGAACGGCAGCACGCCGTCGTTGCGGAGATTGACCACGCGAGACCGACTCGCACCGTCCCGCATCGCGGCGAGCAGTTCGATCGCGGCCTCGGAGTAGAAGGCGCCGCCGCGCCCCTCGAGTGCGGCCGGTTTCTCGTGCTGTGCCGGGTCGGCGTAGAGCTCGAGCAGCTCGCGTTCGATCGCGCGCACCGCCTCGGCCCGGGTCGGCTCCTGCAGCTGCTCGCGCAGCACCTCGTCGTGCGCGTAGTAGTAGCGCAGGTAGTAGGAGGGCACGACGCCCAGCTGCGCGATGAGCGCCGGTGCCAGCTGCACCTCGTCGGCCAGCTCGCCGAGCCGGTGCCGGAGCAGCCCGGGCAGGCGGTCGTCGCCGTCGATGACGACGCTCCGCTCCCAGGTCAGGTGGTTGAGCCCGACATGGCCGAGGTTCACCCGGTCGTGATCGACGTCGAAGAGCGAGGCGAAGCGGCGCTGGAAGCCGATCGCGACGTTGCAGAGGCCGACGGCGCGATGGCCCGCCTCGAGCAGCGCACGGGTCACGATGCCGACGGGGTTCGTGAAGTCGACGATCCAGGCGTCGGGCTTGGCGTGCGCGCGCACCACGTCGGCGATGCGGAGCACCACGGGCACCGTGCGCAGCGCCTTGGCGAGCCCGCCGGGGCCCGTCGTCTCCTGGCCGATGCATCCGGCCTCGTGCGGCCAGGTCTCGTCGGCGTGCCGGGCGTCCTGCCCGCCGACCCGCAGCTGGATGAGCACGGCATCGGCGTCGGCGACGCCCGCGACGAGGTCGGTCGTGCCGATCACCGTCGCGGGGTGCCCGGCGTGCTCGAGCATGCGCTGCGACATACCGGCGACGAGCGAGAGCCGCTGCGGGTCGGGGTCGACGAGGCGGATCTCCTCGAGCGGCAGGGAGTCGCGGAGACGTGCGAACCCGTCGATGAGTTCGGGCGTGTAGGTCGAGCCTCCGCCGACGATGGCGAGCTTCATCAGTCCTCATTCCGTGCGTGGGGCGCCCCGCGCGCTCTGGCGCGAAGCGGAGTTCGGTGGCCGACCGGCGGATGCGCGCAGCATCCGCCCTTCGCCGGCCGAGTCAGGTGGCGAGCGAGATGTCCGCCTCGAGGTGGTCGCGGATCTGGTCGACGAGCTGCTGGCGCGCGCCGAGCAGCACCGGCTGGGTACCGGTGCCGCTCATCCGCACCGCGAGCTTCGGGTGAGCGGAGGGGTCGACCCGCTCGGCGACGAGCTCGGCGAGACGCGTGCCGCCGGCGATGCCGGTGGGCCCGCCGAGCACGACCATCGAAGGGTCGAGGATCGCGAGCAGCGGGTTCACGGCGAGGATGACGCGGTCGGCGAGGGCCGACAGCGCCACGTCGTCGTGCGCGAGTCGGGGCAGCACATCGGCGAGCGTCTCGTCGTCGCCGGCGATGAGTCGAGCCACGGCCGGGCCGCCCAGCAGGTCGGTGAAGTCGTTCGCCGCGGGAGCGAGCGGTGCCGCCGTCCTCGGCACCGCGAGGTAGCCGATCTCGCCGGCCCCGCCGGAGGCGCCGCGGTGCACGACTCCGCCGAGGTCGAGACCGACGCCGAGGCCGTCGCCGATCCAGAACAGCGCGAAGCTCGAGGCCTGCTGCGCCGCGCCCGCCGAGCGCTCGGCCATCGTCGCGAGGTTGACGTCGTTGTCGATCGTCACCTGCAGGCCGAGCCCCCGCTCGATGCGAGCACGGGCCCCGACCGCAGGCCACCCGGGCAGGGTGTCGGTGAACGAGAGCTCGTCGCCGTCGACGAAGAACGCGGCCTGGACGCCGATCACGACGCGGCTGACCGTGCTCTCGTCGATGCCCGCCTCCGCGCAGGCCGCGCGGACGGCGGCTCGCACATCGCCCTCGGGCGAGCGCTCGTGCACATCCGTCGCGATCTGCACGATCGGGTGATCGTGATCGACGGCGTCGACGACGACCGCCTGGATGGCGCGGTCGAGGATCGAGATCGCGACGCCCGTGATGCGATCGGTGCGCACACCGTACGTGATGGCGTTCGGCCCGCGGCCGCCCGACAGCTCGCCGACCGGCCGGATGAGGCCGACCCGTTCGAGGCGTGCGAGCATCTGCGATGCGGTCGGCTTCGAGAGCCCGGTGAGCTCGCCGAGCCGCGATCGCGTGAGCGGACCGTGTTCGAGGAGGAGCCGGAAGGCGGTGCGGTCGTTGCGCGCCGCGAGCCACGTCGGGGTGCCCGGGTCGATCTGGTTCACGGCAGTCCGCCTCTCTCGTTTCGTGTTCGTGGTCACTCTATCTGACAAGAATGTTTACTGATTGTTGGCTCACCCGCCGTTCCGCACGTCGTCGCGCAGCCGCCCGAGCCGATCCGGGTCGGCCGCGGCCTCGAGCAGCGTCTTCGTGTAGTCGTGTTGCGGATCGAGGATCACCTGCTCGCTCGGCCCGCGTTCGACGATCTCCCCGCGGTACATGACGAGGATCTCGTCTGAGAAGTGCCGCGCGGTCGCGAGGTCGTGCGTGATGTAGAGCACGCCCAGGTGCTCCTGCCGCTGCAACTCGGCCAGCAGGTTCAGCACGCCGAGGCGGATCGACACGTCGAGCATCGACACCGGCTCGTCGGCGATGATGAACCGCGATCCCGGGGCGAGTGCACGGGCGATCGCGACGCGCTGCCGCTGACCGCCCGAGAGCTCGTGCGGTCGGCGATCGGCGAACGTCGCCGCCGGTGACAGGCGGACGCGCTCGAGGAGTTCCTCGGCCCGCTCGCGGATCTGCCGCGACGAGAGCCGCGGGTTGTGGATGCGCAGCGGCCGTTCGAGGTGGTGCAGGATCGGGTGGAACGGGTTCAGCGAGCTGAACGGGTCCTGGAAGACCATCTGCACGTCCCGTCGATAGCGGGCGAGCCCGCCGCCGCGGGTGGCACTCACGCGCCCGTCGAGCAGCACCTCGCCCGACGACGGCGTCTCGAGCTTGGCCATCATGCGTGCGATCGTCGACTTGCCCGAGCCGCTCTCGCCGACGAGGGCGATCGTGCGGCCCGGCTCGAGGGTGAACGAGACATCCTTCACCGCATGGAGCGTGCGGACCTTCGTGCCGCTGCGCAGCCGGAAGTCCTTGACGAGGTGGCGCGCCTCGAGGGTCGAGGTCGCCGTCGCCGTCGCCGGCCCGCTCACGCCGCGCCTCCCGCCGCGACGCCGGTGCGGATGAAGTCGCCGCGATCGCCGCGCAGGCTCGGGAAGCTCGAGAGCAGCCGCCTGGTGTACGGATGCCCCGGCGCCCGGTAGATCTGCTCGGCGTCGCCCTGCTCGATGATCTCGCCGTCGAGCATGATCGCGATGCGATCGCTGATCTCGATGAGGAGCGGCAGGTCGTGCGTGATGAAGATCACCGCGAAGCCGAGACGCTCGCGCAGCCGCATGATCTCGCGGATGATGCCGCGCTGCACGACGACGTCGAGCGCCGTGGTCGGCTCGTCCATGATCATGACCTGCGGGTCGAGGGCGAGCGCCATCGCGATCATGACGCGCTGGCGCATGCCGCCCGACAACTCGTGCGGAAAGCTCGAGAGTCGCGTGGGGTCGACGCCCACGAGGGTCAGCAGCTCGGCGCTCCTGGCCTCGCGCTCGGCTCGCTTCATCGCCGGCCGATGGGTCGTGAACACGTCGTGCAGCTGCTTGCGAACATTCATGACCGGGTTCAGCGAGTTCATCGAGCCCTGGAAGACCATCGACACCTTGTTCCAGCGGAACCTGCGCAGCGCCTCGCCGTCGAGGGCGACGACGTCGATGTCGTCACCGGATGCGTCGTGGAACACCACTTCGCCCCCGGTCATGAGCGCCGGGGCCTTGAGCAGCCGGTTGAGTCCGTACGCGAGCGTGGTCTTTCCGCAGCCCGACTCCCCCGCGAGGCCGAGGATCTCGCCGCGGTGCAGCGTGATCGACGCGCCGCGGACGGCCTTCACCGGCGGGTCGACCTCGTACTCGATCGAGACGTCGCGTGCAGTGAGCACCGGCTCGCCGAGCGCGGCCGTGGCGTTCATGGCGTTCATGGCGTTCATGGCGTTCATGCGAATGCTCCGGTGTCGGCGACGCCCTTGCCGGCCTTCGCGGCCCTGCGCTGGCGCTTCGCGTTCTCAGGCGCGAGCCTGAGCTTCGGGTTCACGACCTCGTCGATCGCGAAGTTGATGAGGGACAGGCCGGCGCCGAGGGCGGCGATGATGAGGCCCGGCGGCACGAACCACCACCAGGCGCCCGTGCCGACGGCCTGGCCGGTCTGGGCGTCGTTCAGCATCGTGCCGAGCGTGATCGACCCGGTCGGCCCGAGGCCGAGGTAGGAGAGCCCGGCCTCGCCGAGCACGGCGAAGATGACGCCGAAGATGAACTGGGCGGCGAGCAGCGGAACGAGGTTCGGCAGGATCTCGACGAAGATGATGCGGCCGGGTTTCTCGCCCGCGACTCGGGCAGCCGCGACGTACTCGCGGGTGCGGAGCGAGCGCGCCTGCGCTCGCAGCACCACCGCGGAGCCCGCCCAGCCCGTGATGCCGAGCACGAGCGCGACGAGCAGCGAGCTGCGGGCGAGCGGCCCGAGGCCCTCGGCGGTCTGCACGTAGGCGGCGATCACCATGACGACGGGCAGGCCCGGGATGACGAGCACGATGTTCGTGAAGAGCGTGAGCACCTCGTCGAGCACGCCGCCGAAGTACCCGGCGAACACGCCGAAGATCACGGCGAGCAGCAGGGCCACGATGCCGGCGACGATGCCGATGAAGAGCGAGCCCTGCGTGCCCCAGGCCAGCTGCGAGAAGACGTCGTAGCCGAGCTTCGTCGTGCCCAGCCAGTGCTCGGCCGACGGCGGCTGCAGCGCCTCGTTGCTGGAGTCGCGGGGCGGCTGGGCGATCATCGGCCCGAAGATGCCGAAGAGGGTGATGAGGCCGACGATCACGACGCCCGTGACGAGCTTGCCCGAGCGGCTCGGCAGGATGTGGCGGAACCGGCCGCCACGGCTCGAGCGGGCCGCGGCGATCGCCGCGGTGGCCGTCGCGTCGCGGGCGGTCTCGCGCACCGCCTCGGCGGAGACCGGCGACTGGAACGGGGCATCGTCGCCGGTCGCGTAGCCGGAGTCGTCGGGCATGCGTTCGAGGGTGGGCTGGGAGTCATCCATTGTGTCGCACCCTCGGGTCGATGAAGCCGTAGATGAGGTCCATGAAGAAGTTGGCGGCGAGCACCGTGAGCGTGATCACGAGGAAGACCCCCTGCATGAGCGCATAGTCGAGACCCTGCACCGCCTGGATCATGAGCTTGCCGATGCCCGGGTAGCTGAACACCTGTTCCATCACGATCGAGCCGGCGACGACGAAGCCGAGCGCGATGCCGAAGCCCGCGAGGCTCGGGATGGCGGCGTTGCGCGACGCGTACTTCGTGCGCACCCGGCGCGGGGTCAGCCCCTTCGCCTCGGCCGTGACGACGTAGTCCTCGGACATCGTCGACACCATCATGTTGCGCATGCCGAGGAGCCAGCCGCCGACGGAGGAGAGCACGATCGTGATCGCCGGGAGGATGGCGTGGTAGATCGCGCTGCCGATGAACGCCCAGCTGAGCTCTGGGCCGGCCGGGAATTCGAAGACGTCGTAGCCGCCGACGATCGGGAAGAGCCCCAGCTGCACTGAGAACACGGCGACGAGCACGAGCGCGAGCCAGAAGTACGGGATCGACTGGAACACCGTGGTGATCGGCACGAGGTGGTCGAGCCAGGTGCCGCGCCGCCAGCCCACCCACGCTCCGACGATGATGCCCAGCAGGAATGAGATGACGGTCGCGACGCCGACCAGGATGATCGTCCACGGCAGGGCCGCCGCGATGAGATCGGCGACCGGGGCCGGATACCTCGTCGAGGAGACGCCGAGGTCTCCCTGAAGCAACCGGCCCCAGTACGCCACGTACTGGTCCCAGAGGGACATGTCCTTCCCTGCGCCGAGGATCGAGGTGATGGCCTCGATCGTCTCCTCGGAGAGCGGACGCCCGCCGCTGGCGCGCCGGAGCTTGCCGAGCATGATGGCTGCGGGGTCGCCCGGCAGGAGCCGCGGGAGCAGGAAGTTGAGCGAGATCGCCGCCCAGAGGGTCACCAGGTAGAAGGCGACCCGCCGAAGGTAGAAGCTCATGCCGCTGCCGTCCTCGAGATGGGGAAGGTTCGTTCCACGGGACCGACGACCTACTTCGCCGGGGTGAGGTGCGAGAGCACGACCGCGTTGGCCACCGCGAGGTACGGCAGCGGTGCTGCGTACAGCTCGCCCTCGCTCGGCCATCCACTGAACTTCTCGGTGTTGAAGAAGGACTGCGAGGCGTTCAGCACCACTGGGATGTACGGGAGGTCACGCGCGATCTCGGACTGGATCGTGGCGTAGGCCGCCTGCTTGGTCGCGACGTCCTGCGTCGCGCCAGCCGCGAGCACTGCCGCGTCGACGGCCGGGTTCGAGTAGCGCGAGTAATTCTGGCCGACGAGCGGCGTCTCGCCGACGCTCGCGGTCGAGGTGCCGGCGAAGTACTCGTGGTAGTTCGAGTAGGGGTCGGCGACGAGGCTCTGCGTGAGGCCGAAGAGCGCCATCTGGAAGTCGCCCGACTGGATCGGCGTCCAGTACTCGGCATCGGAGACGGTGCGGGCGTTGATGCGGATGCCGGCTTCGGCCGCCTGCTCCGAGATCAGTTTCGCGGCGTCGTTGTAGTCGGTCCAGCCGTCGGGCGAGAACAGGTCGATCTCGAAGGCGGCGCCGTCCGTACCGTAGAAGCCGTCGGCGTCCTTCGTGTAGCCGGCGGCCTCGAGGATCGCGCCGGCCTCTGCGGCGTTCGCCTCCTGCGGGCTCGTGGCGAGCTCCGGGTCGCTGAGCCACTGCTCGTCGCGCGGCTGGAGGGTGAACGACGGCGATGATTCGCCCGCGAGGCCGGCGAAGGCCTTGTCGGCGATCGTGGCGCGGTCGATCGCGACGTTGATCGCCTGGCGCACGGCCGGGTCGGTCTGCGGGCCTTCGCACCCGAGGTCGGCGTTGGCGCAGGTCGTGATCGTCGTCGGGTCCTGCTGGAGGTTCAAGGTCGTGATGTCGCCCGCACCGGTGACGGCGTCGGGGTTCGCGATGAACTGGCCGACCCAGTCGATCTTGCCGGTCGTCAACAGGTCTTGCGACGACTGGTTCGAGTCGAGGCCGAGGTACTGCACCTCGGTCACGGCGGGCGCGCCGTCGCGGAAGAGCTCGTTGGCGACGACCGTGTAGGCGGCATCGGAGAAGCTCTTGAGCATGTACGGGCCGGAGCCGACGGGCTCGGGGTTCGTCTCTGCCATGAAGTCGTCGATGTCGGCCCAGATGTGCTCGGGGATGATGTAGGTCGTCCCCAGCGTGAGCGATGCGCTCGTGAACTGCGGTTCGGTGTAAGTGAGTACGACGGTGGTGTCGTCGGTCGCCTCGGCCGAGACGAACTGCTCGGTCTTGTTCGAGCCGTAGCCGAAGGTGAAGGCGACGTCGTCAGCGGTGAGGTCCTCGCCGTCGCTCCACTTCAGGTCGGGCTTGATCGTGACGGTGAGCGTGCGGCCGTCTTCGCTGTACTCGTAGCCGTCGCCGATGAGTCCGGTGGGGGCGTCGGCCGAGAGCTGGTTGAAGAAGAACAGCGGCTCGTAGATCGCGCCGAAGGTCGCGTGCACGGCCGTGTCGACGGCGAACGGGTTGAAGTTGTTGTTGATCGGGGTGGCGCTGCCCGCCCAGACGCGCAGGACAGAGGCGTCGTCGCCGCCGCCTCCTGCCGCCGGGCTGCATCCGGTCATTCCCAGGGCGATCGCGGCCGCTCCTGCGGCGAGTGCCACCGCGAAGGAGCGTGTGGTTCGAGTCATCTCCGGCATTCCTCTCGTGCTTCGTTGCGTGGAAGGTGGTGCAGTTTGCCGCGTGCGGGATCTCGGTGCTCACGCGTTACTGGAAGCGACCCTAACAGAAAAGATAGTAACTGGAAACAAGTCATTCAGTTTCTGTTTCCCCGCGTGTTTTCGACGTGCATCCGACGCATCGGGCTGGCGCCTATGCTCTGGTGTGCAGATTCAGCGCAGGTCGGTCGCGACGCTGCACCCACGCATGGAGAGAGGTGTCCGGATGCCGCAGCGCACGCGACTCGAAGCACTCGCCGACGAGCGGCTGAGCGCGTCCGACAAGGGTCTGCCCGCCCGCGCCGCCGGACTCACGGTGAGCGAGTTCCTCGCGACCGGGCCTCGCCTCGCCGAGTTCTGGACCCCGCTGCTCGCACTCGACGAGCGCGCGCTCGCACACAACGCCGCAGTGATCCAGGGCTGGTGCGGCGAACGCGGCCTCGAGCTCATGCCCCACGGCAAGACGACGATGGCCCCGGCGCTCTGGCAGCTGCAGCTCGATGCCGGTGCCACCGGCCTCACTCTCGCGACGCCAGGGCAGGTGCGGACCGCTCGCGCGTTCGGCATCGCCTCGATCATGCTCGCGAACACGCTCGTCGCGCCGGCCGCGCTCGACTTCATCGCCCGTGAGCTCGCCGACCCGGCCTTCTCATTCCGCTCATGGGTCGACTCGGTCGAGACGGTCGAGGCGATGGAGCAGGGACTCGCCGGTGTCGACCTCCCCCGCCCGATCGACGTGCTCGTCGAGCTCGGCGGATCCGGCGGACGAACCGGCGCGCGCGGCGTCGGCGAAGCCGCGCGCATCGCCGAGCGCATCGCCGCATCGCCCGTGCTGCGACTCGCGGGCACGGCCGGATACGAGGGCAGCCTCGGCCACGACCGCTCCCCCGCAGTGCTCGATGCGGTGCGCACCTCCCTCGGCGAGATGCTCGAGGTGCACGCGGCGGTGCGCGGCCTCGCCGAGGGCGAGCTCATCGTCACGGCCGGCGGCAGCGCCTACCTCGAGCTCGTCGCCGAGGCGTTCGCCCCGGCGATCGCCGCCGAGGCCGCGGAGTCGACCAGTGCACGCGGCACCCGCTGGATCCTCCGCTCCGGCGCCTCCCTCCTGCACGACGACGGCTTCTACCACGGCATCTCGCCGATCGACGGCGAGCTCACCCCCGCCATGCGCGGCTACGCCCGCGTCGTCTCGCACCCCGAGCCGGGCCTCGCGCTCCTCGACGGCGGCAAGCGCGACTTCCCGTACGACGACGGCCTGCCCGTGCCGTTCGGCGTCGCCGAGGTGCCCGGTGCCGCCGAGCGGCCGCTCGCCGGGGCATCCGTCACCGCGCTCAACGACCAGCACGCTTACCTGCGCGCCGACGGCCCGCTCGAGCTCGCCATCGGCGAGGTCGTCTCGCTCGGCCTCTCGCACCCCTGCACGGCCTTCGACAAGTGGCGCTTCATCCCGGTCGTCGAAGGCGGCGGTTCCGACCGAGTGGTCGCACTCGTGCGCACGTTCTTCTAGACCGGAGACAGCGGATGCCCCGTGGCCGATCGGCCACGGGGCATCCGTCGTTCAGCTGGTGCTAGACCACCGCGGGCAGCTTCGCCGCGAGGAGCTCCGCGATCTGCACGGCGTTCAGCGCCGCGCCCTTGCGCAGGTTGTCGTTCGAGACGAAGAGCACGAGGCCCTTGCCCTCGGGTGCCGACTGGTCTTGGCGGATGCGCCCGACGTAGCTGGGGTCGGTGCCGGCCGCCTGCAGCGGCGTGGGCACATCGGAGAGCTCGACGCCGGGCGCGACCGCGAGGATCTCGGTGGCGCGCTCGGGCGTGATCGGGTTCGCGAATTCGGCGTGGATGGTGAGCGAGTGCCCCGTGAAGACGGGAACGCGCACGCAGGTGCCGGCGACGCGCAGGCCGGGCAGTTCGAGGATCTTGCGGCTCTCGTTGCGGAGCTTCTTCTCTTCGTCGGTCTCGAGGTCGCCGTCGTCGACGATCGAGCCGGCGAGCGGGATCACGTCGAACGCGATCGTGCGCGGGAACTTCTCGGCCGCGGGGAACTCGACCGCCGAGCCGTCGTGCACGAGCTCGATCGCGTCCTGCGCGACGGCAGCACGGGCCTGCTCGAGCAGCTCTTCGCCGCCCGCGAGCCCGGCGCCGGAGACCGCCTGGTACGTGCTCACGATCAGGCGTTCGAGACCGGCCTCGTCGTGCAGCACCTTCAGCACGGGCATCGCGGCCATGGTCGTGCAGTTCGGGTTCGCGATGATGCCCTTGACGGCCTCGTCGATCGCGTGCGGGTTGACCTCGCTGACGACGAGCGGGACTTCGGGGTCCATGCGCCAGCCGCTCGAGTTGTCGACCACGGTGACGCCGGCCGCGGCGAACCGCGGGGCCTGGGCCTTCGAGAGCGTCGCGCCGGCGGAGAAGATCGCGATGTCGAGGCCGCTCGGGTCGGCCGTCGAGGCGTCTTCGATGACGATCTGCTCGCCCTTCCAGGGCAGCGTCGACCCGGCCGAACGCGCCGAGGCGAAGTAGCGGATCGAGGCGACCGGGAAGTCGCGCTCCTCGAGGAGGCGTCGTACGACCGCCCCGACCTGACCGGTCGCGCCGACGACGCCGATGTTCACTCCGTTGGTGTTGCCCACGTGCACTCCTCCATCACCCGACGGCGTTCGGCCGTCGGGAAGCGTTCTTCCATTGTCCCAGCCGAGGCGGCGACGCCCGGCGGTTCGCGGAACCTTGGCAGGAAATGCCGCGGGATCCGCGAGGATTTCGACGATCGGTCGGATGCGAGCATCCGCTCGTTCGAGTCAGCGCCCGGTGCCGCCGTGCACGACCGCGTCGTCATCGCCGTCGAGCTCGAACGCCGAGTGCACGGCCCGCGCGGCGGCGTGCACGCTGTCGGCACGGGTGACGACGGAGATCCGGATCTCGCTCGTCGAGATCATCTCGATGTTGATGCCCGCGGTGTAGAGCGCTTCGAAGAGACGGGCGGAGACGCCCGCGGCCGAGCGCATTGCGGCGCCGACGAGCGAGAGCTTGCCGATCTGGTCGTCGTACTGCAGCGAGAGGAAGCCGATGGCCTCCTGTGCACCGGCGAGCGCCGTGAGGGCTCGTTCGCCGTCGGATTTCGGGAGGGTGAAGGAGATGTCGGTGCGGCCGGTCGAGGCGGCCGAGACGTTCTGCACGATCATGTCGACGTTCGCGTTGGTGCCGGCGACGATCTTGAAGATCTTCGCGGCGACACCCGGCTTGTCGGGCACGCCGACGACCGTGATCTTGGCCTCGGTCAGATCGACCGCGACACCTGCGATGACGGACTCTTCCACAGCTTCTCCTTCGGGAAGGCGCGCGGGGTCGTAGACGATGGTCCCCTCGCTGTTGTTGAACGACGAGCGCACGTGCAGGGTCACGCCGTGGCGGCGCGCGTATTCCACTGCGCGGATGTGCAGGACCTTGGCTCCGGATGCCGCGAGCTCGAGCATCTCCTCGCTCGTGATCTTGTCGAGCTTGCGCGCCTTCTTCACGATCCGGGGGTCGGAGGTGAAGACGCCGTCGACGTCGGTGTAGATCTCGCAGACGTCGGCCTCGAGGGCGGCGGCGAGTGCGACCGCCGTGGTGTCGCTGCCGCCGCGGCCGAGCGTCGTGATGTCGCGGGTGTCGCGGTTGAAGCCCTGGAAGCCGGCGACGATGACGATGGCTCCGTCGTCGAGCGCTTCGCGCAGGCGCACCGGGGTGACGTCGACGATGCGGGCTGCGCCGTGCGTGGCATCCGTGATCATGCCGGCCTGGCTGCCCGTGAACGAGCGCGCCTCGTGCCCCATGCCCTTGATCGCCATCGCGAGCAGCGCCATCGAGATGCGTTCACCGGCCGAGAGCAGCATGTCGAGCTCGCGCGGCGCGGGAAGCGGCGTGACCTCGTTCGCGAGATCCAGCAGTTCGTCGGTCGAATCACCCATCGCGGAGACCGCCACGACGACGTCGTTGCCCGCCTTGCGGGTCTCGACGATGCGCTTGGCGACCCGCTTGATGCTCTCCGCGTCGGCGACGGACGACCCGCCGAACTTCTGCACGATCAAGCTCACGTGGTCTCCCAGGGGTGGATTCGCTGGCGGCCGCTCGGGTAGCCGGCGCCGGAAGCACCATCATACGGCGGGCCGCATACGCGCCCGGCTATGTGACGTCCCCTCGGGCAGCGGTAGCGTGTTCCCATGCCGGAGGCGCTCGAGGCTTGGACCGAGTTCAACGTCGCGATGGTGGGCGCCACAGCCGCCCTCGCCGGTCTCCTCATCGTGGCGATGTCGGTGAACATCGGCGAGATCATGAAGTCGGTGACACTGCCGCCCCGCGCCGCCGCGTCGATCGCGGCGCTCGTGCTGGCGATCACCGCCGGCGCGTTCGGGCTGGTCCCCGGCCAGCCGGTCGTGGCGTACGGCGTCGAGGTGCTCGTGGCATCCGTGCTCGCGGGCGTCTTCCAGGTGCACGCGATCCGCGTGGTCATGCGGGAGGACCACGTCTCGCCGTTCGACCGGGTGCTGAAGAGCATCGCCGGTGTGCTCCCGATCGCGGCCTTCCTCGTGGGCGCCGTGCTCGTCGTGACGGGCGTGGTGGAGGTCGGACTCATCACGATGGCCGTCGGCTCGGTGCTCAGCATCATCGCCGCACTGGTCATGGCCTGGGTGGTGCTCGTCGAGGTGCTGCGGTAGCGGCTCAGCCCTTGTGCGGGCGCGGCATGTACCACTCGGTGAACTCGGTCGCGCGGCCGTCGTCGGCGAGGCGCACGATCCAGAGGTTCAGGTAGTCGCGGTCGGCCGGGTAGTTCGTGCGCCCCTGGATCACGAGGAACCCGTCGTCCTCATGCACGATGCGCCAGTCGAACGCCCAGTCGCCCGGTGCGTCGAGGTCGGCGAGCCAGCCCGCGACGATCGCGCTGCGGCCGATCCGCGGCTCGGAGTCGGGGCTCGTGAGGTAGCGGGCGTCATCGGTGAAGAGCGCTCCGATCTCGGCCGGATCGTTCGACTGCCAGGCCGCGACGTACCCTGCGACCCACTCCGCACCGTTGCTCGCCATGGCTCCGTTCTAGCCCTGCGCGATGGGAGCGTCAAGGGGGCGACGAGCGTCAGCCGACGACGCGCCGGCCCTCGAACGCGCGCCCGAGCGTGACCTCGTCGGCGTACTCGAGATCGCCGCCGACGGGGAGGCCCGAGGCGAGCCGCGTGACGCGGATCTCGAGGGTCGAGAGCAGGCGACTCAGGTAGGTCGCGGTGGCCTCGCCTTCGAGGTTCGGGTCGGTCGCGATGATGACCTCGGTCACGGTCGCGTCGGCGAGGCGCTGCATCAGCTGGCGGATGCGGAGCTCGTCGGGGCCGATGCCGTCGATCGGGCTGATCGCGCCGCCGAGCACGTGGTAGAGCCCCCGGAACTCCCGGGTGCGCTCGATCGCGACGACGTCTTTGGCCTCTTCGACGACGCAGATGAGAGCAGGGTCGCGCCGCGGGTCGCGGCAGATGCCGCAGGTCGCCTCTTCGGAGACGTTGCCGCAGATCTCGCAGAATCGCACCTTGTCGCGGATCTCCATCAGGATCTCGGCGAGCCGGCTGACGTCGAAGTGCTCGGTCTGCACGATGTGGAACGCGATGCGCTGCGCCGACTTCGGCCCGATGCCGGGCAGGCGCCCGAGTTCGTCGATCAGTTCTTGGACGATGCCTTCGTACATGATCAGCCACGCTCCCCGAAGCCGGGCCGCGGCGGCGCTTCGACCTCTTCGAGGAAGGTCGCGCCGAGCACCTCGCGCACGACGGCCTCTCCGTAGCGCTGGATGCCGCCGTCATTGCCCGCGGTCGGAAGCGGACGGCTCGTGCGCTTGGGCGCGCGAGCGGGTGCGGGTGCAGGAGCAGGAGCAGGAGCGGATGCCTCGACGATCACCTCGGGCTCGGGCCCGGGGTCGAACGGAGGCTCCTCGTCTTCGGGCGGTGCGTCGGCGTCATCGGGCAGTTCGTCGACGCCACCACGCGTGGGGACCGGCGCGACGCTCGAGGCGACGGGCGCCTCCGCTGCGGGTGCCACCTGCGGCCGCTCGGCGACGGCCGTCGCAGTCCGGGCGCTCGTGGGGGCCGACTCGGCGCCCGCGTCGGTGATCGGGTCGCGCGGGATCGCCACGGTCGCCCACGAGTCCACGGGCCCGGCGGGTGCTGCGGACGCGGACGCCGACGGCTGTGCGGGCGCGGCGGTCTCCGGCGCAGACGACGACGGCCGAGCAGACGACGAGGCGGGCGCTGCGGCGGACGGCCCGCGTGCCTCGGCCGGAGCCGACGGTTCGGCCGGAGCCGGCGGGGTCGACGGCGTCTGCGGGGCGGCGGCCGGCGAGCCGCCGGGGCCGTCGACTCGCGCGACGAACTTCACTCGCACGCCGAGCACGTCGACGATCGCACCGCGGAGCAGTTCGCTGACGCTCTGCCCCGGTGCGCCACCGCGGAAGCCCGCGACGTCGTGCTCGCTCGGGAACGTGAGCACGAGCACCTCGCCATCGCGGAAGTCGCGCACCTGCGCCGTGAACGCCACCATCCAGGCGCTGCGCTTCGTTCGCTGGAGCGAGGAGAGCACCTCCGGCCACGCGTCGCGGACCTGCTGCAGCGTGACCGGTCCGACAGGTTTCGAGGGTGCAGCAGCCGCCGGCGCTGCAGCCGGCTCGCTCTCGGCCGGGGCCACGCTCTCGGGCCGGCCGGCGGCCACGGGCGTCGGGACCGGAGCTGGCGTTGCGGGCGCGGCGTCGACGGGTGCAGGGCTCATCGGCGGCGTTGCCGCCATCGGTGCCGCGACCCGCTCCGCCGGCACTCGCGGCGCCGGAGCAGCCGCCTCGGGCCGGGCGACCGGTCGCGAGTCGGATGCCGCCGGAAGCGAGCCGGCCGCGTCGGCCACGCCGACCCGGCGCTCGAGGCGCTCGACGCGCACGAGCGCGCCGCGCTCGGTGTCGTCGGCCGCAGGCACGAGCACCCGCGCGAGCATGAGTTCGAGGTGCAGGCGCGGCGAGGTGGCGCCCGTCATCTCGGTGAGGGTCTGGTTGACGAGGTCGGCGACCCGCGAGAGCTCGGCCTGGCCGAACGCGGCGGCCTGGGTCGCCATGCGGGCGAGCTCGTCTTCCGGCACCCCGCGGAGCACGGCCGCAGCCGTCTCGGGCGACGAGGCGGCGACGACGATGAGGTCGCGAAGTCGTTCGAGGAGGTCTTCGACGAAGCGACGGGGGTCTTGCCCCGTCTGCACGACGCGGTCGGCCGCGGCGAATGCCCCGGCCGCATCGGCGGCCCCGATCGCGTCGACGACCTCGTCGAGCAGGGCGCCATGGGTGTAACCGAGCAGCGCGACGGCTCGCTCGTAGTCGATGGTCGGCCCGTCGGAGCCCGCGATGAGCTGGTCGAGCAGCGACAGCGTGTCTCGAGGCGACCCGCCGCCGGCGCGCACGACGAGCGGCAGCACGCCCGGCGCGACCTCGACACCCTCTTCGGTGCAGAGCTGCTGCACGTACTCCAGCATGGGGCCGGGCGGCACGAGCCGGAACGGGTAGTGGTGCGTGCGCGAGCGGATGGTGCCGAGCACCTTGTCGGGCTCGGTCGTCGCGAAGATGAACTTGATGTGCTCGGGCGGCTCCTCGACGAGCTTCAGCAGCGCGTTGAAGCCCTGCGGCGTGACCATATGCGCCTCGTCGAGGATGAAGATCTTGAACCGGTCGCGCGCCGGGGCGAACACGGCGCGCTCGCGCAGGTCGCGCGCGTCGTCGACGCCGTTGTGGCTCGCGGCGTCGATCTCGACGACGTCGAGCGACCCGCCGCCGCCCCGAGCGAGCTCGACGCAGCTGGGGCAGACGCCGCACGGGACATCCGTCGGACCCTCTGCGCAGTTCAGGCAGCGCGCGAGGATGCGCGCCGACGTCGTCTTGCCGCAGCCGCGAGGGCCGCTGAACAGGTAGGCGTGATTGACACGATCGGTGCGGAGCGCCGTCATGAGCGGCTCCGTCACCTGGGACTGGCCGATCATCTCGGCGAACGTCTCTGGCCGGTAGCGGCGATACAGGGCGGTGACCACGCATCAATCGTAGTTGCCGCGTCCGACACCACAGCCGGATGTCGGAGGCGTACCATGCGGGAATCGGAAGGGGGCGCGATGACGTCGACGATGACACAGGCACAGCTCGATCGGTTCCGGGCGAAACTCCTGCAGGAGCGGGCCGATGCGGAGGGCAGGTTCGCCGAGTTCGGCGACGTCATGAGCGAGGTGCGGGCCGCGAGGTCGGGCGCGTCGGCCGATGACGAGCACGACCCCGAGGGCCCGACGATGACGCAGGAGTGGTCACAGCGCACCGCGGTGCTCGCCGATGCGCGCGCCGAACTCGCCGACATCGACCACGCCCTGGCGCGCATCGACGACGGTACGTACGGCTTCTGCAGGAATTGCGGCAAGCGCATCACCGTGCCACGGCTCGAGGCACGCCCCACGGCCGAACTCTGCATCGACTGCGCGCGCCTCGCGCGCTGAACCTGACAGGCAGACGGATGGCCCGTCCGCGGCAACCGCCGCGAACGGGCCATCCGTCATCGATCAGTGCTGCGCGCCTCGGCGCCGACGTGCGATCAGCAGCGACACGGCGCCGACCAGCAGGGCGAGGACTCCGAGCGTCATCGGCACGATCGGCTCGACGCCGGTCGATGCGATGCCGCCCCCGGTCGGGGCTCCGGTCGAGCCTCCGGCAGCGATGTAGCCGAAGCCGCCGGGCAGGGTTCCCGTTCCGCAGCTCGTGCTGCCGACCACGGTGATATCGACCGTGCCGGTTCCGGCCGGCGACACCGCCACGATCGTGGTGTCGTTCACGACGCGGAAGGAGGTCGCCGGCGTCGAGCCGAACCGCACCGCGGTGGCGCCGGTGAAGCAGTGGCCCGAGATGGTGACTTCGGTGCCCCCGGTCGCCGGACCGGTCGGCGGCGTGACCCCGTCGACCGTCGTGACGGGCGTGTAGGTGAACACGAGCGGTGCGGATGCCCCGTTCGGGGTCGTCACCACGATGTCGACCTCACCGGCGGCATGCGGCGGCGTCGTGAACGTGATCTCCGTGTCGCTCACCTGCGTGAACGGCACCGAAACCCCGTCGACCGTCACGCTCGTCGCACCGCCGAGGTCGGTGCCTCCGATGGTGACGGAGGTCCCGCCCGTCTCGGGCCCGTTGTCGGGCGCCAGATCCGTCAGGACGGGCGCGGGCAGGAAGGTGAACGGCAGGGCGTTGCTCGCCCCGCCCGGCGTCGTGACGACCACATCCACCGGGCCGGCCGCGTGCGCCGGAGTGGTGAAGGTGATCTCGGTGCCGCTCACCTGCGTGAACGGCACGGATGCCCCGTCGACCGTCAGCCCGGTGGCCCCTGCCAGGTCCGTGCCAGTCACGGTGACGAGCGTGCCACCGGCGGCCGGTCCCTCATCGGGCGCCAGCGAGACGATCGCGGGAACGGCGACGTACGTGAACGGCAGCGCGTTGCTCGCCCCGCCCGGCGTCGTCACCACGACATCCACGGTGCCGGCCGCGTGAGCGGGCGTCGTGAACGTGATCTCGGTGTCGCTCACCTGCGTGAACGGCACAGGCACCCCGTCGATGGTGAGGCTCGTCGCCCCGCCGAGACCGGTGCCGGTGATCGTCACCGGAGTGCCGCCGGCGACCGGCCCCTCATCGGGAGCCAACGCCGTCAGCACTGGAGCCGCCACGAACGTGAACGGCAGCGCGTTGCTCGCCCCGCCGGGTGTCGTGACGACCACATCCACCGGGCCGGCCGCGTGCGCCGGGGTCGTGAACGAGATCTCCGTGTCGCTCACCTGCGTGAACGGCACCGACACTCCGTCGACCGTGACACTCGTCGCTCCGGCGAGGTCCGTGCCGGTGATCGTCACCGGAGTGCCACCGGCGACCGGCCCCTCATCGGGAGCCAACGCCGTCAGCACCGGAGCCGCCACGAACGTGAACGGCAGCGCGTTGCTCGCCCCACCCGGCGTCGTGACCACGACATCGACCGGGCCCGCGGCATGCGCCGGCGTCGTGAACGAGATCTCCGTCGCGCTCACCTGCGTGAACGGCACGGATGCCCCGTCGATCGTGAGCTCGGTGGCCCCGGCCAGACCGGTGCCCGTCACCGTGACGAGCGTGCCGCCCGCCACCGGGCCTTCGTCAGGCGAGAGCGCCGTCAGCGCAGGAACCGGCACGAACGTGAACGGCAGCGCGTTGCTCGCCCCGCCCGGCGTCGTGACGACCACATCCACCGGACCCGCGGCATGCGCCGGCGTCGTGAACGAACGTGAACGGCAGCGCGTTGCTCGCCCCGCCCGGCGTCGTGACGACCACATCCACCGGACCCGCGGCATGCGCCGGCGTCGTGAACGTGACCTCCGTGGCACTCACCTGCGTGAACGGCACCGACACCCCATCGACCGTCAGCCCGGTGACCCCCGCCAGATCGGTGCCCGTCACCGTGACGAGCGTGCCGCCCGCCACCGGGCCCTCGTCAGGCGAGAGCGCCGTCAGCACCGGAGCCGGCACGAACGTGAACGGCAGCGCGTTGCTCACACCGCCCGGTGTCGTGACGACGACATCGACTGGCCCGGCGGCATGAGCCGGAGTCACGAACGCGATCTCCGTGTCGCTCACCTGCGTGAACGGCACCGACACCCCGTCGATCGTGACCGCGGTCGCCCCGGCCAGCGCCGTGCCCGTCATCGTGACGATCGTGCCGCCCATCGTCGGGCCCTGGTTCGGGTCGAGCGTCGTCAGCGTCGGCGCCGGCACGAAGGTGAAGGGCAGCGCGTTGCTGTCTCCGGCCGGCGTCGTGACGACCACGTCCACCGCACCGGCCGCGTGCGCCGGCGTCGTGAACGTGATCTCGGTGGCGCTCACCGGCGTGAACGGTACCGACACTCCGTCGATCGTCACGGCCGTCGCTCCCGCGAGCCCGCTGCCGGTGATCGTCACGGGCGTGCCGCCCGCGATCGGGCCGAGGTCGGGGTCGAGCGCCGTCAGCGCCGGCCCCGGCAGGTAGGTGAAGGGCAGCGCATTGCTCGCCCCGCCGGGTGTCGTGACGACCACGTCCACCGCTCCTGCGGCGTGCGGCGGGGTGGTGAACGTGATCTCCGTGTCGCTCACCTGCGTGAACGGCACCGACACGCCGTCGACCGTGACGCTCGTCGCTCCGGCGAGGTCGGTGCCCGTGATCGTCACGATCGTCCCGCCGGCCGCCGGGCCCTCGTCAGGCGCCAGCGTCGTGATCGCCGGTGCCGGAACGTACGTGAACGGCAGCGCGCCGCTCACCCCGCCCGGCGTCGTCACGACCACGTCGACCGGGCCCGCGGCGTGCGCGGGGGTCGTGAAGGTGATCTCGGTGTCGCTCACCTGCGTGAACGGCACCGATGCGCCGTCGATCGTCACCACGGAGGCCCCGGCCAGGCCGGTGCCCGTGACGCTCACGATGGTGCCGCCCGCCACCGGACCCGAGTCGGGTGTCAGGGCGGTGAGCGCTGGCACTGGGATGTACGTGAACGGCAGCGCGTTGCTCGCCCCACCCGGCGTGGTGACCACGACATCGACGGGTCCCGCGGCATGCGCCGGCGTCGTGAACGAGATCTCCGTCGCGCTCACCTGCGTGAACGGCACGGATGCCCCGTCGATCGTGAGCTCGGTGGCGCCGGCCAGACCGGTGCCCGTCACGGTGACGAGCGTGCCGCCCGCCACCGGGCCCTCGTCAGGCGAGAGCGCCGTCAGCGCAGGAACCGGCACGAACGTGAACGGCAGCGCGTTGCTCGCCCCGCCCGGCGTCGTGACGACCACATCCACCGGACCCGCGGCATGCGCCGGCGTCGTGAACGTGACCTCCGTGCCGCTCACCTGCGTGAACGGCACCGACACGCCGTCGACCGTCAGCCCGGTGACTCCCGCCAGATCGGTGCCCGTCACCGTGACGAGCGTGCCGCCCGCCACCGGGCCCTCATCGGGCGAGAGCGCCGTCAGCACGGGCGCGAGCGGAGCGACGACATTGGGTCCGACGAGCGCGTGCGCGAGGTTCAGTTCGAGCAGCTGGGGCACGATCGTGGTCGGCAGGAGGCTCAGCCGAAGGGCGGTCTCCTCGAACACGGCGCCCGCGACCGCCGGCTCGGGCTCCTGCACGTTGGCGAGCAGCGAGAGCACGGTGTTCAGCAGTTCGATCACGGGGTTCAGCGTGTCGATGACGGGGTTCACGACATTCGTCGTGAGCGAGGTGAGCAGGGTGCCGAGGGCACCGGTGGACGGATTGATCACCGCGTCGACGATCGGCGCCAGCACCCCGAGGATGACGGCATCGGTGAGGCCCGAGATCGGGAGGACGCCGAGCGCCGTGATGTCGACGGTCGCGGTGCCCTGCGAGATCTCGAGCAGCGTGCCGCTGACCGTCACGTTCACGAGAGGCAGGAGGCCGAGCGCGTTCACGTCGACGTCGATCGAGACGGCGGCGTTGTTCAGTGCCGTCGTGACGGCGGTGCCGATGTCGGCGACGAGGCCGTCGATGAGGTCGGCGACCTGCGTGGTCACCTCGGTGAGCACCGCCGCGGAGAGCAGCTCGGTGCTCGGGTCGAGACCGTTCAACCCGCCGACCAGCTGCTCGAGGTCGAGCGTGATCGTGCCTGCGGCGAGGTCGATGACGACCCCTCCCCCGGAATCGAGTGGCGCCGCGAGGATCGGGGCGACCGCGGCGGGCAGGTCGACGTCGACCGAAGCGGATGCATCGCCGAGTCCGCCGGCCGAGAGCACGCTGCCGACGGCCGCGAACACGCCGCCCACGAGCGAGCCGCCCGGGCCGGCGAGCGCATCGACCGCGGTGTCGAGATCGGCGACGGCGCTGTTCACCGTGCCGGTGACGCCTTCGACCACGGGGCTGTCGAGCACCACGGTCGCATCGGCGATCTCGTAATCGCCGACCGGCTGCGCCCCGGCGGTCACCGCGGCGTTCGCGCTGATCGCGCCCAGGGTCACATCGAGGTCGGTGATCGTCCCGGCGAACTCGGCGCCGAGCAGCTGCGCGAGGTCGAGCGTCAGCGGGCCCGGCGCGACGCCCGGGGCCGGGGTCACGCCCGTGCCGATGGCGCCGGCATCGGAGATGAGTCCCGACGCGCCGATCGACGAGGCATCCGTCTGGGCGCTCGCGTACTGTCCGACGACGCCGGCATCGGCGAACTCGATCGGCAGTTGGATGCCGCCGCCGATGTCGACGTTGATCAGGCCGAGGACTCCGAGGTCCAGGTTCGTCGAGTTCGTCTCCGGTGTGACGCCGTCGCTCGTCGCGGTCTCGCCGTCGATCCCGACGATCGCGTCGAGATCCATCAGGTCGAAGAGCGAACCCGAGAGGAAGCGCCCCTCGGCGTGCGAGGTGTCGCCCGGCGCGGCCTGTGCGGGAATCACCGCACCGGCCGACAGGAGCGCGATCGTGCCGCCGAGCGCGAGCGCGCGGAACCCCGCGCCCCTGCGCGGCACGCGCTCGGCTCGGTGCGCGCCGCGGCCACGGCGTGCGGTCGAATTGGACGTCGAACGGTCCGAACGCATCGGATACCCCCCCAGATATCGGCTTGCTTTTCCCCCGAGTGCACATCGACGTTGACGTGCACCCATGCACAACCTAGGGGGCGAATCGGCGCCGGCGATAGCGTTTTCGGAAAATCCCCCATTCGGGGGCCAAATGACCCCCATTCGGGGGGCATCGGCACCGGGTTCCGGGTCCGCAGGAATGCGGACTTCGGGGCATCGTGCATGACGACGGTCGGGGACCAGAGCCGGCGAGCTCCGGGTTCACGAGCGCGGACGCCCAGTACGGGGTCGGGGACCTCAGCGGCCTCGAGGTGATCCTCGGCCCCTGCTCGGCTCGGTGCCGACGACCGGCCCGGTGTCGGGCGTCTACACGACCCGGTTCGGCTCGGGCTGTTGTCGGGGCTGCTCCTCGGCACCAAGCCGGTCGCGGTGCGATTCCTGCACCCGAGCGGCTGGACGTCGAACTGGTCGCAGGCCAACGCCTCCATAGGGCTCGCCGGCACGAACCCGCAGTGCACGGTCGATCCGTGACCCGCGAGCGGTCGCGTCAGTCTCGCCGACGGTACGAGTTGATCATCGGGCAGTCGAAGGGATCGCGGGCGGCGAGCCCGACCCGGTTGAGGTACGCGATGACGATCGAGTACGACTCGACGAGCCCGGTCTCGGTGTAGCGCACGTCGTTCTCGCGGCAGTACTCGCGCACGATCTGCTGGGTGCGGGCGAGCGCCGGCCGCGCCATGCTCGGGAAGAGGTGGTGCTCGATCTGGTAGTTGAGGCCGCCCATGAACGAGTCCATGAACCGGCCGCCGCGGATGTTGCGGCTCGTGAGCACCTGGCGCTCGAGGAAGTCGACGCGCACTCCGCGCGGGATGAGGGGCATGCCCTTGTGGTTCGGAGCGAACGAGGCGCCCATGTAGACGCCGAACACGCCGAGCTGCACGAGCAGGAAGGCGGTGGCCAGCAGCGGCGGGAACGCCCAGAACACGAGCGCCGCGACGCCGACGAGGCGAACCGCGATGAGCGTGATCTCGAGGCCGCGTCGCTTGACGGCGCCCTTGCCGAGCACGTGGCGGATGCCGTGGACGTGGAGGTTGATGCCCTCGAGCAGCAGCAACGGGAAGAAGAGATAGCCCTGCTTGCGCGTGATCATCCGGACGAGCCCGCGGCTCTGCGCGGCATCCTCTTCGAGGAAGGAGATCGTGTCCTTCACGATGTCGGGGTCGCGGCCGATGACGTTCGGGTTGCCGTGGTGGCGCGTGTGCTTGTTCATCCACCAGCTGTAGCTGATGCCGACCACGAAGTTGGCGAGGAAGAGCCCCGCCCAGTCGTTGGCCGGCCCGGAACGGAAGACCTGGCGGTGCGAGGCCTCGTGCGCCATGAAGGCGAACTGGGTGAAGATCACGCCGAGCACGGCGGCGATGACGAGCTGCCACCACGAGTCGCCGATGATGACGGATGCCGCGATCGTGGCGCCGAGCACGACGGCCCAGAACACGGCCTTGCGAACGTAGAAGCCCACGAAGCGGTCGAGCAGCCCCTCGGCCTTGATCTGGCGCGAGAGCTGGGCGAATCCGCTCTGCGCCGGATCGGCGCCTTCACGACGACGACCTGCGGTCAGGATGACGGGCGACATGGTGCCCAGGGCCCCATCGGGGCGTTCTACGACCTGCAGGCTCACGTGCGCTCATCTCGTCGTCCGAAGGTGCGAATGGAACTCAGACGAACGTTTCGGGGGTGTGCTTCACCGGCCGATCTCGACCGTGATGCGAGCGTATGGAGCGGGCGATGATCGTCACATCACACGGGTGAGCCATTTGCACCCCGTACCCCGGTAGGGGTGCGGGCCGCTGCGAGGCCGGCGAAGGAGCGCAGGACGAGCGGGCTCGAGCCGAGCAGCAGGTAGGCGATCGCGCACACGAGCATCGTCGGCGCGAGGCCGAACCGCTCCACCGAGAGCCCGCCGAGGAACGCGCCGAGCGGCATCGAGGCCGCCACGCCGGCGGTCATCGCGCCGAACACCCGGGCGCGCATGCCGTCGGGCACGACGCCGTACATCGCCGTCGCGATCATCGGGTTGAGTGCGCCGGCGGCGAGGCCCGACACCACGAGCACCGGGAGCAGCACCGGCACGGGTGCGCCGAGCGCCATCGCGAGGTACGGCGGGGTGCCCGCGAGCACGAAGCACAGGGCGAAGACCGCGCGACCCGAGTAGCGGTGCCCGGCGGCCGCGAAGACCGCCGAGCCCGTGAGGGCGCCCGCGGCGAAGCACCCGACCATGAAGCCGAGCATTGCCGGGTCGCCGAGCACCTGCGTCGCGTAGACGGGCTTCAGCACGGTCATGCCCGCCGCATCGATCGCGTTCGTGAGGGTGACGAGCAGCACGATCGAGCGCAGCAGCGGCGAGCGGGCGATGAAGCGGATGCCCGCGACGAATCCGCCGCGCGACGCCGCGTCGCCCGTATCGACGGCGCCGTCCTGAGCCTGTCGAAGGGATGCCGCGGCGCGACGCGGCACGAAGCACACGACGAGGAACGCGGAGACCGCGAACCCCGCGGCGTCGACGAGCAGCGCGGGCATCGGACCCGCGATGGCGACGAGCGCGCCGGCGATGCCGGCGCCGATCATGGTCGCCGTGCGCTGCACCGCGGACTGGGCGCCGGCCGCACGGGCGAGGGGAACCCGGGCGAGATCGGCGAGATCGGGCATGAGCACGGTCTTCGCGGTGTCGCCGGGGCTGTCGAGCAGGCCGCCGAGGAACACGAGGGCGAGCAGCACGCCGAAGTGCAGCCCGACCGTCGCAGCGAGCACCGGGATCGCGAGCACGGTGAGCCCGCTCGCGACATCGGCCACGATCGACGAGGTGCGGTAGCCGAACCGGTCGACGAGCACTCCCCCGAGCGCACCGCCGATGACGAGCGGCACGGTGGCGAACACGCCGGCGACCCCGGCTGCCAGCGGGGATCCGGTCTGGGTGAGCGCGATGATCGGGATCGCGATGAGGGCGATCGCGTTGCCCGAGAGCGAGCAGAGCTGCGCGGCGAACAGGGCGACGAGCGGGGTGCGGCGGCGCGCGGCATCCGTCGTCGACGTCGCACTCGCCGCCGACTCGGTGGTCATCGCTCCGGCCTCGGGAAGGTGTGGGTCATCCAGCGCACCGTCGTGGTGCCGGGGCGAGGCTCCAGGCCGACCGCCCACCACTTGTCGCGCACCGCCCTGAGCTCGGCGCTCAGCTCGCGGAACTCGTCGATCGTGAGGCGCGCCGCGCCGTCGCTCGAGTCGGAGGCGGCCACCCACTCGAGCTCGAGTTCCGCCTCGTCGTCGATGGCGTCGAGCAGCTCCCGGTGATACGTGTCGAGCACAGCGCGGCGCATCGAATCGGATGCCGCGTGGCGCTCAGGGTCGCCGAGGAACTCCTCGGTGCGCCACCTCGTGCTCTCGTGCGCGGCCCGCCACCACCGCTCGCGCCGGTCGCGGGCGAGCTCGGGCGCCTCGACGACGAAGCCGTGCTTGGCGAGGGTCGCCAGGTGGTAGCTCGCCGAACCGGGCGCCTCGCCGGTGCGCTCGGCGAGGGCGCCGACCGTGCTCGGCCCATCGACGCGAAGGAGGCCGAGGATGCGCAGTCGCATCGGGTGCGCGAGCGCCCGCATGGCGCCGGCGTCGTGCAGGTCGACGGACTCCCGTGGCTCGGTCATGGCACCCAGCATAGTTCCACAAGAGTTCTTGTACAACGGTTCTTGTGGAATTCGCCGTGCGGCGGCACCGGTGCGCTCGCGACGGAGGCCGGCGAGGCTGCCGATCAGGCGCCGACGAGCTCCAGCGTCTGCCTGGCGATCTCGAGCTCCTCGTTCGTCGGCACGACGAGCACCGCGGTCTTCGAGGCCTCGGTCGAGATGCGCCGGGCCTCGGAGCCGCGCTCCCGGTTGCGCTCGAGGTCGAGCTCGACGCCGAAGCCCTCGAGCCCTGCGAGCGAACGCTCTCGCACCTCGGGCGAGTTCTCGCCGACCCCCGCCGTGAAGACGATCGCGTCGACCCGGCCGAGCTGGGCGGCGTACGCACCGACGTAGGAGCGCACCCGGTGCGCGTAGACGTCGAGCGCGAGCGCGGAGGCCTCGTCTCCCGCCGCCTGCGCGGCCACGAGGTCGCGCATGTCGGCGTGCCCGCTCAGCCCGAGGATGCCGCTCTGCGAGTTCAGCAGCCGGTCGACGCCGTCGGCGTCGAGCCCCGCCCGGCGCTCGAGGTGCAGCAGCACCGCAGGGTCGATGTCACCCGAGCGCGTACCCATGACGAGGCCCTCGAGCGGCGTCATGCCCATGCTCGTCTCGACCGATCGCCCCTCGGCGACGGCGCACGCCGACGCCCCGTTGCCGAGGTGCAGCACGATCATGCGCAGCTCCTCGACCTGACGATCGAGGAAGGCCGCCGCCGCCCGCGAGACGAACCGGTGCGAGGTGCCGTGGAACCCGTAGCGGCGGATGCGGTGCTTCGCGGCGAGTTCGCGGTCGATCGCGTACGTGTACGCGGCCGGCGGCATCGTCTGGTGGAACGCGGTGTCGAAGACCGCGACGTGCGGCACGTCGGGGAAGGCGCGCTGCGCCGCCTCGATGCCCTCGAGGTTCGCGGGGTTGTGGAGCGGCGCGAGCGCCGAGAGCTCGTCGATGTTGATCTTCACGAGCGGCGTGATCACGGTCGGCTCGAAGAAGCGCGCCCCGCCCTGCACGACCCGGTGCCCCACCGCGATCGGCGCGTTCGCCTCGAGCGACGGACCGTGCGCGGCGAACGCCTCGAGCATCACCGCGAACGCGGCCTCATGGTCGGCGACCTCGACGGCCGCGTCCCACGTCGAGCCCAGGCTGTCGTTCTCCGGCCCCTCGTGACGGTGCCGGGCGTGCCCGACGCCGCGGCCGATGCGCTCGACGAGCCCGCTCGCGAGCGTCTCCGACGCCTCCACGTCGATGAGCTGGTACTTCAGCGACGACGACCCGGAGTTCACGACGAGCACGACGCTCATGCGCGGTCCGCCGCCTGGATCGCCGTGATCGCCACGGTGTTGACGATGTCCTGCACGAGCGCCCCGCGCGAGAGGTCGTTGATGGGCTTGTTGAGCCCCTGCAGCACCGGCCCGATGGCGACGGCGCCCGAGGAGCGCTGCACCGCCTTGTACGTGTTGTTGCCGGTGTTGAGGTCGGGGAAGATGAAGACCGTCGCCCGCCCCGCGACATCCGACGCGGGCAGTTTCGTGCGCGCGACCGCGGCGTCGGCCGCCGCGTCGTACTGGATCGGCCCCTCGACCGCGAGCTGCGGGGCGCGCTCGCGCACGAGCTCGGTCGCCCGTCGCACCTTGTCGACGTCGGCCCCCGAGCCGGATTCGCCGGTCGAGTACGAGAGCATCGCGATGCGCGGCTCGATGCCGAACTGCGCCGCGGTCGCCGCCGATGAGATCGCGATGTCGGCGAGCTGCTCGGCGGTCGGGTCGGGCACGATCGCGCAGTCGCCGTAGACGAGCACCCGATCGGCGAGCGCCATGAGGAACACGCTCGAGACGACGTCGACGCCGGGCTTGGTCTTGATGACCTCGAACGAGGGCCGGATCGTGTGCGCCGTCGTGTGCGCCGCGCCCGAGACCATGCCGTCGGCAAGGCCGAGCTCGACCATCATCGTGCCGAAGTACGACACGTCTTGAACGGTCTCGCGTGCCTGCTCGAGCGTGACGCCCTTGTGCGCACGCCGGCGCTGGTACTCCTCCGCGAAGCGGGCGACGTGCACGAAGTCGTGGTTCGAGAGCACCTCGGCCTTCGAGATGTCGAGGCCGAGGCCGATCGCCCGCGACCGCACCTCGATCTCCTCGCCGAGGATGGTGAGGTCGGCGACGTCGCGGGCGAGCAGCGTCGCAGCGGCGCGCAGCACCCGGTCGTCGTAGCCCTCGGGCAGCACGATGCGCTTGCGCGTCTGCCTGGCCCGCTCGAGCAGGTCGTACTCGAACATGAGGGGCGTCACGACCTCGGGGCGGGCGACCTCGAGCAGGTCGAGCAGCGCCTGGCCGTCGATGTGCTTCTCGAAGAGCGCGAGGGCGGTGTCGCGCTTGCGCTGCGACTCGGCCGCGAGCCGGCCCCGTGTCGCAGTGATCGCGAGCGCCGTCTCGTAGCTCGAGAGCTCGGTTCGGATGATCGGCAGCCCGGCCTTCAGCCCGTCGACGAGCCGGTCGACCTGCTCGGCGATCGGGATGCCGCCGTTCAGCACGATGCCCGAGAGCGACGGGAAGGTCGCGCTCGAATGCGCCGTGAGCACTCCGAGCAGCACCTCGCTGCGGTCGCCGGGCACGACGACCACGGCGCCCTCGGTGAGGTGCGTGAGCACGTTCTCCATCGACATCGCCGCGACGATGACGCCGAGCGCCTCGCGGTTGAGCAGTTCGGGGTCACCGGCGTGCAGTGTCCCGTCGACGGCTTCCATGATGGCGCGCATCGACGGGGCGACGAGGTACGGGTCCTCGGGGATCGCCCAGGTGGCGACGGCGCCGTCCTGAGCCTGTCGGAGGGATGCCTCGGCGGCGCGCCCGGCGGAGGCCGCCGAGCTGTTCGGCCGCGCGGCCGACGCCACGGCCTCGACGATGTCGTCGAGCCGCTCGGGGTCTGCGCGGTTCGCGACGATACCGAGCAGCGTCGCGTGCTCGCGTTCGAGCTCCTCGACGGCGAGCTCGGTGAGCTGAGCGAGCTCTTCGGGGCTGCGCGCGTCGGAGTAGCCGAGCCGCTCCGACCGGCTGCGGCCCTGCCCCTGGCCGACCCGGCCGCCGAGCACGAGCAGCACCGGGGCGCCGAGGTTCGCGGCGATGCGCGCGTTGTAGGCGAGTTCGGTGGGGCTGCCGACATCCGTGAAGTCCGAGCCGATGATGACGACCGCGTCGCAGCGGTCCTCGACGGCCTTGAACCGGCTCACGATGGTCGCGAGCGCGCCCTCGGGGTCGGCGTGCACGTCGTCGTAGCCGACGCCGACGGCGTCGTCGTACGGGATCGGCACGACGCCCTCGTGGGCGAGCAGCAGTTCGAGCACGTAGTCCCGTTCGGCGGTCGATCGTGCGATCGGCCGGAACACGCCGACCCGGGCCGCCCGGTGGGTCAAGGTGTCGAGTGTGCCGAGCGCCACGGTGGACTTGCCCGTGTTGCCCTCAGCCGAACAGATGTAGATGCGGTGCGCCACTCGTCCAGCCTATTGGGCGCGCGGCGTCCGGGGTCTGGGAATCCGCCATCGATCGGAGGAGGACGGACGCGGTCGTGATCCGGTGCTGGGTCGCCAGCGACACGGCGGTCAGCCAGATGAGCGCCGACGTCGTCGCGATGAGTTCGAGCCATCCGCCGAGTCCGGTCGCGACGCCGACGAGCGAGAGGATGCCTCCGGCGGCCGCCGCCGCGATCACGAGCACGAGGCTCGGCACGGCGAGCGACGCGTAGACCCGGCCGAACCGGAGGGTCTGGATGATCGCGACTCCGGCGAGCGCGAAGCCGAGCACCGCGGCCGTGGTGTGCACGAGGTCCTGCGGGGCCGCGCCGGGCGTGAGCGGGATCGGGCAGCCGGTGCTGCACGGCACGGCCGCCCCGACGCCGAACATCGCGCTCGCGGCGAGCAGGCTCGTGCTCACCGCCCACGCGCCGAAGAGGCCCCGGCCGCTGCGCAGGCCCCAGAGGCCGACGGCCGACGCCGCACCGCCGAGCGCGACCAACGCGAGCGACACGTTGAAGGCGACCGACGTGATCTCGCCGGCGGCGCCCAGGCCGCTGACGTACGTGTTGCCCGGGAAGATGATGCGGGACGCCCACATCATGCCGAGGGCGAGCAGCACGAGGCCGGCACCGCCCAGGCGGAGCGCCACGGCTGCCGGGTGGCGGAGCCAGGTCGAAGCGTACGGGGAGACGAGCGGAGTGGAACGGGGCACTGTCTCCACGCTAGGAAACCGCATCGCCGCGTACATCGGCTGCCGGTACCGCCGACGTCCTACCGTGGTCGGATCGTCGCGGCCGAGGCATCCGTCGAGCGGATGACCAGGACGCGACCGGTGCCGTTACGCCGAGCGCTCGATCGCGGGCAGCACATAACCGCCGTCGAGCACCGACTCGTCGGGCATGTACATGCGCAGGAGCGGGCGGAACGCCCCGGTCGGCGCCGGCAGCCAGTTCGCGGCCGCCGCGGGGTCGGCGGGCCTGGCCGCGCTCATCGTGATCGTGATCCCCCCGTCGGCGTCGCGCACGACGCCGGGCGTGCGGTCGCCGATCGAATACCGGTCGATCTCGTTGTCGACGAGGTAGAAGTTCGGCACGTCGTACATCGTGATCGACCAGAACGCACCGACCGGTGGTGTGGGCGACAGCCGCAGCGTGTACGAGTGCGATCCGTCGAGCGGCTCGCCCGCGGCATCCACGTAGGTCACGACGTAGGCGGCCTCGTACGCATGGTTGCCCCAGAGCCCGCCGAGCGCGGCGGCGGCGCGCTCCGCGATGCGCAGCTTCGGGTCGGAGATCTTCCAGGCCGGGTCGTCGATCGCACCGACCTCGAAGAAGTCGAGGTTGTAGTCGAAGGCGTGGAACGTCAGCGTCCAGCCGTTGACGACCGGGCTGCTGCTCGAGTGCAGGATCTTCTCGAGCACGGCCCGCCCCTCGGCGAAACCGGCCTCGAGCACGGCCTTCGCCTCGACGTCGAGCGAGGCGACCGACGTCGAGCCCGTGAGCCCGAGCGGTGCGAACGACGCCTGCAGCGCAGCATCCCGCTCGGCCGGCGGGAACGTCTGCGAGTACACGCGGAACCTCTCGAAGAAGTCGAGGGCCTCCGGCAGCCCGACCTCGGTCTCGGGCAGCCCGACCGGCGGCACGAGCGAGCGACGCACCGGAGTGAGCGTCATGGCGTCCTGCAGCGCGTGCACCGCGGGCAGGTCGTCGACGCCGAGGCAGGCCCAGCGCCCGACGATGGAGGCGATGCGCGTCGGGAAGCGGATCGCGGTCGCGTCGCCGAGCTCCTCGCCGTCGCCCTCCCAATCGGGCGGCAGCAGGAGGAAGTCGCGGGCCGCGCCGCCGGTGGCGCGCTTGCCGACGTAGGCGAAGTTGTCGGTCCACGCGTCGACGAACTGCAGCACGAAGTACCGGTCGCCCGTGTCGGGCACGCTGAGCAGCACCGGTCCGACGCTCAGGTCGATCTCCGCCATCGAGTAGACGGTGTCGTTGTTGATCGAGACGAACGTGTCGTCGGCAGTCGTCAGGGCACGTGCGTGACTGAACGTGTTGAACGAGGCGGCCGGGTTCGCGCCGACGCCCGTCGTGACGTAACGGTTCACCTGCTCGAGGTCGAACACGATCGGGAAGCCGTACAGGTACGCCTCCGACGCCAGTTTCACGAGTCCTGCATCAACCATGGTTCCCCCCGAATCGTCGTCCCGACAGCCTATGGCGTCGTGGACACCGGGACGTCGGGGCTCGTTCCGCCGCGGCATCCGCTCGCTGAACGCTTCCGCGGTCAAGAACGCCGCTCGCGCTCGGGTAGACTGTCTCCGGCTCCTCACGTGGCGCCATCCAGGCCAACTCCCCCAGGGCGGAAACGCAGCAAGGGCAACCGGGCTCTGGCGGGTGCGTGAGGAGTCCCCGGGAGGATTCGCCTAGTGGCCTATGGCGCACGCTTGGAAAGCGTGTTGGGTGCAAGCCCTCGGGGGTTCGAATCCCCCATCCTCCGCGGATAAGAAATAGCCTCTCATCTGGACTTTCCAAGTTCAGGTGAGGGGCTTTTCTCGTTCGTGTGCCGAATCCTGTGCTACGCGCCTTCGATGTGCGCTGCGAGCCGGTCGATCGCGTTCCGCTGCATCGTCGGCGTGACGTGCGAATAGATGTTCATCGTCGTCGTGATCGTCGAGTGCCCGAGACGCTCCTGCACGACCTTCGGATGCTCGCCGAGCTCGAGGAGCAGCGTCGCGTGCGTGTGCCGCAGACCCTTGAGGGTGATGCGCTTGAGCTCGGGCAGCGCCTTCTGCGCGGCCGCGACGCGATACGTCCAGCGCCGGCCGACCTCGTTCGGTGAGCGGATCGCGCCGTCGAGGTTTCCGAACACGTAGGCGTCGGCCCTGGCGAACCCGAGGGTGATGCTCCCCCGTGTCGCCTTCCACGATTTCAGCGCGTCGAGCGTCACCGAGTCGATATCGACGACGCGCGCGCTGCCGGTCTTCGTGACCTTCGCGACGTTCCGCGTCGTGACGTCTGCTGCTCGCCGGATGCTGAGTCGGCCGTGCTTCACGTCGACGTCGGACCATCGCAGCGCGAGCGCCTCGGAGCGGCGCATCCCCGTGTACGCGATGACGCGCCAGAGCGTGAACAGGTCGTCATCGAACACGTCACGATCCCACGTGAGGAAGGAATGCAGCTCCTCAGCGCTCCACGCGACGATCTCAGGCCGTTGCGCGCGGATCTGCTTACCCGTGGGCGCTTTCACCGTTCGGCGCTTCCTCGCGGGGTTCTGCGCGATCAGGTTGTCGTCGACTGCAGCGTCGAGGATGGAGCCGAGCACGATGTGAACCTTGTTGACGGAGTTCGCCGAGAGTGGTTTGCCAGCGTTCGCGCCGTCGCGCCGGCCGCTCTCCTCGAGCTCGCGATAGTGGCGCGCGATTCGCGTTGACGTGAGGCGATCGATCCTCAGCGTGCCGAGCTGCGGGACGATGTGATTCCGCACGATCTTGTCGTAGCCCTGAATCGTTGACGCCTCGAGTCTGAGCCCCGCAAGCCACTCATTCGCGAACGCCTGGACTGTCGGCGCTCCCGTTGTCGCGAAAGTCTCCTGATTGCGGAGCCGCTTGACCGCGTCGCGGAGCGCATCATCGGCGTCGTCCATCGTCTTGAACCCGCCGCCGCTCGTGCGTCGCAAATCACCGTTTGGCTGCTCGGGGTCGACGGGCACGTAGAGCTGCCACCGCCACCGATCCCCCGCCTTGGTCTTGTAGCGGTAGAGCGCGCCACGACCGCGGCGCCGGCTCCCACGCCTTGGGGATGCCACTACCGTCGCCTTTCGCGGAGCAGAGCAGTCAGTGCCGATCTGCGATCTTCGGCCTCGCGCGCCAGCCGCTCCGCGGCGCGGACCTGAGTGATCGCGCGCGCACGAGCTTCCGGGTCAGAGAGTGCCTCTCGCCACCGCTTGGTGTCTTCGACTTCAACTTCGCGAACCGCGGCAACGGCCGACCAGTGATCCCGTAGCGGTTCCAGTTCCAAACTTGCCCCGCCTGCACCCCATGCCGTCAGATCGTCGACCGTGACGTACTCGGGTAGCCCGGTGCCCATCCCAGTCTCAATCTGCTCGGTGGGGAACAAGAGATCCAACGGAGATGCATCGAGGGCCGTGCTCAGGGCCATGAGGTCATCCACATCGACGCGGCGGTCGCCGCCTTCGAGACGACTGAGCGCAGCTACTGAGACGGGCCAGCCCACGCTGCGCAGTCGTGCCGAAAGGCTCTTCAGATCAAGCTCGCGCGCCTTGCGGAGGCGCTTGACGTTGCCCGCTACGACCGCGGTCGTGATGCCCTTCGGATTCCCACGCTGCTTCAAGTTCGATTCCATAACTAGGAATCTACATTCCGGAACTTGACAGCGCAAGATGATGCGTCTAGATTCACAACTAGGAAGTTCGCTTCCGTAACTAGGAAGGAGACAAGATGGCCGTCACGCTCGACTCGCTGCGAAAGTCCGCCGCCGCGACATGCACACGCAGGGACATCGCAGAAGTCATGGACGTGGACCCGCGCACCGTGACCGAGGGCATCAAGCAGGGCAACATCCCGTCGATCAAGGTCGGCCGGCGAGTGCTGATCCCCCGTGAGAGGTTCCTCGCGCTCTTCGAGAGCGAGGTCGCATAGTGCGCACGCTCGCTCCGATCGCCCGCCCGCACGATCCTGAGACGTCTTGGGATGCCGCGGAGCAGCAGACCGAGAGTCGCCGGGATCTCATCAAGGCCGTCATCGTGACGATCTTGAAGAACCACGGGCCCTGCTCGGACGAAGAGATCTCGGACCGGTTCGAGGCCTACAGGTTCGTTCACCCGTCCGTACCGAACGTGACCCCGCAGAACCTCCGCACCAGGCGGAAGGAACTCGAGGTCGAGGGAAACGTGCGCGCCACGGAAACGCGCGGCCGGACCCGCACCGGGAACACGTGCCACCTCTGGGTGATCGCGTGACCAAGAAGAAGGCCCCCGTAGCCGGTAGCCGCCGACCCGAGGGCAAAACCAAGTTCGAGAGGAACTAGATCGAGATGATTCTGTCACCCCCTGCCCTCGTCGGCAAGAACCTGCCGAAGGCTTACATCCGGCACAACCTCGCGCGGCTCGCCGAGATCGACGACGAGATCGACGCACTTCGCAGCCGGCGCACCGAAGCCGTGCAGCGCCTCATCGAGGAGCTCGAGTGGATGGACTGCCCCACGCTCAAGCTGCGCGGCTATGACGGCTCAGGTCTCGCGAGGACCGCGACCGGGATCGACGTGCACGTGGTTCGTCAGCTCGAAGAGCACAACGGATACGTGCAGCACCGCTTCCACCTCGCAGACGACTGCCCTGGCGTCTGGTGCGATCGTCTCGGCAAGGTTCGTCGGACTCATCACCATCGCGGCAGCGGGTACCAGTTCACGTACCTCGGCTTTTGGCACGTCGTCGCGAGGCAAGACGACGACGTGATCCTCATCCCGGTTGGCGAGGCCGAGCCGGGCCCCACCATCGCGGATGGCGACTGAGATGGGCGCGAGGGAGGAGCCGCGGAGCCTTGCCGGCTCCCCCCTCGACCACGAGCAGCGTCTGACCGACTGGGCCAGCGGCTGGGACGCCTGCGCCGCGTGGCTCCTGCCCCGCATCGAGTGGCTCGAGGTCGAGTGCGATCGCCTCTACCTCGCCGCGTTCAACCCGAAGGAACGCGCCGAACTCATCCAACGCCGACTCGACGAGCACTTCGCCAACGAGTGGGAACGCTTCATCCAGACCCAGCCCGAGCACGGGCAGAAGACACGGGAGGTCGCATGAGCGACACCAGAGCACTCCGCATCACCCCGGCCGCGCACATCCGCTCGCGTCGCCAGAAGTGGTTGTGGACCGACCGCATCCCCCTCGGCACTGTGACGATCTTTGCCGGCCGTGGCGGTGAGGGGAAGTCCACGTTCGGACTCTACGTCGGCGCCGAAACCATCAAGGGCGCTCTGCCCGGTGACTTGTACCGGATGCCTGCACCGTTCCTGATCGTCTCGCACGAGGACGACTGGGCGACGATCATGAAGCCCCGCCTCATCGGCGCGGGAGCCGACCCGGAGCACGTGTACAAGGTCGCGGTGAACGTCACCGTCGACCAGGTCACGCACGAGACGGTGCCCGCACTCCCGATCGATGTCGACCTCATCCGCGAGGCCGTCGTGCAGACCGGCGCGAAGCTCATCATGCTCGACCCGATCACCTCGACCATCGGCGGCGACATGCACAAGGTCGCCGACGTCCGAAGGGCGCTCGACCCTCTCGCCGCGCTCGCGCAGGAGCTCGAGATCGCGGTGCTCGCGATCATGCACTTCAACAAGGGCACCGGCAACGTCTCGGACAAGCTCTCCGGCTCCCACGCCTTCCGAGACCTCTCCCGATCGGTGCTGCTCTTCGCGACCGACGATGAGACGGGGCAGCGGGTCGTGTCCGTCGATAAGTCGAACTACTCCGCCGAGCGCGGCTCCTCGTTCGCGTTCAACCTCACCTCGGTGATGGTCGACACCGACGACGGAGAATCCACGGCCGTCGCCCGCGTCGACTATCTCGGCGACACCGACCTCAACGTCTCCGACATCGTGAACCGCGGCCACGACGACGAGGGCGAGCACGACGACCGCAACGCGGCACAGGCATTCATCCTCGACTACCTCCGCGACGCCGAAGCGCTCGAAGCGAAGGCGGGCGACGTCCTCAAGGCCGGCCGGGCTGCGGGGTTCAACGAGACCGAACTGAAGAACGCCCGCAAGCGGAGCCACGACCCGAAGATCGCGTCGAAGAAATCCGGATTCGGCGCCGGATGGGTCTGGGCGATCGATCACGAAGGTGTCACCGAAGGTGTCCAAGGTGTCAAGGATTCGGAGCCCGACACCTTCGACACCTTCGTGACACCTTCGATCGCGGAACGCCTCGACCTCCCTCTCATCGAGGAGGTCGCGTGATGCCCGAGCACACCGCCGCCGCGCTCGAATACGTCTGCCCGGACTGCAACTCCGAGACCCGCCTCGTGACCCTCGCGCCGGGGGTCTACGCCCTGCAGGTGTTCCACGACGACACCTGCCCGTCGACCAGGGAGGCGCGATCGTGACGGTCGACGACCACGCGTTCACGCTGATCGCGGAAGCCGCCGTGCACGGTCTCGACATCGTCGGCGCAGGCGGACCAGGAGTGTTGCTCGACGCGATCGACGACCTCGGCGACACCGCCCGCATCCGCCTCGAGCTCGGACATCCCCTCCTCGAAGACGACCTCTTCATCGACATCCACATGGCCCGATTCCACCTCCGCGACCGCTTCGACGGAGTGCACTCGTGAGCGCCGCCGACGCGGCATTCGCCCGACTCGCGGATGCGCTCGCCGAACGTCGGCCCCTCTGCTCGAACGATGCACGGTTCATCGCCGATGACGTCAGCCCGGCTGACACCGCCGACATGGAGGCGACCTGCGAGGTCTGCTCCCTCCGAACCCTCTGCCTCGACTACGCCGTGCTCGCCGTGCCCGAAGCAGGCTTCTGGGCCGGCCGTCGTTGGAAGACCAGCTACCGGAAGGACACCAGATGACAGTCACAACACTCGATCCCTACAGCAAGGAGTACCCCCGATGAGATACCTCGACGATGACGCGATCCGAGCCCTACTCGACGACGCGGAGCGTGACCCTGACAGCCTCACGGCCGAAGAGATCGTCACCCGATCCCGTGGCGGCCTCGTCAGCAAGGCCACCAGCCCCCACACCGACCTCGACACCAAGTACGCCGAAGTCGCAGAACGTGCCGCAGAAGTCCGATCCGAAACCCGCGACCGCAACCGGCGCACCCACTAGAAGGAGCAGAAACATGATCACCCGATCCGCAACCACGACCGATATGTACGAGCGCAAGCAAGCGCTCACCGACTGGGTCGACACCATGCGTGACCTCGGCGTCGACGCCGACAGGGAACTCGAGACCGAACTCGCGGCACTCAACCGCAGTTCCGTCCTCGCAAAGCACGCCGGCAAGCTCGCCGCCCGACGACTCGACAACGCCGCCGAGCACACGGCCGCCGCGCTCACGCTAGCTCAGACCGACCGGGGTTACGAAGACGCCGTCGCCCTCGCGATCGACGCGGCCACGGACCTCACCGAACAGCAGCTCCACAAGAGCCTCGACATCCTCAGTCACGCCAGCGAGCAAGCCGTAACGATCGCATGGAACCGGTTCAAGAACCGTGGCGACACCGCCCTCGACCTCATCCGACCGCACTACATCGAGCACGCCGAAGCCGCCATACGCGTCTGGGAGTCCCTGCCGGATGGGATCACGAACCGTGAGCATGCCGTTCGCTTCCGTCGCGCGGCCGACTGGGATGAGCTCGAGGACCGGATGACCAGGGTCCGCAACGCCCAGACGATGGTCTTCGCCTGGCTCGTTGACGACATCATCAACACCAACGGCGTCAACACTGCCAAGGGTCGGAACAAGCTCGAGCACTACAACCTCGACATGTTCTTCTACGAAGACCGCGCAGCAGCCCGTGACGCCAAAGCAGGACGTGGCGGCACAGCCGCAGAGGTTCGAGCGATCGCAGCCGGCCGACCCGCACTCAACACCATCACCACCGTCGACGCCACCACGTTCAACATCGCACCCCACGAGGACCCGACCCACGACCCGGCGTTGCGCCAGCGGCAGGCCGATGCCGAGGCCCTCAAGGATCTCGAGCGCTCCAACCCCGGCCCGCACAAACTCGGCCGCACTCGCATCCGGGGATGAGCACCAACGACGAGGACTGGACCCTCACACCCACAGCCGAGGAGATCGTGTCACACGTAAAGGACGGCACACCTCTCCGCGAACGTGGAACGCTGCGAACCTTCCAACCACAACCCGACCGCGTCACCATCGCACATGGTCGACACACGGACGTGACGAGAGACCGTGACACGTGAGTCAGTCACCCACAAGCTCCGGGGTCGCGAGAACCCTCCTACTCGCGGCCCCGGAACCTCTCACACCCCCTGGGGGGACCCCCCTCGACCCGAGGCAGATGACCGACGGGCCTAGCAACCGAGCTTCAGCACGCATTTTCAGGTGGTTTTTTCGCGAAGAGAACCAGGCGGGCTCGCCCGGTCGTGGAGGCCGGCTCGACCGGCCTGACCGGGCCTACTCATGCACCACCAGATCGCCGAGACCGAAGCCGGACCATTCATCCATCGGCGTCAATCGATTCATCGCAGATCCACACATTAGGAAAGGACCCGCATCATGGCCAACTTTGCGTTTCCCCCCGCCGAGGACGACATCCCCCGCCGCCTCAGGGACATCGAGCGCCGGCAGATGGAGGATGCCGCGGCACGAACCTCCGAAGCAACCACGATCGGCTCCGGCGGTATCCGGGTGAAGGACGGCGGCTCGATCGTCGTCGAAGCGCCCGGCACCATCGACCTGCAGGGCGGCGCGTTCTCCGCGAACTCACTCGCCGCGGCGACGACGGTAACTGCGGGCGGCGACATCCAGGGCGGTGGGCTCGTCTCCACCGGGACCGCGACCATCGCGGGAACGCTCTACGCCGGAGCCGTTTCCGCGGGCGGAGAGGTCAGCGGCAACCACGCGACATTCCCCGGCGGCATCAAATCGACGGACGTGCACAGCCGTTCGGTGACCTACGGCGGCGCCTATTCCGCGACGTGGACTCACGTCGACGGAACGATGGGCACCGCACCGTCGTCGGAGCGGTTCAAGCAGGACATTGTGCCGGTCAAGCTCGACGTCTCCGCGCTCGAGCGCGCCGAGGTCGTGACGTTCCGGTACCGCGACGCGGTCGCCAACGTCGGAGATGATGCCGAGGTTCGCCTCGGCGGTATCGCTGAGCAGTTCGTCGACGCGGGCCTCGGGTTCGCGGTCACCTACGGCGAAGACGGGTTGCCGTTCTCGATCGAGGATCGACCACTCGTCTACGCGCTCCTCGCCGGCTACCAGGCACTCGCTCGACGAGTCACCGAACTCGAGGCGTAGCCACGACAAACCGGGGGCGTGTGAACTCTGCGCACCCCCAAGCCCCGTGCCGGAAAGCGGCTACGGGCGCGCGGACTCGAGCATCAGTGCGATGAATCCAAGCGAAGTGGAAGCGGGACCGTTGAGGGTAGGGAACTCGGTCCCGGCCTCCATGAGCGTGGCTGGGCTAACCATCTGCGGAAGCGGCACTTGCCCCATCAGCTCGCACTGAGTTTCGTACCACCTCCGCGATCGGTGATAGTCGCCGCAGTTGGCACAGCTCATCTCGCCATCGACATCCGGGTGATCTGCAAGATGTGGGCGAAGCGGCGGGATCGGAAACTCATCGCTTCGCCCGTAGTAGGTTCCTGATCTCGGCGTTCGAGCACGGGGTCCCACTCGGATCGTGAGCAGATCGCGCGGCGACACGACGGCGACAACCCGAGCAAGATCTGCAGCGAGCTGAGCTGCCGGCTTATCGACCCTGAGCTTAGTCATGCCGGCGAGCCTACCCTCGACATCCGCCCTCCTCGTTCACCCCTTCAACGCGCAGCAGCCGGCGAGTCCGTACGATGTCGGCATGAACTGGTGGGAAGGGCTCGGAACCGCACTGATTGCTGCGGCCGTTGCGTTGCTGACATCGATTGTGTTCCGGTGGTGGGACCGACGAAGCGTGAAATGGGTCATCACGGGCGAGGCGCATGACGAATATGAATCAGGTCGCACAACCGGCCGGGTCCAGATCAATCTCGAGATATTCAACGCTGGTGACGACGATGCCTATGACGTGCGACTACGGCGGTGCAATGGAGGCGCTGCCGATCCGTGGGTGACGTTCCAGGCAGGCAAAGTGGCTGCAGGGGAATCGTTCCCTGTTCGATTCTCAACGTCTGCCGATATCTGGGAGTCGTCATGGGTGGAGTTGATCGCTCGAGCCAGCCCTATCGGTCGGAGCAGATCCAGAACTCACCCGAGAGTCATTCTTCGATCCGTGACTGGTCGCAAGTCGGATCGGCCACCATCCAGGGATGCAGCGAAGCGGCTCGTAGAAGGATACGGGCTCGACATTCCCGAATCGGAAGGTGGCCGGCGACTATGAGCGATGAGCGAACGGCCCGAACGATGGTCGGGTTTGCAGTTGCATTCCGCTAGTCAGTCACGGTGACGTCCGCAGACTCGATCGCGCCGTCTTCGAAGGTGATCATGCAGATCACCGATGCGCGCTTGGTTGAACCATCGTCGTCGTAGATCACATCGCCGGCACCGGTGTACATTCGGTCTCCCTCTGGGCGCTTCTCATCGCTGATTTCAAGGTCGAAGAGTGCAGCGTCCATGTCGGTTACCTCGATACCGCTCAGGTCGACGTTTCCGGCACCATCGGGGAGTTGTTCACGTATCCCGTCGAAGCACTCTGTTTCCGCTTGTGACTCCGGGGACGCTGACGCGCACCCTGTCATCACGAGCAGGGTGAATACGACGACGAGCGGAAGCAGCCTCTTCATGCTCGCGAGCCTAACTTTCGGGCCAGCTGCCACGTGCCCCCAGTGAGAGGGGGCATCACTGATCCGCTACCCCTTCGGCCTACTCTCATCGGATGGTCACATCTTCCGGGCTCGCGTTCATGTCCGAATTCCCACCCGCACCCGAACGGACCCTCGACGAGCCAACGGTCGACCCACATGAGGTGGCCACCTACCTTGGGGCGCACGTCGGCACCGTTCGGCGGTACGCCAGCAATGGAGAGATACCGGCGTTCAAGGTGGGCGGCCGGTGGCGCTTCTTCCTCTCGGATGTCCGAGCGCACCTCACAACGCCGAAGTCTGAGGGGCAATGGAACCAGTCAAACCAGTCACGCGGGCGCACACGGAAGCGGTAGCCAGGAGGCTGGGCCGTGCAAAGATGACCCGCATGGAGAACCGAGTCATGGAGGCGGTGCGCCTCTACTCCGTGGCGGCAGTCGCTGACCTCCTGGGCGTCTCGCGCCAGTGGGTCTATGACCGCATCAATGGTGGGCAGATCCGCGTCGTCGAGCTCGGCGACGAACGCTCGAAGCAGCGCGTCCGTGCGGATGACCTGCAGGCGTTCATCGACGGCCGCACGTTCGGCGGCGAGACGCGATGAGGATGAGCGCGGCATCGCCGACTCTGTCGATTCCGGTGTGCTAAGCCGTGTGCTACCGATGGCGTAGATGTGCGTATCTCGATGTCTGCGAGCGGCTCAGGCATACGGCGCATCCCTTGATTTCCGGCCCCTCAACGCCTCATCGAGTAGTTGAGCGCACCGAGGTACTCGGCAGTTCGAATCCCCCATCCTCCGCGGAAATACAACAGAACAGCACAGGGTGCGCCCACAGCGCTCAAGAGGGTTCGAATCCCCACCCTGCACCACGAGAACGGCCCCGGCATCGCTGGGGCCGTTCGTCGTTTCCGGCCGTGTCCTCATTAATGCGGAATGGTGCAATTCCCGCGGGGAGCCGATGATGTGAGAGATGTCAGCGGCAGCGATGGAGATGAAGAGTGGGGACGCAGGGGGCTCTTCCATCAGGGCGGCGGCAGCAGGGGGCGACGGCCTCAGGGTGCAGACCCTGAGGCCGCGTCGCACTCTCGGACGAAGCGTCGGGCTTCCACTCGCAGCTCTCTCGGTGCCGGTCCTCGCCGCCGAGCTCTGGCTCATGGACCCGCGCGAGGCATGGCCCATCGTGACGGCGACCGCCGCAACCGTCCTCGTGCTCATCGTCGTCGCCTGGGTCGGGTATCGCCGGGCCAACGCCTCCGTCAGCCGCTACGGCATCGTCGAGCGCGGATTCTTCGGCGGCGTCTCGACCGTCGCGGCACGCGACGTCGCAGGCGTGCTGCGCGTGCAGCTCTACCGGGCGAACAGCCTCGACACGACGCAGGAGCTCTTCGTCGTCGAACGCACGGGCCGGGGCGCGTTCCGCATGCGCGGCAGGTTCTGGGACGAACCGACCATGGACCAGGTCGCCGATGTGCTCGGCGTCGAGGAGACCGTCGGCGCAGAGCCGATGACCCTCGCCGAGCTGCGCGAGGCGAACCCGCGCCTGCTCTACTGGTTCGAGCGCCGCTCGCTCACTCGCTGACACCCGCCGTCTCGCCCGTCGCGATGCCGAGCAGGGGCGAGCTCTGGCTGCTCGAGGGCAGTTCGTGGAAGCCGAGCCGGTTGTAGAACGCCCGTGCGCCGGTGTTCGCGGCGTCCATGCCGAGGTGCACCGCCGGCACTCCCTGCGCGGCGAGCGCCGCCCGCAGCGTGTCGATGAGCCGGCGGCCGAAGCCCTGCCCCTGCAGTTCGGGCAGCAGGTCGATGTGCAGGTGCGCGGGATACCGGTCGAGCTCGTCGATGAGCATCCGTTCCGGCGCGGTGCCCGCCTCGATGAGCTGCGCCTCGGTGAACCGTGGGTCTCGGCCGGTCGCGGCACCTGGTGACGGATGCCTCGCTGCGAAGCCCGGCGCCCACTCGCGCTTCCACCACTCGACGAACGCCGCCGTGTCGGCCACGCCGATGACGTACCCCAGCACCCGGTCGCCCTCGGCGACGACGAAGGCGAGCTCGGGCGCGTACTCGACGTAGGGCAGGGCGAACACCTCGGGCATCAGGGCGTCGTCGGAGTAGACCCCGGTGGCGTCGCCGCCCTCTGCCGCCGTGAGCAGGCAGATCCGGGCGAGCTGGTCGCGGTCGGCGGGGCGGTACGGGCGGATCTGCGGCACGCGTCCATCCTCCCGCATGGCGGCGATCCGACCGATGAGCCGGGGCGGTGCGCTCAGCGGCGCTTGGCCATGCCGAAGATGCCGGTGATGACGCTCGTCAGCACGTTCTGCGTCGTCTTCGAGCCGAGCACCTGTTCGAGCGCCGACTTCTCCTTCGACCGCGACGAGCGCGAGCGCGACGTCGTCGAGGTCTGCTTCATGAGCCGGTCGTACTCGGCCTGCGCCTTCTTGTCGGCCTTGGCGGCATCCGCTGCGATCTTCGCCTGCATCTTCTCGTACTCGGCGTCGGCCCTCGCCTTCGCGGCGGCCGCCTCCTCGGCGTCGACCTTGGCCGCTGCGTCCGCGAGCTTCTTGGTCAGGATCTCGTGCGCCGACTCGCGGTCGATGCCGGTGCCGTACTTCGCGAGCAGGGGCGACGCGGCGACGGCCGCGTCGATCACGGCGTCGGGCGACGGCGACATCGACGCCTGCGGAGCGCGGAGCCGCGTCCACGCGACCGGACTCGGCGCCCCCTTCTCGTTCATGACGGTGACGATCGCCTCACCCGTGCCGAGCTGGGTGAGGGCCTCCTCGAGGTCGTAGCCGGACTTCGGGTACGTCGAGACCGTCGCGCGCAGCGCCTTCGCGTCGTCGGGCGTGAAGGCGCGCAACTGGTGCTGCACGCGCGAGCCGAGCTGGGCGAGCACGTCGGCCGGCACGTCCTTCGGGGTCTGCGTCACGAAGAAGACGCCGACGCCCTTCGAGCGGATGAGCCGCACGGTCTGCGTGATCTGCGCGAGGAAGTCCTTCGAGGCGCCGTTGAAGAGCAGGTGCGCCTCGTCGAAGAAGAAGACGAGCTTGGGCTGGTCGAGGTCGCCGACCTCGGGCAGGTCGGTGAAGAGATCGGCGAGCAGCCACATGAGGAACGTCGAGTAGAGCGCCGGTTTGTCGGCGACGCCGGGCACCTCGAGCAGGCTGATGACGCCGCGGCCGTCGGATGCCACGCGCAGGAACTCGGCCGTGTCGATCTCTGGCTCGCCGAAGAAGACGTCGGCGCCCTGGTCGGCGAAGGTGATGAGTTCGCGCAGGATCACGCCGACCGTCGCCTTCGACAGTCCGCCGAGCCCCTCGAGTTCGGGCTTGCCCTCGTCGCTGACGAGGTAGGCGAGCACGGCCCGCAGGTCTTCGAGGTCGAGCAACGCGAGGCCGCTCTTGTTCGCGTAGTGGAAGACGAGGCCGAGGCTCGACTCCTGCGTCTCGTTCAGGCCGAGCGCCTTCGAGAGCAGCAGCGGGCCGAAGCCCGAGATCGTCGCCCGGATCGGCACGCCCCTGCCGACGCCGCCGAGCGAGTAGAACTCGGTCGGGAAGCTCGCGGGGCTCCACTGCTGGCCGATGCCGTCCGTGCGCGAGAGCAGCTTCTCGTTGCCCTCCCCCGGCGTCGCGATGCCCGAGAGGTCGCCCTTGATGTCGGCGGCGAACACGGCGACGCCGCTGGCTGAGAGCTGCTCGGCGAGCACCTGGAGCGTGCGGGTCTTGCCCGTGCCGGTCGCCCCGGCGACGAGGCCGTGCCGGTTCGTCATCGCGAGCGGGATGCGCACCGGAACGTCGGGCAGCGCCTCGCCGTTGACGAGGGCGCCGATCTCGAGGGCGGCACCCTCGAGGGCGTAGCCGGCGCGGATCGCGTCGACCTGAGCCTGGTCGAGGGGCCCGGATGCCGCAGGCGCCGCACCCGCCGTGCCGGTGGCAGCCGGGGTCTCGGGCGCCGCGGGCGCCGAGGCATCCGTCGCCTCGGCCGCTGCCTCGGCGAGCGCCGCCGCCTCCTCCGCCTTCCGGATGGCCTCCGCCGCCTGCGCCTGCAGGGCCTTCGCCGCCTCGGCCGCCGCTGCGGCCGCCTCCTGAGCCTGCTTCACCGCGTCATCAGCCATGCGGCGATCCTAGCGACGCGGCATCCATGCGCGGGTCCGCTCACGCCGATGGTCCCCGCGCACGCACGATGCGTACGCTGGGCGCATGACCGATGCCGCGCTGATCGGGCCGGTGAGCGAACCCGACGTGCACGTCATGACGTTCAACGTCCGACGGCGCACCAACTCGCTGCCGGGGAGTCCCGATCGCTGGGCCGGACGCGCGCCGCTCGTCCGGCGTCTGCTCCGCGCCGAGCAGCCGACGCTCCTCGGCGTGCAGGAGGCACTCGCAGACCAGGTCGACGCGATCGCAGACGCCCTCGGGCCGCGGTATCGGTGGGTCGGTCGCGGCCGCAGCGCCACGGGGACGGACGAACACTGCGCGATCTTCTACGACGCGGACCGGCTCGAGCTGACGGCGTGGCGCCAGCGGGCCCTGTCCGCGACCCCTGACGTGCCCGGCTCGAGGTCGTTCGGCAACCTCACCCGACGCATCGTCGTGTCGGCCGCGTTCACCGACGCGGCGACCGGGGCGAGGCTCCTCGCTTTCAACACCCATCTCGATCACCTCTCGTGGCGCTCGAGGCTCGCATCGGCGGCGATGATCCTCGACCTCGTGCGGCACGCGGCATCCGCGGAGCCCGACGCGGCGGTCGTCGTGACCGGCGACTTCAACGCCGGCACCGATTCCGCCGTCTCCCGTCGGCTGACGGCGGATGGAGCGCTCCGGGATGCCTGGGGAGCCGCCTCCGAACGGCTGACGCCGCAGTGGGGAACGTTCTCGAACTACCGTCGGCCGCGGCCGGGCGGCAGCCGCATCGATCTCATCCTCGTCGGCCGGCGGGTCGAGGTGCTCCGCGCCGGGGTCAACGCGGCGAGGTTCGCCGGCCGGGCGGCATCCGACCATGAACCGATGCAGGCCGTGCTCCGCCACGGGAGCCGCGCGACGATCTAGTCTGATGGCATGATCCGCACCTCGCTGCGGCGCCCAGAAGGACCGGCCGAGATCGTCGCCGACGCGCTCCGCGTGCTCGGCGTGCTCAGCATCGTCGTGGCGGGCATCGGGTGGGGCCCGCTCTCCGGCTTGAGCTTCGTGGCGGCGTCGGCCGCGATGCTCATTCCCCGATGGCTCCGAGTCCGGCCGGCCTTCGACATCCTCTTCGGCACGGCGGTGCTCGTCTCGACCTGGAGCAGCGTGCTCGGGCTCTTCCACACGACGCGCTGGTGGGACATCCCGATGCACTTCTTCACCAACGGCATTGCCGCGGCGATGCTCTACATCGTGCTCGTGCGGTTCCACGTGCTCGCGGACGCAGAGACGCTCCCACGCCCGGTGCTCTCGGCCGCGGTGATGGTCACGGCGCTCGGGTTCTCGCTCGGCGCGCTCTGGGAGTTCTTCGAGTGGTTCGGCCGCACGTACCTCGATCCCGAGATCCTGACCGGCTACTCCGACACCCTCGGCGATCTCCTGCAGGGCGGCCTCGGGTCGCTCGCCGCCGGACTGTCGATGCGGTTCCTCGCCGGCCGTCCCCGTCGGATCGGTGAGCAGCTCCCGTCGCGCGGGGCGAGTCACTCGGGCTGAGCCCGCGGGCGCGGACCGGCAGGCGCCGCAATCCGCCGCGCAACTACTTCAGGCGCATCGTCGGGCGGAGCCGCTCGGGCTTCGCGATGCCGACGCGGGCCATACGCACCGCCGAGTTCAGGTAGAAGAACGCGAGCACCGCGTACTGCAGTGTCGAGCCGATCCAGACGGGCATGGCGAGCGGCACCGAGGTGGCGGTGACGCCCGCGGCCTCGAGGACGAGGCCGATCAGGGTCGACGCCGCGAGCGCGCCGAACAGGATGCCGAGCCGGCGGCTGAGCGTCGGCCACGCCGTCATGCGCCACCATGCCCGGGGCGGGTCGATCGCCTCACCCTGGCCGCGGAAGATCCGCACCGCGAGCGCGAACGGCCCGAATGTCGTCAGCAGGGCGACAGCCTCGATCACGACGACGGGTGCACCGAGCGCCCGGAGCAGGTCGGCGATCGCGAACCCGACGATCCACGCGACGACGATGTAGAGCACCTTGAGCTCCCAGCGAACGATCCTGAACGCGGGCGCTCGCTCCATGGGTGTCTCCTTCGCCGACCGGTGGTGGCCTCACGCTACTCTGCGCGCGGTCACGACGGGAAGGGCAGCGCCTTCCCGGTCTCGACCCACGACTTGAAGCTCGACAGCACGAGCGGCCACGTGTCGGACGTCTCCGCCTGGGCGGGGTGCCCCTCGCTCCACTCGTCGTTCGTGAACGTGAGCTTCGTGAGTGCCTCCCCCGCCGGCTCGAGCCGCCACGTCATGCGGCTGCGGAGCTCGGCGTGGTTCTCGCGGTAGGTCGGCCCCGGGTGCTCGGTGAGCTGCAGGATTGCCTCCGGCTCCGCCTGCAGCACCTCGCCGTAGACGTGCACGGTCTCGTCGCCGTCCTGTCCGGGCCCGACGTACTCGTAGCGCGCGCCGGGGACGAGCTCGCCCTGCAGTGCCGAGCCCCACATCACCGCTCGACTGCCCTCCTCGCCCGTGATCGCCTCCCACACGCGATCGGGGGCGGCGGCGACGAACAGGGTCATCTCGAAGTCGGTCATGGGGTCCTCCTGTGCTGGGTTCCGGGTGGTCGAGATGAACGCTACGGATGCCCCGGTGCCCGCGTCTTGCACAAACGCGACGCTTCGACCGGCTCGGTGCCCGGGCGTCGGTGGGGCCCGGCATACTCGACCCATGCAGAGGGGTGAGAACTACTGGCGCTCGCGAGCCGGCGCCGCCACGAAGGGCGTGCTCGCCGGTCGGCCCGGCCAACCCGGCATCGCTCCGTTGGCGGGCGACGCGGCAGCGCAGGCGAGCTCGGCCGACGCCCCCGTGCGGCTGACCCGCCACGCGGTGAGCGCCGACCTCGAAGGCCTCGTGCGACACATCTGGATCCCCCGCTGGCGGCTTCCGCCGGGCATCGTCATCGAGCAGGGCGTCCTCGACTACCCGTCGGCGAACCTCGTCGTCGAACGGCACACCGCCGCGCTCTACGGGCCCGAGCTCGGGCGCAGTCGCCAGCGCCTCGAGGGCGAGGGTTGGGCGTTCGGCGTGCTGCTGCAGCCCGGCGTCGCGCACCGGATCGCTCCCGGCCCGGTGCGGGAGCTCGTCGGCTCGTCGGTCGCGTTCGACGCACTGCGGGCGACGGACGCCTCCGGTCTCGCCGAGCAGGTGCGCGCCGCGGTCGACGCCGGCGACGAGGCATCCGCCGTCGCCGTGTTCGAGACGTGGCTCCGCGCGCAGCGCATCGAACTCGACGACGATGCCGCGCTCCTGCGGCGGGTCGTCGACCTCGCCGAGACCGACCGCTCGATCGTGCGCGCCGACGAGCTCGCGTCGTCGTCGGGCCTGAGCCTCCGCGCGCTCGAGCGCCTCGTTCGGGACCGACTCGGACTCACCCCGAAGTGGCTCATCGGGCGCTACCGCATGCAGGAGGCAAGCAGCCGCCTCGTGGCGGCCGAGCCGCCGTCGCTCGCCGACCTCGCCGCCGAACTCGGCTTCTCCGACCAGGCGCATTTCACACGTCAGTTCCGCGCCGTGATCGGCGAGACCCCGCGAACGTACGCCCGCGCGGCCGCTGCCACCGCGACGGCGTCGGAGGCATCCGCCTGATGCACGCCCCTCCCATTCGGCGCTGCCGCGGCCTAGTGTGGGGAAGGTGAGCCCGAAGGCGTCGACGGCCGAGGTGCTGCAGATCGGCGACCGCGAGGTGCGTATCAGCAGCCCCGACAAGATCGTGTTCCCCGAACCGGGCCTCACGAAGCTCGACGTCGTGCGGTACTACCTCGCCGTTGCAGACGGCGCCCTGCGCGGCGCCGGCGGCCGGCCGATGGTGCTGAAGCGTTTCGTGAAGGGCATCGACCAGGAGGCGTTCTTCCAGAAGCGCGCCCCCGAGAACCGGCCCGAGTGGATCGAGACGGCGACGCTCCACTACGCCTCGGGCAACACCGCCGACGAGGTCGTGATCCGCGACGCCGCCGCGCTCGCCTGGGTCGTGAACCTCGGATGCCTCGACCTCAACCCTCACCCGGTGCGCGCGGAGGACCTCGACCACCCCGACGAGTTGCGGGTCGACCTCGACCCCATGCCGGGCGTCGAGTGGGGCCAGATCGTCGACGTCGCGATGGTCGCGCGCGAGGTGCTCGCCGATCACGGTCTCGTCGGCTGGCCGAAGACCTCGGGCTCGCGCGGCATCCACATCTGCGTGCGCATCGAGCCGCGATGGACCTTCCGCGAGGTGCGCCTCGCCGCCGAGACGCTCGCCCGCGAGGTCGAGAACCGCGCGCCGGGCCTCGCCACGGCGAGGTGGTGGAAGGAGGAGCGGGGCGAGAGCGTCTTCGTCGACTTCAACCAGAACGCGAAGGACCGCACCGTCGCCTCCGCCTACTCGATCCGGCCGCTGCCCGATGCCCGGGTGTCGACGCCGCTCGACTGGAGCGAGGTGCGCGGCAGCCACCCCGAGCGGTTCACCGTCTCGACGGTGCTCGAACGCTTCGCGGAGCGCGGCGACCCTGCGGCCGGCATCGACGACGACGCCGGCGGGCTCGAGGGGCTCCTCGCCCTTGCCGACGAGCTCGGCCCCGCCGAGAAGCCGCCGAAGGCCTCCGACGGGTCGGGGCATCGCGCCTCGACGATGCCGCTCATCGAGATCGCTCGGGCGAAGACCAAGCCCGAGGCGCTCGAGGGACTCGAACGGTGGAAGGCGAGGCACCCCGAGGCCGCAGCCCTCCTCCACCCGGCCGACACCCTCGTCGACGGCATGCGCGGCAGCTCGTCGCTCTGGTACCGCATCCGCGTGAACCTGCAGCACGTGCCGGAGCGCGAACGGCCGGAGCAGGAACCGCTCGAGGTCGACTACGACCCGTGGGCCGGCAGGGAGTGGAATCGCCCGTGAGCGACCTCGGACCGGTGGACCCCGGATTCGCCGGCGATGCCGCGTGGCTGCGGCGCTGGCGGCTGCGCCCCGACGGCGAACCGGTGACGACGGCCACGAGCCGGCTCATCCCAGTGCAGACGAGCGACGGCGAGCCGGCGATGCTGAAACTCGCGCACACCGAAGAGGAGGAGCGCGGCGCCGAACTCCTCGTCGCCCTCGACGGCCACGGCGCCGCGCGGGTGCTCGCCCACAGCGAGGAGGCCCTGCTCCTCGAGCGGGCGACCGGCACCCGCGACCTCGTTCGCATGGTCGCCGACGGTGGCGACGACGAGGCCACGCGCACGATCTGCGCGGCGGCCGGCCGCATCCACGCGGCATCCGGCCTCGTGCTCGAACGCCCCGACCCGCCTGAGCTCGTCGACCTGCCGACGTGGTTCCGCGAGCTCTTCGCGGCGGCCGACGGGCTCGCGGCACTGCACCGTCGCGGCGCCGACGTCGCACTGGCGCTGCTCGACGACCCGCGCGACCCCGTCGTGCTGCACGGCGACCTGCACCACGGCAACGTGCTCGACTTCGGCGAGCGAGGCTGGCTCGCGATCGACCCGAAGGGGCTCGTCGGCGAGGCCGGGTTCGACTACTGCAACCTGCTCTGCAACCCCTCGCCCGAACGGGCGCTGCGCCCAGGCCGACTCGAACGGCAGTTCGGCGTGGTCGTCGAGGCGAGCGCCATCGAGCGGTCGCGACTCGCCCACTGGCTCGTGGCCTGGTGCGCGCTCTCGTCGACCTGGTTCGCGCTCGCCGACGACCCCGGCCGGGCGGCGTCGACCGCGGCGATCGGCGAGCGGGCGCTGGAACTCGTCGACGCATGAGGCCAGGTCGTCGCGTGGAGTGAGGCTCTCGCGTCGGAGGGCGCGGAACGGGTCACTCCGACGCGAGAACCTCACTCCGACGATTGGAGTCCGGGCACACCCGGGTCAGCGCGTGAGCTCGATGGGCGCCGTGACGGCCCACTCTCGCACGAGGGCCTCGCGCACGGTGACACCCGTGCCCGGGGCATCCGGAACCCGCAGCTGTCCGCGGTGCTCGCCGGCGCCGAGCACGAACGGCTCGGTGAGGTCGTCGGCGTAGTAGCGCGACGACGCCGAGGTGTCGCCGGGCAGCACGAATCCGGGCAGCGCCGCGAGGGCGACGTTCGCCGCCCGGCCGATGCCCGTCTCGAGCATGCCGCCGCACCACACGGGAACGTCGAGGGCGCGGCAGGCGTCGTGCACCCGCAGCGCCTCGAGGTAGCCGCCCATGCGACCTGGCTTGATGTTGATCACCGAGGAGGCACCCCGCTCGATCGCATCCACCGCGGTCGCGACATCGAGGATCGACTCGTCGAGGCACACGGGCGTCTCGCACGCGCTCGCGAGCAGTGCGTGGGTCGCGAGGTCCTCTTCGGCGAACGGCTGCTCGATGAGCAGCAGCTCGAAGGCGTCGAGGCTCGCGAGCAGCGGGATGTCGTCGGCGGTGTACGCCGTGTTCGCGTCGACCTGCAGCAGCCCGTCACGCCCGAGCAGCTCGCGCACCGCGCCGACCGGCACGACGTCCCACCCGGGCTTGATCTTCAGCTTGATGCGTCGGTAGCCCTCCTCGACGTAGCCCGCGACCTCGTCGAGCAGCTCCTCGAGCGTCGGGGCGATGCCGACCGAGACGCCGCAGTCGACCCAGTCGCGCACGGCGCCGAAGGCCTCGCCCATCGAGCGCCCCTGCGCGCGCAGCTCGGCGTCGAGCACCGCCGCCTCGATGGCCCCCTTCGCCATGCGGTGGCCGGCGACGAAGGCGAGCGTCGGCGCGACGGATGCCGCGAGCGGAACTCCCGTCGAGCGGGGATCGTCTGCTCGTGCCTGAGCGGCGCGGGTCGCGCCGACGGCCGGTGCGTCGAGCAGCGCCGGCGCGAGGTAGCGCTCGATGACGGATGCCGCTCCCCCGACGTATTCGGCCGAGTAGAACGGGTCGCGGCCGGCGACGCATTCGCCCCATCCATCGCCGGCGTCGGTGCGCACGCGCACGAGCAACGCCTCGCGCACCGTCTCCCGGCCGAAGCTCGTCTCGAACGGGCGCACGAGCGGCACCTCGATGCGGTGCAGCTCGATCGCCTCGATGCGCGGTGCAGAAGCTGGCGTGGGTGCTGTGCTGGTCATTCTGCCTCCCGGTCGGGGTCGTCGCTCGTGAAGACGTAGTCGCCCGCCGCGTCGAGCTCGGGTCGCAGCCGCGCGGCGGCGAGCGCGGCGAATGCCGCGTGCGAACGCTCGCGCAGTCGGGCGGCGTCGGCCGGGGCATCCGCTCGCAGTGCCTCGAAGTCGGCGACGAGCGCCTGCCCGCCGTGCGCCGTCCACACGGGCTGCGGCCGTCGGGCGAGCGCTCGTGCGGTGCGCGTCGATTCGAGTCGCCAGCGCACCTCGAAGCGGTCGCTTCGGTCGTCGCCCGTGATGCGGTCGTCGAGGCGGCCGTAGAAGTCGGGGTGGAAGGCGGCGACCTCGGCGCCGAGTCGCACAAGGTTCATGCGGGCGTTGCGGCGGATGAGCGGGTCGTAGGTCCAGCGCACCTCGCTGATGCCGTGTTCGAGGCAGATGGCGCGCTGGCGCAGCTTCAGCGCCAGTCCGATGCCACGTCCGCGGGCGGCGGGGTCGACGGCGTTCATGTGGGAGTGGAGGTGGAGGCCGCCCTCCCAGCCGAGGAATCCCAGCGTCGCGCCGAGGATGGCGTCTGTGCCAGCCGCAGCACCCGAGCCGGCACCGGACGGCACCGCGACGAGCAGCGTGTTGCCCGCATGCTCGATCGCCTGCAGCATCGAGCGATCGGGCCCGCGCCCGACGCCCCACGTCGCCTCGAAGCGGGCGAGCACGCCGTCGAGCTCTCCCGCAGCCGCCTGGCGCGTCTCGACGCCGGCGCGCGCGTCGGCGGCATCCGCGATCTCGCTCGCCGCGGGCCGTCGGGCCCCTGCCTGCATCGAACGCGCCTCGATCACGCCGGCCGGCCCTCGTCGGCGATCACGTGCAGGAGGAAGCGCATGCCTCGACGCTAGCGCGGCGTCGCTCCGCGCGTCGACTGCGGTTTCGATCAGGGCGAGCGGCGCACGCCCCGAGCGAGTCGCTCGCGCTCCAGCGGCGCGGCGAGCAGCGCCCACAGGAGCAGCGCCACCCCGGCCCCGGCGAGCGCGCCGCCGATGGTGTCGGTCAGCCAGTGCGCGCCGAGGTAGGTGCGACTGAACGCCATCAGCACCGTGTAGACGGCGCCGAGCACCCACACCCAGGCCCGGGGCACGATCATGCCGAGCACGACGGCGATCGTCGCCGCATTCGCCACGTGCCCGGAGGGGAACGACCCGAAGTCCGAGACGACGATCATGTCCTCGGGCCGTGCGCGGCCGAACAGGTGCTTCAGGACCTGCACGACGCCGGCGCTCGCTGCCGACGCCACGATGAAGTACAGGGCTCCCCACGGTCGGCGTGCGATGAGCAGGACCACGGCGGCCCCGATCGGCACGACGAACACGCCGATGAAGCCGCCGCCCAGTGCGTTCATGAAGTACGCGAACGATTCGCCTGCCGGGGTGCGCAGGCTCACCACGAACTCCGCCCAGGCCACATCGATGGCGAACCGCTGCGCACCCGACATGGTGGTCACGAGCATCCCGAGGAGGCAGGCGAGCACGAGCGCCGCCGCCCCGGTGATGATCGGAACCCGACGGGCGACGCGCCCGGCGGCGGGCTTCTCGGCGGTCGCGCTCGTCATGCCCTCACGTTACCGGCGGCGCCGCGGCATCCGCTCGAGGCGCGTCAGTCGCTGAGCGGCGGCACCGTCTTCGGGCGAACGAGCAGCCACAGGGCCGCAATGGCCACGACGCCCGCGAGCAGCATCACGAACCCCATGGGCACGGCGCTGCCGACGCCCATGAGGCCGATGAGCGGCGAGATGACCCCGGCGAGGCCGAAGTTCAGGGCGCCGAGCAGCGATGCCGCCGTGCCGGCCTCCGCGCCGTGGTGGGCGAGGGCGAGCACCTGCACCGCGGGGAACGCGAAGCCGCACGCGAGGATGTAGAACCACAGCGGGATCGCCGTGCCCCAGAACCCGCCGCCCGAGGCGTCGAGGATCATGATCGCCGCGGCCATCGCGAGGTGCACGACCGTGGTGCCTGCGAGGATCCACTGCGGTTGCACCGAGCCCCGCATGAGCCGCGAGCTGACCTGCACGCCGATGATGACGCCGACGGAGTTCACGGCGAACAGCAGCCCGTACTCCTGCGCGTTGAATCCGTAGAGGTCCTGGAAGAGGAACGACGAGGTCGACAGGTAGCCGAAGAGGCCGGTGAACGTCATGCCGCCGATGATCGCCGCGCCGAGGTAGACCCGGTCGCGGAAGAGGGCGGCGTAGCGGTCGCGCAGCGTCGAGTGGCCGGAGACCTGTCGGCGCGAGGCCGGCAGGGTCTCGACGATGAAGAACGCGACGGCCACGACGACGACGGCACCGTAGATCGCGAGCACGACGAAGATGCCGCGCCAGTCCATGACCTGGAGCAACTGCGAGCCGATGACCGGCGCGATGACCGGCGCGAGCCCGTTGACGAGCGCGAGGCGCGAGAGCATGCGCACGAGCGGCTTGCCGCCGAAGAGGTCGCGCACCATGGCCATCGCCACCACGCCGCCGGCCGCGGCGCCGAAGCCCTGCAGCAGGCGGAAGACCGAAAGCCACACGATGTCGGGTGCGAAGGCCGCAGCGAGGGATGCCGCGATGTGCAGCGCCGTCGCCAGGATGAGCGGCAGGCGCCGCCCGACCTTGTCGCTCCACGGGCCGACGATGAGTTGGCCGAGGCCGAATCCGACCATGGTGCCGGTCAGGGTCAGCTGCACGGCCGAGGCCGAGACGCCGAGCTCCTGCTGCAGCACCGGGAACGCGGGCAGGTAGAGGTCGACCGTGAAGGGGCCGAGCGCGGTGAGCGCGCCGAGCACGAGCACGTAGACGAGGCGCTGCCTGCTGGTCAGCCGGTCGCCGGGGTGCGAGGGCCGCTCGTAGTCGTCGGGACGGATGATGGGGATGGAGGCGGTGGAGGACATGCGGTTCCTGTGCGGGATCGAGCGTGAGCTGGGAGCGGCGCACGTCCTCGGGCACCGATGGATGACGATTTGGCGTCACGCGGACGCCGTCATGCTGGGGTTCGATTCGGCCGGCACGGGCTCGAATCGATTCGACCCTCAGTGATTCTACCGCGCCGGCGCCGGAGCACAACCGGGGATCCCCGCGTTCCGCCGCCGATACGACGACGACGGGCGCCTCCCCGGAGGGAGACGCCCATCGTGTGCGTTGCGTGAGGCGCGGACTAGAAGTCCATGCCACCCGTCGGGTCGCCGGCCGGAGCCGAGTTCTTCTCGGGCTTGTCGGCGACGACGGCCTCGGTGGTGAGGAACAGGCCCGCGATCGACGCGGCGTTCAGCAGCGCGGAGCGGGTGACCTTCACCGGGTCGTTGATGCCGGCAGCGAGCATGTCGACGTACTCGCCGGTCGCGGCGTTGAGGCCCTGGCCGACGGGGAGGTTGCGCACGCGGTCGACCACGACGCCCGGCTCGAGGCCGGCGTTGAGGGCGATCTGCTTGAGCGGCGCGTCGATCGCGACGCGAACGATGTTCGCACCGGTCGCCTCGTCGCCCGTGAGGTCGAGCTTCTCGAACGCGGTCTTGCCCGCCTGGATGAGGGCGACGCCACCACCGGCGACGATGCCCTCTTCGACGGCGGCCTTCGCGTTGCGAACGGCATCCTCGATGCGGTGCTTGCGCTCCTTCAGCTCGACCTCGGTCGCCGCACCCGCCTTGATGACGGCGACGCCGCCGGCGAGCTTGGCGAGGCGCTCCTGGAGCTTCTCGCGGTCGTAGTCGGAGTCGGTGTTCTCGATCTCCTTGCGGATCTGCGCGACGCGGCCGGCGATGGCCTCCTCGTCGCCGCCACCCTCGACGATGGTCGTCTCGTCCTTGGTGATGATGACCTTGCGAGCCGAGCCGAGCAGGTCGAGGGTGACGTTCTCGAGCTTGAGACCGACCTCCTCGGAGATGACCTGACCACCGGTGAGGGTCGCGATGTCCTGCAGCTGCGCCTTGCGACGGTCGCCGAAGCCGGGGGCCTTGACGGCGACCGACTTGAAGATGCCGCGGATCTTGTTGACGATCAGGGTCGCGAGCGCCTCGCCGTCGACGTCCTCGGCGATGATGAGGAGCTGCTTGCCGGTCTGGATGACCTTGTCGACGATGGGCAGCAGGTCCTTGATGTTGGAGACCTTGCCGTTCACGATCAGGATGTAGGGGTCTTCGAAGACCGCTTCCTGGCGCTCGGGGTCGGTGACGAAGTACGCCGACAGGTAGCCCTTGTCGAAGCGCATGCCCTCGGTCAGCTCGAGCTCGGTGCCGAAGGTGTTCGACTCCTCGACGGTGACGACGCCCTCCTTGCCGACCTTGTCGATCGCCTCGGCGATGAGCGCACCGATCTGCTCGTCGGCGGCGGAGATCGATGCCGTGGCGGCGATCTCTTCCTTCGTCTCGACGTCCTTCGCGTTGGCGAGGAGCTCGGCCTCGACGGCCGCGACGGCCTTCTCGATGCCGCGCTTCAGCGAGATGGGGTCGGCGCCGGCGGCGACGTTGCGGAGGCCCTCGCGCACGAGCGCCTGGGCGAGCACGACCGAGGTCGTGGTGCCGTCACCGGCGACGTCGTCGGTCTTCTTGGCGACCTCCTTGACGAGCTCTGCACCGATCTTCTCGTACGGGTCGTCGAGCTCGATCTCCTTGGCGATCGACACGCCGTCGTTCGTGATCGTGGGCGCGCCCCACTTCTTCTCGAGCACGACGTTGCGACCGCGCGGGCCGAGGGTCACCTTCACCGCGTCGGCGAGCGTGTTGAGGCCACGCTCGAGGCCACGACGGGCCTCCTCGTTGAAAGCAATGATCTTTGCCATGTGTTTCTCTCGTCCTTTCCCGGACGTCTTCAAAGATTCGTTGGGTTAGCACTCAAAACGAGTGAGTGCTAAATCGATTCTGGCACTCGACTGCCACGAGTGCAAGCGAGGTCGGCGCTGTCCGCTCAGGGCGTGAACGTCGCAGAACCCTCGCCGGGCACGAGCTCCACCCAGGTGTTGCCGGGGGCCAGACGCAACGGCGAACCGTCGTCGGCGGTGAGGGTGATCGGCGACCCCGCGGCATCCTTCGACCAGGTGCCGTGCGCAGTGCGGCCCGCGACCGACACCCACGCCTCGCCCGAGCCGATCATGACGGTCTTCGGCACCTCGCCGTAACTCCCGTCGATGGCGACCCGCACGGTCACGACGTTCGTGGCGCGCACCCGCTCCCCCGAGGCCTCCGCATCGGGCGAGCCCTCCTGCGAACGGAGCCACACGGATGCCGCGGCATCCCAGTCCCATGCGGGGAACCGCCCGTCCGAGAAGACGAGCTCGATCCGTGACGTCGGGACCGCGGCGAGCGCCGGCGCGGCGAGCGGATCGGCCGTGCCGTAATGGAACTGCACGGGCGGCGGGGCGAGCGAGGCGTTCCGCGAGACGGCCTCCGCGGATCGGAGGATCACGTCGTGAGGGCCGGGCCGTTCGTCGGCCCGGTAGAAGAGACCGGTGTCGTCGAAGTCGAAGACGATGTTCACGAGCGGCGTCGCCATCATCATCGCGACGAACTGGTCCTGGCCGCCCGAGTAGGCGATGATGCCGCCGAGCGGCGAGGCGATGTCGGGGTCCATCGGACGGATGGAGCGCACGGGGCCGACCTCGTCGGGGACATCCGAATGCCAGACCGCGACGTAGCGGGTGAGACCGCCCTCGACGAGCTCCTCGAACACGATGTCCGTCCGGTTCAGCGCGATCTGCGGACGCGCCTCCTCGTGGTTGTCGATCTTCACGGCGATCGAGGGATGGGCGAGCGACGAGGCCTCCGCAGCGGTGCCGCGCAGCGGTGCGAACGACACGGCGGATGCTCCTGCGTCGCCCGATGGCCTGGGCGCCGTCTCGCTCGCGACGGGGTCGGGGCCGGGCGCCGACTGGCAGCCCGTCAGCAGTATGGCCGCCGCAAGGACGACCACACCGAATCGCGCTCCCCGCCCTCGCGAGGCCCGGTCGGCCGGCGCTGCCATGCGGTCAGCGTAGCGCGGGCCCCTGCGAAGACGCGGGAACGCGCCGCCGGACCGGCGACGCGCTCCGCGAGTCGAGTTCAGGCCAGGCGGACGCCTTCGGCCTGCGGCCCCTTCGAGCCCGTGCCGACCTCGAAGACGACCTGCTGGCCCTCTTCGAGGACCTTGTACCCCGACATGTCGATGGCGGAGTAGTGGACGAAGACGTCCTGGCCACCCTCGTCGACGGTGATGAATCCGTAGCCCTTTTCAGCGTTGAACCACTTGACGGTTCCGTTCGCCATGCGTTGCTCCCATGTTGCCGTGTCCGATCAGCACCGGCCCGTGGCCTGTGCCGGGCCGATCGCCCGCTCGCGTGGCTCCAGGGACGGAACCGTGCGATCGGGCCGGAGCGGCCGCATCCAGATACTCACGACAGGGCGCTGCTGCACAAGAGCCTCCGGAGCCGAGCGGATATCGGAATGGCAACGATTCGGGCCGCGCTCGGGCGTTGCCCGACGCTGAGCGCTGCCCGACGCTGGGCGCTGCCCGACGCTGGGCGCTGCCCGATCAGCCGGCCGTGGCAGTGGCGTAGTCGGACCCCAGCACGACGACGAGCTGGTTGCCCGTGGCGGCGAACTGCTCTGACACCCGCACGTCGGCCTCAGGCAGGAACTGCGCGACGCCGCGGGCGGCGCCCTCGAGGTCGGGGGTCGTGTAGTAGACGACCGTCTCGGTGAGCGTGTCGTCGCTCGCGTTCGCCGTCGATCCCACCGGCACGCCGTTGGCCGTGAGCGTCTCCGCCGCCTTCGCCGCGAGTCCGGCCGTCGCGGTGCCGTTCAGCACGAGCACCGGGATGTCGGGGGCGATGACCGGTTCGGCCGTCACGACGGGCGTCGCGCTCGGCGTCGCGACCGGCTGCTCGCCGAAGTTCAGGCGATCATTGAAGAGCATGACACCGCCGATGCCGACGGCGACGAGCACCACGGTCACGAGGGTGGCCCAGCCGAAGAGTATCCATCCGGCGCCGCGGCGAGCCGGCGCTCGATGCGCACCGACACGGTCGATGCCGTGCGGGATCGAGTCGAAACGATCGCGGGGGAACTTCTGCGCCATGGGTCCAGTCGTCGTGTCGGGGCCGCGCTCAGTCGAGCGGTCGGCCGATCGAGAGCGAGCGCCGCGATCGCGCCGCCGCTCGGGCCGCACGCATCCGCTGCAGTCGTTTGACCAGCATCGGGTCGTGCCGCAGGGCCGCGGGCGTATCGATGAGCTCGCCGAGGATCCGATAGTACCGGGCGGCCGAGATGCCGAACTCGTCGCGGATCGCCTCCGCTTTCGCACCCGGGTGCTGCCAGGCGCGCGACTCGAATGCGAGCACTCGCTCGTCGCGCTCGTCGAGCACCGATTCGACGGGGCGGTGCGGCAGGCGCTCGGCGCTCATCGGTCCTCCCGTCGCGGCGAGCCGGATGCTCCGCCTGCTCGTCATCCTAGACACCGCCGCCCGTGCGGACGCCGAGCGGTTGCGGCGTGTGACCGCCCGCCGCGGCGGAACACGACAGCGCCGGGCGGCGTTGCATCGGATGTCGGAACCCACAGGCAGACCTGCGAGCATGGAGGGGCACCGACCGAGCACGGGGAGGACGCTTCATGGCGTACAACGTTGACAAGACCGACGAAGAGTGGCGCGCCGAGCTCGGCGACGAGCAGTACGCCGTGCTCCGCGAGGCCTCGACCGAACGCCCGTGGACGGGCGAGCTGCTCGACGAGGAGCGCGCCGGCGTCTATTCCTGCGCCGCCTGCGGAGCCGAGCTGTTCAAGAGCGGTACGAAGTTCGACTCGGGCTGCGGCTGGCCGAGCTTCTACGAGTCCGTGCGACCCGAGGCGGTCCAGCTCATCGAGGACTCCTCGCTCGGCATGGTGCGCACCGAGGTGCGTTGTGCGAACTGCGGCTCGCACCTCGGGCACGTCTTCCCCGACGGCTTCGGCACGCCGACGGGCGACCGGTACTGCATGAATTCCATCGCCCTCGACTTCTCAGCCGAGTCCTGAGTGGCGGGCTCCATTCGGGAGGCGATGCTCGCGAGGCGCTCGGCGCCGAAGGTCACGGATGCCGCGCCCGGCGACGACGAGATCATCGCGCTGCTCGAGGCGGCCGGCCGGGTCGCCGATCACGCGGCGCTGCGCCCCTGGCGGGTCATCGCGCTGCGCGGCGAGGCTCGGAACCGCCTCGGTGACGCGCTTGCGGCGGCCGCCGGTCTCGGCGGCGAGCACGGCGCCCGCCTCGCGGCCAAGCCGCTGCGCGCACCTCTGCTGCTCGCGATCGTCGCGACCACGACCGCGCACTTCAAGGTTCCCGCTTGGGAACAGGAGGCGGTCGCCGCGGGCGTCGCCCATCAGCTGAGCCTGCTCCTCGACGACGCGAGGTGGGGCGTCATGTGGCGCTCGGGGCCGCACACGCGGCATCCGCTCGTCGCAGAGGCGCACGGCCTGGCCGAAGGCGAGCGACTGCTCGGCTGGCTGTACGTCGGCGGGCTGCCCGACGGCGCCCGTGCCGATCGCCGCCCCGAGGTCGACGCAGTGTCGAGGTTCAGCTCGCTCGCGTGACCTCGACGGCCGAGTCGCCCTCCGACTCGTCGGCGGGCGAATCGTCGGCCGGCGGCTGCACGTGCTTGCGGCGACCCCAGCGGATCGACGCGACACCCACGGCGACGAGGGCGAGCACGGTGCCGCCGATCGTGGCGATGCCGACCGGCCGATCGGCGGTCGGCAGCAGGAGATCGAGGGCGAGGGCGGCGACGAGCTGCCCCGCGACGCCGCAGAGGGCGAGCAGCAGCACGCCGAGCCGGCGCACCACCATCGCCTGTCCCGCGATGAAGATGCAGCCGAGTGCGCCGCCCGCGTAGAGCCAGGGCTCGGTCGGGAGCGCCTCGGGCCAGCCTGCGGATGCCGCGTGCACGAGCATCACGACGACGAGCGCCGTCGTGCCCACGGTGAAGTTGATCACGGTCGCGGTGAGAGCGCTGTCTGCGACGGCCTTCACCCGGCCGTTCACGGCCTGCTGCCATGCCGCCCCGATCCCGGCGATGAACGGCAGCACCATGAGCAGCACCGGCGCGTCGCCGGCGACCTGCGCGGACACCGCCCAGCCGATCGCGGCGAGCGCGAGCAGTGCGCCGATCACGCGGGTCGCGCTGAGCGGGCGACGCCCGCCCGGGCCGAGCCCGACGAGGTCGAACACGATGCCGCCGACGGTCTGCCCGGCGACGATCGCGATCGTGAACAGCGCGACTCCGATGACGCCCGCCGAGAGTCCCTGCGTGGTCACGAACCAGGCGCCGGCCAGGCCGCCGAGCACCATCCACCAGGCGAGCTCGCGCCGGCGGAGTGCGCCGCCGACCCTCGCGAGTCCCGCGCGACCCGGCTTCCACATGCTGAGCACGACGAGCAGGATGACGAGGCCGCTGCCGAAGGAGATCGTCGCCGCCGTGTACGGGTCGTCGAGCGCCACCGCGAGCTGCCCGTTGACGCGGGACTGCAGCGCGGTGCCCGCACCGAACAGCAGGGCGAGCACGAGGGCGACCCAGAGCGGGATGTGCGACCGCTCGACGTGCGCGTGAGGGTGAGCGGCTTCGGTGCCCGTCGACGGCTGGTGGTCAGGGGCTGCGTGCTGGTTCATGGAGCCGGCTGCGGGACTCGAACCCGCAACCACCGCTTTACAAGAGCGGTGCGCTACCAATTGCGCCAAGCCGGCGAGGGGATGCCTCGACGACATCCTACCGATCGACGACGGACGGCATCACCCGCCGACGCGCCCCCGAACGCACGAAGGCCCGGCACACGGCCGGGCCTTCGAGGCGTTGTCGCCGGGTTACGGCGCCGGGGTGGGCGTCGGCGACGGCGTCGACGTCGATTCGGAGAAGGTCTCACCGGTCGCCTGCAGCACGAACGACTGGAACTCCGCCGGGTCCTTCAGCGAGCCCTCGTACTGCTTGCCGTTCACGAGCACCGTCGGGGTGCCGGTGATCGACTCGAGTTCGGAGTTGGGCACCGGCTCGGTCAGGGCGCGCGTCGTGGCATCCTGCACCCACTTCTTGAACTGGGTGTCGTCGATGCACTTCTCGATCGTCGACAGCGAGCTCACGCCCGCCTCCTTCGCGAGGGACTTGAGTTCGGCGTTGTTGAGGCCGACGGAGGTCTCTTCGGGCTGGTTCTCGAAGAGCAGCGCGTTGAAGTCGAAGAAGGACTCGGGCGAGGTGTCCGCCACGCAGGCGGCGGCGTTCGCCGCGCGCAGCGAGTACTGGGTGCCGGCCGACTTGTTGGTCAGCAGGGCGATGGGATGCACCTCGAGCGTCGCCGCGCCGGATTCGACCATCGTGCGGATCGAATCGGCGTTGGTGACGTCGAACTGGCCGCAGAACGGGCACAGGTAGTCGATGTACGTGACGATGTTCGCCACCGTGCCGCTGTCGTCGGGCACCGTCGGCTTGGGCGTCGCACCCGCCGCCAGCGCGGGCGTCTCGGTCGGGGTGATCACGCCGTCGACGCCCGTGAGCAGGATGCCGTCGCTCGCCATGTTGGCGGGGCCGGGGCCGGCCGGCTTCACGCTGTTGAAGATCAGGCCGCCGATGAGGGCAGCGACCGCGAGGACGGCGACGATGACGCCGCCCTGGATGAGCACCTTGTTGCGTCGCTCGCGCTTCTTCTGCTCCTCGCGGAGCTCCCGCGCCTTCTCGCGCGCGGCTTCGCGCTGCTCGTTACGGGTGGGGCGTGGCTGATTCGATCCGCCGTTGCTCATCGATGGTCACTCCGGTCGCTGTGTGGGCGCGCATGTATGCATGCGGACGCAAACACGATAGTAGGGACGATGGCTGTGAAACACCCAAACGGATTCCGCGAACTCGCCGGATCCGCGCTGAGCGCCGCCTTCGGCCGGTGTACGGAGCATCCCATCGCGCGTGCGATACTGAGGGGGCGTCAGCGTCGACGCAGTCCATCACTACGGATCGTCCGGCACGTACCTGCCGGTGAAGGAGAACACGAATCATGGCGTCAGTCACGTTCGACAAGGCCACCCGCCTCTACCCCGGCGGCACCCGTCCGGCCGTCGACCAGCTCGACCTCGAGGTCGCCGATGGCGAATTCCTCGTGCTCGTCGGCCCCTCGGGCTGCGGCAAGTCCACTTCGCTCCGCATGCTCGCGGGCCTCGAAGAGGTCAACGACGGCAACATCTTCATCGGGGACCGCAACGTCACCGACGTGCCGCCGAAGGACCGCGACATCGCGATGGTCTTCCAGAACTACGCGCTCTACCCGCACATGACCGTCGCCGAGAACATGGGCTTCGCGCTCAAGATCGCCGGCGTCGGCAAGGAGGAGCGTGCCGCTCGGGTGCTCGAGGCGGCCAAGCTCCTCGACCTCGAGCCCTACCTCGCCCGCAAGCCGAAGGCGCTCTCGGGCGGCCAGCGCCAGCGCGTCGCCATGGGCCGCGCGATCGTGCGCCAGCCCCAGGTCTTCCTCATGGACGAGCCGCTGTCGAACCTCGACGCGAAGCTCCGCGTGCAGACCCGCACCCAGATCGCCTCGCTGCAGCGCCGTCTCGGCGTCACGACCGTCTACGTCACGCACGACCAGACCGAGGCCCTCACCATGGGCGACCGCATCGCCGTGCTGAAGGACGGCATCCTCCAGCAGGTCGGCACCCCGCGCGACCTCTACGAGAAGCCGAACAACGTGTTCGTCGCCGGCTTCATCGGCTCCCCCGCCATGAACCTCTTCCACGCCGACCTCGTCGACGACGGCGTGCGGTTCGGCACCGCGACCGTTCCGGTCGACCGCGAGACGCTCGCCCAGTCGAGCGGCAAGATCGCCACCATCGGCGTGCGCCCCGAGGACATCACCGTCTCCCCGGTCGAAGGCGAAGGCCTCGCGGTCGAGGTCGACCTCGTCGAGGAGCTCGGAGCCGACGGCTACCTGTACGGCCACTCCATGGTCGAGGGCAAGCGCACCGACATCGTCGCCCGCGTCGACGGCCGCATGCACCCGAGCGCCGGCGACAAGGTCTACCTCACGGCGACGCCGCACCACGTGCACCTGTTCGACGCGGAGTCGGGCGAGCGCCTCGGCAACAAGGCCGTGGTCGGCTGACCCACCCTGTCGATCGGTGATGCCGGCCGGGCTTCTGCCCGGCCGGCATCGTCGTCTCCGCGACATCCGATCACGACCCGACTACGCTGASGCGAACATGAGCGGATCACTTTCCATCACGCCGTTTCGATGCAGCCTGACCCGACTACGCTGAGGCGAACATGAGCGGATCACTTTCCATCACGCATGAGCGGATCACTTTCCATCACGCCGTTTCGATGCAGCCTGACCCGACTACGCTGAGGCGAACATGAGCGGATCACTTTCCATCACCTCGGCCATGGCTGACCCTGCGCTCCTCGATCTTCCGTGGGATCTCCCGCTCGAGGCCTGGCCGAATGACACGATCGCGGCGCTGCCCAAGGGCATCTCGCGCCACCTCGTGCGGTTCGCTCACCTCGGCGCCCACATCGTGGCGATCAAGGAGACGACCGCCGAGATGGCCAAGGGCGAATACGAGATGCTGCGCACCCTGCAGCGGCTCGACGTCCCGTGCGTCGACCCGGTCGCGGTCATCACGAACCGCACCGACGAGGAGGCCGAGGCACTGAAGCCGGTGCTCGTCACCCGCCACCTGCGGTTCTCGCTCCCCTACCGGGCGCTGTTCTCGCAGACGCTGCGGCCCGACACGGCGACGCGACTCGTCGACGCCCTCGCCGTGCTGCTCGTGCGCCTGCACATCGTGGGCTTCTTCTGGGGCGACGTCTCGCTGTCGAACACGCTCTTCCGCCGCGACGCCGGCGCCTTCGCCGCCTACCTCGTCGATGCCGAGACCGGCAAGCTGTACGAGGGCGGCCTCTCGAACGGGCAGCGGGAGAACGACCTCGAGATCGCCCGCGTGAACATCGCCGGCGAGCTGCTCGACCTCGAGGCCGGTGGCAAGGTCGCCGATGAACTCGACCCCGTCAACATCTCGAACGGCATCGTCGAGGCCTACCGCAGCCTCTGGACCGAGCTCACCGGTTCCGAGTCGTTCTCGAGCGCAGAGCGCTGGCGCATCAACGAACGCGTGAACCGGCTGAACGAGCTCGGCTTCGACATCGAAGAACTCGCGATCAAGACGGATGAATCGGGCACGACCGTGCGCATCCAGCCGAAGGTCGTCGACGCCGGCCACCACCAGCGACGACTGCTGCGGCTGACGGGCCTCGACGCGGGCGAGAACCAGGCTCGACGACTGCTGAACGACCTCGACTCCTACCGTGCCGCGTACGGCAAGACCGAACTCGACGAGGAGATGGTCGCGCACGAGTGGCTCATGCGCGTGTTCGAACCCGTGGTGCGGGCGATCCCGCTCGAGCTGCGCGGCAAGCTCGAGCCCGCGGAGGTCTTCCACCAGCTGCTCGATCACCGCTGGTTCCTGGCGCAGCAGGTCGGTCACGACATCCCACTCGCCGAGGCCGTGAGCTCGTACATCAACACCGTGCTGCGGCACCGGCGCGACGAGGCGACGGTGATCGGCCCGCCGACCGGGGCGTTCACCGTGCCGATCGAGACGATCCCGTCGACCGACACGGCGGCGTTCGCCGCGCTCGACCCCGACGACGACGGCGACTGGCGCGCGAACGTCTGATCGCAGCATCCGCTCGGCGATCCCGGGTTCAGGGGTCGACGCGGATGATGCCGTCGCGCCCCCAGCGCACGGTCACCGCACCGAGCTGCCCGTCGCGCACCGCATCGACCGTCATCTCGAGGCCGTGCTCGCCGACGTGCTCGGGCGTCGAGCAGTCGGCGACACGCCGGCCGTGCGCGTTCACCGCGACGAAGCAGTACTCGTCGCCTCCGCGTTTGGCCGCGTAGAGCGCGACGGCGTCGTCGGCACCGCCGCCGTCGACCAGGAGCCGGAACGACCCGGGTTCGAACCCCGCGGTCACGGCGTCGCCGGGGTCGACCTGCGGAAACCGACTGCCGGCGAACATCGCGAGCATCATCGTCGCCGGTGGCGGCGCCGATGGCGACGGAGACGGCTGCAGCTCACGTCCGATGGTCGCCGCCGAGAACACCACGGCGGCGATCGCCGCGCCGCCGAGTGCCGACAGCAACACCACCCTGGTGCGCGGCGCGGCGGACACGATCCGCGGTGCCGCAGCGGCTGTTCGGGTCTCGTCTTCGTCGGCCGGCTCGTCGTGCGGAACAGTCGACAGCCGCGCCGCGCTCGCGATGCGGCGGTCGTACTCCCTCAGCTCCCACGCCGAACGTCGCGTGCGCACGGTCTCGCCCGAGTCGGGGTCGACGAACGATTCGACGGGCTCCGACTCGGCTTCGCGCGAGTAGGCGCGCGCAGCGAGTCGATCGCGTTCCGATTCGTCAGGCACCTCTCCCACCCCCGACGCCCGCGCGCACGAGGCGCGCACGGAACGAGGGTACGCCGATCGGGCGTCCGCCCGCCAGCGCTGCCGAGCAGCGTTCAGCTGTCGGCGCGGAGCTTCGAGATCTCGTAGAGCGTGACGGATGCGGCGATGCCGGCGTTGAGCGACTCGGTCGCGGCCGAGATCGGGATCGAGACGATCGCATCGCAGGTCTCGGCGACGAGTCGCGAAAGCCCCTTGCCTTCACTGCCCACGACGATCACGATCGGCCGATCGGCCCAGCTGAGGCCGGGCAGCGAGACATCGCCGTCGCCGTCGAGGCCGAGCACGAAGACGCCCCGCTCCTTCAGCGCCTTGAGCGTCTGCGTGAGGTTCGGGGCCATCGCCACGGGCACGCGCGCCGCAGCGCCGGCCGAGGTCTTCCACGCCGCCGAGTTCACGCCGACGGATCGACGCTGCGGAACGATGACGCCCTGCCCGCCGAACGCGCCGGTCGAGCGCAGGATCGCGCCGAGGTTGCGCGGATCGGTGATGCCGTCGAGGGCCACGAACAGCGGCGTCTCGTCACGGGCGAGCACCTCGTCGAGCAGCTCGATGGGGTGCGAGTACTCGTAGGGCGGCACCTTGAGCGCGAGCCCCTGGTGCACTCCTCCCTCGCCGGCGAGCCGGTCGAGCTCGGGGCGCATGACCTCGAGGATCGGGATGCCTCGATTGGTGGCGACCTTCATCGCCTCGCGGACCCGGTCGTCCATCTCGACCCGCGACGCGACGTAGAGCGTCGTGGCGGGGATGCGGGCGCGCAGCGCCTCGACGACGGAGTTGCGGCCGGTCACGATCTCGGACTCGTCGCCCGACTTCGCCCGGCGAGCGGCACCGGACGCACCGCGCGGGGCGCCCGCACGCTGCCCGGAACCCTGCCCTGCGACCCGCTTGCCACCGGCGGAGGTGTACCGCTCCTGCGCCGCCTTCCGCTTGCCGGCGGGATGCCAGGCGCGGTCCTCGGCCTTCGGCGTCGGCCCCTTGCCCTCGAGGGCCTGGCGGCCCTGGCCGCCCGAGCCGACCTGCTTGTTCTTCGCCTTCCGCACGGCTCCGGCGCGCGACTTGCCGCTGCTGCCCTTCATAGTCCCAAGCTCCAATGCGTTCCGGTAGAACTGTCTTCGATGGTGATTCCCGCGGCCGAGAGTTCGGCGCGGATGCGGTCTGCGGCAGCGTAGTCCCTCGACTCGCGCGCAGCCTGTCGGTCTTCGATGAGGCGCGCGACGAGTGCGTCGAGCGCGGATGCCGCGGGGCCGGCGTCGGCCGCCGCCCAGCGGGGGTCGCGCGGGTCGATGCCGAGCACCTCGACCATGGCGACGACCTGGCCGTGCGCCACGGCGGCGTCGCGGAGTTCCTCGGCGTCGAGCGACTGGTTGCCGGCTCGCACCGTGTCGTGCAGCACGGCGAGCGCCTGCGGCACGCCGAGGTCGTCGTCCATCGCCGCGGCGAACGCGTCGGGGATCACGGGGGCGCCGACGCCGGCATACCGGGTGCCGGCCAGTCGCCGCTCGACCCGGGTGAGGAAGCCGCGCACGCGATCGACGGCCGCCTCGGCCTCGGCGAGCGAGCCGGGCGTGTAGTCGAGCGTCGATCGGTAGTGGGCGGCGCCCAGGAGGTATCGGACGGCGAGCGGCGACGCGAGTTCGAACAGCTCCGCGGCGTAGACGGAGTTGCCGAGCGACTTCGACATCTTCTGCCCGCCGATGTTCACGAGGCCGTTGTGCACCCAGTAGCGGGCGTAGCCGTCGCCGGCCGCGGTCGACTGGGCGAGCTCGTTCTCGTGGTGCGGGAACCGCAGGTCGAGGCCGCCGCCGTGGATGTCGAACTCGGCGCCGAGGTAGCGCGTCGCCATGGCCGAGCACTCGATGTGCCAGCCCGGGCGGCCGTCGCCCCACGGCGACGCCCAGCTCGCCGATTCGGGTTCCGTCGCCTTGCGGCCCTTCCAGAGCGCGAAGTCGCGGGAGTCGCGCTTGCCGCGCGGGTCGGCGTCGGCCGCCGCCTCCATGTTGTCGCGCGCCTGGCGGGTGAGCTCGCCGTAGGCGGGCCAGCTCGCGGTGTCGAAGTACACGTCGCCCGAGCCATCGGGGGCCGCATAGGCGTGGCCGAGCTCGATGAGCCGTGCGATGAGCTGCTGCATCTGGGCGATGCTCGCCGTGGCGCGAGGTTCATAGGTGGGTGCCATGATGCCGAGCGAGGCATAGGCGGCGCTGAACTCGAGTTCGACGCGGTAGGCCAGGGCCCACCATTCCTCATCGGTGCCGTTGTCGGTCGCCGCGTTCAGGATCTTGTCGTCGATATCGGTGACGTTGCGCACGAAGGCGACGTCGTTGCCGCGGTAGGCGAACCATCGGCGCATGATGTCGTAGACGAGCGCACTGCGGAGGTGACCGATGTGCGGGCTCGACTGCACGGTCGGACCGCAGACGTACATGCCGACGCGCCCATCGCGCAGGGGCGCGAAGTCGCGCAGGGCCTGGGCCTTCGAGTCGTAGAGTCGCACGGTCACCCGCCAAGCCTACCGGCCGGGCGTGTCAGCCCCCTGCGCGACGGTTCACCCGCGCGGCAGCAGCATCGCCGTCGCGATCGCCGCGACGCCCTCGCCGCGACCGGTGAACCCGAGCGCGTCGCTCGTGGTGGCCGCGACACTCACGGGTGCGTCGAGCACTCGCGAGAGCAGGGCCTCGGCTTCGGCGCGGCGCGGCGCGAGCTTCGGACGGTTGCCGACGATCTGCACGGTCACGTTGCCCACCCGCCAGCCGGCGGCTTCGACGAGTCGCCGGGTCTCGGCGAGGAACACCTCGCCGTGGGCGCCCGCGAAGCGGGCGTCGGCCGTGCCGAACACCTGGCCGACGTCGCCGAGGCCCGCGGCGGCGAGGAGTGCGTCGCAGATCGCATGCGCGGCGGCGTCGCCGTCGGAGTGCCCCGAGAGTCCGCGTTCGCCCGGCCACTCGAGACCGGCGAGCCAGAGCGGGGCGCCGTCGTCGTCGGCGAACGCGTGGACGTCGGTGCCGGTGCCGATGCGCGGCGCGGACGCGGCCGGCGTCGCCGCCGCCGCCCGCTCCGCGGCGAGCTGCTCCGCGCGATGCAGGTCGGCGGGCACGGTGATCTTGAATGCGCGCACGTCGCCGGGCACCACGTCGACGATGAGACCGGCGGATGCCACGAGCGCCGCGTCGTCCGTGAACTCCCCGTGCGCCGTGGCGTACGCGTGGTCGAGCGACGAGCGCGGGAAGCCCTGCGGCGTCTGCACGGCCCGGAGAGTCGACCGGTCGACGGTCTCGAGCACGCGCCCGTCGACCGAGACGCGCTTGACCGTGTCGACGACATCGAGCGCCGGCACGATGCCGCGTCGACGCGCCCGCACGGCTCCGGCGACCTCGTCGAAGAGCAGTGCCGGCGCGAGTGCGCGCGCGGCGTCGTGCACGAGCACGGTGTCGACCGAGGCGGGGAGCTCGGCCAGGCCGCTGGCGACGGACTCCTGCCGGGTCCGGCCTCCGGCGACGACGTCGATCGCGGCCGCAGCTCTCGCGGCGACCGGCGCGAAGAGCGACCTGGTCGACTCGACGCGATCGCCGGGCACCACGAGCACGAGGTGCGGGGTCTCGCGCATGCCGAGCACGGAATCGACCGCGACGGAGAGCACCGTGCCGGAGCCGAGCGGCACGAAGGCCTTGGGCTCGGCATGCCCGAGCCGGGTGCCGCTGCCCGCGGCGACGACGATGACGGCGATCGCTGAACTCACGGTTCGAGCGTAGTCGCGCCGGAGTCCCGCGGCAGCGGGGAACGGACGAGTGCGCGGCGCAGGGCATCCGCCGTCGTACCCGCCGTGAAACGACGAACGGCGGGTGCATGGGCACCCGCCGTTCGTGAAGTCCCTCGCGCTAGGAGGCGAGCACTTCGTCGAGCACGGTCGAAGCCGCCTCTTCGTCGGTCTTCTCAGCGAGCGCGAGCTCGGAGATGAGAATCTGGCGCGCCTTGGCGAGCATTCGCTTCTCACCGGCGGAGAGACCGCGGTCCTGATCGCGGCGCCACAGGTCGCGCACGACCTCGGAGACCTTGATCACGTCGCCGGAGGCGAGTTTCTCGAGGTTCGCCTTGTATCGACGCGACCAGTTGGTCGGTTCCTCGGTGAAGGGGGCGCGCAGCACCTCGAAGACCTTGTCGAGGCCTTCCTTGCCGATGACGTCGCGAACGCCGACCAGGTCGACGTTCTCAGCAGGCACCTCGATGACGAGGTCTCCCTGCGTGACGTTCAGCTTGAGGTAGAGCTTCTCTTCACCCTTGATGATGCGTTTCTTGACCTCGGTGATCGTTGCGGCACCGTGGTGGGGGTAAACGACGGTTTCGCCAACCTCAAAAAGCATGAATAGATGTCCTTTCGGCAACTATCAGGATATCACATTCGGGATCGTGCTAAGGTTCCGCCTCCTCTCGAGGCGGGTGCCGCTCGTACGATATGCTCGGTTCCGATCCCTTCGCGCCCGGGCCTCCGCTCGTGCGCACCACGCACTTGGAGGTTCTGTGAAGGCGCGTCTCGCGGCATCCGCTGCTCTGGCCCTCGGCATCGCGCTCGGCGCGAGCGGCTGCTCGATGATCACCTATCAGGCGACGACGGAGCACTACGACGCCAGCGACGGCGTCTCGGTCGACGTCGGCGACCTCGACCTCCGCAACATCCTCGTCGTCTCCGAAGACGGCGTCGACGGCACGCTCGTCATGACGGTCGTCAACAACGGCACCGAAGACGTCTCGCTCGACGTGCAGTTCGGCGTCGGCGGCGGCGAGACGCAGACCATCGAGGTCGAGGCCGGCTCCGAAGTCGCATTCGGCGTCGACGACGTCGAGGGCACCGATGTGGTCGATCCCATCGTGCTCGAGGACATCGACACTCTCCCCGGGGCGTTCCTGCCCATGTTCTTCCAGTACTCGGGCGCCGAGGGCGTCGAGAAGCTCATTCCGGTGCTCGACGGCCGCCTCCCCGAGTACGAGAACCTCGTTCCGTAGCCCGGCGCGGCGACAGACGACGAAACGGGTGGGATGCTTCGGCATCCCACCCGTTTCGCATGTGCCGCGGCGGCAGGGCGCCGCGCCCGATCAGGCCTCGAAGCGGTACCCGAGGCCGCGAACGGTGACGAGCTGCACCGGCTCCGACGGCTGCTGCTCGATCTTCGATCTGATGCGCTTGATGTGCACGTCGAGCGTCTTCGTGTCGCCGAAGTAGTCCGATCCCCAGACCCGGTCGATGAGCTGGCCGCGCGTGAGCACCCGGCCCGGATTGCGCATGAGCAGCTCCAGCAGCTCGAATTCCTTGAGCGGCATGGGCACGGGCTCGCCATCGACCTCGACCGTGTGCCGGTCGACGTCCATGCGCACGCGGCCCCCCTCGATGACGGCCTCGTCGAAGTCCTCGATCTCGATGCGCCGGCGGAGGACCGCGCGGATGCGCGCGAGCAGCTCGCGCGTCGAGTAGGGCTTCGTGACGTAGTCGTCGGCCCCGAGCTCGAGGCCGACGACGATGTCGATCTCGGAGTCCTTCGCCGTGAGCATGATGATCGGCACCGTCGAGCGGCTGCGGATCTCGCGGCACACCTCTGTGCCGGGCAGCCCCGGGAGCATGAGATCGAGGAGCACGAGGTCGGCGCCCGCCCGGTCGAAGGCCTCGACGGCCGACGGGCCGTCTGCCGCGACCTCCACCTCGTAGCCCTCTCGTTCGAGCAGGAAGCTCAGCGGGTCGCTCAGTGCGATCTCGTCTTCGACGAGCAGGATGCGGGTCACGTACGGTCTCCTCGATCGGAGGCTGCGAGTTTCGCAGCCGATGGTGCTGACGAGCGGCGCTTCGGGGAGCGCGATTCCGCGGCATCCGCTCGACGCTCGACGGGGCGTCCGCCGGATTCGGCGGACGCCGCCTCCAGTGCGTCTTCGGCACCCGGTTCGATCGCGGCCTCGGCGAGCGGCAGCCGGATCATGAACGTCGAACCGCGACCCGGCTGCGACCACACGCGCACGTCACCGCCGTGGTTCTGCACGGTGTGCTTGACGATGCTGAGGCCGAGCCCCGAGCCGCCGGTGTTGCGGGAGCGGGCCTGGTCGACCCGGTAGAAGCGTTCGAACACGCGCTCGAGGTCGTCGGCCTCGATGCCGATGCCCTGATCGGTGACCGCGATCTCGACGACGTCGCCGTCGACCTTCGCCCCGACGCCGACCCTGCCGCCCGGGTTCGAGTACGCGATCGCGTTGGCGATGAGATTGTGCACCGCGACGACGAGGAGCGCCTTGTCGCCGTAGACCTCGGCCTTCTTCGTCGAGGCGCGCACGGCGACCTCGACCTGCTTGGCTCCGGCCACGATGCGGTTCTGGTCGACGGCTGCGGCGATGACCTGGTCGATCCGCACGAGACGGTCGGGCCGCAGCGCATCGCGGGCCTGCAGTCGCGACAGCTCGATGACCTCGCTCGTGATGTGCGCGAGCCGCGCGGCCTCGACCGAGAGGCGTCCGGCGAACCGGCGCACCTGCTCGGGTTCGTCCGCAGCCTGGTCGAGCGCCTCGGCGAGGAGGCTCACCGAGGCGATCGGCGTCTTGAGTTCGTGGCTGATGTTGGCGACGAAGTCGCGGCGCACCTCGTCGAGGCGGTGCGCCTCGGTGCGGTCCTCTGCGAGCAGCAGCACGAATCGGGTGCCGAGTCGGGCGACGCGCACGTGCAGGCGCATCGTCGACTCGCCGAACGGCCCACGCGCCACGGTCACCTCGTCGACCAGCGGCTCGCCGCCGCGTCGAACGGATGCCGCGAGCTCGAGCAGCTCGGGATGCACGAGCGCCTGCTGGCGCACGAGCCCCATCGCGAGCGCGCCGGGCGAGGCGCGGAGCACGTTGTTCGAGGGGTCGAGCACGACGCCCGCGGACTCCAGCACCTCGAGCACCTGGTCGACCCCGTCGGGGATCGTCGGCGCGACGACCTTCGCCGCGCTCGAGCCGCGACGCTCGGCCATGTGCAGCACGATCATGAATGCGGCGCCGAGGAATATGCCGAAGGCCAGGGCGGTGAGCACCGTCCAGGTGGAGTCCATGGCACCAGACTAACGAGCCGCTCGAGCCCGATCCGCCGTTGTCCCGCTGTGCGGCGGTACGTTAACGAGTATTCAGCGTCCCGGCACCTGTTGTTCATCTTGCGCCGGGAGGATGCCCCGAGGGCCGGAATGCCCGGGCACGTCCGCGCCCGGCACGGGCCAGAGCAGAGAAGGATTCGAAGACATGCGTGAGGTGTTCCAGCAGGAACTGCGCGAGGTGCAGGAAGGGCTCGTCGAGCTCGCCGGCCTCGTCGCCGATTCGATCGACAAGGCGACGCGTGCGTTCAACGAGTCCAACGTGAGCCTCGCAGAGGAGGTGATCGCCGACGACGACCGCATCGACCAGGAGACGGTCGCGCTCGACGAGCTCGCGATCACGATCCTCGCCCGCCAGCAGCCGGTCGCGCGCGACCTCCGCATCGTCGTGAGCGCCCTGCGCATCAGTGCCTCGCTCGAGCGCATGGGCGACATGTCGACGCACATCGCCCAGCTCGCCCGCTACCGCTTCCCCGACAAGGTCGTGCCGAAGTCCCTGCGGCCGACGTTCGCCGAGATGGGCCGGCTCGACGTCGAGATCGCCCGCCGGCTCGTCGAGCTGCTGCGCACCGAGGACGTGCACCTCGCCGAGGAGATCCGCAACGAGGACGACAAGATCGACGCCCTCCACCTGCAGGTCTTCGACAAGGTGCTCGGCGAGACGTGGAAGGGCGAGGCCGTCGACACGGTCGACGCCACCCTCGCAAGCCGATACCACGAGCGCTTCGCCGACCATGCGGTGTCGATCGCCAAGAAGGTACAGTACCTCGCCACGGGCGATTGGGACCCCGAGAAGTCCGCGCTCTGACCCAGCGCCGCGGGATCACTCGTTTCGCACCGGACCCGCGATATCCGCGGTCCTGAGCGAAACGAGGCGTCCCGATCGCGGGTGCGTGAACGTGCGAGAAGGCCCGGCGGATGCGACATCCGCCGGGCCTTCGTCGTTCGTGGGAGCTGAAGCTACTTCTTGCCCTGCGCGGCGACGGCGGCAGCGCCGGCCGCTGCGGCCGCGGGGTCGAGGTACTCCCCCGGGCCGAGCGGCATGAAGTCGTCGTCGAGGCGGTAGACCAGCGGGATGCCGGTCGGGATGTTGAGCTCCGCGATGTCGTCGTCGCTGATGCCGTCGAGATGCTTCACAAGAGCGCGCAGCGAGTTGCCGTGCGCGGTCACCAGCACCGTCTTGCCGGCCGCGAGGTCGGGCACGATGTCGGACTGCCAGTACGGCAGCATGCGCGCGATGACGTCTTTCAGGCACTCGGTGCGGGGCAGCTCGGAATCGTCGAGGTTCGCGTAGCGCGGATCGCCGACCTGCGAGTACTCGGCGTCGTCGGCGAGCACGGGCGGCGGCACGTCGAACGAACGGCGCCAGAGCTGGAACTGCTCGGGGCCGTACTTCTCGAGCGTCTCGGCCTTGTCGAGGCCCTGCAGCGCGCCGTAGTGGCGCTCATTGAGGCGCCACGAGCGACGCACATCGATCCATGCACGGTCGGCGACGTCGAGAGCGATGTTCGCCGTCTGGATCGCACGCGTGAGCACCGAGGTGTGCAGCACGTCGGGCAGCAGGCCCGACTCGGCGAGCAGCTCGCCGGCGCGGGCCGCCTCGGCGGTACCGAGTTCGCTGAGCCGCACGTCGACCCAACCGGTGAACAGGTTCTTCTGGTTCCATTCGCTGTTGCCGTGGCGAAGCAGCACGAGGGTGTGAGGCATGCGATCAGCCTACCGGCGAGGCATCCGTCGTCGTGTCGTCACCGCTTGTGCACGCCGAGGCGCGGCAGGCGCGGCACCTCGACGGCGGCGCCCGAGTCGGCCGGTACGATCTCGACCTGAGCGGCCGCGACCTCGACGCCGTGGCTCAGCACGATGAGCGGAAGGTCGGCGGGCACCGCCCGCTTCACGACCGCGAGCGCGACCGGCCCGAGCTCGTGGTGCATGACCGCCGTCGTGATGCGGCCGACCACCTTGCGTTCGGGCGCTTCGCCCTCTGCGGGCTCGGGGCGCACCTTCTCGCCGACGACCTCGTCGCCCGGGGCCGGCAGCACGGTGTCGCTGCCGTCGAGGTGGAGGAGCACGAGCCGGCGCGGCGGCCGACCGAGGTTCAGCACCTTCGCGACCGTCTCCTGGCCCTTGTAGCAGCCCTTGCCGAGGTCGACGGCACTGCGCAGCCAGTCGAGCTCGTGCGGGATGGTGCGCTCGTCGACCTCGGTCGCGAGCCGGGGTCGCCAGGCGGCGACGCGCAGGGCCTCCGCCGCCATCGAGCCGGCTGCGTCGACCGTGCCGGCGCGCACGGCATCGGCCGCTTCGACGAGTGCGGTGCGCGGCACGATGCGTTCGATCCAGTGCCACTCGGATGCCGGGTGGCCGGCGTCGTGCGCGTACTGGTGACCCCCGGGGCGCGGGTGCGCCCACGGGTCGACCCAGTCGAGCGCCACGCCGGCGGGGGCGAACGCCGGGGTCGCGGCGTCGAGCGCGGCCGTCGACATGGCGCCGAGCACGGCGACCTCGCCGCTCGCGTCGGCGACCTCGACACGGAGCATGAAACGCATGCGGTCGAGGAATGCGGCGAGGCCCGCAGCCTCGTCGCCCTCGACGATGAGCCAGGTCGTCTCGCCGTCGTCGATCACGTGCGCGGCGTGCTCGACCCGGCCGGAGGCGTCGAGCAGCAGCGCCTCGGCGCCGTCACCGGGCTGCAGGCGGGCGAGCGCCTGGCTCGCCATGGAGTGCAGCCAGGACAGTCGGTCGGGGCCGGTGACGGTCACGACGCCGCGGTTCGAGAGGTCGACGATCGCCGCGCCGCGCTCGAGGTGGCGCTGCTCGACGATGGGGTTGCCGTAGTGGCCGGCGACACCGGTGTCGACGCCCTCGGCGGCGACCGCGGCGGGCAGGGCGAGGAACGGTGAGGCGGTCATCAGTCGACCTTCGCGAGTCGGGCGGACGCGTGGGTGCGGAGGTCTTGGCCGAGGGCGGCGATGTCCCACGCCCAGAGCAGGTGTCCGTCGACGAGTCCGTAGAGGCGGGTGGCCGCCGCGTACTCCTTCGCTCCGCTCCCGCGCATGACGGCATCGGTCGCGAGGTCGACCCGCGGCCCCGAGACCTGGCCGAGGTAGAGCTCGCTGACACCACCGGGGTGCACGAGCGAGACCTCGATGTCGAAGCCGCCCTCCGCGTTGCGCAGCGACTCGACCGACTCGGCGTCGGTGAAGCGCGGCTCGCCGATCGAGGGCAGCATGCCGGGGCCCTGGTCGCCGTCGTCGAGTTCGCGGGCGAGCCGCCAGTAGCCGGTCTCGGTGACGAGCGGCGTCGGTTCGCCGCCCTCCTCGGTGGGGAACAGCCACGTGTACGAGGTGTAGTTCAGGTGCGGCAGGCCGTCGTGACTGAAGCTGACGCGCTGGCCGAACTCGTGGGTGATCGACTCCTCGCCGATCTTGTAGTCGATGACGCCCGACCCCTCCCAGACGCCGAGGAGCCAGGAGAGCGGTACGAGCTCTGCCGGGAGGTCGACGGGCAGCTCGATCATCGCCACGTCTTCACCAGCACCTAGCGCTGGCCCTTGAAGAGCTTGTAGACGACCACACCGCTGATCCACGCGATCGCGAGGCTCGCGAGGCCGAGCAGGCCGATGAAGAGGAGTTCGAGGGCGAGCAGCTCAGACATGCTCCGAGTCTATCCCGCTCAGGCCATCGCGATGGGCGCCACCGCGACGGCGGCGATCGCGACGATCGCAGCCGCACCCGTGATGCTCCAGCTCACCCGCACGACGAAGCCCTCGGGGCGGCGCGTCGCCAGCTGCACGATGAGCGCGCCGATGACGGATGCCGCGAGCACCACGCCGAGCGCACCGTAGACGCCGACCGTCGAGGTGTCGCCGAACCATGCGCCGTTTCCGGCGTAGGCGAGAGTCACGACCACGATCGCCCCGATGAGTGCGATCGCCCAGACGAGCGCGATGCCGAGCCATCCGCTGCTCGTGTCGGTCTCGTCCGTCATCGTCTCCCCGTTCGTGTCGCGGAGCGCCTCGAAGCGTCCCGTAGTATTGACCGCACCTTACTACTGGAGGGTGTGCGTGGCGCAGCTGCTGATCTTGTCGCCGGCAGCCAACGATGAAGTTCTTCCGGCTCTGTCACTCCTGACTCACCGAACGCGGATCATCCCCGCTTCGCCTGAGCAGCTGGTCAGAGCGCCGGAATCCGATCTCGTCTTCCTCGACGCCCGCACGAATCTCGCCGGCGCGAAGGCGCTCTCCCAGATCCTCCGCACCACCGGGCTCTCCGTGCCGCTCGTGCTGATCGTCACCGAGGGCGGACTCACCGCCGTCACGCCCGACTGGGGCATCGACGACGTCGTGCTCGAGCACGCCGGACCGGCCGAGCTCGATGCGCGCATCAGGCTCGCGATCGGGCGCGCGCAGTCCTCCCGCCCGAGCGAGCGCATCCAGACCTCCGGCGTCGTGATCGACGAGGCGAGCTACTCCGCGAAGGTGCACGGCCGCACGCTCGACCTGACCTACAAGGAGTTCGAGCTGCTCCGCTTCCTCGCGGCGCACCCGTCGCGCGTGTTCACCCGCGAACAGCTGCTGAGCGAGGTGTGGGGCTACGACTACTTCGGCGGCACCCGCACCGTCGACGTGCACGTGCGACGGCTGCGGGCCAAGCTCGGCGACCTCGACAGCCTCATCGGCACGGTGCGCAACGTCGGCTACCGATTCAATGTGCACGAAGACGACGAGGACGCCCCCGTCACCGCCCGTTGACCTGCACCTCATCTGCCGGTCACACCCCAGTGGCATGATGAGGGGATGACCGCCGACAGCATCCTCGACGACCGCACGTCGAGCGACTTCGACGACGACTTCGAGCCGTTCGACCTCGAGGGCGCACCCGAGCTCGCCGCCGAGCGCTATCTCGATCGCGAGCTCAGCTGGCTCGCGTTCAACCAGCGCGTGCTCGAGCTCGCCGAAGACCCCCGAGTTCCCGTGCTCGAACGGGCGAACTTCCTCGCGATCTTCGCGTCGAACCTCGACGAGTTCTTCATGGTCCGCGTCGCCGGACTGAAGCGACGCATCGTCACGGGTCTCGCGGTGCCCACCAACGTCGGCCGTTCGCCGCACGACGTGCTGAGCGACATCTCGGCGAAGGCGCACGAGCTGCAGGAGCGGCACGCTGCCGCCTACCAGCGGCTCGTCAAGCCGACGCTCGCGGAGGCGGGCATCCGCGTCATCACCTGGGCCGAGCTCGGCGACGTCGAACGCGAGCACCTGCGCGACTACTTCTCGAAGCAGATCTTCCCCGTGCTGATGCCGCTCGCGGTCGACCCGGCGCACCCCTTCCCCTACATCTCGGGGCTCTCGCTCAACCTCTCGGTCCGGGTGCGCAACAGCCGCACCGGCCGGCAGGAGTTCGCGCGCGTCAAGGTGCCGCAGATGCTGCCGCGGTTCGTGCGCGTCGACCCCAGCGAGTCGATCGAGGACGCCAGGTACATCACGCTCGAAGACCTCATCGCCAACCACCTCGGCGACCTCTTCCCCGGCATGGAGATCGTGGAGCACCACGTGTTCCGCGTCACGCGCAACGAAGACGTCGAGATCGAGGAGGACGAGACCGAGAACCTGATCAAGGCGCTCGAGAAGGAGCTCCTGCGTCGGCGCTTCGGACCGCCCATCCGGCTCGAGATCACCGACGACATGGACGAGGTGACGCTCGGCCTGCTCGTGCGCGAGCTCGACGTCACCGAACAGGAGGTGTTCCGCCTCCCCGCCCCGCTCGACCTCGGCGGCCTGTTCGACCTCTCCCGCCTCGACCGCCCGGAACTGCACTATCCGACCCACGTGCCGACGACCGCGCTGCAGCTGCAGCCGAGCGACTCGAACCTTCGGGCCGACGTCTTCACGGCGATCTCCCGCCAGGACGTGCTGCTGCACCACCCGTACGAGTCGTTCGCGACGAGCGTGCAGGCCTTCCTCGAGCAGGCCGCAGCCGACCCCGACGTGCTCGCGATCAAGCAGACGCTCTACCGCACCTCGGGCGACAGCCCGATCGTCGAGGCGCTCATCGACGCGGCCGAGTCGGGCAAGCAGGTGCTCGCCCTCGTCGAGATCAAGGCCCGCTTCGACGAACAGGCGAACATCTCGTGGGCGCGCAAGCTCGAGAAGGCCGGCGTGCACGTCGTCTACGGCCTCGTCGGGCTGAAGACCCACTGCAAGCTCGCCCTCGTGATCCGGCAGGAGAAGGGGGGCCTGCGCCACTACAGCCACATCGGCACGGGCAACTACAACCCCAAGACGAGCCGCATCTACGAAGACCTCGGCCTGCTCACCGCCGACGACCAGGTCGGCAAGGACCTGACCCGCCTCTTCAACGAGCTCTCGGGCTACGCCATCGAGAAGAAGTTCAAGCGACTCCTCGTCGCGCCGCTGCACCTGCGCAAGGGACTGCTGAAGCTCATCCAGGGCGAGATCAGCAACGCCGAGGCCGGCCGGCCGGCCGGCATCCGCATCAAGATGAACTCGATCGTCGACGAGTCGATCATCGACGCCCTGTACCGCGCGTCGAACGCGGGCGTGCCGGTCGAGGTGTGGGTGCGCGGCATCTGCAGCCTCCGCCCCGGCATCCCCGGCCTCAGCGAGCACATCACGGTGCGGTCGATCCTCGGGCGCTACCTCGAGCACTCGCGCATCTTCTCCTTCCTGAACGACGGCGACCCGCAGGTCTACATCGGCTCGGCCGACATGATGCACCGCAACCTCGACCGCAGGGTCGAGGCGCTCGTGCGGCTGGCCGACCCGGCTCACCTCGCAGAGATCGACGACCTCTTCGACCAGGCCATGGCCGGGACGACGAGCTCGTGGTGGCTCGACGGCGAGGGCGTCTGGACGCGGCACGCGACCGACGACGCGGGGCATCCGCTCGACGACCTGCAGAATAGGCTCATGCAGCAGATCGGACAGCGCACCCGTTCCGGGCAGCGCCCTCGATCGGGACCCAGGCGGTGACGACGGCGATCTACGCCGCGGGGGCCGTCTGCTGGCGCCTCATCGACGGCAAGGTGCACGTGCTGGTCATCCACCGCACGGTCTACGGCGATGTCACGATCCCCAAGGGCAAGGTCGACCCCGGCGAGTCCCTGCCGCAGACCGCGGTGCGCGAGATCGAAGAGGAGACGGGGCTCGAGGTCGCGCTCGGCGTGCCGCTCGGGGTCTCCCGCTATCCGCTGCCGAGCGGTCGCGAGAAGATCGTGCACTACTGGGCCGCCGAGGTGAGCGAGCGGGCGGTGCAGCGCTCGACGTTCAAGCCCAACGCCGAGGTCGCCGCCCTCGAGTGGGTCACCATCAAGCGAGCCAGGGGCTACCTGAGCTACGAGCCCGACGTCGAGATCCTCGACGCCTTCGCGACGCTCCTCGACCAGGGCGTCACCTCCACGTTCGCGCTCGCCATCGTGCGCCACGGCAAGGCAGTGGGTCGGTCGAGCTGGCCGGGTGACGACGCCGCGCGACCGCTCACCGAGCGCGGCGTCGAGCAGGCGGCAGGACTCGTGTCGACGCTCGGCGCGTGGGCGCCGAAGCGGATCGTGTCGAGTCCCGCAGTGCGCTGCGTGACGACGGTCACCCCGATCGCAGTGGCGGCCGGCGTCGAGATCAAGCGCGATGCGGGCATCAGCCAGGACGCGTGGGAGGCCGGCGCCGACGAGGTGCGGCGAGTCGTCGGCAAGCGAGTGCGCGCCGGCAAGAGCGCGATCATCTGCAGCCACGGTCCGGTGCTTCCCGAGATCATGCGCGAGGTGGCGCTGGCCACCGGCACCCCCCTCGGGTCCTACGTGACGGATGCCGCGGGGCTCGAGACCGGCGCGTTCAGTGTCGTGCACCTCTCGGCGACGAGCCCGGGTTCGGGCATCATCGCGATCGAGACGCACGCGCCACGCGCCTGAGCCGGCCTCCACGAGGCGAGCAAGCGCACCAGCGCCGTCTCGAAACCCCGACAGGTTCGAGAACACCCCACGCTGAGGACTCCCAGGTATCCCGCGAGTCCAGTGCGACAGCGGTCGTTCACCTGCTGTTTACCGTCGTAACGGATGCTCGTAAGGCGCGCTCATTAGCGTCGCAGGCGGGTCGGCACCGGCCCACAACCTGCAATCGAACCCCGGAAGGGAATTCACGTGAACTTCAAGCGTCTCGGCGTGCCCGCCGTCATCGCCGTCACCGCGGCGATCGCGCTCAGCTCCTGTGCCTCGAACGAAGGCGGCGCAGCTCCGTCGGAGTCGGCATCGACGCTCTCGGGCAACCTCGTCGGCGCGGGCGCGTCCTCGCAGGATGCGGCCCAGCAGTCGTGGATCGCCGGTTTCCAGACCGCGAACCCCGACGTCACCGTCGACTACGACCCCTCCGGTTCGGGCGCTGGTCGTGAGACCTTCCTCGAGGGCGCCAGCGACTTCGCCGGCTCCGACCGCGCGTTCAAGGACGAGGAGCTCGCCGCAGGCGGCTTCAAGAAGTGCGCCGCCGACTCGAGCATCGTCGAGCTTCCGCTCTACATCTCGCCGATCGCCGTGATCTTCAACGTCGAGGGCGTCGACTCGCTCGATCTCGACGCTGCGACCGTCGCTGGCATCTTCGCCGGCACGATCACCAACTGGAACGACCCGGCGATCGCCGCGACGAACCCCGACGCGACGCTCCCCGACCTCGCCATCACGCCCGTGCACCGCTCGGACGACTCCGGCACCACCGAGAACTTCACCGAGTACCTCGGCGCAGCTGCCGCTGACGTGTGGACCTGGGAAGCCGACGGCGTGTGGCCGTTCGAAGGCGGCGAAGCCGCTCAGGGCACCTCGGGCCTCGTCGACGCAGTGAGCAACGGCAACGGCACCATCGGCTACGCCGACGCGTCGCGCGCCGGTGACCTCGGCACCGTCTCGATCAAGGTCGGCGACGAGTTCGTGCCGTACTCCCCCGAGGCCGCTGCCGCCATCGTCGACGCCTCGCCGTTCGCCGAAGGCCGCGCCGAGGGCGACCTCGCCATCGAGATCGACCGCACCTCGGAAGAGGCCGGCGTCTACCCGATCGTGCTCGTGAGCTACCTCATCGCGTGCGGCCAGTACGAGGACCCGGCGAACGTCGACCTCGTCAAGGGCTACCTGTCCTACATCGCGAGCCCCGAGGGCCAGGAAGTCGCAGCGGCTGACGCCGGTTCGGCTCCGATCTCGGACACGCTCCGCGAGAAGATCACTGCTGCGATCGACTCGATCAAGTAGTAGGTTCGTGCCCGACCCCGATCGTTCGCGACGGGGTCGGGCACGATCGCGTCTCCAGAATCCGACTCAAGAACTCCGAGGATCGCACCAGATGACGTCCGCACCGGCCCCGATCAAGGCGAAGCTCCGCATCGGCGACCTCGTCTTCTCCCGCTCGGCGGTGTTCGCGGGATCGATGATCCTCGTCACCCTGGCAGCGGTGGCCCTCTTCCTCATCGTGCAGAGCATCCCCGCGGTGGTGGCCACCAACGAGGACGCCTCCATCCTCAAGACGAACTTCTGGGACTACGTCGGTCCGCTCGTCTTCGGCACGGTCTGGGCCGCCACGCTCGCCCTCGTCGTCGCCCTGCCGATCTCCATCGGCATCGCCCTCTTCATCTCGCACTACGCACCTCGCCGCCTCGCCTCGGTGCTCGGTTACATCGTCGACCTGCTCGCCGCGGTTCCCTCGGTCGTCTTCGGCCTGTGGGGCATCGGCGTCTTCGCTCCGGCGCTCGTCGACGCCTACGCCTGGCTGAACGAGAACCTCGGCTGGATCCCCCTCTTCAGCGGCACGCCGTCGGCCACCGGCCGCACGATCCTGACGGCGGCCCTCGTGCTCGCCGTCATGGTGCTCCCGATCATGACCGCCATCTGCCGCGAGGTGTTCCTGCAGACGCCGGTGCTGCACGAGGAGGCGGCCCTCGCACTCGGCGCCACTCGCTGGGAGATGATCCGCACCGCGGTGCTGCCCTTCGGCCGCTCAGGCATCATCTCCGCCTCGGTGCTCGGCCTCGGCCGAGCGCTCGGCGAGACGATGGCCGTCGCGATGGTGCTCTCCGCGTCGCCCGTGATCACGTTCCAGCTGTTGACCTCGGTCAACCCGAACACGATCGCGGCGAACATCGCACTCAGCTTCCCCGAGGCGTACGGACTGAACGTCAACGTCCTGATCGCCACCGGCCTCATCCTCTTCGTCGTGACCTTCGCGGTCAACGCCTTCGCGCGCTGGATCGTCAGCCGCCGCAAGGAATTCTCGGGAGCCAACTGATGACCATCCAGACCACTCGGCCCCCCGAGACATCCGCCCCCATCGCCAACTCGCTCACCGCGGGGCGCCTGCCGAAGTCGGCGCCGTGGACGATCCTCGTCGCGGCGATCGCCGTCGCAGCAGCCGTGTTCGGCGTCGTGGCGATCGGTTCGGGTTCCGGCTACAACTGGGGCGGGGCGCTCTTCATCGGCGCACTGCTCTACATTCCCGCGATCTGGCTGTTCTCCATGCTCGTCGAGGGGCGCCGGCGTGCGATGGACCGCCTCGTCACCGCGCTCGTCACCGGTGCGTTCCTGCTGGCGATGATCCCGCTCGTCTCCCTCGCGATCACGGTCGTGAGCCTCGGCGCCGCACGCTTCGACGCCGACTTCTTCACGATGTCGATGCGCAACGTCACCGGCGAGGGCGGCGGTGCGCTGCACGCGATCATCGGCACCCTGCTCATGACGGGCGCCGCGGCGGTCATCTCGATCCCGATCGGACTCATGACCTCGATCTACCTCGTCGAGTACGGACGCGGCAGGCTCGCCCGCGGCGTCACGTTCCTCGTCGATGTCATGACCGGCATCCCGTCGATCGTGGCCGGCCTCTTCGCCTACTCGCTGTTCGCGATCTTCCTCGGCCCCGGCACCCGCACCGGCATCGCCGGCGCCGTCGCCCTGTCGCTCCTCATGATCCCCGTGGTCGTGCGCTCGAGCGAGGAGATGCTCCGCCTCGTGCCCAACGAGCTCCGCGAGGCCGCCTTCGCGCTCGGCGTGCCGAAGTGGCTGACGATCGTCAAGGTCGTGCTGCCCACGTCGATCGCGGGCATCACGACGGGCATCATGCTCTCGATCGCCCGGGTCATCGGCGAGACCGCACCGCTGCTGATCGCGGCAGGGTTCACCGCGAGCGTGAACTACAACCTCTTCGACGGGCGGATGCAGTCGCTACCCGTGTTCGTCTACACGCAGTACGCGAACCAGGGGAACCCGCCGGAGGAGTACATCAACCGTGCCTGGGCCGCCGCGCTCACCCTCATCCTCATCGTCATGGCGCTGAACCTCATCGCGAGGCTCGTCGCCCGATTCTTCGCGCCGAAGTTCGGCCGCTGACCCCCGCAAGCAAAGGAAGCCCGTGTCCAAGCGCATCGAGGTCCGCGACCTCAACGTCTACTACTCGAAGTTCCTCGCCGTCGAGGACGTGAACCTCGCGATCGAGCCCCGCAGCGTCACCGCGTTCATCGGCCCCTCGGGCTGCGGCAAGTCGACCTTCCTCCGCACGCTGAACCGCATGCACGAGGTCATCCCCGGCGCCCGCGTCGAAGGCGAGGTGCTCATCGACGGCAACAACCTCTACGACCCCGACGTGGACCCGGTGCTGGTGCGCCGGCAGGTGGGCATGGTCTTCCAGCGCCCGAACCCGTTCCCGACGATGTCGATCAAGGAGAACGTGCTCGCGGGCGTGAAGCTCAACAACAAGCGCATCTCGAAGTCCGACGCCGACGAGCTCGTCGAGCGGTCGCTGCGCGGCGCGAATCTCTGGAACGAGGTCAAGGACCGTCTCGACCGCCCGGGTTCGGGCCTGTCGGGCGGACAGCAGCAGCGTCTCTGCATCGCGCGGGCGATCGCCGTCTCCCCCGAGGTCATCCTCATGGACGAGCCGTGCTCGGCGCTCGACCCGATCTCGACCCTCGCGATCGAGGACCTCATCGAGGAACTGAAGCTGAAGTACACGATCGTGATCGTGACGCACAACATGCAGCAGGCCTCGCGCGTCAGCGACCGGACCGCGTTCTTCAACATCGCGGGCACGGGCAAGCCCGGCAAGCTCATCGAGTACGACGACACCACGACGATCTTCTCGAACCCGTCGGTGAAGGCGACCGAGGACTACGTCTCCGGCCGCTTCGGATGATCCCGCCCCTGCGCTAGTCGCGGGGCGAGAGCAGGTAGTCGTTGAACGCGCGCGTCTCGGCCGCGTCGTAGGCGACGGATGCCCCGTCGAGTCGGGTCACCCCGACGGCGAGGCGCACGCTCGACACGAGCCAGATCGCGTCGGCCGTGCCGAGTTCGGCGGTCGGGATGTCGCGGTACCCCGTCGTCCGACCGGTCGCGGCGAGGTGCTCGAAGAGGCTCTGCTGCGTCGTGCCATGCAGGATCGCGCCCGACGGAGCGGGCGTCGAGTACGCCTCGCCGTGCCGGAGGATGACGCTCGACGTCGGCCCCTCCATGACGTAGCCGTCGGAGGAGACGAAGATCGTGTCGTCGGCGCCGCGTCGGTGCGCCTCGCGCAGCGCCGCCATGTTCGTGGCGTAGCTCAGGGTCTTCGCACCGAGCAGCAGCCACGGGGCGCGTTCGGCGGCGTCGTGCGCGTAGCCGCGGTCAAGCGTGACCGCGGTCACGCCGCGCTCCCGCACCGCGCTGAAGTCGGTGGCGCGCACGGCATGCAGCCAGGCGGTGGGCGTCGGCCCGTGTTCGATGCCGCGGCTCAGCACGAGCTTGAGCGCCCACTGACCCTCGTCGGGCAGTGCGGCGACGGCCCGATCGATCGCCGTGCGCCACTGCGCCAGGTTCGGTTCGGGCAGCTCGCAGATGAGCGCCGAGTTGCGCAACCGCTCGAGGTGGGGGCCAGTCTCCTGCGCGTGGCCGTCGATCACGGCGAGCGTCTCGAAGACCCCGTCGCCGCGCTGCGTCGACAGCTCGCCGACACGGAGTGCCGGGGCCTCGGCGTCAACCTCGCGCAGCGTCGTCGCGAGGTCGAGGTCGCGTGCGTCGGCGGGAACGGGTTCGATGAGGAGCGTCACGGTCTCGGGCATGCTCCGATGCTACGCGGACGCCGCGGGCTCTCGCGGCGCCGGAGCATCCGCTCGCCCGCGTCGGCGATCAGTGCGCACGGCGCTCGAGACATGGAAGAGGCCGGCCGCAGAACGCCTCTCGGCGCGAGGCCGCTCGGAGCGGCGAATATTGGAGCCCGGGGTTACTGCGGCCGGCCACGTCAATTCTAAACGACGTCGGGAGGGTGTTCATTCCCACCCGCCCGTGCGGGCGCGTCAGTCGAGCGCGTCGCGTCAGTCGAGCGCGTCGCGTCAGTCGAGCGCGTCGCGTCGCCAGAGTCGCGCGCAGGAGGCCAGCTCCTCGGCGAGCTCCGTGAGACGGTAGGCCCTCGTGGTGAGCTTCGCCGAGCGGTCGGGATGCACGGAGTCCGTCTCGTCGGCGTCATCGGCGAGGCTCGCCGAGCCGGCCGCCGCGACTCGCGCGAACGCTGCGGCGCGCTCGAGGGCGACGGCGAAGTCACCGGTGAACAGTCCGTGCAGGATGCGGTCGGCGAGTTCGACCACCTCGTCGGGGCCGGCGGGGACGGCGGCGCCCGCGACCACCTGGTCGATCGTGTGGGAGACTTCGGAGCCGCGCTGGAACGCGAGGCTCATGCTGCGCGGGTCCTGGCGGATGAGCGCACGAAGCAGGTAGACGCGCCAGAGCGCACCCGGCAGGCTCTTCGCGGAGGCGCGCGACCAGAGTTCGGCGATCGCGTCGATGCCGTGCTCGTCGGTGTAGGAGACGAGGCGCGCGACGACCTCGGGATCGGGGTCGGACTGCACACGCGAGAGCAACGCGGCAGCGGTGTCGTGGGCGACCCTGCTCAGGTGCGCCGGATCCTCCGCACCTTGGAAGGCCTCGAACATGCCGGGCGGGAACTTGGTGGGACGAGAGAATTCGGAAGCCATCGCCGCACACCTTACCCGTCTTCGCCGGGAGCCTCGGCCGAGTCTTCGCCTGGGCGGCCGACCTCGCGCGCGATCGCTACCGCGCGCCGGCGATCCCGTTCTCGAACGCCCAGATGACGACGTGCACGCGGTCGGCGAGGTCGAGCTTGGCGAGGATCGCCCGGACGTGCGTCTTCACGGTGTTGCCGGTCAGGTAGAGGCGTTCGGCGACCTGTTCGTTCGACGCACCGGTCACGAGCAGCATGAGCACCTCGCGCTCGCGCGGCGTCAGGGCGGCGAGCAGCGCGTCGGGGTCGGCGGGCGCCGGGCCGCGTGCCACGAATTCGACGAGGCTCGCGGTGGCACGCGGCGCGAGCACGGCGTCGCCGATGTGGACGGCACGGATCGCCGCGGCGATCTCGTCGCTCGACGCATCCTTCGTGAGGAAACCGCTCGCTCCGGCGCGGATCGCCGCGAACACGTACTCGTCCAGGTCGTAGGTGGTGAGGATGAGCGCCCGCGTCGCGGGATGCTCGGCCACGAGTCGGCGGGTGGCCTCGATGCCGTCGAGGCGGGGCATCCGGATGTCCATCAGCACGACTTCGAGCCGGTGGGCGCGTGCAAGCTCGAGGAGCTCGCCGCCGTCGGACGCTGTCCCGACGAGCTCGAAGTCGGCATGCGCCTCCACCATGACGGCGACGGCAGAGCGGATCAGCTCCTGGTCGTCGGCGATGGCGACGCGGACGCGAGCGGATGCCACGGGGTCGAGGCCGGTCATCGAGGCGTCTCCGCAGGCGGCAGCGGCAGGGAGAGCCGAGTGCGCCACCCGCCTCCCGTGAGCGGACCGTTCTCGAGGTCGCCCCCGAGCTGCCGCGCCCGTTCCCGCATGCCGCGGATGCCGCGGCCGTCAGGTCCTCCGGTCGAGGCGAGGCCCGCCCCGCCGTCGTCTTCGATGGTCACCTCGACCACGTCGCCTCCCCATTCGAGTCGTACGACGCTGCTCGTCGGCGGATCCGTGTGCTTCAGCGTGTTCGTGAGCGACTCCTGCACGATGCGGTACGCCGTGAGCCCGAGGCCCGGGCTGACTTCTCGAGCGACCCCGAGCTCTTCGAACGTCACCGCGCGACCGGGGGCGGAGGCGCGACCGACGAGGTCCGGCAGCTCGGTCAGACCCGGACTCGGCTCCATCGGGGCGGCATCGTGTCGGCCGTCGCCGGCCGGCGCGGCCAGCACGGAGACGAGCCCGCGCATGTCCGACATCGCGCTCCGGCCGGTCGTCACGACATGCTCGATCGCAGCGCGGGCCCGCTCGTCGTCGCGCCCGAGCAGCAGACGGGACGCCTCCGCCTGGGCGACCATGACGGCGAGCGAGTGCGACACGACGTCGTGCAGGTCGCGACCGAGGCGTCGGCGTTCCTCGGCCGAGGCTTCGCGCTCCCGTTGCATCCGGAGTGCGGCGGCCTGCTCGCGAGCGAGTTCCCGGGCGGCGCGGGTGCGACGGAGTTCGAGCCGGGAGCGACCGAGCGCCCATGCCGCCCCGATCGACGCAACGAGGAACCCCGCGAGCGTGACGATCGCGCCCGGCTCGGAGCCGATCGCCTCGGCCGCGTCATTCGCGATCGCCACCGCCGTCATCATCGCGGCGCCCGCGAGCCCCAACGCGATCGCAGCGGCGTCGGCGAATCGCTCTCCGCTCGCCGCCGCCGTGAAGACGAAGACGAGGTAGACGAGGCTGCTGGGCAGCAGCACTGCGACGGTGGGGCTGCCGGGCAGGCTCGCTGCGGTGAGTGCCAGCATGATCGCCGAGGCGATCACGAGCCCGCCGATCGGCGAACGCCGACGCAGGATCATGGCCGTGTGCAGCAGCACGAACAAGCCGATGACGACGGCCGCCCAGCTGGCGTTCGGGGGTGTCGCACCGAGCACTTCGACGATCGTGAGCGGCAGCAGCGCCGCGGCCGCGGCGAGCGCGGCGACCAGATCCGCAGACGAAGGGTTCCGCGACGATCGGGCTGTGGCGTCTGAACGGGACGGAGCATCCATATCGACGCTCACGCTACCCGGCGCCCTCCGACGTTCGCCTCACCCGTCGGGGTGAGGCGCGCGATCCGTCGCGCTGGCACGCTGACCGTGGCCGCATCGGGCGGCCGCACGCCGAACCAGAGGAGCCACACGTGACCAGCACCGAACCGGCCGCCCGCGCCGTTCCGAGTCGACCGGGCGCGCCCCGCCGCCGAACCCCGGAACGCCTCCGACCGCTCGCCCTCACTGCGCTCGTCGCCTCCGCGGTCGTCACCGGACTCTCGATCGCCTGGCTCGCCGTTCCGGCGATCAGCCCGTTCGCCCACCCCGTCACGCCGAGCCTCGCGACCATGCTGCTCGAGCCGACGGCCGCGGCGCTGCTCTCACTCGGCACCGGCGCGGCGGGTGTCGTCCTGGGTGCCGTCCTCGCACGCAGACGCGCATCACGTCCTCAGTCGACCGCCGCGGGCATCGCCGCAGCGGCGCTCGCGCTCGCGCTCGCCTTCACGTTCGGCAGCATGTCGGGCATCGCCATCACCGGCTATCTCTTCGGGGCCGCCGCGGTGGTCGGCGGCCTCGTCGCGATCGCGGTCGCGCTCGTACGCGCACCCCGACTCGGCGCGGCGCTGCTGGCCGGGTTGCTCGTGCTGATGGCGGCATCCGTCTGGTGGGCCGGACTGACGCTCGATGGGCTCACGGGATTCGCGGTCGGAGTCGTCGGCGCTCTCGCCGCCGGTCTCCCCGAGTTCGCGGTCGTCGGCCTCGGGCTGATCTCCGCTCTGGTCTGGGCGGCGACGGCGATCGTGGCCCTCCGCTCCGCCGGTTCGGGTCGCCTGGCATCGTGGCTCGTCCGCCACCGCACGACGATCACGATCCTCGCCGCCCTCGGGCCGCTCCCCTACGCACTTGCCCGAGCGACCTGGTTGACCCCGTGGCCGCTCTTCGGCCCGAGCAGCACGCAGCTCGAACCGGCGACACTCGCGACCGGCCTCGTGATCGGTGCCGGCGGAGCCGCCGCCAGCCTCCTCACGCTCGGGCTCATCCTGCCGTGGGGTCGTGTCTTCCCGAGCTGGATTCCCCGCATCGGCGGACGACCGGTTCCGGTCGGCCTGGCCGCCGTGCCCGGCTTCATCGCGTCGGGCATCCTCTGCATCGCCGCCGTGCCCATGCTGCTGACCACCGTCGGCCCGGCTGATGCGCCTGCCGACGCTCTGCTCGTGAATCTCGTGCTGCCCTTCTGGTACTGGGGCCCGATGCTCGGACTCGCCGTGGGCGCGTACGTGGAGTGGCGTGCTCGAGATCGGAAGCCGTGAGCAGACGGGGTGCCCCCTGTTCTGGGTGGAGCCGCTCCCTCGACGCCCGCGGAACCGAGGAATACTCTGACATCGGCTGCCGGAGACGGCACCCACCGGGGGAACGCCGTCCGGCATGCCTCGGATCACTCCATCCCGAGGAGATCGTTCATGCACACGCGTATTCCACTCATCGGCGTCGCGATGGCCGCAGCTGTCGCGCTCGCCGTGGCGACACCGGCGATCGCCGCGCAACCCAGCGGCACTCCCTCCACACGGGCAGACGGACTCGTCAGCCCACTCGGCCTCGCGGTCGACGCTTCCGGCCAGGCTTACGTCTCGCAGAATTTCATCGGCGTGCTCTCGCTCGTCGACAAGAAGGGCCAGGCGACGCAGCTCGTGGCCACCCAGGGCGACGAGGTCAGCGCACCAGCCGTCGACGGCAGCACGGTGTACTACGTGACGACGAACGGCGATCACACGAGTGCGTGGCTGATGTCGATGTCCAACGGGGTCGAGACCCCCGTCGCCGACCTCGCCGCGTACGAGGCGACCGAGAACCCCGATGCGGTCAACACCTACGGGTTCAGCGACCTGAGCGCGGAGTGCGAGGCCGAGTTCGTGCCGTTCCCGCCGTTCCCGCCGCTCGGTATGCCGAACTACACCGGCATCATCGACACGCACGCGTACGGCGCAACCGTCGTCGACGGCGAGGTCTACATCGCCGATGCCGGCGCGAACGCCGTGCTGAAGGTGGACGCCGAGGGCGTCGTCTCGACCGTCGCGGTGCTGCCTCCCGCGGCACCGGTGACCGTGACCGCTGAGAACATCGGCGAGGCTCCGTGGCCGGCTTGCGTCTACGGGCACGAGTACCGTGCCGAACCCGTGCCGACCGACGTCGAACTCGGACCCGACGGGCTGCTCTACGTGACGAGCCTGCCCGGCGGCTCGGAGGATCCGACCCTCGGCCCGCGCGGCGTCGTGTACTCGGTCGACCCCGGCACCGGCGAGATGGATCTCGCTGCGACTGGCTTCGGCGGTGCCACCGGCATCGCCGTCTCACCGAACGGCACCCTCTACGTCGCCGAGCTCTTCGGCGGCCCGATGGGCGCCGGACAGGTGGCGGTCGTGGCGCCGGGTGCGAGTTCGGCGACCTCCGTCATCGAGGTCGCGATGCCCTCGGCCGTCTCGGTTCGTGCCGAGATGCTCTACGTGACGACGGACTCGCTGGGTGACGCCAAGCTGACCGTCGTTCCGTTGAAGGGCACGGCGCACGCCAAGAAGTGATCGCACGACGGCGGATGGGTCGCGCTCGAGCGCGACCCATCCGTCGTTCCGGCGCGAATCGCCGCGGGTCAGTCGTCGCCGGCCGCCCTCCGTCGGAAACGGCCTGTTAGGCTGTCTTCGCCCCCATAGCTCAGTTGGTTAGAGCAACGGACTTCAACAAAAAATAGGAGCGCCAGCGTCGAAATACGCTGGATGACCGCCGCTATATGCTGGAACACCCTGAGAGCCCGAGGTACTCGCCCGAAACGGCAGTGACAATCCGAGGGATTGGGCAATCAGCAGGTAACCGCAAGGGAACCTCAGAGACTACACGCGGCGCACCTGACCGGCTCGGCCGAAGGTGAAGATATAGTCCAGACTGCAAGCCGGTGACGGTGGCTAGGGAGACCTAGTGCAGCAGGTTAATCCGTGGGTCGAGAGTTCGAGCCTCTCTGGGGGCACCGATCGGTGCGAGGGCATCGCCGCATGACGCCGCGCTCTCGACGCCGAGGTGCGAAGACACGGAGAGCGCACGCCGCAACGCGGCCCGATCCCGGGCACCGCCTCGGCGGGCGCTCGAACTACTCGGTCTGGTCGACGAGGGGAGCATCGGGCGCATTCGTGCGCACCGACTCGATGCCGTTCTTCGCGGCCGCCTTCGTCGTATAGGCCTCGGATGCCGCGATCGTCTGACCGTTGCCGGCCTTCAGCCGGAACCTGAACTGCCCGCTCGCATCCTCGTAGAGCTCGAACGTTCCCGCCATGGCGGCTCCTCCCCAGGTGTCCCCTTGTGCCCGCGTCTTCGTGGCCACGATCTCAAGCTAGCCCTGCATCAGCCCCGACGCCAGAGGAAGGCGGGAGTTGCCCGGGAATGTTTCCCGCCGCGACATCCGCTCGCATCGACGCGAACGGATGCCGCAGCGCCGCGTCAGCCGACGATCGAGCGCAGCCCGGCCATCAGCGCGACCCGCTCGGCGGAGTTGCGGGCGAGCGGGGTGACGGCGAGGGTGGTGACGCCGGCCTCCGCGAAGGCCGCGACCCGCTCGGCGACGTGACCGGCCGGCCCGATGAGCGACACCGCCCGCACGAGTTCGTCGGGCACCGCGGCGATCGCCTCGTCCTTGCGGCCTTCGAGGTAGAGGTCTTGGATGTGCGCCGCCTCGGCCTCGAAGCCGTAGTTCGAGATGAGCTCGTTGTAGAAGTTCTTGCCGCGGGCGCCCATGCCGCCGATGTAGAGCGCGAGCTGCGGCTTCACGAGCGTCAGCACCTGCTCGGGGTGGTCGGTGATCGCGAGCGCCGGGCTCGCGAAGATGTCGAGCGGCGCGAGCTCGGGTGCGCGCCGGGCGATGCCTGCGGCGAGCGCGTCGCCCCACACGCCTGCGGCTCGCTCGGGGTGGAAGAACATCGGCAGCCAGCCGTCGGCGATCTCGGCGGTCTGCTCGACCGACTTGAGGCCGAGCGAGGCGATCGTGATCGGGATGCGCTCGCGCACCGGGTGGTTGATGAGCTTCAGCGGCTTGCCGAGCCCCGTGCCCTGTCCTGCGGGCAGCGGGATCTGATAGCGGCGCCCCTCGTGCACGACCGGCTCCCGGCGCCAGACCATGCGGCAGATGTCGACGAGCTCGCGGGTGCGGCCGAGCGGTGCGTCGTACGGCACCCCGTGGAAGCCCTCGATGACCTGCGGGCCCGATGCCCCGATGCCGAGCTCGAACCGGCCGTCCGAGACGTAGTCGAGGCCCGCGGCGGTCATGGCGGTGAGCGTGGGCGTGCGCGTATAGAGCTGCAGGATGCCGGAGGCCAGCGTGATGGTCGACGTGCGGGCGGCGAGGAAGCCCAGCTGGCTCACCGCGTCGAAGGAGTACGCCTCGGGGACCGCGATGAGGTCGACCCCCGCGCGTTCGAGTTCGACGACCTCGTCGGCGACCTCTCGGAATCCGCCCGCGTAATTCAGGAACATGCCGACGCGCATCCGTCACTCCTCTTCGTGTGCTGGGCCCGGCCGATCGGCCGCGGGCATTCAGACCCTAACCGAGGTGCGGCGAGGCTGCGGCATCCGTTGTCGCAGGTCGACTACGCGGGCGCGACGACGATCCGATCGGTCGTGGGATGCGGCGAACCGCCTGCCGGCTCGATGGCACGGACCGTGGCGGCCGTTCCCGCGCCCGTCGACCGTCTGCGCGCCTTCAGCACTCTCGAAGACGGATGCCTCAGGCTGGAGTCCCCCGGCCTCGAAGGGAGCCCCGTGGTCTGGAGCATCCTGCTCGACATCGCCCTCGTGCTCGTCTTCATCGGCGCGATCGTGAACGGCTGGCGCGCCGGGCTCCTGCACACGGCTGCCGGGCTCGTCGGCCTCGTCGCCGCCGGCGTCGCCGCGTACTTCGTGATGCCCTGGGTCGCCGGCATCGTGCCGTGGCCCGAGTGGCGGGCGCCCGCGGCGATCGCGACCGCGATCGCTCTGCTCTGCCTCGGCGCCTGGCTCGGCGCGGTCATCGGTCGGGCTCTCCGGCGCGGCGTACGGGCGGTCAAGCTCGGCGTACTCGACCGCATCCTCGGCGCCCTCGGCAACCTGCTCGTGACGGCGTTCGTCGTCGCCCTCGTCGCCTCGGGCGTCTCGGCGATGGGCGTGCCCGTGGTCTCCCCCGCCATCGCCGGCTCGCGCGTGCTGCAGGGTCTCGACGCCGTCACCCCTGCGCCGGCTCGCACACTGCTCGCCGAGATCCGCACCGCCGCGCTCGGCGAGGGGTTGCCCTGGCTCGTCGGCGTGCTCGACGGGCCGACCGAGTCCCCCGCGCTGCCCACGTTCGACGTCGACGATGTCGAGCTCGCGCGCGCCGCGGCATCCGTCGTTCGGGTCACCGGCAGCGCCTTCCAGTGCGGCTCGACGCTCTCGGGAAGCGGCTTCGTCGTCGCTCCCGACCGCATCGTCACCAACGCCCACGTCGTCGCCGGCGTCACCGAGCCCATCGTGGAGGCGCCGGGTCAGCCGGCGGCGCCGGGCCGCGTCGTCGCCTACGACGAGACGAACGACCTCGCACTCATCGCGGTCGACGACCTCGCGACGCCGCCGCTCGACCTGGCGACGCCGGCGCTCGGGCAGGAGGTCGCCGTGGCCGGCTACCCGTTCGGCGGCCCGTTCGAGCTGCGCCCCGCGAACGTCATGGCGAGCGGGCCGCTCACGATCCAGACGGGCGGGCGCACCTCGACCCGCGAGATCGTGACGCTCGCGGCGGACGTCGACCACGGCAACTCCGGCGGACCCGTCCTCACGGGTGATGGCGAGGTCGCCGGGGTCGTCTTCGCGAAGTCGGAGACGGTCGACAACGTCGGCTTCGCGATCCCGATCTCGACGCTGGCGCCGCTCGCGAGTTCCGCGCCAAGCCTCGACGCCGCCGTCGGCTCGGGGTCCTGCGTCTTCGGCTGAGCTCACAGCGTCGACTGCCACGCAGCTCTCTCTACTGGGTCTGCTTCACCGACCGCAGGCTCGCTGTGGCCGGAACGAGCGCAACCGCGACGAGAACGCCGGCACCGAACCAGAGCCACGAATTGGGCTGGCCGAACGCTGCTCCGATCCCGCCCCCGAGGAAGCCGAGCATCAGGCTCGTGAGAAGGATCCACTGCTTGACGGGTCGACGAAAGAACATGCGAACAGTCTGATCGAAACGTGACGGCAGCGCCAGCTCCCCAATCCCGATGATCGCCCTCGGGAGTTCRGCGCTGCTACTCCGCCGCGAAGCCCTCGAAGCGGATGATCGCCCTCAGGAGCTCAGCTCTGCTACTCCGCCGCGAAGCCCTCGAAGCGGATGATCG
>NZ_LMIR01000002.1:387079-550787 GCF_001429165.1 Agromyces sp. Root81
TCCGCCGCGAAGCCCTCGAAGCGGATGATCGCCCTCAGGAGCTCAGCTCTGCTACTCCGCCGCGAAGCCCTCGAAGCGGATGATCGCCCTCRGGAGYTCAGCKCTGCTACTCCGCCGCGAAGCCCTCGAAGCGGATGCCCCATGAGATCTGCCACTCTTCGCCCGGGTCGAGCCAGCGCAGGCCGCGGCCCGAGTTGAACGCCTCGGCCGGTGCGGTCATGGGTTCGATCGCGATCGCGACGTCGCCGTCTTCGCCGGGGAACCGGTGCGAGGTGTAGACCTGCACGTACTCGAACGCGTCGTCGGCCCAGACCGAGACGCTGCGCCCGTCGGGCGCGGTGAGCGTGTGCAGCACCTGGCCGTCTTCGCTCGCGATCTCGCCGAACGCGTCGTCGAGGGAGACGTCGCCGACCCGCCGACCCTCTCGGAAGTCCCATTCGGTGCCGTCGACCGGCACCTCGCCCGTCGGCAGCAGCCGGTCGTCGACCTCGATGTGGCTCGCGGCGTCGAGGCGCAGCTCGAGGTCGGCCGTCGGAACGCCGCCGATCTTCAGGTACGGGTGCGTGCCGATCGCGACCGGGGCCGGGTCGGCGCCGAGGTTCTCGACGTAGTGCGTGACCTTCAGCCCGTCGGAGACGAGCTCGTAGTGCACGGCGGTGCCGAGCAGGAACGGGTAGCCGAGCTGCGGGTACACCGTCGCCGAGAGCGTCACCGAGTCGCGCTCGCGCGCGATCGGCCGGTACTCGGTGTTGCGGAGCAGCCCGTGGATGGCGTTGTTCTTCGCAGGCTCGGAGATGACGAGCTGGTGGTCGACGCCGTCGTGGCTCCACCGGCCGTCGCGGATGCGGTTGGGCCATGGCACGAGCACGATGCCCGCCCCCATCGGCGGCGTCTGGTCTTCGGCGAACGGCGGCACGAGGTCGATGCCGTTGATGCTGAGCGTGCGGATGCCTGCTGCGACGGCGGTGATCGTGGCGCGGATGTCGCCACTCGACGTCGACGTCTCGAGGGCGAACTGCTCGCCCGTGGGAAGGGTCATGGATCCACTCTAGAGTCTCGTGCGACGTGCACTGCGAGCCCGGCGTCGAGGAGTTCGGCGACGATCGGCGGGGGCGCCGCGGCATCCGTGACGAGTCCGTCGAAGGCGTCGATCGGGGCGATGCGGCCGAGGTGCACCTCGCCGAGCTTGGTCGCGTCCGCGACGACGATGGAGCGGGCCGCCGCCCGCATCATGAGCGACTTGACCGATGCCTCCGGGAGGTTGGCATTCGTGACCCCGTGCGCGGCGTCCACCCCGTTGCAGCCGATGAACGCGAGGTCGACGTGCACCTCCTCGAGCATCGAACCGGCGAGCGGATGCACCAGGGAGTGCTGTTTCGGCCGCAGCGTGCCGCCGGTGACGACGACGGTGAAGCGCGGGATCTCTGCTTCGAGTTCGAGGGCGATCGAGAGGCCGTTCGTGAACACCACGAGGTCGTCGAGGTCGGTGCGTGCCCGCAGCGCTCTGGCGACCTGCAGGGTCGTGGTGCCGACGTCGAGGATGATGCTCTGGCCGCTCCGTACGAGCGCTGCCGCCTGCTCGCCGATGAGTCGTTTCGGTTCGACGGATGCCTCGAGCGCCTCTTCGAAGCTCGGTTCGCGTTCGGGGCGCTCGGCGGCGAGCGGAGAGGAGAGCGGCACGGCGCCGCCGTGGACGCGTCGGATGCCGCCCTGCCGCTCGAGGGCGTCGAGGTCGGCGCGCGCCGTGACGGTCGTCACTCCGAATGCCCGCGAGAGTTCGGCGACGCGCACGAACCCGCGCTCGGCGACGAGCGCGAGCGCGAGTTCGCGTCGACGCGGGGCGTCGAGCGGTGCACTCGCGGCTGCGGCGTCGATGGTCATACCGGAATCATCCGCGCTCACCGCCGACTTTGCAATACGAAATGGGTTTGTTTGCAAAACGAAAGGCGCGTATGGTGTGGCGCGTGACCGACTCGAACGACGTCGCCGGCGCGGCATCCGCTGCCCCCGTCGACCCGCGCATCACCGTGACCTCGACCCTGCTGGCCGACGGCCGGGAGCTCATCTACTTCGACGACGCCGACTCGGCGCTGCCCGCCGAGCGTGCGGTCGACGAGCGGGTGCTCGACCCGCGACCGGCGAACGCCGAGATGCGCCAGGACCCGCTGACCGGCGAATGGATCTCGATCGCCGCGGCGCGCCAGAACCGCGTCTTCCTGCCGCCGGCCGACCTCGATCCGCTCGCCCCGCAGCGGCCCGGCAACCCCTCCGAGATCCCGAGCATCTACGACGTGGCCGTCTTCGAGAACCGCTCGCCGTCGTTCGGCCCTGCGCTCGGCGAACCGGATGTCTCGAACGCCGATGCCCTCGCGGCGCTCCGCCGGGTCGGCCTCGAACGCACGCACCCGTCGATCGGCCGGTGCGAGGTCGTGTGCTTCAGCCCCGAGCACGAGGGATCGTTCGGCACCCAGACCGTCTCGCGTGCGCGCACCGTCATCGAGGCGTGGGCGCAGCGCACCGCCGCCCTGTCCGCGATGCCGGGCGTGCAGCAGGTCTTCCCGTTCGAGAACCGGGGCGAGGCGATCGGCGTGACCCTCGGCCACCCGCACGGCCAGATCTACTCCTACCCGTACGTGACGCCCCGCACCGAGCGGTTGCTCGACTCGATCGACGCCTATGGGCCGACGCTCTTCGCCGACCTGCTCGAGCGCGAACGCGGCGGGCCGCGTGTCGTGCTCGCCGGCGAGCACTGGACGGCCTTCGTGCCGTTCGCGGCGCGCTGGCCGATCGAGGTGCACCTGCTCCCCCACCGTCACGTGCCCGACCTCGCCGAGACGACGCTCGCGGAGCGCGACGAGCTCGCCGGCCTCTACCTGCGCCTCCTGCGCGGCATCGACCGGCTCTACGACACCCCAACGCCGTACATCGCGGCCTGGCACCAGGCGCCGGTGCACGAGCGGCGCGACGAGGTGCGGCTCATGCTGCAGCTCACGAGCCCGCGTCGGGCCGCCGACAAGCTGAAGTTCCTCGCCGGCTCGGAGGCCGCGATGGGAGCATGGATCGGCGACGTCACCCCCGAATCCCAGGCAGAGGCGCTGCGCGCCGCGATCGGAAAGGCCGAAGCATGAGCGAGACGACAGGCGGCCCCGCCGGGTCGGGTATCACCGCGACGGCGGAGCACGGCTTCGCCGAGTGGTTCGGCCGGCGCCCCGCCGGCGTGTGGTCGGCGCCCGGTCGCGTCAACCTGATCGGCGAGCACACCGACTACAACGACGGCTTCGTCTTCCCCTTCGCGATCGATCGCCGCACCGCCGTCGCCCTCGGCGACCGCGACGACCGCGTCATCCGCGTCGCCTCGGCGTTCTCGCCCGAGGCCGTCACCATCCACCTCGACGAGCTCGCGCCCGACGCCGTGAGCGGCTGGGCCGCGTACCCGCTCGGCGTGGCATGGGCGCTCGGCGAGTTCGGCGCCGACCTCGCCGGCGTTCGCGGCGTCGACCTCTACGTCGCCTCCGAGGTGCCGATCGGCGCCGGCCTCTCCTCGTCGGCCGCGATCGAGTGCGCCGTCGCGCTCGCCCTCGACGAGCACTGGGGCCTCGGCCTCGACCGGCCGACCCTCGCCAAGGTCGGGCGCCTCGCCGAGAACCGCGCCGTAGGCGCCCCGACCGGCATCATGGACCAGTCGGCCTCGCTCCTCGGCGAAGCCGACGCCGGCGTCTTCCTCGACTGCCGCAGCCTCGATGCCGATGTGATCCCGCTCGGGTTCCGGGCCGACGGCCTCTCGGTGCTCGTGATCGACACCCGCGTCGAGCACGCCCACGCCTCCGGCGGATACGCGGCACGCCGTGCCTCCTGCGAAGCCGGCGCCGCTGCGCTCGGGGCCGAGTCCCTCCGCGACATCCGCGTCGACGACCTCGACCGGGCGGCCGAGCTGCTCGACGACGAGACGTTCCGCCGGGTGCGCCACGTGGTCACCGAGAACCAGCGCGTGCTCGACACCGTGCGGACACTGCGCGAACACGGACCGGGCGCGATCGGGCCGTTCCTCGACGCCTCGCACGTCTCGATGCGCGACGACTTCGAGATCTCGGTGCCCGAGCTCGACCTCGCCGTCGAGACCGCCCAGGCGACCGGCGCGATCGGCGCCCGTATGACGGGCGGCGGCTTCGGCGGCGCGGCGATCGCGCTCATGGTCGACGCACTCGTGCCCGTCGTGACGCGGGAGGTGCTCGCGGCGTTCGCCGAGCGCGGCCACCGCGAACCGACGATCTTCACCGTGCAGGCCGACGCGGGCGCGCGCCGCGACGCCTGACGGCCCGGCCGGCTACGCGACGGCCGTCTGCGGCTCGACCGCGCTCGGCGTGCCGCCCGTGATGCGCACGAGCTCGTCGAACGAGGTCGGGAACACCGACTTCGCGTGGCCGGCGGCGGCCCAGACGACCGGGTAGTCGGCGAGCTGCACGTCGACGATCGTGCGCACCGGAGCGGGGTGGCCGAGCGGCGCGACGCCGCCGATCACCTGGCCGGTCGTCTCCTTCACCGTCTCCTTCGACGCACGACGGATGGCGCCGCCGAGCTGCTGCCCGAGCCACTCCGTGTCGACTCGGTGCGAGCCCGACGTCAGCACCAGGATCGGCTCCTCGTCGATCGTGAAGACGAGGGAGTTCGCGATCTGGCCGACCTCCACTCCGAGCGCCTCGGCGGCGAGCGGGGCGGTCGTGACGGCGTCGTCGAACCAGACGATCTCGGGGGTGAGCCCGTGACCGGCGAGGGCGGTCGCGACACGGTCGACGGCGGGGTGCGAAGGCGATGACATGCCGAAGATCCTAGCGACCGGCGCAGTCAGGGCACCCGCCCGGCGATGAAAGCCGGATGAAACCCGCGTGCGGGACGCTCGCTCCGGCGGCGGCGATGGCCACGCCGAGCGATCGGAGGGGGCACGGGATGCGGATCGGCATGCAGGGGGCGGCTGCGGTCGTCACGGGAATGATGGCGCTCGGCGCGACGCCGATGCCGATGCCCGACCGGCACCAGTTCGACGACCCGTGCGAGTCCACGGGCATGGACACCTGCACGATGCAGGCACTCGACGCCGCCGCGCAGCCGCGGGAGCGCGCCCGGGCGGCCTCGCGCGTCGGGGAGGGCGCCTTCGACGTCGCGGCCGAGATCAGCGGCACCCGTGCGAACGACGGCGTCGCCTACATGGCGGGGATCGTCGCCGGTGGCGACCTGCTCGTCATCGACGACCGTTCGGACGACGGGCATGCCGCGCGCGCCGAAGTCGTCGTCGACGGGCCGCACGACGTCCGATTCCTCAGCCCGGCGAGCGCGGGCGCGCTCACGATCGAACTCGGCGACGCCACTGGGCTCCTCGACGGGCGCGCCGTCGCGCTCCGCGTCTGCATCGAGCACCACGCGTGCTCCCCGTGGGCGCGCGGCACCATGTGATGCGCCGCCGCGCCCTGCGAATCACCGCGATGCTCCCCGCTCGTCACCCGCGTGCCCTAAAGTGCGACCGTGGACCAGCCCGCCCTCGCCCGCCGCCTCGGCCTCCGACAAGCCGTCGCGATCGGCCTCGCCGCGATGATCGGGGCCGGTGTCTTCGCGGTCTTCGCCCCGGCGGCGCAGTCGGCGGGAGCCGGCCTCATGCTCGGACTCGCGATCGCCGCGTTCGTCGCCTTCGCGAATGCGAGTTCGACGGCGCAGCTCGCCGCGCGCTACCCCGAGTCGGGCGGCGCCTACCGCTACGGCCGTGAACGGCTCGGCGAGTGGCCGGGCTTCTTCGCCGGCTGGAGCTTCGTCATCGGCAAGACGGCGAGCTGCGCGGCCATGGCCATGACGTTCGCCGCCTACCTCGCCCCGCCCGAGTGGCAGCGGCCGCTCGCAGTGGTCGCCGTGGTCGCGATCACCGGCGTCGACCTGCGCGGCATCACCCGCACCGCTCGGGTCGCCACGGTCATCGTCATCGGCGTGCTCGGCGTGCTCGCGCTCGTGGTCGCCGCCGGTGCGACGGCATGGTTCGGCGGCGCTTCCGCCGAAGGCTCATCGAGCGGAGCCGTGCCGCTGCTCGACTCGACGCTGCTCGACCACGGCTGGCTCGGCATCCTGCAGTCGGCCGGCCTGCTGTTCTTCGCCTTCGCCGGCTACGCGCGCGTCGCGACGCTCGGCGAGGAGGTCCGCGATCCCTCGCGGACGATCCCCCGCGCGATCGGCATCGCGCTCGGCGTCGCGGTGCTCGTCTACGTCGCCGTCGGCGCCACGGCACTCGGCGCGCTCGGGCCCGATCGCCTCGCGGCATCCGTCGCCCCCCTCGTCGACGTGGTCGAGGCCGCCGGGTGGCACTGGGCTGCGCCGGTCGTGAGCATCGGGGCCGCCGTCGCAGCCCTCGGGGCGCTGCTCGCACTCATCGCCGGCATCGGGCGCACGGCCCTCGCGATGGCGCGCGACGACGAACTGCCCGCCCGGCTCGCGCGAGTGCACCCGCGTTTCCAGGTGCCGCACATCGCGGAGATCGCCGTCGCCCTCGCCGTCATCGCGCTCGTCGTGACCGTCGACCTGCGCGGGGCGATCGGCTTCTCCTCGTTCGGCGTGCTGCTCTACTACCTCGTCGCGAACGCCGCGGCGATGAGCCAGCCGCGACCGGAACGACGCGTCCCCCGTGCACTCTCGGCGGCCGGGGCGATCGGATGCCTCGTGCTCGTCGCGACCCTTCCGCTCCCGTCGATCGTCGCCGGCGTGGTCGTGCTCGCCGTCGGAGCGGCCTACCGCCTCATCTCCAGGGCGGTGCGAGCACGTCGTGCGCAGCATCGTCCGCCCGACGGGCGCGCGTAGGCTGGCCCCATGTCTGCAGACCCCTCGGCTCGCATCCTGACCATCGCCGGCATCGCGGCGCCCGTGCTCGACGAGACGGCCTTCGTCGCGGCCGGCGCGGTGATCGTCGGCGACGTGACCCTCGCCGCGGGGTCGAGCGTCTGGTACAACGCGGTGCTCCGTGCCGAGGCCGAGGCCATCACCATCGGCGAGGGCTCGAACCTGCAGGACACCGTCGTCTGCCACGTCGACGCGGGCTACCCGCTCAGCGTCGGCCGCGGGGTCTCGGTGGGGCACGGCGCGGTGCTGCACGGCTGCACGGTCGAAGACCACTGCCTCATCGGCATGGGCGCGACCGTGCTGAACGGCGCCGTGATCGGCGCCGGCTCACTCGTCGCTGCGGGAGCCGTGGTGCTCGAGGGCACGGTCGTGCCGCCCGGGTCGCTCGTCGCCGGGGTTCCCGCGAAGGTGCGGCGCGAGCTGAGCGACATCGAACGGGCGGGCATCCAGCGCAATGCGGCGGCCTACCTCCTGCACGTCGAGGAGCACTCGGCCCCCGTCGACTGACGCGCGGCTCAGGCCTCGACGACTCCCCCGCGAAGGGCGACGACGCGCTTCCGAACCCGTCGGGCGCGGCGCAGGACCCACCGCGCGGGAATCGCCACGGCCATCGAGGCGGCGCCCGCGAACGATCGGTCGTGCGCCCCGAGCATCCGCTTGCGCTCGAACGCGCGTCGCAGCGCCCCGCCGGTGAGGTTGTGCGCCCGTTCGCGCACGCCGAGCGGTTCCGCTGCGCGCTGTGCGAGCAGCCGGGCGAGCAGGTCGCCCCAGTCGTCGTGCTCGCGGCCGTGGAAGTAGTCGGCGGCGAGCCAATCGGCGTTCGGGTGCCGGAGCTCCCAGCCGGCGAGCGCGTCGGCCCCGCCGAACAGGCCGCTGCCCTCGAAGACCGTGTTGATGAGCTTCGGCGTCACCCCGAACTCGTCGACGAGCAGCACCGGGAGCCCGGCGGCGACGGCCTCGAGCACGGCGGTCGAGCTCACGGTCACGAGACCGGCCGCCCGGTCGAGGTGCGCGGCCATCGGCCCGTCCTCGACGACGAGGTTCGGCGGCAGCGTTCCGCCGAGTTCGCGACGGACCTCGGGGTCGTCGAGCAGCTCGGCGTAGTCGAAGGCCTCCGCGTGAGTCTGCGCCTCGCCGCGCCGGGCGCGCACCTTCACGACGACCCGCCGTCTCGGGTGCCGACGGGCCGCGGCGGCGAGCCATCCGAGCAGGCGCACGCGATCCTCGCGCTCGGCGGGCACCTTGGCCTGCGCCGCGAAGACGAGGTCGGTGCGCTGCGGGTCGGCCGCGACATCCGTCACCGCCTCGTCGGGCAGGAACGGGAGGGTCGCGAGGCCGAACTCGATGGCCACGCCGAGCTGCTCGGCGTTGGCGCGGAACTCGCGCACCTCGCGGCGGCTGTGCAGCACGATGAGGTCGACCTGCTCGCGGTAGACGATCGCCTTGGGCTCGGCGGGGATGGTCAGGCCCGGGAACCCGCTGACGAGCACCGGCCGGTCCGGCCCGCGACCCACGATGGGTGCGACGACGCGCGCGAGCGGGCCGCGCAGGGCGAGCAGCACGACGTCGGGTCGGGTGCGCGCGAGCCGCTCCCCCAGCTCGTCGAGCTCGACGGTCGCGACCGACTCGGCAGTGAACCCCGAACCGGCGAGCGCGGCGCGGAGTTGCCGCGGGCTCGGTTGCACGGGCGTCTGCAGCACGACGAGCTCGATGCGCCACGATTCCGGGAACCCTCGGGCGAACGCCGCCCCCCACTTCACGTACGAGTCGGAGTCGGCGACCACGAGCAGGCGCCCGCTGAGGCCGAGCCCGTCGGGCGCGCTCGGCGAACCCGGTACGCGCCCGGGCCGATGACTCGCGTCGCTCACAGCGCGGGAACGCGGCGGAGCTTCGCCCGCGGCGCCTCCTCGCCGGGGAACACGCGCTTCACGCCGTCGCCCATGGCCTCGCCGATGACCCGGATGTCGCGCACGAGGTGCTCGAACCCCGTCGGCTCGAGCGAGGCGGCCTGGTCGGAGCCCCACATCGCCCGGTCGAGCGTGATGTGGCGTTCGACGGCAACGGCGCCGAGGGTCACGGCGGCGAGCGAGATCTGCAGGCCGCGCTCGTGACCCGAGTAGCCGATCGGCACGCCGAGGTACCGGCTGCGCAGCGTCCCGATCGTGCGCAGGTTCGCCTCCTCGGGCGGCATCGGGTAGCTCGAGGTCGCGTGCAGCATCACGAGGCGCTCGGTGCCGAGCACTTCGACGGCGCGGTCGATCTCCTCGAGCGTCGACATGCCCGTCGAGAGGATGACCGGCTTGCCCGTGCGCGCGATGGCGTCGAGCAGGGCGAGGTCGGTGACCGACGCCGAGGCGACCTTGTGCGCGACGACGTCGAGTTCCTCGAGGAACTCGACGGACGGCACGTCCCACGGCGAGGCGAACCAGTCGATGCCCGCCCGCATCGCGTAGGACGCGATCTCGAGGTACTCGGCCTCGCCGAACTCGACGCGGCGCCGGTAGTCGAGGTAGCTCATAGTGCCCCACGGCGTCTCACGCGGCACGTCGCGCATGTGCTCGGGGGTCGCGATCTCCGGGGTGCGCTTCTGGAACTTCACGGCCTGCGCGCCCGCCTCGACTGCGACGTCGATGAGGCGCTTGGCGATCTCGACGTCGCCGTTGTGGTTCAGCCCGATCTCGCCGATGACGTAGACGGGGTACTCGCTGCCGACGACCGTTCGGCCGATGCGCACGGACATGTGATGCTCCCTCATTCAGGATCGCGCTGTCGTGCGGGATCGGGGTTCGCGCGCCGCACCGGAGTCGCGTGCGGCGAGGATCAGGTCGGCGAGTTCGCGCACGGCGCCGTGGCCGCCGGGATGCTCGAGCACGTGCCGGGCGGCGGCGAGCGCCTCGGGCGCGGCATCCGGCACGGCGATGGGCCAGCCGACGAGCTCGAGCGCCGGCAGGTCGCCGCGGTCGTTGCCGAGGTAGGCGATGCGGTCGAGACGGATGCTGCGGGCCTCCGCCCAGTCGCGCAGCACCGCGCCCTTCTCCCCGACGCCCTGCGCGCACTCGACGCCGAGCTTCTCGGCCCGGCGCCCGACGACCGGGTTCTCCTCCGCCGAGAGGATGAGCACGGGGACGCCCGCGGCGCGGAGCCGCGCGATGCCGTGCCCGTCGCTGCGGCTGACCCGCACCGACTCCCGGCCGAGCTGGTCGACCATGACGGTGTCATCGGTGTGCACGCCGTCGAAGTCGGTGACGAGGGCGTCGACGTCGATGAGCGGCAGGCGCGGGTCGACCGTCGTGACCGGGCGACCGGATGCCGCGAGCGCTCGATCGACGTGCGCCGCGAGTGCCCTCGCCCGCTCGAGGTCGGCGAGGTCGTCGATCTCGATGGCGTGGTCGGGGTCGACCGGCTGGATGCCGATGCGCCCGAAGAATCGGTGGCCGGCCTCACGGAACCGCTCAGTGCCGAAGACGTAGAACGCACCCGTCTCGCGGTACTCGGGATCGCGATCCTGACGGCGGGGACGCAGTGCGGCGTCGTGGTTCACTCCGACCGCAATGCCCGATGCGTCGTCGCGCCAGAGGAAGACGTGGCTCGGCACGGCCGCGAAGACGACGTCGCGTTCGCCGGAGGCGACGCGCGCGATCGCCGCGTCGAGGTCGGCCGGGTCGATGAAGGGCGAGGTGGCCTGGATGAAGACGGTGACCGGGTGCGCTTCGCCCGATCGGCTGCCGTCGTCGACGGCGCCCCGCTCGGGAGCGAGCGGACCGAGTGCGCCCTGCAGCTCGAGCGCGTCGAGCGCGTGCAGCACGGCCGTCTCGCTCGAGGCGGCGGGGCCGGCGAGGTCTGCGGGCCGGTCGACGATCTCGGCCCCGGCGGCACGGGCGGCGTCCGCGATCTCGGCGTCGTCGGTCGAGACGACGACGCGGTCGATGCGCTCGGCGGCGAGCGCCGCGCGCACCGCGCGCTCGATGAGCGGCACGCCGCCGACGCGCGCGACGTTCTTGCCCGGCAGGCCGGTCGAACCGCCACGGGCCGGGATGATCGCGGTGGCGCGTGCGGCCGCGGCATCCGCTCGCCCGGCGCCGGCCGCACGACCGGCGGGGCGCGTCGCCGACGCGAGTGCGGGTGAGACCGCTGGGTGCGGTGCTTCGACGAGTTCGACGCGAGCCATGGCGCGAAGCTACGCGCGCAAGGCGGCCGCCCGGTGCACGAGTGGTGAACACCGGGCGACCGGCAGGTCGACTAGCGGTGGAGGCGCTGCTCCGCGGCCTTGACGACGTTCGCGAGCAGCATCGCGCGGGTCATCGGGCCCACGCCGCCGGGGTTCGGCGAGAGGTGCCCGGCGACCTCGGCGACCGCTGGGTCGATGTCGCCCGTGAGCGTGCCCTTGCCCGTGTCCTCGTCCTGCACGCGCGTGATGCCGACGTCGAGCACGGCCGCGCCGGGCTTGATCCAGTCGGCCTGCACGAGGTGCGGCACGCCGACGGCGGCCACGACGATGTCGGCACGGCGCACTTCGGCGGCCAGGTCCTGCGTGCGCGAATGCGTGAGCGTGACCGTGGCGTCGAGGCCCTTGCGGGTGAACAGGAGACCGAGCGGACGCCCGACCGTGAGGCCGCGGCCGATCACCGTGACGTGCTGACCGCGGATCGGCACGTCGTAGCGCCGCAGCATCTCGACGATGCCGGCGGGCGTGCAGGGCAGCGGCGAGTGCAGCTCCCCCTCGATGCCGAGCACGAGCCGGCCGAGGTTGGTCGGGTGCAGCCCGTCGGCGTCCTTGTCGGGGTCGATGAGCTCGAGCATCGCGTTCTCGTCGTGCCCGGCGGGCAGCGGCAGCTGCACGATGTAGCCCGTGACCTCGTGCGCCGAGTTGAGGTCGTGGATCGCGGCGTGCACGTCGGCCGTGGTGGCCGAGGCGGGCAGGTCGACGCGGATGGACTCGATGCCGACCTCGGCGCAGTCGCGGTGCTTGCCCGCGACGTACGAGCGCGAGGCCGGGTCGTCGCCGACGAGGAGCGTGCCGAGCCCAGGCACGACGCCGTGGGCCTTCAGCAGCTGGATGCGCGACGCGAGTTCGGTCTTGACGGCCGTCGCGGTGGCGACGCCGTCGAGGGTGATGGCGGTCATGTGGTTCCCTTCGTCAGCCGTGGAGCGAGCACGGATGCGGACGTCAGCGACGACGCACCGTGGACGAACCAGTCGCCTCGGCGTGTCCCGCGGATCGTCCGCATCCGTGTGATCCCTACTGCTGGAGGCCCGGGTACAGCGGGAACGCCGCCGTGAGGGTCTCCACACGGGAGCGGAGCGCCGCGACATCCGCTTCGCCCTGGAGCGCCAGCGCGATGATGTCGGCGACCTCGGTGAACTCGGCGTCGCCGAAGCCGCGGGTCGCGAGCGCGGGCGTGCCGATGCGCAGGCCCGAGGTGACCATCGGCGGGCGCGGGTCGAACGGCACCGAGTTGCGGTTCACGGTGATGAGCGCCGCGTGCAGGAGGTCTTCGGCCTGCTGGCCGTCGATCTTCGAGTTGCGGAGGTCCGCGAGCACGAGGTGCACGTCGGTGCCGCCGGTCAGCACGTCGACGCCCGCTGCGCGCGAGTCGTCGGCGGTGAGGCGGGCTGCGAGGATCTGCGCACCGCGGATGGTGCGCTCCTGGCGGTTCTTGAACTCCTCGGATGCCGCGATCTTGAACGCCGTGGCCTTCGCCGCGATCACGTGCATGAGCGGGCCGCCCTGCTGACCGGGGAAGACGTTGGAGTTGAGCTTCTTCGCGAGCTCCATGTCGCGCGACAGGATGAAGCCCGAGCGGGGGCCGCCGATCGTCTTGTGCACGGTCGAGGAGACGACGTCGGCGAAGGGCACCGGGTTCGGGTGCAGGCCCGCGGCGACGAGGCCGGCGAAGTGCGCCATGTCGACCCAGAGCTTCGCGCCGACCTCGTCGGCGATGGCGCGGAACGCGGCGAAGTCGAGGTGGCGGGGGTAGGCCGACCAGCCGGCGATGATGACCTGCGGCTTGTGCTCGAGGGCCTTCTCGCGCACGACGTTCATGTCGACGAGGAAGGTCTCGGGGTCGACGCCGTACGAGACGGCATTGTAGAGCTTGCCCGAGAAATTGAGCCGCATGCCGTGCGTGAGGTGGCCGCCGTGCGCGAGCTCGAGGCCGAGGATCGTGTCGCCCGGGGTGGCGATCGCGGAGAGCACGGCCGCGTTCGCGGTCGCACCCGAGTGGGGCTGCACGTTGGCGTACTCTGCACCGAAGAGCGACTTCGCCCGCTCGATCGCGAGCGACTCGGCGACGTCGACGTACTCGCAGCCGCCGTAGTAGCGGCGGCCGGGGTAGCCCTCGGCGTACTTGTTCGTGAGCACGCTGCCCTGCGACTGCAGGACGGAGACGGGAACGAAGTTCTCGCTCGCGATCATCTCGAGGTAGTCGCGCTGGCGACCGAGTTCGAGCTCGAGAACTTCAGCGATCTCGGGGTCGACTTCGGAAAGCGGCGCATTGAAAACGGACTCGGCCAAGACTGGCTCCTTCATGACGAACGGACCTACGTGGGGTGCTGCCTCGCGCGCGCCAGCGCCGAGGTCTGCGTACCGGCCCAGGCGTGCGGTCGGTCCGTGCCAGTCGCTCCCCGATGGTAACCATCTCAACGCCAGTCGCGACCCTCGAAGCTTAGCAACGGATGCGACTCGGTGACGACGGGTCCGTGCGCGATCAGCGTCCGGTCAGCCAGTTCGCGACGATCCACCAGGCGATCACGCCGACGACACCCGCGACGCTCGCCCATCGGATGCCGCCGCGCAGGCGCTGCCCGCCGGGTGCGATCGTCGGCTCGACCGGGCGTGGCGGCGTCGCCTGACCGAGGAATGCAGCGGATGCCGCGGGCGCGCCGGCTGCGTCTGATGAAACGGGCGCCACGGATGCCTCGAATGAACCGGGGATTTCGGACGAGCCGCCGCCCGCTCGCTCGTCGGCGTACCGCTGCGTTCGGGAGATCACCCGCGACCCGACCAGGTCGGCGGCGCGGAACACCCGGCGCCACGCTTCGACGTCGAGGGAGTCGATGGGATCGGGGGCGTAGAAGAAGAGCCAGCGGTCGACGAGCTCGACGTCCCACCCCGCGGCCTCGTCGATCAGGAGCGCCATGAGGTCGGGCGTGAAGACGTAGAGGGCGTCGCGCTCGTACTCGCGCGGCGTGTACAGCCTGAAGTACCGGTCGAAGTCGCCCTCGAGGCTGAGCACCTGTCTCCGATCGAATGCCACCGGCAGGCTGCTGAACGCGCCGTCGTTGGCACGGGCGTCGAGGAGCATGTGCGGCACCGGCCGGTCGAGGGCGACGGCGATGTAGCCCCACGACGAGACGCGCTCGTCGTCGCCGCTCCCGGTCGTGTACCGGTACGAGCCGAGCTCGACGAGACGGCCGCTCGTCGACTTCAGCCGCTCGTAGCTCGTGCGGTTCCTCCCGAGACCGAACACAGTACCCGGGTAGGCCGGATCCGGCGACGTCACCGCGAAGTCGAACCCGTTCGCCGCCGCGAACCGGTCGAGGCGGTACCAGCGCTGCCAGTCGCTGCCCCGCCGCACCCGCCGCACGATCGCGACGACGACGAGCACGACGGCAGCGAGCACGATCAGCGGGAAGACGAGCAGCACGAGCGGTAGGTCGCTGACCGCGCTCCCGAACGAGGAGAGGAACAGGCTGACGAAGACGGTGCCGACGATCGCGAAGACGAAGAACACGATCGCCACCACCATCACGCCGAAGACCATGGTGGCCACCTGAACGCCCGTCTTCCCACCCTGCGAGCCGGACGCCTTCGTCGCCTGCCGGAACGCCCGCACTTCGGCAGTTTCGACGGGTGCGCGCAGCGCGGAGAAGTCCACTCGGTCGTGCGGCACGGGAAGCGCGGTCGTCATTCGCACGAGCGTACTGCCGCCCGGCGACGATTCGTGCGACGATACGAGTTAGGACTCCTTACTTCCGAACGAGCGAGGACGCATGCGACGTCGCATCCGAACCACCTTCAGCACCGTCGGCATCATCGGCGCCGGCCTCATGGGCGCGGTGCTCGCACTCGGCGGCTGCACCGCCGCCCCAGAGAACGGAGACGCCGTGACCGGCATCATCCCGGCCCCCGTCGAATTCGACCTCACAGACGGCGCACCGTTCACGATCACCACTGAGACCCGCATCATCGCGAATGGCGACGCCGCCCGTGTCGCGGAGACCTTCGCCGCCCAGGCGCGCATCGCCACCGGATTCGACCTGCCCGTGGTCGCTGATGCGGTAGCGGCATCCGACATCGTGCTCGTCATCGACGCGGATGCCGGAACCGGGGAGGAGGCGTACACGCTCGAGACCGGCGCCGACGGCGTCCGCATCGCCGCGCCCGCCGCCGCAGGGCTGTTCTGGGGCACGCAGACGCTGCGGCAGCTGCTGCCGGCCGAGATCGAGCGAACGGATGCCTCGACACCGCCCACCGGCGGCTGGGTCGCGCCCGCGGCATCCGTCGCCGATGCCCCCCGATTCGCCTACCGCGGCTCGATGCTCGACGTCGCCCGCCACTTCCTCCCGGTGGAGGACGTGCTCGACCACATCGACCGCATCGCCCTGCTGAAGCTCAACGTGCTGCACCTCCACCTCACCGACGACCAGGGGTGGCGGCTGGCGATCGACGCGTGGCCCGAGCTCACCGGCATCGGCGCATCGACCTCGACCGGCGGCGACGGCGGCGGCTTCTACACGAAGGACGACTATCGGCGCATCGTCGAGTACGCCGCGGAGCGGTTCGTGACCGTCGTGCCCGAGATCGACCTGCCGGGCCACACGAACGCCGCGCTCAGCGCGTACCCCGAGCTGAACTGCGACGGGATCGCACCGAAGCCGTACGAGGGCATCGAGGTCGGATTCTCCTCGCTCTGCGCCTCCCCCGAGCGCGCCGAGGCGACCGACCGCTTCCTCGCCGACGTGATGACCGAGGTCGCCGAGATGACGCCGGGCCCGTGGCTGCACGTCGGCGGCGACGAATCGCTCGCCACGTCGGAGGCGGACTACCTCGACCTCGTGCGGCGCATCACGGCTGCCGGCGCCGCGACCGGCAAGACCGTCATCGGCTGGCACGAGATGGGTGCGTCTCACGAGCTGCCGGCCGGAACGGTCGGGCAGTACTGGGACTTCACCACCCCGCGCGATCGGTCCGCCGAGCTCACGACCTCGTTCGTCGAGCAGGGCGGAAGCGTCGTCCTCTCCCCCGCCGACGTCGCCTACCTCGACATGAAGTACCCCGACGACCCCGACGGCCCGCTCGGTGGCAAGGTCGGACAGCTGTGGGCCGACGGCCCGACCACCCTCGAAGAGGCATACGCCTGGGAGCCGACGTCGATCGTGCCCGGCCTCGCCGAAGCCGACATCCTCGGCGTCGAGGCACCGGTCTGGACCGAGACCATCGCGACGGCGGCCGAGCTCGAGTTCATGGTGTTCCCGCGCATCGCGGCGATCGCCGAGATCGCATGGTCGCCGATTCCCGACGGCGGCGCCGCGCGCGACGCGTCCGACTTCCACGTCCGTCTCGCCTCGCTCGGCACGCACCTCGACGCGCTCGGGATCTCGTACCGCAAGGTCGACGGGGTGCCCTGGGTCGAGTGATCCGGGCAGCCCGTCCCTCCACCACTGTCGGCGTCGGTAGCCCGGGTCTATGCTCCCGTGAGGCACGGTCGTGCCGTGCCCCGACGAAGGAGGCGGAGATGCCAGGCATCGTGCATTTCGAGATTCCAGCCGACGACCAGGATCGTGCAAGCGCGTTCTATCGTGCGGCGTTCGACTGGACCCTCGACCCAGTCCCGGGCATGGACTACACGAACGTCGTCACCACGCCGGTCGATGATGCCACCCAGCAGCCGCTCGCCCCGGGGGCGATCAACGGCGGGATGTTCCAGCGTGCCGACCGGCTCACAACCCCGATCCTCACGGTCGACGTCGAGGACATCGACGGCTCGCTCAAGCGCATCACCGAGATCGGCGGTTCCGTCGTGTCCCCCCGGGCCCCGGTGCCCGGCATGGGCTGGTTCGCGTACTTCGAGGACTCGGAGGGCAACATCCTTGGGCTCTGGACCACGGACCCCAGCGCCTCCTGATCAATTCGGCGGTTCGAACGGAAATCTGCGGATCAGAGGACAAGTTCTCGCCGATCGCTCCTCGGAATCGTCGATCTCCTCGGAATCAGCTGGTCTCCTCCCACCGCTGCACGACACCCGCGCGGCGGCGCCACGGGGCGAGCGGATGCCGCGGGGCAGGCGGCACCCGCGGCATCCGCTCGGTTCAGGGGGTTACTGGGCGCTGCTCGAGCGGTTACTTGACGCTGCCGGCGGTGAGGCCGCCGACGAGGCGCTTCTCGATGATCATGAAGAGGATGACCACCGGCACGATCGCGACGATCGAGACGCCGAACACGTACTGCCACGAGGTCTCGTACTGCCCGACGAACTTCGTGAGGGCCACGGAGAGCGGCTGGTTGCCCGCGGTCGAGAGGATCACGAGGGAGGCGGCGAACTCGTTCCAGCACGCCACGAAGGTGAACACGATCGCGGTCACGATGCCCGGCCAGACGAGGGGCAGGCTGATCGTGAAGAGCACCCTGAGCCGGCCCGCGCCGTCGATCTGGGCGGCCTCGTCGACCTCCTTCGGAATGCCGGCGAAGAAGGAGTGCATGATCCACACGGCGAACGAGAGGTTGAACGCGGCGTTGATGAAGATCATCGCCGCCCATGTGTCGATCATGTCGAACGCGAGGAACTGGCGGAACAGGCCCGAGGTCAGCACCGCGGGCTGGAGCATCTGCGTGACGATCACGAGGAAGAGGAAGACCATGCGGCCCGGGAACTTGAACCGCGCCGTGTAGTAGGCCGCGGGCATCGCGACGAGCAGCACGAGCAGGGTCGCGAAGACCGAGATCACGATCGTCGAGATGAGGTTCTGCGGCAGCGGCGTCTCGGGCGTGGACCACATGTCGATGTAGTTCTCCCAGTGCCACTCCTGGGGGAAGTAGGTGGGGTCGACCGAGCGGATCTGCGCCTTCGTCTTCACCGAGCCGAAGAACATGATGATGTACGGGAGGATGAAGATCGCGAGCACGATGAACCCGGCGAGCATGCGGATCAGCACCGTGCCGAGGGGCACCTGGTCTTCGGTGTAGCGGCGTCTGCGAGCGGATGCCGCGGGCGGGGCGATCGTCTCGAACGCTGGTGCGGTGACGGCCACGGTCAGACCTCCTTCATGGGCTTGACCACGCGCACGTAAACGGCGACGATCACGATGACGATGATGAAGGCGACGACGGAGAGCGCGCTGGCGACGTCGACCTTGTGCTGGTTCTGGATGTACTTGAAGATCATCGTCATGATCGTGTCGGCGTCGTAGCCGGGGATGGACCCGGTCATCACCTTCAGGATCGGCAGCGAGTTGAAGACGTTGATGATGTTGATGAGCACGGCGACGGCGAGGGCGCTGCGCAGCTGCGGCAGCACGACCCCCCAGTAGGTGCGGATCGGCCCGGCGCCGTCCATCTTGGCGGCCTCGAGCACTTCGCCCGGCACCGTCTGCAGGCCGGCGAGGATCGTGTACGTCGTGAACGGCAGGGAGACGAAGATCGCCACGACGATCGACCATGCGAACGCGGTCGCGGGGTTGCGGGTCCACCCGTATCCCTCGGGTGTATCGACGAGGCCGATGTCGACGAGGAACTTGTTGATGATGCCGAAGTACGGCTCGAGGCCGTAGTAGACGACCATCGTCGTCATCACGACCGACGCCGCCCACGGGACGATCACCGCGAGGCGCACGATGCGCCGCCCGGGGAAGGCCTTGTTCAGGATCTGCGCGAGCCCGAGCGAGATCACGACGGTCGCCGCGACGACCACGACGACCCACACGATCGTGCGGCCGAAGATCGGCCAGAAGTAGGGGAACGAGAAGACCTCGATGTAGTTGTCCAGGCCGACCGAGCCCTTGTCGACACCCGAGATCGAGATGTCGCGCGTCGAGTTGTAGAACATGACGACGGCCGGGAACAGCACGACGCCGAAGATGAGGATCAGGGCGGGGCCGATCCACGGCAGCGAGGCGAGCAGGTCGCGCCCGCCGGGACGCGCGCCGCCGGCGCCGCCCTTGGGTTCGGTTCCGCGCCCGGGGCGGGGGCGGCTCTCGGCCGCCCCCGCCTGGATCGGTGACGCATCGGATGTGGTGCTCATGGTTCGGTGGTCACCGATCCCTCCGGGTGTTGCGAACGGACTACTGGTCGGACGGGCCGGATCAGCCCGCGTCGGCCTGCGCCTGGATCTCCGTCAGGACCTCCTGCGCCGGCTTCGTCTGCAGCTGTCCGAAGAGCGCCTTGAACGCGGCATCCGTCGCCTGCCACTTCGGGTTGGTGCTCGGGTAGAACTGGGCGTCGGGCAGCACCTCGAGGAACGGCGCGAGCGCGGGCTCGGAGGAGAGCGCCTCGGCACCCGACTTCGTGACCGGGAGGAAGCCCTCGGCCTGCACCCACGGCACGTACACGTCGGGCGAGTAGTAGTAGTCGAAGAACTTCGTGATCGCGTCCTGCTTGTCGCCGTCGTTCTGGAAGGCCATCAGCTGGTCCATGACGCCGACGGTCATGGGGCTGCCGTCCTGCGTGGGGATCGGGACGATCGAGTAGTCGAGCTCGGGGTTGTTCTCCTCGATCTGGCCGACGGTCGGCGGGAGGCCGACCTGCATGCCGATCTTGCCCTGGATGAAGATGTCCATGAGCGGCGAACGGTCGGTCGAGCCCGGGTCGGCCTGGGTGGCGCCCGCGTCGATCATCTTCTTGATCTGGTCGGCGCCGGGCAGGTTCGCCGGGTCGTCGACCGTGATCTCGGTCGCGTCGCCGAACGTGCCGCCGCCGCCCCAGAGCCAGACGGCCGCTTCGGCCTGCGCCTCTTCGGAGCCGAGGGGCATGCCGTAGCCGGCGATGCCGCCGCCGAGGGCGGAGACCTTCGTCGCCGCGTCGAGCAGCTCGTCCCAGTTGGTGGGCGGCGCTGCGACACCGGCCTGCTCGAGCAGCGCGTTGTTGACGAACAGCGCACGAGCCGAGGCGATCAGCGGCAGGGCGTACGCCGTGCCGTCGACCTCGGCGTTGGCGATGAACGAGTCCTGGAAGTCACTGAAGACCTCGGGCGAGGTGACGTCCTCGGCCTGGTAGAGCAGCTCATCGGCCGCGAACCCGGCGAAGGGGCCGCCGTTGTAGATGTCGGGAGCCTCACCGCCCTGGATCTTCGTGGCGATGAGGGTCTCGAGGTTGTCCCACGACGCCACCTCGAGCTTGACGTCGATGTCGGTGTTCTCGGCTTCGAACCCCTTGATGACGTCCTCCCAGAGACCCTGGGTGTTGTCGGAGTAACTGGGCACGAGCAGGTCGAGGGTGGTCTTGCCACCGGCTTCCTCACCCGACCCGCCACCGAAGCCGCAGGATGCGAGCGTGAGCGACGCCGTGGCGGCGAGCGCGACGGCCGCGCCGAGGCGCAGAGACTTCTTCATTGGATGCTTCCTCACTGTGGTTGATGGTGCACCAGCGCCCGTTTGGAGAGCCTCGCGCGACGGTGCGTGTGTTCTGGAACAGGCACACGACGACCATGTCGGAGTGCTGTTTCCTGAACGTTTCGACGAGAAAACGATCATGTTCGTTCATTCGACGGTCGAAATCTATGTCGGATGCCAATCGGCCGTCAAGACGCGCAACGGATTCGTTATGAGATTTTGTTCAGATCCCTCACAAACTCGGCACGGTCGCCCAAATGATCAATTCGATCGTCGATATGATCGTTGGACATCGATTGCAGTCATCTGCAATCATGAGATGTCATCTCGGCGCCGATCACCTGCGCCGGTCGCCGATCACCCGTCTGGAGCCGTCTTGACCGAGCAGTCGACCACCGAACACACACCCGCCGAACACACACCCGCCGAACACATGTCGGCCGAGCTCTCGTCGCAGCCCGAGACCTGGGCGAGGGCCGAGGCCCTCCGCGCCGAGCAGGCACTGCTCCCGGCTCGCGGCGCGCGCATCGCAGTGGTCGGCTGCGGCACGTCCTGGTTCATCGCGCAGTCCTACGCCTGGCTCCGAGAGGCGGGCGGGCACGGCGAGACCGACGCCTTCGCGGCATCCGAGGCCTTCGTCGACCGCGGATACGACACCGTCGTGGCCCTGACCCGCTCGGGCACGACGACCGAGGTGCTCCAGCTCGTCGAGAACCTGCGCGGCCGCGTGCGCACCGTCGGCGTCATCGGCGACGCCGCCTCGCCGCTCGTCGGCCTCGTGGACGAGGCCGTGCTGCTGCCGTTCGCCGACGAGCAGTCGGTCGTGCAGACCCGGTTCGCGACGACCGCGCTCGCCCTGTTCCGCGCTTCGCTCGGCGAAGACCTGAGCGGTGCGATCGCCGACGCGGAGCGAGCCGTCGCCGAGGAGCTCGCGCCCGAGCTGACCGACGCCGAGCAGTACACCTTCCTCGGCCGGGGCTGGTCGGTCGGGCTCGCGCACGAGGCGGCGCTGAAGATGCGCGAGGCCTCGCAATCGTGGACCGAGTCCTACCCGTCGATGGAGTACCGCCACGGTCCGATCGCCATCGCAGCCCCCGGCCGGGTGACCTGGCAGTTCGGTGCGGCACCCGAGGGTCTCGCTGGCGATGTCGCCGCAACCGGAGCCCGCTTCGAGGCCGGCGCGCTCGATCCGATGGCCGAGCTCGTGCGCGCCCAGCGGGTCGCACTCGCCCGCGCCCGCGCCAAGGGCCTCGACCCCGACGCACCGCGCAACCTCACCCGCTCCGTCATCCTCGACGCGTGATGACCGAGCACCCCGTTTCCGACGCGACCCGGCTCGGCCCGGGCGACGCAGTGCTCGCCTTCGATGTCGGCGGCACCGACACGAAGTCGGCGCTCGTCGACGCGACAGGGCGGGTGCTCGGGCTGCGCCGCACGCCGACGCCGCTGGACTCCGCCGACCCCGCCGCGACGATCGTCGCCTCGCTCGCCGTGCTCGCCCGCGAGCACCTCGCGGCAGCACCGGGCGTCGTCCCCGTGGCAGCAGGAGTCAGCGTGCCCGGTCTCGTCGACGAGGTCGGCGGCATCGGCATGTTCGCCTCGAACCTCGGCTGGCGGGACGCTCCCATCCGTTCCCTCGCCGCGACCGCCCTCGGCCTGCCGGTCGCGTTCGGCCACGATGTGCGTGCCGCCGGCGACGCCGAGCACCGGCTCGGCGCAGCGCGCGGCTACGGCGACGTCGTCGTGCTCGCGATCGGCACGGGCATCGCGAGCGCGCTCCTGCTCGGCGGGCATCCGTACGCGGGCGGCGGCTACGCGGGCGAGATCGGTCATTCGCTGGCCGACCCGCTCGGCGAGCGGTGCCCCTGCGGCGCCATCGGATGCCTCGAGACCATCGCCTCGGCGGGCGCGATCGCGCGCCGCTACTCCGCGGCGTCCGGCACTCCCGTCGGCGGCGCGCGCGAGGTGCTCGACGCGGCGAACGTGGGCGACCCGCTCGCCCGCCGCGTCTGGGACGACGCCGTCGAGGCGCTGGCCGAGGCGATCGCCCGGCTCGTCGCGAACCTCGCCCCCGAGGCCGTCGTGATCGGCGGCGGCCTGGCGCAGGCCGGCTCCGCCCTCTTCGGGCCGCTCGAGGCCCGCATCGACGCGCTGCTCAGCTTCCACCGCCGCCCCGCGCTCGTCCACGCCCAGCTCGGCGACGACGCGGGCCTCCTCGGCACGGCGCTCGCCGCGCGCGATCTCGCCGCGGCACGGCACGAGGGCGGTGCGCCGTGATCGTGACCGTGACGCCGAACCCGGCGCTCGACCTGACCTGGCACGTCGCCAGGCTGCAGCCGGGCGAGACGCATCGGGTCGATGCCGGCGCAGCACGCGCGGGAGGCAAGGGGCTGAACGTCGCTCGGGTGCTGCACGCCGAACAGCACGAGGTCGTCGCCGTCACCACGACCGGCGGCGCGGTCGGTGCCGAATTCGCCGCAGAGCTCGCCTCGAGCGGCATCCGCCATCGTCTGGTGCCGGTCGCGGGCACGACCCGGCGCAGCATCGCCGTCGTCGACGAGGCGAGCGGCGACACGAGCGTGCTGAACGAACACGGCGCCGCACTCTCGCCCGCCGAGGCCGCGGCGCTCGGCGTGACCGCGCTCGAGCTCGGCCGCAGCGCGAGCGTGGTCGCGATCTGCGGCAGCCTGCCACCCGGCTTCGGCGCCGACGAACTCGGCGAGCTGGTGCGTGCGCTCGCCGCCGCGGCGGTTCCCGTGATCGTCGACACGAGCGGCCCGTGCCTCCTCGCCGCCGCCCGCGCCGGCGCCGCTGCGCTGAAGCCGAACGCCGAAGAGCTCCGCGCAGCGACCGGCCTCGACGACCCCGAGGCCGGCGCCCGCCTCCTGCTCGGACTCGGCGCCCGTCTCGTCGTCGCCTCGCTCGGTGCCGAGGGCCTCATGATCGTGTCGGCGGATGTCCCCGGCGTCATCCGCGCCCGGCTGCCGGGCATGCTGCACGGCAACGCGACCGGCGCGGGCGATGCGGCGGTCGCCGCGATCGCAGCGGCGCTCGCCGAGACGCCCGACCTCGGTGCCGACACCCCGTCTGCGGCCGACGCACGCGCTCGACTGGCACGCCGCGCCACCGCCTGGTCGGCCTCCGCCGTGCTCATGCCGCTCGCCGGCGATCTCTCCCCCGAACACCCCGCCCTCGAGCTCGAGGTCGTCGTGACCACGCCCGGCACCGGCAGCGCCGGGCCCTCCGACCCGGAAGCGATCGCATGACACTCACTCCCACCCGCGCCATCCTCACCGACGCCGTCGCCGCCGGCCGCGGGGTCGGCGCGTTCAACGTGCTGCACCTCGAGACGGCCGAGGCGCTCGTGCGGGCGGCCGAAATGACCGGGCTGCCCGTGATCCTGCAGATCTCCGAGAACGCGATCCGCTACCACGGCGGATTCGAACCGATCGCCCGGGCGACGCTCGCCGTCGCCGAGGCGTCGAGCGCCGTCGTCGCGGTGCACCTCGATCACGCCGAAGACCCCGAGCTCGCACTGCTCGCCATCGACCACGGCTTCGGCTCGGTCATGTACGACGGCGCGAAGCTCGACTTCGCCGACAACGTCGAGACGACCCGCCGCGTCGTCGACCACGCGGCGTCGACGGGCGTGCTCGTCGAAGCCGAGCTCGGCGAGATCGGCGGCAAGGACGGCGCCCACGCGCCGGGCGTGCGCACGGATCCCGCCGAGGCGGCCCGGTTCGTCGCCGAGACCGGTGTCGAGGCCCTCGCCGTCGCCGTCGGCTCCTCGCACGCGATGACCGAGCGCGTCGCGCCGCTCGACCTCGAGCTCATCTCGCGATTGCGGGCTGCCGTGCCGGTTCCGCTCGTGCTGCACGGGTCGTCGGGCGTGCCCGACGAGACGATCGTCGCCGGCATCCGCGCCGGCCTCACGAAGATCAACGTCTCGACCCACTTGAACGCGCAGTTCACCGGTGCGATCCGTCGATTCCTCGACGAGCATCCGACGGTCGTAGACTCGCGCAAGTACCTCGCCGCCGGCCGCGATGCCGTCGAAGGCGAAGCCGCGCGTCTGCTCGACCTCTTCGCCGGGAAGGACACCCACGGATGAATCGTGCTGAACGATTGAGCGCCGTGCTCGACCTCCTCGCCGAGGGCGGGCAGGTCGACGTCGACCAGATCGTCGAACGCCTCGAGGTGTCGCCCGCGACGGCTCGGCGCGACCTCGACGCCCTCGCCCGCCAACAGCTGCTCACCCGCACCCGCGGCGGCGCCGTCGCGCACTCGGTCGCCTACGACCTGCCGATCCGGTACAAGAACCAGCAGAACCCGAACGCGAAGGCCGCCATCGCACTGGCGGCGAGCGCGCTCGTGCCTCGCGGCGCCGTCATCGGCCTCTGCGGCGGCACCACGGCGACCGCGATCGCCGACGCGCTGATGTCGCGCGCCGACATCATGGAGCCGGCGCCCGACCCGAGCCTGACCGTCGTCACGAATGCGATCAACATCGCCATGCAGCTCGCGATGCGTCCGCAGATCAAGACCGTCGTGACCGGCGGCGTCGTGCACGCCCGCTCCTACGAGCTTGTCGGCGCGTACACCGACGCGGTGCTCGGCAGCATCACGCTCGACATCGCCTTCATCGGCGTCAACGGCATCGACCCGGTCGTCGGTCCGACCTCGCACGACGAACGCGAGGCCTCGGTCAACGCCCTCATGGCGACGCGGGCGACGCAAGCGGTGCTCGTGGCCGACTCCTCGAAGATCGACAAGCGGGCGTTCGCGGCGATCGGGCCCCGGCGGCTCTTCTCGACGGTCATCACCGACGCCGGAGTCACGCTCGATCAGCGTGAGCGCCTGTCCGACGCGGGCTACGACGTTATCGTTGCTTAGGTGAGCACCGCACCCGTCGTCATCCACTCCGCGCGCATCGTGAGCGGTGCCGACACCGTCACCGACGCGTGGGTGCGCTTCGATGGCGAGCAGGTGACCGCGCGCGGTATCGGTGACGGATGGCGCGACGGGCTCACGGTCGACTCGGCGACGGTGACGGATGCCGCAGGGCGGTTCCTGACTCCCGGATTCATCGACATCCACTGCCACGGAGCCGGCGGCGCGGCCGTCGACGAGGGCGAGGCGGCGATCGAGACCGTGCTGGCGGTGCACAACGCGCACGGCACGACCCGATCGGTGCTCTCGCTCGTCACCTCCTCCGTCGATCGCCTCGCTCGAGACCTGGCGACGATCGCCCGCTTCGCCGAGCGCGATCCGCGGGTGCTCGGCGCGCACCTCGAAGGACCGTTCCTCGATCGCGAGTTCCGCGGGGCGCACGACCCGGGTCTGCTGCGGGGTGCCGACGAGGCATCCGTCGACCTGCTGCTCGAGGCCGCGGCCGGCACGCTGCGGCAGATCACGATCGCCCCCGAGCACGAAGGGGCGATCGAGGCGATCGCGCGGTTCGTCGAGTCCGACGTCAAGGTGGCCGTCGGCCACACGGGCGCCGACTTCGAGACCGCTCTGGCCGCGTTCGACGCGGGCGCCTCGATCCTCACCCATGCCTTCAACGGCATGCGAGGCATCCACCATCGCGCTCCCGGTCCGGTGACGGCGGCGATGCGCGCCGACCACGTCACCCTCGAGGTCATCAACGACGGCGTGCACGTGCACCCCGATGTCGTGAGGCTCGCCTTCGCCGGTGCGCCCGGCCGCGTCGCGCTCATCACCGACGCGATGGCCGCGACGGGCTCGGCCGACGGCGTCTACGAACTGGGGTCGCTCGAGGTCGTCGTGACCGACGGCGTCGCACGCCTGCGCGAGGGCGGCTCGATCGCCGGTTCGACGCTCACGCAGGACGACGCGCTCCGTCGGGCGGTCTTCGAGTGCGGCATCCCGCTCGACGAGGCGGTCGGCGCGCTGACTGTGACTCCGGCCGCGGCGATCGGTCGCGCGGGCGACCTCGGCCGGCTCGACCGCGGATTCGCCGCCGACGCGGTGCTCCTCGACGCGGAGCTCGGCGTGCAGGCGGTCTGGGGCGCCGGAGTCCGACTGGCCTGATCCGCGGCGAGCGCGGTCATCCGGGCACCGGCGTTCGAGCTTCGGATGCCGCGATCGAGACGGGGCCCGGAGGCGTGTTCCCCTTCGCCTCCGAGACCCTCGCCCGTTCGAACGGAGGCATCGTTTCCCCCGATGCCACCGCCCTGCCGCCGGCGATGCCGGCATCCGTCTCGGGAATCGGGTCGCCTGAGACGGCGGTTGGTCGGAAGGCGGTTGAATGCCTTCCACCTGAGAGACGGCGGATCGGCGGATCTATGACGCGAAATCCGGAGAATATTTTCCGCACCCGTTTCTCAGGGATTTCTGCTGGAATAGGGGCACCGAATCACCGCGTCACGAATCCCGTCTCGGCGCGTCTCTCCGGTGGAACCGTTCGCGCCTCGCGCGCCCACCTGCTACCCGAAGGAGTCCGTCGTGCCGCCGCTGCGCACCGACCGATCGGCCGACGCCGCGCTCATCGAGCGCACGCGCGATGGCGACGGCTCGGCGTATGCCGAGCTGTGGCAACGTCACGCCGCCTCGGCACGCACCGTGGCACGGTCATACAGCTCGCTCGACCCCGACGACCTCGTCGCCGAGTCGTTCACGAAGATCTACAGCGCGATCCTGGCGGGCGGCGGGCCCACGGGCGCGTTCCGCCCCTACCTCTTCACGACGATCCGCAACACCGCCGCCGGCTGGGGCCGCGCGCGGCACGAGACGACGCTCGAGACGCTCGAGTCGTTCGAAGACCCGGCCACGAGCGAATCCGCGACGCTCGACGCCCTCGACCGCAGCGCCACCGCGCAGGCGTTCCGCGCGCTGCCCACCCGGTGGCAGGAGGTGCTCTGGTACTCGGAGGTCGAGAACATGACCCCGCAGCAGATCGCCCCCCTCCTCGGCATGAGCGCCAACAGCACGGCGGCGCTCGCATACCGGGCACGCGAGGGCCTGCGCCAGTCGTGGATCCGCGTGCACCTGCGCAACCCCGCCAACTCGCCGGAGTGCCAGTGGAGCATCGATCGACTCGGCACCTACACCCGCGGCAAGCTCCGCGCTCGTGAGACGACGCGCCTCGAGGCGCACCTCGACGACTGCGCCCGCTGCACGATCGTCGCCGCCGAGGCGCGGGAGGTCGGCTCCCGGCTCGCACTCGTGCTGCTGCCGCTCACCGCGGGCATCGGCGGCGCGACGGCGTATTCCGCCTGGCTCTCGCAGGGCGCGCCGGTCGCGGAGGTCGCGATGGGCGCGGCCGCGATGCCCGCCGTCATCATCGGCCACGCCACCGGCAGCGGCACCGCCGGTGCTGCCGGCGCCGGCTCCACCGCGGGTGCGAGCTCCACCGCGGGCGCCGGCGGCGCAGGTGCGGGCGGCACGGGTGCGGCAGGCGGCGCGGCTTCCGCAAGCGGCCTCGGCGTCCTCGGTGGCAGCGGCGTGGTGATCGGCGTCGGTGCCGGGGCTCTCGTCGCCGCCGCGGCCGTCGCCGCCGTGATCATCGTGCCCGGCATCGTGGCCCCGGCCGAACCCGCGCCGCAGGCCGTCGCGGCCGCCGCGCCATCCGATTCCGAGTCGACGGACCCGGTCGACGAGGCCCCGGCGGCGATCCAGCCCGACCCGGCACCGCCGGCCCCCGTGCTCGAGCCCGCCCCCGACCCCGCGGAGGAGCAGGGGGAGCCCGAACCTCCGGCGGTCGAGCCGAGCCCGGCACCGCCCGCGCCTTCGCCGACGCCGACCCCGAAGCCCGAACCGGTCGACACCGAGGCGCTCCCCCCCGTGGTGAATCCTGCCGACACCGCGAACGGCCTCGTCGACCCGGTACTCTCGGGAACGGCCGAGCCCGGTGCGAGCATCTTCGTGACCGTGCAGTCGGAGGCAGCAGCGCCGTTCGCGGCATCCGTCGACGTGCAGCCCGATGCGATCGCCGATGACGACGGCGACTGGACACTCACATACACGGGCCTGCCCGCTGGGAAGCACGTCCTCGCCGTCACGCAGACCGACCGGGCCGGCAACCCCTCTGCGCCGAGTGCGCCGGTCACGGTCACCTTGTCGAGCCCGACCATGATCCTCGAACCCGTTCGGTGGGACGACTGGCGGATCATCTGGCAGATCAGGTTCACCGGCGAGCCGAATGCAACAGTCCAGATTCGCGACGGCGACGCTGAGGAGCGGCAGATCGTGCTCGATCGGAGCGGACGCCACAATCTCCCCGGCCAGTACACGGTCGACGACGACGACGTCCTCACCGCACGGTACTCGGTGGGCGGCCGGTTCGGCCCGTCCTCTCCCGCCGTGTACGACTGGCGGGGCGCCGCGGCCGCACCGGCCGCCGGCCAGGTGGCCGACCCCGATAGTCTGGCGGGATGACCGAGCCCGTCCCCGGCGCATCCTCCGAACACCTCCACCACTGGGTCGTCACGCTCAGCTGCACCGACGGCCCCGGCATCGTGCACGCGGTGAGCGGCGCGATCGTCGCAGCACGCGGCAACATCACCGAGAGTCAGCAGTTCGCGAGCCTCGACACCGGCCACTTCTTCATGCGCCTGCAGGTCGAGTCCTCGGCCGATCGCGACGAGTTCGAGGCCGCCCTCGCCCCCGTGACCGAGCGGTGGAGCATGCAGTGGCACCTCGACGAGGTCGGCCGGCCGCTGCGCACCCTCGTGCTCGCCTCGACCGCCGGGCACTGCGTCAACGACCTGCTGTTCCGCCAGCGCGCCGGCCAACTGCCCGTCGAGATCCCGCTCGTGCTCTCCAACCACGGCACGCTGCGCGACCTCGTCGACTTCTACGGCGTGCCATTCGAGTCCCTCGCGGTGACGGATGCCGCGTCGAAGGCCGAGTTCGAACGACGCGTGCTCGCCGCGGTCGACCACTACGACATCGAGCTCGTCGTGCTGGCGCGGTACATGCAGATCCTCTCCCCCGAGCTCTGCGCCGCGCTCGAGGGCCGCTGCATCAACATCCATCACTCCTTCCTGCCCGGCTTCAAGGGCGCGAACCCGTACCGTCAGGCGCACGCCCGCGGTGTGAAGCTCATCGGCGCGACCGCGCACTTCGTGACGAGCGATCTCGATGAGGGACCGATCATCGAACAGAACGTCGTGCGCGTCGACCACTCCCGCAGCCCGGGCGAACTCGTCGCGATCGGTCAGGACGAGGAGAGCCGCACGCTCAGCCAGGCGGTCAAGTGGTTCGCCGAGCGACGGGTGCTCGTCGACGGCGTGCGCACGATCATCTTCCGCTGAGGTCGCGGGTAGGCTAGACGGTTGTGAGCGACCCGCGACAGCACGACCAGCAGCCGAAGATCGGACCGAACGACATCCTCCGGTTCCTCCTCGAACTCTTCGCGTTCGTCTCGCTCGGAATCTGGGGCTTCCTGGCCTTCCCGCTGCCGTGGCCGGGCGTGCTCGTCGGCATCGGCGCGCCGCTCCTCGCGATCTTCGCGTGGGCGCTCTTCGTCTCGCCGAAGGCGGTCTTCCGCGTCGACGCGTTCGGCAAGGCCATCGTCGAGATCGCCGTCTTCTCCGCCGCGGCGATCGGATGGTGGACCCTCGGCCAGCCCATCGTGGCGGTCGTCTTCGCGGTCGTCGCCGCAGTCAGCGGCATCCTGCACGGTCGCAAGGAACTCGCGGGCTGACGCCCGGAGCACCCGCGGCCGATCAGACGGCGACGGTCGCCTCGGCATCGGGCTCGGCCCCGCCGGCCGTGCGGAAGTGGCCGATGACCGATAGCAGCAGCCCTCCGACCGCCCATGCGGCGAGCACGAGCCAGGGGAAGGTCATGTCGGCCGCCGGGAAGTACGAGAGCTCGCGCACGAGTGTCGCGGCAGCCCCCGGCGGGAACCACTGGCCGATGTCGCCCCACGGCGCCGGATAGAACTCCTTCGGCACCGCGGCGCCCGAGATGGGGTTCGCGAACAGCAGCATGACGACGGGGCCGACGGCGATGCCGGCACGCCCGATGAGCGCCACGAAACCGGTGATGGGCGCGGCGATGGCGGCGAGCGCGAGACCGATGGCGGCCGCGTTCAGCAGGTAGTCGCCCTGCAGCGCGCCGAACCAGCCCTGCAGGATGCCGGCGAGCGCGAGGCCGCCCGCCACGGAGTAGAGCAGCACGGCGAACACCCGGCGCATAGCGCCGATGACGGCGAGCGAGATGGCGATGCCGCCGAGCATGCCGCCGAGCACGAGCGGGAAGAGCGCCGCCGTGAGGCCGGTGCCACGCGGGTCGGTGTCGGCGAGGGGCACCACGTCGGTGACGGCGACCTCGATGTGCGGCGGCGCAGTGGGGGCGCCTGCCGCCTCGGCGGCCGCGGCGGCCTGCGCGTTGACGCCCTCTTCGAGGCCGCTCGCGACGCCGGTCAGCAACTGGGCGACCACGAGGCTCGATGCCGAGGAGGTGAGCACCTCGGGTTCCGGCCCGAGCACGATGGCCCCGTACACCTCACGGGATTCGATCGCGGCGACGGCGGCATCGCGATCGTCGACCGTGTCGAACGCGATGGCGCCCGGCGACTGCTCATCGACGGTGGCCTCGACCGCGGCGACCGCCTCGGCGGGGCCGGAGATCGCGATCGGCAGGTTCTTCGCGTCGGCGGTCACGGATGGCCAGGAGAACGCCAGCACGATCACGGCGACGACCGCGGCGAGGGCGAGCGCGATGCCGATGACGCGGCCGATGGGCGTGTGCCGGTTCGCGGCATCCGAGTGGGCCATGATCTCCTCCGCTGGAAAACGAATGTTCGTTCTTTATTATCTTCGGCGCGCCGCCTAAGCTTGTCAAGAACGATCGACCGCTCATCGACGGGGAAGACGACGCATGCCGAAGGTCACCGCCGCCTACCGCGAGGCGCGCAGAGACGAGATCATCGACGCCGCATTGCGCGCCTTCTCCGCGAAGGGCTTCCAGGGCACGTCGATGGCCGATGTCATCGCGGAGACGGGGCTGTCGGCCGGCGCGATCTACGGGCACTTCGCCGGCAAGAAGGAGCTGTTCGCCGCGGTCGCCGCACGCACGTTGCAGAGTCGGCGCCTCGAAGTCGAGGCTCAGCAGACCCGCGGCCGCGTGCTCACCCCCGGCGAGGTCGTCGCGACGATCCTGCGCGGCATGCGCGACTCCTTCGACACGCGCCTGCTCGTGCAGCTCTGGGCCGATGCCGCCGCCGACCCTGCGATCCTCGAGAGCATCGGGGCGCCGCTCGCCTTCGTGCCCGAGGCATTCGGCGCATCCGTCCGCCCGTGGTTCGAGGCGCACCCCGAGCGGGCCGGTGACGACATCGATGCCACGATCGCCCGGCTCGTGCCGATCATGCTCGCGCTCGGGCAGGGCTTCATGATCCAGCGGCAGATCTTCCCCGACTTCGACGACGAGGCCTACCTCGCCAGCGTCAGGGAGATCCTCCCCCACTGACGCCGATGGGGCGACCGGATGCAGCGGCATCCGCTCGCCCCATCGGCGACGTTTCGCTCAGATGCCCTGCCAGGCGGGCTTGTTCGCCCACGCGTGCCGGTAGTAGTCGAGGTTCTCGAGCTCCGCAGCTGCCGCCTCGTCGACGATGACCGTGGTGTGCGGGTGCAACTGGATCGCCGAGCCCGGCTGGCTCGCCGAGACGGGCCCCTCGACGGCGGCCGCGACGGCGTGGGCCTTCGCCGCGCCGAACGCGAGCAGTACGAGGTGACGGGCGCGCAGGATCGTGCCGATGCCCTGCGTGATGCAGTGCATGGGCACGTCGTCGGGCGCGTCGAAGAAGCGGGCGTTGTCGAGGCGGGTCGCCTCGGTGAGGGTCTTGACCCTGGTGTGCGAGGCGAGCGACGAGCCCGGCTCGTTGAAGCCGATGTGGCCGGTGCGCCCGATTCCGAGGATCTGCAGGTCGACGCCGCCGGCGGCCGTGATCGCCGCCTCGTAGTCGGCACCGGCGTGCTCGATCGACGCTGGGTCGCCGTTCGGCACGCGCACGAGCTCTGGGGTCAGGCCGAGTGGTTCGACGACCTCGCGCGAGATGACCGCCCGGTAGCTCTCGGGGTGGCCGGGCGGCAGCCCCACGTACTCGTCGAGCGCGAATCCGCGCACGCCCCGCACGTCGATCGCGTCGTCGGCGATGCGACGCGCGAGCGCACGGTAGCTCGCCAGCGGCGTCGAGCCGGTCGCGAGGCCGAGCACGACATCGGGCTTCGAACGGATGAGCGAGACGATCGTGTCGGCCACGAGTGCGCCTGCAGCGTCTTCGTTCTCTACGATGACGACTTCAGCCATGGGTCTTCTCCTACGAGGGCGGCTCCGACGGCGGCCGCTGGGAATCCGGGTGGGATGACCTGCACGCGATTCGCGAGGTCGATCGATGCGAGGAAGGCCGACTCGGCCGCCCACCGATTCAGGATACGGCGTGTGCCGACGAGGAGCGGGCCACCGAGGGCGGCGAGCCCGCCGCCGATCACCACCGCGTCGACGTCGACGGTCAGCACGAGCAGGCGGACCGCCGCTGCGACGCCCGCGAGGAACTGCTCGCGCACCGCGATCGCGCGCGCGTCGCCGGCTTCCGCGGCATCGAAGAGTTCACGTGCCGGATGCTCCGAGTTCGACGGCCACGTCCGGGCGATCGCGAGACCAGAAGCGACAGTCTCGAGGCATCCGCGCTGCCCGCACCCGCACAGCACCCGCGCCGGATCGATCGGGATGTGGCCGATCTCGCCCGCGACGCCATGGCCGCCTCGCAGCAGTCGCCCGTCGAGCACCACGCCGGCCGCGAGGCCCGTGCCGAGGTTCAGGTACGCCATCGACGTCGCCCGGATGCCGTCGGCGATGCCGAGCAGGTGATGGGCGCCGACCGCGGCCGCCTTCACGTCGTTCTCGACGCGGACATCGACGCCGAGGCGATCGGCGAGGCGCGGCCCGAGGTCGAGCCCCTCGAGCCCGAGGTTCACGGCGTGCTCGACGCGTCCGGTCGCACTGTCGACGGCACCGGGGATGCCGATGCCGATCGAGGTGAACGACGACGTGCCGCCGGCGAGTTCGGTCATCCGCTCGACCGTGCGGAGCGCCGTCGCCACGACGGCCTCGGCGCCGAACCCCGTCGGCATCCGGATCTGGTCGCTCAGCTCTCCATCGGCACCGATCGCCACCGCGGCCGTCTTGGTGCCGCCGATGTCGATGCCGAGCCTCACGGTGCGGCCACCGCGGCCGTGAGCGCGTCGTCGACGAACTCGATGACCGCTTCGCCGAGGAGACGGGATGCCCCGAAGGTCGAGACGTCGGCGTAGGCGCGATCGTGCGACGGCCAGCCCATGTCGATCGTCACGACATCGTCGCGCACAGCGCGCAGCGCGTCGATCGCGGCGCGCGCGAACGGATGCCGGTGGAGATCCTTGCCCACCACGATCACGATGCCCACGAGCCCGGCCGGGTCGGCGAGGCCCTGCTCCTCCGAGACGGAGACCGCGTCGGCGTCGCCCAGCCACGAGGGATGCTCCGCGACGTCCTCCGCGGCGAACGGGCCCCACGGGGCCACGCCGACCGCGATGTTCGCGACGGTGTCGATGCGCACGACCGTGCCGACCCGGGGGGCTCCGGCGAGGCGCGCACGCGCGGCATCCGCGATCTCGAACGCACCGATGATGCGCGCGATCTCGTCGTGGTCGTGCTTCGGTTCGATGGAGGCCGGCAGCGCAGGACCCGCGGGAACCGGGACAGACTCCGCCGCCAGCGCACGCACTCGCGCGGCAGCCTCGCGCACGCGCCCGGCCGGAAGCCGGCCGCCCGCGATCGCGGCCTCGACCGCCGCGACGATCTCCGCCATCTCCTCGGCGGAGTTGTCGCTGCCGATGCAGAGCAGGTCGCATCCGGCGACGAGGGCGCGCACCGCAGCTTCGGGTATGCCGTGCACGCCGCTCGCCCCCTTCATGTCGAGGGCGTCGGTGACGATGACGCCGTCGAACCCCAGCTCCCCGCGGAGCAGGCCATTGAGGATCTGCGGGGAGAGGGTGGCAGGGTTCCGGGGGTCGAGCTCCGGAATCAGGATGTGGGAGGTCATGATCGTGCGGCTGCCGGCGGCGATCGCGGCCCGGAACGGCACGAGCTCGCGCTCGCGGAGCGTCTCGAGCGGCACGTCGACGACCGGCAGGGCGAGGTGCGAGTCCGTCGCCGTGTCGCCGTGACCCGGGAAGTGCTTCGCGCTGGCCGCGACGCCCGTCGACTGCAACGCCATCGTCCACGCGGCCGAGTGCCGCGCCACGAGCTCGGGGTCGGCACCGAAGCTGCGGATGCCGATGACCGGGTTGTCGGGGTTCGCGTTGACGTCGACATCGGGGGCGAAGGTCACGGTGCATCCGGTCGCGACGAGCGCTTCACCGACCGCCCTGGCCACGCGAGCCGTCAGTTCGAGGTCGTCGATGCGACCGAGCACGGCGTTGCCCGGGAACGGCGCACCGCGGTCGTAGAAGAGCCGGGTGACGTCGCCGCCCTCCTCGTCGATGGCGATCACGGCGAGCGGGTTCGCCTCGCGAAGCGCGGCGTTCAGGGCTCGCAGCTGCTCGGGCGTCTCGACGTTCGGGCCGAAGAGGCAGACGCCGCCGAGCCCGCCGCGGAGCAGTTCGAGCACCCACTGCGGAGCGCGCGGCCCGTCGAAGCCGGGCAGCAGCGTCGTGAGGATGTCCCGGCGGAGGGAGGCATCCTCGCCGGTCGGGTTCGCGACGGTCATCCCTTGACCGCTCCGCTCACGAGTCCGCTGGTCATGCGGCCCTGCACGATGAGGAAGAACACGATCACGGGCACCGCGACGAGGGTCGATGCGGCCATCACCTGGCCCCAGTCGGTCTCGCGCGTGGCGCTCGCCTGGATGAATCCCCGCAGCCACAGCGGCAGCGTGTGCATCTGCTCGGCCGGCAGCAGCACGAGCGCGACGGTGAACTCGTTCCACGCCTGCAGGAACGCGAAGACGCCGGATGCAACGAGCCCGGGAGCCAGCAGCGGGAACGTGATCCGCATGAAGGCCTGCGTGCGGCTGAGGCCGTCGACCATCGCCGCCTCCTCGAGGTCGGCGGGGATGCCCGCGACGAAGCCGCGCAGCATCCACACCGTGAACGGCACGACCGCCGCCGTGTAGATGATGCTGACGCCGATCACGGAATTGAGCAGGCCGACGCTCGAGACCATCTTGTACTGCGCGATGAACAGGCCCTCGGCCGGGAGCATCTGGACGATGAGCACCGCGAGCACGAACGCCTTGCGGCCCTTGAACCGGAAGCGGCTGATCGCCACGGCCGCGAGGAACGCGAACAGCAGGCAGAAGAAGACGGCGATGAGGGTGACCGACAGGCTGATGCCGAGCGCGGTGAAGAACGAGCCGTCTTCGAGCACGTTCTCGTAGTTCGCGAACGAGCCCCCGAACGGCAGGAACGTCGGGATGAACGACTGCAGGGTGCGGTTCGAGAGCAGCGAGGAGTTCATCATCCAGTAGACGGGGAACACCCAGGCCAGCGAGACCGCGAAGGCCAGCACCGTGAGCAGGATGCGGCGCGGGCGGACGCGCTGGCTCCAGCGTGTGCGGGTGCGGACGCTGGCGACGGGCACTGCGGATGCCGTGGCCCCGAGCTCCCCGCCGGTCGGGATCGTGACGGAGGTGGTCATGACTGTTCGTCCTCCTTGAGCAGGGCGCGCACGTAGAACCAGCTGATCGCCAGAGTCAACGCGAGCACGAAGATGGAGACCGCCGACGCCATGCCGAAGTCCTGGGATCCGGCTCCGAGCTTGTAGATGTAGGTGCCGAGCAGGTCGAACTCGGAGGCCTTCGAACCGGCGTCCTGCAGCATGGTGATCTGCGTGAAGACCCGGAGATCCCAGATGAGCTGGAGGAGCAGCACGATCATGATGACCGGCCGGATCATCGGCATGATGATGTAGCGCAGGCGCTTGGCGCCGTTCGCCCCGTCGAGCTGGGCGGCCTCGAGGACCTCGTCGGAGACCTGGGTGAGGCCGGCGTACACCGAGAACGCGACGAACGGAACCGACATCCAGATCACGATGATGCTCGCGACGATGAAGAAGGTGAGCGGGTTCGACAGCCACGAGAAGCGGTTCATGTCCACACCCGGGATCATGTCGAGCAGGTAGTTCACGACGCCGCGGCGACGGTCGAAGAGCCAGATCCAGACGGTCATCGCGGCGACGACGGGCATGGCCCAGGCGAGCAGCAACGAGATCTGCAGGGTCAACCGCGCGGTGCGGCCGACCGCGGTCATGAGCACGGCGAGCAGGAGACCGACGACGAGCGTCATGGTGGCGGTGATGAAGCAGAACGCCAGCGAGCGACCGACGACCTGCCACATCGTGGGGTCGGTGGCCAGGTCGATGTAGTTCTGGAGGCCGACGAAGTCCGCCGGCTGCCCGAACTGCTGCTTGATGCCGAATTCCTGCATCGAGGTGATGACCTGCCACACGAGCGGGTAGCCCATGCCGACGAGGAGGATGAGGATGGCGGGGATGAGGAGCAGGTGCGGCACTGAGAGGAAGCGGCGCCGGCCCGCGGGGGTGCGAGGTTTCGCCGGTTCAGTCGCGGCGACATCACGGGTGATGGTCTCTGTCACGGTCTCATCCTCCTTTCGAGTGATGCTGGTGTCACGGGTTTTCATGGGCGGGGCCGCGGGAGAAGTCTCGCCCGCGGCCCCGCTTCGGTGCAGGTGGCGGATGCCGGGGCATCCGCTCCGTGCTAGTTGAGCAGCTCGTTCAGCTTCTCGTCGTACTCGGCCGCGAGCTCGGCGACGTCGCCGCCACCCGAGACCTTGCCGAAGAACTCCTCGAGGATGCCCGCGCCTTCGACGGCTGCCCAGCCGGGTGCGGCGGGGGTCAGCTTCGAGCCGGCGGCCGACTCGATGAGTGCCTTGGCGAACTGGTCGTCACCGAGGCTCGACGCGTAGTCGAGGTTGGCCGGACCGAGGCCGTTCTCGCCGAGCAGGGTCTGGTACTCCTCGGAGAAGATGATCTTCATGAGCTCCTTGGCGCCGGCCTGGTTCTTGCTGGCCGCCGAAACGGCGATGTTGGATCCGCCGGCGAAGACCGGGGCGACGCCGCCGTCGACTCCGGGGAGCACGAAGGTGCCGAACACGTCGTCGTTCCAGGTCGCGACCGTCTTGGTCGAGTCCTTGGGGTCGGGAGTGATGTCGCCGATCGACCAGTGCGCCCATCCGGGAGCGATGATCGTGGCGGCCTCGGGCACGCCCGTGGCGTCGTTGTTGTTGATGTTCACCCACGGGGTGCTGTCGAACTCAGTGACGGGCGCGTTCGAGGCACCCGTGAAGAGGTCCTGGAACTGCTCGAGACCGGCGACCGACTCGTCGGACGACAGTGCGCCGACCCACTCGTCGCCGTCCTTCACCGCGAGCTCGCCGCCGTTGGCGAAGATCCACGAGATGCCGTTGCGCCAGTCGGAGCCGCCGACGTAGAAGCCGGACTGGGCGTCGGTGCGAAGCGACTTGACGGTCTCGCCGAACTCTCCGAGCGTGGTCGGAACCGTCTTGCCCGCGGCGTCCCAGATGTCCTTGCGGTAGAAGTTGTAGCGCGAGCCGAAGTAGTACGGCAGCGCGTACTGCGCGCCGTCGACCTCGCCGACCTCGACGAACGACTTCAGCAGCTTGTCGCCGCCGAGCTCGTCGTACATGTCGGACAGGTCGGTGAAGGCGCCCGCGTTCGTGAACGTCGGCGACCAGGTGTTGCCGATCTCGGTGACGTCGGGGGTGTTCGCGGCGTCGGGAAGCGCGGTCGTGAGCTTCGCGACGGCGTCGCCCCAGCCCTGCTCCTCGATCGTCAGCGTGCCACCGGTGGCGTCCGCGTACTCGGACTTCAGGTAGTCGCGCAGCTCGTCGGGCGTGTCGCCGCCCATCAGCCAGAGCGTGATGTCCTGGCCGTCTGCAGACCCGTCATCGGCGGGCTCGCCGGTCGCGCTGCAACCGGCGAGAACGAGAGCGGCGGCGGTTGCGATCGCCGCGACAGCGTACTTCCTCTTCATTGCGGTTTCCTTCTCTTGGGTGGGGGTGTGGTGCGCCGGAATCGGTTCGGGTGAACGCGTCCGGGTGGGCGGGTCTGCTAGGTGACCCCGAGCTGTCCGGAAAGGACCATGACGGCCGCGCCGCGGAGGACGATGTCCTCCGCCTGCTCGGACATCCGGAGCCTCAGATCACGGTTGAACTCCGCCATCGTCCGCTTCCGGAGCGTGTCGACGGCGGCCTCGTGCAGAGGGCCGTCAAGCAGTTGGGCCGGGCCGCTCAGCACGACCTCGGAGAGGTTCAGCGCGCCGACCACGGGTGCGAGCACGATGCCGAGACGTCGGCCCGCCTCGCGGAGGATGTCATCGCGAGCGGATGCCGCGGCGTCGCCCTGGCCGTCGACCGCGGCGAGCCGGGCCGTGAGCCGCGGCTCGGCGAGCCAGGTCTCGAGGCATCCGTCCTTGCCGCATGCGCAGCGGGGGCCGCCGTCGGTGCCGACGACGACGTGGCCGATCTCGCCTGCCGCGAAGCCGCTGCCGATGACCGGTCGACCGCAGATGATGAGGCCGGCGCCGACACCGTGCCCGATCTTCACGAGCAGCAGGTCGTCGTGGTCGGAGGAGCCGTGCTCGGCGAGCACGCCGACGTTCGCGTCGTTGCCGACGTGCACGGGCAGCGCGAAGCGGGCGGCGACGCGGTCCTGCAGGGCGACGTCGCTCCAGCCGAGGTTCGGCGCGGAGCGCACGACGCCGCGCGGGTCGACGACACCGGGCGAGCCGATGCCGATGCCGAGCACGGGCGTCGAGGTGCGGGCGAGCAGTCGTTCGACGAGCACCTCCGCGAGCAGCACCGCGGCCTCGCCGGTGGCGCCGTCGCGGGCGACCTCGTCGCGGTCGATGATCTGGCCGTCGAGGCCGACGACGGCGCCGCGGAAGACCTCGTGCTCGGAGAGGTCGACGCCGATGATGTGGAACGCGGCTCGGTCGACGTCGATGAGCGTGGCGGGCTTGCCCGGGCGTGCGTCTTCGCGCTGCCCGAGTTCGATGACGAGCCCCTCGGCCATGAGGTCGGCGACGAGGTCGGAGATCGTGACCCTGGTCAGCCCCGTCTCGCGCGCGACATCCGCCCTGCTCTGCGGACCGGCGCTGTAGAGCGTCTGCAGCACGAGCGCCCGGTTGTGGGTGCGGGCGTGCTCGGGCAGGACCTTGCCCGTGGGGCGGAGGGCGCGGGAGCGGCCGAAGATGGCGGTGCCGGTGGTGGATGCGGCGAGCAGCTCCGCCGCCACCGGGGAGGTGGGGGGAATCGGCTCCGTGGTGACCGGGCCTCGTCGCGCATCCGTTGAAGTCACGTTTGTTAGTAAACCTTACGAACAAACTCCGCGCAAGTGTTCACGTGGACTTCTTCCGGGTGTTATCGAGTTGTGATCAGCGGTCGCCCGCACCGACGGATGCCTCGGCCCCGCGCCGCGCCCACGGCGCCGCGTTCGCCGGGTCAGCCGGCGGCGGCGCGTTCGTGAGCGCGCACCGATTCGGCCGCTGACGCCGACTTCGCGTCGAGGCGACCGCCGATCGCACGGAGCGCGGCGAAGATCGTCACGAGGTCGACGACCTCCTGCAGCAGCGCGCCGATCGTCGCCGGGATCACGCCGAACGCGGCGATGAGCATGAGCACGACGCTGACGATGATGCCGAGCCAGATGCTCTGCAGCGCGATGCGCACCGTGTCGCGGCCGATCTCGACCGCCTTCGCCGTGCGCGAGATGTCGTCGACGAGGATGACGGCCGACGCCGACTCGCTCGCCGCCGTCGCTCCCTTCGCCCCCATCGCAATGCCGACGTCGGCGGCCGCGAGCACGGGGGCATCGTTCACGCCGTCGCCGACCATGATGACGGGCCGCTCGGCGATCGCGGCGACCTCCGACACCTTGTCGGCCGGGAGGCAGTCGGCGCGCACCCTGGTGATGCCGAGCTCTGCGGCGATGTGGTCGGCCGTCGCCTTCGCATCGCCGGTGAGCATCATCGTCTCGTGCACGCCGAGTTCGCCCAGCCGGGCGAGCGTCTGCTTCGCATTGCCGCGCACCCGGTCCCTCGCGAGGAGTGCACCCGCGAAGCGACCGTCGACGGCGACGTAGACCGCGAGTTCGCCCGGCGCAATCGCGGTGCGCTCCGCCTCGGGTGCGTGCTCGCGCACGAACGCGAACTTGCCGACGACGACCTCGCGGCCGCCGACCTTCGCGGTCACGCCGTTCGTCGCCGCCTCCCGCGCCCACTCGGCCTCGACGAGCGGAAGGCCGCGATCCTTCGCCGCCTGGATCATCGAGGTCGCGAGCACGTGCGAGGAGTACTGCTCGGCCGAGGCCACCGCGCCGAGCAGTTCGTCGTCGCCGAACCCGGGCTCCGGGCGGATCGCGACGAGCGTCGGCGAGCCGTAGGTGAGTGTGCCGGTCTTGTCGAACACGGCGGTCTTCGCGGCGGCGAGCTGTTCGAGCACTCCCCCGCCCTTCACGATCACCCCGTTCCTCGCACCGCGGCTCATGCCGCCGATGAACGCCACCGGGGCCGCGATGAGCAGCGGGCACGGGGTGGCCAGCACGAGCACCTCGGCGAAGCGCACGGGGTCGCCCGACACCCACCACGCCACCCCGGCGAGCAGGAGCGAGAAGACGGTGAACGGCACGGCGTAGCGATCGGCCAGTCGCACGACCGGGGCCTTCGACTCGGCCGCCGCGGCCACGAGGGCCACGATCTGCTGGTACTGGCTGTCGGCGGCGGATGCCGCGGCGACGACCTCGACCGCTGACTGGCCGTTGACCGAGCCGCTCAGCACGAGCTCGCCCTCGTGCTTCTCGACCGGCACCGACTCGCCCGTGATCGAGGACTCGTCGAAGCTCGCCTCGTGCGAACGCAGCGTCGCGTCGACCGGCACGATCTCGCTCGGCCGCACGAGCAGCACGTCGCCGACCCGCACGTCGCCCGCGAGCACGTCGACGATCGCGTCGCCCTCCATGCGGTGCGCGTGCTGCGGTGATCGCGTCAGGAGCGCGTCGAGCTCCCGCTTGGCGCGGCGGTTGGCGTAGTCCTCGAGCGCAGCCCCGCCCGTGAGCATGAGCACGACGAGGAGCGCGGCGACGTACTCGCCGACGAGCACCGTCGCGACGATCGCGGTCACGGCGAGGATGTCGAGGCCCCAGTGCCCGCGCAGGATGTCGCGCACCATGCCGACGGCCTGCCAGGCCGCCACCCCGAGCGCGTAGACGCTGAAGACCCACTGCACGGCGGCGCCCGCGCCCGTGAGCGCCAGCACGATGCCGAGGAGGCCGATGCCGAGCGTGAGGGTGACGACCCAGTACCTGCGGGCGAGCTTCAGGAGGCGTGCCATGACTCCATCCTCCCCTCGGCGGCATCCGTTCGTGGACGGCCGCGCCAGGCCCGCCCGAAGCCGCTCGCGCCCCCGGACGCGGAAACGCGGACGGGGGCCGGACGCCAGTGGCATCCGGCCCCCGTCGCGAGGCATCTCGACTACGCGGCGATGCGCGCCTTCAGGTTGTCGGCCAGCGTCGCGAGGAACTCCTCGGTGGTCTGGTAGCCCTGCTCGGGGCCGACGAGGAGCGCGAGGTCCTTCGTCATGGCGCCCGACTCGACGGTCGTGATGACGACGTCTTCGAGGGTCGCTGCGAAGTCGATGAGCTCCTGGTTGCCGTCGAGCTTGCCACGGTGCGCGAGGCCGCGCGTCCAGGCGAAGATCGAGGCGATCGGGTTCGTCGAGGTCGGCTTGCCGGCCTGGTGCTGGCGGTAGTGACGGGTCACGGTGCCGTGCGCCGCCTCGGCCTCGACGACCTTGCCGTCGGGAGTGGCGAGCACCGAGGTCATGAGGCCGAGCGAACCGAAGCCCTGCGCGACGGTGTCGGACTGCACGTCGCCGTCGTAGTTCTTGCAGGCCCAGACGTAGCCGCCCTCCCACTTCATGGCCGAGGCGACCATGTCGTCGATGAGGCGGTGCTCGTAGGTGAGGCCGGCGGCGTCGAACTGCGCCTTGAACTCGGTGTCGAAGATCTCCTGGAAGATGTCCTTGAAGCGGCCGTCGTACGCCTTGAGGATCGTGTTCTTCGTGGAGAGGTACACCGGGTAGTTGCGCGAGAGGCCGTAGTTCAGCGAGGCGCGGGCGAAGTCTCGGATCGAGGCGTCGAGGTTGTACTGCACCTGCGCGATGCCGTCGCCCGGGGACTGGTAGACCTCGAACTGCTGCGGCTCGCCGCCGTCCTTCGGGGTGAACGAGACCGAGAGCGTGCCCTCGCCCTTGAAGAGGAAGTCGGTGGCGCGGTACTGGTCGCCGAAGGCGTGGCGGCCGATGATGATCGGCTTGTTCCAGCCCGGCACGAGACGCGGGATGTTCGAGATGATGATCGGCTCGCGGAAGATGACGCCGCCGAGGATGTTGCGGATCGTGCCGTTCGGCGACTTCCACATCTTCTTCAGGCCGAACTCCTCGACGCGCGCCTCGTCGGGCGTGATCGTCGCGCACTTGACGCCGACGCCGTGCTTCTGGATGGCGTGGGCCGCGTCGATCGTGATCTGGTCGTCGGTCTCGTCGCGCTTCTGGATCGAGAGGTCGTAGTACTCGAGGTTCACGTCGAGGTACGGGTGGATGAGCGTGTCTTTGATGGCCTGCCAGATGATGCGCGTCATCTCGTCGCCGTCGAGTTCGACGACGGTGCCTTCAACCTTGATCTTGGACAAGAGGGTCTCTCCTTGGATCTACTGGGGGAAACGGGAAGCATGCGGGGCGGACGGACACGCCGTCTGCCAGCTTACCGCGTCGGCGAGACTGTCTCGACTTCGAGAGAGTTCCGGCCCGATTCCGAGACGGGCGGATGCCGCGGCATCCGCCCGATCCGGATGACCATGTGCCGGCTCGGCTACCGACTCGACGCTCTCACGCGTTAGCCTTGGCGCATGGCTGAGCTGAGACTGGAAGACCTGTCGGCATCGAACATCGTTGCGGCGAACTCGCTGTCGCTCAAGCCCGGCCAGGAGCAGTTCATCGCCCCGGTCACGTACTCCGCCGAGTCATCGGTCGTGAACCCCGCCACCGCGTGGCAGCGCGTCGCACTCCTCGAGGACCGTGTCGTCGGCTTCATCCACGGCAACTTCGACCCCGAGAACGACCACGAGGAGTTCCGGGCCTGCATCTGGCGCATCAACGTCGACGCCGAGGTGCAGGGCAAGGGCGTCGGCCGGTTCCTCGCGACCGCCCTCGCCGAAGAGGCCAAGCGCCGCGGCTTCGACCGCATCACCGTGCTGTGGGAGCCGGGCGAGGAAGGCCCCGAGGCGTTCTTCCACCGCATCGGCTTCACCGACATCGGCGAGACCGCGTACGGCGACGTCATCGGCGCGCTCGAACTCTGACTTGCGCGCGAGCGATCGGGCAGCGCGGATGCCGCAGCAGCACGCCGAGGGCCGCCGTCCTGAGCCTGCCGAAGGGTTCGTCGAGGCGGTGCTCGTGGTCGTCGCCGACATCCCACCCGGGCAGGTCGCGACGTACGGCGACGTGGCGGCCCTGCTCGGCTCTCGCGGCGCGCGCGCCGTGGGCCAGGTGATGGCCCGTTCCGGCGCTGAGGTGGCGTGGTGGCGGGTCGTCCGCGCGGGCGGGCGTCCCCCTGCCGGGCACGCCGAGCGAGCTCGGCAGCACTATCTCGCCGAGGGCACGCCGCTGCGCCCCTCGGCCGATGACGACGGCTACCGCATCGACCTCGCGGCCTGCCGCTGGCGGGCCTGAGCCGCAGCGGATCGTTCCTCAGCCCACCCGGCCGAGCGGGATGCGAACCGTGATCGTCGTGCCTGCGCCCAGCGGACTGTCGATGCGGAACCGACCGCCCACCGCGTCGACGCGGTCGGCGATGCCCAGCATGCCGCTGCCGGTGGCGGATGCCCCGCCGACCCCGTTGTCGCGCACCACGAGCTCGAGCTCGCTGTCGACGAGCACGGCGCGCACCCACCCGCGGGTCGCCTGCGCGTGCTTGGCGAGGTTCGCGAGCGCCTCGGAGACCACGAAGTAGGCGGTCGACTCGACGACCTCGGGCAGTCGGCCCTCGGGCTGCACCTCGATCTCGACCGGCACGGGGCACCGGCCGGCGAGTTCGGGCACGGCGAGCGCCAGCCCGCCCGACGACAGCAGCGACGGGTGGATGCCGTGCGCGAGCTCCCGAAGCTCCTTGAGCGCCTGGTTCAGCATCATGATCGTGCCGTCGAGTTCGACCCCGAGCGGCTCGACCCCGCGGTCTCGCGCCTGGTTCGCCGCGAGGCGCAGGCGCATGCCGAGCGAGACGAGGTGCTGCTGCGCTCCGTCGTGCAGATCCCGCTCGATGCGGCGTCTGCCCTCGTCGCCCGCTTCGACGATGCGGCTGCGCGACTGGCGCACCTGTTCGAGGGTGCGTTCGATCTCCGACCGCAGCCGACCGTTGTCGACCGAGAGCCGGAGTGCGCTCGACACGCCGTCGAGCAGGCGCATGTTGTCGGTGAGCACGCGGTCGTGGCGGATGACGGCGATGGGCATGCCGGTCGGCGAGGAGACGGGCAGCAGGCCGTGGTCGCCGCGGCGGGCGGCGGGACCGGCGTCCAGCGGCTCCCCCGAGGCATCCGCGTACCTGGCCCGCTCCTCGTCCCACCAGTAGACGCGCACGGAGGCGTCGCGCAGGGTGCGGGCGAGCGATTCGGCCCAGAGACCGCGATCGGCGCCCTCGCGGGTGATGCGCATGAGGTCGGCGACGCGGGCGCGCATGTTGCGGGCATGGGAGATGCCGGCGACGAAGCTCACGGGGATGGATGCGATCGCTACCAGCGAGACGGTGTCGAGCACGAGGTCTGCTCCGCCGGAGGCGTAGGCGGCCGCCTGGGTCGCGAGCGTGATCACCCACGCGATGAGGGCGATCGGCATGAGGAAGGCCACTGTGCGGGCGGGCACGCTGCCACGGACCCAGCGCACGAGCAGCCGCACGGCGATGACGATCGCGAGGAGGACGCCGATGAGTCGGTAGCCCACGTCGATCACGGCGAACACCCCCGGCGCGTCCGCCACGAGGTACGGGTTGGCGGTGCAGTCGCAGACCTCGGGCGAGGGCTGTCCGAGCAGCAGCACGCCGATCAGGTAGCCGACCGAGGTGACGAGGGCGATGCCGGCGATCCAGCGGTCGACGCCGTCGGCCAGCCAGCCGCGGGGGTAGACGAGCACGAGGATGCCGGTGAGCACCGCCCACCACAGGTGCACGCCGTAGACGAAGGGCCAGAGCCAGGCGACGTGCTCGATGACGCGCAGGAACGAGAGCGGGATCCAGACGAGCGGGAACGCCACCATGAGCCGCGCCGGCAGCCGCGAGGGGCCGATCGCCCAGGCTACGCCCGCGCACGCCGCGAACACGAGCGGCACGATCGCATGCAGCGTGGTCCACGACACCTCGCGCCGCAGCTCTTCAGGGGTCGCGAGGAATCCCGTGATCTCCATCGTGAGGCTCGCAGCGACGACGAGCGCGATGACGATCGTGCGCTTGATGATCCGGCCTTTGCGGCCGGGGGCCATCACCTCGCGCCGAGGAGCGTCAGTACCGCGAGCACCCGCCGGTGGTGCTCGGGCGACTCCTCGAGGTCGAGCTTCTGGAGGATCGACCGCACGTGCGTCTCGACCGTCTTCAGGCCGAGGAAGAGCGTCTGCGCGATGCCGCCGTTCGAGTAGCCCTGCGCCATGAGTTCGAGCACCGATCGCTCGCGCTCGGTCAGGCGGGAGAGCGGATCGTCGGCGCGCGTGCGCTGCACGAGCTGCTCGACCACCTCGGGGTCGACGACCGAACCGCCCGAAGCGACGGTCTCGACCGCGCGCACGAGGGTCTGCGGTTCGGAGACGCGCTCCTTCAGCAGGTAGCCGGTGCCGCTGCCCGCGCCCATGACGCGCAGGGCGTACTCGGGCGTCGCGTACATCGACAGCAGCAGCACGCCGATCGTGGAGCCCTGCGCACGCATCTCCTCGAGGGCGACGATGCCCTCGTCACGGTGGCTCGGGGGCATGCGGATGTCGAGCACGGCCGCATCGAGTCCGCCGCGGGCCGCGACCTCGAGCAGTTCCGCCCCGGTGCCGACCGAGGCGACGACCTCGATCCCGCCGTCGACGAGCACCTTCGCGATGCCCTCGCGCAGGAGGAGCGCGTCGTCGGCGATCGCGACACGCAGGGGACGGGTCTGCGTCTCCATGGCTCCTCCTTTCAGTGGGCAGGCCTCACCGTACGGTGCACCCCGCCTGTCGTGAGCGTATCGTGTGCGCGGCCGGTGCCGCGCGCCCAGTTCAGGGGGTGCCCCGATGCGAGTCGGTCGCCGAACCGTCAAGCTGGATGATTCGGCTGCCCCGCGCCGAGAGGTCGGCGCGGGGCATCCGCTCGCTCGCGAGCCCGCCTGATCAGACCAGGGAGTCCCGCCAGGCCGCGTGCATCGCCGCGAAGTGGCCGGTGCCGGCGATGAGATCGGCCGGCGCGCCGTCTTCGACGATCCGTCCGTGCTCCATCACGAGCACCCGATCGGCGATCGCGACCGTCGACAGGCGGTGCGCGATGATCACCGCGGTGCGGTCGGCGAGGAGCTTCGTCAGCCCCTCCTGCACGAGACGCTCGCTCGGGATGTCGAGCGATGACGTCGCCTCGTCGAGGATCAGCACCGCGGGGTCCGCGAGGAACGCGCGCGCGAACGAGATGAGCTGGCGCTGGCCGGCGCTCACCCGTCCGCCGCGCTTGTTCACGTCGGTGTCGTACCCGTTGGGCAGGCCCTCGATGAACTCGTGCGCACCCACTGCCATCGCCGCCCGCACGATCTCGTCGGACGAGGCGCCGGGCTTGCCGAGTGCGATGTTGTCGGCCACGGAGCCCGAGAAGAGGTAGGCCTCCTGGGTGACCATGACGATCGCACGCCGCAGGTCCTTCGGGTGCAGGTCGGCGAGGGAGACGCCGTCGAGCGAGACCCTGCCGTCGCTCGGGTCGTAGAAGCGCGCGATGAGCTTGGCGAGCGTCGACTTGCCTGCGCCGGTCGACCCGACGAGGGCGATCGTCTGCCCGGCCGGGATGTCGAGCTCGAAGCGCGGCAGGATGACCCGGTCCGCCGTGTAGGCGAACTCGACGCCGTCGAAACGCACGTGACCCTCTGCGTTCCACAGGTCGACGGGCTTCACCGGGTCGGGCACGCTCGGCTCCTCCTCGAGCACGCCCGAGATCTTCTCGAGCGCCGACGAGGCCGACTGGTACCCGTTGTAGAACATCGCCATGTCCTCCATCGGGTCGAAGAACCGCTTCGTGTAGAGCACGACCGACAGCAGCACACCCACGCCGAGCGCGCCGTCGACGACTCGGAAGCCGCCCAGCACGAGCGTGACCGCCACCGCGGTGTTGCCGATGAGGGCGAGCGCCGGGTTGTAGACCGCGAAGAGGCCGAGCACCTTCGCGTTCACATCGCGGTAGTCCTCGACGAGCCCGCCGAACTCGTCCTCGTTGCGCCGCTGCTTGCGGAACGCCTGCACCGCGCGGATGCCCGTCATGGTCTCGACGAACTGCACGATGAGCTTCGCCGACGCCACGCGCGATCGTCGGAACCGCTGCTGCGAGCGCACCTGGAACCACCGGGTGAGGATGCCGAGCGGGATCAGCGCGACGAGCAGCACGAGCGCCGACGGAGCGTCGACGATCACGAGCATGACGCCGGTGAACACCATGTACATGAGGCCGCGCACGAGGAGCGTGAGCCCCTCGTCCATGAGCTCGCGGATCGCATCGAGGTCGCTCGTCTGCCGCGAGATGATGCGCCCCGAGGTGTAGGACTCGTGGAACTCGAGTGAGAGCTTCTGCGTGTGCAGGAACACCCGGGTGCGCAGGTCGATGAGCACCGCCTGGCTGATACGCGCCGACTGCCGGATGTACACCGAGATGAGGAACGCGCCCGCGAGCCCGGTCAGCAGGTACGCGATGCCCGCGAACGCGACCGGGAACCAGTCCTGCTGCATGAGCGCCGGGATGCCCTGGTCGATGCCATACCCGATGAGCGCGGGGCCCGCGACCTGGGCGGCCGACGAGATGACGATCGCGACCGCGGTCAGCCAGAGCCTCGCCTTCTGCGGGGCGAGGAGCGACCCGAGGAGCCGCCGCGAGCGGGCTCGGATCTGAGCGGACTCCGCCTTCGAGTAGTCCTGGCGTTCTTCGCCCTGCACACCGGTGACGCTCATGATGCCGCCTCCTCTCGGATAGTGGTCTCGACGTCGATGGCATCGACGCCGGTGCTCCTGCGCTCCTCGACTTCGAGGCTCGTGATGACGAAGCGGTAGTGCTCGCTCTCCCGCAGGAGCTCGGAGTGCGTGCCCACGGCCGTGACCCGGCCGTTCTCGAGCAGTGCGACCCGGTCGGCGAGCATGACCGTCGAGGGCCGATGGGCGACGATGAGCGCGGTGGTCGAGGCGAGCACCGCGCGGAGCTCGGCCTCCACCCTCGCCTCGGTCGCGACGTCGAGGGCCGAGAGCGGGTCGTCGAGCACGAGCACGGCCGGCTTGGCCGCGACGGCGCGCGCGAGTGCGAGTCGCTGCCGCTGGCCGCCCGAGAGGCTCATCCCCTCTTCACCGACCTTCGTGTCGAGCCCGTCGGGCAGGTCGTAGGCGAAGCCCGCCTGCGCGATGCGCAGGGCCTCTTCGAGCACACGATCGGCCTCGGCGCGCACGGACGGCTCGTCGCCGGCGAGCTCGGGGCGCCCGAGCAGCACGTTGTCCCTGACCGAGGCGCTGAAGAGCGTGGCATCCTCGAACGCCATGGCGATGTGGGTGCGCAGCTCCTCTCGGCTGAAGGCGCGCACGTCGACGCCGTCGAGCGTGACCGAGCCCGCCGTGACGTCGTAGAGCCGCGTCGTGAGGGCCGTCATCGTGGTCTTGCCGCACCCGGTGAGGCCGACGAGCGCCATCGTCTCCCCCGGCTCCAGCACGAGGTCGACGCCGTCGAGGAGATCCCCGAACCGCGCCGGCGAGTCCTGGTAGCGGAAGTGCACGTCGCTGAACGCGAGCTCGCCCCGCGGACGCTCGAGCGTGCGCGGTTCGGCCGGGTCGACGATCGTGTTCTCGCTGTCGAGGATGTCGAAGAACCGGTCGGTCGCCGTGCGCGCGTCGAGGGCGAACGCGAGCATGAAGCCGATCGACTCGATGGGCCACGCGAGCACGGTCGCGGTCGCGAAGAATGCGACGAGCTCACCGACCGAGAGCTGCCCCTGCGAGGCGAGCCAGACGCCCACCACGAGGCAGATCGACAGTGCGATCGCGGGCACGACCATGATCCACACCCAGATGTTCGCGTCGAGGCGCGCCTTCTCGATCTCGGTGCTGCGCAGCGATTCGGCCTGCGCACGGAAGGTCGAGAGGGCGTGCTTGCCCCGGCCGAAGGCCTTCAGCACGCGGATGCCGTGCACCGACTCCTCGACGGCGGTCGCGAGGTCGCCGGCCTGGTCCTGGCTGAGCCGCGACATCTCGGAGTAGCGCCCCTCGAAGCGCCAGCCCGCCCACCACAACGGCAGCGAGCAGACGAAGAAGATGAGCCCGAGGAACCAGTTCATCGACATCAGGAGGCCGACGCCGACCACGATGATCACGACGTTCGCGCCGGTCAGCACGAGGCCGAACGACAGCCACCGACGGATCAGCCCGAGGTCGCTGACCGCGCGCGAGAGCAGCTGGCCGCTCGGCCAGCGGTCGTGGAAGCTGACCGGCAGGTCCTGCAGCTTCGCGTAGAGGGCGTTGCGCATGCGCGCCTCGACCTTGGTGCCCGGGCCGACGACGAGCCACCGGCGGATCGCGAAGAGGATCGCCTCCACGGCACCGAGCACGAAGACGAGCACGGCGAGCGGGATGACCGCGTCGGCCTCCCGGTTCGCCAGCGGCCCGTCGACGATCTGCTGCAGCACCTGCGGGATCGTGAGCGCGATGAGTTGGGCGAGGAGCGCAGCCGCCATGCTGCCGGCGAAGGCCGGCATCGCGGGCCCCGCGTACTCGCGAAGTCGCCAGAGCGCGCGGACCGTGCCCAGTCGAGGAGGCTGCGACGCGGGTTCGGGCGCGTCGGGTGCGGTCGGCGTTTGCAGGGTTACGGACACAGCCGGTTCCAATCGGATGGGAGCGCCGAACACCCGGTATCGGGCCGGATCGGCGAAAGGTGGTGGGAGTGGGAGTGCCGCGGATCGCGAGAGCGCGTGAAACCGCGGAGCAGGTCGGAGCCTGCGCGAGAAGGCGGGCGGTCTACCCGGCGAATCCGAAGCGGAGGTACGCCGGGCGAGCAGAGCCGGAGACCGCGTTCGTGCGGGCGTCGGTGTCTGTCTGCATGGTGTCCTCCTGCGTCGTCGTCTCGAACCCTCGAGGCCGGTCGGAACTCACTCCTCGGCCAGCCCTACAGACTATGGGCCCGAACCGGTGGCGCGCAAGACCCTCTTCAGCGCTAGGCTGTGCGGATTCGTCGCCTGTCGCGGGCGTCGGCGGTGCCCGCTTCCCCGGCTGACCGTCCGACTCGGCCCCCTACGCCGCCGCGCCAGCGACCCGACCGACGAGGAGCACGCGTGGGAGCGGCACGGACAGCGTTCGCCCGCGCGAACGCCCGCGCCGGCGTGCTCGCCTCGATCGCCGCCGTGGTGTTCCTGGCGTCGGGACTCTCGACCGCGATCGTCGACTCGCTCGCCGGATCCTCGACGAGCGCCCTTCGCAGCGGCCTCGAATCTGCAGAGGGCACGGCGGGCGCCGCACGATGGCAGGTCCGGATCGCGCCCGACGCGGTCGCGCAGGCGGATGCCGCGGCGGCCGTGCTCGATCGCACCATCGCCCCGCACGGGGCGTCGTGGAGCCGTTCGGTCGAGACGGCGCCGGTCGAGGCGGCTGGCGGCGAGGCGGCGGGCGGCGGCGGGTTCGGCGCCGTCCTCCTCGTCGACCCCGACGCTGCCGATCGTTCGGAGCTCGTCGAAGGCGATTGGCCCGACTCCCCCGCTGCGATCGCAGCGGCGAGCGACGACGCCGCCGCGCCGGCGGCGCTGCACGCCGCGGCCGCGGAAGCGCTCGGTCTCGCGATCGGCGACCTCGTCCGGCTCGACGGCGATCCGGCCCGACACCTCCTCGTCGTCGGCACCTGGTTGCCGAACGACGCCAACGACCCGGCCTGGTTCGGCGAAGGCATCGTCGCCACAGGCACGACCGTCGACGGTGCGGGCCCGTTCCTGGTCGCCGAGGAGACGACCCTCGACCTGCCCGTCGCGATCGAGGCGCGCTGGACCGCGATCGCCGGCACGGCAGCGGCCACGCCGGAATCCGCGCGCGCCCTCTCCGCCGTGCTGCCCGATGTCGAGCCGCTGCTCCGAGCAGACCCTGCGATCGCCACCGACGGGGTGACCTCGCTCGGCGGCCTCGAAGCCACCCTGGCCCGGTTGCTCGCCGGCCTCGGCGCAGTGCGGGCGATCGCTCCGCTGCCACTCCTGCTGCTCGCCTTCGGAGGTCTGGCGGCCCTCACCCGGCTCGCGACTCTGCTCGGCGCCGCCCGCCGCAGCGAGACGGTGCTGCTCCGCGCCCGGGGCGCCTCGTCGGGCAGGCTCACCCGCGATACGGCGATGGAACTGCTCGTGCTCGGCGCGCCGGCCGCGATCGCCGGCGCGGCAGCGGCCGAAGCCGTCCTGACGATCGCCCGCCCCGGTGAGCCGCGCGACTGGGGTACCGCGGCGCTCGTGGCATCCGTCACCCTCGTCGCAGCCCTCCTCGTCGTCGGTCAGCGCGCCTGGTCGGATGCCCGGCGTCCGGTGGTGCGCGGGGCAGGCGACGAGGTCGGCCGCGTGCAGCGGGGACTCGTCACCGGCGGCGTCGTGCTGCTCGCGGCGCTCGCGGTCGTCTCCCTCTGGCAGTTCCGCCTGTACGGTTCGCCGCTCGTGGCGAGTGCCACGGGTTCGCTCGAGGTGGATCCGGTCGCCGTGCTGGCGCCGGTGCTGGTGCTCATCGCGCTCTCGCTCGCCGCCCTCGGACTCTCCCGACCGATCGACGGCGTGCTGGAACGCCTCGCCGCTGCACGCCCCGGACTCGTGCCAGCACTGCCGATGCGCCAGCTCGCGCGTCGGGGCGCCCTCTACGCCGCCGCCTCACTCGTCACGATGCTCGCCGTCGCCGGACTCACGCTCACGGCCGCCTTCGCCGGTTCGTGGCAGAGCATCGATCGAACGACCACCGCACTCGCCACCGGCGGCGAGGTGCGGGCCGTCTACACCGGGCGCGACCTCGTTCTGGGTCCCGACTCGCTCGCGCTCGACGACGGACTCGCCGGGCTCGAGGGCGTCTCCGCCGAGGCCCCGGTGTTCCGCGGTGAGATCCGGATCGGATCCGACCCTGCCTCGCTCGTGGCGCTCGACAGCACCGGCCTCGCTCACGTCGCGCGGGGCACCGGAACCCCGGCCGCTGCACCGGCGCTCGCCGATTCCGCGGCATCCGCCGGCGTCGAGGTACCGCCCGAGGCGACCGCACTCGATCTCGCCGTCGGCGTCGACGCGCCGGCCGGCACGATCGGCAGCGTCGCGGTGACGGCCTGGTTCCTGACCGGATCGGGTGCGGCCACGCCGACGCTCCCGGCTTCGGTCGGCCTCGCCTCCGGAGGCGGCCAGGTGCGCCTCGACGTTCCGGATGCCCCCGGCCTCCGCTTCATCGGACTCGGCGCGTCGCTCTCGGGCGCACCCGACTCCGACGTCTCCGTCTCGTTCGGTGCGATCTCGCTCGACGGCGAAGGCACGGCGACCGGATTCGACACGGTCAGGGAGCTCGCCCTCTCCTCGAAGTCGCCGACGGCGCGCGCCCCGCTGACCTCGACGGGCAGCGACCCGCTGCCCGTCGTGCTGGGCGCCGGGCTCGCCGAGCAGATCGCCGCAGAGGTCGGCGACGAGTTCGCGTTCCGGGTCGACGCCGGCGGCGCCGAGGTCGACGCGATCGTGGCCGGGGTCATCCCCGTGGTGCCGACGGCGGGCGCGGGCGGCGTTCTGGTCGACCTCGGCGCGCTCGAGCGGTACGCCTTCGACGACGGAGCCGGGGTGCCCGCGTTCGGGGAGCGCTGGATCGCCGCCTCCGACCCCGAGCGGGTCGCCGCCGAACTGAGCGCCGGCGGTTCGTCCGTCATGGCCGACGCCCGCTCGGCCGCCTCGTCGACGCCGTTCATCACCCCCGCGGTCGCCGCCCTCTGGACCGGCGCCATCGGCGCGCTCCTCTTCGCCCTCATCTCGGTCGTGGCGCTCGTGGCGGCGCTGCGCGACGCTCGACTCGGCGAGGTCGTCGTGCTGCGCGCGCTGGGCGTGCCGGCACGCACGCAGGCCGGGGCCCGATTCGCCGAGCTCGCGGTGACCCTCGGGACGGCCATCGCGATCGGAGTCGCGATCGGAGTCGCCACAGCCCTGCTCACCGCTCGCGAACTCGCGAGGGCGGCCGTCGCGGGCGTGCCCGACGTCGTCCCGGTCCCGTTCGGCCTCGACCTCGTGCCGTGGCTCGTGGGCGTCACCGCGTTCATCGTGCTCGCCGCGGCGATCTCGGCCGCCGCCGCGGCATCCGTTCGGCGCATGGCATCGCGCCCGGGACTCAGGCAGGAGGAAGGATGACCGTCCGCCATCACTCGCGCCTCGGCGCCCTCGGCCTGATCCGACGCCAGTTCTCCGCCGCCCCGACCGCCTCGATCCTGCTCGCACTCCTCGTGTTCGCAGGCGCCCTGCTCGCCACCTCGGTGCCACGCGCGATCGCGGCGATGCACACGTCGGCGCTCGGAGCGGACCTCGGGCTGTACTCCGCCCGCGATCTCGACGTGCTCACGTCGACCCGGAACCTGCCCGACCTCGGCGCCTCGAGTGGCGGCTCGACGCTCCCAGCCGACGTCGATGCGGTCTGGGGCGCGCAGGAGCAGCACCTCACCGACATCCGTGCAGGGATGCCGGAACTGCTCCGGCACGTCACCGGCGAGCCGCTCAGCGTCCTCGTGGCCGGCCCGAACACCGCGGTGCCGTCAGGCAGCACACCCGACCCGATCACCTACCAACTCTTCACGGGCTTCGACCCGCGCCTCCGCGAGCACATCACCCTGACGGACGGCGAGTGGCCCGCCCCGCTGACCGGCACCGTGCCGAACGCCGCTCCACTCGATGTCGTGCTCGCCGACGCCGTCGCCGAGGCGATGAACTGGGCGGTCGGCGAAGTGCGGCGCATCACCCAGGGCACCGATTCGTTCGACGCGCGGCTCGTCGGCACCTTCGCGGCGACGGACCCCGACGACGGCTTCTGGACGCACGTCCCTGTGGCCCTCGAGCCGTCGATCGGCTACACGGCGGACGACCGTCTCGAGGTCACCGGCCTCGGCTTCGCCGACCCGGTCTCGTGGGCGGCGCTGGAGCGATCCACTCTGCCGATCACGATGGACGCGTGGTTCCCGACGCACGGCGACCGCATCCTGGCGGAGGATGCCACTGGCCTCCTGACGCAGCTCGACGAGTTCACCAGCCAGTCGTTCGAACTCGGCGACGGGTCGTGGGAATCCGCGTTCGCCACGGTCGGCGACGTCGCGTTCACGAGCGGCCTCGACGAGGCGCTCGAGGAGGAGCTCGTCGCGGTGAGCGCGAGCTCCGCCGTGCTCGCGACGATCGTGTCCGGGCCGATCGGGGTGATGGTCGCGGTGCTGGTGCTCGGCGCGCGAGTGGTCTTCGAGCGGCGGCGCACCGGGCTCGAGCTCGCGGCTGCCCGCGGCGGTTCGATCGGCCAGCTCCGCGTCGTCCTCGCGCTCGAGGGACTCGCCATCGGCGTGCCGGCCGCCGTCGTCGGCGGTGCCGTCGGCACACTGCTCATCGACGCCGACGCCGGCGCAGGCGGCTGGGCCGTCGCGGCGCTCTTCGCGCTCACGCCCGTGGCACTGCTCATCGCCGCGGCGCCGGCGCTCAGCCCCCTACGTCGGGTTCGCACCGACCTCGGCCGCCCGGGCTCCGGGCGCTTCCGGTGGATCGCGGAGGTGCTCGTCGCCGTGCTCGCCGTCACGGCCGGCGTGCTGCTGTTCCGCCGCGGCCTCTCCACCTCTGCCGCGTCGACCGGGGTCGATCCGCTGCTCGCCGCGGTTCCACTCCTGTGCTCGCTCCTCGCCTGCCTCATCGTGCTCCGGGTGTATCCGATTCCGCTCTCGGCGCTGGTGCGCCGCACGTCACGCCGAGCCGACCTCGTGCCGTTCCTCGGATCGGCTCGGGCGTTGCGCGACCCGTCGGCCGGCCTCGTCCCCGTCCTCGCGCTCGTCGTCGGGGTCTCGGTCGCGATGTTCTCGTCAGTGCTGCTCGGCACCGTGCAGGCGGGAGTGGAACGCGCCGCGCACGCGCAGGTCGGAGCGGACGCTTCCGTGAGCGGCCCGCCCTTCACCGAGGCGCAACTCGACGAACTCGCCGCGGTGCCCGGCGTCGAGGCGATCGCACCCGTGTACTCGACGAGCCCGTCGAAGATCGACGCGGACGGACGCACCCGTTCGACGACGCTCATCGTCATCGACGCCGAGCAGATGCGACGGGTGCAGGCCGGCCGATCCGGATCGACACCGCTCCCCGCCGGCCTCGAGTCGAGCGATGACGCCGTGCCCGTCGTGGTCTCGAAGCCGATCGCCGACCTCGTCGGCGACGCCGACTCCGCCGAGCTCGACGGCGATGCGTTCGAGGTCCTCGCGGTCGTCGACGGACGCACGGCCTACTCGCCCTCGTCGGCCTGGATCCTGATGGATCGCTCGAACGCCGAGCCGTTCACGTCGACACTCGTCCCGCACACGGTCCTGGTGCGCTTCGAGCCGGGAGCCGACGCCGGCGCGGCCGTCACGGCGCTCGCCGAGATCGCCGGCCCGACGTCCGTCGTGTCGACGCCCGACGACCTGCTCGCCGAATTCCGCGCGAAGCCCTTCACGCAGGGCCTCGTGATCTCGCTCATCGTGGCGATCGTGCTGGCGAGCCTCCTCACCGCGCTCGCGATCGTGCTGACCCTCGTCGTCGGACGACCGGCCCGCGATCGGCTGCTGCCGCTACTGTCGACGCTCGGCCTGAGCCGTCGCGGCGGGCGGGCGCTCGTCGTCTGGGAGGTCGGACCGGTCGCCCTCGTCGCGCTCGTCGCGGGGGCGCTGCTCGGCGCAGGGCTGCCGTTCATCGTGCTGTCGGGCATCGACCTGCGGGCGTTCACGAACGGCGACGCGGCACCGGCCGTGACCTTCGACCCGTGGCTCATCTCCGCGGTGCTCGTGGGCAGTGTGTTCGTGACGGTCGTCGCGGCCGTCGTCGCCTCCCGCATCGGCGGCGGCATCGACGCGGCTCGCGCGATCCGCAAGGAAGAGGAAGGATGACCTCCGTGACTCCCGTGCCCCCCGCACTCCCGGGCGAACCGCACATCGTGTGCACCGACCTCGTGCGCATCTTCAGTTCCGACGGCATCGAGGTGCAGGCCCTCCAGGGCCTGAACCTCAGGATCGAGCCCGGGGAGATGGTCGCCCTCGTCGGCGCGTCCGGTTCGGGGAAGTCGACCCTGCTGACGATCCTGTCGGGCCTCGACACCGCCACAGCGGGTGTCGCCAGGGTCGCCGGGCACGACCTGCTCACGATGGGCGGGCGCGAGCGCGTCGCGTACCAGCGGCACACCGTCGGCTTCGTCTGGCAGCAGACCTCGCGCAATCTCCTGCCCTACCTCACCTCGGCCGAGAACATCGCCCTCGCGATGAACGTCGCAGGCACGCTGCGCGGCGACGCGCGGGCCGCCCGGGTCGACGAGCTGCTCGATCTGCTCGACGTCGGCGCGGTACGCGACCGCCGTCCCGGCGAGATCTCGGGCGGACAGCAGCAGCGCGTCGCCATCGCCGTCGCCCTCGCGAACTCGCCGCAGGTGCTGCTGGCCGACGAGCCGACCGGCGAGCTCGACGAGACGACCTCCGCAGCAGTGCTCGAGGCGATGCGCGGCGTCAACGACGAGCTCGGCGTCACCACCCTCATCGTCACCCACGACCCCACCGTCTCCGACCACGTACGACGTACGGTGAAGATCCGCGACGGACGCACCTCGACCGAGGTGCTGCGATCGACCCGCGTCGACGAGCACGGCGAGGAGCAGCACGTCGCCGAGGAGTTCGCGGTGCTCGACCGCGTGGGCCGACTTCAACTGCCGCACGACTTCATGCAGAGCCTCGAGCTGCGTGATCGCGTGCGACTCGCGCTCGAGGCCGACCACGTCGGCGTGTGGCCGGGCGACGAGGGGCGAGCGGATGCCGCGGCGCAGCGCTCCCCCGAGACGACCGGGCCAGGCTCCGCCGACGAGGCTCCATCGACGACGGCCGGCCCGGCGCCGATGAACCCGGCCGCCCCGACGAGTCGACGCGCCCGCCGTGCGGCCGAGCGCGCCGCCGAGGCATCCGATGCCGCCGAACCGAGAGAGGGCCGCTGACCATGCTCCGTGCCGAATCGATCAGCCGCACGTTCGAGGCGAAGGCCGGCGTCGTGCACGCCGTCGCCGACGTCTCGCTCGAGGTGCGCCCGGGCGAGCTCCTCGTCGTCACCGGCCCGTCGGGCGCCGGAAAGACCACGCTGCTGAACCTGCTCGGCGGCCTCGACCGGCCGACATCGGGGCGCGTCCTCCTCGCCGGCGACGAGCTCTCGGCCATGGACGACGACGAACTCGCCACGGTGCGCCGCGACCGCCTGGGCTACATCTTCCAGTCGTTCGGGCTGATCCCGGTGCTCTCGGCCGCGGAGAACGTCGAGGTGCCGCTGCGCCTGCAGCGCCTGGCGCCCGCCGAACGCGACGCCCGGGTCGCCGAATCACTCGAACTCGTCGGCCTCACCGGCCATGCGGCCCAGCGCCCCTACGAGCTCTCCGGGGGCCAGCAGCAGCGGGTGGGCATCGCTCGCGCGCTCGCCGCGCGGCCACAGCTGCTGCTCGCCGACGAGCCGACCGGCCAGCTCGACAGCGGAACGGCCGCGACGGTCATGGACCTGATCGGCGAGCTCGTGCACGCGCGCGGGGTCGCTGCGGTGATCACGACGCACGACCCGGCCTTCGTCGGACGAGCCGACCGCGTACTCGAGCTGCACGACGGACGCGCGGTCGCGCTCAGCGCACCCGCACCGACAGGCACGTGACGCAGCCCTCGAGCTTCTCGAACTCGCCGATGTCGACCGTCACGACCCGGTAGCCGAGGCTCGCGATCATCGCCGCCGTCTGCGGCGCAGCCGACGACATGAGCAGCGACTCGCGCGAGAGCTCGACGACGGCGACGCCCTCGGGCTCGAACACCGGCAGGAAGCGGGGGAAGAGCGTCGTGACGTCGAGCCGGGCCGGGTCTCCGATGATCGTGCCGTCGGGCAGTGCGGTGACGGCGCTCTTCAGGTGCAGCGCCTTCGTGATGGGCACCGCGACGACGTTGTACCGGTGCGGGGTGAGCAGGGTGCGCAGCTGCCGGATGCCCTCCGCGTTCGTGCGGGCCGATGCACCGACGTAGACCGTCGACCCGACCTTCAGCACGTCACCGCCGTCGAGCGTGCCGGGCAACTCGATGCGGGTGACCGTGATGCCGGGCACGGTGCGCACCGCGCGTTCGACCGCCTCGACCTCCGGCCGGCGCGACTCGGCGCCCGGACTCGCGAGCACGGCGAGGTCGCCGAACATCACGACCATGTCCTCCACGAAGACCGAGTCGGCCAGTTCGGGCGCCGCGTCGACCTCGATCGTCTCCCAGCCCTCCGCAACGAGGGCGGCGCAGTAGTTGTCCCACTGCTCGTCGGCGCGCGCCTGGTCGACGGGCTGGCGGCTGCGGTGGGTCAGCACCGCCTCATCGAGGTTGGACGCGGGGATGCGCACGAGCGCGATGCGCCGGTCGGCCGCCTCGGGCGCGTAGCCGAGGATCCCGCGGAACACCGCGGGGGCGAGCAGCATCTCGCCGACGATCACCGAGAGGATGAAGATCAGGTTGAGGCTCACGAGCGAGCCGATCACGAAGAGGAAGATCGCTCCCGAGAGCGGGTTTCCGGCGCCGCTGGCCGTGACCGTCGTCGCGATCAGCGCGGCGAGGCATCCGGAGGTGAATCCCGTGATGAGCGTCAGGAACCACGCCCTGGTCGCACCCACCGCGTTCGCGACCGAGAGCAGCACCCATGCGATGAACCCGGCGAGGGCGAAGTGCCCGAACACCTGGCCGAGCACCTGCGGCGACTGGCCGCTGCCGATGAAGAACGCGAGCAGCGAAACGAGCATTGCGGCGAGCGCGACGGCGGCCGACGAGGCGAGCACCGCAGCCACCCGCCGCCCCGGTGTGATCGCCGGAGTGAACCGGGCCGGGGCGGTCGGGGGCATGGCGGGGGACGTCATGGCACGAGCCTACTGGCGCGTCGCCGCCCTCCGCTCGCGAGACTCCGCGCACGAGACTCAACGCGCAACGGGCGCGTCGCCGCCCTCCGCTCGCGGGACTCAGCGCGCGGCGTCGAGCCTCGTGCGGGCGAGTCGCTCCGCTGCTTCGAGCGTCGTCGTGCCATCGGCGGCGGCGCTGCGCAGCACGGATGCCACGGTGTCGCCGATGCCCTCGATGCGGGCGTCGAGCGCGGCCTGGTCGGCGCCGGCCACGCTCGCGACATCGAGGTAGATGACCCCGCCCGCGTTCACGACGAAGTCGGGTGCCCAGACGATGCCGCGCTCCTGCAGCAACGCTGCGACGTCGCGCGAGGCGAGCTGGTTGTTCGCGGCGCCGACGACGGCGGCCACTCGCAGCTCGCGCACGACCTCGGGCGTGAGCACGCCGCCGAGGCCGCATGGCACGAAGACGTCGGCATCGATGAGGTGCGCCTCGGCCGGGTCGACCCATGCCGCGCCGAGTTCCTCGGCGAGGGCGCGCTTGCCCTCGGCGACATCCGTGACGGTGAGGCGGGCGCCGGCTGCCGCGAGGCTGCGCGCCAGACGTCCGCCGACCTGTCCGAGTCCGGCGATCACGAAGTGCCGGCCCGCCGGGTCGTTCGAACCGAAGACCTCGCCGAGCGTCGCGAGGATGGAGGCGTGCACGCCCGCGGCCGTGGCATCCGCCGGCTCGCCGACGCCGCCCTGCTCGGGCGGGAGGCCGCAGACGTGCTCGGTGCGCTCGTGCACGACGGCCATGAGCTCGGCGCTCGTGCCGACGTCCTCGGCGGTCATGTACGCGCCGCCGAGGGACTCGATCGCGTCGCCGAGGTCGAGCATGGCTTCGTGGGTGGTCGCAGCATCGATCGTCGTGCCGGCCGGGATCGCGATGACGGACTTGCCGCCGCCTCGGGCGAGGCCCGCCGCGGCGTTCTTCATGGTCATCGCCTGCGAGAGGCGGAGGGCGTCGGCGAGGGCGTCGGTCCACTGGCCGTAGTGCCAGAGCCGGGCGCCGCCGAGGGCCTGCCCGAGGCGGGTCGAGTGCACGGCCACGATGATCGTGAGCCCGGAACGGGCGCCGCGGGTGATCAGCACCCGTTCGTGGTCGGGTGCCTCCGTCGGCAGTGCTGCGCTGGCACCGGTCGCGGGGGTCGCCGGTGCGTGGGTGATCGTCATCGATCGTTCTCCTTGAATCATCCGCTTCGTGGGCGGAACCTGACCCGGCGCCTCATGAGCACGGGTTCGATTCAAGGGTACCGCCGGATGCCGCGCCGCGCCGCCGTACCTGCGCCCGCGCAACCACAGCCTCGGAGATCGGGGTGGAATCGGGCGCAAGCCCGCTCGAACTCCCGATCCGGCGCAGATCTCCGAAGCTGCGGCGGGCAGCACAGCGGATCAGTGGAAGAAGTGGCGCTCGCCCGTGAAGTACATCGTGACGCCGGCCTCGCGGGCCGCCGCGATCACCTCTTCGTCGCGAACCGAGCCGCCGGGCTGCACGACCGCGCGGACGCCCCCGTCGAGGAGGATCTGCAGGCCGTCGGCGAACGGGAAGAACGCATCGGATGCCGCGACCGACCCGGCCGCCCGCTCCCCCGCGCGCTCGATGGCGAGCTTGCACGAGTCGACCCGGTTGACCTGGCCCATGCCGACGCCGACCGAGGCACCGCCCGAGGCGAGCAGGATCGCGTTCGACTTCACGGCGCGGCAGGCGGTCCACGCGAACTCGAGGTCGGCGAGGGTCGCCTCGTCGGCGGGCTCGCCGGCGGCGAGGGTCCACTCCGACGCGGGCGTGAAGTGCCGGTCGGCCTGCTGCAGCAGCATGCCGCCCGAGACCTGCCGCAGTTCGACGGCCGTGGGCGTGAAGCCCTCGGGGAGCGTCAGCAGGCGGATGTTCTTCTTCTGCGAGAGCAGCTCGAGCGCCTCGTCCTCGAAGGCCGGCGCGATGAGCACCTCGGTGAAGATGCCCGAGACCGTCTCGGCCATCTCGAGGGTGACGATGCGGTTGGCGGCGATCACGCCGCCGTAGGCCGAGACCGGGTCGCACTCGTGCGCGCGGCGGTGAGCGTCGGCGATGGGGTCGGATGCTCCGGCCGACGCGACGGCGATGCCGCACGGGTTCGCGTGCTTGATGATCGCGACGGCGGGCTCGTCGAAGTCGAACGCCGCACGCACGGCGGAGTCGGCGTCGACGTAGTTGTTGTACGACATCTCCTTGCCGTGCAGCTGCACGGCCTGCGCGATGCCGGGGCGCCCGCCCTGCGAGGCGTAGAGCGCGCCCTTCTGGTGCGAGTTCTCGCCGTAGCGGAGGTCGGCGTCCTTCGTCCACGTGCCGCCCACCCAGGCGGGGAAGGGCGACTCCTCCGCGGGCTGGTCGGGGGCGACGACGCTGCCGAGCCACGAGGCGACGGCGACGTCGTACGACGCCGTGTGACGGAACGCCTCGCGGGCGAGCACCGTGCGCTGTGCGAGCGTCGTGCCGCCGGCCGTGACGGCTGCGGCGATGTCGTCGTAGCGGTCGGGCGAGACGACCACGGCGACGTTCGCGTGGTTCTTGGCGGAGGCGCGCACCATGGCCGGGCCCCCGATGTCGATCTGCTCGATGACGGCGTCGGGCGCCGCGCCCGCGGCGACCGTCGCGGCGAAGGGGTAGAGGTTCACGACGACGAGCTCGTAGGGCTCGATGCCGAGGCCCGCGAGCTCGGCCTCGTGGCTCTCGAGGCGGAGGTCCGCGAGGAGGCCCGAGTGCACGGCGGGGTGGAGCGTGCGCACGCGGCCGTCGAGGTGCTCGGGGTAGCCGGTGACCTCGGCCACCTGCGTGACCGGCAGGCCGGCGTCGGCGATCGCCGTGCCGGTGCCGCCGGTCGAGACGATCTCGACGCCGGCGCCGACGAGGGCCGTCGCGAGCTCGACGAGGCCGCGCTTGTCGCTCACGGCGATGAGCGCACGGCGCACCGGCACGAGGTCGCGTTCGCGGTACAGGCTGGGGTCGATGGCGTGGCCGCTCATGATCGTGCGAGTTCCTTCAGGTCGAGGTGCTGGTTGGCGATGTCGAGCACGGCCTGGATCAGCAGGCGTCGTTCGACGGGCTTGATGCGATCGTGGAGGCTCGACTCGGTGTCGCCGGGCAGCACCGGAATGCGCTCCTGCGCGATGATCGGGCCGCCGTCGACGGAGTTGTCGACGACGATGAGGCTCGCACCGGTCTGCGTGACACCGGCGGCGAGCGCGTCGCGCACGCCGTGCGCGCCGGGGAACTCGGGCAGGTAGGCCGGGTGCGTGTTGATGAGGTTCGGCGAGAACGCGTCGACGACGGCGGGCGGCACCAGTCGCATGAGCCCGGAGAGCACGACCACGTCGGGCTCCCAGCGCCGCACTTCTGCGATGAGGGCGTCGCCCCAGCTGTCGCGGTCGGGATACGCCGTGAAGGGCACGGAGAAGGTCGGCACGCCGTACTCCTCGCCGAGCACGAGCCCTTCGGCGTCGCGGTCGGCCCCGATCGCGACGACCCGTGCGGGGAACTCCGCGTCGGCGGAGGCGTCGAGCAGGGCACGGAGGTTCGAACCAGTGCCCGAGATCAGGACGACGAGCTTCAGCACCCTTCGAGCCTACCGGCTGCGCAGATGCGCACCGTGCGGGCCGCCCCCCGCGCAGACGGCGTGGGCGGCAACCGCCCGGCCGGGCTACCGGCCGAGCACCTCGGTCGCGTTCGGGTTGAACGTGCGCGGCCCGTCGTCGTCATCGAAGCCGTCGTCGTACCGAGAGCGCCGAGCGGATGCCCCGGGCCCACTCCCCGATCGTTCGCGGACCCACGCCGAGTAGGCGCCGGCGATTGCGCCGATCCCGATCGTGGCGGCGGCGACACCGCCGACGGCCCACGGGTCGGGTCCGACCTCGGCGAGCCGACCCGGCCCGACCGCACCGCCCGACCACCAGGCGAGCAGCCCGAGCACGAGCCCGGCCGCGGCCGCGGAGCCGGCACCGGTCACGAGCGGGAACCACCACGAGGCGCGCACGTCGGCGCGCTGCATCCGCGGCGCCGGCCACGCCGTGGCCGGTGCGGCCGGCGAGGTCGTCCCCGACGACACGAGCCAGGCCCCGACGAAGCCGAACAGCACGGGCACGACGAGCCAGAGGGCGCCGAACGGCTGCGCCTCGTTCGGCATCGCACCGAGCAGGGGGATTCCGGGCACCGGGCCGAGCAGGGTGCCGGCGGGCGAGACCGCCGAACCGGCACCGATCGCGAACCCCGGGCCCAGCAACCAGGCCGCGCCCCACACGACGAGGTTCGGAATGAGGGAGAGCTCGACGACGGTCAGCGCGATGCCGCCGTCGACGCCGCTGCCGAGCGACTGGTAGAGCCCGGCGATCGTCGCGTAGTCCACGGTGATGAGCCCGGCGACGAGCACCGCGGCGACCGCGAGCACCCCGAATGCGGCGCCGGCACCGATGCGCACGACCGCACGCGTGGTCTCCACCAGCACCACGGGCAGCTCGGCGACCCGACGGCGCACGAAGCCGGCCGCGGCATCCGTCACCTGGTCGCCGCGCAACGATTCGATGACCGCGCCGATCACGACGCCGAGCGCCATCGTGAACGCCGGCAGCAGCGCGGACTGCCAGAGGGAGGACCGCGCACCGTCGACGCCCGCGGTCATCGCGAGCACGAGTCCGGCGATCGCGTAGACGGTGATGGCCGAGATGCTGCCGGTGAACGAATGCCCCTCCGCGGCCGAGCGACGGCCGATGCGACGGCCGAACGCCACGGAGATGAGGGCGAAGCCGAGTAGTGCGATCGTGATCGGGAACGGATCGCCGGCGCCGGGCAGGCCGGTGCGGGCCGCCGTCAGCGGGTCGAGCTGCAGCACGAGATCGACGCCGTGGCCGAGCAGCCACACGTCCGCCGCTGCCCGGAGGAAGAGCGCGGCATCGACCGCGAGACCGAAGTGCACCGCCCAGAGCAGCATGAGCGGCACGAGCGCGATGCCGAGGCCGATGAGGGCGGCGACGGATGCCTCGAGGCCGGCGAGCAGGGCGATCGTCGTGCGTCTCATTCCACCGGGAGCTTATCCCGGTCACCGCCGCTCAGTCGGCAGGACGTGCGGTGTCGGGCCGACTCGACGATTCGACGTCAACCTCGTCGACGACGGCCTCGACCTCCGCCGTCCCGTCGGCGCCGACGACGACGAGCACCGACTCGTCGACCTCGGTGACGACGTCGACCTCGGCTTCGGCTCCGCCGGCCGCCGCCGCGGCAGCGGCAGCCACCTCGGCCTCAGGCCGCCTGAGCAGTTCGACGATGAGCAGCGCCAGCAGCGCGAGGAGCAGCGTCGTGAAGACGAGACCGGCCGAGACGGGCCGCGAGAACAGCACGACGAGCGAGGCGATCACGGCGATCGCGATGTAGGCGATGACGCGCCAGCGATCGAGCCAGATTCCGAAGCGCCCCGTCGTGATGCCGTGGGCCGCGGCGGCGCCGCGCACCGCCCTGAACCCCGACTCGGCGAAGCCGCGCAGGGCACGGGCTGGGCGCCACGGCCCCGAGAACCAGGCGACGATCGCGACCAGGACCCCGAGCACGATGAGCGCGACGACCGTCGACATCATGATCTCGATGAGCCCGGAGTAGATCGCCTCGGCCGCGCCCGCCGGCATCACCGATGGGCTGACGGCGCCGACGAAGTACCAGCGGCCGATGCCGACACCGCTCGCGAGGATCACCATCGAGAGGGCGAAGCCGCCGGCCGTCCACACGAGCGCCCTGACCTTGTTGCGTGCCAGGACGACGCCGAGGACGAGGAAGGCCAGCATGATCCACGGCAGCCAGGTGCCGACGCCGATGGCGAGCGCGTAGATCGTGCGGATCAACCCGAATGCGTCGTCCTGCGCGATGACGATGCTCTTGTCGACTTCGGGGATCGCCTGGGCGAACCCGACCCCCTGGTCGATGAGCCGTTGCTTCACGGAGTCGACGATCGGCCCGAGTTGCACCGAGATCGTGCCGTCGCTGCCCACGGCGAGCGCGGCGTCGGGGTCGCCCTGCATGGCGGCCACGAACTGCGTGTGCGTGATGCGCAGGGTGTTCGCCCAGATGTCGGCGAACGCCGGCGACTCGACGAGGCGATCGACGACGTCGGAGACGAGCGACTGGATGCCCTGCGTCGCCGGCCCCTCGAGCAGCCCCAGCGCGGTGTCGGCCTTCGGCGGCAGGCCGAGCGAGCGGATGCCGTCGAAGACGTCGGCGGTCAGCGCCGGGATGTCGACCTGCTCCTCGATGGCGGCCGTCACCTCGTCGCCGATGTAGGCCTGCACCGCCGGCTGCTCGACGAGCGGGGCGAAGGTCGCCACGAAGCGCTCGGTGTCGGCGAGTTCGAGGCGCGCCCACGCGGAGATCACCGCGACGGGTGCGAGCAGGAGGCCCACGACGATGAGCACGACGGCCGTGAAGCTGCGCCCCCAGTGCCGCTTCGGTCGCGAGCCGGCGGATGCCGCGGCATCCGCACCGCCCGACGCCTCCGCCTGCTCGAGACCCGCGCGAAGCGCCGCGTTCTCGGATTCGAGTGCTGCGATTCGTGCCTCGAGTTCGTTGTCACCGGTCATGGCCATGAGACACCCCTGCCCATGACCATAGCGCTCGGTGCGCTCGCGCACATCCGACCGGCCCGGACGAAACCGTCGCGTCGCCCGGCTCAGTGCACGACGGCCTTCAGGACGATCAACGCGACACCGAACATGGCGGTGATGAGCGAGCCGAGGATCTGGACCGGCCACGGTGCACCTCGGCGGTGGAATGCGATGAACCCCAGCACCGCGAGCACGACGACGCCCGCCCAGAGCGCCGCCCAGATGGCGATGGGATCGGGGATCGCCCGGGTGGCACCGAGCAGCAGGATGAACAGGGGGATGGTCGCGGAGAGCAGGAGTCCGCGCGAACGGAGCAGGGCGATCCCGAACGACTCCTTCAGGCCGACGACCCGATCGTGATCGAGGCCGTGGTGGGCGACGGTGCCCGCGTAGACGTGCGCGGCCCAGAAGACCACGACGGTGACGGCGACGCTCCAGAACACGCGCCACGAGCTCTCGCCGTGACCACCGGATGCGACGATCATGCCCGACACGAGCAGTACCCCGTAGACCGACTCCTCGGTCACGAAGGTGGCCCGAACGATCCGGTGGGCCTGGCTCATCCCCTTCGCCGGTGACTTCTGCTCGCTCATGCTTCCACTCTGGCACGGGAGCCCGACCTCGTGGAACACGACGGGTCAGGTGCGCCAACGAGTCGGCCTCGACGCCTCCGGCCGCCCGTCCGTACCTCCCGTACTGGAGGGTGAGGAATCATCACGTTTGCTTCCAGGCGAATCTTCGCCGGGTGTAGCCTGCGCCTGACAAGCGTAGGACTCCTCTTCGGGTCTTGATGCTGCCGGCCGTCGATTACCCGCGGCGACCGGACCACGACAGGCACTTGCGCGCTTCGGCGCGCCGGCACACCGCCGCACATCACCACCCGCAGGGGAACCGATCGGCCATCCCCGACCGATCGGAATCTGCAACACCCCAACGGAGGCGACGATGTTTCGACGCGATACCACTCTGCCAAGCCCCATCCCCCCGGATCATCCCAGGCGTCGACGAATGCGCATCATCGCGGCTGCCGCCGCCGGAGCACTCGTCATCACCGGATTGACCGTCACGCCGGCTCAGGCGCACGCCGAAGTGAGCCTGCCCGGCAGCGACTTCGAGATCGAGGATCCGGTATCGCCAGGCGGCGCGAACCTCAAGGTCGACGACGCGGCTCCGTCGCTCGACTGGATGAACGTGGAACAGGAGAAGACCGCCGACGTCACCGACCCGAAGAACGACAACTCGTTCGGCCAGGGCGCGAAGGAGGACACGGAGGTACCCACGGTCGTCACGGGCGGCATCCCGCCGAACAAGAGCGACCTGAAGAACTTCGGCCTCTACCTCGAGACGAACCTCAGCGGACACCAGTACCTGAACCTGTACTGGCACCGGGTCCAGGATCCGACTGGCACGACGAACATGGACTTCGAGTTCAACCAGTCGGAGATCCTCTCGGCCAACGGGTTCACGCCCGTGCGGACGCACGGCGACATGCTGATCCAGTACGACCTCGCGAACGGCGGCACGCGCCCCGAGCTCTCGGTGTCGAGGTGGCTCACCTCGTTCGGCCCGACTCCGCTCAACGCGTGTCAAGCGGGCAGCCTGCCCTGCTGGTCGACGAAGGTCAACTTCAGCGCGCTCGGTCTCGCGACCGGATCGATCAACACGGGCGCCATCCCTGCCGGCGAATCCGACGGTCTCGGCGCGATCTCGGCGAGGACGTTCGGCGAGGCGACGGTCGACTTCACCGCGCTCGCGAGCACGCTCGACGAGTGCCAGACGTTCGGCAGCGCGTACCTGAAGAGCCGGTCCTCCGACTCGTTCACGGCCGCACTGAAGGACTTCATCGCTCCGATCGGCACCGGGTTCCCGACGTGTGGCAACGTCACGATCCGCAAGGTCACCGACCCGACGGGCTCGACCGAGGACTTCGAGTACACGAAGGACTTCACGAGCGACCCGGCTGACAGCACTTTCACGTTGAGCGACGGCGAGTCGCAGTCGTTCAGTGAGGTGCCGATCGACACCGAGGGCCATGTGACCGAGTCGACCCTGCCACCCGGCTGGGATCTCGATCATGTCGACTGCGAAGCGAGTACTGACGGAGCGAATGTCACGATCGACGGCGCAGAGATCACCTTCAACCTCGACACCGCTGCTGACACGGTCGATTGCACGTACTACAACCGTGCACGCGGCACGATCACCGTCGAGAAGATCACCGATAGCGGGCAGGGCGAGTTCGAGTTCACCTCGAGCACGTTGACCCCGTCGCCGTTCACACTGGAGACGACCGGCGCCGGCGCCGCGGGCATGGACTCGGAGGCGTTCGAAAACCTCCCGCCCGGCAACTACGACGTCGCCGAGACCGCTCCGGACAACTGGCATCAGGTCAGTGCGACCTGCACCGGTGACGATGACGGGACCGACCCCGCGTCGATCGTGCTGGACGCAGGCGAGAACGTGGTCTGCACCTTCCACAACGACCGCGACCTCGGAGCGATCAAGATCGTGAAGACCCGCAAGCACGTGGCATCCAACCTGCCCAACGGGCCGACGGACCACCCGCACGCGGGAGTCACGTTCACCGTCACCGGCGGTGAGCTGCCGCCGGGTGGCGTGCCGGCCGTAACCGGTGCCGACGGCACCGTCTGCGTTCCCGGGCTGCTCGTGAGCGCGTTCGCCGACGACTACACCGTCACCGAATCGGTGCCGGCGGGGTACCACCTGGTCGGCCCCAACGGCCGGACGGCGACGGTCGTCGAGAGCGAGGGCGATTGCGATCCGATCACTCCCGCCGCGACGGTGTCGTTCCAGAACATGCCGCTGACGAACCTCACGGTCTCGGTCGACTCGCAGGTCGACGGAGGCACCAAGTCGACGATCGACTGCGTCCCCGGCCTGCCGGAACCGGACCAGACGACCGGTCCGAACGGAGACGGTTCCCTGACCCTCAACAACCTGGAACCGCAGGTGGTGACGTGCACGATCGTCATCGACCCCTGATCGGAAGGCGACTGAACACATGAAGAAGGGCCCCGCCGGCATTGCCGGCGGGGCCCTTCTCGCGGATTCACCCCCGCGTTATTTCATGACGAATCCTCATGAATGGGTTCCTGTGGAACGAGCGCGGGTGTAGCGTTCAGACAGCGTGAGACTCCTCTCGAGCCCGATGGGGCCGCGCCGGCGAGTACCCCCGACCGCACGGCCGCACGAACACGACGATCGCGCCCTACAGCTCCGCCTTTTCGCCACCTCGCCCGCAGAGGACCGTCCGATTCACCCGAACCGGACGAACCCCGCAACACAGGAGGCGGATCATGCCCCTCACGAACATTCCCACATCCGAGACACCGACACGGTCGCATCGACGGTGGAAGCACGTCGCCGCGGCAGCCGGAATCGGCGCACTCACCCTCACCGCCCTCGTGGCAGGACCGGCGCTCGCGGGCCACGGCGATGTCAGCCTGGCCGGCAGCAACTTCGAGATCGACACCGACGCGAACCTCAGGGTGGATCACCCCGCCCCGCCGTCGCTCGACTGGGCGAACGTCGACCAGATCGACCAGCCCGAAGAGTTCCAGGGCGCCCAGGACGACTCGTTCGGCCAGGGGTCGAAGGAGGACACCGCCGTTCCGACGGTCATCGACGGCAGCATCCCGCCCAACAAGAGCGACCTGCTGCAATTCGGACTGTACCTCGAGAAAGCGGCGGCCGGTGACTTCCTGCACCTCTACTGGCAGCGCGTCCAGGACCCGACGGGCACGACGAACATGGACTTCGAGTTCAACAAGTCCGAGACGTTGTCCACCAACGGCGTCACGCCCGTGCGCACCGCAGGCGACCTCCTGATCCAGTACGACCTCGCCAACGGCGGGACGGAGCCCGAGCTGTTCCTCTCGCGGTGGGTCGACACAGGTCCCAAGTCGCTGTGCGAAGCCGCGAACAGCACTCCCTGTTGGGGCGTCCGCGACAACCTGACCGATGCCGGCGATGCGACCGGGTCGATCAACACGAGCGATATCCCGGCGGCCGAGTCCGACGGGCTGGGTGCCATGGATCCGCGAACCTTCGGTGAGGCCACCGTGGACTTCGACGTGCTCGGCGGAGAAGGCTGCGTGGCGTTCGGAAGCGCGTACCTGAAGAGCCGGTCATCCGACTCGTTCACCGCGGCGATGAAGGACTTCATCGCTCCGGTCGAGACCGGGCTGAACAACTGCGGTGCCCTCGCGATCGAGAAGACGAAGAAGCATGCAGCGGACGGCCCTGGTGACCACCCGCACGCGGGTGTCGTCTTCACGATCACCGGTGGCGACCTTCCCGCAGGCACGACCCGCACGACCGACGCGAACGGCGAGGCCTGCGTGGCCGGCATCGAGGCGGGCAGCTACACCGTGACCGAAGCGGTCCCGGCGGGCTACGCGGTGACCTCCGCCAACCCGCAGAACGGAACCGTGGTCGAGAACACGACCTGTGAAGACGCGACGCCTGTCGTGTTCAGCAACATGCCGTTGACGAACATCACGGTGAGCGTCGACTCGCAGGTCGACGGCGGCACCGCGTCGACGATCGACTGCGACGCCGCTGCGGACCCGCCGTTCGAGGCGACCACGAATGCGGTCGGCGACGGATCGCTCACCAAGAGCGACCTGCAGCCCGACACGTACGTGTGCACGATCGTCATCGATCCGTGATTCAGCGGAACGGCCTGTGATCGGCCGGAGCCATCCGTTCGATCGCAACTGACACGAAGGCCCCGCCGGCATCGCCGGCGGGGCCTTCCCGATGGTGCGGAGTGCTTATGCGCCGAGCGCCGCGTAGACCTCGCGGAGCAGCTGCGCGGTCTCGGACGGCGTCTTGCCGACCTTGACGCCGGCGGCCTCGAGGGCCTCCTTCTTCGCCTGCGCGGTGCCCGCCGAGCCCGAGACGATGGCACCGGCGTGGCCCATGGTCTTGCCCTCGGGAGCCGTGAAGCCCGCGACGTAGCCGACGACCGGCTTCGTGACGTTGGCCTTGATGAAGTCGGCCGCGCGCTCTTCGGCGTCGCCGCCGATCTCGCCGATCATCACGATCGCCTTCGTCTCGGGGTCGGCCTCGAACGCGGCGAGCGCGTCGATGTGCGTCGTGCCGATGATGGGGTCGCCGCCGATGCCGATCGCGGTCGAGAAGCCGAGGTCGCGCAGCTCGTACATCATCTGGTACGTGAGCGTGCCCGACTTCGACACGAGGCCGATCGGTCCCTTGCCGGTGATGTTCGCCGGGGTGATGCCGACGAGGGCCTCACCGGGGCTGATGATGCCGGGGCAGTTCGGGCCGATGATGCGGGTCGCGTCGCCCTTCTCCTTGGCGTAGGCCCAGAACTCCGCGGAGTCCTGCACGGGCACGCCCTCGGTGATGATGACGAGGAGCGGGATCGAGGCGTCGATGGCCTCGACCACGGCGTCCTTCGTGAACGCCGGCGGAACGAATGCGATGGAGACATCCGCGCCCGTCTCGGCCATCGCCTCGGCGACCGAGGCGTACACCGGCAGCTCGACCGGGTTGCCCGCTGCGTCGTTGTGCAGCACCGTGGTGCCGGCCTTGCGTGCGTTCACGCCGCCGACCACCTGGGTGCCCGCCGCGAGCATGCGCGCGGTGTGCTTGGAGCCCTCGCCACCGGTGATGCCCTGGACGATGACCTTGGAGTCCTTGTTGAGGAAGATCGTCATGTCTGAATCCCTTACTTACGCGGCGTTCGCCAGCTCGGCGGCCTTGTCGGCGCCCTGGTCCATGTTCTCGGCGAGGGTCACGAGCGGGTGCGCGGCCTCCTCGAGGATGCGACGGCCCTCGACGACGTTGTTGCCGTCGAGACGCACGACGAGGGGCTTGTTCGCGGCCGAGCCGAGCTCGGCGAGCGCGCCCACGATGCCCTTGGCGACCTGGTCGCACGCCGTGATGCCGCCGAAGACGTTCACGAAGACGCTCTTGACCTGCGGGTCGCCGAGGATGATGCCGAGGCCGTTGGCCATGACCTCAGCCGAGGCGCCGCCGCCGATGTCGAGGAAGTTGGCGGGCTTGACGCCGCCGTGGTTCTCGCCGGCGTAGGCGACGACGTCGAGCGTCGACATGACGAGGCCCGCGCCGTTGCCGATGATGCCGACCTCGCCGTCGAGCTTGACGTAGTTGAGGTCGAGCTCCTTCGCGGCGGCCTCGAGCGGGTCGGCTGCGGCCTTGTCCTCGAGGAGGGCGTGGTTCGCGTGACGGAACTCGGCGTTCTCGTCGAGCGAGACCTTGCCGTCGAGGGCGACGACGTTGCCGTCTTCGTCGAGGATGAGCGGGTTGACCTCGACGAGCGTCGCATCTTCGCCCTTGTAGACCTCGTAGAGCTTCACGAAGACGTCGGCGACCTTGTCGACGAGCTCGGCGGGGAAGTTCGCGGCGACCGCGATCTCACGCGCCTTCGCCGCGTCGATGCCGGCGATGGGGTCGACCTCGATGCGTGCGAGCGCCTCGGGCTTCTCGACGGCGAGCACCTCGATCTCCATGCCGCCCTCGACGCTCGTGAGCGAGAGGTAGGAGCGGTTGGCCCGGTCGAGCAGCACCGAGAAGTAGAACTCCTGCGCGATGCGGGCGCCGCCGGCGACCATGACGCGCTTGACGACGTGGCCCTTGATGTCGAGTCCGAGGATCGCCTTCGCGGCCTCGTAGGCCTCGTCGGGGTTCTTCGCGACCTTGACGCCGCCGGCCTTGCCGCGGCCGCCCGTCTTCACCTGGGCCTTGACGACCACGACGCCGCCGAGCTTCTCGGCGGCCGCGCGCACCTCATCGGCGGTGTCGGCGACGATGCCCGGGAGCACGGGAACCCCGTACTGCTCGAACAGGTCTCTGGCCTGGTACTCGTAAAGATCCACGCTCTACTTCCAATCGATCCGCACGCGCGAGAGCGCACAGGGGCTGGTGGGTGTCGGCCCGACCCGCCGAAGAATCTCGACGTCAAGATAAGTAGGGCCAAGTTCCATGCTACTCCCCCCGTTCCGCGCGACCGAACCGGCCGAGTGGCGACGGATGCCTCTCCGGCACCGCCTCTCCGGACACCGCCTCGACGCGCGCTCGGGTGAGGTGAGGCTCAGCACGCTGGCGGCCGTCTCCGGCCGAGTGCGAGACTGGCGCGATGACGCACACGGACGAACCGATCCACCGGGCCGATCCGCACGACGGCTCGGTGCACGCGAAACTCAACTGGCTCCGGGCCGGCGTGCTCGGCGCGAACGACGGCATCGTCTCGGTCGCCGCGCTCGTCGTCGGTGTCGCGGCGGCCGCGGCGAACGACCTCGGCGCGATCCTCGTCGCCGGCGTGGCATCCGTGATCGCCGGTGCGATCTCGATGGGGCTCGGCGAGTACGTGTCGGTGTCGAGCCAGCGGGACACCGAGCATGCGCTCATAGCGAAGGAGCGATGGGAGCTCGAGACGATGCCCCAGCAGGAACTCGCCGAGCTCGCGGGGCTCTATCGCTCGAAGGGGCTCTCCGCCGAGACAGCCGAGACCGTCGCCCGCGAACTCACAGCCCACGACGCGCTCGCCGCGCACCTCGAGGTGGAGCTGCACATCGATCAGGACGACGTCGCGAACCCCTGGCATGCTGCAGGGGCATCCGCCCTGTCGTTCGTCGTCGGCGCGGTGCTGCCGATGCTCGCGATCCTCCTGCCGCCGCCCGAATGGCGGATCCCGACGACGTTCGTCGCCGTGATCGTCGCGCTCGCGATCACCGGCTGGCTGAGCGCGTGGATCGGGGGCAGCCCGAAGCTGCGCGCCGTGCTGCGCGTCACGATCGGCGGGGCGCTCGCGCTCGCTGCGACGTGGGCGGTCGGTGCGCTCCTCGGCGTGGCCGTGTGATCGAACGGCGCTGACCGAACGGCGCTGATCAGCCGACGCGACCGAGCGCTGCTGCGGCGTAGAAGAGGGCGGCGATCGTCTCGCCGTCGGTGATCTCGCCGGCCGACACCATGCGGACCGCCTCGGCGAACGGCACCGCCTGCACGGCGCTGATGCCCTCTTCAGCCTGCGAATCGGCGACGGATGCCACGCGCCGCGCGCCGGTCGCGAGGTACACGGTCTCCGCGGCGCGGCAGATGCCGTTGAGTGCGGTCATCCGCCCGATCTCGCGCCACTCGGCCGCCTCGTGGCCGGTCTCCTCGAGCAGCTCCCGACGTGCCGCGACGAGCGGCTCCTCGCCGTCGGTGCCGCCCGCGGGAACCTCGATCGACGAGCCGACGGTGTGCCGGTCGACCGTCACGAGGAGCACCTCGTCGTCGTCGGTCATCGCGACGACGAACACGGCATCGTTGCGGATCTCGACGACCCCGTAGATGCCGTCGGTGCCATCGGGCCGGACGACGACGTCTTCGGTGACGGTGATCCACCGGTTCTCGTACACGGTGCGCCGTTCGCGCGTCGGCCAGGTCATGGGTGCTCCCTCGGTCGGATGCTCGGCGTGGCGGCGGTCGGCGGCGGCATCGGCACGTGTTCGACGAAGCGCCGCGCGAGGAGCACCGCCGCGACCCCGAGCACGGCGCCGACGACGGTCTCGACCAGTCGGTCGCCGAGCAGCACCGGCAGCGGCGTCGGCGTCGCGAGGTGCGCGACCGTGAGGGCGAGCGGCGTGACGAAGACGAGGGCGGCGCCATAGTGGCGGCCGACGAGGATCTCGGCGGCGAACTGGCAGACCGCGATCACCGCGACGAGCACCCAGATCGGCGGCTCGGGCAACAGCACGAGCGCGGTCACGCCGACGCCGACGGCCGTACCGATGACACGGTGCCACGCGCGCTGCACGGTGTGGGCGGCCCGTGCCGGCGGGATCACGGCGACCGCGCTGACCACGGCCCAGTACGGGTGGCCGATGCCGAGCGCGATGGCGACTCCCCCGGCGGCGAGCGCCGCGAGCACGTTCTGCACCACGTTCAGCCAGACCCTGGGGTCGGCGTACGCGCGCGCCCGAACGGGTGCGCGTCGCGGCAGGGTCTTGAAGATCGCGTCCTCGCGGGTGCGCACGGCGCGGCGGAGGAGCCAGCCCGACATGGCGAGCAGCCACGCGAACACGGCGGCCGCCGCCGCGACGCCCCAGCGGAGCCAACCGCTGCCGTCGTCGACGGGCTGGGCCGCGCACACGAGCACGGCGAAGACCGCGAAGAGCGGACCCGACGGCGTCACGCCGAGCGTGTTGTAGACGAGGATCACGACCGCGATCACGACGGCCAGCACGCCGGCCTCGACGATCAGCGGGGCCTGCGCGGCGGAGAGCAGGATGCCGACGCCGATCGAGCCCAGCTGCACGGCGCCGGCCGCGGTGACCGTGCGCAGCCGCGTGCGGTACGGCTCGCTCCGGCCGAAGATCGCCGTCATGCCGCCGAACGCCGCGTACGCCGCGAGATCGACCCTGCCGAGCGCGACGAGCACCGTGAGCGGCACGACGGCGGCGAGCGCCGCTCGCAGCGCGACCTCGAGGTCGAGCGCCCGCAGGGAGCGGAGTCGCGCGACGAGCCCTTCCGGTCGCTGGTCGCCCCGCGGGTCGGCCATCGTTAGAGCTTCTCGATGGGCGCGATCTTGATGAGGAGCTTCTTCTGGCCCGCGGTGTCGAAGCTCACGTGGGCGATGCGCTTGGTGCCCTCGCCCGTGACCTGGGTGACCTTGCCCTCGCCGAAGTCGGTGTGGCGGATGCGGTCGCCGGCCGCGAGCGTGAGGTCGCCGTTGTCGCGCACCGTGCCGGTGACGCGGTTGGCCCACTCGGTCTTCGGCTTGTCGGAGCGGGTGACGCTGAACCGCTCGAGGTCGCGATCGCGCGTGCCCCAGGCGCCGCCTGGCGCACCGCGGCGGGCGTTCAGGGCGCGCGGCTGCGTGCCGCCCCGGGAGGTCGCCATGCCGGGCGACTGGCGCCAGTCGATGAGCCCCTCGGGGATCTCCTGCAGGTAGCGCGACGGCATCGCCACGGCGACCTCGCCGAACTGCGCCCGACTCATCGCGAGCGAGAGGTAGAGGCGCTTGCGGGCACGGGTGATGCCGACGTAGAAGAGCCGGCGCTCCTCGGCCGGGCCGCCCGGCTCGGAAGCCGACATCTGGTGCGGCAGGAGCCCCTCTTCGATGCCGGTCAGGAAGACGGCGTGGTACTCGAGCCCCTTGGCCGTGTGCAGCGTCATGAGCGAGACGGTGCCCGATGCGTCGTCGAGCTCGTCGGCCGCCGCCACGAGCGAGACCTGGGTGAGGAAGTCGACGAGAGTGGCGCCCGGGTTCTCGCGATCGAAGTCGCGGGTCTGGGCGACGAGTTCTTCGACGTTCTCGGCGCGGGTCTCGTCTTGCGGGTCGCGGCTGTTTCGCAGCGCGTCGAGCAGGCCCGACCGCTCGACGAGGAAGACGAGCACGTCGGAGACCTTCGCGGCTCCGACATTGGTGCCCGCCTCGATGCCCTCGGCCGACGGCACGAGCATGGCCGCGGCCTCGTCGAGCACGTTCGCGAGCGCGGAGATCGCGCCCGTCACCTTCGGCCCGAGCCCGAGCCCGTCGGCCGCGCGCATCGCCTGGCGGAAGGTGAGTTCGTTCTGCTCGGCGAAGGAGGCGAGCGCCGTCTCGGTGGCCGGACCGATGCCGCGCTTCGGCGTGTTCAGGATACGGCGCAGCGCCAACTCGTCGACGGGGTTCGCGACGGCGATGAGGTAGGCCATCGCGTCCTTGATCTCGGCGCGCTCGTAGAACTTCGTGCCGCCGACGACCCGGTAGGGCAGCGCGGAGCGCACGAAGATCTCCTCCAGCGCGCGGGTCTGCGCGTTGGTGCGGTAGAAGACGGCGATGTCGCGATAGGCCACGCCCTCGCGATGCAGCGACTCGATCTCGTCGGCGATGAACTGCGCCTCGTCGTGCGCCGTGTATCCCGTGTAGCCCGTGATCTTGTCGCCGTCGCCGTCGGCCGTCCAGAGCTTCTTCTCTTTGCGGTCGAAGTTGTTCGAGATGACGGCATTGGCCGCGGACAGGATGTTCTGCGTCGAGCGGTAGTTCTGCTCGAGGAGCACGACCTTCGCGCCGGGGAAGTCGCGCTCGAACTCCGAGATGTTGCGGATGTCGGCCCCGCGGAACGCGTAGATCGACTGGTCGGAGTCGCCGACGACCGTGAGGCTCGCGCCCGGGATCGACCCGGAGCCATCGGTCAGCCCGCGCACCAGGATGCCGTGCTCGTCGAGTTCGGCGACGATCTCGCGCGGCACCGACCGGGTCAGCTCGTGGATGAGCGAGTACTGGGCGTGGTTCGTGTCTTGATACTCGTCGACGAGGATGTGCCGGAAGCGACGCTGGTAGAGCGCGGCGACCTTCGGGAAGGCGCGGAAGAGGTAGACGGTCTCGGCGATGAGGTCGTCGAAGTCGAGCGCGCTCGCCGCGCGCAGCCGCCGCGTGTACTGCCGGAAGATCTCGAGGAACATGACCTCTTGCGGGTCGTTCGTGTTCGCGTTGCGCGCGTGGGTCTCGACGTCGGTGAGTTCGTTCTTGAGCTTCGAGATCTTGGCCTGCGCGCTCGCGGGCGTGAAGCCCATGGTGTCGGCGGCGAGCTCCTTGATGATGCGCTTGAGGATCGTGCGCTGGTCGGCCGAGTCGTAGATCGTGAACGTCGACGACATGCCGATCGACTCGGCCTCGCGGCGGAGGATGCGCACGCACGCCGAGTGGAACGTCGAGATCCACATGCCGGAGGCGCTCTCGCCGAGCAGCGCCTGGACGCGCTCGCGCATCTCGGCGGCCGCCTTGTTGGTGAACGTGATCGCGAGGATCTGGCTCGGCCACGCCTCACGGCTCTCGATGAGGCTCGCGATGCGGTGCGTCAGCACGCGCGTCTTGCCGGAGCCGGCGCCCGCGACGATGAGCAGCGCAGGGCCGCGGTACTCGACCGCCTCGCGCTGCTCGGGGTTCAGGCCGTCGGTCAGTCGGGAGCCGGTGGTGGCCGCATCGGAGGCGGGCGGCGCCTCGCGCCAGCCGGCCGGGTCGTCGGGGTCGAGGATCAGCGTCATGTCCCTCCAAGTCTAGGCGCGGCCGCCGACACCCCTGCCGAGCACGACGCTCCGATAGCCGGGGATCAGCACCCCGCGCGCGACGCGCCGCGAGTGCACCTCGAGCGGCTGCTCGACGGCGGCGTCGAGCACCGCCGAGAGCATGCCGCGGATCTGCGCCATCGCGAGCGGAGCCCCCAGGCAGAAGTGCGATCCGGCGCCGAACCAGAGCTGCCTGAGGCTCGCCGCGGGATTGCCCACCGGGTCGAATCCCGGCGCGATCCGATCCGCGAGGAAGGTCGCGAGCACGACCCGTTCGCCCGGGCGCACCACGACGTCGCCGATGCACGACTCCCGCACCACGCTCCGCAGCATGACCGGCGACGGGGTCGTCACGCGGAGCCCCTCGGCGATCGCCGGGTCGACGTGCTCCCGCTCCGTGGCGAGGCGGCCGAGCCATCCGGTGTCCGCCAGCAGGCAGATGAGCCGCGGCAGGTAGGCGACGAGCGTCTCGGTCCCCGTCAGCACGAAGGCGCCGACCGCGCCGAGCGACTCCTCCTCGTCGAGCCCGAGCTCGCGCATACGGCCGGGCACGGTGTCGGGATCGCCGCGGCGCCACGCCTCCGCGGCGTGCCCGGTGAGCTCGGCCATGACCTCGCGTGCGTGCCGCACCTGCGCAGGGGTCATCCGCGGCCGGGAGAGCCGCACCGCACCGGTCACCGTCGCGATCCGGCGGAACAGCCGGTCGTCGACGACCTCGGGCGGCAGCCCCACGAGGGTCGAGATCACCGCGCTCGCGCACCGTCGCGCCTCGGCCACGAGTTCGACCCGCTCCCCCGCTGCGAGGCGCGCGCGCAGGGACTCGAACGGCCCGCCGAGCGTGCGATCGACGAGCGAGCCGACCGCCGCCGGGGTGAAGAGCGGCGCGAGCCTGCGCCGGAGCTCCAGGTGGTCCGCACCCTCCATGTTCAACAGCACGCGCGGTCCGAGCACCGGTGTCCAGAGCTCGCTCGGCGCCCCCGGGCCGGTCTTCGTGTACGAGACGGTGTCCATGAGCACGGCGCGCAGCAACGCGGCATCCGTCACGACCGTGCCGATTCCGGGCACCCGCAGGGCCGGTCGCGTGATGCGCGCGAGCATCGGATAGGCGATCGGATGCGCCGCGCGCATCACGCGCTCCTCCCACCGCATCGCGGTGCGGTCGGGTGCCGGCGCGAGCGTCACCACCGCAGCACCGTGACACCCAGGCTGATGCCGCCGGCGAGGCCGACGAGCGCGACGAGGTCGCCCGGCCGGAGTCGGCCCTGCTCCCGCGCGCGGGCGAGCTGCACCGGCAGCGACACGCTCGCGAGGTTGCCGTGCGCCGAGATCGTCTCCTCGGTGATCGACGGGTCGACGCCGAGGAGTTCGACGATGCGGGTGTGCATGGGCAGCGCAACCTGGTGCACGGCCACGAAGTCGAGCGCCCCGGCTTCGAGGCCGAGACCCGCGAGCGTCTCGTGGAAGATGCCGAGCCCGACGCGACGGAACGCCCGTTCGAGCGCACGCCCGTCCATGTCGAAGTAGCTCCCGCCGATCGCGTGCGGGTTGATCGAGCCCCCGGTCGGCAGCGTGCCGACGTCCCAGTACTGCGAGTGCGCGCTGAATCGGGAGCCGATGATGCCGACGCCCGAGTCGTCGCTGGCCTCGAGCACCACGGCGGCACCGCCGTCGCTCATCGTGTAGCCCGGGAACGAGCGCAGGAACTGCGCGTCGCCGTCGAGCTTCCACCGCACGGCGTGCGAGGGCTGCTCGCCGCTCACGACGAGCGCACGCCTCGCCTGCCCCGTCGCGATGAGCGCCTCGGCGACCTGCATGCCGACAAGCAGGCTGTTGCACGCGTTCTTGACGTCCATGACGGCCGCCGTCAGCCCGAGCTTCGCGGCCACGATGTGGGCGGTCGCCGGCTCGATCAGGTCCTGGCTGGCCGAGGCGAAGACGAGCAGGTCGATCGGCCCAGGCGACTCGGCGAGCGCCGCGCGCGCCGCCGCCACGGCGAGATCGGAGGTCTGCCACCCTTCGGGCCGCACATGCACGCCGCGCACACCCGTGAGCCGGGCGATGATGCCGGTCGGCAGCGAGAGCCCGGGATTCGCCGCGGCGATGCGGGCCTCGGTCTCGCTCGTCGACCGCCAGTCCTCCGGCAGGTGCACGCCGAGGCCCGCGATGCGGGCGGAGGTCGTCCAGCGCGCGGCATCCGGTCGCTGCAACCGTTCGCCCAACAGCGTCATGCCATCGCCCCGCTCTGTTCGCCGCCAGCGCCGACTCCCGACATCCATGCCTCCTCGATCAGATCCGCCGCGCCCGTCGCGCCGTCGCGGTGTTCGCTCGCCAGCCGGAACCGTGCGAGCGCGAGCCGCCGTCCATCGCTCGGGGCGAGCGCCCGCTCGATCGCCGCTGCGAGCCTGGTCGCCCCCGCAGCGCCGCGCACGGCCGACGGGGCGAGACGTTCCGCGAGTCCATGGTGCACGAGACGCGCAGCGAGATCGGGCTGGTCGTAGTCGACCGGGATCACGACCGCTGGCAGCCCCGCGGCGAGCGCGGCATGCACGATGCCCGCGCCGCCGTGGTGCACGATCGCGTCGTAGCCGCCGAGCTCGCCGTAGTCGGCGTAGTCGATGAGGTGCACCCGGGCGTCTCGGGCCCCGTTCGCCCCGAGATCGCCGTCCGGCTGCGTGCCGCCGAGCGTCATCTCGAGATCCACGCCCGGCAGCAGCGCCGCGGTCCGCTCGACGATGCCGAGGAGTTCCGCCTTCGTCGCCGCCAGGTGGGTGCCGCAGGAGACGAGCACCAGCGGCCGGCGGCTCACCGCGGCATCCGTCGACGAGGTCACGACCGGCGGCGCAGCGGATGTCTCAGCGCCCCACGCCCCCGGACGACCGGGCGGCGTGTACCGCACGGGCCCGACGAACCGCATCGCGGGCGGCCAGGTGCGCGGCAGCTCGAGCTCGGGGAGCCCGAGGCCGAGCACCAGCTCGGGCGAGTACACCTGCTCGGTACCGTCGGCGCGGAACGCCCCCGAGAACCCGAGCGCCTGCAGCGGTGCCGCGTTCATCGCGAAGACCCCGCGCTTGAACGCGCGCGCTGCACCCCGCGCTGCGGCGTCGCGCACCCGTCCGGCCGCACCGCGCGGCGGCGCCCACCCGCCGAAGTACGCCGGGGTGCCGTCGACCGAGCCGATCGCGACCGGCGAGGCGATGACGGTGATCCAGCGCGCGCCATGGCGATGCGCGGCGATGCCGGCGACGGGCAGCGTGAAGTCGGCGACGACGACGGCGGGCCGCTCGTCGCGGTATCTCCGTTCGAGTTCGTCGCCGATCGTGCCGAGCACTCCGAGCGTGCCGCGGAACTGCCGGTGCAGTCGAACCGGGTTCGCGCCGATGCGCTCCGGCGGGTCGGCGATGCCGGCGATCACCCGGTCGTCGGCGCTCTCGAGCGCCACCGCGGTGAGGCCGGCGGCCTCGATCTGGGCGCGGGCCGCCTCGGTGCTCACGACGCGAACGGGCACGCCGCGACGCGCCAGTTCGACGCCGATGCCGAGCGTCGGATGCAGGTGGCCCGCGAACGGCGGCGACACGAGTTCGACGTGGCCGGTCATGCCGGCACTCCCTGCTCGGCGCGGAGCCGCTCGATCGCCGCGACCACGATGTCGCGGAGCTCGGGCGACGACAGGTAGTCGAGGTGGTGGGCGTCGATCTCGTGGTCGGGTGTGCCGGTCGAGCGTCGGGCGAGCGCGTCGGCGCGGCCCGTCACGGTCTCGAGCCGCGCTGCGACCGGGCGCGATCTCGCCACCGGCCCGTAGGCGACGACGTGCAGTCTGGCGAGCACGTCGTCGTCGAGGCGGAGGTTCGCGAGGAGTTCGAGCCCGCAGCTGCCGGCGAGCACGAGCGTGCGGTCCGACGCGGCGAGCGCCTCGCTCACGGCGGCCCGGTGTTCGTGTGCGAACGCGGCCCGACGCGAGCCGAAGTAGTCGCGCGCGTTGCGCACGCTCGCGATCGGCAGCGGCGTGCGCCGCCACGGGCCGCTCGCGGGCCGGTAGGGGAAGTTCACCTCGACGCGCTCCTCGGTTGTGATCGGCAGTCCGTCGAGGAAGGCGCGCTGCACGGGCGAGAGCGCGGTGTTCGACCGGTCGCTGCGGCCCGTCAGGAAGCAGACCCTGATCGTCATCGCGCCTCCTCCTCGAAGTGGTCGTTCGCGTGCACGACGTAGCGGCTGCCGCGCCAGACGATGCGCCGGTCGGCGATCGCCCGGCCGAACTGCAGGGGCAGCGCGAGTTCGCCCGCGAGCGAGAGGAACGGGTCGTGCCGCACCTTCCCGGTGACGATGCGCTGCACGACGGCGATGACCGCCGAGCGCACGGCGAGGGTGGCGGCGAGCGCCGCGACGCGGGTCGTCGACGGCCGAACGGCGGTCGAGGCCACGAGCGCGCCGAGCAGCACCGACGGCACCGCGTATCCCGCCACGACACCCGCGCGCCACGCCGAGCGCTCCGCCCGGAGCAGGAGCCCAGCGAAGACCATCCAGCGGTGCATGAGCTCGCGGTAGCTGCGGCCGCTCTCGACCGTCGTCGAGACGAACTGCACGACCTCGCTCTGGTCGATCGTGCCGCCCGTCTCGCGCACCCGGGTCGCCACGGCGAGGTCGTCGGCCAGCAGCGGCAGCAGCGGGGCGAAGCCGCCGAGCCGTTCGAGGGTGCCCCGCCGCATCGCCCAGGTCATGCCGTTGATGGTGCGCGGGCTGCCGATCGCCGCGGCGGGCAGGTACGAGAGTGTGGCCTGGTCGTTGACGAACTGCGCGAGCAGTCGCGACCAGGCTCCCGGCCCCGGCACGTAACTCGGCAGTCCGGTGCTCACCTCGGCGATGCGCAGCCCGTCGCGGAGCGCGGCGAGCCCGGCGGCCGTGACGCTCGTGTCGTCGTCGACGACCGCGAACGCCTCGGTCTCGATGAGGGGCTCCGCCAGGTGCAGCTTGAAGGTCTTGGGTCCGGTCCGGGCCGGGCACGGCGGGCAGTCGACGATGCGCACGTCGGCGAGCGGATGCCTCGAGCTCGCCTCCTCCGCGGCGCGGCGCCCCTCGGGGTCCGCCGTGTCGACGAGCCACAGCACCGGCGAGTCGTTCGCGACCTCGAGCGTGTTCGCGAGGGTGGCCGCGAGCTGCGGGTCGCCCGAGAGGATCGGTTGCACGATCGTGAGCTCCGACGACGGCACCGTCGAGCCCGATGCCGAGCGCAGGCGGGCACGGCGCCGACGGACGGCGACGGCCGCGAGCGCCGCCTTCGCGAGCATGAGCGCCGAGTAGCCGAGCGCGGCGGTGACGGCGAAACGGTCGGATCGTCTCATCGGGTCACCTCCGCCGCGCCACGCACCGCTGTGATGGTGCGGGCGAGCCCCTCGGCCATCGTGACGCTCGGCGGTCCGAGCAACGCTCGCGCGTGCGAGACGTCGAAGGTCTTCGACGAGGCGAGGAGCCAGACCGCGTACCGGGTGAGCGGCGGTTCACCGCGGAGGCGGCCGAGGCGCCACACGGTCTCTGCTGCGGCGGCGAGACCGAGCGCCGGCCCGCGGCCGAGGTGCCGGGTCGGCACGGGCACGTCGAGTTCGGCGAGGATCCGGGCGATCGTCGGCATAAGCGGCACGGGCTCCCCGTTCGTGAGGTTCACGCAGGTGCCGGAGAGCCCCGGCAGCAGTGCCGCGGCGATGAGGTGATCGACGACCGTGTCGATGTAGACCAGGTCGCCGACGGCGGGCGCGGCCCGGTCGCCGATGAACGGCAGGCGCCCGGCGGCCGCCGCCTCGACGATGCGGGGCAGCAGGGTCGTGTCGCCCGGCCCGAACACGGCTCGTGGGCGGGCGATGACCCATTCGCCCGGGTAGTCGCGCACGAGGAGTTCGCCCTCGTGCTTCGTCCTGGCGTAGTCGTTCAGGTAGTCGGGCCCGATCGGCGTCGCCTCGGTGATGTCGTACTGGTCGGCCGGCCGGTAGAACACCGAGGTCGATGAGACGTACACGACGCGGGGCAGGCCAGTGCGGCGCGCGAGATCGAGCACGTTCGCGGTCGCGTCGACATTCTGGGCGCGGAACTGCGCGCGAGTGCCCCACTGGCTCGCCCGCGCCGCCGCGTGCACGATGACGTCGGGGCGGAACTCGACGGCGAACGGCGCGGAGATCGGCCGGACGAGGTCGACGCTCGCGATGTCGGCGTCGGGCACCTGCCGCCGTCCGACCCCGCGGACCTCCACGCCGGGGCGTTCGCGGAGCGCCCGCAGGAGGGCGCCGCCGACGAATCCGGTCGCGCCGGTGATGAGGATCCGTACGGGTTCAGCCGGCATCGGCGGTCTCCTCGTTCACCGCGGCGCAGGTGATGCGCACGTTCTTGGCCCCCGGCGACCGCGACGGGAGTGGGACGAATCGCAGCGCGGGAAGCTCCGCGTCGACCGTCTCGAACAGTTCGGCGAGCGCGCCCCGAACCGCGCGCTCGGATTCGGCGTCGAGCGGATCGAGCCCGACCTCGAGGGCGCCCGGCGACCAGCGGATGCCCCACTCCCCCGCCTGCGCCATCGTCAACGTCCGCCGCACGATGTCGGGGAGGACCCGCACGATGCGCCCGTCACCGCCGTGAGCCTCGATCACCTCGTCGGCGCGCCCTTCGACCGCCTCGATGACGCGCGCGGGGTTCCCGCACGGGCACCGCTCATCACCGGCCGGCATCCGCAGCACGTCGTCGAGGCGGTACCGCACGATGAGCTGCGTGCTGCGATCGAAGTCGGTGACGATCGGCACGAAACGCCGGCCCGCGGCATCGGGGTCCGGCGCGTCGATCCACTCGGCTTCGACCACGACGCTCTGCTCGTTCAGGTGCAGCCGCCCGTGCTCGCAGTCGAGGGCGAGCAACCCCTCCGTCGCCTGGTACACCCGCCGCGGCCGTACACCCCACGTCGTTCCGACGAGCTCGGCATCGAGCTCGTCGAGCACCTCCGCGACGGCGACGACGAGCCGGGGCGCGACGTCGAGCTCGCCGCGACGCTGCGCGCGGGCGAGTTCGACGAGCACGCTCGACGGGGCCACGAGCACGTCGGGTCGGGCGGCCGCGGCCGCCCGCCGGATCCGGTCGAAGGGCGCGACGAGATCGATGAAGGCGAACGACAGGCGCCGGCTCGCGACGGACTCGTAGAGGTTGCTGTTCGCACGCAGGGCGAAGGCGATGCGCAGCGGTGGCCGCCACGGCTGCACGAGCTGGACGACGCTGCGGCGGTCGAGCAGCCGGCCGAGCACGGTGCCCGCCCAGCGTATGCGCTCCGCGGGGTCGACGAGGAAGACGCCCGGACGACCCGAGGTGCCGCTCGAGAGCCCGACCGTCACACCCCCGGGGAGTTCACCGCGGAAGTCGCGGCTCTCCTCAGCGGCACGCGCCTCGGCGAGCGCCGTCTCGAGCGCGATGCCGAACACGTTGAAACCCGAGAAGTCGGCGAGCACGGTCGCCTTGTCGACGACGGGCGCGTCCTCGAGCCGCTCGAGCCCGCCGCCGTAGTGGGCGGCACGAGGCATCCGCTCGCGCAGCAGCCGTTCGAGGCCGCGACGCCGACGTCGTTCGAGCCCCGCCGGCCCGCCGATGCGGTCGCCCCACCGCGCGCGGACGAACCGCGCCGCCGCGATCGCCTGCAGCCGCACCGCCGACCGCCGGGCGCGTCGCTGCGCGCCGGCGTCGTCGCGCCCCGACACGCTCAGCGGCCTCCCGCCGACGCGGCACGGGCCTCGACGCCGAGGTCCGGGTGGTCGAGGAACACCCCGTCGACCCCCATCCCGATCACGAGGGTGAACTCGCCGAGCCAGTCGCCGTAGGCCGCGCGCGCCGATCCCCGGCGGAACGATCCGGAGAGGAATCGGTTCTCGGGGCGCAGGGTCCACGTGTAGATCTCGAGGCCGGCGGCGTGCGCTGCGTCGACGAGTTCGGCGCCGATGAGCGGCCTGCCGGGTGCATGACGGACGAGATTCTCGAGCTGCGCCGCATCCACGTTCTTCGAACGCAGTTCGCCGACGAGGCGGCTCGTGCCGACGCTCACCCCGTCGAACCGGCCGGCGAGGCCGAGCAGCCCTGCCTCGGTCACGAAGGAGTCGTACTTCGGGGCGGCCCTGCCCTGCTGGAGCGCGAGATCCCACGGCGTGCCTGAGCCTTCGACGAGCAGCACCCGCTTGCCCCGGATGCCGCGCGCGCCGAGCCGATCGAGCAGCGTCGGCTCGAACGCCTCCATGATGAGCCGCTCGTCGCCGCGCCCCCACCCCGCAGCGTCGAGCTCCGCTGTGAAGAGCTCGTCGAGCGGCAGCCCGAGCGCATCGAAGTGCGCGGCGTGCTTGAACTCGGCCACCATGCGCAGCACCCGCCGCTGTTCGTCGGCGGCGACGTCGATGACCTCGAAGAGATCGCGCAGGCGGATGATCGGGAAGCGCCCGTCGAAGCTCGCACTCGACTGGCGCAGCGCCCCGAGGCGTTCGCGCGCCCGCAGCGTCGCGAGTTCGGCCCACGTGAAGTCCTCGGTGAACCAGCCGGTGAGCGCCGTGCCGTCGATCTCGCGCGTGGTGCGGCGGCCGGCGAACTCGGGGCGATCCGCGACATCCGTGGTGCCCGAGATCTCGTTCTCGTGCCGCAGCACGAGCACGCCGTCGCGCGTGGCGACGATGTCGGGTTCGACGGCGTCGGCGCCGAGCGCGAACGCGAGCTCGTAGGCCGAGCGCGTGTGCTCGGGGCGATAGCCGGGAGCACCGCGGTGCCCGATCACGAGCGGGCGAGGGGCGTCGTGGTGCTGCATGCGCCCAGCGTAGTCAGCGCCGGGCATGCCGACTGGGGAATGTCGCGAGAACTCAGGGCGTTGTCACGGACAACTCGGGTAGGTTGGGAGTGGTGCGGATGCCTCGTGCACCCGATGCCGACCCCCCGAACACAGCCGAAAGCAGAGGAAACCCAATGGCTCTCGACAACCCCGCCTTCTCGCGGAACTCCGCGTTCTCCGCGCAGGGGGGCGTGGCCGCAGCGCAAGACATCTCGGCCCAGCAGCTGCAGGAGATGTACAACCAGCCCGCGACGCCGCCCGCCGGCGAGACCATGGCGGTCGAGACGACCATCCAGAAGTCGGCGCTCGCCTTCGGCCTGCTCGTCGTGGGCGCGGCCCTCGGCTGGGTCACGGCCGATTCGATGCCGTTCATCTGGGGCGCAGCCGGCCTCGTCGGCTTCGTGCTGGCGCTCGTCAACATCTTCAAGAAGGAGCCGTCGCCGGCCCTCGTGCTCGCCTACGCGGGTGTGCAGGGCGTCTTCGTCGGCGGCATCTCGGCGTGGTACGAGGCGTCGTTCGGCGGCGGCATCGTCGCCCAGGCCGTCATCGCGACCCTCGTCGTCGTCGGCGTGACGCTCGCGCTCTTCGCCTCGGGCAAGATCCGCGCCTCGAAGAAGGCGACGAAGATCTTCCTCATCGCGATGGTGGGCTACGTCGTCTTCTCGCTCGTGAACTTCGGCCTCATGATCTTCGGTGCGACCGACAGCGCCTTCGGTCTCCGCAGCGAGCCGAGCTTCATCTTCGGCATCCCGTGGGGCGTCATCATCGGCATCTTCGTCGTCATCATGGCGGCGTACTCGCTCGTGCTCGACTTCGACTTCATCCAGCAGGGCGTGCGCAACCGCGCCCCGAAGAAGTACGAGTGGTCCGGCGTCTTCGGCATCATGGTCACGGTCATCTGGCTGTACCTCGAGATCCTGCGCATGCTCGCGATCATGTCGTCGAGCGACTGACCCGCGACACGGGCATGACGTCGAACGGCCGCCTTCGGGCGGCCGTTCGTGTTTCCGGCGCGGCTCAGATGCCGAGCGTCGCGACCGAGGCGCGGATCGTGTCCGCCGACGCCCGGAGCAACAGCTCCTCCTCGGCCGAGAACGGCGTCTCGGCGACCGGCACGGCACCGTCTCCCCCGACGACGCTCGGCAGCGACAGGGCGACCCCGTCGAGGCCCCGGATGCCCCCGAGCATCGTCGAGACGGGCAGCACCGCCCGTTCGTCGCGCAGCACGGCCTCGACGATGCGCGCCCCCGCGAGGCCGATGGCGTAGTTCGTGGCGCCCTTGCCGCGGATGACCGTGTACGCCGAGTCGCGCACCTCTCGGGCGATCTCGTCGAGCTCGGGGGCGGAGAACGGCTCGGCGCCCCGCCACTCGAGGATCGGCACCGGCCCGATGCGAGCGTTCGACCAGAGCGGGAACTCGGTGTCGCCGTGCTCGCCCACGATGTCGGCGTGCACGCTCGACGTGGTGACCCCGGCGCGCCGGGCGAGCAGCCATCGGAGCCTCGAGGTGTCGAGCACGGTGCCCGAGCCGAAGACGCGGTGCGGCGGCAGGCCGGTGATGCGCTGCGCGGCGACCGTCACCACGTCGACGGGGTTCGTGACGAGCACGATGACCGCATCGGGAGCGCGCTCGAGCAGGGCGGGCAGCAGGGTCTCGAGGATGCGCACATTGGTGCCGGCGAGCTCGAGCCTCGACTGACCCGGCTGCTGCTTCGCGCCGGCGGTCACGACGATGACGTGCGAGCCCTCGACGACCGCGAGATCGGCGCCGCCGCTCACCGAAGATCCGGTGAACTGCGTGCCGTGGGCGAGGTCGAGCACCTCGGCCTCGACCTTCTCGCGCGCGATGTCGTACAGCGCGACCTCGCTCGCACTCCCGCGGATCAGCGCCGAGTACGCGAGGCTCGTGCCCACGCTCCCGGCGCCGACGACGGTCAATTTCGAGTTCTCGACGACGCCCATGCACCCAGTCTGTCAGCACCCGCGGGGATGCGAGAAGGCCGGCACCCCATGGGTGCCGGCCTTCGTCAGCGGTCGCGCGGGAGCCGGAGTGCCGGTTCCCCGCCCGGCCTCACTCCCATTCGATGGTGCCCGGCGGCTTCGACGTGACGTCGAGCACGACCCGGTTCACCTCGGGGACCTCGTTCGTGATGCGGTTCGAGATCTTCGCGAGGACGTCGTACGGCAGGCGCGTCCAGTCGGCGGTCATCGCGTCCTCCGACGAGACGGGGCGCAGCACGATGGGGTGGCCGTAGGTGCGGCCGTCGCCCTGCACGCCCACCGAGCGCACGTCGGCGAGCAGCACGACCGGGCACTGCCAGATCTCCTGGTCGAGGCCGGCGGCGCTGAGCTCCTCGCGGGCGATCGCGTCGGCCTCGCGCAGCAGGTCGAGCCGCTCGCGGGTGACCTCGCCGACGATGCGGATGCCGAGCCCCGGGCCGGGGAACGGCTGGCGGCCGACGATCGCCTCGGGCAGCCCGAGGTCGCGGCCGATCGCGCGCACCTCGTCCTTGAAGAGGGTGCGCAGCGGCTCGACGAGCTCGAACTGCAGGTCTTCGGGAAGGCCGCCCACATTGTGGTGGCTCTTGATGTTCGCCGTGCCAGTGCCGCCGCCCGACTCGACGACGTCGGGGTAGAGCGTGCCCTGCACGAGGAACTTGATCGGCTCGCCCGCAGCCGCGGCCTCGGCGATGAGGTCGCGCTCGGCCTGCTCGAACGCGCGGATGAACTCGCGCCCGATGATCTTGCGCTTCTCCTCGGGGTCGCTGACGCCCTCGAGCGCTGCGAGGAAGGTGTCCTCGGCGTCGATGGTGATGAGCCGCACGCCCGTGGCGGCGACGTAGTCCTGCTGCACCTGCTCGCGCTCGCCCTTGCGGAGCAGCCCGTGGTCGACGAACACCGCGGTGAGCTGGTCGCCGACGGCCTCCTGCACGAGTGCGGTGGAGACGGCCGAGTCGACGCCGCCCGACAGGGCGGAGATCACGCGCGCGGTGCCGACCTGCTCGCGGATGCGGGCGACCTGCTCGGCGATGACGTTGCCCGAGTTCCAGTCGGCGGGGATGCCGGCGGCGCGGTGCAGGAAGTTCTCGATGATGCGCTGGCCGAACTCCGAGTGCTTGACCTCGGGGTGCCACTGCACGCCGTAGAACTTCTTCTCGTCGTTGGCGAACGCGGCGACGGGCGTCGACGCCGTCGAGGCGAGCACCTCGAAGCCCTCGGGGGCACGCGAGACGGAGTCGCCGTGGCTCATCCACACGGTCTGGTCGGCGGGCTGGCCCTCGAGCAGCGCGTTGCCCGAGTCATCTGTGACCGTTGCGGCGGTCGCGCCGTACTCGCGGAGGCCGGTCTGCGAGACCTCACCGCCGAGCTGGGTGGCCATCACCTGGAACCCGTAGCAGATGCCGAGCGTCGGCACGCCGAGCTGCAGGATGCCCTCGTCGAGTGCAGGGGCGCCCTCTTCGTACACCGACGACGGCCCGCCCGACAGCACGATGCCGATCGGGTTCTTCGCCGCGACCTCGGCCGCGGTGATCGTGTGCGGCACGATCTCGGAGTAGACGGATGCCTCGCGCACGCGCCGGGCGATGAGCTGGGCGTACTGGGCGCCGAAGTCGACGACGAGTACCGGCCGCTGCTCGGTGGGCTGATCGGTCACTGCTGGGCCTCCACGGTGTCGGAAGTGTCGGTGGTGTCGGAAGTCACGGCCTCTGCGGCCTCGCGGCGGTCGAGGTACTGGCGCACCTCACGGCCGATGCGGGCCTCGAGGAAGAACGAGAGGAAGGGCACGATGCCGCCGAGTGCGATGACGATGAAGCGGCTGAACGGCCAGCGCATGAGGCTCCAGAGCCGGAAGTCGCTGAAGAGGTAGACGACGTAGAACCAGCCGTGGGCGATGAGGATGCCGGTCGAGAGGTTCACTCCCGTGCCGGTCGATTCGAGGCCGGCCGCCGTCTCGAGCACCGGGGTGAAGGCGAGCACGCCCTGGTCGCCGAAGGCGTAGAGCTCGAGGTGGAACGCGTACTTCATGATCATCTCGGCGCACAGCAGGAGCAGCATGACACCGGTGATCACCGAAGCGACCTGGTAGAACTTCAGCGCCCCGCGAATGCGCGGCAGATCGGCGGATTTCGGCTCGAGGGGCATGGCACCAGTCTACGCGGCGTCGGACGGACGACGTTCAGTCGTCGCCCAGCGGCTCGGCTGCGGCGGTCGGGGCAGCGGATGCCTCGGCCTCCTCCTGCTCCTCGCGCTCGCGCTCGACGGCGTCGCGCACGAGTCGGTACCAGAGGTAGATCGCGAACCCGGCGAAGACCGCCCACTCGACCGCGTAGAAGACGTTCAGCCAGTCGAGCTGGGTCTCCTGCTCGGGCGGCGGCGAGGCGATCGTGTCGAGCCCGGCGGGCGCCTCGGCGGCGGTGACGTATCCGAAGTACACCGGCCGGTCGTCGTAGTCGGCCCACACGTTGATGAGCTGCGCCACGGCGACCGTCTGCATCGAGAAGGGGTCGGCCTCGTGATCGGGTGCGATCGGCGCCTCGCTCGGCAGGAATCGGCCGCCGATCGTGATCGGCTCGGCCGGGTCGACGGCGGCCTCGAACACGTCGGCGGCCTCGCGAGCCGTCTGCTCGTCGGCGGCCCAGCCGAGTGCGACGGGCAGCCCGCCGGGGGTGCCATCGGTCACCTCGAGGTGCACGACCGGCCAGAATCCCGCGACGCCGTCGTTCAACCGGCCCTCGACGATGACCGTGTCGCCGGGCACGAGGGTGCCGGTGACCTCGACGAGCTGGGCGGTCGACGCCTGCTTCGTCGGCTGGTCGGGCTCGGCGAGGCCGGCGAAGGGCCGTACCTCCTCGGTCGGGCGCTCGACGACCACGGAGGATTCGACGGCGCGCTGGAGCTGCCACTGGCCGAGCAGTGCGAACGCCGCGGCGATGCCGAGCGCGAGGAGCAGTGCGGCCACCCAGCGGGGGCGCAGCATCATCTGCAGCATCAGTCGTCGGCTCCCGCGCTGGGCGTGGTTCCGCGGGAGACGAGCATGCCCTCCAGTTTAGGCGCGCGCTCCCGGTGCTCAGTCCACCTCGACGGCGCTCAGTCGACCTTCACGATGTCGGGAGCCTCCAGGCGCACGCGATCGGCCGACTCGTCGTCGGGCTGCTCCTGCGAGGCCCGTTCTGCGGCGACCCGTTCGAGGTAGCGCTCGACCTCGAGCGCCTGGCGCGCCGCGTTCCAGCCGAGCACCTTGCCCATGAGCTTCGCGGCGACCGGCGCCGCGGAGACTCCGCGGTCCCACGCCTCGATGGAGATGCGGGTGCGACGGGCGAGCACGTCGTCGAGGTGCAGCGCGCCCTCGTGCGATGCCGCGTAGACGACCTCTGCGCCCAGGTAGTCGTCGGCACCCGGCAACGGTTCGCCGAGCGAGGGGTCCTCGCGGATGAGGTCGAGCAGTTCGTCGGTCATCGTGCCGTACCGGTTCAGCAGGTGCTCGATGCGCACCTCGTGCACGCCGAACGCCCGGGCGATCTTGCCGCGCTTGTTCCACGCGGCCTGGTAGCCCTCCGCACCCAGCAGTGGGATGTCCTGCGTCGTCGACCTCGGCACCTTGCCGTCGAGCGCGTCGGCCGCGGCGTCGATCGCGTCCTTGGCCATCACCCGGTACGTCGTCCACTTGCCGCCGGCGATGACGACGAGTCCGGGCACGGTGTGCGCGACGAGGTGTTCGCGTGAGAGCTTCGACGTCTGGTCGCTCTCCCCGGCGAGCAACGGCCGCAGGCCGGCGTAGACGCCCTCGACGTCCTCCCGGGTGAGCGGGATGCCGAGCACGGCGTTGACGTGCTCGAGCAGGTAGTCGATGTCGGCCGCCGTCGCGGCGGGATGCGCCTTGTCGAGGTTCCAGTCCGTGTCGGTCGTGCCGATCAGCCAGTGCCGGCCCCACGGGATCACGAACAGCACGCTCTTCTCGGTGCGGAAGATCATGCCCATCGCCGACTGGATGCGATCCCTCGGCACGACGAGGTGCACGCCCTTCGAGGCGCGCACCTTGAACGTGCCGCGCTCGCCGACCATGCGCTGGGTGTCGTCCGTCCACACGCCCGTGGCGTTCACGACCTGCTTCGCACGGACCTCGAAGTGCTCATCGGTCTCGAGGTCGTGCGCCTTCACGCCGACGACGCGTTCGCCGACCTTGATGAACCCCTCGACCTTGACCCGGCTCGCGACGTGGGCGCCGTAGAACGACGCCGTGCGGGCGAGGGAGGCCACGTACCGGGCGTCGTCGACCTGCGCGTCGTAGTAGGTGAGCCCGCCGACGAGCGCATCCTTCGAGAGCGATGGGATGGCGCGCATCACCTGCCGCTTCGAGAGGTGGCGGTGGTGGGGCACACCGGGCGGCCGCCCGCCGGTGTAGCTGAAGACGTCGTAGAGCATCATGCCGGCACCGACGTAGAGCCGCTCGATGATGCGGGTCTTCAATGGGTAGAGGAACCGCACGGGCTTCACGAGGTGCGGTGCGATGCGCTGCAGCAGCAGGCCGCGCTCGATGAGCGCCTCGCGCACGAGACGGAAGTCGAGCTGCTCGAGATAGCGGATGCCGCCGTGCACGAGTTTCGACGAACGACTCGAGGTGCCCGATGCCCAGTCGCGAGCTTCGAGGAGCCCGGTCGAGAGGCCTCGCGTCACCGCGTCGAGCGCGGATCCGGTGCCGACGATGCCGCCGCCCACCACGAGGATGTCGAGCTCTTTCTCTTTCAGCCGCGCGATGGCGGCCCGCCGTTCCTCGGGTCCGAGCTTGGTCGAACGCGTCACCGACTTGAGCCTCGCCGACTTCTGAGTCGCCATCGTGCCACTCCATCCCCGCGGCCTCACGGCAGGGCCGCGCGATCCGCTTCCACGCTACCCGAAGCTGCGCTGGATGACACGGTGGGTTGAGGAGGCGCGCCAGCGCCGCCTCGACACACGAAGGTTCGATCGGGTGGGTTTCGAGACGCTCGCTGCGCTCGCTCCTCGACCCGCGGCCGTCAGGACGACTGGTACGGCGCGACGACGACGTCCACGCGCTGGAACTCCTTGAGGTCGGAGTAGCCGGTGGTCGCCATCGAGCGCTTGAGCGCGCCGATGAGGTTCGTCACGCCATCGGCCGACGGAGCCGGCCCGTAGAGCACCTCTTCGAGCGGGGCGACCTGGCCGACGTGCACGCGCTGGCCGCGCGGCAGCTTCGGGTGGTGCGCCTCGGCGCCCCAGTGGTAGCCGCCGCCCGGGGCATCCGTCGCCCGTGCGAGTGCCGCACCGAGCATGACCGCGTCGGCACCGCAGGCGATCGCCTTCACGATGTCGCCCGACTTCCCGACGCCGCCGTCGGCGATGACGTGCACGTAACGGCCGCCGGACTCGTCGAGGTAGTCGCGCCGCGCACCGGCGACGTCGGCGACCGCTGTGGCCATCGGGGCGTGGATGCCGAGGGTCGCGCGCGTCGTCGACGCCGCGCCCCCGCCGAAGCCGACGAGCACACCCGCCGCGCCGGTGCGCATGAGGTGCAGTGCCGCGGTGTAGGTCGCGGCGCCGCCGACGATCACGGGCACGTCGAGCTCGTAGATGAACTTCTTGAGGTTCAGCGGCTCCTGGTTCTTCGAGACGTGCTCGGCCGACACGGTGGTGCCGCGGATCACGAACAGGTCGACGCCCGCAGCGACGACGGTCTCGTAGAGCTCCTGGGTGCGCTGCGGCGAGAGCGCGCCGGCGACGGTGACGCCCGCCGCGCGGATCTCGGCGAGGCGGGCCTCGACGAGCTCGGGCTTGATGGGCTCGGAGTAGAGCTGCTGCATGCGGGCCGTGGCGTGCTCGGGCGCGAGGCCCCGGATCTCGGCGAGCACGGGCTCGGGGTCGTCGTAGCGGGTCCAGAGGCCCTCGAGGTCGAGCACGCCGAGGCCGCCGAGCTGGCCCATCATGATCGCGGTCTGCGGCGAGACCACGGAGTCCATGGGTGCGGCGAGGAACGGGATGTCGAACTGGTACGCGTCGATCGACCAGCCGACCGAGACGTCTTCGGGGTCGCGGGTGCGCCGGCTCGGCACGATCGCGATGTCATCGAATGCATAGACGCGCTGGCCCCGCTTGGAGCGGCCGATCTCGATCTCCTGGGTCACCACTCAACCCTACCCGGCCGATACCGCGCCGGTTGAGAGGAGCAGGGCGTCCACCGGAACTCGCACTCACTGCCATGACCGTTGCGATCGTCGACGCGGTGGTCGAGCCGACGCCCTCGGAGCCGACGACGGACTGGACCGAACTCATGCCCTGCCCTGTCCCGATCGTGATGAGTGCTCGAGCCCGGCGCCCTCCGACGCCGACAGGTCCACTGCTTCGAACGGACGTTCGCCCCTGCCCAGGTCAGCCGATGCACGCCGACGGCTCTGGCGTGCCGACTGCACGACAGCGATGACCGCAGCCACGAGCACGAGCAGGAAGCCGGACACCGGCGCCGCGCTCACCCCGATCAGCGCGATCATCAGCAGCGCGATGCTGACCGACCACGGCAGCCGCCCGGCGTGCTCGAGGGCGGTCATCGCCAGGCCGGCGACCAATCCGAAGAATCCGGTCATCAAGAACCAGAGCGCCACCTCGAGCTCGCTCGTCATCGCTCCGTACCAGCCGCCGGCCAATGCCTCGCCCAGCGCTGGAGCAGATGCAAGCACTCCGACTGCAGTGTGCAGCACCCACACGATGATGAGCACCGGTCCGGCAATCGCCGTTCGTCTGTTGCTTCTCTGTCTCGTCATGCCGATCAGTCTGGGTGTCGGCACCCCCTCCGCGCCTCACCCCATCGGGTGACCCGACTCCGCGCGTCCACGACTCGCTCCACGACTCCAGGCGCGAAGCTAGCGGGCCCGCACCACCCGGGACTCGTCCCAGACCGGGGCATCCGATTCGTAGACCTCGCCGTCGCTGCCGAAGACGAGGAACCGGTCGAAGCCGCGCGTGAACCAGCGGTCGTGGGTGACCGCGAGCACCGTGCCGTCGAAGCGCGACAGCCCCTCCTCGAGCGCCTCGGCCGAGACGAGGTCGAGGTTGTCGGTCGGCTCGTCGAGCAGCAGCAGGGTGGCGCCTGAGAGCTCGAGCAGCAGGATCTGCAGGCGCGCCTGCTGGCCGCCCGAGAGCGAGTCGAACGTCTGCTGCGCCGCAGCTGCGAGCCCGTACCGGTCGAGCGCGGAACTCGCCGCCTCGCGCGCCATGCCGTCGCGATTCGCGTCGCCCCGGTGCAGGATGTCGAGCAGGGTGCGCCCGCGGTACTCGGGGTGCTCATGGTTCTGCGCGAACCATCCGGGCACGACCCGTGCGCCGAGCACGGCGCGGCCGGTGTGGGGCACCTCGGCGAGCGACTCCCCCACGGTCGTGACGTGACCGAGCATGCGGTCGGGCTCGGTGCCCCCTCCCGCGAGCAGCCGCAGGAAGTGCGACTTGCCCGAGCCGTTCGAGCCGAGCACGGCGACCCGGTCGCCGTACCAGACCTCGAGGTCGAAGGGCTTCATGAGGCCGGTGAGCTCGAGCCGTTCGCCGACGACGGCGCGCTTGCCCGTGCGTGATCCGCGCAGCCGCATCGACACCGCCTGCGCGGGCGGGCGCTCCTCGGGCGGCCCCGCCTCCTCGAACTTGCGCAGGCGCGTCATGGCCGCCTGGTAGCGCGAGGCCATGCCGTCGTTGTAGGTCGCCTTGACCTTGAGGGTGGCGACGAGGATCTTCAGCGCGGCATGCTGCTCGTCCCAGCGGCGGCGCAGCTCGTCGAGGCGCTCGAAGCGCTCCTCGCGCGCCCGGTGGTACCCCTCGAAGCTGCCGCCGTGCACCCAGGCCGTGTTGCCGGCCGCGCCGACCTCGAGCGTGACGATGCGGTCGGCGGCGCGCGCGAGCAGCTCGCGATCGTGCGAGACGAGCAGCACCGTCTTCGGCGTGGCCCGCAGCTGCGACTCGAGCCAGCGCTTGCCCGGCACGTCGAGCGAGTTGTCGGGCTCGTCGAGCAGCAGCACCTGCTCGGGGCCGCGGAAGAGCGCCTCGAGCGCGAGCCGCTTCTGCTCGCCGCCCGAGAGCGTGGAGAGCTCGCGCCACTTCGCGCGCTCGAACGGGATGCCGAGCGCCGCGATCGTGCAGTGGTCCCAGACCACTTCCTGGTCGTAGCCGCCCGCCTCGGCGTACTCGGCGAGCGCGGTGGCGTACCGCATCTGCGCTGCGGTGTCGTCGCGTTCGATGAGGGCGCTCTCGGATGCCTCGAGCTCGATCGCCGCGGCACGGATGCGGGTCGGCGCGACCGAGACGAGCAGGCCCTGCACCGTGGCATCCGTGCCCTCGACCGTCGCCCCGGTGCCGACGAACTGGTCCATGACGCCGAGCCCGCCGTCGACCTGCACGCTGCCCTCGTCGGGGCGCAGCTCGCCGCGGACGATGCGCAGCAGTGTCGACTTGCCCGCGCCGTTCGCGCCGATGAGGGCGGTGGTCGCGCCGTCCGTCACCCGGAAGGCGAGGTCGGCGAGGAGCGGCCTGCCGTCGGCGAGCGAGAAGGAGACGCCGTTGACGTCGATGAAACCCATGGGAGATCCGTTCGGTCCGCGGCCGGGCCACTTCGCCCGGTTCCGCACCGCCCGATGGGCAGCCGACCAGACTAGCGCGCTGCGATTGCCTCTGCCACCCGCGCGTGTTCTGCGGCAAGCTGGAGCCATGCAACGCACCGCAGCCGAGCCCCTCGACGTCCTCCGCACGCGAACCAGCGAGAAATGGCGCCATTACCCCGCCGACGTGCTGCCGCTGCCCGTCGCCGAGATGGACTACCCGCTCGCCGAGCCGATCAAGGCGGCGTTGCACGCGGCCGTCGACCGCTCCGACACGGGCTACTCGGCCGGGAGCCTCCCCGTCGCCGAGGCGTTCCAGGGCTTCGCCGCCACCCGCCTCGGCTGGGACGTCGACCCGGCACGCGTGACCTGCACGGCCGACGTCAGCATGGGCATCGTCGAGATGCTCCGCCAGGTCACCGAACCCGGCGACGGCGTCGTCATCACCCCGCCGATCTACCCGCCCTTCTTCGACCTCGTGACCGAGGCGTCGGGCCGCGTCGTCGAGGTGCCGATGATCGGCGGCATCGACGAGGGCTGGGCGCTCGACCTCGACGGCATCGACGCGGCGTTCGCGGCCGGCGCCCGGGCGATGGTGCTCTGCAACCCGCACAACCCGATCGGCCTGGTTCCGGATGCCTCGCAGCTGGCCGCCCTCGCCGAGATCGCCGCCCGTCACGGCGTGACGATCGTCTCCGACGAGGTGCACGGCCCGCTCGTGCAGCCCGGCGTCGACTACACGCCGTTCCTCACGGTCTCCGACGCGGCGCGCGAGCACGGGGTCACCGTGACCGCGGCGACGAAGGCGTTCAACATCGCGGGGCTGAAGGCGGCCCTCATCGTGACCGCGAGCGAACGCGGCGACCACGCCCGCACCGCCCTCCCCTACGAGGTCGAGTGGCGCATGAGCCAGTTCGGGTCGATCGCCTCGGTCGCGGCCTTCCGGCACGGCGGCCAGTGGCTCGACGGCGTGCTCGCGAGCCTCGACGACAACCGGCGCCTGCTCGCGGAGCTCCTCGCCGACGAACTGCCTGGCGTGCGCTACCGCATGCCCGATGCGACCTACCTCGCGTGGCTCGACCTCTCGGCGCTCGGCTGGGGCGACGACCCCGCCGCGTACGCGCTCGAGCACGCCAAGGTCGCTCTCGGCATCGGGCCCATGTTCGGCTCGAGCGTCGGCCGCGGGCACGCGCGACTGAACTTCGCCTGCACGCCCGAGGTGCTCGCCGAGGCGATCACGCGCCTCGCCGACGCCCGCAGCTGAATCCCGCTCGGCCGCGACTCAGACCTCCCCGTGGCCACCGTCCACCGTCCCCGCAGCGTTCCTGCGGATATACGATCCGCCGCGCCGTTCATCCAGGGGCGCCGACGGCGCGCCGGATCGTATATCCGCTGTGACGCACGGCAAACGCCACCTGGCCGTGCGCAGAGCCGGACGCCAGTCCCCGAGCGGGGCTTAGCGCGTGTAGTTCGGAGCCTCGACCACGATCTGCACGTCGTGCGGGTGGGACTCCTTGAGCCCCGCCGGCGTGATGCGCACGAACTTGCCCTTGGACTTCAGCTCGGCGATGGTGCGCGCTCCGACGTAGAACATCGACTGACGCAGGCCGCCGATGAGCTGGTAGGCCACGGCCGACAGCGGGCCGCGGTAGGGCACCTGTCCTTCGATGCCCTCGGGGATCAGCTTGTCGTCCGACGGGACATCCGCCTGGAAGTAGCGGTCCTTCGAGTACGAGGTCTTCTGGCCGCGGGTCTGCAGCGCGCCGAGCGAGCCCATGCCGCGGTAGGCCTTGAACTGCTTGCCGTTCTGGAAGACGAGCTCCCCCGGGCTCTCGGCCGTGCCGGCGAGCAGGGAGCCGAGCATGACGGTGTCCGCGCCGGCGACGAGCGCCTTCGCGATGTCGCCCGAGTACTGCAGGCCGCCGTCGGCGATGAGCGGCACTCCAGCGGGCTTCGTGGCCTTGGACGCCTCGTAGACGGCCGTGATCTGAGGCACGCCGACACCCGCGACGACGCGCGTGGTGCAGATCGAGCCGGGGCCCACGCCGACCTTGACGGCGTCGGCACCCGCGTCGACGAGCGCCTGGGCGCCCTCGCGGGTCGCGACGTTGCCGCCGATGACGTCGATGTGGGCGAACGTGGGGTCGGCCTTCAGCCGGCGGATGATGTCGAGCACTCCGGCGGACTCGCCGTTCGCGGTGTCGACGACGAGCACGTCGACCCCGGCGTCGCGGAGCGCTTCCGCGCGCTCCCATGCATCGCCGAAGAAGCCCATCGCCGCACCGACGCGGAGGCGGCCCTCGCCGTCCTTCGTAGCGTTCGGGTACTGCTCCGACTTGTCGAAGTCCTTGACGGTGATGAGGCCCGTGAGGCGACCGTCCTCGTCGATGAGCGGCAGCTTCTCGATCTTGTGCTTGGCGAAGATCGCGAGCGCCTCGTCGGGGTTCATGCCGACGCGGCCGGTGATGAGCGGCATCTTCGTCATGACCTCGCTCACCGTCGTGGTGGGCTTCTCGAAGTCGGAGACGAAGCGCATGTCGCGGTTCGAGATGATGCCGACGAGCTTGCCGTCTGCATCGACGACCGGCAGGCCGCTGACGCGGTACATCGCGCAGAGGGCGTCGACATCGGCGACGGATGCCTCGGGCGTCGTGGTCACCGGGTTCGAGACCATGCCCGACTCGCTGCGCTTGACGCGGTCGACCATGTCGGCCTGGTCGGCGATGGAGAGGTTGCGGTGCAGGATGCCGATGCCGCCCTGGCGGGCCATGGCGACCGCCATGCGGGCCTCGGTCACGGTGTCCATCGCCGCAGAGAGCAGCGGGGTGGCGACGTTGATGCGGCGGGTCAGACGTGAGGTCGTGTCCGCCTCGCTCGGGATCACATCGGTATGGCCAGGCAGCAGGAGGACGTCATCGTAGGTGAGTCCTGTGAGTCCGAACGGGTCGGCCTGGTCCATGTCGCTCCTTGTGTCGAGTTCTGCCCGAATACCGCGCGCCGGTGGTCGGGCCCGCAATAACAATGTTAATCGAGTTTGCATCCGGGGCATTCCCGGATAACAATCGAACGCCGTTTGCCTCATGTGCGAAACACATGAGACATAATCGGCACGTACTGTCGACGACGTTGTCGACAGGTAAGGACCGAACCCCGACGGCCACCAGCCTGAGGGGCGCCCTTGGAGGTGCAGTGAAACCCACACGAACGCTCGCCCATCGGTCTCCAGGGAGGTGGCTCGTTCTCCTCGGAATCCTCGCGTCCGCACTCACTCTGTCCGGCATCGCAGCGTCCCCTGCGATGGCGGAGGATGGGAGTACGGCCCAGGCTTCCGAAGAATTCGAGTACTTCTTCACGGGGAACGTGCAATTCGATCGCGAGCCGCTCGAAGGCGTCAAGATCACGGTCGAAGGCGGCGGCTTCGAAGCCGACGCCGAGACCGACGCCGAGGGCAAATGGCGCATCGGCGTGCCCGAGAAGGGCGAATACGAGGTCACCCTCGATGAAGACACCCTCCCCAAGGGCGTCGTCGTCGCGAAGGGCGAGGCCACCGTCACCGCGGAGTTCGGCCTCACGAAGCTGAAGGCCGTCAACTTCTTCCTCGGCGAGGGCGAACGCACGACCACGAACTTCGGCGCGCAGTTGCTCGAGCGAGTGATCAACGGCCTGAACTTCGGGCTGCTGCTCGCGCTTGCGGCCATCGGCCTCTCACTCATCTTCGGCACGACGGGGCTCTCGAACTTCGCCCACGCCGAGATGGTGACCTTCGGCGCCCTCATGGTGTTGAGCCTCGGCGTCGACCTGGCCTGGCCGATCTGGCTGGCCATCGCGGTCGCCATCGTGCTCAGCGCGGCGCTCGGCTGGACCCTTGATGCGGTGATCTGGAAACCCCTCCGCAAACGCGGCGTCGCGCTCATCCCGCTCATGATCGTGAGCATCGGCCTCTCGCTCGCGATCCGCTACACGTACCAGTTCTTCTACGGCGGAGCGACCCGGCAACTGCCGGGAGCCACTGCTCCGAAGGAACTGTCGTTCGGCGGCGTCCAGCTCTCCTGGATCGACGTCGGCAGCATGATCGTTTCGGTCGTGGTGCTCCTCGCCGTGGCGTTCTTCCTGCTGCGGACCCGCATCGGCAAGGCCACCCGCGCCGTGTCCGACAACGCGAGCCTCGCCTCGGCGAGCGGCATCGACGTCGACCGCGTCATCCGCATCGTCTGGGTGCTGGGTGCCGCCCTCGCCGGACTCAGCGGCATCCTCTGGGCCTACTTCCGCCCCGGCGTCAGCTGGGACATGGGCTTCCAGATCCTGCTGCTGATCTTCGCCGCGGTCACCCTCGGCGGTCTCGGCACCGCCTTCGGCGCCCTGGTCGGCTCCCTCATCGTCGGTCTCTTCATCGAGATCTCGACGCTGTGGCTGCCGAGCGACCTGAAGTACGTGGGCGCGCTCGTCGTGCTGATCCTCGTGCTGTTGTTCCGACCGCAGGGCATCCTCGGTCGCCGCGAGAGAATCGGCTAAGGAGGACCGACCATGATCGACTGGATTCAGATCTTCTCCAACGCGGCGCAGGAGCTCATCAGCCCCACGACCGCGGCGTACGCGCTGGCCGCCCTCGGCCTCGCGATCCACTTCGGCTACACGGGCCTGCTGAACTTCGGCCAGGCGGGCTTCATGGCCCTCGGCGCCTACGGCTACGCCATCTCGGTGCTCTCGTTCGGGCTTCCCGTGTGGGCGGCGGTGCTCGTCGGCATCGGCGCGTCCGTCGTGTTCGCCCTGATCCTCGGTATCCCCACCCTTCGGCTCCGAGCCGACTACCTCGCGATCGTCACGATCGCGGCGGCGGAGATCCTGCGGCTCATCTTCACGACGAACACGTTCGAGGCCGTCACCGGCTCCGCACAGGGCCTGAACGGCTACAAGGGCAGCTTCGCCGCTCTGAACCCCATCCCCGAGGGCACCTACGGCTTCGGCCCGTTCCAGTACAACGAGTACGACTGGTGGCTGCGGATCGTCGGCTGGATCATCGTGGTGCTCCTGGCCCTGCTCACCTGGCTCATCATGCGCAGCCCCTGGGGCCGCGTCATCAAGGGCATCCGTGAAGACGAGGACGCGGTTCGCGCGCTCGGCAAGAACGTCTACTCGTACAAGATGCAGAGCCTCATCCTCGGTGGCGTCTACGGCACCCTCGCCGGCATGATCTTCGTCCTGCCCCGCGCGGTGGTTCCGGCGAACTACCAGACCTCGCTCACCTTCTTCGTCTACGCGATCCTGCTCCTCGGCGGGGCCGCCACGATCCTCGGACCCATCATCGGTTCGATGATCTTCTGGGTGCTGCTCTCCTTCTTCTCGGGCTTCATCTCCCGAGCGGTCGAGGCGGGCTGGCTCCCGTTCATGACGCAGGTGCAGGCCGGACAGCTCCGGTTCATCCTCGTCGGCATCGCGATCATGCTGATCGTGATCTTCAGGCCCCAGGGCATCTTCGGAAACAAGAAGGAGCTGGCCTTTGTCAAGTGAAGTCACTCCCACGTCCAAGCCGGTGAAGACCACCGGCCTCCACATCGGCGCAGCAGAACCGGGATGCCGCAAGGTCGACCCGATCCTCATCGCCGACGCGGTCACCCGCACGTTCGGCGGCCTGAAGGCCGTCGACGTCGACCACGTCGAGATCCCCCGCGGCGCCATCACGGCGCTCATCGGCCCGAACGGCGCCGGCAAGACCACCTTCTTCAACCTGCTGACGGGCTTCGACAAGCCCGACACCGGCAAGTGGGAGTTCGAGGGGCGTTCGCTTGCGCACGTCCCGGCCTACCGGGTCGCGCGCATGGGCCTCATCCGCACCTTCCAGTTGACGAAGGCGCTGGGCCTGCTCAGCGTGCTCGACAACATGAAGCTCGGCGCGAAGGGCCAGAGCGGTGAGAACCTCTTCCGCGCGGTGTTCCCCTTCCTCTGGCGCAAGCAGGAGGAGGAGATCGAGGCGAAGGCGGTCGAACTGCTCACCCGCTTCAAGCTCGATGCCAAGCAGACCGACTACGCGGCGAGCCTGTCGGGCGGGCAGCGCAAGCTGCTCGAGATGGCGCGAGCCCTCATGAGCGATCCTACGCTCGTGATGCTCGACGAGCCGATGGCGGGGGTCAACCCGGCACTGACGCAGTCGCTGCTCGACCACATCCTCGACCTGAAGGGGCAGGGCATGACCGTGCTGTTCGTCGAGCACGACATGCACATGGTCCGCCACATCGCCGACTGGGTCGTCGTGATGGCAGAGGGTCGCATCGTCGCCGAAGGCGACCCGCACACCGTCATGGAGGATCCCGCCGTGATCGACGCCTACCTCGGCGCGCACCACGACGCCGACCTGGGTGTCACCGACACCGAACACGTCGAGGCCATCAAGGAGCTCATCGATGACGAACAGTGAATCCACCGCGAGCGCGGTGATCGAGCCCGTCGGCGCCGAAGTCGTCGCAGTCGACAGCGTCACGGCGGGCTACCTGCCCGGCGTGAACATCCTGAACGCGTGCTCGCTGGTGGCGCGCCAGGGCGAGCTCATCGGCATCATCGGCCCGAACGGCGCCGGCAAGTCGACGCTGCTCAAGTCCATCTTCGGACTCGTGAAGGTGCGCGAGGGCTCGATCCGGCTGAACGGCGAGGAGATCACGAACCTCAAGGCGAACAAGCTCGTCGCCAAGGGTGTCGGATTCGTGCCGCAGACGAACAACGTGTTCCCGTCGCTCACCATCCAGGAGAACCTCGAGATGGGGCTCTTCCAGAAGCCCAAGGGGCTGAAGGAACGCCTCGAGTTCGTCACCGAGATCTTCCCCGAGCTCGGCAAGCGACTCGGCCAGCGCGCCGGCTCGCTGTCGGGCGGCGAGCGCCAGATGGTGGCCATGTCCCGGGCACTCATGATGGGGCCGCATGTGCTGCTCCTCGACGAGCCGAGCGCCGGTCTCTCGCCCGTGCGTCAGGACGAGGCGTTCCTGCGGGTCAAGGAGATCAACCGCGCCGGGGTCACGACGATCATGGTCGAGCAGAACGCTCGCCGCTGCCTGCAGATCTGCGACCGCGGCTACGTGCTCGACCAGGGCCGCGACGCGTACACGGGCACCGGTCGCGACCTGCTGAACGACCCGAAGGTCATCGGCCTCTACCTGGGCACGCTCGGGCAGGACTGACCGGCGCGCACCGGCGCACACGACAGAGGGGCGGATGCTGCGGCATCCGCCCCTCTGTCATTCCACGAGTGGTCCCCGCTCGTGTGCGAACGCCGCTCGGAGCCGTTCCGCCATCGGGTCGAGCCCGAGCGGATCGGCGAGCGTCTCGGTCCACGGTGGAACCAGCAGGTCGTCGTGCATCCTCGGAACCAGGTGGAAGTGGACGTGGAACACCGACTGCCACCCAGCGCTCCCGTTCGCCTGGAACACCGTCATTCCGTCGAGTTCCAGTTCGGTCGTGACGACGCTTGCGACGTGTCGAAGCGAACGGCCGAGTCCGGCAGCCGCGGCTTCGGACAGGTCCCACAGCTGCGGTGCATGCTCTCGTGGGATGAGCAGGGTGTGGCCGGGCGCTGCCGGATGGATGCTCAGGAACGCGATGGTGAGCTCATCCTCGTACACGCGATGCGCGGGTGCCTCACCCGCGAGGATCGCGCAGAACACGCAGCCGTCAGTCATGGGCCATGACGCTATCAGTGCCCATCCGGGACTGCTCGGCGGCCGCACGTCTCCGCGGCGCACGAAAGAGGGCCCCGGCCGAAGCCGGGACCCTCTCACTGACGACCCGTACTAGTTGATGCGGGTGTACTTGTTGTCGTCGCCGTACTCGTAGACGCCGATGGTCGCCTCGGTCGGGTCACCGTGCTCGTCGAGCGTGATGGGACCGGAAGCGCCGTCGAAGTCGATCTGCTTGCCCTCGGCGAGGAGCTTGGCGCCGTCGGCGAAGGTGGTGACCTTCTCGCCGTCGCCGGAGCCGCCCGAGACCTGACGCAGGTACTTGGCGATGTCTTCACCTTCGGTGCTGTTCGCCGCGTAGGACGCGAGGGCGATCAGGATCGTCGCGTCGTACGACTCGGGACCGTAGCTGTAGTCGGCGAGGTCGGGGTCGATCGCGAGGAGTCGATCCCGGAAGTCGTCTTCCAGCTTCGGGCCGGGCAGCGTGCCCTTCGAGCCGGCGATCAGGCCGGGCGCGAAGTCCGCGCTGTAGTCGGACAGGTTGCCGTCGACGAAGTAGAGCTGGTCGCCGGGGTAGCCCGAGCCGACGAGGGCCGGAACCACGACCTTCGCCTCGTCGAACGTGATGACTGCGACGGCGTCGGGGTTCGAGGCCGAGATGGCCGAGAGCTGCGCGTCGAAGTTCGAGTCACCCGTGTTGAAGAGCTCTTCTGCGACGACTTCGCCGCCGGCAGCTTCGAACGCCTCCTTGGTCGCGGCCGCGAGGCCGGTGCCGTAGGGGTCGTTCAGCACGAGCAGCCCGAGCGTCGAGTGGCCGTCGTCGGCGATCTGCGTGCCGAGCACCTCGCCCTGGAGCAGGTCGGAGGGTGCCGTGCGGAAGTACAGACCGGAGTCCTCGTACTCGGTGAAGTCTGGCGAGGTGTTCGCCGGGGAGAACTGCACGACTCCGGCCGATGCGATCTGGTCGATGACGGTGAAGGAGACGCCCGAGGACGCCGCACCGACGATCGCCGAGACGTCCTGCGAGAGCAGGTCAGTCACGGAGACGGTGGCGATGTCGGTCGTGGTGTCGCCCGAGTCACGGAAGACGACCTCCATGTTCATGCCGGCGTCTGCCTCGTTGACCTCCTGCGCGCCGAGCGCGACACCGGCCTCCTCGGGCGGGCCGAGGAACGCGAGCGTGCCGCTCTGGGGAAGAATCGTGCCGAGCTTGAGGTCCAGGTCACGTTCACCGGCCTCGATGGGCAGTGCGTCGCCGGTGTCGGCCGGCTCTTCCGTCTCGGTCGACGGCGTGCCGCCCGACGCGCACGCAGACAGGAGAAGGGTGCTGACGCCGGCAATGGCGAGACCCGTCCATGCTGCGCGAGCCGAACGCTTGGCCGTGGCCTTCGCGAATACGCTCATGTTGCTCCTTGGGACTGAAGGAATTGGTACACAATGCAGCGCCATGGTGACGCCGTTGTCTGACAGTATTCCGCGCCCATGGCGGAAACAAGACGCTGCGGTCACAACCGTGTAACACCGCGTCAATCGTTACCCCGCCGACACCTCGGCCCCGTTCCACGCACGGAATCCGCGGAAAGACGCGCTCCCGCGCAGGGATCGCGCGCCGGCGGCATCCGCTCGCCCGAAGCGTCCACCCGAGCGTCCGCGGGCGCGGCCTTCGCTCAGGCGGGTTCGGCGATCACCCTGCGGGAGGCGCGGACGCCCCGCATCAGGTCGACCGTCAACACGATGAGGGCGAGCCACACGAGCCCGAACCCGACCCAGCGCTCGGGCGGCATCGGCTCCTGCAGGATGAACACGCCGACGAGGAACTGGATGAACGGGGCGAAGTACTGGATGAACCCCATGAAGATGAGGGGCAGCCGTCGCGACGCGGCCGCGAAGAGCAGCAGCGGCACCGCGGTGACCGCGCCGAGGCCGATCAGCAGCACCGTGTGCCACACGCTGACGGTGCCGATCGTGAGCCCGGTCGTCATGGCGACGAACACGAGTTGCACGACCGCGAGCGGCGCGAGCCAGACGGTCTCGAGGGTCAGGCCCGAGACGGCGTCGACCTTGGGTCCGACCCGCTTCTTGATGAGCCCGTAGAACCCGAACGAGAAGGCGAGCACGAGGGCGATCCAGGGCAGCTGCCCGTAGCCGAGCGCGAGCACGATCACCGCCATGATCGAGATGCCGACCGCGGTCCACTGCGTCGGGTTCAACCGCTCGCGCTGCACGAACACGCCGAGGAACACCGTGACGATCGGGTTGATGAAGTAGCCGAGTGCCGCTTCGACGACCTGGTTCGTCGTCGCCGCGAAGACGTAGGTCTGCCAGTTGATGAAGATCAGCACACCGGCGAGGCCCATCGTGAGCACGATCCGCCGATCGCGGAAGAGCAGGGCCAGCGCCCGCCAGGCGCGGGTGACCAGGATGAGCAGGGCGCAGAAGACGAGCGAGAAGAGGACCCGCCACGCGACGATCTCGACCGGACCCGACGGCGCAAGCGCGATGAAGTAGATCGGAAGGAAGCCCCAGAGCCCGTATGCCGCGATCGCGTAGAGGAGGCCGGAGCGGCTCACCCCCGCCGTGGGACTCGCCGGAGAGGAAACCTGGGTCTCGGAGCGGGATGACACCTGCACAGACTACGCCCGCGCTCCGGCGCCGATCACCGCGTCGACGGTCGTTCCATGTCGAGAACCGGTCACGCCGGCCGAGCGTTCGCATCGATGCTGCGGATGCCGCGGCATCCGCAGCCCGTGGACGCGACGAGGCCCGGATGCCCCATGGGGCATCCGGGCCTCGGATGAATCGTGTCGCGCCTAGCGGACGACGACTGCGAGCACGTCGCGAGCCGACAGGACGAGGAAGTCCTCGCCGCCGAACTTGACCTCGGTGCCGCCGTACTTGGAGTAGATCACCTTGTCGCCGACTGCGACGTCGAGCGGGACGCGGTTGCCGTTGTCATCGATGCGGCCGGGGCCCACTGCCACGACCTCGCCCTCCTGGGGCTTCTCCTTGGCAGTGTCGGGGATGACCAGACCCGATGCGGTGGTCTGCTCGGCCTCGACCTGCTTGATGACGATGCGATCCTCGAGCGGCTTGATGGAAACCGACACGGTTGACCTCTTTCTTGACGAAGACTGGTTAGCAGCCTCAGAGCGAGAGTGCTAAGCCGAGTCTAGGCGCGATTTGGCACTCGTGCAACGTGAGTGCCAGCCCGTTCAGCCGCTGGCGAAACAGCGACGACGCGGTGCTCGCGTTGACGGCGTGATGCTAGCGTTGCCGCCGGGTGGGGATCGGAATCGCGACGCTCGACCGGGCGCGCGATGCTAGCGTTGCCGCCGGGTGGGGATCGGAATCGCGACGCTCGACCGGGCGCGCGATGCTAGCGTTGCCGGGTGGATCGCGCCGAACTCGTCGAACTGCTCTCTCCAGAGGGCCTCACGCTGCTCGACGGGCTGCCCGATTGGGACTCGAAGGCCGACATCGTCAAGACCGTCGCCGATCTGCGCAAGCAGGGGCACCCGCCGACCCTCGTCGCGGCCGTGCTCAGCCAGGCGAAGCTCCGCGCGAAGGCCACAGCCAAGTTCGGCCCGTTCGCCTCGCGCATGCTCTTCACCGAGGCGGGGCTCGAGCAGGCCACGCGCCTGAAGGTCGCTGCTCTCCATGCGGGGCGCTTCTCACGTGCCGGGGTGCGCCACGTCGCCGACCTCGGCTGCGGCATCGGCGGCGACGCCCTCGCGATGGCGGCGATCGACCTCGAGGTCACGGCCGCCGACGCCGACGAGGTCACCGCGGCCATCGCCGCCTACAACCTCACGCCGTTCCCCCGCGTGCGCGTGCTGCATGAGAAGGCCGAGGAGGTCGCCCTCGGCGGCATCGACGGCGCCTGGCTCGATCCGGCACGCCGCACCACCGCCGGCGGCACGACGACGCGCATCACGGATGCCTCCGCCTACTCCCCCTCGCTCGACTTCGCCTTCGGGCTCGGCGATCGCATGCCCGTCGGCGTGAAGCTCGGACCGGGCACCGACCGCGACGTGATCCCGGCCGGCGCCGAAGCGCAGTGGGTCTCGGTCGACGGCGACCTCGTCGAACTGGGCGTCTGGTTCGGGGCGGTCGCCCGCCCGGGCATCCGCCGTGCAGCGCTCGTGATCCGCGGCGACGCCGCCCAGGAGCTCACCGCCGATGCCGACAGCGAGGATGCCCCGGTCGGCCCGCTCGGCGAGTACGTCTACGAGCCCGACGGCGCCGTGATCCGCGCACGCCTGATCGGCGACCTCGCACGAGCGAACGGCGCGTGGATGCTGAGCTCCGGCATCGCGTACCTGACCAGCGACACGGCGTTCGATTCGCCGTTCGCGCGCGGTTTCCGTGTGATCGACCGCCTCCCCGCAGATGAACGGCAGCTGCGTCAGGCACTCGCGGCCCGCGGCATCGGCACGCTCGAGATCAAGAAGCGCGGCGTCGACGTCGACCCGGCGCAACTGCGCACTCGACTGAAGCTGAAGGGCGCGGCATCCGCGACCATCGTGCTGACCCGCGAGGCCGGGCGCCACGTGGCGCTGCTCGTCGAGCGCATCTGAGCCCTGCCGAACGGGCGGTCAGCAGCACCGGCGGTACCGCGAGCGCATCGGGCGTCAATGCGGCAGTGCGCCGAAGACGATCGCGTAGTACCCGATCCAGACGGCCGAGAACACGAGCCCGGCGAGGCCGGTACCGATGCCGACGAAGGCGAGCGTGCGGCCGTGCTCCTCGCGGCGGAGGCCGAGCACGCCGAAGACGATCGCAGCGATCGAGAGCGGCAGCATCCAGCCGACGAAGAGGGATGCCGCAGCGCCGATGATGCCGACCACAGCGGAGACCCAGCTGTACACCCGTCGCTGCGTCTGCTCTTCCGCCTCTTCAACCGGATCGAATCCGGGACGATGCACGATGAGGAGCTGGCCGGTCGAGATCGACTGGAGCTGCCCGGTGTCGAACGGCACCTCGAACTCCCGCACGGCGGGATCGGCACGGAGCGTCGGCTCGGCGGGCTGGTACGGAGCGAGCGGATCGAGCGGCGCAGTCTCGGACGGACGCCGCTCCTCCGAACCGGGCGTCCCGATCTCGCGATCGCCCGGGGAGCGGTCGGGGGTCTCGCCGTCGGGCGAAACCCCCTCACGCGTGTCCATCAGCTATTCCTCAGTAGTAGTAGTCGTCGTACCCGGCGAAGACGACACCCCACAGAGCGAACGACAGCAGCGCGATCGCGATGCCGACGAACCCGAGAATGATGCCCGTCAGCCACATGCCCTTGGCGGCCGGCTCCTTCGACTTGCCGAGGAAGCCGAGCACGACGGCGGCGCCCGGGATGAAGAGCTGCATGATGCCGCCGACGAACGGGATGAACACGACGAAGAAGCCGATGACACCCACGATGCCCGCGATGAGCGAGATCAGGCTGAGCACGGGGGTCGACTTCGTCGGAGCGGAGACACCATATGCCGGTGCACCGTATGCGGGCGGCACCGGTGCACCGTATGCGGGCGGCACGGGTGCACCGTACGCGGGCGGCACCGGTGCGCCGGTCGGGGGCTGCGCCGGCGCGCCGTAGGCGGGCGGCGGAGGGGGCGTCGGTGCGCCGTAGCTCGGAGCCGCAGGCGGCGCCGGCGGTGCCGGCGGCGCCGGCGGCTCGGGAACGGCCGGCGGCTCGGGGGCGCTGGGCACCTCGGGCGTCGATGCCGCAGGGGCGGCCTCGACCGGGGCGACCGGCTCGGGTGCGCTCGGCACCTCGGGCTCGGGCACGCTCGGCACCTCGGGCTCGTCGGGCACCTCTGGGAGGTCGGGGTTCTTCGGATCAGTCATTTCGACCTCAGTAGGTTCCGTACGTGTTGCCGTAGCTCGCGAGGACGGCGAACGCGATGATCGCGAAGATGATGAAGATCAGGGAGACCAGGATTCCGACGAAGCCGAGGATGATGCCGGTCAGCCACATGCCCTTGGCGGCCGGCTCCTTCTTCTTCGCGATGAAGCCGAGCACGACGGCCGCGATCGAGAAGAGCAGGCCGAAGTAGATGAAGGACCCGAGGAGGCCGACGATGCCGCCGACCAGCGACAGGATGCTGAGCAGCTGCGACGGCTTGGCGGGCGCGGTGCCGTAGGCGGGCGCGGCAGCCTGGGGCTGACCGTAGGCAGGCGCGGCAGGCGCGGCCGGAGCCTGACCGTAGGCCGGGGCTGCAGGCGCTGCCGGCGGCGCGGCCGGCGGCGCGGCCGGAGGAACGGGTGCGGCCGCCGGGGGCACGGGCGCGGCCGGCGGAACCGGCGGAACGGCGGGCTGCTCGGGAGTGTTCGGATCGGTCACTGTGGGTTCCCCTCGATGTGGTCGAATGCGCTCCCGCCACGTTGGCAGGGCTTCGGGCGCCGTCAACGACGGCGACATCCGGTCTTCCGCACACACTATCGCGCCACGCGCGCGGGCGCACGGCTTACGCGGCGTTCGCCGCCACTTGGATCTCGGTCGCCGGCAGGGTCGAGTCCGCGCCGAAGTCGAGGGTCGACGGCGGATGCCCGGCCATCACGAGCTGCGCACCGAGCGCCGCGATCATCGCGCCGTTGTCGGTGCAGAGCGAGAGCGGCGGAATGCGCAGCGCGATGCCCGCGGCATCCGCTCGCTCGGTCGCGAGCTCGCGGAGGCGCGCGTTGGCGACGACCCCGCCGCCGAGGAGGAGGCGGGGCACGCCGAGTTCGGTGCAGGCTGCGACGGCCTTCGACACGAGCACGTCGGCGACGGCCTCGCGGAAACTCGCGGCGACATCGGCGAGCGGCACCGGCTCGCCGGCGGCCTGGCGCTGCTCGACCCAGCGGGCGACCGCGGTCTTCAGCCCCGAGAAGCTGAAGTCGTAGCGATGCGCCGCCTGGTCCTTCGACTGGGTGAGCCCTCTCGGGAAGCGGATGGCGCGCGGGTCGCCGCCGATCGCGGCGCGGTCGATCTCGGGCCCGCCCGGATAGGGCAGGCCGAGCAGTCGCGCCACCTTGTCGAACGCCTCCCCCGCTGCGTCGTCGATCGTCTCGCCGAGCAGTTCGACGTCGGAGACGAGGTCGCGCACGAGCAGCAGCGAGGTGTGCCCTCCCGAGACGAGCAGGGCGACGGTGGGCGTCTCGAGCGGCGCCGCGGTGTCGAGCAGGTCGGCGCCGACGTGGCCGACGAGGTGGTTCACGGCGTAGATCGGCACGTCCAGCGAGAGGGCGAGCGCCTTCGCGGCGCCGACGCCGACCATGAGCGCTCCGGCGAGGCCGGGGCCGCTCGTCACGGCGACCGCGTCGATGTCGTCGAGCGAGACGGATGCCTCGGCGAGCGCGGTCCTGATCGTCGGGCCGAGCGCCTCGAGGTGCGCCCGCGCGGCGACCTCGGGGACGACCCCGCCGTAGCGCGCGTGCTCCTCCATCGATGAGGCGATCGTGTTGGCGAGCAGGGTCGTGCCGCGAACGATGCCGACGCCGGTCTCGTCGCACGAGGTCTCGATGCCGAGGATGAGCGGTGCGTCGCGGTTCATCGGCTCGCCTTCGCGTCATCGGTGCCGAGCGCAGTCCGTTCGGCGGGGCGGGTGACCGCCGGCGGAACGGTGAGGCGCATGTGCACGGCGTCGACGCCGTCCCGGTAGTACCGCCGTCGCACGCCGATCTCCTCGAAGCCGAGCGAGTCGTAGAGCGCCCGAGCGACAGGGTTGTCGGCGCGCACCTCGAGGAAGATCTCGGCGACGTGCCGGCGTCGCGCTTCGGTGATGAGGGCGTGCATGAGCCCGCGCCCGAGCCCGATGCCGCGGGTCGAGGGTGCGACCGCGATGGTCTGGATGTCGCCCTGCCCGCCTCCCACGGGAGCGAGGAGGCCCGCGTAGCCGAGGAGCCCCCCAGCGGGATCGGCGTCGGCATCGGCGGACGGGGACTCGAACTCGTCGGCGACCGCCACGAGGTAGTAGCCGTGCGGGCTCTCGATCTCGCGGCGCATCGCGTCTTCCGGCCACGCATCGGCCGAGAACGTCGCCCGCTCGAGCACCATGATGCGGTCGAGGTCGGCGACCGTCGCACGCCGCATGAACACGCTCATCGCAGCACCTTCTTGCCGGCCGACGGGGTGACATCGGGCGCCCGCAGGTAGATCGGGGCATCGGAGGTGAGCGGCAACCGCCCGGCGGCGAAGGCGAGCTCCGCGAGCATGCCGATCGCGCCGGCCGAGACGATCGAGGCGTCGAAGCGGATGCCCCGCGCCGCGGGCACCTCGTCGCGCGGCACCAGCACGGGGCCTCCGACCCGCAACGGCATCCCGTCGGCGTCGAGACCGTCGTAGTCGGAGACGGCGAACTCGCGGCGGCGCGCATCGGTGACGACCTGCAGCGGGCCGGCGTCGCCTGCGGTGTACCGGGTCAGGGCGATCGCGTCGTGGCTCACGACCGGCACGAACGGCCGGTCGATGCCGAGGGCGAAGGCGTGCGCGGCGGCGATGCCGACGCGGAGACCCGTGAACGGCCCCGGGCCCATGCCCGCGGCGACCCCCGACAGCGCCCGACGGTCGATGCCGGCCGTCGCGAGGGCGTCCCTGATGAACCCGCCGATCACCTCGGCGTGCCGCATCGTGTCGTCGGTGCTGGCCTCGGCGAGACAGCGCAGCTCGCCGCTGGCACGGTCTCGATCGACGACGGCGACACTCGTGCCCGTCGAGGTGTCGATCGCGAGAAGCATGCCCTCAAGCCTACGCGCGCGCGGCGTACGGGGTGTCCGCCCAGCGGGGTCCGTACCCGGCGACCGCCACCATGCGCGGCTCGTCGGCGTCGAGGATCGCGTCGCCCGCGTCATCCGTGCGGCTCGCCGTGACGGCGCTCGCACCGGTCGGCCGCTCGATGACGATCTCGAGCCACGAGTCGGTGACGTCGTCGACGAGTCCGGCGCCCCACTCCACGACGACCACCGACCGTTCGAAGTCGAGGTCGAGGTCGTCGAGGAGCGCTGCGCTGCCGAGACGGTAGGCGTCGACGTGCACGAGCGGAGCGCCGCCCACGAGACTGGGATGCGTGCGCGCGAGCACGAACGTCGGGCTCTGCACCGGGCCGCGCACGCCGAGGCCGCCGGCGAGGCCACGGGTGAGGGTGGTCTTGCCCGCGCCGAGCGGCCCCGTGAGCACGACCACGTCGCCCGCGCGCAGCACGGCGCCGAGCTCACGGCCGAACGCCTCCATCGCCTCGGTGTCGGGCGCCTCGAAGCGCATCACTCGCCGCCCACGTAACGCCTCGGCACGCGCGCCCCGATGCGGGTGACGATCTCGTAGCCGATCGTGCCGGCGGCGTCGCCCCAGTCGTCGGCCGAGGGCGCACCCGTCTCTGGGTCGCCGAACAGCACGACTTCGTCGCCCGTCTCGACGCGGGCGTCGCCGACGTCGACCACGAACTGGTCCATGGCGATGCGGCCGACGACCGGGCGACGCGCACCCGCGATCCAGACCTCGGCGCGGCCCGACGCCTGCCTCGGGATGCCGTCGGCATAGCCGAGGGGCACGAGCGCGAGCGTCGTCGGACGCTCGGCGCGCCAGGTGTGCCCGTACGAGACGCCGGTCCCGGCTTCGATGCGCCGCGTCGCCGCGACCCGGCCGCGCAACGTCATCGCCGGACGCAGCCCCAGGTCGGCGGCGGTGGTCCCGTCGCCGAACGGAGGAATGCCGTAGGCGCCGATGCCGATCCGCACGAGGTCGAAGCGCGCGGCGGGGACCCGCAGTGCGCCCGCCGTCGAGGCGAGGTGCCGCACCTCGGGGTCGAGTCCGGCCGACGCGACCTGCTCGAGACCGCGTTCGAAGGCCTCGAGCTGACGTGCGTCCTCGTCGGAGGAGGTGTTGGCGAGGTGGCTGAACACGCCGCGCACGCGGATGCGCCCGTCGCGCTCCAGCTCCACGGCACGCGCGACCGCCCGGCCCCACGCCTCGGGGGCGACACCGCTGCGGCTGAGCCCGGTATCGAGCTTGAGGTGCACGGCGGCGACCCGGTCGACGGATGCCGCGGCGGCCGCGATCACCTCGAGCTGGTCGAACGACGAGACGCCGAGATCGATGTCACGGTCGATCGCGGGTGCGAAGTCGGCTCCCGGGTCGTGCAGCCACGCGAGGAGCGGTGCGTCGATGCCGGCGCCGCGCACCTCGAGCGCCTCGAAGATGTCGGCGACGCCGAGCCAGTCGGCGCCGCCTGCGAGCGCGGCCCGCGCCACCGGAACGGCGCCGTGCCCGTAGGCGTTCGCCTTCACCACGGCCATGGTGCGAGCCGGCGCCACCGTCGCCGCGAGCGTGCGGATGTTGTCGCGCACGGCGTCGAGATCGACGACCGCCTCGCGGAACGGCGACGCAGCGGCATCCGGCAATGTGCTCACGATGCGTCCCCGGTGCCGGTCTCGAGCACGACGAAGGCGCTCGCGATGCCGGCGTCGTGGCTCATCGTGAGGTGCACGCGGTCGATGCCGAGGCTGCTCGTGAGGTCGGCGATCGCGCCCGACAGCTCGAAGTCGGGGTTCCCGTGCTCGTCCTGCACGATGCGCATGTCGTGCCACCGGATCACGGGGTTGCCGCCGAGCGCCTTGATGAGCGCCTCCTTCGCGGCGAACCGTGCCGCGAGCGACCGCACCGGCCGCTCGCGTTCGCTCTCGGCGAACAGGCGCTCGCGGAGCGCGGGAGTGCGGGTCAGCGACCGCTCGAACCGGGCGATGTCCACGACATCGATGCCGATTCCCGCGATCACGGCGCCGCCTCCCGCACCCGCGCGCTCACTCGACCGTGACCGACTTCGCGAGGTTGCGCGGCTGGTCGACGTCGAGGCCCTTCGCCTGCGAGAGCTCCATCGCGAAGATCTGGAGCGGCACGACCGCGAGCAGCGGCTCGAAGAGCGGCGCAGCGAGCGGGATGCGCAGCACCTCGTCGGCGAACGGCAGCACTGCGGCGTCGCCGGCCTCGGCGATCGCGATCACCCGAGCACCGCGAGCGCGGATCTCCTGGATGTTCGAGACGACCTTCGGGTGCAGGGTCGCAGAGCCGCGCGGGCTCGGCACGACCACGAACACGGGCTGACCCGGCTCGATGAGCGCGATCGGGCCGTGCTTGAGCTCGCCGGCGGCGAAGCCCTCGGCGTGGATGTAGGCGAGCTCCTTGAGCTTCAGGGCCCCCTCGAGCGCGATCGGGTAGCCGACGTGACGGCCGAGGAAGAGCACCGAGCGGGTGTCGGCCATCCAGTGCGCGAGCTGCGCGACCTTCTCGGACTCGGCCAGCACGAGCTCGAGCTTCTCGGGCACCGCCTGCAGCTCGTGGAGCTGCTCCGCGATCTCGCCCGCCGACAGCGTGCCGCGCACGCGTGCGAGGTGCAGGCCGAAGAGGTAGAGCGCTGCGATCTGCGCGACGAACGCCTTGGTCGATGCCACGGCGACCTCGGGGCCGGCGTGCGTGTAGACGACCGCGTCGGACTCACGAGGGATCGTGGCGCCCTGCGTGTTGCAGATCGAGATCGTGCGCGCACCCTGCTCGCGGGCGTACTTCACGGCCATGAGCGTGTCCATGGTCTCGCCCGACTGGCTGATCGAGACCACGAGCGTGTGGTCGTCGAGCACCGGCTCGCGGTAGCGGAACTCGTGGCTGAGCTCGATCTCGACGGGCACGCGCGCCCACTGCTCGATCGCGTACTTCGCGACCATGCCCGCGTAGGAGGCGGTGCCGCAGGCCACGATCGTGATGCGACGGATGTCTCGGAGCTCGTCATCGCCGAACGACGCGAGTTCGGGGATCACCACGGCGTCGTCGACGACGCGGCCGAGGAGGGTCTTCGCGACCGCCTCGGGCTGCTCTGCGACCTCCTTGCGCATGAACGAGGACCAGCCGCCCTTCTCCGCGGCGGAGGCGTCCCACGCCACGTCGAACGGCTCGACCTCGACGGGCTGTCCGTCGAAGTCGGTGACGACGACGTCGCCCGCGGTGATCGTCACGATCTGGTCCTGGCCGATCGCCAGGGCGCGCTTCGTGTACTCGACGAAGGCCGCGACATCCGAACCCAGGAAGTTCTCGCCGTCGCCGAGGCCGATCACGAGCGGGGAGTTGCGACGGGCTCCGACGACGACGCCGGGCTCCGAGCGGTGCACGGCCAGCAGCGTGAAGGCGCCGTCGAGCCGCGACACGGTGTTGCGGAATGCCTCGCGGAGGTCGCCGGTCGACCGGTACTCCTTGCCGAGGAGCACTGCGGCGACCTCGGTGTCGGTCTCGCTCTCGAAGGTGTAGCCGTCAGCGAGGAGCTCGGCCTTCAGTTCGGAGAAGTTCTCGATGATGCCGTTGTGGATGAGGGCGAGTCGGCCCTCGTCTCCGAGGTGCGGGTGGGCGTTGACGTCGGTCGGACCGCCGTGCGTCGCCCACCGGGTGTGGCCGATGCCGGTGCCGCCCCGGTGCAGCGGGTTCGCCTCGAGTTCGTCGGCGAGCACCTGGAGCTTGCCGGCGCGCTTGGCCGTCTCCATGACGCCGTCGTCATCGACGATCGCCACTCCCGCTGAGTCGTAGCCACGGTACTCGAGGCGGCGAAGGCCTCCCATAAGGACGTCGAGGCTGTTCCGCTCTCCGACATATCCGACGATTCCACACATGGGTGCGATTCTACTGGCGCGCTGCTGGGTGCCCGCTCCGTCTGACTACACTGGCACGGTGCCCGATCCGCAGAGCCCGTCGTCGCACGCGGCGCAGATCTCCCCGTTCATCGAACTCGATCGGGCCGACTGGGCCGCGCTCGCGCCGTCGATGCCGTCGCCGCTGCGGGAGACCGAGATCGTGCAACTGCGCGGCCTCGGCGAGCCGCTCGACCCGCGCGAGGTCGCCGAGGTCTACCTGCCGCTCAGCCGGCTGCTGAACCTCTACGTCGGCGGCACGAAGTCGCTGCACAAGGTCACGAGCGAGTTCCTGCGCGAGCGTTTCGAGTCCACACCGTTCGTCATCGGGGTCGCCGGCTCGGTCGCCGTCGGCAAATCGACGATCGCGCGCCTGCTGCGCGAGCTGCTCGCGCGATGGGAGCACACGCCGCGTGTGGAGCTCATCACGACCGATGGATTCCTCTTCCCCAACGCCGAGCTCGAGCGCCGCGGCCTCATGGCGCGCAAGGGATTCCCCGAGTCCTACGACCGGCGGGCGCTGCTCCGCTTCGTGAGCGAGGTCAAGGCCGGGGCATCCGAAGTCCGAGCGCCCTTCTACTCGCATCTCGCCTACGACATCGTCCCCGACGCGCAGATCACCGTTCGCCGGCCCGACGTGCTCATCGTCGAGGGGCTCAACGTGCTGCAGCCGCCCGGCCCCGGACACCGCCTCGCGGTCAGCGATCTCTTCGACTTCACCATCTACGTCGACGCACGCACGAGCGACATCGCCCGGTGGTACGAGGAGCGGTTCCTGAAGCTCCAGCGCGGGGCTTTCGCGAACCCGCGCTCGTACTTCCACCGCTTCGCGAGCCTCACCGAGGCCGAGGCGAGAAACCGTTCGCGCGAGATCTGGCACTCGATCAACGAGCCGAACCTGCTGCAGAACATCCGTCCGACGCGCTCACGGGCATCACTCGTCCTGCGCAAGAGTTCCGATCACACGGTCTCGAGCGTCCTGCTCCGCAAGCTCTGAACGCGGAACATCCCCTCCCGGGCGCAGCGGCGCCAGGAAGGGGATGCTTCGTCGTCAGACGGTGGTGAGACGCTCGCGCACGACGGCGGCGAGTGCCTCGGCGTGCCGCTCGGCGACATCCTGTTCGGCGGCCTCGACCATCACCCGAACCATCGGCTCGGTGCCCGAGGGGCGCAGCAGCACCCGGCCGGTGTCGCCGAGCTCGGCCTCGACCGCTGCGACCGCTGCGGCGATCTCAGTGTCGGCTGCGAGGGCGTGGTGGTCGACACCGCGCACGTTCACGAGCACCTGCGGGTAGACCGTCATCACCGAGGCGAGCTCGGCGATGGTCTTGCCGGTGCGCGCCATCTCGGCTGCGAGGTGGAGCCCGGTCAGCACGCCGTCGCCGGTCGTGGCGAACTCGCTCATGATGACGTGACCCGACTGCTCCCCGCCGAGGGCGAGGCCCTCGGCTGCGAGTGCCTCGAGCACATAGCGGTCGCCCACCTTCGTCTCGACGACGCGGATGCCGTGCTCGGCCATCGCACGGCGCAGGCCGAGGTTCGACATGACCGTGACGACGAGGGTGTCGTCGGTGAGCGTGCCGCGCTCCTTCATCGAGACGGCGAGGATCGCCATGATGCGATCGCCGTCGATGATGTCGCCGTCGGCATCGACCGCGAGGCAGCGGTCGGCGTCGCCGTCGTGGGCGATGCCGAGGTCGGCACCGTGCTCGACGACGGCGGCCTGGAGCTTCTCGAGGTGGGTCGAGCCCACGCCGTCGTTGATGTTCATGCCGTCGGGGTCGGCCCCGATGACGATGACCTCGGCGCCCGCATCCTTGAAGGTCTCGGGCGAGACGCCCGCTGCGGCGCCATGGGCGCAGTCGAGCACGACCTTCAGCCCCTCGAGGCGGTGCGGCAATGTGCCGAGCAGGTGCACGACGTAGCGGTCCTCGGCGTCGGCGAAGCGGCGGATGCGGCCGACGCCGTCGCCGACCGGAGCGAGCTTCTGCTTGCCGAGGAAGGACTCGATGCGGTCCTCGACCTCGTCGGGCAGCTTGGTGCCGCCGAAGGAGAAGAACTTGATGCCGTTGTCGGGCGCCGGGTTGTGCGACGCCGAGATCATCACACCGAAGTCGGCGCGGATCGAGTCGATGAGGAACGCCGTCGCGGGGGTCGGGATGACCCCGGCGTCGAGCACGTCGACACCGGAGCTCGCGAGGCCGGCCGAGACGGCAGCGGTGATGAACTCACCGGAGACGCGCGGATCGCGCGCCACGACGGCGACCGGGCGCCGTCCGGCGGCGCGAAGCTCGTCGGCGTGGCGCCCCTGCGTGAGGACGGCAGCAGCCGCCTGGGCGAGGCCCAGGGCCAGGTCAGCCGTGAGTTCACGGTTGGCCAGGCCCCGGACCCCGTCGGTTCCGAAAAGCCGAGGCATGTACGGAGAACCGGACGCTGGGATCAGCGCTTCGAGAACTGCGGCGCCTTGCGGGCCTTCTTGAGACCGGCCTTCTTGCGCTCGATGACGCGAGCGTCACGCGTGAGGAAGCCCGACTTCTTGAGCGTCGCGCGGTTGTTCTCGCGGTCGATCTCGTTCAGCGCACGAGCGATCGCGAGGCGCAGCGCGCCCGCCTGGCCCGAGGGGCCGCCGCCCGTGATCTTCGCGACCACGTCGTACGAGCCGATGAGCTCGAGCACCGTGAACGGGTCGGTGATGAGCTGCTGGTGCAGCTTGTTGGGGAAGTAGGCCGCGAACTCGCGTCCGTTGACGGTGATGCTGCCGGCGCCGGGAACGAGGCGCACGCGGGCGATGGCCTGCTTGCGACGGCCGACGGCCGCGCCCGACACGTTGAGCACGGGGCGGGGGGTGCTGGGAGCTGCCTCGGGGGCACTCTCGGTGGTGTAGCTCTCGGGAGCCGCTTCGATCTGGTCTGCGATCTTCGCCATGGTGGTGTGAATCCTTATTTCGAGAACGTCGAGGGTGCCGGAATTACTGGGCGACCTGGGTGAGGGTGTACGGCTTCGGCTGCTGAGCCGCGTGCGGGTGCTCCGGTCCGGTGTAGACCTTCAGCTTCTTGAGCTGGGCCCGACCGAGCGAGTTCTTCGGGAGCATGCCGCGGATCGCCTTCTCGACGGCGCGGACGGGGTTCTTCTCGAGGAGCTCGGCGTAGCCGACTGCCTTGAGGCCACCCGGGTACCCGGAGTGGCGGTAGGCCTTCTTCTGCTCGAGCTTCTGGCCGGTGAGGGCCACCTTGTCGGCGTTGACGATGATGACGAAGTCACCGGTGTCGACGTGGTTCGCGAAGATCGCCTTGTGCTTGCCGCGCAGCAGGGCTGCGGTGTGGCTCGCGAGGCGACCGAGAACGATATCGGTTGCGTCGATGACGACCCAGTCGTGCTGGATGTCGGACGGCTTGGGAGTGAAAGTGCGCGTCACGGAAGTGCTGCTTTCTGATCGAGTGAGGGGTTCGTGAATCCCACTCCGGTGGGTGTTCGCCCGCGATGCGTTCGAACGCCCTGGTGGAGGGCTCAACTTCGGATGCCGCCGCAGAGGACGGCACCAAAGGGCAAGCTTAGCGGGTCGGGACCCGAGCGTCCAATCGGCGTCGTGTCACTCCCCCGCGCCCGGTTCGCCCCGTTCGGCCGGATCCTCCTGATCTTCCGGCTCGAGCTGCACGCGCAGCTCACGTCGCGCGCGAGTCTGGGCGGCGCGGATCTCGAGTTCGTGGTCGTCGGGGTAGCCGACCTCCGTCAGCACGAGCCCCTTCGCCGGCATGACCATGAAGGCGCTCGTGCGCTGCGCCGCTCGAAGCAGCGCGGCCGGCGCATCGGCATCGAGACGCCCCTCCCCGACCGCGACGGCCGCGCCGATCAGCGCGCGCACCATCGAGTGGCAGAAGGCGTCGGCCTGCAGCGACGCGACGAGCACGCCGCCCGCGTCGCGCCGCCATCGGTACGACTGCAGGGTGCGGATCGTCGTGGCCTCGGCACGCGGCTTGCAGAACGCGGCGAAGTCGTGGAGGCCGAGCAGCGTCTGCGCCGCGACATCCATCCGTTCCGCGTCGAGGGTGCGCGGATACCAGACCGTGCGCAGACGATCGAGCGGATCCCGCACGGCGGCGGAGTCCGCGATGCGGTACTCGTATCGTCGCCACACCGCCGAGAAGCGCGCGTCGAAGCCGTCGGGCGCGATCGCGGCGCCGGTCACCACGACATCGGCGTCGGATGCCCCGATCACACCGGTCAGGCGTCGAAGCAGCACCGCGGCTGGATCGCCGGCCCCCGGTTCGGTCGGATGGCCGCGCCGGGCCCGGGTAACCGCCGAGAGCGCGGATGGCGGGACGTCGAAGTGCGCCACCTGCCCCAGCGCATGGACGCCGGCATCGGTGCGCCCCGCGACCGTCAGCCGCGGGACCGTGCCGGTTCGCCGGAAGAGGATCTCGAGGGCGTCCTCGATGACGCCCTGGACGGTGCGCTGACCCGGCTGCCGGCTCCATCCCTTGAAGTCGGTGCCGTCGTACGCGATCGAGAGTCGCACGCGAACCGCGCGGTCGCCGGCGTCCGTGGGAACGGCCGAGTCGGCACCGGGGCCGAGCGACACGACGGATTCGGGTTCGACCATGCCCTCAAGCCTACGATCGAGCAGGGGACGAGGTCGCCGCGTCCCGCACCTCGGCGGGCGTCGCCGCGGCCCGGGTGCGCGGCCCGGGGCCGCCCACGATGAGTGCGACCACCGCGACGGTCACGAGCGCCCAGCCCAGCAGGCCGTTCTGCCACGGAACGTAGCCGAGTACGAGCAGCACGCCGACACCGGCCACGGCGCACGCGCTCCAGAGCAGCACCGCAGCGAGCGGGGTTCTGCGCTCGACCGGTTTCGGCCACCGCGACTCGATGCGCGGCACGACCACGCAGCATCCGGCCACCACGACCGCGATGGCGAGGATCCAGAGCGGACGCGTCGCCCACCACGCCGGCGACAGCACCGGCGGATAGGACAGGCCGGACGCGAGGTGCAACGCGGTCACGACCGCCATCGCGAACGTGTGCCAGAGGTAGATGACCATGCCGTACACGCCGAAGACGAACACCGCGCCGAGCATCGGCCGCCACTGCATCATGCGCCGGATGAGCGGTTGCACGAGCGCGAACAGGCAGGCCTGGCCGAGTGCGAGGGCGAGGATCGCCAGCGTCGGAGGGTTGAGGTTGTCGAGCATGTCGTGCGAGTACCCGAACCAGGTCACGAGCACCCCGATGACGCCGTACGACCCGACCGCGACGAGCGCGAGCACGAGTCGCGACCGACGCGCGAACCAGCCGTCGCGCAGCCCGAAGCCCAACTGCTGGGCGAACAGCCAGACGAAGATCCAGTTGAGCGCGCCGACCGGCGCGCCGAACCCGCGAACGAGGATGTCCACCGCGACCACCACGGCGGCGAGGCCGAGGTACGTGGGCCACGGCGCGTGCCGGTGCAGCCACGACATCGTCGGCACGAACGCCGTGCAGATCAGGTAGACGGGGATGAACCAGAGCGGCTCGGCGAGGCGCACCGCGAAGGTGCGGACGAACTCGGCGTCGACCCCCGCGAGGAGCATGAGCGCGAGCACCGCGCCGACCGCCGCGACGAGCACGACCACGGGCTGCGCCAGACGGATGGCGCGGATCCGGATGTAATGCGACACGGTCTCGCCGTGTCCGCGGAGCCGCCGCCACTGGGTGATCGACGCGAACCCGCCGCAGATGAAGAAGACGGGCATGATCATGAGCGGCCACGTCGCCCAGGCGAGCGGCTCGAAGCCGTCGAGCGCGTTGAACGCCCGCAGCGGGTCGCCGCCGATGCCCATCTGCAGTGCGTGCAGCAGCACCACGATCGGCAGGCAGAAGGCTCGAGCGAAATCGATCGAGAGATCCCGGTCGACCGGGATGCGCACGGCGGCCACGCTGCTCCTCTTCGAGCACCGTTGACTGCGGCGCCGAGAACAGATTCTGGCACAACGCGAACGGCCGCGGTACGCCAGCACCCGGGGCTGTGCGATTCGCATGTCGCCGAGGCATCCGCGGCGCGCGGCGACCCGCCTCAGACCACGATCGTGTAACCGGTCTCGGTGGTCGCCGCGCGGAATCCCATCCGCTCGTAGAGGGCGAACGCCCCCGTCGGGTTCGCGGCGTCCACCTCGAGCGTCGAGTACTCGAGTCCGTCGGCTCCTGCGGCGATGAGATGGGCCGCCAAGAGGGCTTTCGCGATGCCGCGGCCGCGGTGACCGCGCACCACGCCGACCAGCGGAACGTGCACGCTCGAGAACCCCTGCCCATCCCAGTCGTCTTCATTCACCTCAGCCAGCACGAACCCCACGACACGATCGCTCGCCTCGTCGACGGCGACGACGGAGAGGTCCGCGCGGAACACGGCGCTCGAGACGAAGGCGCGCCATTCCTTTTCCGATCTCGGCTGGCTGCCCCAGTGATCGCGGAACGCGTCGTTCCTGGCTGCTCTCACCTCGTCGACCCGCGTTGCCTGGGGAATACGCGACGCCCCATGCCACAGCACGGCCGTCGGCATCGAGCGCAACGATCGAGTCGCGCTCGCGGTCGACGAACGACATCCCGAGGTCGTCGGCGAGCTCTTCTCGCGGGACCGTGTCTTCGGGATGGTCGGCGGCCGCCATGGCCGCTTCGAGCTCCGCGATCCGGTCGAGTTCGTCGTCACGGACCGGACGCCACGCGTGCACGTCGGGATGAGCAAGGGTCGGGAGCGTCTCGGGAGCCGTGATGCGCTCGAAGAGCGGCGACAGTTCGTGCTCGGTCACGGTTCCAGCCGAGACGGCGGCTTCGCGGCGGAGACGGCGAAGGGCCCCGGTGCGATGCACCGGGGCCCTTCGTGATCGAACAAGAGGCTACTTGGCCTCGGCGGCCTCCGCCTCGTCGGCGGCGACCTCGGTCGTCTCCTCGGCGGCAGCGTCGCTCGCCTCGACCTCGGTCGTCTCCTCGACGACCTCGGCCGGAGCCTCCTCGGCGACGGGCGCCTCGGCAGCGGCGGGCTTCGCAGCGCGCTTCTTCGGGGTCACGGGCTCGAGCACGAGCTCGATGACGGCCATGGGAGCGTTGTCGCCCTTGCGGTTTCCGATCTTCGTGATGCGGGTGTAGCCGCCCTCACGGTCGACGACCTGGGGGGCGATGACCGTGAACAGCTCGTGCACGACGGTCTTGTCGCCGATGACGGCGAGCACGCGACGGCGCGCGTGCAGGTCGCCGCGCTTGCCGAACGTCACCAGACGCTCGGCCAGCGGACGGAGGCGCTTGGCCTTCGTCTCGGTGGTGGTGATGCGCTTGTGCGTGAACAGCGCTGCAGCGAGGTTCGCGAGCATCAACCGCTCGTGGGCGGGGCCGCCTCCGAGGCGGGGGCCCTTCGTGGGCTTCGGCATGGTTCGTTCTCTCCAGTAGGTGGGGGTTGGTGGGCGACCGCGAGGTCTGCCTAGTTCTCGTCGTCGAAGCCCGTGTAGAAGTGGGCGCCGTCGAATCCGGGGACGGAGTCCTTCAGCGACAGGCCCATTTCGGTGAGCTTGTCCTTGACCTCATCCACCGACTTCTGACCGAAGTTGCGGATGTTCATGAGCTGCGACTCCGACAGGGCGACGAGCTCGGACACCGTGTTGATGCCCTCGCGCTTGAGGCAGTTGTAGCTGCGCACCGAGAGGTCGAGGTCTTCGATCGGGATCGAGAGCTCGCTGGAGAGCACGGCGTCGACCGGCGCGGGGCCGATCTCGATACCCTCGGCAGCGGTGTTCAGCTCGCGGGCGAGGCCGAACAGCTCGGTCAGCGTGCGGCCGGCCGAGGCGATCGCGTCGCGCGGCGTGATGGCCGGCTTCGACTCGACGTCGACCACGAGGCGGTCGAAGTCGGTGCGCTCGCCGGCACGGGTGGCCTCGACGCGGTAGGTGACCTTCAGGACCGGCGAGTAGATCGAGTCGACCGGGATCTGGCCGGCCTCGGAGTACTCGTTGCGGTTCTGGCTGGCCGAGACGTAGCCGCGGCCACGCTCGATCGTGAGCTCGAGCTCGAACTTCGCCGAGTCGTTGAGTGTCGCGATGACCAGCTCGGGGTTGTGCACCTCGACGCCCGCGGGAGCGGAGATGTCGGCGGCGGTGACCTCACCGGCACCCTGCTTGCGCAGGTACGCGGTGATCGGCTCGTCGTGCTCGCTGGAGACGACCAGGTTCTTGATGTTGAGGATGATCTCGGTGACATCCTCCTTCACGCCCGGAACGGTCGAGAACTCGTGGAGCACGCCGTCGATGCGGATGCTCGTCACGGCTGCGCCGGGGATCGAGGAGAGGAGGGTGCGACGGAGCGAGTTGCCCAGGGTGTAACCGAAGCCCGGCTCGAGGGGCTCGATCACGAAACGCGAACGGAACTCCGAGATGTTCTCTTCGGTGAGCGTCGGGCGCTGTGCGATCAGCACTGTTGATTCCTTTCGGCAGGGTGTCCGCTATATGACACCTGCGAGTACGAGGATCTTGAGTTGTGTGAGAGAACGGATGTCCCGGCGATCGAGGAGAGCCCGGCTGAGCCGGACCGCTCCTCGATCACCGGGAGGGAATCAGACGCGGCGACGCTTGGGCGGGCGGCATCCGTTGTGCGCCTGGGGCGTCACATCGTTGATGCTGCCGACCTCGAGGCCTGCGGCCTGGAGCGAGCGGATCGCGGTCTCACGGCCGGAGCCGGGGCCCTTGACGAAGACGTCGACCTTCTTCATGCCGTGCTCCTGCGCCTGGCGCGCAGCCGACTCGGCGGCGAGCTGCGCGGCGAACGGGGTCGACTTGCGCGAGCCCTTGAAGCCGACGCCACCGGAGGAGGCCCAGCTGATCACTGCACCGTTGGTGTCGGTGATCGAGACGATCGTGTTGTTGAACGTCGACTTGATGTGGGCCTGGCCCACGGCGATGTTCTTCTTTTCCTTCTTGCGCGGCTTGCGAGTAGCCGCCTTGGGTGCTGCCATGATTTCTCCTGAATCCTAGGGGCGCTGGATCACCGGGCCGAGGCCTAGCGAGCCTTCTTCTTGCCGGCCACGGTGCGCTTCGGGCCCTTGCGGGTGCGAGCGTTGGTCTTGGTGCGCTGGCCTCGGACCGGGAGACCGCGACGGTGGCGGATGCCCTCGTAGGAGCCGATCTCGACCTTGCGGCGGATGTCGGCGGCCACCTCACGGCGGAGGTCACCCTCGACCTTGAAGTTGCCTTCGATGTAATCGCGGAGGGCGACGAGCTGCTCGTCGCTGAGGTCCTTCACGCGGATGTTTCCGTCGATGCCGGTCTCGGCGAGCGTGGTGAGCGCTCGCGTGCGGCCGACGCCGTAGATGTAAGTCAGTGCGATCTCCACGCGCTTCTCGCGCGGGATGTCGACTCCTGCCAGACGTGCCATGTTTGGCTTCTCCTGTTTCGAAGTGGAGGTGTGGAACAACGCCGGTGCCCGGGCCTCCGACCCGAGGTGTCCCCGCGGCATCCGATGATGCCGGCGGTTCTGGCGCTGCCGATGTATTCAGTTGTGGGATGCAGGCGCCTAGCGCCCTTGTCTGGTGACTAGCCCTGGCGCTGCTTGTGGCGCGGGTTCGACTTGCAGATGACCATGACGCGGCCGTGGCGGCGAATCACCTTGCAGTGGTCGCAGATGGGCTTGACGCTGGGGTTGACCTTCACGATTGTTCCTTGATGTCGCTGTCCTCGTACCCGCGGGACGCCGCGGGCCGTTACTTTCCGAACAGCCCTTACTTGTAGCGGTAGACGATGCGGCCGCGCGTCAGGTCGTATGGGCTCAGCTCGACGATCACGCGGTCTCCGGGGAGGATGCGGATGTAGTGCTGGCGCATCTTTCCCGAGATGTGCGCGAGGACCTTGTGACCGTTCGTGAGTTCCACCCGGAACATCGCGTTCGGGAGGGCCTCGGTGACCGAGCCTTCAATCTCGATGACGCCGTCTTTCTTGGCCATAGCCTCACTATCGCTTGGAGTTTGGGATGCTGGTCGTGCGATGGTTCCGCTCGCCGAGCCCGTGGAACCGTGAGGAATCACGGTTCGTCAGGCATGCCGAAGCAGGCGTGCAGAACACCAAGGGTCAACTCTAGGTGATTCCGACCGTTTTCGCCAGTCGGGCCCGTATTCGCCGCGCTACGACGATGCACCGCCGGCGTCGAGGCGCTCGGCGGCGGCCGTCTCGGCCGCAGCCCTGGCCTCGGCGGCTCCCTCAGACGCCATGGCAGCCCGCGCGAGCTCCTTCGCGTCGCTCAGGCGGTAGCGCGAGAGCGAGGCGCGCACGTCGGCGAGCGCCGACGGCGACATCGACAGGCTGGTGGCGCCGAGGCCGACGAGCACGACCGCCAGCAGCGGGTCGGCTGCGGCCTCGCCGCAGATGCCGACGGGCTTGCCGAGCGCTGCGCCCGCGGCCCCGACATCGGCGATCAGGCGGAGCACCGCTGGGTGCCAGGGGTCCTGCAGTGCCGCGACGGTGCCGAGCAGCCGGTCGGCGGCCATCGTGTACTGGGTGAGATCGTTCGTGCCGATCGAGGCGAAGTCGCACACGGCGAGGACCCGGTCGGCGATGAGCGCGGCCGACGGCGTCTCGACCATCACCCCGGCGACGGCGACGCCGAGCTCCTTCGCGAGTGCGGTGAAGTACCGGGCCTCCTCCACCGTGGCGATCATCGGCGCCATGACCTCGAGTTCGGCGGCGGTCGCGGCATCCGCAGCCGCGAGCGCGGTGAGCTGCTCCCGCAGGATCGCCTCGGTACGCCGAAGGGCGCGGATGCCCCGGAGTCCGAGCGCGGGGTTGGCCTCTGGTGCGTCGTTGAGGAAGGCGAGCGGCTTGTCGGCTCCGGCATCGAGCACTCGCACCACGACCTTCCGGCCGGCGAACGCCGTGAGCAGGCGCGTGTACTGCACCTGCTGTTCGCGCACGCTCGGCGCGACCTCCGCATCGAGGAACAGGAACTCGGTTCGGAACAGTCCGACGCCCTCTGCGCCGAGTCGCAACGCCTCGGCGGCGCCGTCGGCCGAGCCGAGGTTCGCCAGCAGCGGCACCGGTGTGCCGTCGGCGAGGGCGCCGGGCCTGAGCGGTGCGGCGGCCCGGGCGGCGCGCTCGGCGATCCTCGCCCGCGCCGCGGCGAGCTCCTGGTCGGTGGGCGCGGCGACGACGAGCCCGTGCGCCGCGTCGACGATCACGGTGTCGCCGTCGGCGAGGCCGGCGGCATCCGCTGCACCGACGACGGCGACGATCGACTTCTCGCGCGCGAGGATCGCCGTGTGCGAGGTCGGTCCCCCGTCGATCGTGACGAGCGCCTGCACCTGGTCGAGGTCGAGCATCGCCGTGTCGGCGGGCGCGAGGTCGCGGGCCACGAGCACGAACGGATGCCCCGGGTCGGGCACTCCCGGCTCGGGCAGCTTCAGCAGGTGGGCGATGACGCGCTGCGCGATGTCGTCGAGATCGGCGGCCCGCTCCCCCAGGTACCCGCCCATGCCGGCGAGCACGTCGCGGTAGTACGCGAACGCCTCGAACACCGCGCGTTCGGCGGTCCTGCCCGTCGCGAGCCTCGTCGTCACGTCATCGATGATGCTCGGATCCTCGGCCATCATGGCCTGCGCCTCGAGCACGTCCTTCGCCGCACCACCGGCCTTCGCGCCGCGGCGTGCGAGTTCGGCGGCCACGACCGAGAGCGAGGCCCTCGCCCGTTCCCCCTCGCGGTCGGGATCGAGATGGCTCGGCCGGTCGACGGGCTCGGGGAGCGGGTCAGCCATCCGCACGACCGATCCGACCGCAACGCCCTGGCCGATCCCAGCGCCCGTGATCTCCCCCATCAGCGCCGCCCGCTCACCGGTGCGCGCAGCTCGGATGCCGGTCCGATTCGGACTGTGCGTTCCTGCATGTGCCCGGCCTCCGTCGCGAGTATCCGTCGCTTTCACCCTAGCCGTCCCATGGGCAGCGGCCGAGTCGATCGGCGCGGGGCGCAGCCGCCTGAGGGCGCGACCCATCCCGTACATGCCACGGTGTTCGCACGGGCACTGAAGCCGCTCGAGCGCGAGCGCCCCTCAGGCGCCCGCTACTCGATGGGAACGGGTCGCACACCGAACGGTGCGAGGCCGGCCGCCCCGCCGTCTGGCGCGGTCAGCACCCAGACCCCAGCGGCGTGCACCGCCACCGAGTGCTCCCAGTGCGCGGAGTCCGAGCCGTCGGACGTGGTGACCGTCCACTCGTCGTCGCGCGTGAACGTGTCGATCGATCCACCCACGATCATGGGCTCGATGGCGACGACGAGACCGGGCTTCACGGCAGGGCCGCGACGATCGACGCGGTAGTTGAAGACCGGCGGCTCCTCGTGCATCGAGCGGCCGATGCCGTGACCGACGTAGTCCGTGAGGATGCCGTAGTCGCCCTCGCTCCGCACGTACTCCTCCATCACCGCGCCGACCTCGTTGAGATGCCGCGCGCGAGCGAGCGTGGCGATGCCGAGCCACAGGGCCTGCTCCGTGACCCTGCTGAGCTCCTCCCGCGACGCCACCACGTCGGGACGCGCTGCGTCGGGCAGCACGACGGTGAACGCCGAGTCGCCGTTCCAGCCGTCGACCTCCGCACCGCCGTCGACCGAGACGATGTCACCGGCACGGAACGGACGATCGCCCGGAATGCCGTGCACGACGTCGTCGTCGACCGAGACGCACAGCGTGTGCCGGTACCCGGGGACGAGCTGGAAGTTCGGGACCCCGCCGGCCTCGCGGATCACGCGTTCGGCCGCGGCGTCGAGCTCCAGCGGGGTCGCGCCGGGCACGAGCAGGCTGCGCACCTCGGCGAGGGCCGATGCGGTCACCTCACCGGCCGCCCGCATCGAGCGGAGCTCGGCGGGCGACTTGTAGATCGAACGTCGGAACACCGAAACGGCTCAGGCGGAGACGGCGTCGCCGGCGTCGGGGGCGAGTCCGCGCTCTGCGAGCGCCGAGAAGATCCGCCGGGTGACCTCGTCGAGCGTGCCGACGCCGTCGATGCGCACGACGACGCCGCGTTCGCGGTACACGTCGAGGATCGGGGCGGTCTCGCGCTCGTAGATCGCCAGCCGGTTCGCGATGACCTCTTCGGTGTCGTCGGTGCGTCCCTGCTGGGCGGCCCGCTGCCGCAGGCGCGCGATGCTCTCGTCGCGGGGCACCTCCAGCTCGATCACGGCGTCGAGCGCCTCGCCGCGGGCGGTGAGGAACGCGTCGAGGTCGTCGACCTGCCCTCGGTTGCGCGGGTACCCGTCGAGGACGAAGCCGCTCGCGGCATCCGCCTGCTCGAGGCGATCGCGCACGAGTTCGCTCGTGAGCTCGTCGGGGACGAGGTCACCGGCCTCGATGATCGACTGGACCCGCTTGCCGAGCTCGGTGCCGCCCGAGACATTCGCTCGGAAGATGTCGCCGGTGGCGACCTGGGGCACTCCGAACGCCTCCGCGACGAGCACGCCCTGCGTTCCCTTGCCGGAGCCCTGGGGCCCGACGATCAGAAAGCGAGCTGAGCCGGTTGCGGAAGCCGTCATCGGAGAAGTCCTTCGTAGTGTCGCTGCTGGAGTTGGGCGTCGATCTGCTTGACCGTCTCGAGACCGACACCGACGATGATCAGGATCGAAGCGCCGCCGAACGGGAAGTTCTGGTCGGCGCCGACCATCGCGAATGCGATGAGCGGGATCAGGGCGATGAGACCGAGGTAGAACGAGCCCGGGAGCGTGATACGGGTGAGCACGTAGTCGAGGTACTCGGCGGTCGGCCGGCCGGCGCGGATGCCGGGGATGAAGCCGCCGTACTTCTTCATGTTCTCCGACACCTCGTCGGGGTTGAAGGTGATCGCGACGTAGAAGTACGTGAAGCCGACGATGAGCAGGAAGTACATCAGCATGTACAGCGGGTGGCCGCCCTGCGTCAGGTTGTTCGTGATCCACACGACCCACGGCTGCGGCGTCTCGCCGGCCGCCGGGGTGTTGAACTGCGCGATGAGCGCGGGCAGGTAGAGCAGCGACGAGGCGAAGATGACCGGCACGACGCCCGCCATGTTGACCTTGATCGGGATGTACGTGTTGTTGCCGCCGTACGTCCGCCTGCCGACCATGCGCTTGGCGTACTGCACTGGGATGCGCCGTTGCGACTGTTCGACGAAGACGACGGCGACGACGACGAGGAGTCCGATGCCGAGCACGATCGCGAAGACGTCCCAGCCGCGGGCGATGCCGATGGCCCAGAGCGAGCCGGGGAACGTCGCGGCGATCGACGTGAAGATGAGGAGCGACATGCCGTTGCCGATGCCGCGCTCGGTGATGAGCTCGCCCATCCACATGATGAGGCCGGTGCCGGCGGTCATGGTGATCACCATGAGGAGGATCGCGTACCAGGCGTCGTTCGTGATGAGCTGCGAGCACTCGGGGGCGCTCGACGGGAACAGCGCGCCGGAGCGGGCGACCGTGATCAGCGTGGTCGACTGGAGCACGCCGAGCGCGATCGTGAGGTAGCGGGTGTACTGGGTGAGGCGGCTCTGGCCGGCCTGGCCCTCTTTGTACAGCGTCTCGAAGTGAGGGATCACGACGCGGAGCAGCTGCACGATGATCGACGCGGTGATGTAGGGCATGATGCCCAGCGCGAAGATCGAAAGCTGGAGCAGGGCGCCGCCCGAGAACAGGTTGACGAGGTCGTAGAGCCCGGCCGCGTTCGATTGGTTGGCCGCGAGGCAGGCCTGCACGTTGCCGAAGTCCACGAATGGCGCGGGAATGAACGACCCCAGCCGGAAGAGGGCGACGATGCCCAGCGTGAACCCGAGCTTGCGGCGAAGATCCGGCGTGCGGAAGATCCGCCCGATGGCGTTGAACACTCGTCCTCCTGTTGCTCCGTGTGGAGTCAGTCCATATGCGGCTCGAGCCAGTCGAGACCCCCGTGAATCATACGCGAGGTCCCGACTGGCTCGAACAATCGGTGCTGTTTCCGGTCTTACTTGACCGAGCCGCCAGCGGCGACGATCTTCTGCTCGGCCGAGCCGGAGACCTTGTCGACCGCGACGTTGAGCTTCACCTGGATGTCACCGTTGCCGAGAACCTTGACGCGCTCGTTCTTGCGAACGGCGCCCTTCTCGACGAGGTCGGCGATCGTGACGTCGCCGCCCTTCGGGTACAGCTCGGCGAGCTTGTCCAGGTTCACGACCTGGAACTCGACGCGGAACGGGTTCTTGAAGCCGCGCAGCTTCGGCGCACGCATGTGGTACGGAAGCTGGCCACCCTCGAAACCGGGGCGGATGTTGTTGCGAGCCTTCGAGCCCTTGGTGCCTCGACCGGCCGTCTTGCCCTTCGAACCCTCACCGCGTCCGACGCGGGTCTTGTCCTTCTTGGCACCCGGAGCCGGGCGGAGGTGGTGGACCTTCAGCACCTGCTCGCGCTTCTCCGCGACGTCCGCCTTGGGGGCTGCCTTCTTCGCGGGGGCCTTCTTCGCCGGAGCCTTGGGGGCTTCGGCCGCGTCGGCCTTCGCTGCAGCAGCCTTTGCGGGCGCCTTCTTCTCGGCGGCGGCCTTGGGGGCTGCCTTCGCGGCGGCGGGCTTGTCGGCCGTCTTCTTCGCCGGAGCCTTCTTGGGGGCTTCGGCGGCGACGTCCTTCTTCTCGTCAGCCATTAGTCAATCTCCTCAACCTTCACGAGGTGCGCGACGGTGTTCACGTAGCCGCGGTTCTGCGGGTTGTCCTCGCGAACGACCGACTGGCCGATGCGCTTGAGTCCGAGGCTGCGCAGCGTGTCGCGCTGGTACTGCTTCTCGCTCACCTTGGACTTGATCTGGGTCACCTTCAGCTGCTTGGCCATCAGGCACCTGCCTTCGCTGCTGCGGCGGCCTCGGCCGCCTGTGCCTCGGCACGCAGCAGACGGGCCGGAGCGACCTCGTCGTAGGCGAGGCCACGACGGGCAGCGACTGCGCGCGGCTCTTCGAGCTGCTGCAGGGCCGCGACCGTGGCGTGCACGATGTTGATGGTGTTCGACGAACCGAGCGACTTGCTCAGGACGTCGTGGATGCCGGCGCACTCGAGCACCGCACGCACGGGACCACCGGCGATGACACCGGTACCGGCCGAAGCGGGGCGGAGCAGGACGACGCCGGCTGCAGCCTCACCCTGGACGGGGTGCGGGATGGTGGCGCCGACGCGAGGAACGCGGAAGAAGTTCTTCTTCGCCTCCTCGACGCCCTTCGAGATCGCGGTCGGGACCTCGCGCGCCTTGCCGTAGCCGACGCCGACGAGTCCGTTGCCATCGCCCACGACGACGAGCGCCGTGAAGCTGAAGCGACGGCCGCCCTTGACGACCTTCGACACGCGGTTGATGGTCACGACGCGCTCGAGGAACTGGCTCTTCTCGGCGTCGCGGCCACCGCGGTCGCGGCCGCCCTGGTTCCGGTCACGACCGCCGCCACGACGGTTGTCGCGCTCGTTGCGAGCCGGCTCCGAAGCTGCTGCCGTCTCGACGGGTGCCTCTGCGGTCACCTCGGTCTCCTTCGTAGTGTTCTCGCTCACAGGTTGAGCCCTGCCTCTCGCGCTCCATCGGCGATCGCTGCGACGCGACCGGCGTACTTGTTGCCGCCGCGGTCGAAGACGACGGACTCGATGCCGGCCTTCTTCGCACGCTCTGCGACGAGCTCGCCGACCTTCTTGGCCTTGGCGGTCTTGTCACCGTCGAATCCACGGAGGTCTGCCTCCATGGTCGAGGCGCTGGCGACCGTGAGGCCCTTGCTGTCGTCGACGACCTGCACGAACACGTGACGGGCCGAACGGGTGACGACGAGGCGCGGGCGCAGCTCGGTGCCGACGACCTTCTTGCGAAGGCGGGTGTGGCGGCGCGAACGCGCAGCCGTCTTGGTCTTCACAGCCATGATTACTTACCTGACTTTCCGGCCTTGCGACGCACGACCTCGCCGGCGTAGCGGATGCCCTTGCCCTTGTACGGCTCGGGCTTCTTGATCTTGCGGATGTTCGCGGCGGTCTCGCCGACGGCCTGCTTGTCGATGCCCGCGACCGTGATCTTGTTGTTGCCCTCGACGGTCAGCGTGATGCCGGCCGGCGCCTCGACGACGACGGGGTGCGAGAAACCGAGCGCGAGTTCGAGGGACGAGCCCTTCTGCGCGACGCGGTAACCGGTGCCGACGATCTCGAGTGCCTTCGAGTAGCCCTGGGTGACGCCGATGATCTGGTTGGCGATCAGGGTGCGCGTGAGGCCGTGGAGCGAACGCGAGGTGCGCTCGTCGTCGGGGCGGGTGACGAGAACCTGGTTCTCTTCGAGCTTGACCTCGATGGGGGCGGCGACGGTGAGCGCGAGCTCACCCTTCGGGCCCTTGACCGAAACGGCCTGGCCGTCGATCTTGACGTCGACGCCCGCGGGGATGTCGATGGGGAGTCGTCCGATTCGTGACATGGAACTACCACACGTAGGCGAGGACTTCTCCGCCTACGCCCTTCTTCTCGGCCTGACGGTCGGTGAGCAGACCGCTGGAGGTGGACAGGATGGCAACGCCGAGGCCGCCGAGCACCTTGGGGAGCTCCGTCGACTTCGCGTAGACGCGGAGGCCGGGCTTGGAGACGCGCTTGATGCCAGCGATCGAACGCTCGCGGTTGGGGCCGAACTTCAGCTGCAGCGTGAGCGTCTTGCCCACGCGAGCCTCGGTCAGCTCGAAGTCCGCGATGTAGCCCTCCTTCTTCAAGATCTCGGCGATGTTCGCCTTTAGCTTGGAGTTGGGCATCGACACGGAGTCGTGGTGTGCGGAGTTCGCGTTCCGCAGACGGGTCAGCATGTCAGCGACCGGGTCGGTCATCGTCATGACGAGTGTTTCCTTACGTTCACCAGGTTTCAGCGCCCGTTACACGAGCGATGACCTGTGGTGTCGGTTTCCCACGGATGCGGGAGACCGGGTCGGATGCTGCGGGCGCGAGCCCGCAGCATCCGGGGTTCAGTTGGCGGACTCGGCCGCCTTGAAGGGGAAGCCGAGCTGCTTGAGCAGCGCGCGACCCTCTTCATCGGTCTTGGCGGTGGTCACCACAGTGATGTCCATGCCGCGGACGCGGTCGATCTTGTCCTGGTCGATCTCGTGGAACATCGACTGCTCCGTGAGACCGAAGGTGTAGTTTCCGGTGCCGTCGAACTGCTTGTCCGAGAGACCGCGGAAGTCGCGGATACGGGGCAGTGCGAGCGAGAGCAGGCGGTCGAGGAACTCCCACATGCGGTCGCCGCGAAGCGTGACGTGGGCACCGATCGGCTGACCCTCGCGCAGCTTGAACTGCGCGATGGACTTGCGAGCCTTGGTGACCTGCGGCTTCTGGCCGGTGATCTTGGTGAGGTCGGCGATCGCGCCGTCGATGACCTTGCCATCGCGCGCGGCCTCGCCGACGCCCATGTTCACGACGATCTTCACGAGACCCGGAACCTGGTGCACGTTGGTGTAGCCGTGCTCCTCGGTGAGGGCCTTCGAGATCTCGTCCCGGTACTTGGTCTTCAGTCGCGGCTGGATTTTGCCAGCCTGCGTAGCCGTGTCGGTCATTACAGGTCCTTACCTGACTTCTTGGCGTAGCGGACGCGGACGGTCTTCTCGACACCGTCCTTCGTCACGGTTTCGATGCGGAAACCGACGCGGGTCGGCTTCTTCGACTCGGGGTCGACGAGCGCGACGTTCGAAACGTGGATCGGGGCCTCGACGGTCTCGATGCCGCCGGTCTTCGTGCCGCGCTGCGTCTGGCCGACGCGAACGTGCTTCGTCACGAAGTTGATGCCTTCGACGACGACGCGGTTCTCGGCGACGAGCACCTCGAGGACCTTGCCCTGCTTGCCGCGATCTCCGCCGCGAGCCTGGCTGCGGCCCGAGATGACCTGAACGAGGTCACCCTTCTTGATGTTGGCCATGACTAGATAACCTCCGGTGCCAGCGAGATGATCTTCATGAACTTCTTGTCGCGAAGCTCGCGACCGACCGGTCCGAAGATACGGGTGCCGCGGGGGTCACCATCGTTCTTCAGGATCACTGCGGCGTTCTCGTCGAACTTGATGTAGGAGCCGTCGGGACGACGGGTCTCCTTGACGGTGCGGACGATGACGGCCTTGACCACATCGCCCTTCTTGACGTTGCCGCCGGGGATCGCGTCCTTGACGGTCGCGACGATGGTGTCACCGAGGCCGGCGTACCGGCGCTTCGAGCCACCGAGCACGCGGATCGTGAGCAGCTCCTTGGCGCCGGTGTTGTCGGCGACCTTGACTCGTGATTCCTGCTGAAGCACTTTGAAACTCCTTCTTTCAAGTAAGCCCGAGGCTTACTTGGCCTTCTCGACGATCTCGACGAGGCGCCAGCGCTTCGTGGCGGAGAGGGGACGGGTCTCGCTGATCACGACGAGGTCGCCGATGCCGGCGGTGTTGGTCTCGTCGTGCGCCTTGACCTTCGAGGTACGGCGCATGACCTTGCCGTACAGCGGGTGCTTCACGCGGTCCTCGACCTCGACGACGATGGTCTTGTCCATCTTGTCGCTGACGACGTAGCCGCGACGAACCTTGCGGTAGCCGCGGACGAGCTCGGCCGCGGTGTCGACCTCGGCCGAAGCCTTCTTGGTCTCAGCCATGATCAGGCCTCCTTCGTCTCTTCGACCTCGGCTGCAGCATCAGCGGATGCCTCGGCCTTGGCCTTCTTCGTCTTCTTCTCGGCCTTGGCCGGAACCTCGACCGGCGCGGGCGTTGCCCGGATGCCGAGTTCGCGCTCGCGGATGACCGTGTAGATGCGCGCGATGTCGCGCTTGACCGCCCGGAGGCGGCCGTGGCTTTCGAGCTGACCGGTGGCCGACTGGAAGCGCAGGTTGAACAGCTCTTCCTTGGCCTTCTTCAGCTCATCGACGAGTCGCTCGTCTTCGAAAGTGTCGAGCTCGGCGGGGCTGAGCTCCTTGGTGCCGACGGCCATTATGCGTCGCCCTCCTCGCGCTTGATGATGCGTGCCTTGAGGGGCAGCTTGTGAATGGCACGGGTCATTGCCTCGCGAGCGAGTTCCTCGGAGACGCCGGAGACCTCGAAGAGGACTCGACCCGGCTTGACGTTCGCGACCCACCACTCGGGCGAACCCTTACCGGAACCCATGCGGGTTTCGGCCGGCTTCTTCGTGAGCGGACGGTCGGGGTAGATGTTGATCCACACCTTGCCGCCGCGCTTGATGTGACGCGTCATGGCGATACGAGCGGACTCGATCTGACGGTTCGTCACGTACGCGGGGGTCAACGCCTGGATGCCGAACTCACCGAAGGTGACCTTCGTGCCGCCGGTGGCGTGGCCCGAACGGCCGGGGTGGTGCTGCTTGCGGTACTTGACTCGACGGGGAATCAACATGGTTATGCCTCAACTCCTGCTGCCACCGGCTCCTGCGCCTTCGGCGCACGACGGGGACGGTCACTGCGCTCGGGGCGCGACGACTTCTGGTTGGCCTGCTCGCGGGCGAGCTCCTTGTTGGTGATGTCGCCCTTGTAGATCCAGACCTTCACGCCGATGCGGCCGAAGGTGGTCTTCGCCTCGTAGAAGCCGTAGTCGATGTTCGCGCGCAGGGTGTGCAGGGGCACACGGCCTTCGCGGTAGAACTCCGAACGGCTCATCTCGGCGCCGCCGAGGCGGCCGGAGACCTGGATGCGGACGCCCTTGGCGCCGGCGCGCTGAGCACCCTGCAGGCCCTTGCGCATCGCGCGGCGGAATGCCACACGAGCGGAGAGCTGCTCGGCGATGCCCTGAGCGACGAGCTGAGCGTCGGCCTCGGGGTTCTTCACCTCGAGGATGTTCAGCTGGATCTGCTTGCCGCTGAGCTTCTCGAGGTCGGCGCGGATGCGCTCGGCCTCGGCGCCGCGGCGGCCGATCACGATGCCGGGACGTGCCGTGTGGATGTCCACGCGGACGCGGTCACGGGTGCGCTCGATCTCGATGCGCGAGACACCGGCGCGGTCCAGCGACGTCTGGAGCAGTCGACGGATCTTGATGTCTTCTGCAAGGTAGTCGGCGTAGCGCTGACCGGGCTTCGTCGAGTCGGAGAACCACCGCGACACATGGTCGGTGGTGATGCCGAGACGGAAGCCGTACGGGTTGACCTTCTGACCCATTACTTCGTACCCTCCTCGGGCGTGGCGAGCACGACGGTGATGTGGCTCGTTCGCTTGTTGATGCGGAAGGCACGACCCTGAGCACGCGGCTGGAATCGCTTGAGGGTGGTGCCCTCATCGACGAATGCGCTGCTGATGTAAAGGTCCTGCTCGTCCAGGTAGGTGTTCGTTGCATCGGCCTTGACGCGAGCGTTCGCGATGGCCGAGGCGACGAGCTTGTACACCGGCTCGCTCGCACCCTGGGGTGCGAACTTCAGGATGGCGAGTGCCTCCTGTGCCTGCTTGCCGCGGATCATGTTGACGACGCGGCGGGCCTTCATGGGGGTGACGCGGATGTGTCGCACGCGTGCGATCGACTCCACCATTTCTTCTCCTCCTTCACGTCACCGCTTAGCGGCGACGGCCCTTCTTGTCGTCCTTCACGTGTCCACGGAAGGTGCGGGTGGGTGCGAACTCGCCGAGCTTGTGACCCACCATGGTCTCGGTGACGAACACCGGGATGTGCTTGCGACCGTCGTGCACCGCGATGGTGTGACCCAGCATCGCCGGGATGATCATCGATCGGCGCGACCAGGTCTTGATGACGTTCTTGCTGCCGGCCTCGTTCGCCGTGATCACCTTGCGAAGCAGGTGGTCATCGACGAAGGGGCCCTTCTTCAGACTGCGTGGCATCTTCTACAACTCCTACTTGCGCTTCTTGCCGACGTTGCGACGGCGAACGATGAGCTTGTCGCTGGGAAGATCGCGCTTACGCGTGCGGCCTTCCTTCTGACCCCAGGGGCTGACGGGGTGACGTCCACCGGACGTCTTGCCCTCGCCACCACCGTGCGGGTGGTCGACCGGGTTCATGGCGACACCGCGGACGGTCGGGCGGACGCCCTTCCAGCGCATACGGCCGGCCTTGCCCCAGTTGATGTTCGACTGCTCGGCGTTGCCGACCTCGCCGACGGTCGCGCGGCAGCGCGCGTCGACGTTGCGGATCTCACCGGAGGGCAGACGCAGCTGGGCGTAGGGGCCGTCCTTCGCAACGAGGCGAACGGATGCACCGGCCGAGCGGGCCATCTTGGCACCGCCACCGGGACGCAGCTCGATGGCGTGCACCACGGTACCGGTGGGGATGTTCTTCAGCGGCAGGTTGTTGCCCGGCTTGATGTCGGCGTTGGGGCCCGACTCGACGATGTCGCCCTGGCCGAGCTTGTTCGGAGCCAGGATGTATCGCTTGGTGCCGTCGACGAAGTGCAGCAGCGCGATGCGCGCGGTGCGGTTGGGGTCGTACTCGATGTGAGCGACCTTGGCGTTGACGCCGTCCTTGTCGTTGCGCTTGAAGTCGATCACGCGGTACTGGCGCTTGTGGCCACCACCGATGTGACGGGTCGTGATGCGACCCTGGTTGTTGCGACCACCGGTCTTCGACAGCGGGCGGAGCAGCGACTTCTCGGGCGTCGAGCGCGTGATCTCCGCGAAGTCGGCGACCGACGAACCGCGACGACCAGGGGTCGTGGGCTTGTACTTACGAATAGCCATTCTTATTCCTCTGCTCCCTAGCCGACAGCCGTGAAGATGTCGATCGAGCCGGACTTGAGGGTGACGATCGCGCGCTTGGTGTCCTTGCGCTTGCCCATGCCGAACCGGGTACGGCGGGTCTTGCCCTGACGGTTCAGGGTGTTGATCGACGCCACCTGGACGTTGAAGATCTTCTCGATGGCGAGCTTGATCTCGGTCTTGTTCGAGCGGGGGTCCACGATGAACGTGTACTTGCCCTCGTCGATCAGGCCGTAGCTCTTCTCCGAGACGACGGGCGCGATGATGATGTCGCGCGGGTCCTTGTTGTTCGCGGCGGCGGTCATGCCGAGACCTCTTCCTTCTTCGCCGACTTCGAGGCCACGAACGCCTCGAGTGCGGCGGTGCTGAAGACGATGTCGTCCGAGACGAGCACGTCGTATGCGTTCAGCTGGTCGACGCGCAGCACGTGCACGGTCGGGATGTTGCGGACGGCGCGCTGCGACATCTCTTCACCCGGTGCGAGCACGATGAGGAAGCGCTTGGCCGGAGCGATCGCGCCGAGCAGCGCGATGGCGTCCTTGGTCTTCGGCGTCTCGCTGGCCGCGAAGCCGGTGACCGCGTGGACGCGGCCGCCGCGTGCGCGGTCGGAGAGCGAGCCGAGGAGGGCCGCTGCGATCATCTTCTTGGGGGTGCGCTGCGAGTAGTCACGCGGCTGCGGGCCGTGGACGACGCCACCGCCGGTCATCTGAGGAGCGCGGATCGAACCCTGACGGGCGCGGCCGGTGCCCTTCTGCTTGAACGGCTTGCGACCTGCGCCGGAAACCTCGCCGCGGGTCTTGGTCTTGTGCGTTCCCTGGCGCGCTGCTGCGAGCTGGGCGACGACGACCTGGTGGATGAGCGGGACGTTGGTCTGCACGTCGAAGAGTTCGGCGGGCAGCTCGACCGAGCCGGACTTCTTGCCGGTCACGTCGAGCACGTCAATGGTGTTGGCGGTAGCCATGGACTACGCCCCCTTCACTGCGTTGCGGACGAAAACGAGACGGCCGCGAGCACCGGGAACCGCGCCCTTGACGAGCAGCAGGCCCTTCTCAGCGTCGACGGCGTGCACGCGGAGGTTGAGCACGGTCACGCGCTCGCCACCCATGCGACCGGCCATGCGCATGCCCTTGAAGACACGGCTGGGGGTCGAGGAAGCACCGATCGAGCCGGGCTTGCGGTGGTTACGGTGCGAACCGTGCGAAGCGGACACACCCTTGAAGTTGTGGCGCTTCATGACACCGGCGAAGCCCTTGCCCTTGCTCGTGCCGACGACGTCGACGAGCTGGCCGGCTTCGAAGGTGGCGTCGACGGTGAGCTCCTGGCCGCGCTCGTACGAGGCGGCGTCGGCCGTGCGCACCTCGGTGAGGTGGCGACGCGGGGTCACTCCAGCCTCACGGAAGTGACCGGCGGCGGGCTGGTTCACCTTGCGCGGGTCGATGGCGCCTGCCGCGATCTGCACGGCCTGGTAGCCGTCCTTCTCGGGGGTGCGAACCTGGGTGACCACGTTCGGGGCGATCTCGATGACGGTGACCGGAACGAGCTTGTTGTTCTCGTCCCACACCTGGGTCATGCCGAGCTTGGTGCCGAGCAGACCCTTCACGTTCTTGGTAGCGGAAGACATCTGTTACCTCAGAGCTTGATCTCGATGTTGACGTCGGCCGGCAGGTCGAGTCGCATGAGCGAGTCGACGGCCTTGGGCGTCGGGTCCACGATGTCGATGAGGCGCTTGTGGGTGCGCATCTCGAAGTGCTCGCGGCTGTCCTTGTACTTGTGGGGCGAGCGGATGACGCACACCACGTTCTTCTCCGTCGGAAGCGGCACGGGGCCGACGACCGTGGCGCCCGCGCGGGTCACCGTGTCGACGATCTTGCGCGCCGAGGTGTCGATGACCTCGTGGTCATACGACTTCAGTCGAATGCGGATCTTCTGTCCCGCCATTGCTGACTCTCTCTCTGTCAAGGCGTCTTACCCCTTCCGAGGGCATCGGACGCCGCGTAGCTACTCCGTGTGAAGCACCACTGTTCTTCTGTCAAAGGCCGGTGATCGAGCCTGTCGAAACCACCCGCCCGGATGACCCGGGGCGGTGCTCTCGACACGCTCGACCTTCGAGCCCAACCGACGCGCACGCTGACGAGCCTGTGTCTGTGCAGGCACAGGCCATGGCGTTGTGGTTGTCGGTTTGTCTGTTCTCCTGCCTGCGGCCTAGCCTGACCCCCGTGTTCACCGGGTGGCTATGCACTGCCTGACAGTGATCCGATCAGCGCGCACGAGTGCACGCGTTCGAAATGTTGAACTCAACGAGTTTGCCACAATGAGGGCCTACGTGCAACCCGGGCGTGTCGCGCCCGGTGCAGTTCACAGCGAGGTCGCAGGAGACGGTCGTCCCGGGCCCGCGGCATCCGTGATGGAATCGGAGGTACGACCAGTCTGGAGGCGGACATGACCGAGCACGCGCACCAGGTGAGCGACCGGATCGGACCGGGCAGCGTCTCGGTCACCCGTACGGGCGAGCGCACCTTCGAGGGCATGAACGAGCGCGGTTCGACGGTGCGCATCGGGCCAGTGGAGGCCGAGGGCCACTTCACGCCGGGCGAGCTCTTGAAGCTCGCACTCGCAGGATGCGCCGCAATGAGCGCGGACCGGGTCGCCGCTCGTCGCCTCGGCGACGACTTCGCGATGACGGTGTGGGCGCACGGCACCTCCGACTCGGACAACCGGTACTCGCGCGTCGACGAGGAACTGCTGCTCGACCTCTCCTCGCTCGACGACGCCGAGCGTGCGAAGCTCATCGGGCTCATGGTCAAGGCGATCGACCGCTCCTGCACGGTGGCACGCAGCGTGCACGACAGCATCGACCTCGAGACGACGATCGACGGCACGCCCGTCTGACGCTCCTAGAGGCGACGACCTCAGCCGACGCCGGCGTAGAAGGGCTCGAGTCCCGTCAGGAGATCGTCGATCAACGCGGCGACAGCGCCCACCTCCCTCAGGTGGATCACCTTCTGCGTCGTCGTCGGCTTGTCGAGGGTGTAGGTGAGTTCGGTATACGGATGCTTCGACATCCCCACGTAGACGCAGTACGGCAGCGCCTCGGCCCGGGTGTAGGTCACGTCGATGAAGAGCTTGCCTCGCGTCGCCGAGAAGACCAGTTCCACGGCGCGATGCGCCGCCTCCGCCTCGGTCAGATTGTTGACCGCGACCGTCCAGCTGGAGAGCCGAAGAGGAATCAGGTCCTTGCCGAGCGGATTGAGGAATCGGGGGAGCAGGCCGAAGACGGCCTCGGCGTCGTGGCCGGCTGCGATCGTCGTGTGGACGCTGCTCGCCTCGTCGTACGTCCATCGGCCTGACGCTCTCGACAGTTGAATCTGCTCGAGCGTGTAGCCGGTGGCCGCGTTCTCGTACGTGAGGGAGAGCGACTCGCCGGTGATGCCATTGACCGCGGCGAACAGCACGGTGTCGTCGAACGCCACGTCCTGTGCCATGTCGTGCTCGTCGATGAACGCGTTGGAGTCGACACTCCATCCGCCGTCGACCTGGATGCCTCGTGTCGTGCCGATCTTCGTCACCGAGTTCCTTCGAGTCCGTCCCGCTGCCGCGACCGTCCCGGCAGGGTAGCCATGATGGCACACATCGCGACCGGGCTGTCTGAGGCAGATCAGGATTCCGAGGTCGGTGGAGAACCTCGCCCTGATGGCCGGGTACAGCTAGTCGCGGTCGCCCCGCGAGCACGCGATGTTGCGCTCGGCCGCGACACCCGGTGCGACCACGCCCGCTCCGACGACGAGGGCGATCACCGCGGCCATGGCACCGAGCACGACAGATGGACGCGCCCGCAGCCCGTGCGTCGGCGTGCGGAACGGGTCCTCGATGTACCGCTTCGAGAGACCGGCGACGAGGAACGAGAACGCGACGAGCAGCACCATCAGCCACGGCGGGCTCGGCACGCCCGTGATGTACGGCACGAACATGAAGATCGGCCAGTGCCAGAGGTAGAGCGAGTAGGACACGTCACCCATCCACTGCACCGGAGGCAGCGCGGCGAGCCTCGCCGGCGACCACGCGACGACCGGCATGCCCGCCCAGATCACCGCGAGCGTTCCGACGACCGGCAGGAGCACCACGAATCCGGGGAACACGTCCGGCGAGTGGAAGGTCACGATGGGCACGACGATGAGCACGAGTCCGACGAGCGACGCGGCGCCGCGCAGCCCGTCTCGACCACGGAGCGGTGTCGCTGCGAGGAGGGCGAGCAGGCCGCCGACTCCGAACTCCCACGTGCGCGTGAACGTGGAGAAGTACGCGAGGGCTGGCTCATGGGCCGTCAGCACGATGCAGTGCACGAATGAGGCCGTGGTCACGGCGCCGAGCACAAGCAGGAGCACACGCCGCGACCCGACTCCCCTGCGGCCCGCGAACCAGATGGCGACGATGAGCAGCAACGGCCAGAACAGATAGAACTGCTCCTCCACGGAGAGCGACCAGAAGTGCTGCACCGGCGTCGACTCGAGGTCGGCCCGGCGCGGGATCTGCGAGTCGATCGCGAGCTGCCAGTTCTCGTAGTAGAGCGCGCTCGCGACGATCTCCCTGAACCAGGATCGCCATTCGCGCTGCGGAACGAGCGCGATGGTGAGCACCGAGACCACGGCGAGCACGATCAGTGCGGCCGGGAGGATGCGCCGGGCCCTGCGGAGGTAGAAGGTGCGGAGTGAGATGCTCCCCCGCGTCTCCGCGTCGCGGAGCAGGAGCCCGGTGATGAGGAATCCGGAGACGACGAAGAAGACGTCGACGCCCATGTAGCCGGCAGGTGCCACAGCGGGCCAGCCGTGATGGAGCACGACTGCTCCGACGGCGAGCGCCCGAAGAGCCTGGATCTCTGGGCGAACCGTCGATCGAACGAATGGCCGAGGTGGAGCTGCCATCGGTTCCAGCGTAGAACCGTATGCGCGGCGGCGGAAGCGCCTAGATCGGGGGTACGCGAAAGGGGCCGCGTGGGTACGCGAAAGGGGCCGGGCCCAGCGGTGCCTGCCGCCCCGACCATGCCGTGGGTACGCGAAAGGGGCCGGGCCCCAGCGGTGCCTGCCGCCCCGACCCTGCCGGGGTACGCGAAAGGGGCCGGGCCCAGCGGTGCCTGCCGCCCCGACCCTGCCGGGGTACGCGAAAGGGGCCGGGCCCAGCGGCGCCTGCCGCCCCGACCATGCCGTGGGTACGCGAAAGGGGCCGGGCCCCAGCGGTGCCTGCCGCCCCGACCATGCCGTGGGTACGCGAAAGGGGCCGGGCCCAGCGGTGCCTGCCGCCCCGACCATGCCGTGGGTACGCGAAAGGGGCCGGGCCCAGCGGTGCCTGCCGCCCCGACCCTGCCGGGGTACGCGAAAGGGGCCGGGCCCGAAGGCCCGACCCCTGTCGGTGATCAGTAGGTGAACCTACTTGACGATCTTGGTGACCGTACCGGCACCCACGGTGCGTCCACCCTCACGGATGGCGAAGCCGAGGCCCTCCTCCATGGCGATCGGCTGGATGAGCTCGACCGTCATGTCGGTGGTGTCGCCGGGCATGACCATCTCGGTGCCCTCGGGCAGCGTGATGACGCCGGTGACGTCGGTGGTGCGGAAGTAGAACTGCGGACGGTAGTTCGCGTAGAACGGGTTGTGACGCCCGCCTTCCTCCTTGGAGAGGATGTACGCGGTGCCCTCGAAGTTCGTGTGCGGGGTGACCGAGCCGGGTGCGACGACGACCTGGCCGCGCTCCACGTCTTCGCGCTTGGTGCCGCGAAGGAGCAGACCGCAGTTCTCGCCGGCCCATGCCTCGTCGAGCTGCTTGTGGAACATCTCGATGCCGGTGACCGTGGTCTTCTGCGTTGGGCGGATGCCGACGATCTCGACCTCGGAGTTGATCTTCAGCGTGCCACGCTCGGCGCGGCCCGTGACGACGGTTCCACGACCGGTGATCGTGAAGACGTCCTCGACCGGCATGAGGAAGGGCTTGTCCTTGTCGCGCACGGGGTCGGGGATCGACTCGTCGACGGCGTCCATGAGGTCGAGGACCGACTGGACCCACTTCTCGTCGCCCTCGAGCGCCTTGAGGCCCGAGACCTGCACGACGGGAGCGTTGTCGCCGTCGAAGCCCTGGCTCGAGAGCAGCTCGCGAACCTCGAGTTCGACGAGCTCCAGGATCTCCTCGTCGTCGACCATGTCGGACTTGTTCAGCGCGACGAGCAGGTAGGGGACGCCGACCTGCTTGGCGAGCAGCACGTGCTCACGCGTCTGAGCCATCGGGCCGTCGGTCGCCGCGACCACGAGGATCGCGCCGTCCATCTGAGCAGCACCGGTGATCATGTTCTTGATGTAGTCGGCGTGACCCGGGGCGTCGACGTGCGCGTAGTGGCGCTTCGGCGTCTCGTACTCGACGTGCGAGATGTTGATCGTGATGCCGCGCTGGCGCTCCTCGGGAGCGGAGTCGATCGACGCGAAGTCGCGCTGCACGTTGGTGGCCGACGGGAACTTGTCGGCGAGCACCTTCGAGATCGCTGCGGTGAGCGTGGTCTTGCCGTGGTCGACGTGACCGATCGTTCCGATGTTGACGTGCGGCTTGGTCCGCTCGAACTTGGCCTTAGCCACTGTGGGTCCTCCTCAGGACTCGTGTAGAGCCGCCGGGCGCTGGATTGCGACCGGAGGTCTACGGGGGTTGTGTTGATATGTTACGCGAACCGGCAGGTTCGTGCGTATCGGACTATTCGCCCTTGTTCTTCTGGACGATCTCGTCGGCCACAGCCTTCGGGACCTCCGCGTAGCTCTCGAACTCCATCGAGTACACCGCACGACCAGAGGTCTTCGACCGAAGGTCGCCGATGTAACCGAACATCTCCGAGAGCGGGACGTGCGCACGCACGACCTTCACGCCGGCGGCATCCTCCATCGACTGGATCTGACCGCGACGCGAGTTCAGGTCGCCGATGACGTCGCCCATGTACTCCTCAGGAGTACGGACCTCGACGGACATCAGCGGTTCGAGCAGAACGGGGTTCGCCTTGCGAGCGGCTTCCTTGAAGCCCATCGAGCCGGCGATCTTGAACGCCATCTCCGAGGAGTCGACGTCGTGGGCGGCACCGTCGAGCAGGCTCGCCTTCACGCCGACCATCGGGTAGCCCGCGAGGATGCCGTACTGCATGGCGTCCTGGAACCCGGCGTCGACCGAGGGGATGTACTCGCGCGGAACGCGGCCACCGGTGACCTTGTTCTCGAACTCGTAGATCTTGTCGCCTTCGATCTCGAGCGGCTCGAGCGCGAACTGGATCTTCGCGAACTGGCCGGAACCACCGGTCTGCTTCTTGTGGGTGTAGTCGTGCTTCTCGACCGCGCGCTTGATCGTCTCGCGGTACGCGACCTGGGGCTTGCCCACGTTGGCCTCGACGTTGAACTCGCGCTTCATGCGGTCGACCAGGATGTCGAGGTGGAGCTCGCCCATTCCCTTGATGACCGTCTGACCGGTCTCCTGGTTCTGCTCGGTGCGGAAGGTCGGGTCCTCTTCGGCGAGCTTCTGGATCGCCGTGCCGAGCTTCTCCTGGTCGGCCTTGGTCTTCGGCTCGATGGCGACCTCGATGACGGGCTCGGGGAAGGTCATCGACTCGAGGACGACCTGGTTGGCCGGGTCGCAGAGGGTGTCACCGGTGGTGGTGTCCTTCAGACCGATGACCGCGTAGATGTTGCCGGCGGTGACCGACTCGATCGGGATCTCCTTGTTGGCGTGCATCTGGAAGATCTTGCCGATGCGCTCCTTCTTGCCCTTGGTCGAGTTGATGACCTGGGCACCCGAGTCGAGACGACCCGAGTAGACGCGCACGTAGGTGAGGCGACCGAAGAACGGGTGCACCGCGACCTTGAACGCGAGAGCGGTGAAGGGCTCCGTGGCGTCGGCGTGACGCATGACGACCTTCTCTTCGTCGCGAGCGTCGTGCGCCTCGATGGCGGGGACGTCGAGCGGCGAGGGGAGGTAGTCGATGACGGCGTCGAGCATCGGCTGGACACCGCGGTTCTTGAACGCGGAACCGCAGAGCACGGGGTAGATCTCGGAGTTGACGGTGAGCTTGCGGATCGCAGCCTTGATCTCGGCGACGGTCAGCTCTTCGCCACCGAAGTACTTCTCCATGAGCTCGTCGCTCGTCTCGGCGACGGTCTCGAGCAGCGCGGTGCGGTACTCGGCGGCCTTGTCGACGAGGTCGGCGGGGATCTCCTCGATGGCGTACTTGGCGCCCATCTCGACGTCACCCTTCGCGTCGCCGCGCCAGGTGAGTGCACGCATCTCGACCAGGTCGACGACGCCCTCGAAGGAGGACTCCGAACCGATCGGGAGCTGCAGCACGAGGGGCTTCGCGCCGAGGCGGTTGATGATGGTGTCGACCGTGAAGTAGAAGTCGGCGCCCAGCTTGTCCATCTTGTTGACGAAGCAGATGCGGGGCACGTTGTACTTGTCGGCCTGGCGCCAGACGGTCTCGGACTGGGGCTCGACGCCCTCCTTGCCGTCGAAGACGGCGACCGCACCATCGAGCACGCGGAGCGAGCGCTCGACCTCGACCGTGAAGTCCACGTGGCCGGGGGTGTCGATGATGTTGATCTGGTTCTTGTTCCAGTAGCAGGTCACGGCGGCAGACGTGATCGTGATGCCGCGTTCCTTCTCCTGCTCCATCCAGTCGGTCGTCGAGGCGCCGTCGTGGGTCTCGCCGATCTTGTGGTTGACGCCCGTGTAGAACAGGATGCGCTCGGTCGTGGTGGTCTTGCCGGCATCGATGTGCGCCATGATGCCGATGTTGCGGACCTTGTTCAGGTCGGTGAGCACGTCTTGTGCCACGGGGGTTCCTCCGGAGATTCAGGAAGGGAAAGGGGGTGGGAGCGGATGCCGCGACCCGAGGCCGCGGCATCCGCTCTGCCTGCTACCAGCGGTAGTGGGCGAAGGCGCGGTTCGACTCGGCCATCTTGTGGGTGTCTTCGCGGCGCTTGACCGCGGCACCCAGGCCGTTCGAGGCGTCGAGGATCTCGTTGGTGAGACGCTCGGTCATCGTCTTCTCGCGACGAGCCTTGGCGTAGCTGGTGAGCCAGCGGAGGGCCAGGGTGTTGGCGCGGTGAGGCTTGACCTCGACGGGGACCTGGTAGGTCGAACCGCCGACGCGGCGCGAACGCACCTCGAGGGTCGGGCGCACGTTGTCGAGCGCCTTCTTCAGCGTGGCGACGGCGTCCTGGCCGTTCTTCTCGGCGACGTTCGAGAGCGCTTCGTACACGATGCGCTGCGCGAGGTCCTTCTTGCCGTCGACGAGGATCTTGTTGACGAGCTGGCTGACGACGGGCGAACCGTAAACCGGGTCGGCGACGACGGGGCGCTTCGGAGCGGGTCCCTTGCGAGGCATTACTTCTTCTCCATCTTCGCGCCGTAGCGGCTACGGGCCTGCTTGCGGTTCTTCACGGCCTGCGTGTCGAGCGCGCCGCGGATGATCTTGTAGCGCACACCGGGGAGGTCCTTCACACGACCGCCGCGGACGAGCACCATCGAGTGCTCCTGGAGGTTGTGGCCCTCACCGGGGATGTAGGCGGTGACCTCGGTGCCGTTGGAGAGCTTCACACGAGCGACCTTGCGGAGCGCGGAGTTCGGCTTCTTCGGGGTGGTGGTGTACACACGCGTGCACACGCCGCGCTGCTGGGGGTTCGCCTTCAGGGCGGGAGCCTTGGTCTTGGTGACCTTCGGCGAGCGGCCCTTGCGGACCAACTGCTGAATGGTTGGCACTGCTTCTCCTTGTTGGTGCTGCACGGTGACAGCGTTTGATGGAATTCACATCACGACCCACCGGCACCGCAGAGTTGCAGCGCCTTGGTTGATGGGTATGCCGTGGGGGCGAATCGCCCGATGTGTGCGTCTCGTCTCGGCCCGTTCCGAGCCTGCGAAACAGGCACGGTTCGAGCGCGCGGCAACGCGCACACCCGATCAATGGTAATGCGCCGTAACCTCGCGGTCAAATGGCGACGGATGCGGCGGGGCCGTAGCCCCTCCTCCGACCCGTCAGCTCGGCCAACCGGGCGAGTCAAGTTCGCGGTCGAGGTCGGCGAGCAGGTCCTCGATCTGCGGCTCGACGAGACGCTCGACGGCGTTGCCGATGCGATAGCGGTGCTGGGCGAGTTCGACGCAGATGCGCCGGCCGAGCTGTTTCGCGAAGTCGTCGGCGAGGCGCACCTCCTCGCGGAGCGCTTCCTTCTCTTCAGGCGTGAACGGCCGTGGTGCGGGCTCGGCCGCCTCCGCCGCGGCATCCGCTTCGAGCCCGGACAGAGTGAAGAGGAACGGCTGGTCGGGCACCGGCTCCGGGTCGACGTCGAGACCGAGGAACTCGGGCTCGAGGCCCTCCCCCGCCCGGTACGGACGCCGGGCCTTGCGCTCCTCGGCGAGCCGGATCTCACGGTGCAGCATCGGGAGGTTGCGCGCCGTGTAGTCGTCGACGGCGAGGTCGATGATGCCCTTCATGCGCATCGAGAACGCGTGCTGCACGGGGTGCGGCACGTCGACGTCGAGCCCGGCCGCCGTGAGGATCGGGGAACCGAAGCAGCGGGTGCAGAGCCGCACGCGGGCACGATGCGTGCCAGGTCGCCACCGGGGCAGCCACGCCAGCCACCGGTCGACCTCGTGGCTCACGCGCGCCTCGATCGATCCCTGCATCAGGTTCACGATACTGCGGGGGCACGGTCCTCGTCACCGAATGGCGAGCGGATGGCGCACGGATGGCGCGCCGAAAGGCGCCTCACTCCTCTTCATCGCGCTCCCACGGCCAGCGCGGGCGCTCCATGCCGGAATCGCGACCGCGCGCGACGAGCACGGCGAAGGCCGCGGTCACCGCGGCGAGTGCCGGCACGAGCAGTCCGAACCATCCGATGCCGAACCCGAGCCCGAACAGCAGCGCGGCGAGCAACGAGCTCGCCTCGCTCGCGAGGGCGTAGCCGATCACCGAGACGACGACCAGCGCGATCCAGGCCCACACCGCGGAGAGGATGACGCTCGGCCAGATCCGGTCGGGCCGGCGCAGCGTGACGGCGAGCGTCAGCAGGACCGCGATGACGGATGCCCCGATCGCCGCCGGTGCCACGAAGAGCCCGGCCTCGGGGTCGACGATGACCTCGACGCCGGTGAGGAGGCTCACGAAGCCGAACGCGCACACGACGAGTGCAAAATCGAGCGCCGCGGCGAGGGCCGCCACGATCCAGGCGGTGCGGCGTGGGTCCATGACTTCGAGCGTACGCCGCAGCGATCGGTGGATCAGCGGCGGGGTGCGTGCGAAGCGGCACGCTCCAGCGCCCACATGCGTCGGGCGAGTCCACCGAGCGGGGCTCGGAGCGCCGCCTCGCGCGCATCGGGGTCGATCACCCCGGACTCGACGAGTCGATCGAGGGCCGAGGCGAGGTCGCCGCCGACACCCTGCCGCGCGCGCTCGTCGAGCGCCGAAAGGGCGACGACCACCGCGTCGTGAGGCGACCTCGCCGATGTGCTGACGCCGTGCTTCGACGCACGTCTCGCCACGACGACGCTCACGATGCAGGCCAGTGTCATCACGACGAGGGCCGCGAACACGAACCACCGTCCGGGTGCCGATGTGTACACCGCGGCGGCGGCGACCAGCCCGGCGGCGACGACACCGAGCACCGCCTCGAAGACGGCGAGCATCGCCTCCTGCGCGGTCGGGGCGGGGCCGCCGGTCGCAACCCGTCGCCACTCCCCCATCCGGAGTACCGTGTGGGCCAGCGCGAACGCGGCGGTCAGCGCGTAGAGCCAGGGTTCCGCCGCGTCGAGTTCCACTGCGAGGAGCACGGGCAGCGGCAGGACCATCGGGGCGAGCAGCACACCAAGGGAGCCACCGATCGAGCACAGCTGGTTCGCGAAGAGCCCGACTCGAGCTCGACCGCGGCGGCCTCGAGCGGTGCCCGCACGTGCGGCATCCCCTCGAAGGCGGCCGCCTCGAGTGCCGGCCAGCCGAAGCTCGCGGAGCCGCCAGCCACGCGCTCCGCGTAGGCCCGAGCCGGAGGAAGGGCGGGCCCGGTCGTCGCCGACTCGTCGCGAGCGGTCACGCGGCTCGTCTCCTCTTCATCACGGTTCGCACCCTACCCATTGAATGAATCTCACCCCTGCTCGTCGCCGTGGCGGCGAATCTCAGCAACGGATCAGCGCTCGCCTGCGAAGTTCCGGAGCGCTTCCGCTGGGATGTCGGCCAAGTTCGAGTTGATCATGAACACGCCGTCGACGTCCGAGTCCTCCATCGGGCGTTCGAGGTCGAGGCGGTCGCCCGACGATGAGCGCGCGACGAGTCGAACACTGTCGAAGCCATCGGGAATCGTTTCGCCGACTGCGCTGAGGGCCGCGGCGAGCTCGTCAGGCGGGAGCGTCTCACCTGTCATTCCGAGCTCGACGAACAGGTAGCGGGAGAAACCGTCGAGACCGTCCTCGACGAACACATCGTCGAAGGCCGATGACGAATCGCGAACCGCGTGCTCGACCGCCTCGAGCCCATCCGCTGCACCAGGACCACCGCACGCCGTCATCGTCAGCATGACGGTGAGCAGCACGCCCCCGACGACCGACCTCCGCCTCGTCACACCTCGAACCCGACTCACCGTCGGATCGGATGGACCGGCCGCCGCGTCATGGTCGGTCATCCGCACCGGCGAGTTCGGCCCTGAGTGTCTGATGCGCCGGAGCCGACTCGACCCATTCCGCCGCGTCGATGATGCGGTCGAAGAGCTCGAGCATGAGGGGCTCGAGGGCGAGCAGCACCGTCGAGAGGCTCACGAGCACGACTTCCGCGCTGCCGGGCACGGTCAGCCAGTAGTCGGCGGTCAACGACTCGACGGACGACTCGTCGGTGACGTCCGCCTCACGGCGCACGATGCGCCGCAGCACGATCGAATCGCCCTTCGCGAATGCGACTCCTCCGTCAGCGCCGAACGCCCGCCACGAGGCATCCGCGTCGGCGCCGGCATGCAGCGCGGCGACCACGCGCTCGACGAGCACCGCCGGAGCGGGGTCGGCACCGAACGCCCGCGGCAGCACGTACTCGCTGAGCGTCGACGCGAACGCGACTCCGGCGTCGTTCGCGAGCGAGAGGTGGTACTGCGTCGCGCCCTGCTCGATCGCAGCGTCCAGCGCCTGCGTCAGGCGTGCACGATGCTCGGCGCGCGCCTGCGCGAGGTCGTCACGGCGTCCGTAGTGCGTTCGCACGAAGCGCGCGATCTCGGCGGCGCGTTCCTCCGCATCGGCGTCCATCGGCGCGACCCACCATTCCCCGGGCAGGGTGAACTGCAGGCGAGGATGTCCCATCATTCAGCCCTCGCTCGCGAAGGCCCTGACCGCGCTCGCGGTGATGTGCGCCCTGGTCGGGCTGACCATGTACGTCTCACTGAACCCGAGCGACTCGAGCGCTGTGTCGACGTCGAGCCGATCGCCCGACGCCGAGCGCGCGACCACATGCACACTGTCGTACTCCTCGGGCAGCACGTCGCCGACGGTGTCGAGCGTTTCGGTGACGCCGTCGACCGGGAGCTCGTCGCCCGACGCGACCAGAACCAGGAGCACATGCCTCGAGAAGCCGTCGATTCCCTCATCGGCACGCACCTCGTCGAGCCCTGCAGGCGCGTCACGAATCGCCGCCTCCACGGCCTCCAGGGGACTCTGCGGGGCAGCGCCGGCGCACCCCGTCAACGCGACAAGAACACCGAGCATCACGGGGCCGAGCGGCCTCGAGGCGAACCGCTTCACCGTGTGGCGACCTCGATCCTTGGACGCAGGCTGTCGATCCGGCAGCGCGAACGAGAGTCGTGCGCGCTCCGCGGCGCGACTCAAGACTGGTCCGCGTACACGCGGAGCGACTCGACTGGGATGCTTGCCATCTTGGGGTCGATCATGAAGACCCCGTCGAGGCCCGAGGCCTCCAACGGCTCCTCGAGATCGAGCATGTCACCCGACGATCCCCGCGCGATGAGTCGCACGCTCTCGTACCCGTCGGGCACCGTCTCGCCGATCGCTCGCAGAGCATCTTCGAGGGCGTCGGCGGCGAGCGTCTCATCGGTCAAGCCGAGCTCGACGAACAGGTAGCGCGAGAAACCGTCGAGACCCTCCTCGACGAACACCTCGTCGAAGGCCGATGACGATTCGCGTACCGCTTGCTTGACCGTCTCCAGCCCGCCTCCAGGACCGGGCCGCGCGCACGCCGACATCGTCAAGACGACGGAGAGCATCACGCCTCCGATGACCAACCCACGAATGTTCTTCAGCACACCTCGCACTTTACTCACTGAACGCATACTGCTCCTGCTCGACGACCTCACCGAAGAACTCCGAGAAGCCGTCATCGATTGTCGGATCCGCCGACAACAAGTCCTGTGCGGTCTGCTCGTAGGCCGCATTGTTGTGCGGCTGTGCATCGTAGGGCTGGCCGGTCGTTGGATTCGTACCGGCCGGCACGGGCACAGAATACGTTGACCACGTATCGGTATCGGGCGGGCGGGCGGTGAGGTCGAGCGTGTGCACGACGTCGCCGTCGTGCTGCATCGAGACGACCTCCGTCTTCGGCGGGATCGCCATGTCGTCGATCGGCGCCCCGTACGCGAGCACCGCTTGAAAATTGAACTCGCTCGATCGGTTCGCAGCGAGGTGGCCGGCCAGGATGCCGCCCTGGCTGAAACCGACGAGCATGACCGGGTCGCTGGGCTGGATCCCCGCCTGCCGCATGGCCTCCATGACGGCACGTTCGTACTGGGTTCGCACCTCTGGGAAGAGCCGGAGAACGATATTGGTATCGAGGTCGTTGACTGCGCCGTCGCCGTTCATGTCCTCACCGAAGAAGACACCTGCGGCCTGCCAATCCTGCGTGCTCGGCAGCGTCACGACGTACCGCGGCGGTTCGCCCTCGATCCGTTTGATGTCGACGACGGTCTGCGACTCGCCACCCATCATGTCTGCGAACCCCTCGGCGGCAACGAAGTCGTCGAGACTGTCCATGCGCTCGACATCATTGGCGCGCTGCCAAGCGGCGAGCGACTGGCGATCGTTCTCATCAGGCGCGAACTCGCCTACTTCGGGGGTCGGGGCGAAGATCTCGATCGCGACCCGCCATGCGAGGACCGCTCCGAGGAACGTCACCGCGCTGAGCACCAGCGCCCAGAAGAGCGGACTGCTGAGGATCAGCACGGCAAGCGTGACGACCGTCGCGAGGATCAGTGCGAGGGCCGCCGTGACGATGAGCACCAGCGCCACCGTGATCGCGAGCACGCCGGCGATGATCGCGACAGCGATGAACGCCAGCACCGCCGCGGCGACCACGACGATCACGAGCGCCGCGAGCGCGATCGCTGCGACCACGAGTGCGGCGACGACTGCGAGCCCGAGCAGCACGAGCGCTGCGACGACCACGAGCACCGCGGCGATGAGCACGAGGACTGCCGCGACGACGGCGAGGATGGCGCCGACCACCGCGGCGGCGATCGCGAGGAGCACCTGCCCGACCGCTTCGAAGAAGTCGCCGATCGAGCTCCAGAGGTCGTCCCAGAACGAGTCGTTCAGGTCACTGCCCTCGACGACGGAGCGGATGCGCCCGATGGCGACTTCAGCGGCACGGTCCCTGGCGGCCAGCGCATCCGCGTGGCGCTGCTCCGCCGCGGCGCCGGCGGCCGAGAATCCCTCTGCGGCCGTCGCGAGTCCGCTGATCGATCGCTCGAGCGTGCGCGTCTCGCTCGCCTCGGCATCGGGGGCGAGACCTCGGAGCTCCTCGCGCAGCGCGCTCGCACGACGCGATGCCGCCTGCTCATCGGCCGCGGCATCCGCTGCATCGCGTTCGGCGCGCTCCGCCTCCTCCTGTGCCGCCTCGAGCGCGGCCGCGAAGTCGACGAGGGCGTCGCCGGTCTCCGCGTAGCGGCGTTCTGCGCCGCCGATCTCCGACGCGAGTCGAGCGGCATCCTCGCGCACCCGGTCGATGGCGAGACTCACCATCGCCCCAGGGCGGGCGATCTCCTCAAGGTCGGCGACCGCGGTGCGGATCGCCGTCGCCGTCTCGCGATAGTGCTGACCCGTGCGACGCAGGACGACGGGGTCCCCGGGGATGGCACCCATCAGGCACCGCCTTCGGATGTCGCGAGCGACCGATCGAGGTCGTTGAACGCCTGCTCGATGTCGCCGAGCGCGCCGGCGAGCTTCTCGAGGTTGTCGGCGAAGTCGCGCCGACGGTCGTCCCACGTCGAGGCGAACCGCTCGACCGTGTCGGCGAGTCCGTCGTGGCCGCAGGCGGAGGCCGCCGCGTGCGCAGTGTCGTCTGACGCGTCGAACGTGCGCTTCACTGTGCGCGCCTGGGTCGCCGCGTCACTGACGACGGTCAGGTCGAGCCGGATGAGGTCGGACATGTTCGCTCCTTGGGCGACGTCGTTCATGGCCGGATACGGCACGAGCGGGGAAGGACGAAAGGCCCTTCCCCGCACGAAGCTCACTCAGCGGCTCAGTTGCCGGCGAGTGCCTGGTCGGTGTCCTTGATCGCCTGCATCATCTTGCGCAGGGACTCGCCCATGTCGCTGATGCCCTCGATCGCCTTCTCGAGACCCGTGGTCAGCTCGTTGTAGCCCTCACCGAACTTGCCCACTTGCCCGACGCGTGCTGCGTCTTGAAGTCGTCGCCGAGGAGACGGTCGACATCGTCCTTCAGACGGCGAAGCACGTCGCCGATCTCCTCACGACCGCTGTCGAGCTTGCCGGCCATCGACTCCATCTCGCCGTAAGACGCCTTGAAATCCGCCATCATCAACCCAATCACTCAAACCTTCGCCACCCGGAACCGGGCGGCCATCACGAGACTACGACAACCCGCCGGCGCAGAGAATGGGGAGGACTCCCCATCGGCGCGGTGACGTGCGTCCCTGCCCCGAGGCGTACCGCGCCGAGGTTCCACACCGAGGGCTACACGAGGTATCGGGCCGCGACCCATCCGGTCGCGCGGAGCCGTTTCACCGACGAAGCCGGGAGGATCCCGCGGCGCGCGATCTCGGCGACCGCGGCCGCAAATGCTGCGTCCAGCCCGTCGAACGACGCCGAGGTCAGACGTGACAGCTGCTCATTCACCCGATCCTGGGCGTCCTCGCTCGCGCTCAGGAGTTCCATCCGCTCGCCGGCGCCGGCGCGCGCACCCGACGGGGGGTGAAGCCTGCCGCCCGATACACCGCGGCTCGCCTCCTTCTGCGCGGCGATCGCCAACGGCACCGCGACGGCGCAGAGCACGACAGCGGCGACCAGGGCAACCATGCCGGCGGCTTCGGCCTCGCCGAGAACGCGGAACGTCATGCCGATCACGGCCGCGACGCCCATGACGGCGGCCGTCCACACGAACCCGGCACGCATGACGGCCGCTGAGTTGGCTCGCTGCGCACGCAGTTCGTCGCGTTCGCGGCGTGCGAAGGCGACACCGACACCGAGCAGCACGAGCGCCACCCCGACGCTGATCACCACGGTGGGCGCGACCACGTGGATCTGGTCGAGCTCGGTTCCACCCGTGAGTCGGCCTGCGCCCGCCGCCGCACCCATCGCCCAGGCCGCGGCGAACACTGCGATGAGGTCAGGCCCGGGTGTCACGGTTCTCGCAGGTTTCGTACTCCCGCCCAGCAGCGCCCGTTCGAGCGGCGCGACTCGCGCATCGAACGCGCGGTCGACACCCCGCACACTGTCAGCCACAGCTGGATCGGCCGAGTCGAGCACCGCCTCTTGTACGCGGCGGGCCACCTGACGCGGCGAATCGCCTGAATCGAGCGGCATCGTCCGTGCCAGCGTTGTCGCGGCCTCGAGCAGGTCGTTCATTCCCCCTCCAGTCTGACCGAAGCGACGACCTGATCCGCATGCGCCATCAACACGGTGGCGAAGGACACGCGATCGGCGATGGCGGTCGCCACCAGGAGCGAGTCGCCGCGCCGGAACGCAAAGTTGAATCGTGCCCCCGACCGACCTTCCTCGGATGAATCGGTGATGATCGCCGCACGACGACCGGCGCCCCAGTAGTCGTTCGTCACGGTTTCGACAGCCGGGTGGAGCACCGCGGTCTCGTCGGCGACGACCGAAAGGCCCTTCCCCGCTCGAAGCTCACTCAGCGGCTCAGTTGCCGGCGAGCGCCTGGTCGGTGTCCTTGATCGCCTGCATCATCTTGCGCAGGGACTCGCCCATGTCGCTGATGCCCTCGATCGCCTTCTCGAGACCCGTGGTCAGCTCGTTGTAGCCCTCACCGAACTTGCCCNGGATCGCCTGCATCATCTTGCGCAGGGACTCGCCCATGTCGCTGATGCCCTCGATCGCCTTCTCGAGACCCGTGGTCAGCTCGTTGTAGCCCTCACCGAACTTGCCCGACGCGTGCTGCGTCTTGAAGTCATCGCCGAGGAGACGGTCGACATCGTCCTTCAGACGGCGAAGCACGTCGCCGATCTCCTCACGACCACTGTCGAGCTTGCCGGCCATCGACTCCATCTCGCCGTAAGACGCCTTGAAATCCGCCATCATCAACCCAATCACTCAAACCTTCGCCACCCGGAACCGGGCGGCCATCANCTTGCCCGACGCGTGCTGCGTCTTGAAGTCGTCGCCGAGGAGACGGTCGACATCGTCCTTCAGACGGCGAAGCACGTCGCCGATCTCCTCACGACCACTGTCGAGCTTGCCGGCCATCGACTCCATCTCGCCGTAAGACGCCTTGAAATCCGCCATCATCAACCCAATCACTCAAACCTTCGCCACCCGGAACCGGGCGGCCATCATGAGACTATGGCAACCCGCCGCACCTCGAGAATGGGGAGGACTCCCCATCCGGTCATCGCCAGTCGGCTCGCGAGCGAACACGCTCCAGGGCCGAGTCGAACTCCTCCGCCGTCAGCGAGCCGCGGTCGTGGAGCAGCGCGATCGCCTCGAGCTCGGCCGCGAGCAGCGCCGCGCGCTCGTCTCGGGTGCTCGCTTGGTAGACCTGCCTGCGCCACTGCAGGAGCCCCTGATCGACCGCCGCTTGGAACTCGGGCGTCGCCGCGACATCCGCGGGCACGCCGATGCGAGGCTTGCGCCCCGCGGCCCACATCGGTCGTTCGCGATCGTGCCGGAAGGCTGCCACGGCCAGGATGACGCTTCCGACCGTCGACACGAACTGCAGCACGAGCCCGACGATCGCCTCGGGGTACGCGACCACGTCCTGGATCGCGCCGAGGACGATGAAGACGCCGACCGCCCAGATCGCGGCGACGAACACGAACATCGGAGCCCCGAAGTTGCCTCCGCGGTAGAGCGGATTCGAGGTGCGCCTCGGTTCGAGCCAGATGAACAGCGCCAAGGCGACGGCCATGAGGATGCCAGACGGGAGTGCTCCGACGAGCGGATCGAACGCGCGGCCGTTCCGCCCGGTCATGATCAGGGCGGGAGCCGCGAGAGCCAGCACGAACGCGATGACGCTGACCCAGGTGTATGCGCGCGAGACCTTCGTCGGTGCTTCGTCCGCGGTCCCGGGTCGTAGGCGGCCGTACTCGGCCATTTCGATGCCCAGCCTGGCGTTGGGATATGCGGCCGCTGCCTCGGGGTGCGCGTTGAGCACCGCGAGTTGCGGCACAGCTGCGATCGCCTCGCCTGCGGAGAGCGTCTCGGGCAACTCGGCCACGGCTGCCGCCACGGCGGCCTTCGCGTCGGCGGTGAGCCTGCTCGGATCGCTCATGCGTCGGCCTCCCGTTGACCGGAGAGCACAGCTGGGTCGAGACCGCCGATGAGTCGGTCCGTGTCGCCGAGCCGTTGGGACAGCGCTCGCGGATCCGCGTCGATCGTGACGAGGTACACGAGCCACTCGCCGGAGACCGCGAGCCATTCTCCCTTCGCCATGATCCCGGGCGTCGCCGTCCCATCGGCTCCGCCGGAGTCCGATCCGGTGAACGGGAGCAGGGAGAGCCGGCGCACGGCGCTGTCGAAATCCGTCACCTCGAGTGCGTCGACGGCGGGTTCGATCACGGCCCGTTCGAGTTCGGGAAGCATCTCTGCTGCGACGGCACCATCGTGACCGTGCTGCTGCATGAATACGTCGACCCAGCCGGCGGGATCGCCGTCGATCGGGAAGTACCAGAAACGGGCGGAGACGTCCTCGCTCGAGTACCCTGCGATCGCGAGGGCGTGATCACGAATGGCCTCGACATACGGCTCGGCACCATCCCGGGCACGGGTCGTCTCGTCGGCGAGCCATTCGGCCCACTCGGCCGGTCCGTCCCACGGCTCGCGCGACCATTCGACGGGAACCCTGATCCACCGTTCGGTGTCGTACGGGATCTGCACGATGGTCATGCGGCGGGCACCCAGGTGAACGTGGACATGATCGCCTCGCCGATGAAGACCAGCCCCTTGGCCAGCTCCGTCGAATCCGGATCGTCGACGGAGAGCACGGTGTACTGGAAGAGGAGCGCCTTTCGACCGTCGCCTCCGGGCACCGGCACGAGGTAGATGAGCTCGTCGGTGATGATCAGCGCCGACTCGTCGCGAAGCTCAGACCGACGACGGATGAGGCGCATGTCGACGTCGGCCGGTGGCACCTCGACGGGCGCGGACTTCGCGAGGCGTGAGACCGCCGTGTCCCAGCTGACTCCGTCGGGGATGACGAACGGCGACACGGCGAGCATCGCCGGCATCGGTGCACCTGGTTCACGCTCGGGCGCGAGATACACCTCGAACACCCCACGCTCGCGGAGGGCGGACTTGAGCGTGCTGAGCATCGTGCGGAACTGCAGCACGAGGTCGGGTCGGCCGGCGCTCTTCATGGCCGCGATGGCTGGAGCGGCGGCGTCGTTGCCGACGAGGGCGGCGGGCGGCAGCTTCGTCCAGCCGGGCGGGCACAGCAGGCTGTACGACACCCTCGCGGTGCGTTCTCCGGTCAGCTCCTCACGGAGCGAGGCCATGTGTTCTCCTCTTGGTCTGGACGACGCTGTTATCGACCCTTGACCCAGTCGACGGCGTCTCCGATGAAGTCCGGCATGTCGGGAAGCGGGACCTCGACCCCTTGCAGTCCTTGATACGTGCCGTAACCAGCATTCCAGACGTTCACGCCCTGGCCCACCATGCCCGGCATGCCACTGTACTGCGCCGCCCAGGTCGCTGCGCGCTCGCCCGCGGGGAGCATACCCGCGCCCGGCCACCCCGAGGCGAGGCGCTGGGAGAGCGTGAACGCCTGCCCGTCGACGATCGAGCCGCCGCTGCGGATCGCATTCCACGCGTTCGTCGCCCAGCCGCCGCGGTTGGCTGCCAGGAAGGCGTCGGCCAGCCCAGGAGCGGCAAGCTCGCGAGCACCCCTGTTCCCGGCGAACCGACCCGCACCCGTCACGGTCTGCAGATCCCGAATGATGGCGTTCCGACCGACAGCGAGGAACCCCTGCGATGCGTTGTTCAAGCCGAGCGCACCGCGGAACGCCGAACCGGAGCCTCGGAGCAGACCGAGCGAACGGACCCCCGGTCCGACGGCTTTGGCGAACGCACCGAGGAAGGGGACGACACTCAGGGTGTCGAACGCGATATCGGTCCAACTCACACGCTTCGAACCGCAGGCCATCATGACCACGTGGGCGACGAGCGCGACGATGCCGGCGACTGCCGCGACCGCGAGCGTGATCGGGCCGCCGATGACCAGCGCCGCGATGACCGCGACCGTGCCGATGACCGTCGCGACGGTCGCGATCTGGTCGAGCGCGTCCTCCCACCAGGAGTCGTTGATGCCCGACGCGTCGATGGCGTCCTCCATGCCGCTCACCGCGGCGTCGTACGCGGACTCCCAGTTCGCGAATCCGCTGTCGAACGAGGTCCAAAGCTCGTCGAGCGACGATTCCGCTGCCGACGACGCGCTCCGCGCATCTGCGAGATTCGACGACGCGACATCCTTCTGCGAGTCAGTCGCCTCCGTCTCCCAGAGCCAGGTCGTGTCGTAGTCGTCGACCTTGCTCTTGGCGGCGCGCTCCTCGTCGAGCGCGTCCTCGTGCGCCTGGTGCGCTGCGATGATCTGCTCGACGAGCGGGTCGACCGTGCTGGTGCGCGCCGTGCGGAGTGCGCTCGCATAGGTCACGAGCACTGGGCCGGACTTCTCGTACCGAGCGCCGACCTTTCGGAGGTCGCCGTGCAGTTCCCGAGCGGACTCGCGCACCTTGTCGAGGCTCTCAGCCGTGTACTTCTCGTCATCACCGAGCTTCTTGAGCTCGTCGGCAGTCGCGGACATCCGCTCGCCGATGTCGATGTAGTGACGACCGGCCTTCTCGATCTCGTCGGCGGAGCCGTCGAGCACGCGCGCGGGGACGCCCTTCGGCGACGTCAGTCCGACACCGTATGTCATGAGGTCTCTCCGGAAGTCGCGAGCTGCTTGTCGGTCTCGGTGAACTGGTCCACGATGGCCTGCAGGTGGTCGCGGATGTTCGTCAGCCCGTCGAGGATGACCTCGCGGTTGCCGTCCCACCCGCCCTCGAAGTCGCCCACCTTGCGCTCGAGCTGGGTGCGACCGTGCGGACGACCGACGGCGTCCTTCACGTCGTCCGTCGTGTCGCCGATGTTCTCGAATTCGGTGACGAAGGTGCTCAGGTCCTTCGTCATCGATGTGAGGTCATCGAAGTCCAGGTCGATATCCGGCCCCGCCATGCTGCGTTCCTTCCATTGCGGAGAGGCGGGACGCCTGATCGACGCCCCGACTCACTGGGATGCTCAGTTGCCGGCGAGCGCCTGGTCGGTGTCCTGGATCGCCTGCATCATCTTGCGCAGGGACTCGCCCATGTCGCTGATGCCCTCGATCGCCTTCTCGAGACCCGTGGTCAGCTCGTTGTAGCCCTCACCGA